>NZ_CP025096.1:1296666-2593333 GCF_002831565.1 Spirosoma pollinicola | reverse complement strand
GAGCACTTTGCCCGAGTGCCGGGCCACAAACTGATAATAACCCTGAACATCTCGCTGGATAGCCCATTGCTGATGGGGCTGGCCCGTATAAGTGGACTGTTCCAGTGACGCCTGATCCTGCCTGGACGCGCCCACGATGTCGAGCGCCTTTCCACTGTGACTGGCTGTTATCTGGTAAAATCCACCATCTACATCCGTTAACTTCCACTGCTGCCAGGCCAGATTGGCATCGGTGCGTTGCTTGACAGGGGCACCATCGGTCGTTTTTCCGCTCTCCACACCCAGCACTTTGCCACTCACCCGCGACGTGATACGGTAACAGGCCGATGGATCGAATGAAACGGGAACCGGTACCGCACAGGTTCGTTGCTCAATACTCCACTGCTGGCTTTGGCCACCATTCGCCGTAAACTGAATCACATTACCCCCCTGATTTCGGTTACTGCCTTCCACATCGAGCAATTTTCCTGAATGACGAGCCACAAACTGATAGTAGCCCTGCGCATCCCGCTGGATAGCCCATTGCTGATGAGGCTGGCCCGTATAAGCTGACTGTTCCAATGTCGCCTGATTCTGTATGGACATACCGACTACAGCAAGTGCCTTTCCGCTATGGCTGGCTGTCAGCTGGTGATACCCATCGCCCGTAGCCGTCAATTTCCACTGTTGCCAGGCCAGATTGGCATCGGTGCGCTGCTTAACAATGGCTCCCTCTGTGATGCCGCCGTTCTCCACACCCAGCACTTCGCCACTCACCCGCGAGATGAAGCGGTAACAGGCCGACGGGTCGAACGATATAGCCGTTGGGACTGCACTGACCTCCATACCTCCTGTCCAGACAACGCCATTACGGGTATAAATCCGAAAAAAGTATGTTTGTCCGCCCACAAGATTCGTAATCAGTACCGACTGATTTCTGCCTTGATAAACTACTTTTCCACCCTCCAATACGGCCCCATTACCCGTAAAGCTGGCATTGAACGCATAACTTGTCTGCTTGGGTACATCGGAGAAACCTGACCCGGCTTTGGCAACAACCAGGACGTTATCGTATGATACCGTTGGGTTTGTCCATGATACCAGCATAGCGTTGATATCTGGCGTCGCTTTCGCATTGGTTACAGTTAGTTTAACGGAGTTGCAGTTCGGGTAGACTTTAACAGAATCAGAAGCCGTCAAGCCGCCATTATCGGTCACTTTAAGGGTAATAAGATAATAATAGGTTTCGCCGTCGCAGCCCACCGGCGAAATAGCAACGGTCGGTGAGGCATCGGTCACGACGGGTTCCCGATGTTCGTGGTTATTATGGCGCAAGGTGACCTGCCAGGCATAGGTTAAGCTGTTAGGGTTTTCATCGCCCACAGTTGCCGTGAGTCTATAATTTGTCTGCCGATCGAGCAGGTACTGTGTGTTGTTGACGGGAGCGGTAATTCTGGCCGTTGGGGCCGCATTATTAATTGAAATAACCGTCGTTTTAGTATCCGTTAATCCCTGTCCGTCAGAAACAGTGAGCCGAACCGTAAATCCCTGTCTGGCACTTCCCGAGAAAATCTTCGTTGGATTTTGTAGTGTAGACGTCGTTCCATCGCCAAAGTCCCAGGCATAGGTAAGCGGATCGCCGTCAGGGTCGCTGGAGTTGCTGGCCCGAAAATTAACGGTCAGGGGCGAGCCGCCATTTTGCCTATCGGCCGATAGCACCGCAATGGGCGGCTGATTACCCCCGAAAGCGACCTTCATAATCTCCCCGCTGTTGATGTTCACGTAGTACAAAGCGCCATCGTGTGCACCATATTCAATATCTACAATACCCTTCCCCGTATTTTGGGGCATAAATTCCCGCACTTCCCGAATTGTCCCATTACTGTTTAGTGTAGCGGCCCGAATCCAGTTCAGCGTATAATCAGCAAAGTAATATGTATCCCGATAGGCCGCCGGGAATGCCGTTCCGGCATAGTAGGCTCCCCCCGTTAACGCATAGCCCCTGAACGGTTTACCAAGCGTCGGGGTGCCAGTAGGGCTAATGGTTGTACCTGTGGCGGCACTGCCGTTGAATATAGGTATTTGGGTTATATCTTCACCATGCTTCCAGTCAAGGGCAGGCCGGGAGTGAAAATACCGTCGTTGCAAGCCAGGCAGGGGCTGCAAGCTGCACGGATTGAGCGCCTGTATGGCAGGCATGTCAGGATTAGCTGACTGTTTCAGCAAATCGCCGAAACGCAGAAAGGGCACACCACAGGTATTGGCCGGATTGGGTTCATCTTTATTGGCCATTGTCCGGCTGGCTGGTCCATATTGAGGGTGTTCATTCATCCCCTCAAACATGGGCCAGCCAGCATTTTCGCCCCCCTGCTTTATAACATGCAAATCCTCCCAGGTATCTGCGCCTACGTCGCCAACCAATAATGTACCCGGATTCCCATCGGAGATCGATGTACTCCCGGTGTTAGGCTGAATGGCCATGCGGTATGGGTTTCGAAAGCCCACGGCCCAAACCCGGGATTGCGCCGAACGTGGATTAGCGGTGTCGTAGAAAGGGTTACTATTCAGCCCGTCGCCGGTAGCAGGATCTAACCGTAACACTTTGCCACACAACGAATTTACCAGTTGCGCCCGAAATGCACCTACGTTTTCGTTGGCACGCATAATGCCGTCGTTAATGGCTGTCTGAAAGTAGGTTCCATTAGAACTACCCATGTCAATACCATTGAAATTAGCATTATCGCCGGTCGAGATGAGTAGTGAGCCATCACGGCCAAATAAGATTGTTCCGCCCGCGTGCGAGTTGTGGGTGAGTGGAACGCCCGTAGAACGCGTTTCGCCAAGCAGCACTTTTCGGCTGGCATTATCGGCATTTATATTTCCATTCACTGCCTGAAACTGATACCGGGTAACCCGGCTTATGCTCGCGTTATTATACTCATTCATTGCCGGGTTATACGTGCTCGTTCCGGCATTGAACAGGTGGTATCGATCCACTACGTAGAAAAGATACACTAACCCATTTTGCTTGTAATTTGGATCCAGGCAGATGCTGAGTAGGCCAAAATCACGCCAGTTGCCTACCTCATCACTAATATCGAGTGTCGGCGTAATTTGCTTTACATACTGACTGCCGTTCCAAACCGAAGCCCATACCCGGCCAGCCTTATCCCAAACAAAAAGCGTTTGCCCGTTGGGAGTAAATACCATACCCATTGGACTGGTATAGCCCTCCTGCACTTTAACATTCCGAAAACCCGTTGGTATACTTTGAGCGAAGATGGTAAACTGAGCCGTATAGCAAAAAAACAGGGCAAAAGCCCAGAAGCAGAATCGAATTCCGGTAAAAGAAACGTTCATCTAATCAATCGTTTAAAGAGTGTGGATCGTATTTCCATCTAAATAATATGTTTTGACTCTACGGGTTAACAAGAGTATATAAAATATACTAAACGGCTGTTAGTCAAAGTAATACATCTGAAACTATATAGTTTATTGAATGCTATATATGTAGCATTCAATAAACTATATACAAAAAAAGCCACCCTGAGAGAGGGTGGCTTCGCAATCCGTTTAGGATAATTAAGTACGTTTAATAACTAAAAACGCCAGCGAACAAAGGCTTCCATTGCTTCATATTCCGCCAGACCCAGCTTATTATAAAGGCCAGCCGTAGCACCATTACGCTCTTCGGCCCGCTGCCAGAACTCGCGCGAATCGGTGCCCTGGTACACAACGCCATCTTTTTGAGACTGGTGTTTGAAAATGCCAAGCCGTTTTTTCATCACCTGATCGGGCGACATAGGAACTGCCATTTCAATTTCGTGAATATCCCACTCGGCCCAAGCTCCACGGTAAAGCCATACCCAACAGTCTTTCATGAAGTTTTTATGCTTCAGCCGCCGAACAGATTCCAGGATGGCATCCAGGCAAACCTTGTGCGTTCCGTGTGGATCGGCCAAATCACCGGCAGCGTAAATTTGATGCGGCTTGATCTCTTCGATCAATGCCATTGTGATTTTAATATCTTCTTCGCTGAGCGGCTTTTTGGCTACGGTTCCGGTTTCGTAGAACGGCATGTTCATAAAGTGCGCATGCTCGACCGGGATGCCCACAAACCGACAGGTCGATTTGGCTTCACCCATCCGAATCAGTCCCTTCACATAGCGCACCTCGGCGGTGTCCATTGAGGAGTCTTTTTTCTCTCGCAACGACGTAGCCGCATCCTGAAAAATCCGGGTAGCTTCGGGACTTTTAATGCCGAATTTTGAGTTAAAATCGACCACATAATCGGCAAAACGAAGCGCTTCATCATCAGCAACGGCAATATTACCCGAAGTCTGATAACCGATGTGGACATCATGCCCCTGATCGCGCAGACGCTGGAACGTGCCTCCCATCGAGATGATATCATCATCAGGGTGAGGGCTAAAAATCAGGCAGCGTTTCTGAACGGGTAAGGCCCGCTCTGGCCGATTGGTATCATCGGCATTGGGTTTGCCACCCGGCCAGCCTGTAATGGTATGTTGTAATTGATTGAAAACGTCGATATTGATGTCATACGACTGACCATATTGAGCCAGCAAGTCACTCATCCCGTTGTCGTTATATTCGCGGTCAGTCAATTTAAGAATTGGCTTTCCGAGGGTTAACGACAAATGGGTGACGGCTTTTTTCTTCATTTTGTTATCCCAAACAACAGAATCCACCAACCAGGGTGTTTTCATGCGGGTTAACTCCGAAGCGGCCGCTTCGTCGATTACGAATAAGGCGTTCGGGTGCGTTTGAAGATACGAAGCCGGATTCAGTTCCGTTACAAGCCCCTCAACCGCGCTCTTTATAACGGGTGCCTTGCGCTCACCCCAGGCCAGCAGCACAACACGTTTGGCCCCTAAAATGCTCGAAACGCCCATCGTAATGGCCTTACGGGGTGTTTTTGGTAAGCCACCAAAGTCCACCGATGCAGCAGCCCGCGTTGAGTTGTCGAGCATCATCAGACGAGTTTGCGAATTGATCAATGACCCCGGTTCGTTAAAACCGATATGACCGTTACCGCCAATACCCAACAGTTGGAAGTCAAGGCCACCGGCGGCTTCAATTTCGGACTCATAGTGTCTGGCGAACTCTCTCACTTTATCCGTCCGGAGCGTACCATCCGGAACGTGATAATTACCCGCCGGAATGTCAACATGGTCGAATAGTTGTTCCCGCATAAACCGCCAGTAACTCTGTAGCGAGTCGGGTTCCATGGGATAATATTCGTCCAGGTTGAACGAAATGACATTATGGAAGCTCAAACCCTCTTCGCGGTGCATCCGAATAAGTTCGGCATACACTGTTTTGGGTGATGAACCAGTTGCCAGACCTAATACGCAGGGTTTCCCCTCGTTTTGTCTCTGACGAATCAGTTCGGCAATTTCCTGAGCCACCGCCAGCGACGCATCTTTTGCATCGGCATAGATGTGGGTCGGGATTTTTTCATACGTGATGGCCGAATGAATTGGGCCACCTGTGAGTGCTGTGCCCGGAATATGTCCGTCCGGGTTGTCGAGTAATGGAGACTCCGTAATCATGATGCGCTGTGCGGAGAAAAGATGAGACAGCACAAAGGTCGAAAAAAATCAGGTAGCTTTTAACGGATCAGGGAGACGAAACCAAGATTTTTAAATTTTTTTATTAATATAAATTATACGGTTGTCATATTATTGGCGGGCAATTTGGTCGGCAATAGTTGCGGTTTGTAAAGAATGCAAGCCATTTTCTTCGGTAATAAGCCGATGCGTTCCCGGAAATTTTATAGTGCTGGCCTGTTCACGAAACATCAGTCGGAGCAATTCGCCATAGAGGTGTTGTTTCTCATCGCCAAAGCCAAAGCGAATCTCGATTTGCTGATACGCGTCGAATGCTTTGTGCCGACCGTGCAAGGGTAAGTCTTTCCCGCTAATGTTGGCCGTCACATTGAGTTGTGCCCCCGGAAAGAGGTCCATCAGCGCACGGCTTGTTTCTTCATCGGCAACACACCGAAGGATCATTCGGGTAGGTACCCACTCAAACAGCGTGACGTCGCCCCGCTCAAATACCAGCCGCATTTCCTGACGATCCATACGTCCGGTTTGCGTAAACCCGTGGTAGAAATTAACCAGTTTTCGGCCTGTTTCGTCGTCGCCATACTCGACAACGGCCTGTACCTGATCCTCTATATCATTGCTGTTGGGCCGCTTGATTACCTGAGCGGCTTTCACGATACCGTTGCCAAACCAGCCGGCAAACATATCGAAGAAGTGAACCCCGTGTTCGATAAAAATCCCGCCACTTTTGGTACGATCCCAGAACCAGTGGTCAGGTAAAAGTCCCTCGTCACCGGCATAATTCTCGAAGTATCCGTGCAAAAAGTCACCAAGCAGTTTTTTGTCGATCAGGTGTTTGATACGGGCAAACATTGGATTGTAGCGCTGCATCAGGTTCGTGACCATCAACAAGCCTTTTTCTTTCGCCAGCGCCAGCATTTCTGCCCCCTGTTCGGGGTTCATGGCCAGTGGTTTTTCACAAATGACGTGCTTCCCGGCATGGAGAGCCAGCATGGCTTGTTCATAATGCAAAAAAGGGGGAGTCGCTATATAAACTACATCGACGTCGGGATGGTTAACCAACTCTTCGAGACTACCCAGTTGCTCGGCTCCGAACCGTTTGGCTGTTCGGATGGCCTCTTCCCGTTTTGATCCGGCAATAGCAACCAGTTTCGTATGCGGTGTCTGTACAAATTGCTGAACGGCAAACAGCCCAAAGCCACCCATGCCAATAACTCCAATTCCGATTTCGCGTTCGTTTTGCGCGGTTGCTTCCATACTCTTATGCGGTTGTATTCATAAGAGACAACTACCTGCAAGGGTTAATGTTGGGAATATTGACTTTAGAATAGTATCAACGGCCGCTTCAATCCAGCTTCCGCGTCCAGTAAATCATGGGTTTAGCTGTTTCGACAGCCTCGTTTCGATCAAGCCAAACGAATTTACTTTGCAGACTTCCATCACGTTTATAACCTCTGCGAGTCCAGAAGGCATCAAGCGGATGATAATTGACGGGACGTAATGGATGATCTTCGGGGCGTTGTACAGAACAAAAGCACGCTAGTTTGTACTGATCAAACTGACGGGCATAAGCTTCCCGTTCATCGAAAAACTGATCGCCAATACCCCGGCCCCGATAGGCGGGCAGCAGAACACTCTCACCAAAATAGAAGATTGTGTCCAGATCGTAGCCCGCTACTGTAAAGGGGGCCTGTACCTCAGGCGTCTCGTCGCGCAAGGGCAGCGCCGTTGTAGCACCAACTAGTTTATTACCATCATAGACGGCCAGCAAAAACGAACGTTTTGAGCGGGCATAGGTCTCCAGATATCTTTTCTCGTAATCGACCGACCCCTCATACAAATAAGGAAAGTCGTAAAAAACAGTCATTCGCAAGGCAGCCAAATCATCAAAAACAGCCAGAAACGCGGAGTCTGACAGCCGAAGAAAGGTAAGTGATGAATGAGGTTGTATTCCTGACAAAACACTATTGATTACCCAGGACTAATGATTCCCAGAGTGGCAGATTATAATAGGTAGTTATACGGGTGATTTGGCCATCGGCAACCTCCAGAAACGAACCGGCGGGCAATACATACGACTGCCCGGTAGCTGCTGGCAGATCACCATCCGTTTTTTTGTAGACCCCGTTCACCACGAATTCGCAGGCAACTCGTGTTTCTGTCGGCTCTGTCATGATGACCCAATCGGTTAGGGTTTCATCATAACAGTCGTCCATGTGCTGGAGAAACTGACTGAATTTATCTTTACCTGTAGAAGTAGCGCCCTGATTGCTATCGTGGCGAACATTGGGGTGAACCAGGCTAAGCATAGCCTGCCAGTCTTTGCGGTTAAACGCGTCGTAATACTGGGATGCGGTCTCGAAAGCAGTCATGAAAAGTTTTTTGACACGAGAGTTTGATAGGCAAAGATAAGGCACAGGGCACTATTTACCTTAAACAAAAATCAGATTGCCATTGACGAGTGCTTTTTGATAATTGGTCAAATCAAACTGATAGAGGTAGGGCGATTTATGCGCTCCTCCCGTTCGGCGTTCGTTTAAGCGCGTCAGAATGCTAAGGCTCGATATCTTCTTATGAAAGTTTCGGGCATCCAGCGGTCTGCCCAGCACGGCTTCATACAGGCGTTGAAGCTCGGGTATGGTAAACTTTTCGGGCATCAGGTTCAGGCCAATCGGCTGCCAGTTCAATTGTAGCCGAAGCGTTTTTAACGCCACATTGATAATCTGACGATGGTCGTAGAGAAGCGAGGGAAGTTCGAATACATCAAACCAGTCACATTCGTCAGACAGAAAATCGGCTGTGGGTGTCACTTTCGTGTAGTCAACCAGCGCATAATACCCCATCGAAATCGTACGGCTTGGCCATGTCCCGCTCCCAAACGGCATGGGCATCTTCTGCCTTTGCCATGTATTCTCCACATCATACCGAACCGCATCACCGAAGAGGTGAAATTGTTGTAAAAACAATTGAGTCAAGCCTGTTCGTTCATAGAGAACCCGGCCAGCCGCAGCATCTACAGACTCTGTTTTGTAAATAAATCCTCCCGGCAAACACCACTCTTTCGTACCCCGCCAACGAACCAACAAGACTTTAAGCCGAGTGTCATGAAAACCAAAGATAACGCAGTCGAGCGATAAGCCCAGTACGCATTCACGTGCTACGGTTTCGTAATAATTTATCAGCTTGTCAGAATAAGTCATGCTTGTTTATGATTTTCTTTTGCCATTATGACATAATAAAGGAAATCGTATATAATTATCGGCAATTTATGATTTAAGCAACCTTTACTCCTACTCTTCATAAAAACGCTTTACTCTTTACCCTGTTCAGTGGAGACCTTTACAGGTAAAAAGTCTGCATATCTGACATATCGTCTAAAATCATTAATTTTAGTTTCGATTTTGTTTCTCTCACACAACTCTTCCCGAAACACTAGCACGACTCACCACGTATTCCTTATCCCTGTCAGGCTATGGCTTTAGTAAAATTGACCATTAACAATCAACTCCATACAGTAGACATTGATCCCGAGATGCCCCTTCTGTGGGCCATCCGCGATGTGGTGGGCTTGACCGGCACCAAATTTGGCTGCGGTATTGCTCAATGTGGAGCCTGCACGGTTCACCTCGATGGTGCCCCAATTCGTTCGTGTAGTTTTCCAGCATCGGCAGCTGCGGGTCATAAAATTACAACCATCGAAGGGCTGTCGAAAAACATTGATCACCCTGTACAGAAAGCCTGGATCGAGCACCAGGTTCCGCAGTGTGGCTACTGCCAGTCCGGCCAAATCATGTCGGCAGCGGCTTTGCTGAAACAAAACCCCAAACCGACCGACGCCGATATTGATACCGCCATGCAGGGCAATATCTGCCGTTGTGGTACCTACGAACGAATCCGAAAAGCCATTCACTCAGCTTCTGCCGATATGGCCAGCGGACCAAAAATGCCTAAATCAACTCCTAAAATTGGCAAGCGATGAGCACAACTCCCACCCCTACCGGAATTAATGCTGGCACGAGCCGCCGGAATTTCCTAAAAGCTGCGGGACTTACCGGAGCGGCCTTTGCTCTTGGTTTCTCATCAACAGATACCCTTGCCAGCCCCGTTCAGAACTTAAGCGGTCTGGCCCTGCCCGAATCAGTCGAGCTAACACCCTATATACTCATCGAGAAATCGGGGCGTATCATCATCATGAATCCCCGCCCCGAAATTGGGCAGGGAACGTACCAATCCGTTCCGGTGCTCATTGCCGAGGAACTGGAAGTGCCGCTGGATAAAGTTGTAATCCGGCAAACCGGGGGCGAAAGCAAGTACGGCGGCATGTGGTCGCAGGCAGTGGGTGGTAGCGGCTCTATTCGGGGCGGTTACACGCAGATGCGCAAAGTAGGCGCGTCGGCCCGCGAGATGCTCATTCAGGCCGCCAGCCAGCAGTGGAGCGTTCCCATAGCCGAATGTGTTGCCGAAAACGGGACGATTGTTCATAAATCGACAGGTAAAAAGCTGACCTACGGACAGTTAGCCGAAACAGCAGCCAAACTACCCGTTCCTAAAGAGCCTGCGCTGAAAGACCCAAAACAGTTTACGATGCTCGGGAAACCAATGCCCCGGCCCGACGTTCCGATGAAAGTAGCGGGGCAAGCGACGTTTGGGATAGACGCGAAGGTTCCCGGTATGGTGTATGCATCCATCGAGCGCTGTCCGGTATTTGGCAGCAAGCTGGTGAGTTTCGACGCGGCCCAGTCCTTAAAAATCAAAGGCGTTCAGAAAGCCGTAAAAGTAGAGCGTGTGGTTGGCAAAAATCGATATGAAGGAATTGCCATTATTGCCGACAATTACTGGGCTGCCATGCAGGGCCGGAAGGCACTAAAGGTGACATGGGATCATAATCATCACGATACGTTCAACTCGGACGATTTTGAGAAGAGCCTTCGGGAATTAGCAAAAACCGACGGTGTACAGGGCCATAATGCCGGAGATTTCGACAAAACCTTTGCCGATGCGCCGAGCAAGCTGGAAGCCTTCTATGAAACGCCCATCGTGAGCCATTCGACGATGGAACCCATGAACGCTCTGGCACAGTATAAGCCGGATGGTAAAATTGAGCTTTGGGTATCCTCGCAAGGGGGCGATTTGGTTCGGGACGAAGTTGCCAAAGTCCTTAAGGTTCCTGCCGACGACATTACGGTTCATATCCTGTTCAACGGGGGCGGTTTTGGTCGGCGGTTAACGCAGGATTTTGCTACCGAAGCCGTGTTGCTGTCAAAGGCCGTTGGGAAGCCCGTTAAAGTGATCTGGACGCGCGAAGACGATACCCTGCTCGGCCCATTTCGACCCATGACGTTCTCGGCCATGCGCGGGGCGTTGTCTGCCGATGGCAAATCCGTTGCCCTCCAGCATAAAGTCATCTCGCCGTCTATCGACGCGACGATGAACGAAAAATATGACAAGACAAAGCCCGACGGTACCATGCTCGAAGGCACCAACGAACAGAAATACGAGATTCCGAACCTCAACACGCGCTACGTCCACGCCGATATTCACATTCCGCTCACCTACTGGCGGTCGGTAACGAGTTCGACGCTGGCGTTCCCGCACGAATGTTTCATCGACGAAATGGCCCACAAAGCCGGTCAGGACCCGCTTGCCTTCCGGCTGGCTATGCTGACAAAAGACAGCGATGCAAAGCGGGTGCTCCTGAAACTGAAAGACGTATCGGGCTGGGACAAACCCCTACCCGCCGGAAAAGGCCGTGGCGTTGCTCAATGGGAGTTTTTTGCCGGGTTGGCCGGTCAGGTGGTCGAGGTATCAAAAGATGGTAACGGGGGTGTAAAAGTCGATAAGGTGTATTGCGTTATTGACCTCGGCACCGTTGTTAACCCCGATACCGTGAAGGCGCAAGTTGAAGGGGCCATTGCGATGGCGTTAACGGCCGCGACCAAAGACGGAATTACATTTGAAAATGGCCGAGCCGTTCAGTCAAATTTCGATAAAAACCGGATGTTGCGGATCAATGAAATGCCTGCAATTGAGGTTCATATACTGGCCGAAGGTGGTCCAACAATCAAAGGCGTCGGTGAACCGGGGCTTCCACCGTTAGCCCCTGCATTGGCCAATGCTGTTTTTGCCGCTACCGGCAAACGCATCCGTCGGTTACCATTTGATTTGGAAAAAGTATAAACCGGTAGTTGGTTTATGGTATTCGGTTTACAGTTTATGGTAGGCTGGTGCGTGAACGTTCATGCGCCAGCCTACCATAAACCGTAAACCGAATACCAACTACTTCATGCAATTTACCATAAGCTTAACGATGACGATTGCGACGATTATTTTAGCCGCTGGCGGCTCAACCCGCCTGGGTGGCGAACCTAAGCAATTGCTCACAAAAGACGGGACAACATTAGTCCGGCATATGGCCGAAGCTGCGTTGTCGTTGCAGACGGGTCCGGTTCTTGTTGTGCTGGGTGCCAATCAGGATCGTATCCTCAGCGAACTTACCGACTTGCCCGTTTATATCCCCATCAATCCCGATTGGCGCGAAGGTCTGGCTTCCTCCCTGAGAGTGGGCCTGAACAGGCTATGCGATGAGCCTGTCGATGCTTTTTTGGTAGTTCTGACGGATCAGCCCTACGTTACAGCCGAACTGCTCCAGCAATTAATCTCGACACAGCAACACACTGGCAGGGGCATCATTGCCTGCCGATACGGCGAATTTGGTCATCTCGGCGTTCCGGCTCTGTTCGACATCCGATATAGATCTGAGTTCATGAACTTATCCGGCGACACGGGTGCCCGCAAACTCATCCAGCAATACGCGAATGATTGTACCGAAATTCCTTTCCCGCTTGCCGCCATTGACCTCGACACCTGGCAGGATGTAGACGCGTGGCGGGGAACACAGCGTATAAAGCATATAGATCAGGACGGTGAATGATGACCTGAAGCACTATATACCCCTATGCCCTCTGCCCTTTCCTTCGTACCTTTACGGGTGAAATGGCACGACTTCTGTCAATTGACTATGGTATGAAACGCACCGGCATTGCCGTTACGGACCCTTTGCAACTCATTGCGTCGGCACTGGAAACAGTTCCCTCTCATGAAGTGCTCAAGTTTTTGAAAGCGTACATCGTCAGGGAACCGGTCGAAGCCTTTATTGTTGGGCTTCCCAAAGGCCTTGACGGTGCTGACACCGACAATACCCCACGCGTCAGGAAGTTCGTCACGCATTTGCAGAACGCACTGCCCGACATTCCGGTTTATTGGCATGACGAACGATTCACGTCTGTTATGGCCCTTCAGGCGATGATCGCTTACGGCAGTACAAAAAAAGATCGGCGGGTAAAAGGCAACATCGACAAAGTTAGTGCTGCCATCATTCTTCAGTCATACATGGAAAGCAAACGATAATGAATAATGTAAAATGGATAACGCATTTCGACACCATTATTCATTTTACATTATTCATTATTCATTAGAATTATGATTCTCCCAATTATTGCCTACGGTGACCCGGTTCTGCGGAAGCGGGCAAAAGATATTGAACCCGGTAGTCTCGACGTTAAAAAACTGAGCGAGAACATGTTTGAGACCATGTATGCGGCATCGGGCGTTGGCCTGGCAGCTCCGCAGATCGGTCAGAGCATTCGTATGTTTGTGGTTGATGGTGAGCCGCTTAACGAAGACGAAGCGGAAGAAGACATTGACCAAAGCCTGATTGGCTTCAAAAAAGTGTTCATCAATCCAGAAATTCTTGAAGAAGCGGGCGACGACTGGGGTTTTGAGGAAGGTTGCCTGAGTATTCCCGGCATTCGGGGCGAAGTGTTCCGGCCCGAAATCATCGTTATTCGCTACTTCGATACCGACTGGAACGAACACGAAGAAGAATACGAAGCCATGGCCGCCCGCATCATTCAGCATGAATATGACCACCTCGACGGGAAACTCTTCACCGATTACTTACCCTCCCTCCGTCGGACGCTTATCAAGAAAAAGCTATCCGACATTTCGAAGGGCAAAACGGACACCGATTATAAAATGAAATTTCCAAAGTAATGGATAATGTAAAATGAATAATGCATAATGGGTATTAGCCCGAAAGGAATTATTCATTTTACATTATCCATTTTACATTGTTTTCATGAACATAACCCTCCTCCAAGCCGATCTTTACTGGCATGACCCTGTGGCCAATCGGGCTATGCTGGAGGAGCGCATCTTCAATCTGCCGGAACCTACGGATCTGATCGTTCTGCCCGAGATGTTCACAACGGGCTTTACGATGGACGCCAGTGCTGTAGCCGAACCCATGAGTCTGGCTACGTTTCGCTGGATGAAGCAGATGGCCGCCCAAACGGGGGCTGTGGTAACAGGCAGTTATGTCGTAAAAGAAAACGGCAATTTTTTCAACCGGCTCATCTGGATGCAACCTGATGGGCAGTTTGACACCTACGACAAACGTCATTTGTTTCGGATAGCGGGCGAAGACACCGTTTATACGGCAGGGACTCATCGAATCATAAAAGAGTGGAAGGGCTGGCGTATTTGTCCGCTCGTTTGCTATGACCTTCGGTTCCCGGCCTGGAGCCGCAACGTATGTGCGGATGACTCCCGGAATTTTGAGTACGACCTCTTACTGTATGTAGCCAACTGGCCAGCCGTCCGGCGTAACCCCTGGAATATATTACTACAAGCCCGGGCTATCGAGAATTTAAGCTATGTAGTCGGTGTAAACCGGGTGGGTCAGGATAACAACGGGCATTCCTACTCCGGCGACTCAGCCGTAATCGACTTTAAGGGCGATGTCTTATTCAGGCATTCCGATACGGAAATAATTCATCAACAAACGCTCTCACTGGATGAGTTGCATGCCTTCCGGACGAAATTTCCGGCTAATCTGGACGCCGACTCGTTTACGCTGTTTTCTTGACATTTTCGAGCAACTCCAGCAATTCCCGAACGCTGCCTAAAGTCGTAAATGACTTACCGGTTAGTTGCTCATCCGTAACCATTTCGTGTGCCCAGGTCGTTGCAAACGGTATATGAATGGCCCGGCCACCAATATGGACAACGGGTAACACATCAGACTTCAACGAATTACCAATCATCAAAAAGTCAGCAGGCTGCACCTTGTATTTATGTAGAATACGCTGATAAGTCTGTTCATTCTTTTCACTTACAATTTCAACGTGCTTGAAGTAATGCCCCAAGCCCGATCGGGCAATTTTACTTTCCTGATCGAACAGATCGCCTTTGGAAAGCACCATCAAATCGAAATTTTTGGACAGCGTTTCCAGCACCTCGCCTACCCCGTCGAGTACATCAACAGGAAAATCCAGCAGCTTCCGTCCAGTATCAATAATCTGTTGAATTTCCGATCCGGTAATGGCTCCATCGGTCAATTCAATAGCTGTTTCAATCATCGAGAGCATAAAACTCTTGGCACCGTAGCCAAATACGGCAAGATTTCGAATCTGCGCGTCATAAAACCGTTGCGAAAGTGTCTCTTCATCAATGTGATGCGAGAGCATTTCACACAATTTCAATTTTACATCGATGTAATTAGGTTCGTTGGCCCAAAGGGTGTCGTCGGCGTCAAAAGCGATTAGTTTCATGGGCGTAAGGGTGAAAGGTTTAGGAGAAACAAAGATAAGTAGGTATGCATAATCTTATTCTGTTACCTCTCTTTTACATTAAATTGATTTGCGTACCATTACTTTAATCCGCAATTTGCCCCCCGTTCCTAACGCAATAATTTCCGTTAACCCTATGCAGTTTACAGAGCAAGATCAGGACCAGATTCTGGTACAGGGCGTTTCTCTCGACCAGATCGACCAACAGATAAAACACTTTGTTGACGGTTTTCCATACCTGAATGTTATCAAAGCGGCTACCGTTGGCGATGGTATCGTTCGCGTTGCCGAAGACCAGTTGGCAGCGCACATCCACCGGTTCGACCAGGCTGCTCACCAGCTTGACCTCGTGAAGTTCGTGCCCGCTTCGGGTGCTGCTACACGAATGTTTAAATCACTGTTTTCAGCACTGGATGGCAAATTCGATAAATCCGTCGATGAGGTATTTGCCCGTCTGACCGACTTTGCTTTTTACGAAGACCTTAAAGCCGCCATGGCTGCCAAAGGACAGGATTTAGACAAAGCCGTTGCCGACAATGATCGGGTAACCGTCCTGAAATTTTTATTGACCGAAGAGGGTCTGGAATATGGTAGCCTGCCAAAAGGTTTGTTGAAATTTCACCGCTACGCCGACGGCCCGCGAACACCGGTAGAAGAACACCTGGTAGAAGGTGCTGCTTATGCCAATTCTGACGGGTTGGTTAAAATTCACTTTACCGTTTCGCCCGAACACCGCAGTCGTTTCGAAACGCTCATTCAGGAGCAGAAAGCCGACTATGAAG
Source organism: Spirosoma pollinicola (assembly GCF_002831565.1). Lineage (NCBI taxonomy): Bacteria > Pseudomonadati > Bacteroidota > Cytophagia > Cytophagales > Cytophagaceae > Spirosoma > Spirosoma pollinicola. Next base: position 2,577,355 of record NZ_CP025096.1, on the reverse strand, counting down.
CCTGGCTTGGTGTAAACTTCGACATTAGTTTTTCGGAGCAGAAAAAGGCTACCGACACGATTTCGGTAAACATGGACAATTCGCCATTCCGAAACGCGGACAATTCGTTGCTATTCCGCCCGGCAGGTCACGGGGCGCTGATCGAAAACCTTAACGACATCGATGCCGATATCGTTTTTATCAAGAATATTGACAATGTAGTTCCCGACGGAATTAAGGAGCCAACCATTACATACAAGAAAGTACTGGCGGCTGTACTGCTTGATGCCCAACAGCAAATTGCCAAATTGCAGGGCTTATTAGACGAAAAAGAGGTGAGCGATGGGTATCTGGCGGAAGCCGACGAACTCCTTCGCCGTACCCTCTATACGTTACCTCCTGATGGCTTTGACAATATGCCGAAAGCCGAAAAACTGGACTATTTACGCCGGAAATTAGACCGGCCCGTTCGTGCCTGTGGCATGGTTAAAAACGTTGGCGAACCGGGTGGCGGGCCGTTCTGGGCCAGAAATCAGGATGGCTCGGTATCGTTGCAAGTGGTTGAGTCGGCACAAATTGATTTAACCGATGCAGGTCAGAAAGCCATTTTTGACGAAGCCACTCACTTTAATCCCGTTGATCTAGTGTGTGGGTTAAAAGATCATCACGGTCGTAAATATGATTTACCAGCCTATCGTGACCCGCTCACAGGTTTTATCACCGCGAAATCGAAAGATGGAAAAGACCTCAAAGCGCAGGAGCTGCCGGGTCTTTGGAACGGCGCTATGGCCGACTGGAACACGATATTTGTGGAAGTGCCGCTTATTACGTTCAACCCGGTTAAAACGGTGAACGATCTGTTGCGGAAAGAGCATCAACCTGGTTAATAATTGGTTGAAAAGTTATTGGGTTATTGAGTTAGCGTGTGGGCTGATACACAGACATATTAACTCAATAACCCAATAACGTACTAACTAAAACCTAGGCTGACATCTGGCTTGTTGGCTCTTCAGTCAACTCGGGGCCTTTGGTCCCGATGGCTATTTCTTTTGTTTCAAGCGAACCCATGTTCTGGAATGTTAGCAGGGTCGTATTTTCGTAAACCCCTAAATTTGCATCCCGAACGCGTTCCATAATTGGCCGTAATGCGCAGGCCACTTCGTCATTGCAGTCATCGCATTTGACGTAGAAGTTAAAGGACACACACGGGGTAGGTGCAATAGGTCCGTCAATTACCCGCAGTACCTGAGCCAAATTGACCCGACCCGGATCAACCCGTAACAGATAGCCGCCCCCTTTTCCCTTTTGGCTTTGCAGGATTCCGTGATTACGAAGTTCCAGCAAAATGGCCTCTAAAAATTTCTTCGGGATATTCTCCTTTGCCGAAATATAGGAAATCAGTACGGGTCCTTTCCCATACTCTTCAGTCAAAACCTTGAGGGCCTTGATGGCATACTTAGCTTTTTTAGAGATCATTGTTACGGTGACTAAGAGTGATTATAGTGACAGAGCGGGTACTTACACTGCTTTTGATCAGCATCAAGGGCAAATTAATAAGTGCTTAATTATCAGCCAAAAAGTAGGCTGTTTTCTATAAAGAAAAAGTAACTAAAATCCGCTTAGTTATTCATTCTGCTTAGTAAGGACAAATTTATTGCCAAACATTGACAAACAACCTAAAAGTTCATGGATTTAGTTGGGTATAAGACTGTCAGACCGATACAAAGTAACATTAATTTACTATAACGGCTTAATAAAGTGCAGTTAGACGACAAAACCATGCGTAGTCATTTATTAATAGATGATATACAAAAAAAAAGCCGGTGCAGAGCCCCGGCCTTTTTTGCGACACCAATATAAATTAATTGTTTACTCTATTTATCGTAGTTAGCGTTCTGCGGATCCCAGTTTGCCCAGCCTTTCGTCCAGTCGGTTGTGCCAAATGCGCCAATGAACGTTTCTTTCGTGAAGAAAGCATCAGCACCTTTACCGTCCCAGATAGCGCCTGTCAGCAAGGGTGAACCCGTTTGAGGCAGGAAGTTAGGGGCAGTCAGGTTGAAACTGGCTGCATTAAGTAATAATGCAGCAACACCTGTGCTTGGAATGATCTGATTTTTATAAGCAGCCGTGTTGAAGAATGCCTGTGCCTGTGCATCTGTAATAGCGCCTGCACCTCTTACAGGAATGGTAGTATTAGCCACTACAACGCCATGCAATTGTAAGCCGCCATTTGTGGCATTATCGAGCGTTCCTGTGGTACCCGTTGGCGCATCTAATCGAAGACCCTCAGGATAACCAACCATCAATGAGTTGAAAATACTAAGCGATGTATTCCGGCGAAGGTGCATGGCTGATTGATAGGCACCACTACCTTTTGACGAAGGCGCATTTGACGGTGTGCCGCTAAAGGCGAAGTTGCTCATGTTAGCAAACACACCAGCCGTTAAGGGCAAACCAGCGTTGGTTCCGGTTGCAGGCAAACCTGGGTTAAAGTTATCTGACTCAAACCCGTTCGACGCTGATTGGTCAGCTACGTCTGGATCGCGGAGTGATACACCATATTGTACTTTACCGGACCAGCCCCAGTCGGTATCCCAATCATCGTCCCAACCCCGGAAAGCGATCAGGTTTTTGGCATTGACAGTACCGCCAAACCATTCGTACGAATCATCACCACTATAGGATACCTGAATGTGATCAAGGGTAGTACCAGCGCCTACACCATATAGAGACAGACCATTTATTTCACTACCGGCCAGCAGAGCGATACCGCCAAATTCGATACGTACATATTGTAAAGCACCAGAGTTATCATTCACATCGGAGTAGGTACCTACCGTACCGGGCAGACCACCTTCAAAACCCGTTGCACTTGGCTGATTAACAGGCGCTTTACCAAAAATTACAACACCACCCCAATCGCCGTAATTACGCGAGCCAGCGGCTTTAACAGAAGTAAACACGATAGGCGAAGTGGCAGTACCAACGGCATTGATTTTAGCACCGGGCAGAATAATCAGGGTAGCACCCTGCTGTTTGCCTGCCGGGTCAACTTCTTTACCGCCCCCTTTTATAATCGTACCGGCTTCAATAGTCAGCGTAGCCGGTGCTTTTACCTGGACAAAACCACGCAGGTAATAAATGGTACCGGCGGTCCATTTGGTATCGGCAGAGATGTCGCCGGTTACTTCAACGATGGGCTTGTTTCCAAGCTGAAACGCCGTAGTACTCGTTACGGTAGCGCCACCCGATGTTACAGCGATTGGCGTACCGGCACCAGTGGGTACAACAACGGTCAATGAGCTTGTCGATGCACCTGTTACAGTGGCCGGAACACCACCAAACGTTACTGTGTTGCTGGCGGGTGTTGCACTGAAGGCGGTACCCGTAATAACGACGGTTGACCCGACCGGAGCCGATGACGGCGAGAAACTTGTGATGCTCAGAACTGGAGCTGGTGTATCCTCATTTTTACAGGACATCACCGCAACAAACAGGCCAAGCACCAATACTACTAACAGCGAAGCTCGACGACCTAATTGAGAAAATTGCATAAAAATTGCTTTAAATTAAACAGGTATTGTACAGATTGGTAATTACTCTTAAGGGATAACCGTCCGGCGGCCAAACGTGTAAATAGCACTTACGGTATAGTAGCTTCCCCGCTTGAACTTACGAAGCATCTGATCGGCACCGGCTGTTTGTGACGTTACATCACTGCCGATTTTACCATCCCGGTTAAAATCCTGAGCGAACCGAACATACTGATTCAAAAGGTCCTGAATACCCAGGCGTAGTTCGATTTTCTTGTTAAACTGTTTGGTGAGGTTGAGGTCAATCACCTGGCGTGGCATTTCGTAGACCGTTGGGTTCTGGCTGTTGCCCACCGTGAAAATCCGCTGGCCAAACACGTTGTACAGTACATTCCACTGCCAGCCCGAGTTAGGCGCTGCGTAATAAACACCGGCATTGATCAGGTAGGGCGATTGACCGGCCAGCGCACGTTTCGTATCGGCAATTCCGCGAATGTCATACTGTTGAATGGTACCGCTCAAGTCGGGGGCAGTAACAATATCACCCACGTTAACCAGGCTTTTGATGAGCGAGACGTTACCCACTACCGACAGGTTTTGCAGAAACGCACTAGCCGAATTCTGGAAACCCTTCCGGAACTCCAGCTCAATTCCATAGTTCTGCGCCGACTGGGCATTGGTGAAGGTATAGGCTAATCCATTCCCCTGAAATAGCAGGTACGACTCAATAGGATTGGTAAAGTGCTTGTAGAAACCCGTTACCGAAATCAACTCGTTAGGGCTTGGGTAGAATTCCCATTTGGCATCCAGGTTCTGAATCTTAGCCGTTGTTAAGGTTGTATTTCCCTGAATATCGGCCAGTAGGTTGAAGTCGTAATAGTTGAACGGAGCCAGCTCGCGGAACTCAGGCCGGTTAACCGACGACGAATAGGCGAAACGCAGGTTTGTACGATCACTCAGTTTATAGGTAAAGTTGAGGGATGGCAACGGACTGAAAATCCGGTTCGTTACAAGCCGGGTCTCTACGCCGTTGATGTTTGACTTAATGCCCTGATCGTTGTATTCGCCCCGGAAACCGAGTGTCAGGTTAGCTTTCGGTCCGAAATAGACGTCACCACTTACATAACCCGCCAGATAAGTGTTCAGACCTTTATACGCATCGCGGTCGCGGGTACCGTCCAGCAGGGAGAAGCTACCGTCAGAACCAGTCACATTTTCTGGTGCAAACGCGGTAGCAATGTCTCTCTGTTTTGCAGCCGATGCACCGCCAATGGCCTGATAGCCATAGAAACGGGCAGCATAATCACGGTTTTTCTGTTCGGCATACACACCAAACCGGATTTTGTTTGGTTCACGATCGGTTGGGTTGCCAAAGGTGTGTTCACCATTGGCAATGGCCGAGATTACATACTCGTGCAATTTCGAATTGAACCGCCCTACTTCAGTTGGTGTCGGGTCATTTGGCGTAGCAATCAGGAAAGGAGCTGGCTGGCCATCGGCTCCGGTTGAGCCAGTTGCCCGCAGGTAACGAGCCCGTTTCCAATCTGGCTCCCAACGGCCTGTGTAGCCAAAGCTACCAACCCAACTGATTTTTGTGAGCGGACTGATGGAATGCTCACCAGCCAGTTGCGTTGTCAGGATACTCCGGTTTTCAAAACGCTCCGAGTAACTCCGAACGTCGTAGCCCTCAGCTACCTGTGCACCCGAACGAACAACCGTTTCTGTCGTACTTAATTGATTGAACAGCGTTTTCCACTCCAGCGTAAAGCCGGGCGAGAAACGAGCCGACCAGTTGTGCAGAATACCCAGCCGTGTCTGGCGGGCGTAGTTAGCATCGTTATACTGCTGGGTAACGGCATTGGCAATTGTGCCATTGTCATATAACTTAAGATCAATGTTCGAGAACTGGTTTGTCATCGAGTAGTTGATACTCGTTAGATTGCTGACACGCACATTGCCCACATCAAACCGGCGGCCCATATTCAGGGCAAACCGAATATCGGGCGAGAGCGTCATATCTTTAAGACCCCATGTATTAGGCAGCAATTTAGCATAAGCAGCCCGCTGTAATGGGTTCAACGCATTGAACTCGCTCGCTTTGCCCGGAAAACTGGCTGGAAGCTGCTGGCTGGCATCCCAAAGTCCCAGTGCATTCAGTCCTGAACGGGTCTGTGACTGCACCGTTTGAAAGGTTGTGTTGCCCCGGTAGCCGAGTGTCAGACCGGCATCCATGAAATTCTGGTCGGGCCGACGCTTCGTGTATATTTTAACGATACCACCGGCAAAATCGCCCGGCAATTCGGCAGAACCCGATTTGTAGACAATCATACGATCAATGATATTACTGGGAACCAGATCGAACGAAAACGAACGGGTATCGACTTCGGTTGATGGCGTAATAACATCGTTGATAAGTACCGAATTATACCGGGCAGCCAGTCCCCGAATCAGTACAAACCGATTGTCGACGATACTAACGCCTGGCACCCGGCGAATGGCGGCTGCGGCATCGCGATCCTGAGATTTCTGAATCTGTTGGGCCGAAATACCGACAGCGATAGGCTTGAGTTGCTTGATTTCGGTGATAACGGCGATTTCGGTGTTGGTCGCCTTGCTGGCCCGAACAACTACTTCTTGAAGGGCAGTTCCTTCTTCGTCCAGTTCGGTTTCGATAGCCGTCGTATTGCCCGACTCCACCCGAACGCCGGGAATTTCTTTCGTTTTATAAGAGACGTAAGAGATAACTACTTTATGGATACCAGCCGGAACATTAGCCAGGCTAAAATTACCCTCAATGTCGGTTGTGCTGCCAAGTTGGGTACCATCTATACGTACGGTACAGCCAATAAGAGATTCTTTTGTTTTGCCGTCTTTGACGGTTCCCCGAACTGTGCCGGACTGCGCAAGGGCGGCAGTAGACCATAGGGAGAAGAGGATAAGTAATACGTTGCGGTTCATTTTTTATGTTTTGGTATCGCTTTTAGCGCTGCAAAACTACCCGCTCAATATTACCTCAATGTTACACGAATATTAACTTTTAACTGACCGATAATAACACAATTGGCTGACCGTTAGACTTATGCCTGACGTGTAATAAGGCACTTTTTTGAATGGCAAACCAAGATCCTACCATATATTATTTTTCAAAACACGGATATATTCTATTTTAATTTGGCAACAGTACACCAATGTAAATTGTCATAGCCTCTATCAACTGTGGGGTTATGCTGTGATTAATCGCGTGATTACAACTAAAAAACCAGGTTCATACCCTCTTTACGAGCGATTTAAGCGTAAATTTTGCTCTATTATCAGGTCATGTGGCCTCACGAGTCAAAACGCCATTTCGTAATGTTGGCTTAACATACCTTACCTGAACAAGCGTACATTTTAGGCTATAAGTAGATCATCATGCGAAATTCTACCGGTTTAACTCCTTCAACTTTGCAGACAGGCTCTCCAGGCTCAAATCTTTGGCAATTATCTTACCTGATGGATCAAGTAAAACACTCGTGGGGTAGCTGTTGATATGATACTGTGCGATCAATTGCTTATTATCTGTGGATAAGATCTGCGGCCACGTTAACTCGTTTTTTTTGATAAACCTTCTTAACTGCTCGGGCGACTGGTTTCCGGCAATACCGATAAATTCAAAACGGCTTTTATCTAAACCCTGATAGAGTTTTTTTAAGGTAGGAATCATTTCTACGCAGGGTTTGCACCAGGTACCCCAAAAGTCAATATAGACCCATTTCCCTTTTACACTGGTCAGGGATATAGATCGGCCTGTGCTAAATTCAGGCGCCACAAACGGCAAAAAGTACTCACCAGGTTTTAATGAATAAACGTTGGACTGAGTAGTGACTGCGGCTAGTTCCAATGTATTAAGATAGGTATTGACGCCTTTATTTCTGTATCGTCGACCGCCTATTGTGATGATATCACCTATTTCTATAAATAAAGAAGGATCTATCTTGGTTTGCCAAAACCACCGGGGTTTTCTGGCAATAGTAGTGATTTCGGCAAAGTTCAATCCTAGGAAGCCGTTGGAGATGACTAGATCAATTTGCTCAGCCCCCTGTTTCAGGGAAGTCTCGGCATATTGAGGAAAGTTAAAAAATAGATCATCGCCCATCCGTTTAACAACTATCGGTATTTGCGAGGTTATTATCTTTCCTTTTTGAAAGGTCTGATAGGTAACCAGATGGGCATCGTCTATACCCTCGGATATAACTCCGGGTTTAATCGGTTCTGGTTCGAACGGTGTTTCGTCGCTGAAATCAAGATTGTTATTGGTGTCAACCATGACTACCCATTTTCCCCTCTTTTGATCAAAGCCTTTTAGTAAGTAGACGTAACATTTGATAGGCTGTCTGGAGAATCTTGTCTCGTCAAGCGATAGCTGTCTGTTTTGCAAATAGCCTTCATACCATGTTCTGGGTACTTTACCTGCCTGTGTATTCTGATAAATGAGTTGCCAGGTATTGAGTCTGCCCATCCCTTTTTGAACGTTGGTCCATGTTGCCGGTATGCCTTTTACCGGCAATTTCAGTTTACTCCAGTTCGAATCATCGTGTTCATCCGGGGTGAATCGGGAAAAGCCAACACCGAAAGGCCCATAGCCCTTTCTGACAGTGATAGGCAGATTCAGTACATCGGCTGGCGATTGCCCGAGCACTAAATGACTCGCAATTAGCCATAGGCCGAATAGTACAGAACAGCTCTTTTTCATGGTGTCGAGTTGACTTATCCTTGCGGTATGAATGTAAAACGAGCATAGACTATTATCTTACTCTAATGAACATATAATAAAGCGTTTATGAATTTTTTTCGATATATAAACACCGTTTTGTTAACCTTCATTTACCACAACCAGGAATAGTAGACTTCCAATCCAGTGCAGGCAAAATTGTCACGAAGGGAAAGTATGGGCAACAAAAAGAAAAAACCAGAACAGGGCTCTGGTTTTTTCTGGCGACACCAATATGAGGATTTAGATGAGTGCTTAATTGGCAAGCCTGATCTGTATGTAAAAGTAAGTCGATGGCGTTACACCAATATTATGCTGGTATTACGCTTGTATTACCCTACTCAATAACGCCGTTTGTCACCCCCTCTTTACTGTCTTTCCAGAAGCCATTTACAAACTGGTATTTTATTTCTTTCCCCTTCATTAACAGGAAAGTTGGAATCTGCTCCAACTGAAGCGGCTTACCCGGCAACTCACCTTCAGTCAATAAATGTACTGCCTGAGTGGGGAAAGAATCGGTTAATTTCTGCCGAACCTTAAAGAGAACGACGCCATCACGCCGGAGAGCAGGCACATCAAGTTTGTCGAGATCAGAAGCCGATTCGAGCGTTTCGGGATAAAGGCGAGCGGGCACCAATGTCAAGCCTGTGGCGTCGATTTCCTCAAGGCCGTGAAATGTAGACAAATCGCCAATATCGTCAATGATACTCTTGTACTGAAAGGTTTTGGCATCCTTATCATTGACCTCGTTATAGTTGATGCCCACATCGACCCTGACTTGTTTGCCCTGACGCAGAACAGTGGCGTTCCGAATCAGGACGTCGAACAGGGCGCGGCCATTTTCCGGAATGGCCTGATAATCCCCATTACTCTCCTGTTTATACGAACCATCGGCAATGGCTTTCAGGGCGGACAGGATCGCGACGAAATTCAGACGCCGAATCGTCATCTTTTCTGAATCACCTTTATAGCCTCCCGATTCGATCAAAATCAAGGTAGTACCCCATTTCTGAATATTATCGCCAAACGCTCTGGGTTCAAACTCATCGTCATAGCGGGCAACCTGCCCCGGTATAAATTGCTGCAATACGCGGTTCATTCCCACAATGAGCTGCATGGATCGCTGCCGAATGTCGTTGATGTTCCGCTCTTCGTCGTAGGCCGTTGCCAGAAAAGACACAACGGCCTGTTTGCCTGTTTTCCCAACACTATAGCGCGGATTCTGATCATGAAGATTAAACCCGACCAAGGGTTTCAGCGTTTGCTGCATGTGCTTGAGCAAGGTTCCTTCAGGCGTTTGAAGACGCAGCGCATCGCGGTTCATGTCAATGTCCGTTGCTGTCCGGCGTTGAAACCGTTCGGCTCCATCCGGGTTGAGCATCGGCAGGCAGTAAAGCGTCGTTTTGGAGAGAATTGCCTGCCGAAGTTCATCAAATCCGTCATTTTTACCGCTCAGAAAGTTGAATATGTCGAACAGAGCCATGGTAGCGGTGGCTTCGTCGCCGTGCATCTGGCTCCACAAAAGTACGTTGGTCGTTCCCGTTCCGGCCTTGACCTGGTAGATAGCCCGCTTCTCCAGCGACTCTCCTACCTGACTCACCGACATCGGCTGACTCAGTGCATTGAGCACAGGTACCATATCGGCATGTTTAAATCGCCGGTGTGTAAAGGCTTTTTCTTTATAGATATCGTGGGCGTCGTGTAACCGGCGGGATTCTTCCTGAGCTTGCAAATGAGTAGAATACATTAGAAATAAAGGGATAATCAGGGATAGCTTCATCCTATTTTTTGTCCAAGCCAAAGTCCACCGGCAGCAGCCGTTAAACAGAATACCAAATTAAGGCCGATGTTAAGTAAGGCCGCCCCAAAACGACCAGTTTGTATTAGTACAACCGTGTCATAACTAAAACTTGAGAACGTACTGAGCCCCCCGCAAAAGCCTACGCCGATCAACAGACGGGCTTCCTCACTTGCCGATTTACTCATCACCAGCCCAACAATAGCACCAAGAACGAAGCTGGCAACAATGTTGACCAATAAAATAGCCTTTGGAAAAGGGGTGTTTATGATCGTGGCCGGTACAAACCGACCGGTGACGTAGCGGAGCAAGCTCCCTGCGCCACCCCCAAAAAAAACCAGCGCATACGGATGCATCAGCAAGGCTCTCATATTGGCAAACTTACGAAAAACAGCAACGTCGACGGCCAGAACCAGCATTAGAATCACAGATGGGCCGCTTTTTTCGCTATCATTGTAAAATACCCCATTCCGAAACGTAGCTTTTTCCTGCCTGACTATGGCTCAAAACCAACTCAAAAAATTATTAGGCGTCGGTTTCGGCGTGGCCGTTACGATTGGTGGTACCATTGGCACGGGCATTTTACGTAAGCCCGGCCCCATTGCGCAGGATATTGGCAACCCGATTTTAATTATTGCCGTCTGGCTTATAGTGGGTGTTTATGCATTAGCAGGGTCCCTCTCCGTCATGGAACTGGGCACCATGCTCCCCAAAGCGGGTGGCTGGTATGTGTATGCACGACGGGCCTTCGGCAATTACGCGGGATTTATTATTGGCATCAGTAGCTGGCTGGGCAGCGTATCGGCTATGGCGTTTGGGGCCGCTGTCATGAGCGAGTATATCAGCTTATTATTTCCTTCATTTGTTGACTATCAAAAGATAACGGCCATCGGTATTCTGGTTGCCTTCGTGGCATTTCACTCCGTTGGGGTGCGGCTGGCCAGCCGGGCACAGGAGGTAATGAGCGTGCTGAAAGGCGTCGGTTTACTGGTATTTGTGGTTGTTTGCTTTGTTATAAAGCCCGACCAGCCCGTAGTCGCTTCTGTTGATACTATCCGGCCACTGGCAGAAGGCGGAATCTGGCTGGGTGTACTTGCTGCGCTGCAAGCGGTCTTTTATACCTACGATGGCTGGCACACGGCGGCCTATTTCACCGAGGAAGACGTTGATCCGAGCCGCAATTTGCCTCGTTCTATGATTAGTGGGGTGCTGCTGATTATCGGCATTTACGTGCTGGTAAACCTTGCCTTACTATACATTTTGCCCGTATCAGCGCTGGCGGGGTCAAAACTTCCGGCTGCCGATGCAGTCCAGGTGCTGTTTGGGCCAGGCAGCGCCCAGGTGGTCACATTCCTGCTGATGATCTCTATTATGGGGATTATCAATGCCCAGATCATGTTTAACCCGCGTGTTATTTTCGCGATGGGTCGCGATGGCCTGTTTTTCCGTTTTGTTACACAGGTCAATTCGGGGGGTACACCGCTGAACGCAACCATGCTGACCGCAGGTGCGTCGATCTTAATGATTCTAACCAATACGTACAGCAAACTCTCCGACATCGCTACGTTTTTTTTCGTGCTTTGCTATGCTTCGGCTTTTGCTGCGCTTATTCGCTTACGGCAAACGGAGCCCGAACTTGCCCGGCCGGTACATGCCTGGGGGTACCCGTTTTCAACCTGGACATTGCTTTTTGCATCCATAGCCTTTCTAGTCGGCGTCGTAATCGGCGATTTTTCGAGTAGCTTGTATGCGCTCGGGTTCATTGCGGTGAGTTATCCAGTGTATTTGTTGATCAAGCAATAAGGGATAATACCCGTCAATTTACCACGACGCGATCATATCCGATCAGCTAATAGGTAACTGGTACTTCGCCCGCCTGACTCTGCCCGTATCATGTATATTTACTATGCAACAAACCTTAATCACAGCATAGTATGCGGTGATTAAACCTGTTATTCACCGCAACAGTCGCCAGACGGCTATACTAGACGAGGAAATCTTAAAACCGTTCGTGAATTTGTTTTAGTAACTCCGCCGTTCGGCGACGCATTTCGCTGACGGTTTGGGTGAAGTTGTTGTGCATGATGCTGAAATACAAGAGCTTATTTTGCCGGGTCAACACGTAGCCGCTTAGGTTATACACGCCCGTCATGGAGCCGGATTTGGCAAAAATATAGGGTTTGCCATCTATCGAAAGACTTCGCAATGTGCCCGATTGCCCGGCGGCCGGCAGCAAGGTAAATAGCCGCTGCTGAGGCACTTTGGCGTAAATATGGCCTAGTAAGTTGATGAGAATATTGGGCGTAAATAAATTGTAGCGCGACAGTCCCGACCCGTCGACCCATTTGGCCGGACTTCCCGGTGCGGTTGAGTAATGAAGGCTATCAAATAGTCGACGTATCTCACCTACAGGATTGAGCTGCACTGAATTCCCCTCTGCGGAGGCCATGAACAGAACTTGCTCGGCAAACTGATTATCGCTAACATGCAGCATTCGTTTGTAGAGCGAGTCGGTAGAGGTTCCACGCAGAAGTCGGGAATTTGTTGGTAAAGCTATATTTACGACGCCAACTGGCCGATGCAGCGTATCGGCCAGTAGTTGAGCCGCTAACGCAGCAGACCACCTGAACGGCACATCCTGACGCGTGGCTTTTTCATCAACTGCCCGAACAAACTGGTTACTAAATTCCGACCGATGTACGCTATTGGCTACATTAGGCAGTGCTTTCGTGCTGTCAATAAATCGGTGAGGACTGACCTTATCCTTATCGAAGCGGACAACATTGCCATAAATGGGCAACGGAGCTAACTCCGCTGAATAGTCGTCGTTGTAATCATCCCAGGACCAACCCGCCCCGAAGCGTGGGCCGGTATAGTTTGCCGCAGAGAAGAATAACCGCTCCGGGCGATTTCGTAAAAAAGCTAGCGCCGTTGTATCAGGCAAATCAGGGTGAAGCAAAAGGGGGTTGCCGGTTCCCCAGAAAATCAGCGAGTCGTTCCGAATGGCATAACGCAACACGGGCAGCGAGTCGCGCAGAGACAGCAGCCCCGCATAGAAGCTAACTAATTTTGTGTTCGACGCTGGCGTAAACGGCTTGTCAGCATTATGCTGAATCAACGACCGCTTTTTAACCGGGTCGTACAAGGCAACACCCGTGAAGTGATCTGTATATATCGGGCTTGTTTGCAGCTCACGAGTAATTCGGCGAGCCGGAGAACAGGCAACAACGGTCAATAAAATTAGAAGCGGGGCTATTGATCTCATACTTGTCTGGGCCAAGCTCCAGCTTAGCCCGTGAGTCTGCGATATGCACGGCCAAGCTGGAGCTTAGCCCAGACACAGTTATTTCTTGACGATCTGCTCGCCCGGCAGCAGCCAGACACCCCGCGCCGATTGCCCGTAGAAGGTTGTACCAAACGGAATTTCCTGCCGACGGGTACGCCCGTTTTTTAAGCGTATGTTCACAACGGTTGTAGCTGCATTGACGGGCGTAAAGGTTTGCGGCTGTTGTACAGAAAATACGAGTAAGGGGCCCCGGTTTTGGGTGGCGGCAAAAAGACTGTGTCCTTTGGCATCGGGTAAGTTAACGAGTGCTTTTGCGTTGCCGGGCACATAAAAACCAGACTTTGCCATAGTTAATGGCAGGAAACCGCCTTTTCCGTCACCTTTCAGCACTAGTCCGTTCATCGCATCCATTCGTCCGGCCACTAAATCGCTGCCGTGATCGTTACCGACCAGCACCGCATCCAGATTACCATCGCCATCTACATCCTGCGCCAGCATACCAAATACGGGAGCCGTTTGCGCCATCAGTGGCAGTGGGTGGACGGCAAACTTTCCATTACCCTTATTTTCAATGTAGCTACTCGACTGGTAGTTGGCCGACAGTTTCAAGGCCTGACTGCGTTCGTCTTCAGTTAAAACCTGACTCATGGTCGCTTCGCCGAAGGGCGCGTATTTAAGATACCGGCGCTTAATACCAATCATCTGTTTCACCATATCGTCCCAGCCGAAATACGGGTATTCATCATACTGGCCTTTGGCATTTTTGAAATACACGGATGGGAACGCGTCATAAAACCCGTTGTTGTCGAAGTCGCCCGCGTAGATGCGCACAGGGCGTTCGGTGCTGGCCCGAAACAGAGTGTTTTGCCCCATATTGCCGGCCAGATAATCGATATCACCGTCGTTATCAAAATCGCCGGGCGTCAAGGAGTTCCAGAAACCCACTTTATCGGCTAATCCGCTGTTATCGAGCGGTTGCAGATGGCCTTTTACATTATGAAGTATGGTTACCGGTGCCCATTCGCTGGCCAGCATCAGGTCAACATACCCATCGTTGTCGTAATCTGTCCAGAGCGCATCACAGGTTAGTCCGGCTTTGGCAATGAATGGCGCTAATTGCGCCGTTACGTCGGTAAATTTCGGGCTTCCTCCCTTCTGGCCCGCGACGGTAGATCGATCATTCCGAAGCAAATAACTTGGCACGCCCATTGGGTATTTGTAAGGTTCAACGCGTCCCCCTACAAATAGATCAAGGTCGCCGTCGTTGTCGAAATCAGCGGCTTTTACGCAGGAGCCATTAACCCGAAAATTGGGCAGTGCGTTGGGGTCCAGCGTAAAATTGCCTTTCCCGTCGTTCACATAAAGCCGGTGACGCATGGCTTCGGCCATTTGCTCGGGCGAAAATTCGGGGCTTCCGCTGGCGGCATATAAATCCAGATCGCCATCCCCGTCGGCATCGAACAATAACAGGCCAGTATCCTCGGCCAGTTTTGTGGGCATTGGTTTCAGGACAAACTGGCCTGACGGCTGTTGCAGCAGCAACTCCGTCGAGTATTTTGAGCTGCCACCCACGACCATATCGGCCAGACCATCGCCGTTTACATCGCCCACCGCCAGCGCCGGGCCATATTCGGTGAGTTTGTGCAGGAGGGTTTTCTGCCCGTTAAAATCAATAATATCCGTTTCCTCATGCCGGTAGGTAATCCCCAAAGCGGCTGTTACGTCCTGCAATAGCGGTTTAATGACTGGAACCGTTTCATTGGTTTCGCCGGGTTTTGCATCCCTTGCTTTGAGCGTAATGGTCTGGTCGGCATTAACGCTCGGAACAATCTGCACCCGGCCGCCCGGCCAGATCACTTTCAGATTTTTAATAACCGTAGTTTTTCCTAAGCCAAAGTGGGCAACTGGCTCAACACTGGACAGGAACCCCCTGTAAGGCGTGTGTTCGTAAAACTCTTTCCGACCATCGGGCAATTCATACTCAATAGTAGCACCCAAGCCCATAGGATTGGCCCCATCGCCCTGAAATTGAACCCGCAGGTAGTGTATCTGTTCGCCCTTTTTATCGACCAGCGTGTTCCGATAGATGAAAGCTTCGTCGTCGATGTTGTTAACAATGTAATCCAGGTCACCATCGCCATCAAGGTCGGCATAGGCAGAACCGTTCGCGAAATTTGGCTCACTTAGCCCCCAAAGGTCTGTTACGTTCTCAAAAGCGGGACCACCCGACTGTGCATTGCCCCGATTCCGATAAGCGTAGTCACTCACCTTTACTGCCGGCATTTTTTCGGTTAACTCCTTCCGCAGTGCATCGGTCAGATAGGTATTTACCGAGCTGTAATAATTCGTAAAGTCGCGGTCGGTAATATCACGGGGAAACCCGTTGGTTACCATCAAATCCCGATAGCCGTCATGGTCAAAATCGGCGAGCAAAGGCGACCAGCTCCATTCGGTTTCGGCCACGCCAGCCAGCATACTGATTTCGCTAAAAACGGGCATGCCAACATGAGACGTATCTGTGGGCCGTACCCCGGATGGCCGGCCCCCGGACGGCCGGACCCCGGATGGCCGGACCCCCTGATTTAACTGTAGTGTATTTCGGGCATATTGGTGTTCAAAACCCAGGCGATCCCACTCCTGATAGGCAAAATAGCTACTAGGCCCCATTAAACTCTTTTTACGGAGGTTGTCTTCGGGCAGCATGTCCATCACGATGATGTCGGCAAGGCCATCGCCATTAATATCGGCCACATCATTGCCCATCGCCGAAGAACTTGTATGCTTAAACGCTTCATGAGCACGATTTGTGAACGTGCCATCGTGGTTGTTGATATACAGCACATCGTTGGTGGCAAAGTCGTTGGTTACATAAATATCTTTCCAGCCATCGCGGTTAATGTCGCAGATATTAAGGCCAAGCCCGAACCCCTCGGATATCAAACCGGCCTGTATCGTTACATCGGTAAAGAACGCGTGTCCGCGTTTGGGGTCGAAATCATTCCGATAAAGACGGTCGATATTAGGCGACAAGGCATTGCTCTCTCTTGTGAGTAAGTTGGCGGTTTTTCTGGGGTCAGAAATCTGGTCGACCAGCACGTAGAGGTCTAAATCACCATCGTTATCGTAGTCAAAAAAGGCTGAATGGGTGGAAAAGGTTGTATCGGCAATGCCGTAATCGACGGCCATTTCGCGGAATTTAGGCGCACCGTCGGCGTCATTTCCCTGATTGACATACAGCAGATTTGTCCGTTGGGCCGCTTTTTTATGGAGTGTCGTGGAGATGTACACGTCCAGTTTTCCATCGGCATTTACATCGACGACTGACACGCCCGAACACCAGCGGCCACTGCCCCCAATACCAGCGGATTTTGTGATATCTTTAAAATGAATGCTCCCACCCGCTTCGGTCTCGTTGATATACAATCGATTTGATACCTGGTTCCCGGCAAAAAACACATCGGGTTTCTTGTCGCCGTTAAAATCGCCAACCCCAACGCCCCCGCCATTGTAAATGTACTGGTAGTTCAAGATGTTGAGCGTATCGCTGTCGGTGATGGTATTGGCGAATGTGATACCGGTATCCGACGATTGAAGGCGTTCGAAAAGGGGTTTTTCGCGGCAGGCTGAGAGTATGAACAAAAATGCGACGGGCAGCACCCAGGCGCTATTTCGAGAGAGTGGTTTCATGAATAGTAATGTGCCGTTTTACGGTGGCAGACTAAGCAGATTATCCCCAAATTTACCTATAAAACATACCCAAAATCATAGAACACTGCTTTTTAATACTGGGAAGTGCTAGTTTGTGCAGTTCTTAGTCTTTTGAATAGAGCAAAATTTCCTGTTTTTTTCAGTGGCGTCAGACTGGGTTTCAGTGACGTCAGGTTCTTAAACCTGACGAGCGAGGTTTCTCAAAACCTCGTTCAATTAACAGTCTATTCGATAGGTTTTGAGAAACCTATCTTGTCAGGTTTAAGAACCTGACGTCACAAATACATCACAAATGCAGCAACTACTTTCGCTTTCGAAACCGGGCCACCATGGGTTGAACGGTTTTTCGTTCGACGACCAGCATGGCTACCATGAACAGCCCGAATAGTGCCAGATGCACCGGTACCGCAATCCATAAGTTGGCAATAGGAAACTGCCAGCATACCCAGATGAGTAGCCCGGCGGCCAGTATATACCCTGCCGCCGATCGAATATCATAGGGAACAGGGTAATATTTTTCGCCCAGCACATAGCAAAGCACCAGCATGACAAAACTGGATGTCAGGAAAACCACAACGCAGCCCATATAACCCATTACAGGGATCAGCAGGATATTTCCGACGATGGTAATGGCCGCGCCAATCAGCGTGAAAAGCGTTCCGAATTTCGTTTTGTCGGTGAGTTTGTACCAAAGCCCGATGTTCTGATAAACGCCGAGAAACAAGTTGCCAAGCAGTAACAACGGCACAATGTTCAACCCTTGTCGATAGGCCGGAGATAACATGGCAGCGCCAATGATGTCGACATTCAGGCTTACACCTACCCAGATCACGACGCATACAATGGTAAACCATTTTGTAACCTGAGCTAATAACTCGGGCGAGTTTTTATCCTCAGCGCGGGAGAAAAAAAACGGATCAGCGGCAAAGCGGAACGACTGTGTTGCCAGGGCCATAAATACCGAAAGCTTAAAGCAGTTACCGTAAATCCCAAGGGCATCTTCGCTGGTGAGCGCCATCCCATTCGCTCCCGTATAAAATCCTTCAGGCAGGTAATGGCGCAGAAAAAGTCGATCGGTAAGGCTGTTCACCACATTAGCAAGTCCCGTGAGCATGATGGGGTATGCATAGATATAGAGCACCTTAACATCGGGCCAGTTAAACTGAAACCGAAAGCCCCGAAACGCCTTGCGCAGTAACACAAAATAAAAGGAGTTACCGAGAAGGTTGGCCAGAAAAATATAGCCGGGACCAATGGCCGGGTCATACACATAATTAATGAACGGCTTCAGGGCCGTCAAATATTTACCCCGCATAACATCGGGGCAGATAACCAGAAAAAACACGTTCAGGACGATGACAATGGCAATATTCAGCATTCTGACTTTTACAAACTGCCGAGCTTTGTTCTCGACTCGCAGGCGGGCAAAGGGAATGGCAGTAATGGCATCAATGGCCACAATCAGTGCCGACCAGCGAATAAAAGTCGTTTGCCCCGGATAATTGAGCCAAACCGAAATCTCGGGAGCGAGGTATAACAAAGCAGCCGTTATTACACCAGAAATCAGTAAAACAAGGCTTAGCGTCTCACTAAACGTTTTGGTCAGAATTTCCGGCTTACGGGCCGCAAACCGAAAGAAAGCCGTTTCCAGCCCAAAGGTATACACCACCAGCAGCAAGGCGATATAGCTATAGAATTCAACGTTCGACGAAAGGTCTTTGGGGCGGGCAAACGCATAGGTTTGAATTGGCACCAGCAAATAACTGAGCAACCGCCCCAGAATTGTACTGACACCATAGAGTGCTGTATCACTCGCTAATTTTTTAAACGTACTCATGTAGAAATACCCACCTTATGGTTTCGGCTTTCAAGCCACCGGGCTGACAAAGTTAAGACCTTTGGTTATCTTTGCACCCTAGCTTGAAACAGGCTTCCGGCTGTTTCAAGAAAATTGCTACTTATCTATTGAAGCAGCCGGAGCCTGTTTCGGCCAAGTCCATGTCTCTCAAAATCTCCTCTGCGCTGATTTCCGTTTTTTACAAAGACGGTCTTGAGCCCCTAGTCCGGCTGTTGCACGAACAGAATGTCAAACTCTATTCGACGGGTGGAACTCAGGCATTTATAGAACAACTCGGCATTCCGGTTACAGCCGTTGAAGACCTTACCGGCTATCCGTCTATCTTCGGCGGTCGGGTAAAAACCCTGCATCCAGCGGTTATGGGCGGTATTTTGTACCGTCGGGATGTGCCCGAAGATCTCGCACAGGCCGAACGTCATCAGATTCCACCTATCGACCTGGTGATTGTTGACCTGTACCCCTTTGAAGAAACAGTGGCATCGGGCGCGTCGGACGAAGATATTATCGAAAAAATTGACATTGGCGGTATTTCCCTGATTCGGGCAGCGGCCAAGAATTACAACGATGTGCTGATTGTTGCCTCGCGCAATCAGTATGCCGATGTAGTCACTTTGCTCACCGAAAAAAATGGCGCAACCGACCTGACCGATCGTCGGGAGTATGCCGGTAAAGCCTTTGCCGTTACGTCGCATTACGACACCGCCATTCAGGCTTATTTCGCGGGTTCACCCAGCCCAAAACCAGATGCGACCGGAACCGTTTACGATTTCAGAACGATGCCCGCCAGCCATCTTCGCTATGGTGAAAACCCGCATCAGCAAGCCACGTTCTATGGCGATCTGGAAGCTATGTTCGCCAAGCTTCATGGCAAAGAGTTGTCGTATAATAATCTGGTCGACGTTGATGCCTGCGTAAATTTGATTGATGAATTTACGGATTCAGCGGGTGAAGCCTTCGCCATTATCAAGCACACCAATGCCTGTGGTATTGCCACAGCCCCAACGGCCAAAGAAGCGTATTTGAACGCCCTCGCCTGCGATCCGGTTTCGGCATTTGGTGGCGTAGTGATCACAACGGCAACGGTTGATCTGGCAACGGCTGAAGAGTTGAATAAACTGTTCATGGAAATTCTGATTGCGCCCGATTATGCGCCAGAAGCACTCGCCCTGCTGAAGTCGAAGAAAAACCGAATTCTGCTTAAACGAAATACGATTGCCCTGCCTACTGTCATGTTCAAAACAATTTTGAACGGTGTACTGGAACAGGATAAAGATAACCAGACCGAGACAACCGAACAGTTTAAGGTTGTGACCGAAAAGGCGCCGACGGATAGCGAAAACCGGGCGCTGGAGTTTGCCCTGAAAGTGTGTAAACACACCAAGTCAAATACAATTGTTCTGGCGAAAGAAGGTCAACTTTTAGCGAGCGGTGTAGGGCAAACATCCCGCGTAGATGCGCTACGGCAGGCTATTGACAAAGCGCATTCATTTGGCTTCGATTTGAACGGGTCGGTAATGGCATCGGATGCATTCTTCCCGTTTCCTGACTGCGTCGAGATTGCTGGTCAGGCAGGCGTTACGGCCGTTGTTCAACCCGGTGGCTCTATTCGTGATCAGGACTCGATCGATTATTGCAACCAGCACAATATGGCAATGGTCACAACAGGCGTGAGACATTTTAAACATTAACCGCACGGGCGGCCCCGCGAGATTTTAACGAGATTTAAAGGATTAAACAAGATTATCCAATAGTCAGATAATAAGGTCTTGATAACTCGGAGAGTTAGTTCGGATAATCTTGTTTAATCTTTTAAATCTTGGGCAAATCCCGGTTCAGACATATGCGACTACTCTACACAATCTGGTGCGCTACATATCTCGTTGCTTTGTACATCGTTCTGTTCCCCATTCAGTTTGTGTTTTTGCAGCGTAACGCCTGGAAGCCCCTTGCCCACAAAATCAACCGTGTGTGGGGGAAACTGTTTTTTATTGGGGTTGGCATACCGGTACGGGTTGAGTACCGCTTCCAGCCCGATCCGAAACAGGTTTATGTATTCTGCGCCAATCACTTCTCGTATCTGGATATAGCTGCGATGGGCGTAATCGTGAATAATTACTACGCATTTGTTGGCAAGAGCGACGTGAAGCACATTCCATTGCTGGGGTATATGTTTGCGAAACTACATGTGCAAGTCGACCGGAAACAGCCCAATAGTCGGGCTTATTCACTGGCAAAGTCCATCAGGACGCTGGCATCGGGACGAAGTATTATGATTTTTCCCGAAGGAGGGATTCACACTCCGGAACCACCCCAAATGGTACCGTTTAAAGACGGAGCTTTTACGATGGCGATTCAGCAGCAAGTGCCTATTGTGCCGATTACTTTGTTGACTAATTACCATATTTTGCCCGATAGAAGCCCCATCCGGTTTTATTGGCATCCGCTTCGGGCCGTCATTCATCCGCCCATCGAAACGGCATGCATGACCCAGGAAGATGTCAAGCCCTTAAAAGAAGAAACATATAAAATCATAAATAAGGAATTAATGAGTGAACAGAAAGTAGTGGCCTAGTAATTCGTATCCAGGGGTTCGGCCATTCGCTCTTTCACTCTTTACACTCTTTCACTCTTTCGCTTATGAAAGTAGATCACGAAACACTGCATAAAATTGCTCACCTGTCGCGGCTTGAGGTGAAGTCCGACGAAGAAGCTGCGTTGCTTAACAGTCTGAATGGCGTTCTGACCTGGATGGAACAACTCAATGAGGTCGATACAACAGGCGTGGAACCGCTCACGCATATGTCGGCCGAAACGAATGTACTACGAGAGGATTTTGTGGCGAATCACTTGCCCCGTGAACAGGCCCTTATGAACGCGCCCCAACACGACGACCAGTTTTTCGAGGTTCCAAAAGTACTGGAATAAGTTGGTGCTGCGCTTCACAGCTAGTCTACTGGTCCCGCTATCTTGAGACCAATGATACCGACGGTGATAAGCAGGATAAAAAACAATTCGGTCCATGACCAGCTTGTTTTCAACCAGAAAACGTCGGCAGCTTTCAAAAATACCAGTGTTAGTGCCATCCAAACCGCAAAGGCCGTTGTTGTGGGTATGGTGCGCATGGCAATGGCCAGCAGAACTGTATTGATGATCCCAAAAACAACGTAGGCAACCCAGGGCAACAGGATAGGCAAACCCGTATCAAGAGTATAGAAAGTATTCCAGCGAAGAGTTTTCAGATCATCCCAGCGCATGTACTTGAGTGCGTACATCCATGCCATTTCGCAGGCGGCCGCACCGACCAGATACAGCCACGATAAAGTAGTTTGCGTAATCATGACCCAGTGTGAACAGATACAAAGGAAGTGGCTATTCGCACCTCAATGCAACTTGCGACAGTAACAATGCGATTAAGAAATTGTTACTATCGGCCCCGCATCACGCTTTCTTTCCTCTGTAGATTACGCCAGAACCGGTTTTACAATCTTTCCGGCCACATCGGTTAGCCTGAACGGTCGCCCCTGAAACTGATACGTCAGCTTTGTGTGGTCAAATCCAAGCAGGTGCAGAATGGTAGCTTGAAGGTCGTGAATATGGACTTTGTCTTTCACGCCGTAATAGCCAATATCGTCGGTTTCGCCGAACAAAAAGCCTTTTTTAACACCACCACCCGCCATCCAGACGGTAAATGCTTCGAGGTGATGGTCGCGCCCCATAAACGGCAGCGTTTGGCCATCCCGGTTCTCCTGCATGGGTGTCCGGCCAAATTCACCGCCCCAAACTACGAGAGTGTCATCCAGCAATCCGCGCTGTTTTAAATCGTTCAGCAAAGCAGCTACGGCCTGATCGGACTCTTTGCATTTCTTTTTCAGACCAATGTCAATGGACCCATCGGAACTGGTACCGTGCGTATCCCACCCCCAATCGAACAGTTGCACAAAACGTACTCCCCGTTCAACCAACCGGCGGGCGAGCAGGCAGTTTCGGGCAAACGAGCCTTTATTTGGGTCAACACCGTAGCTGTCCAAGATATATTGCGGCTCGCTCTTGATAGCCATCGCGTCGGGCACGGACATCTGCATTCTGAACGCCAGTTCGTACTGAGCAATACGCGTCAGGATTTCGGGGTCTTTTACGTCGTCGTATTGCTGCTGATTGATCTCGCTAATGGCGTCGATGGTTTGTTTACGAACGTCGCGGCTCATGCCCAGGGGATCGGACGCGAAAAGGACGGGGTCGCCGTCGGTTCGGCATTGAACGCCCTGATAGACCGTTGGCAGGAAGCCACTTCCCCAAACAGACTTGCCTGCGTCGGGCTGTTTGCCGCCTGACGCCAGCACAATATATCCCGGCAGGTTATCATTTTCAGTACCTAGGCCATACGTCACCCACGAGCCCATACTGGGTCGGCCCAGGCGAGCGCTGCCCGTATGCATGAGCAACTGCGCGGGCGCATGGTTGAACTGATCGGTGTGCATCGCTTTGAGGAACGAAATATCATCCACCACGCCCTGTAAATGAGGCAAATAGTCGGACACCCACGCCCCCGACTGGCCATGTTGCGCAAATTTCCCCTGTGGCCCCAGCATTTTGGGCACTCCCCGAATAAAGGCAAATTTCTTCCCTTCAAGCAAGGCCTGCGGACAGTCTTTCCCGTTGTACTTCGCCAGTTCGGGCTTGTAATCGAACAACTCCAACTGACTCGGCGAACCAGCCATGTGGATATAAATGATTCGTTTGGCCTTCGGTAAATACTGCGACGGGTGTGGGGCGGTAGGCTCGCCTGATGGCAAGGCTGACCCAACGGTATTATCCTGCGGGCTATCTTTCCCGAAGAAGCCACAGCTTCCCAGCACAGAGCTAAGTGCCATAGCACCAAGGCCCGTTGAGCAGGTGTGCAGAAAATGCCGCCGGGTTTCGCGTTCGGCAGCCGCCTGCTGGAGTTCTTTAAGGAGTTTGTTCATAGTGTTGCTGTTGCTCTATTCCTTCGTGATCACCTCATCCAGGTTCAGCATCGTATTCGCCGTTACTGTCAGGGCCGCTAGCTGAGGTGAAATGGTGGAACAGTTTACGCCCGGACGATCCAGCAAATTCTCGGCCTCACCCGGTTTTTGCTGGTAATACTGTTCGGTATTTCGATAAAGACGAGCCAGTACAGCCAATTTTTTCGGGGGTAAGTCGCGTAACATGACCCGCCGGAAACCAGCCTGAATTTGCCCCTCCGGCGATTTACCGTGACCTTGCATGTATTCGGCCAGTTTTCGGGCGGCTTCTACATAAACCGGGTCGTTCAGCGTCACTAATGCCTGTAAGGGCGTGTTGGTCCGGAGTCGGCGTAGCTGGCAAAACTCCCGGCTGGGGCTGTCGAACGTAACCATCGACGGATAGGGTGCGGTACGTTTCCAGTAAGTGTACAAGGCCCGTCGGTTCAGGTCTTCGCCGGTGCTTTGTTTCCACGATTCGCCATCGTAGGGTGATTGCCAGATGCCATCGGGCTGAACGGGCATCACACTGGGACCATACATTTTTTGACTCAGTAAACCACTTACGGCCAGCGCCTGATCGTGAACGGCTTCAGATGATAAGCGGACGCGTGGCCCCCGCGCCAGTAGTCTATTGAAAGGGTCCTGGGCCAGCATAGCCGGTGTTGCGTTTGATTGCTGACGATAAGTGGCCGACATAACCAGTCGTTTCAGGAGTTTTTTGACGCTCCAGTGATCGGTTTCCATAAACTCAACGGCCAGATAATCCAGCAACTCGCGGTGGGTTGGTTGAATTCCCTGTGTTCCCATATCCTCTACCGTTTCGACAATGCCAGTACCAAATAACTGCTCCCAGAACCGGTTTACGGCTACGCGAGCCGTTAGCGGCTGCTCCCGGCTAACCATCCAACGGGCTAAGCCCAGCCGATTTTTGGGTAGACTCGGATTCATGGCAGGAAAGGATTTAGGCACATCGGGCGTCACACGTTTGCCTTTCACCATCCAGTTCCCCCGCTCGAAAACGTGTGTTTCCCGTGCCAGATCGCCAGAACCATCGAGCATGATGGGTGTTTGGTCAACATCGGCATTGAGAAGATCCAACAGCATTTTGTCTTTTTCGCCGATAGCATTTTGCGGTTGACCCGGCAAAACGGGGGTAAAGGCAACCCATTTTATCTGAACCCAATCTTTCGGTTTTTCCAGGCTATTCAGCGATAGATACAGGCTGTGCCGCCCCTGAATTGGTGGCAACGGAATCATCTGAACCGTGTCTTTGCCGGGTTTTGGTGTAGGAATTTGCGCCAGAATGGGGCCATCCGCTTTGTCCTGGCGAACGGTAACTAGTGCATTGGTCGCCTTGGTGCCCCACTTCATTAACAAGCGCGGGCGTCCGGTCAGGGTCACATCTTTAATACGGCACCCCCCTTTATCCTGAAAACCAAAGTATTTGGCATCCAGAAGCGACGCATTGACGTATTGATCGAAGTCGTGTGAGTTGATTTTGGGTTCAACCGTGCGGAGTAAGTGCGTAACCTGATTCGTGTATGCTTGCGCTTGCTTTGAGTCCTTTACCGTACCGGCAATGTAGTGCTGCAGATCAACGAGTTTGAGCGAATCTTCAGCTTTATAGAATCGAAGCGTTGGCGTATCGCTCGTTACATCTTCGTCGCGGGAGTTGTTGAAAAAGGCGAGGTATTTGTAATATTCGTCGTGCAAAAATGGGTCGTAGGGGTGGCTATGGCACTGGATACAGGCGAAGGTCGTTCCCTGAAACACGTCCCAGGTTGTGTTGACACGATCAATAACAGCCGCCGTTCTGAATTCTTCGTCCTGCGTCCCGCCTTCATCGTTGGTCATTGTATTGCGGTGGAAACCCGTTGCAATGAGTTGATCGTCGGTGGGTGTTGGCAACAAATCGCCCGCCAGTTGCTCAACAGCGAACTGATCGAAGGGTTTATCGTCGTTAAACGCCTTAATCAGCCAATCTCGATAGCGCCAGATTTTCCGGCCGGGGTCACGCTCGTAACCTTTCGTATCGGCATAACGGGCTAGGTCGAGCCACATACCCGTCCAGCGTTCACCATAAGCAGGAGATTTCAGCAGCCGGTCAACAACTTTCTCGTAGGCATTGGACGATTTATCGGCCATAAAAGCGGCCACGTCCTTTTCTGTCGGAGGTAAACCCGTCAAATCAAGCGACACCCGCCGAATCAGGGTAGCACGATCTGCCTCGGGCGAAGGTTTCATTTGTGCCGAGGCCGGACTTTCCTGCTTAAGTTTATCAATGACAAAATGGTCAATTTCATTTTTGGCCCAGTTCGTTTCGTCATTTTCAGCGATACCTAATCGGCTCCAGAACGTACCAATTTCGGGAACATCGGGTTTCTGGACAGTCTGGTAAGCCCAATGGTCACCCCACTCGGCACCCTGGTCAATCCACTTACGCAATAGATCAATTTCTTCGGGTTTCAGGGCCGGATGATTCAGCGGCATTCGCTCGTCGGGGTCCGTCAGCGTAAGCCGCCGAATCATTTCGCTGCCATCTGCATCGCCGGGAATAATGGCAAATTTGCCGGATTTAGCCGGTGCCAGAGCCTCCTGTTTGAACAACAGCGAAAAGTTGGCTGCCTTCTTGACGCCACCGTGGCAAACAATGCAGTTCTTGTTCAGCAACGGTTTGATTTGGGTGTTGTAGTCCACCCGCTTCTCAAAAAAACCGAGAAACGACGAAAGCATCAAGGCGACCCCGATACCTACTGCACCCAAAAGAACCCACCTGATTTTCATAAAGCGTAGACATAAAGATGTTGCCTGCTACCAAAAGCAGGAACATTGATTTTTGTAACTATTAAATTTTCAGGTTGCTGTTATTTTAACGAAGATTCAACATAATCTGTTCATTATGAAGAAGTAACCAATGACTACCTTAGCGCACACGGACGTCTATCTGCGCCGTATCATCCTCTCCGTTGGTCGTTCCGTTGCCGGGAACAGAGTCAGGATCGGGAACGGAAGCCGCCTGCACCTGAGCCGTGCAGACACCTTGCCCACTGGTAGAAGCGCGGGCTTTAAACTGTAATGAGACACGGGCGCCTGCGGCCAAACTACTCACCCCACCAACCAATACTCCGCCGGATAGAGCAAAATCATTTCCCGGCACAAAGGTTTGGCTGGCGGGTAAATAAGCCGCAATACTCAGACCTGTTGCTGCCAAACCGCCCTGATTGGTAATCGTAAGGGTATATAAAAGTGTATCACCTACGCCGGGGGTACGCGTATTTACCGACATGCTAAGGCTAACATCGGCCTTGGCTGAGTTAGGCGCAGGTTGATTACTACTAACAGCTGGCAGCGGGACCTGATTCGGATTGGGTGATGTGAATACAGCCGCACTGCCCTGACTCGTCCGAAAATCCAGTTGAGCCGCATCATCCTGACCATCGCCCGTACCGGAATTAGGTTGGCTGTCAAGGTCAATTGTAGCCGCCTGCGCTATTTCAGCTGCGTTCTGGTAGGTGCCGGAAGCTGTTGGTCGGGCCATAAAGCGCAGTATTTGCGTAGCACCGGGATTAATATCAATGGGTACACTGGTCAATACACCTTCATTTACAACAAGATCTGTTGATGAAACAAATTCCAGATTATTGGGCAGACGATTTCTGACAACCACCCCTTTTGCGCCCCCCGGCCCGGCATTACGAACAAACAGGCTAATCGTTACGGGAGTGTTCAGTGAAGGTGTTCGCAGATTGATACCCATTGCCAAACTTAGGTCGGCTTGCTGGGTGATCTGGAACAGATTTGACGGTACAGCAGGCATAGCCGGCGATGAAGCCACTACCCGAACCTGATAGCGACCACTTTGCAGAGCAGCCGGCAGGGTTACCGAGATGGGGCTGGTGGTGCCACTCCCCAAAACACTTTTGTATTGCCCCAATGAATCGAGCAATTGCACCTGCCAGATATTGCCGCTGTTAAACGTACCGAGCGTGCTGAACGAGACTGGCAAGGTAGCACCGGGCAATACGTAGGTAGCCAGATTGCCCGTTACGGCAAACTGAATCGGTGTAACGGGTTTCGCATTCTGAAAAAAAGCATTCGTCATGCTATTGTTCCAGTTTCGGGCAAAACGCGACAGCCCCATATTGACTGGAACGGAGGTCGTATTGAGGTAATATTGCGGGTCGGTAGTTGGGCGTTCTACGTTGCGAAAGTGTACGTCGATGCTGCCCGCATTCCGGTTCTGAATTGTGTCATTATAAGGCCCCTGAAACACATTAAAGCCCGATGTGGCAATTACATTTTCCTGTTGCGTAACGACTTCAGGTGTTGTTTTTTGCCCATTGAACGACGCACGAGCCAGCATCCAGGGTACATTACGTCCACCAAAGTCCTGGCGGGTCTTTTGAATAATGTCCCGCAAACGATCGGCGTAGGTTGGAATAGCCTCACGGGCTACATCGCCCTCCGCTTCGCCCTGATGCCAGAGGATAGACCGAACACCCGACACGGAACCATAGTATTGCAGGACATTTTTCAGGTTCGTATAAGGCTGAAGATTCTCCCAGTTGGCTACGCAGTTATAGGCATTGCAGGCTGGAATTCCGTTGGCGGTTTTTTGCCAGTTATCAATTGTGGACCCATCCCAACCCGCCACAAAAAAAGCGACCGGCACATTGTAGCGATTAACGATATAGTCGCCCAATTCGCCCCACCCCCATGAACTCTCTGCCATTGGAAACACACGACGGCCAGCCGTGAGGGCCTTGAATACCGGCACTGGCGATGGGTCGCCGGATGATAAAAGAGCAGGGGCTGCGGGAGGAGCCGGATAGTAATGGTTGATGGAGTCAATTGCATTTACGCGGTCGGTACGTGTACCCAGGTCGTTGTCGCCAATGCCCAGCCCGCGCGAATTGGACTGGCCCGCCGTAATGAACACCTCGCCAATGCCAACCGGCTGAACGCTTGCCTGTTCTATAACTGTACTGCCCACGAGCGTACGCACCGTGAGCACATACCAGCCACCGGCACCCGTGATGTATCCCAGAAAAAGTTGATTGGTTGGATTGGCCTGTACTGTTTGCCAGACTGTGGCAACGCCCTGGCCGGCAGCAACAGGCGTCAGTTGAGCCTCCACCTTATCGACAACCCCTGTAAACCGCCCCGACAAATACAGGCGACCATTGCCATCGGCCCCGCGCTGCACCACCAGGCGTGGCATTGGATGTGAAAGTTGAAGTTGTGCTAACGCAAAGAACGGCCAAACAACAAACAGAAAAGCCCACTTAATAACCCTAAACATTTAATACTGTGGATATATAAATATATGCGAAAATACAGGAAAGTTTGATTTAGTGAATGGATGTAGGCCGGACTAGTTAGCCAAAGCGAGCGTAACGCACAAAAAAAGGCGGATGTTGCCATCCGCCCTCCCCTATTATTTCTCAAATTCAGCTACACTTTTCCCTTAAGATATTGGGCGGTAAAATTGCCATCGGTCAGTTTTACCATCTCCTCCGGCGTGCCGGTAAAGGTTATGTATCCGCCCGTTTCGCCACCTTCGGGCCCAAGGTCAATGATATGATCGGCGTTTTTGATGACCTCCATATTATGCTCGATAATAATTACCGAATCGCCCTGATCGACGAGGGCATTGATGGCCGAGAGCAATTTTCGAATGTCGTGGAAGTGCAGCCCAGTTGTTGGTTCGTCGAAAATAAACAGCGTACTACCCTTATTTGGATTCCCTTTACCCAGGAACGACGCCAGTTTCACGCGTTGGGCTTCGCCACCCGATAGCGTGTTTGCCGACTGCCCCAGTCCAATATAGCCCAGGCCTACATCCTGCAACGGTTGCAGTTTGTCGGCCATTTTGTTATCAACCTTGCGGAAGAAAACAATGGCTTCATCGACCGTCATATCCAGAATATCGGATATATTTTTATCATGCAGCGTCACCTCCAGTACCTCCTGCTTGAAGCGTTTACCGCCACAGCCTTCGCATTTGAGGTAAATATCGGCCATAAACTGCATCTCGATTTTCACTTCGCCCTCACCCTGGCACACTTCGCAACGCCCCCCGTCGACGTTGAACGAAAAATGGCTTGGTTTATAGGCCCGTGATTTTGACACGGGTTGATCGGCCATGACAGACCGAAGATAATCGTAGGCTTTGATATAGGTGACCGGGTTAGAACGACTAGACTTACCAATTGGGTTCTGGTCGATCATTTCAACTGACGAAATTCGGTCGAGCGAGCCACTTAAGCCATCGAATTTGCCCGCTTCTTCGGTGCCCTCACCCCGTTGCCGCATGAGGGCCGGGTATAGTACTTTCCGAATCAGGGTACTTTTGCCCGAACCCGATACGCCCGTAACAACGGTGAGCGTATTAAGCGGAAACCGTGCATCTACACTTTTAAGGTTGTTTTCACGAGCACCCTTCAGTTCAATGAAGTTTGTCGCTTTCCGGCGAAAAGTTGGTACCGGAACTATTTCGCGGCCCGTAAGGAAATCGATTGTGTGGGATTGGAATGGATAATGGTTAATGGATGATGAATAATGATCTGGGGAAGATTGTCCACTATCTGGAACATTATGTTCATTGTTCACTATCCATTTTTCATTAGCAATATCCGCCCACGTTCCCTGAAACACCAGGTGTCCACCCAGTGTACCGGCGTCGGGGCCAATATCAATGAGTTGGTCGGCAGCCCGCATTACCTCTTCTTCGTGCTCAACGACGATAACGGTATTCCCCATGTCGCGCAGGGATTCCAGCACGCTTACCAGCCGCTGTGTATCGCGCGGGTGAAGTCCAATACTCGGTTCATCCAGAATATACATCGAGCCAACCAGCGCTGACCCAAGTGAAGTAGCCAGCTTAATACGCTGATATTCTCCACCCGACAGTGTGTTGGTTAGTCGATTGAGTGTCAGGTAACCCAGACCAACGCGCTCCATGTAATCCAGTCGATTACGAATCTCAATCAATATCCGATTGGCAATCTGTTGCTGGTGAGCCGGAAGTTCAAGATCGCGGAAGAACGCTGTTATTTGTGTCAACGGCATCAGCACCAGATCGGTGATGGATTTTCCGCCCACTTTAACATAGCTCGCATCTTTACGCAGTCGGGAACCCCGGCACTCCGGACAGGTCGTTTTGCCCCGGTAACGCGACAGCATCACCCGGTATTGAACCTTAAATGTCTGGCTTTCGACAAAATCAAAAAACCCATTGATCCCGTCGAAATACGTGTTGCCCTTCCAGAGAAGTTCTTGTTCAGCAGGGGTCAGGTCTTTATAGGGCCGATGAATCGGGAAGTCGAAGCGAATGCCGTTTTTAAGCAATGGTTTCAAAAACTCCTCGCTCATCTTCTCGCTGCGCCAGGGCGCAATTGCCCCTTCAAACACAGACAGGTTCTTGTCGGGAATTACCAGATCGGGATCAATGCCCAGCACTTTACCAAAGCCATCGCATCGGCGGCAGGCACCGTATGGATTATTGAAGGTAAACAGGTTCACGCTCGGCTCCTCGAACACAATACCGTCAAGCTCGAACTTATCCGAGAAAACGCGGGACTCTTTACCAACCACATCTACTCGACAAGTGCCGTCGCCCTCGCTAAAAGCGGTTTGCACCGAGTCAGAAAAACGGTACAGGTTATCTTCATCAGGCTCGCCCTTTTCGTCGTAGAGTACCGTGCCGCGGTCAACCAGAATTTCTAGTGAAGACCGGGCCGTCGTACGGTGATCCGTTAAGAGTGAAGAATACTGGTCATCATAGACTTCATTCTTCCCTTTTGCTTCTTCACTCGTCAAAATATCTTCAATCTGCAATACCACTCCATTGGCCACAATACGGGTGTAGCCTTTTTGAAGCAGGATGTTCAGTTCGTATTCCAGCGTTCTGTCCTCCCGAACGCGCAACGGTGCCATAATCATGACACGCTGTGGAGCGCCACCCGGCTCAGCTTCGAAGCCGTACATAAAATTAACGACATCCGTAACCGTGTCTTTCTTGACCTCATACCCCGAAATGGGTGAGTAGGTAACACCGGCCCGCCCAAAGAGCAGTTTCAGGTAATCGTATATTTCGGTGGATGTTCCTACCGTCGAGCGGGGATTGCGTGTCGAAACCTTCTGCTCAATGGCGATAGCGGGCGACACACCCTTAATATACTCAACTTCAGGCTTTTCCATACGCCCCAAAAACTGGCGGGCGTAACTACTCAAGCTTTCGACATACATTCGCTGGCCTTCGGCAAACAAGGTGTCAAATGCCAGCGACGATTTTCCCGATCCCGACAGGCCCGTTAAAACAACCAGTTTGTTGCGCGGAATGGCAACATCAATTCCTTTTAGATTGTGTACTTTCGCCCCTTTAATAATAATAAACTGTTTGGGGTCGAGATTGTCAACCGAACGTAGCGGTCCAGTCGGTTCGCCGTTGAGATTCCGGGGTTCGGTTTCCGTGGTCTGAGTCATTCTTAATTAATGAGGGTAAACTCTATCTAAATTTTAACGGTTTAAATCAAAATATGGTTTCTATCTCCTACTTAAAACGGGCTGCGAGACCTAATAATATTCTGTGTTGCAACGAGACCCGATGAATTGCCGTATTAGCTATCGAACGAGATGAATTTTGCGCAGGAAGATATCATCAGGCTGAGTGTATCGCTCGTAATGGGTGGCCTGATTGGCGCCGAGCGGGAATACCACGGCAAGTCGGCGGGGCTGCGAACCATGATTATGATTTGCGTTGGTTCAGCGCTGTTTACGATGGTATCGGGCCGGATTGGCGGCTCTGGCGACCGGATTGCGGCCAATATTGTAAATGGTATCGGTTTCCTTGGCGCAGGTATTATCTTTAGGGAAGATAACCGGATTAAAGGCCTGACGACGGCCGCTACTGTATGGGCCGTATCGGCACTGGGCATGTGTGTGGGCGCAGGGCAATACGATATCGCCCTGGTTGGTTTCGTCTTTATTCTGGGGTCGTTGCTCTTGTTAATGGGGTTTGCCAACCGTATTCAGAAACTGAATCAAACACGCGATTATAAAATTGTAACGGCCTTTCAAAACAAAACGCTGGACCAATACGAAGAGCTTTTCGACGAGTATGATCTTCATTCGACCCGAAGTCAGCAACAACGTATTGGCACTGAGATTATTGGTCACTGGCGCGTTAACGGTGCCGAGCAAAACCATGAAAAATGCATTAAACGTCTGCTAACCGACCCCGAGGTAAAAGAATTTACCTTCTGATTTCGTTACTTACCAAGAGTTATTTTTTTTGTATACAACACCATGAATCATATCCAAAAGTTACTGTTTATCACAGCTTTATTAACGAGTAGCGTAGCCTTCGGACAGATAACTGAAGATCCGGATGATCGCCGGGGGCAGGGCAAAGATCCGCTTCGTACCCAAACGCCGGAAGGTCGACCATTGCCCTTTGGCCAACGATTACGTTTTGGGGGCGGCATTACCGGTTTTCGTTTTGGCAACCCATTTAGCCTGGGTGTTTCGCCGGTTATTGCCTATCAGGCAAGCGAGCGAATGATTGTTGGCGTCGGCGGAAGTTATACCTACACTCGCTACAAGCCCGGTTATATTTATCCTACTCAAGGCGTTACGATCAACCAATACGGGGCCAGGGGCTTTGTCATGTATGAGTTTATTCCAAGCATCTTAGCGAACCTGTATCTGCACGGTGAATTACAGACCAATACATATCAACAAAAAGTAGATCAGGTAGTAGCCGCCTATACAGGAACGATTGCCGCTCCATTTTTAGGGCTGACCTATATGCAACCCATAAGCCGCCGGTTCGGTGTAAATATCACGGCTCTGTACAACCTCAACTACAAGGCAAACGACCCTATCTCTTATCAGGTTTACGGAGGCTCTCCTTTCTTACTGCGGTTATCGTTCTTTTAACACTAATTTATCTGTAGTTCAAAAAAGGCGTTCCTTATTCAGGGAACGCCTTTTCTGTATAAAAAAACCAGATTCCTACTTAAGCTTTTCCCAGATCAGTTCATCAATACGTTGCATACCGGCGTCATTTGGGTGAGCCGCTACCGCACCGTTTGCATATTGACTGGCAAAATACTGCCCCTGTCCTACCATGCTGCTTAAATCAACCAGCGTATATCCTTTTTCGTTGGCTACTTTTCGGATAACCGCATCGGCCTGTGGATTAGACCAGACACTTGTTGTACAAACGATTTTAACCGGTTGGCTGCCACTCAACAAAACCAGCCGCTCCAGAAACGCACGAAAACTAGTTTCAAAGTTACGGGCCTGTACCTGGCTATCGTCCACGTTCTCGCCCATCCGAACCAGAATTAAATCGGGCTTGAACTGTTGTACAGGTTCATTAAACTCATCAATACTATAATTTGACATACCGTATTGACGCTCCAGACTTCCGCTCGACTGTAGTTTAACCGCAACCCCAGCGTATAAGGTTTGCAGTTGCCCCGTCAATAAATGGACAAAATCTTTTTCGGGAGCCGAGGCCGCCATGCCATTATTATTAAACCAGCCCAAATCGGGAGCAGGGCCATGATTCATAATACTATTGCCAATGACCAGCATTCGCTGGAAATAAGGAATGAAACTCACTTTTCCAGTAGCGGTTGTCTTGTCACCCAGGCGAACTCGACCTATCAAATCAATTTTATTATTAACAATAATTTGATTACCTGCCACCCATGTGGTGCCGTTGTCAGTGGAATACTCTACTACAGCCCCATCGGGTAAGGCTGATGCAGAAAGCGTTATCGTCGATCCAAATGCAACAGCCCCACTTTGTGGCGTGAACA
Organism: Spirosoma pollinicola; assembly: GCF_002831565.1. Lineage (NCBI taxonomy): Bacteria > Pseudomonadati > Bacteroidota > Cytophagia > Cytophagales > Cytophagaceae > Spirosoma > Spirosoma pollinicola. Next base: position 2,542,626 of record NZ_CP025096.1, on the reverse strand, counting down.
CGGGTGCGGCCAACGACTGCGGTGTAGGCGTTGGCTCAGGAACTGATGGCGCTGCCGGAGAACCACCAACTGGTTCGGTCACGGAAGGTGTTGGTGTCTTTATGTAGCCAGAGATACGGGTTACAGTTATCTGGACGCAGCCTGTTACACAATCAGGCGACGTTGTTTGCGCGTAACTATCCGGTTGAAAGCTTATCAAGAGGCCTGCAAGGGCAAATAGTCTTGATAGGTTGTTGAGTATAGTGTAGTATGAAATTTTATTCACTTCTGTAGGCCATCTTATCCTTATCATGGCCTAACCAAAACTGTGCCAATTTGCAGTTATCGCCTATTACAGTACTTTAGTAGTTTATATGCTTACTAAGTACGAACTATAAAAAGGCAAAAATATACGTTATTGAATTTTAGCCCAGATCAAATCGGCAATGCGCTGCATGCCTGTATCGTTTGGGTGAGCCGCAACGCCGGAGTTAGCATACTGGCTGGCAAAGTACTGGCCCTGCCCTACCATACATTTTAGGTCAACCAGGGCATGCCCTTTTTCGATTGCCACTTTTCGAACGATAGCGTCAGACTGCGGTCGATCCCAAACGCTGGTTGTAAAAACGAGCCTCACCGGCTGACCATTGTTAGCCAGATAATCCACTAACTGCCGAAACTGCTTCTCAAAATCGCGCTTGGCGACCTGTTGCTGATCAATATTTTCACCAATCCTGACTAGAATTAAATCGGGTTTGAGTTGTTGCAGTGTTTCTTTAAATTCATCCAGGCTGTAGGTTTCGGTTCCAAATTGACGCTCAAAGTCACCACCCGACTGGAGGGTAACGGTCATAGATGGATTTAGCGCCTTTAATCGCCCGGTAAGTAAGTGAACGAAATCTTTTTCGGGCGCTGAGGCCGCCATGCCATTATTATTAAGCCAGCCGAGTTCTGGAGCGGGCCCATGATTCATAATGCTGTTCCCGATAATCAGCATTCGCTGAAAATAAAGAGCAAACAGCGCAGACCGATTAATGGATAACTTATTCCCGGCACGAATTCGGGTTAGAATAGGACCGCCCGAGGTTACGGTAAATTGCTGGCCTGTTACCCAATTGTCGCCGTTATCTACAGAGTACTCTATCACAGCACCAGCAGGCAATGTGTCGGCAGTTAGCCGCACCTGGGTATTCATATAAAACGTCCCGCCATCTGGCAAAAAATGAGGGGGAGGAACCTTCAGCGTATCAAATGCAACAGGCTGGCTCACTGTAACCGAAACAGGCGAACTCGTACTGCTGACCGGCAGTGTAGCACATGGACAGACAGTTGACGATGCGGGAGTTGTGATTATGGCCGCTTTGGGACCAACCAGAGCCGGGTAGTCTGTTGCGCAGCTAAGTACAATAAGGACAACTGCCAGTACACAACTGTACATATTGACTCCCCGAACAATATACTGAAACAAGAGTCTTTTTGAATAACTCATTTAAACGTTTGGTTACATATATGACTATTTCTTAATCTGATATACGAAAAAAACATATTTTTGCGGCAAAAGCATTTTACTTGACGAAAAGCTATCTTAGAGTAACCTATATTATTTTTGTTTATCCATCTATAGTGTATATTTAGTATAGTTGGTTTCTAAAAGAAGGATAGGGATGTTGCATAATGTAGCGTTTCCTAAACTTTGTATACAACAAAATACGTATTTTTGTACCCACCCATTTCCTAAAATACTATGCTGTTTAGTTCAGCAATCTTCTTATTTCTGTTTTTACCTTTCTTTTTGCTCATTTACTATCTGCTCCCAAAGCGTTTTCATAATGCTTTTTTGTTTGCGGCTAGTTTATGTTTTTATGCCTGGGGAGAAGGTCCGGTTGTTTTAGTACTGCTGCTGTCTGCACTTATAAACTACATTGCAGGCCGTTTGATTGAGCAGGGGCGTCGTCGGGCTGGTTTATGGCTATCGCTGGCTGGCAGTTTGTCGTTACTTTTCTACTACAAATATGCCAACTTCTTTGTCGATTCGGTTTTGGGTGTTGCCAAAGCCTTTACCCTACCTGTTCCAGCGGGTTTGGCCCTCACACACATTGCGCTGCCCATTGGTATTAGCTTCTATACATTTCAGGGCATTTCCTACACGCTCGATATTTACTGGGGGCGCATTAAGGCCAACCGCAGTTTTTTAGATTACGGGACCTACGTGGCCATGTTTCCGCACCAGATTGCCGGGCCTATTGTTCGATACGCCGATATCGCGCCCGAACTTGCCGACAGAACCACAACAATTGAAAAATTTGGTATTGGGGCTGAACGGTTCATTCTGGGACTAGCCAAAAAAGTCCTGCTGGCCAATACCTTCGCGAGTCTGGCCGATACCATCTTCAACGCTCCTCCAGATACTTACCCAACCGCAACCGCCTGGCTGGGCATCGTGGGCTATTCACTCCAAATTTATTTCGATTTCTCCGGCTATTCCGACATGGCTATTGGTCTGGGAAAAATGGTTGGATTTGATTTTAAGGAAAATTTCAACTACCCCTATGTTGCCCGTTCGATTCAGGATTTCTGGCGCAGGTGGCACATTTCGCTGTCGAGCTGGTTTCGGGATTATGTCTATATTCCGTTGGGTGGTAATAGGGCCAGCAAAATGCGTACCTATCGCAATCTGTTGATTGTATTCTTTGTGACGGGATTATGGCATGGGGCAAGCTGGAATTTCATTATATGGGGATTATATCATGGGTTATTCCTGCTTATTGAACGGGCCGGTCTGGGCAAACGTCTAGAACGATTATGGCCACCTGTTGCCCATGCCTATACGATTTTGGCGGTGCTGGTTGGCTGGGTATTTTTCCGAACGGAAACCTTGCCGGAAGCTATTCATTTCCTGCAAAAAATGCTCGGTTTGGGAGGCCAGCCTACAGCCATGATGGCTTACCCACCATCCTATTTTCTGAATGCCGAACTGATTGTTTCACTACTCATTGGTTTTGTACTGGCCACACCTGTTTATCCTTACTTCCAACGGGGCTGGGAGCGCCTGGTAGCCCGACTCGTGTCCATCCATATCTTATTAAACTCAATATATGTCGTTGGCTTGTTTGGCTTGTTTGTGTTAGCGGTTATGTATCTGGCTGCTGATACCTACAATCCTTTCATCTATTTTCGATTTTAAGAGTAAGGATAGAACAATGGCAAAAAGAACACCTACAGATGACACTTCTCAAGTTGTTCGTTCAAGAGAAGAAAACAGAAAACCACAGCGATTCAAAACCACGTTGATCAGCCTGGGCTTTGGGCTTTTGCTAACGTTACCCATACTGGATCAGTGGCTGACGTTGTCCTCAGGTTTTCAAAGTTCCGAAAAGAGGGGGTTGGCACCATTGCCCAGCTTTAACTTTCCGCATGTTCAAACATACATCGCTCAATTTAACCGATACTATAAAGAGAATTTTGGCTGGCGAAACGCCCTATTTTATGTCTACAGTCGATGGAAATATAGGATACTGGCTACCTCACCTTTACCCGAAAAAGTATTAATAGGTCAAAACGGCTGGTTTTATCCGGGCAACAGCCTGAATAAAATTTTAAATCAGCACTGGGGTTTGGCCCCAATACACGTTGATACACTGGCGTCAATTGCTCGCCATTTGAGCCAGCTTCAGCGCCAGTGTGACGCGCAAGGCGCAAAATTGTATGTTTTCGTTGCACCCGACTCATACACCATTTACCCGGAGAACTTACCCAGTTTTTTACCGAAGAAGCTACCGTCGTCTAATTTTGACCGCTTTCAGGCCTATATGAGTCAACACACAACCATTCCGGTTGTGGATGTACGAAAGGCATTGATAGCCGCTAAAAGTGACCACGTTCTCTATCAACAGACAGATACGCACTGGAATGAGTTTGGGGCATTGGTCGCTACGCAAGCCCTGGTAAACAGGCTTCGGCAAGATTTCCCTCTGCTGCCCGTAGCCCGGCTTTCCGACTTTGTCGTTAAGCCTGTACAAGGTGTTGGTGGCGATCTGGTTACAATGCTTACGCTGCATCATGAACTGGTTGACTCAATAGATTATAAACTCACCCCCGCCAGACCTCTGCACGCTCGAAATACCGAAACAGTACATATAGTAAATGAACTGCCGTACCAACGGTTCGTTATCAACTCGCCAACGTTGCCCAAGTTGTTGCTTATAGGTGATTCGTTTAGCTTTGCAATGACTACGTCTTTACCGGAGTATTTCCGGGAGTCCTATCTGGTTCGGGCACACACCTTCGACATGAACCTAGTTAAACGTGAACACCCTGATATTGTGGTTATTGAGATTGTTGAACGGAACATTGACTCTCTAGGCCAGTTATAGTTCTTACAAACCACATGAATAGTAGTCGTACCCGCCTAATTGCGGTCGTTTTTGCGCTTGTCTTGTTCTTGCCAGCCCTCGATCAACTCCTGGGGCTGTCATCCCGGTTTAGCAGTACTGAAAATCGACAACTGACGGGTATGCCAGCGGTGAACTTCCCGCATGTCCGCAGTTTCGTCAAACAGTTCGATCAATATTACAAAGAGAACTTTGGTTGGCGAAATGCGCTGTTTTATGTCTATAGCCGCTGGAAATTCAACATACTTGAGCAATCTCCCCTACCCGAAAAAGTGGTAGTTGGCAAAAATGGCTGGCTCTACCTCGGCAATAGCTACAATAAAGTTATCGATCAGCATCGGGGCCTGCAACCACTCTCCGTCGATTCTGCCCGTCGTATTACCAATCACTTACTGGAAATACAACAGCAGCTAGCCCGGCAAGGTACCGAGCTGTATATATTTATTGCACCCGATTCGCACACTATTTACCCCGAGAACCTGCCCGATCAACTACAACAAAGCGAGGAGCCTTCGCGTCTGGATATTCTTAAACAGGCTGTAGCCCAAACTAACCTCCATTTTGTTGATATTCGAGATACGTTACGCGCGGCTAAACGAAACCATGTGGTTTATTATCAGACAGATACTCACTGGAATGAATATGGAACCCTGATTGGCTGTGCAAGTTTACTCAATTACATGCGGCACGATCAACCAGGCATTTTGCCTGTTCAACTGTCAGATTATCATATTGAGCGGCAGCATGGTGCCGCCGGAGATCTCATTAAGATGTTGACGCTTCAGGATGAGCATACAGATCCTATTTATTATTACATTACCCCAAAGCCGAGCCGCAGCGGCCATCAAACGGCTGTTATTCCTAACGAAGCGATGGGATACCCTTCTACCCGATTTACTGGGCCGGGATCGGGGCGTTTATTCCTTGTTGGCGATTCTTTCAGCCACGGCATGATGCATTACCTACCCGGTTACTTTCGCAACTCATTTTTTATGCGGGGCAGTAAGTTAGACGCTGCCCTGGTGAAAGCAGAACGACCATCAGTTGTCGTTATTGAGGTTGTAGAACGTAACATTTATCAATTGGCAACCTTTTGAATAGTCGATAGGAAGTTAAATGGTGGAGTAGTTGATTCGTGGAATGGTATCTTGCAAAATCAACCAATCTATAACTTCACAAATCAACCACTCCACCAATTAACTACTTATCATTTTCCTAAAATCAAATCGGCGGCTTTCTCGGCAATCATGATCACTGGCGCATTTGTATTGCCCGAAACAATGGTTGGCATCACAGATGCATCAACCACACGCAATCCCTCGATACCCTGAACCCGCAAATCGGCGTCAACGACAGCCCATTCGTCAGAATTCACCCCCATTTTGCAGGTGCCAACCGGGTGGTAAACCGTTTCCAGAATGCTCAAAAGGTGTTGCCAAAGGTCATCGTCAGACCCATACGAGGAGGGCACATTGACACCCGAGCTATAGGACTGAAAAGCGTCGGCTTTCATCACCTCAATAGTTTTCCGCAGGCCACTGATCATCACCTGCCGATCACTTTCTTCCGATAAATAATTGGGTTGAATAATAGGCGCATCGAGCGGATTTCCTGAGCGAAGCCCAATATACCCCCGACTTTTGGGCTTAAGCAGCGTTGGCAGAATGGTAAATCCATCCGTGACCGGATAGGTCGACAGATCGTAGAAGTCGGCCTTTCCATCCGCGCCAAAGTGAACGGGAGCAAAATGAAGCTGCATGTCAATACGATCAGGATAGTCCTTGCTGGTGCGGGCATGTTCCGTTTTCAGGAAGGCAACTGCTTCGAGTGGACTTATGGTCATCGGCCCTTTTTTGCTGATCATGTATTGCACCAGTCCTTTTAATTGATTCAGCGGCTTGAGATGAAAATTGGCCGAACTGGCCCGTTGCGAACTGAGGCTGCTAACGCCCGAAAACAGATGATCCTGCAAGTTTTGACCCACGCCCACCAACTCTTTTTTCACCGGTATCCCCACCGACCGAAGCGCATCAGCCGGGCCAACACCCGACAGCATAAGTAACTGTGGCGACTGAAATGCCCCTGCCGATAAAATAACTTCTTTTCGAGCCGTTGCCCGCTGCGTCTGGTTCTTGCCAGTTATAAAGTCGACACCTCTGGCCCGGTCGTTCTGGATCAGAATCTGAGTTGTATGTGCCTGTGTAATTACCTTTAGATTAGGTCGCTTTAACGCTGGCAGTAAAAAGGCGGTTGCCGCACTGTGCCGCTGGCCATTTTTGATGGTAAATTGAAAAAATCCTGTCCCTTCCTGCTCTGCCCCATTATAATCGGCATTGAGCCGAATTCCCGCCTGAGTACAGGCATTAACAAAAGCACCTGCCAGCGGAGTCTGAAAGCGGGTAGCATACGTAACATTTAGCGGGCCGAAGTTACCATGATAAACAGGATCAAGGCGGTCGTACTGCTCATTGTGCTCAGAGCGTATAAAATAAGGCAACACATCTTTGTAGCCCCAGCCTTCATTACCCAAAGCTGCCCAGTCATCGTAGTCGAGCCGGTTACCCCGCACATAAGCCATCGCATTGGTCGACGAACAGCCCCCAAGCGTTTTACCCCTGGGTTGATACATCCGTCGGCCGTTGAGCGCCATTTGTGGTTCTGTCCAGAACCCCCAGTCAACCGCCGACCCGTGTAATTTGGTATAAGCGGCTGGAATATGGATTTCCATTTTTGTATCAGGTCCGCCCGCTTCCAGCAACAAAACCGATTTTGTTGGATCAGCCGATAAACGATTCGCCAATACGCAACCCGCCGAACCGGCACCGACAATTATATAATCGAAATCCATAGTTACTTTAGGCTAGATACAAAGCCTAAAGCACAATAAATTCTCCGAATAAGTCAACTGGCAGACAGGATATATAAATAAAATAGTCGTAGCATGGATGGTCCACACTACGACTATTGACTGATGAGAAAGAATAAAATTTTAACTCGGCAGTTCGGCCAAAACCGTTACCCCGCCTTTTGTCACATCACCAATATTGACTTTAATCTCGGCATCAAGCGGAAGAAAAATATCTACCCGGGAGCCAAATTTTATAAAGCCAAACTCTTCGCCCTGTTTAACCGGCTGGCCTTCCTTCACATACCAGATAATACGTCGGGCAACAGCCCCGGCAATCTGTCGAAATAGGACCTGTGTTCCGTTAGCGATCTCAACAACAACCGTTGTACGCTCGTTTTCTGTACTTGATTTTGGGTGCCAGGCAACTAAATATTTGCCAGGAAAGTACTTGAAATACCGAACAACACCCGTAACAGGATTCCGGTTGACGTGTACGTTCAGCGGTGACATAAAGATGGACACTTGCCGACGACGATCTTTAAAGTACTCACCTTCAACGGTTTCTTCAATAACAACTACTTTACCATCGGCTGGCGCAATAACCTGCGATTCGCCGGTTGTTAACAGCCGGGTTGGTATACGAAAAAATTGTACGATCAATAAAAACAGGACCAGGCTTATTATGGCTAACAAGACAATGGCCGTTGAATTATCGGAAAACAAATAATAATATGCGAGCAGATTCAGAGCTAGTAAAACCAGCCCCGTCGTGAGCATAATTGTGTAACCTTCGCGGTGTAAGCGCATAATAGAATGTATGATGTATAATCGGGATCGCCCGTGCGGTATGATGTAATGTTGATGCATCAAGTATGAGCAAAAATATACATCATACATTATACATCATACATTTTGTGGTAAATCAATATCCGCCACGGTATTTATAGGTGCTGGCGACTTTATCAATGGCAACAATGTAGGCTGCCAGGCGCAATGGAACCTGATACCGTTGTGAGGTTTCAAAGACCCGGTCGAAAGCATCTTTCATAACGCGGTCGGCTCGGCGGTTAACGCGATCAAGTGTCCATTTATAGCCGATGCGATTTTGCACCCACTCAAAATACGAGACCGTAACGCCACCTGCATTGGCCAGAATATCGGGCACCACCAGAATACCCTTGCTGTTAATGATCTCGTCGGCGCTGGCTGAGGTTGGGCCATTAGCCCCTTCTACAATCATTTTAGCCTGAATCGAGTTGGCATTATCTTCCGTAATAACGTCTTCCTTAGCGGCTGGCACCAGTACATCAACGGCTAACGAGAGAAGTTCTTCATTTGAAATTTTCTCGGCCCCCGTAAACCCTTCCAGGGTTCCTTTATTGTTGTTTCGGTAGCTTACAGCAGCCGTAATATCGATTCCGTTGCTGTTGTAATAGCCGCCCGATATGTCGCTGACCGCCACAACGGTAACGCCCCGCTCATGGAGCAATTCGGCAGCAAATGACCCAACATTACCAAAACCCTGAACGGCCGCCGTTGTGCGGTATGGGTTCATGCGCAGCTTGTCCATGGCGGCAAGAGCCGCTACTGTTACACCGCGGCCTGTTGCTTCGGTGCGGCCTAACGACCCACCCAACACAAGTGGCTTACCCGTTACTACATTGTTTACGGTCATTCCTTTGGCTTTGGAATACTCGTCCACGATCCAGGCCATTTCACGTGGACCGGTGCCCATATCAGGCGCTGGAATATCGCGGTCGGGCCCGATTACGTCGAGCATGGCCACTGTATACTGGCGAATCAATCGCTCAATTTCGCCCGCCGACATCTCACGGGGGTTACAGGCAATTCCACCTTTGGCGCCACCATACGGAATATCGACAACGGCGCATTTCCAGGTCATCCAGGCCGCTAACGCCCGCACTTCGTCGAGGTGTACGCCCGGATCGAGCCGGATGCCTCCTTTGGCCGGTCCCAGAATATTGGAGTGAATAACACGATACCCTTCAAAAACCTTAATAGACCCATTGTCCATTGTAACCGGTAACCCAACAATAACCTGGCGGGCCGGCACCTTGAGTATGTCATACATTTCATCTGAAATGCCAACCAATTTAGCAGCGGCATCGAAACGTGACATCATTGATTCAAGCGGATTCTCTTTGTCTTTTATTGGAGCTGGTTCAATATATCCCATGGCTTTATTTTAACTTCTTTCTTAAAACTAATTTGATTGTGAAGTGTCTTACAAACTTAACAAATGAATAATCATATTGTGAAAGGCCTATTTTTTCTGAGATTAATTTAATATTACCAAACCGTATAATCATTCACACTTTAATCATCTAGCAAAAGAGATCTTTATTTAATGGGAACTGAGCCGAATATTAGTTCGATAAATGGGTGAATGTCAATTTGGTCAATTTTAAAAAAATTAAATTATAGAGGGTTCGTTCATTGAAATAATGAGTACAAAGCATTAATTTTGTGTTTAAATAAGGTACACACCATCTAACGGAGTACTTAACATGGTTCAGGAAGAAAAAAAACGTTATTCGGAGGACGATTTAAAGGAGTTCGAGGAGCTGATTGGCAAGAAACTCGATGATACGCGTAGTGAGTTGAACTACATTAAGGAATCGCTCAGCAAACGGAATGACAGCGGCACAGACAACACTTCGGGCAATTCAAAATTACTCGAAGATGGCGCAGATACCAGCGAACGCGAGAATTTAAGTCAGTTAGCAGCTCGGCTACAGAAATTTATTCAACAATTAGATGCTGCTATGGTGCGCATTAAAAACGGAACGTACGGTGTCTGTAAAGATACCGGCAAACTGATACCTAAAGAACGTCTCCGGGCTGTTCCCCATACGCAGCAAACAATCGAAGCCAAATTGCGTCAATCAAAATAACCGGTAAAACGCAAGTAGGTTCATCGAAATTCTATAGAATTTGCACTAGCTCCAGCACGTAATGCGCTGGAGCTTTTTTATTTTCCTCATATTTTTAAACAAATTGACCGATTGTTTGTAAATATCGCAGAGAGAAAATTTAATTATCTGAAAGCATGTTCGAACGCCTGGAAGAAATTCGGGAGAATATATTCCGTTATCTGGAAGCCCGCATCGAGCTATTTACACTGGAGATTCGGGGGAAAATTGAAGAAGGTGTTGTAGTTGCTATTCATAGTGTTGTACTCGCGCTGTTAGCTACAATGACTATTATATTTTTGTTTAGTCTATTGGCGGCTTATTTGAACGAAGTAACAAACAGCAAATACCTGGGTTTTTTAATAGTAGCCGGTTTCTTTCTTCTTTTAACTGTAATTTGGATGGCTGCCAAAGATTTTTTCAAATCAAAAATTCGCGTAGCCGCCTATAGTGCCCTGAAGAAAAGTCAGGAAAAAAAGATTGAAGAAAAATCAGACGCGGTTGAAGAATTAATGGCCCAAACACGCTCCTCTATGAGTAGTAACGACCCTACGAAATAAATTAGTCATAAACCCTTGATTTTCAATCTGAAAATCAAATCAAATTGGTTCATTTTACAGAGCCCGAGATTAATCAAGATGGAAGATCCTAAAGTACCTTTTGCTGATACAACGGCTCGCCGGGCCCAGCTTATGGCCGCAACAGAGCAGTTCAAAACCTCAATTACCGACGGTGTTGAAGCTATCAAAGGCGATGCAACGGAAGTTGGTAAAACAACCGCGTTTGTAGCAGGTGCCGCTTTAGCCGTATATTTGGTTGTTAATGCCATTCTGCCTAAGTCCGACGAATACCGGTTCGCCGAAAAATACGGCGAACCAGACGACGAGGACTTCGACGATGATGAGACCGACGACGATGAGGAAAACGAACTGTCTACTCAACCGCCAGCTCACAAAGCCGTTAAGAAACAGGCTAACAAAATACAGAAGTCAGCAGCCGCGAGTGGGTTAATAGGTGGGATCGTAACATCTGTACTAACGAACATCGCTCGTGAGCAGCTAACCGGATTTTTAGCCCGCATTCGTACAAATAATGCCATCAATCCAACCGCCGAGCCGACTCAATACCACAAACAAGCCCCAACGGAGTCTGTTGACTACACTACGGGACTATAAGCTGTCTGGCCAAAAAGCATTTGCTGTCTTGCTCGATCCTGATAAGATTGAGCAAGACTCATTTTCTAAGCTACTTGCCCGAACCGTCGACTATGCCGTTGATTTTTTTCTGGTTGGGGGCAGCTTGGTAACCGATTACTCGCATAAAGAAGTTATTGCGTCTATTCGTCGTCAATCCACGACACCAATTATTCTCTTTCCCGGAAATCCGCTTCACATCGAGCCATCGGCCGATGCTATCCTATTTTTGTCCCTTATTTCGGGGCGTAACCCGGATTTTCTAATCGGTCAACATGTAATTGCTGCACCGCTTTTGAAAAAAAGTGGCTTAGAGATTCTACCAACAGGCTATATGGTTGTTGATAGCGGTACCCAAACGACCGTTTCATATATCAGCGGTACCATGCCATTGCCCTACGACAAACCGGATGTAGCCGCTTGCACGGCTATGGCGGGTGAAATGCTCGGTCTGCAACTCATCTTTCTGGATGCAGGCAGTGGCGCCCGCAAACCGGTATCTCCTGCCATGATCGCTGCTGTTCGACGCGTTGTAGACATACCAATTATTGTTGGTGGGGGTATAGATTCTGGCGAAAAAGCTTATCAGGCTTTAAAAGCTGGTGCCGATATGATCGTTGTGGGAAATGGGATTGAGAACGATCCAGATTTATTGCCCCAATTATCGACCGTAATACGCGAGTTTAACCAGTCTGTTGTACAAGCCTAATTTATGAAACGTCCTTTCTTAGCCTTACTGTTACTGGCATTCTCGCTTTTCGCTTTTGGTTCCGTTTCCATTGCCCAATCTCGAAGCGGAAAAGTTTATACAGTTCCCGAACGTCAACCTGAGTTTCCGGGTGGGAAAGCAGCCTTGAGCCGCTACTTGGCCGAAACGATACGCGTACCGGGTTCACTATCACGCCAAAACTATGATACCGGTCCGGTATCAGCCAAGTTTATTATTGATGAGGTTGGCTACGTCCATGATGTCAGAATAACAACGAAGCCACTCGATAAGAAAACACAGAAGAGTATGGAGGCTTTTATGATGAACATCATTGCGGCTATTGAAAAAATGCCGCGTTGGGAGCCCGGTCAGGTAGATGGCAAGCGCGTATCTGTCTTTTACACGCTACCCATTGAGGTGACAATGCAGTAGAGAAAAAAGGAAGAGCGGGAGGAAGGCCACAAAAGGATATGCAATTAAATCCTTTTGTGGCCTTCTTCCCGCTCTTCCTTTTTTCTTTCTATACATTCATCAACGATTCCCGACGGCGCATTTTACCGGCTGGAATACCGAACATCATCTTGAATCGGCGGCAGAAGTAAGCGGTGTCTTTATAGCCTACTTCGGCACCAATAGCCCGAATACTCTTCTTGCTCGTGCGCAGTAACCCAACGGCAGCTTCCATCCGTTGGTATTCGATATAATCCTGTGGATTGATGCCTGTCAGCATTTTAAAGTACTGCCCAACATAATCTTCCGAAACGTTAGCAACGTTGGCAAGCACTTTGTTCGACAGATCGCCACCCAGATTTTCTTTGATATACGCAAAAATATCAATCAGGCGTGGGTCTTTGAAGTAAGTACTGTTTGTAACGAGCTGCTCAACAAACAGATGATTCTTCAGAATATACCGAACGACCTCAATAACGATTTCTTCGGTTTTAATCTTGATGATCCGCCCTTTACCCGCCAGATCGGTCATTTCTTCCGCCAGAATCTGGTCGATGGTCGTGGCCAGATGCTCTTCCCGCTTAATGATGAAAGGTGGTACGTCGAGCGAATTAAAGAAGTTAACCGAGTCGAACACCTTTGCTTCAAACGACACGTAGCCAAATGAATTAGGCAAATGACCAATCAATTTGGGGTCGTGGTTACCTTCCCAGTACGTTTCCCGGTGCGTCATGAACTCTTCGTTCGAGACCGTTTTCGGGTTTGTGGGATCGCCGTAGGTAACAGTAACGTGTTTGCCACCCGGAATAAACAGCATATCCCCAACATCCACCTTTATTTTTTCATCGCCAATTGATACATCACCATTGAACAAAATCAACAGTGTATTCTCAACATCGTAGAAATTTTTGATGGTGATAGGCTGTAAAATCCGAATGTTACGAGCCTTAATAAACTTAACGCCCAACGATTCTATTATTTTATTATAGTCTTCCATAGCAGAAAGGTGCGTATTCTTAGATTGAGTGTGTGCGTAAAGTTGCACAAAACTAATAATTTGTACAAAACTAATACAAGTATAAAAGTTTCCAAATAATAAAAAAAATAGTGCGTATTCGCATCGAACACGCACTACACCTTTAGAAAAATTCTATTTTACTAAGAAAAGGGTCAACGAATGAGTTCGCGGGCTATAACTAATTTTTGTATTTCAGATGTACCCTCGTAAATCTGAGTAATTTTCGCGTCGCGCATCAATCGTTCAACATGAAATTCTTTTACGTAGCCATACCCACCATGAATCTGCACAGCTTCGGTAGTAGCCCACATCGCTACATCCGACGCAAATAACTTGGCCATTGCGGCTGCCTGAACGTAGTCTTTATGTTCGTCCTTCAGTCTGGCAGCTTTGTAAACCAGCAAACGAGCCGCTTCAATTTTCGTAACCATTTCGGCCAGTTTGAACTGAATAGCCTGATGGTCAAATATTTGCTTACCAAACGCTTTCCGTTCCTGGCTGTACTTTAAGGCCAGCTCATATGCTCCGGCAGCAATACCCAGTGCCTGAGCTGCAATACCGATACGCCCACCGTTAAGCGTAGACATGGCGAATTTGAACCCAAATCCATCTTCGCCAATACGGTTTTCTTTAGGTACATGTACATCCGTGAACAACAACGAGTGCGTATCTGATGCCCGAATACCCATCTTATCTTCTTTTTTGCCAACGACAAAACCCGGCGTTCCCTTCTCAACAATAAGGCAATTGATACCCCGGTGTTTTTTTTCGCGGTCTGTCTGGGCTATTACCAAACAAATACCGGACGATCCACCGTTGGTAATCCAGTTCTTGGTCCCGTTCACTAAATAATATTCGCCTTTGTCTTCGGCCATGGTGGCTTGCGAGGTGGCATCCGAACCCGCTTCAGGCTCCGAGAGACAGAAAGCGCCTATCGTTTCGCCGGAAGCCAGACGTGTTAAGTATTTTTGCTTTTGCTCTTCGGTGCCAAACGCTTCCAGTCCATAACATACCAGCGAATTATTGACCGACATGACAACCGAAGCTGACGCATCAATTTTAGAGATTTCTTCCATCGCCAGCACATAGGCAACGGTATCCATGCCGCCACCACCATAATCGGGCGACACCATCATACCTAAAAAGCCTAGTTCGCCCATACGTTTGACTTGCTCGGCAGGAAACCGAGCTTCGTTGTCGCGCTCGACAATGCCGGGAAATAGTTCGTTTTGTGCAAAATCGCGGGCAGCCTCCTGCACGGCAAGGTGCTCTTCCGATAAATTAAAATTTAATCCCTGTAATTCAAGCGTTGCCGATGCCATCGAATTGCGTTGATTTAAGTTACTGTTACCTGTTTGTTGTGAATACTGTAAAAGTAATGAAAAAGAATTAATAGTATGCATGCATACTACCTAATCATTCGAATAGAAGCACAATCAATTCGGCGATACAGGCTGGCTTGGGAGCGTGTTCCAGCTCAAAGGTACATTCGATGATAGCCCGTACTCCTTTATCCTGAGCCTCGACCGTTTGCAAACGCGCTTTCATTCGTAAACGGCTGCCAACCGGAACGGCATTTGTGAACCGAATTTTATTAGCGCCATAGTTGATTCCCATTTTCACCGATTCAACTCGATACAACTGAGCCATTAGCTTCGGAGCCAGGGAAAGGGTCAAAAAACCGTGCGCAATCGGTACTTTGTACAGTGATTCCAACGCGGCTCGTTCAGGATCAGTATGAATCCACTGGTAATCGCCGGTAGCCTCCGCAAAGAGGTTGACCATCTCCTGGGTAATCACTACGTAGTTGGTTTCTCCCAGCGATTGCCCGGCATGTGCCGAAAAATGAGCCAAATCAGCGAATGTGTTCATAAGGATACGATGGATATATGGTGTATAAGAGGGACCGGGCAAGATTGTTTATCAGTGATCGCGCTTAATTTTGTCTATATATCTGAAAAGCCAAATATGTCTGAATTTACGTTTAGCGATAGCCGCATTACCTATCAAACATACGGTAATGGCCCGGCTATATTGCTTGCTTTTCATGGATTTGGTCAAAGTAAGCATGTATTTAAGCCGTTAGAGCGGTTGCTCTATAAGCAATACACCATTTATGCCATTGATTTATTTTTTCATGGCAACAGCCACTATCTGGGCAATAAGCTCTTAACCAAATCTATCTGGTGTGAATTAATAGGCCATTTTTTACAAGCGCACTCGATCGAGCGATTTTCGTTAATGGGCTTTAGTCTGGGCGGACGATTTGCGCTGACAACCACCGAATGCTTTGCCAATCGACTGGACCAGCTTATTCTGATTGCGTCTGATGGCGTTACGCGCAATGGTTGGTATCAGTTGGCAACCAGCACAGGCCTGGGTCGTCGTTTATTTCGATATGTAATGCGGCATCTGTCTATGCTAACCACATTTGGCCACCTATTGACGCGACTCGGCCTGTTAAATCGAACGATTATGCGTTTTGCCGAGATTTCATTAGGTACGCCTGCACAGCGCGCGCTGGTCTATCGTAGCTGGACACAATTTCGTCTGATTAGGCCTAATCTGGCTGTAATTGCTCAATCGCTCAATGACCATGCCGTTCCGGTCCGTTTTTTTATGGGTGCGTACGACCGTATTATACCGGGCATCTATATTCTGCCTTTAACAAAACGACTTCAGCATCATGAGCTGACAGTCTTTAAAACGGGACACAATCATTTGATTGAGTTGACGGGGGAGAAGTTACCACCCCCAACCCCCTCCTAAAACAGGAGGGGGCTATGCCGAAGGATATCCCTCTCTCGGTTCCACCTGTAAGTAAGGGGATAGGGATACCCCGTTACAAAGCCCCCTCCTGTTTTAGGAGGGGGTTGGGGGTGGTAATTACTTAAGAGACCGTTGTATCACCTGCCAAAGCCCGGCAATGGAAACAATAATTAAGCCTACAATAACAATTTGGGTCCAGGAGCTTTGATTAGGATTCTCTAACAGCACCTTAATTTCGCGGGCTTCGTGCCCCGACCAGATTGCCAGCAACGTGCGGGGGGTCATGCCCAGAAAACCACCCAGTAAGATATTCTTCAGCCGTGCCCCTGATAGCGCAAAAAGCAGGTTCGTCAGGCCGAATGGTAAAATGGGCGATAATTTGGCGAAGAAAATTACCTCTAACTCATTGTTCAAAATACGATCCAGCACCGATTGCGCTTTGGGATTCCGTCGCAGGAAAGCCAGAAATCGGTCGTGGTCGAGCCAATGAACAAGCAGGTTAATGAATAGGATTCCCCCGAAATTAATAACGAAGAGGGGCAATACAGCCCGCCAACCCAGAAAATAGCCAAAAATTAGAGCCAGCATCGTTGGAGGTGTTAACCCGGCTGAAGTAATGGCACAAGCGACCGTAATGCCCGCCCATTGCCAGGCGGTGAAACCCGCAATAGTCTGTTCATGAACTACGGCAAAGTAGGTCAGTAGCGAGGTAAAGACAATTGGCGTTACCGACAAGAGAAGCCCCAGAAGGGCCGGACCGGTCACTGATTTAGGAATAGATAACTTCACACTCTATCAAACAGGCAAATGGCTGTTGTGGTTTGACTTATCGGGTAGCGTACCCACTGCACGCCACATTCTTGTTACATTTGACTATGAAATTCGGAACCAAAGCCATCCATGCCGGTATTGAGCCGGACCCCACAACGGGCGCAATTATGACGCCCATCTATCAAACATCGACCTACGTTCAGGAATCGCCGGGTAAACATAAGGGCTACGAATATGCTCGTACCCAGAACCCTACCCGGAATGCCCTACAAAATAACCTCGCGGCCCTAGAAAACGGGAAACACGGTATTTGCTACGCATCGGGTTTAGGCGCAACAGACGCAATTCTGAAACTGTTCAAACCCGGCGACGAAATCATTGCCAGCAACGATCTTTACGGCGGTACGTACCGGATTATGGTGCGCGTTTTTCAGGAATTCGGACTGAAGTTTACCTTCGTCGATTTATCCGATGCGTCGAAGCTGGAAGCGGCTATCACGCCCGCCACGAAGATGGTCTGGATTGAAACGCCCACAAACCCACTGCTGCGTTTGGTAGATATTGAAGCTGTAGCTGCCATTACGAAACCGCGCACCATTCAACTTGTCGTCGATAACACCTTTGCGTCGCCCTATCTGCAAAACCCGCTCGATTTAGGGGCGGATATTGTCATGCATTCGGTAACCAAATACCTCGGTGGCCATTCTGACACGGTGATGGGCGCGATTATCCTGAACGACGACGAAACGGCCCAGCGACTAGCCTTTATCCAGAACGCCTGCGGAGCCGTACCCGGTCCACAGGATTGTTTTCTGGTGTTACGCGGCATCAAAACCCTGCATGTCAGGATGCAGCGTCATTGCGAGAATGCGATGAAAGTAGCGCAGTATTTGCAGCAGCATCCTAAAGTAAGTCAGGTGCACTATCCGGGTCTGGAATCGCACATCGGCCATGAGTTGGCAAAAAAACAAATGCGCGACTTTGGTGGTATGCTTTCCTTTGAACTGAAGGGCGATTCGATGCCCGAAGCGGTTCGAGTCATGGAAAGCTTTCAGGTGTTTTCTCTGGCCGAATCACTGGGGGGCGTTGAGTCGCTTTGTACGCACCCTGCCAGCATGACCCACGCCAGCATTCCCAAAGAAGAACGTCACAAGAATGGGCTGAAAGACACACTCATCCGACTCAGCGTTGGGATTGAAGATGTAGAGGATTTGATTCAGGATCTGGAGCAGGCAATTGGCTGAACCGGGATTTTAACAAGATTTAAAGGATTTTCAAGATTATGTGCTTGTATTAATGAAACAAATAATCTTGAAAATCCTTTAAATCTTGTTAAAATCCCGGTTCAGACATCCCGGTCTAGAAACGTACCCGAACCCCGGCCAGAGAATTCCGGCCGGCTTGTGGGTAATAGCCATTGTCGGCCGTCACTTTGCCTTCCGAAATGTAGGCGTAGGTATAGCCGTTCGACTCATACAATTCGTTGAGAACGTTGTTGAACAACAGCGTAAAGACGATTTCCTGAGCGAACTTAGGCTTTATAGAATAAATCAACCGGATGTCGTTCGTAAAATACGAGTTTAACTTCCGGCTTTCGTTCGAGGTGTTGTCCATGTATTGTTTGCCCACATATTTTGAGAGAAAGCCCAGTTCCAGCCCTTTGGCGGGCGTGAACAGCAACTGCGATCCCACAATAACATTTGGCGAGAACGAAATATCCGTCTGGCCATATTGACGACTTTCCTGTTGCCCATTATCGAAATTATCCAGATACTCCGTGAAGTTTTTAACCCGGTTCTGACTAAAGGTAGCATTAACATTCCAACGGAGTTGTTTAGCTAGTTTGGCACCAACTTCCAGTTCAATACCTGCCCGATAGCTGTTTGGAATGTTAACCCGATTGTAGGCCCCCACGTCGTTCAACTGACCCGATAGCACCAACTGGTTCTTGTAATTCATAAAATAAGCGTTGGCCGTAAATGCCAGCTTCTCATTTTGAACCTTATAACCCGCTTCATAGTCGATCAACTTCTCTGCTTTTGGGCGGCTTTCGGGCGTCGACTGCGTGTAATCATTCCGGTTTGGCTCCCGCTGCCCTACCCCTACTGATGCGTAGACAGTGCTACGGTCGTTGATAGTGTAGGTAAATCCAGCTTTCGGGTTGAAGAACGTCAGTTTAGCATCTTGCTGAACGTTTTGCAATTGGCTGTTGAAGCCCAGAAATGAATAATTGACCGAGCGAATCTGTGCGTCGACAAACGCATTCAACTTCGGTGTAAATTGATAAAACGCTTTGGCATACAGGTTAAAGTCTCGTTTGGTGGCATCATCCTGATAATACCGATCCCGAATATTACTGTTTCCAGCGATTCTTGACCAGACAATTTCACCGTAGTGTATGCCTTTATATTCATTCCAGCCGCCACCAACATTGGCCGTCAATTTCCCAAAACTATTGTAATCGAACGAAAAAACGCCACCATAGAAATCATTATCCAGCCAGAGCCGCCGAATTAAATCCGTTTGACGAATAATCGAATCACCAATAACGACATTTGGCAAACCGTAGTTACTAAACGCATCACCCGTTCGGTATTCTTCATAATAGCCTTTGCCTTTCGTATAAAAGAAAGACAAATTAGCCCGCCAGTTTTTGCTTAGCTCATGCGAACTGATCAATTGATAATTATCCTGCTGGTAATTATCTGTCTGGTTATCATACGTAAATGAATTATAGGTTCGGTTGGTCTTCAGGAGATTTTCGGGCACACCGTTCCAGGCTTGGTATGTTTTTTCCTGACCCGAAAACACATTCAGCCGAAAGAAACTCTTTTTGGTATAGTAGCCGCCTGAGATATAGAACGACTTTAGATCAGAAAAAGCCCGGTCAATGTAGCCGTCAGAATAAATCTTCGACAGTCGGGCATCCAGCACAAAATGATTATTTAACAGACCGGTCCCAGCCAGCACGTTCACCTTTCTCGTACCAAACGAGCCTCCTGACAGGTTTACTTCGGCATAAGGTTTCTCTTCCAGCTTGTTGGTTTGAATATTGACCGACGCACCAAATGCCCCGGCACCATTGGTCGATGTGCCTACCCCGCGCTGAATTTGCACCGAACTGACCGACGACGCAAAATCGGGCATGTTCACAAAAAACGTCCCCTGCGACTCAGCATCATTGTACGGAATCCCGTTGAGCGTCACGTTAACACGCGTAGCATCGGACCCACGAATACGTATGCCCGTATAGCCAACCCCAGCCCCGGCGTCGGATGTCGTGACGATAGACGGGGTGAAGTTGAGCAACTGCGGAATATCCTGCCCCAGGTTCAATTTGTTCAGATCCCGGCGCGTCACATCCGTATAAGCAATGGCCGATTTCTGGTTTGCGCGGGTAGCACTCACCACAACCTCATCGACCGCTACGGCAGTTTTTGATAATTTTATGGATACAGTAGCGTTCTGAATTAGATCAACCGTCTGTTTTTGAGCCTCATAACCCAGCATAGACACTTGTAAGGATACGGTAGCAGGCTTGAGATTGGTGAGTCGAAATGCACCGGAAGCATCCGTAAAGGTACCTTTGTACGTACCTTCTAGTATCACAGCGGCACCGGGCAGTTGGCCGCCATCAGCATCGCTGACTGTACCCGAAATGGTGAATTGCGCCCAGGCAGGCAGCGTCAAAAGCCATAGGAGCGCTATGGTCAGAAAAGAGGTAGTCGTCGGTTTTTTCATGACGAAAAAGCTTGACGATAGGCGAGGGGCCGAACCTACCTTTTGTTAGGTATGATTGTTGTAAACACTCACAGACACAATCTGTGAATTCATTTCCCTTCGCGGCATTACCCGCGCAGGTTCAATGGGTATAATCTCAGCCCGTTAGGTTTGGGCACCCCTTAGAAGATTAGCGGGACAAAGTTAACTCAATTTTAACAAAACAAGGTTTCGCCATTGGTCGTTTTTAGTTTGAACTAGTAAATTGACGTATGAACGAGTTTGATTTAGTCGTACTTGAAGAAGATATAGCTGATGGACGCCTGAGAATTGGCGATGTTGGCACGATTTTAACTGTCTACAACGAAGGTCAGGCATTTGAAGTAGAATTTGTAACACTAACAGGCGAAGCTGTCGCCATTGAGACGCTATTGGCGCATCAAGTCAGGCCCGTTCGGTCGTCGGAAGTGTTGGCGGTACGTGATATGACGCTACAGGAATAAAATGAATCGTAAACTTTTGATGCATACCCTTTTCCATGATAGTAAATATTCCTAATTTTGCACTCCAAATTGCAAAAGCATGAGCAAGAAGAATCCAGGCCTGGACTTTTTAGAAGACCCGGACGCATTAGAAGGAAGATTAGAAGATGTTGGTGATTATTTCCAACAGAACAAAAATATTGTGCTGGGTATCCTTGGCGCTATCGTACTTGTAGTAGCCGGTTTCATTGGCTATCGCTACTACGTAAGCACGCAGGATGAAACAGCACAAGTTGAACTGTTCCCGTCGGTATACCAACTGGAAGCAGATTCGCTGAAAAAAGCGCTTAACGGCGATGGCAGAAACCCTGGCCTGCTTGCGGTTGCTGATAACTACGGCTCAACCCCCGGCGGTAATCTGGCCGAATTTTATGCTGGTGTTGGTCTTCTGAAAGAAGGCAAATACGACGAAGCCATCGACCACCTTAAAAGCTTCAGCTCTTCTGACTTGCTGGTACAGGCGCGTGCATATGCGCTAACCGGCGATGCCTACATGGAGAAGAAAAGCTTTGACGAAGCTGCCGATTACTACCGTAAAGCGGCTGATTATAAATCGAACAAATTCTTTACGCCCGGCTACCTGCTAAAGTTAGCGGTTGCCTACGAGCAGGCGAAACAGAACGATAAGGCAATCGAAGCCTATAACGAAATCATCGAAAAATACGGTCAATCGACTGAAGCTGCCAGTGCCAAGAAGTACAAATCCGTACTTGACGCAACTGTCGGTGAGTCGTAAGCGTATTTGAAAACATCAATACTGCAAAGGACAAAACCGAGGGGTTTTGTCCTTTTTTTTTACCGGGATTTTTGATGATTTAAAGGATTAGCAAGATTACGCGATCGTTTAAAAAGATTTCGGTAAGCAATAAAAATATACATGACAGGAATTAAGTTGCTCATTTTGACATAATTAGCTATTCTATTATGTTAACATAAATAACTTAACGTCGCTTGCATCAATCAAGAAAACCTTTAAAATCTATTTAAAATCCCGGTCTAGATGGCATCAGACTTAAAAAATCTTAGCGTCTTTTCAACAGACGAACTTCCCGACGTAAGCCACCACCGTTTTGCCATTCTGGTTTCGGAGTGGAATACGGAAGTGACCGAAGCCCTATTTGACGGTGCTTATAAGACGTTGCTTGAGCATGGGGCAAAACCAGAAAACGTTATTCGCGGCAATGTGCCGGGTAGTTACGAATTAACGTTAGCGTCGCAGTGGTTTGCCCAGCGCGATGATATCGACGCGATCATTGCGCTCGGCTGCGTCATTCAGGGCGAAACCAAACACAATGATTATATTAATCATGCCGTAGCACAGGGCTTGACGAATGTTAGTCTGAAAACCGGGAAGCCCGTTATTTTTGGCGTTCTGACGCCAAATGACCAACAACAGGCAATTGACCGGGCGGGCGGCAAACATGGGAATAAAGGCGACGAAGCAGCCATCACAGCCATCAAAATGATCGGCCTACAGCAACAGGTTTATAGTAAGTTCTAATTCTGAATGAGTGAATGAAAGAATGAGCGAATAGTTGCGGTTGCGTCATTCGCCCATTTTATTCACTCATTCGCTCATTCACTAATTCACTCATTAAAAATGCACGTCTGGAAATTTGGCGGCACGTCGGTCGGGAAGCCCGAGCGTATGCACTCCATCCGTACGCTGATCACCAGCGACGACACACGTAAAATCGTCGTTCTGTCGGCTTTGTCTGGCACAACCAACGCGCTACTGGCCATTGGCGAATCGCTGAAAGCGAACAATGATGCCGATGCCAACGCGAAAATTGACACCCTGAAAGCCCATTACGACAGCTTTCTGGATGAACTATATAAAACGACCGACGGTAAAGCGGCTGGCCAAAAGATCGTGGACAGTGAGTTTTCGTTTATCCGGTCATTAACCGGTGTCAAACCATTTACGCTCAAACAGGAAAAAGAGCTGGTGGCTGAAGGTGAATTGCTGAGCACACAGATTTTTCATGCGTATCTGGTCGAAGAAGGCGTTCCATCGACGCTATTACCAGCGCTGGAATTCATGTGCATCGACGCCGACAACGAGCCGGAAATTCAGTACACAGAGCAAAAATTAGCCGAATTATTGCCCGTACACACCGATAAACAGATTATTGTCACGCAGGGCTTCATTTGTCGGAATCCACGCGGTGAGGTAGATAACCTCAAGCGTGGTGGTTCAGATTATACAGCCTCGCTGATTGGCGGTGCGATTCGCGCGGAAGAAATCCAGATCTGGACCGATATCGACGGGATGCACAACAACGATCCCCGAATCGTTAAAAACACATTCCCCGTTCGCGAACTGACCTTCGACGAAGCGGCTGAACTGGCTTATTTCGGGGCTAAGATTCTGCACCCATCCACCATAACGCCCGCCCGGATGTTTGGTGTACCCGTTCGGTTGAAAAACACGATGGACCCCGCAGCTCCCGGTACGCTCATCGCCGACCGCACCTCAAGTGAAGTGTTCAAAGCGATTGCGGCTAAAGACGGCATCACAGCATTGTACATTCACTCGACCCGGATGCTAAATGCCTACGGATTCTTACGCCGTATTTTCGAGATTTTCGAGAAGTACAAAACGCCGGTCGATATGATAACGACTTCCGAAGTGTCGGTATCCGTGACAATTGACAATACCGAACGGATTCAGGAGATTACCGACGAACTGAACACCTTCTGTACGCTCGAAGAACCTGACTACGACCAGACGATCATTTGCGTGGTGGGTAATTTCAGTGCGGATAATGAGGGTGTAGCGGTTCGCGTATTCAACGCGATGAAAAACATCCCCATTCGGATGATTTCGTATGGCGGAACTGAAAGCAACCTGTCATTGCTCGTTCACGGTCGTTATAAAGCAGAAGCGTTGAATGCCTTGAACGACGGACTGTTTTCGGTGTAACTTTGTCATGTTTTCGATTTAATCTAGTCATACGCCATATCTTGAAGATATGGCGTATGACTAGATTAAATCGAAAACACCTTAATCCCCTGCAACCATGACCGACGAACAATTTCTACAGGAAGTCAAAAAGCAAGTGTGCGAAATTGATCCTCAAGCCGAAGTATGGCTATTTGGGTCGAGGGCGCGGGGAGATGCACGCGCGGATTCGGACTGGGATTTTTTTGTGTTGACCGATAAGTCTATTAATTGGACCTACAAACGTCAGCTACGAGATCACTTATATGACGTTGGATTTGACAATAATTACGTCATTAGCACTGTCATTCAGTCAAAAAGAGATGCCCCCTTTCTAATAGTAACAGACTTATATCAGAATGTAATGGACGAAGGGAAAAGGTTATGAACGATGAGAAACAAGCCCTTATCGCCTATCGTCTTGAATGTGCGGATGAGATGATGGGTGACGCCAGATCGCTTGTCACTGAAAAACGCTGGAAATCAGCCGTAAATCGTCTATACTACGCTGTCTTTCAGGCTGTGTCAGCATTAATGATTCAAGAGAGTATTCGTATAAAATCTCACTCCGGTGCTAAAGCGATGCTGGAATTACATTTTATCAAAACTGGGCGCATCGAAAAGAAGTGGGGTAAGTTTTATATCGATTTATCGGATAACCGGGAAGAAAGTGATTATGGTGCTTTTGTATCCTTCGTTGAAGAAGACGTCCTACCACTACTCCCACAAACTCAAGAATTTATTGACGTGATTAAACGTCTCATTAATCAGTAATATGCTGCAACTCAATTTTATCCGCGAAAATAAAGACACCGTTCTGGCTGGCCTTCGTAAACGAAACTTTACCAATGCCGAAACGGTGGTCAACGACGTACTAACACTTGACCAGAATCGGCGTGATACCCAGCGTGAGCTTGACGATGTATTGGCGCAATCCAACGCAAAAGCGAGCCAGATTGGAGCCCTCATGAAAGCTGGCGATAAAGCCGCTGCCGAAGCCGCTAAAGCCGAAACCGCTGAGTTGAAAGCTCGTTCGAAAGACCTTGGTGATAGCCTTCGTCAGGTTGAAGTTGATTTGCAGGCTGTTCTCGTTACGATACCCAATATTCCGCACAGCAGCGTTCCCGAAGGCCGTACGCCCGAGGATAACGAAGTTGTGCTGGAACATGGCGACAAGCCATCGCTTCATGAAGCAGCACAACCGCACTGGGAACTGATCAAGAAGTATGACATCATCGACTTTGAGTTAGGCGTTAAGATTACAGGTGCGGGCTTTCCTGTCTACAAAGGCAAGGGTGCCCGGATTCAGCGGGCGATGATCAATTTCTTTCTCGATGAAGCCCTGAAAGCGGGTTATGTTGAAGTACAGCCGCCTATTCTGGTCAATGAAGATTCGGGCTTTGGCACCGGGCAGCTTCCTGATAAAGAGGGGCAGATGTATTTCGCCACGGAAGATAAACTGTACCTGATTCCAACCGCCGAGGTCCCCATCACGAATATTTACCGGGATGTGATTCTGAACGAAAATCAGTTGCCGGTGAAAAACGTTGGCTACACACCCTGTTTCCGTCGGGAAGCGGGTTCGTGGGGGGCGCACGTTCGCGGATTGAACCGTTTGCACCAATTCGATAAGGTTGAAATTGTTCGCATTGAAAAACCCGAAAACTCGTATGCGGC
The DNA here is from genome assembly GCF_002831565.1 of Spirosoma pollinicola. Classification (NCBI taxonomy): domain Bacteria; kingdom Pseudomonadati; phylum Bacteroidota; class Cytophagia; order Cytophagales; family Cytophagaceae; genus Spirosoma; species Spirosoma pollinicola. Next base: position 2,516,682 of record NZ_CP025096.1, on the reverse strand, counting down.
TCTCGAAGAAATGAGCCAGCACGTACAGGGGTTGTTACAAAAGCTGGAGCTTCCTTACCGCCTGTTAAGGCTTTGCGGGGGCGATATGGGCTTTACATCGGCCCTTACCTATGATATGGAAGTCTGGTCGGCGGCACAACAACGCTGGCTGGAAGTCAGCTCGGTGTCGAACTTTGAAACCTATCAGGCCAACCGCCTTAAATTGCGGAGCAAATTAGAGGGAAAGATGCAGCTTATGCACACGCTAAACGGCTCTGCTCTGGCGCTACCCCGTATTTTAGCCTCTATTCTGGAGAATAACCAAACACCACAAGGCATCAGGATTCCAAAGGTACTGGTGCCTTATTGCGGGTTTGAGATGATTGATTAGTGTGATTTTTTTAAATAAGAGAGGGCTGGATTCACTAGTGAATCCAGCCCTCTCTTATTTAAAAAAACGCTTATTAATTCAACTCCCGTGTCGTTTCGAACAGGAACCAGGTACGGCGTTCCGTTTCGTCAATATATACTTCGAGTAAGCTGGCGGTGGCTACATCTTCGGCATCGTCAGCAACCTTGTGAGCGTCGCGCATAGCTTTCGCCATCTTCTTGTTTTCGTTCAAAAGGTCGACCAGCATATCTTTCGGTGCAACGAAATCTTCATCATTGTCCTTCACCCGTTGCAGTTGCGCGATGTGCGCTACCGACCGAATGGTGTTTTCGCCCAGTTTCCGAACGCGTTCAGCCAGTGGGTCAATCGTGGCGAAGATCTGTTCGGCCTGTTCATCCAGCAGCAAATGATAGTCGCGGAAATGACGGCCTGACATATGCCAGTGGAAATTTTTCGTTTTGATATAGAGCGCAAACGCGTCGGCTACCAGACCGTTAACAGCCCCAGCAACCTTTTGTATGCCCTTGTCTTTAAGATCAGATGGGGTATCTAATACTTCCGTTTGATTTATAGCTTTCATAAGGTTAATCAGTTAGTAAGCGTATAAGCTCAGTGTACAGAAAACCCTACAAATCTGATATTGTTTGTTAAAAACCACTTAAAAGCGGGCCAATACTTTCACAGACACAGTTTGCCCAATTGACAATGATGACGTAGCGGCTGGTGATGGCGCATTGACCACATTTATGGCTTTGTCGCTTTCCAGAATGGCAAAATCATCGAGCAAACCTCCCGTTCGATCACAGGCCTGCGCCCGAACACCCGCGCCCCCCGGCTCCAGATCGTCCTCCTGAACTTCCGGAATCAAACCCTGCAACGCTTTTGTAAAAGCTGCTTTAGAAAACGAACGATACATTTCGCCCAGGCCTGTTTCCCAGTACTTAGCCGCTACTTTCTGAAAACCCGGCCACGAAAGCGTTTCGTATAATTCCTTCAGATTTATGTCAGACTTCTTATATCCTTCGCGCTGGAACGCCAGTACTGCATTTGGACCGGCCTCCACTCCCCCATGAACCATCCGCGTAAAGTGAACACCCAGGAACGGGAAGTTCGGATCGGGAACGGGGTAAATCAGGTTTTTTACCAGATATTCTTTCTCCGGCCGAATCTTGAAATACTCCCCCCGGAACGGTACAATACGCACATCAACTGGCTCGCGCTGGGTCAATTGGGCAATTTTATCGGAGTACAAGCCCGCACAGTTGACGACCAATTTGGTTTCGTAACGGTTCATATTCGTTACAACAATGCTCAGACTCGTACCCGGCGTCACCTGCTCTACGCGTTCGTTAAACCGGATTTCGCCACCTAGTGCCAAAAACTTTTGAGCGTACTTATCGGATACTTGCTTATAATCAATTATGCCCGTTTGCGGCACGAACATAGCTGCAACGCCCGTAACGTGTGGCTCAATTTCGCGCATTTCGGCCACCGAGAGCTTCTTCAGTCCACCGAGACCATTTTGCAGACCCCGTTGGTAGAGGGTTTCCAGTTGTGATAACTCTTCCTGTTTGGTGGCCACAACGATTTTCCCGCAAAGGTCATAGGGTATCCCCTCGGCATCGCAGAAGTCGATCAGCATATGGTAGCCCTTGATGCAGTTGGTCGCTTTAAGGCTACCGGGTTTGTAGTATAAGCCGGAGTGAATAACTCCGCTGTTATGGCCGGTTTGGTGGCGGGCTACTGCCGGTTCCTTTTCAATCAAAATGACGGTCAGATTCGGCCGTTGCTGCTTTACCTGTAACGCGGTGGCCAAGCCTACGATGCCTCCGCCAATAATTACTACGTCTGTCATGCTTTATTCAGTGAGCCCTTCTTTGCTTGTTTGTATAATCGCACAGTCCAAGAAAGAATCACAAAGGTACAGTGAAGCTGTTTAGAATTTGCGTGTTGTAGCGTGGAGTATTACTCCGCGCTACAGAAATCAGGTACTGCACCACTGCCAATTAGCGTAACTGACCCTCTACCCAATCAAGCCCCCGACCATAAAGCGCATAGGCAAAACGAACCCGATTATCGAAGTCGTCATTCCCTGTTTTACCATCGGTCATGAACTGCCGAATGAGTCGGGCGTTGTCGAGGGCCTGTGGTTGCTCATACTCGGGCTCGGTTTCGGTACGAAAGGCGGCAAACGCTGGCGCATCGCCCTCAAAATGTTGAAAAAATAGATGGCCTTTTGGCGTCCGAACAGCGCACAAAATACCCGTTGCCCGGCTTGTTGATGGAGCTAAACTACCTTCCAGACCACGTTTTAACACAATAACGGCATCATATCCAGCCATCATGGCCAGTTCGGCCATTTTCATCTGGTAAGTAATATGAAACACCGACGTAACCAGAATTTGAGCGTGGCAGGGATTCAAGACCTTTTCGAGTGTTGCCAGAAAGGGGCGTTTGATGATAATATGGCGACGTTCTACCCACCGATTCAGCGCAGGCGACAAAGCTTTTTGATCGAGAACCCAACCATAGGATGCCTGGAGCGTGTCGAATTCATGATTGCTTTGCAAAAACCGACAGCCCAAATTCATGTACAAGTCAAGCGTGTTGAGCGTAAATTTTGGCCCACCCGACCGTCCAACCATAGAGATGGCACCATAGCCCCGTTTCTGAAAAAACTGCGCCAGCAATGGCGTAATGAGATAACTATTCTCGACCCCATCGAAGGGTTCCGCGATTTGCACCAACGGGCGGTCAGCGCAGCTCATGGGGCCGAAACCGGGCGAAAATGTCCGTTCGGCAGCGCGCATCAGGCCCTGATATTCCTCATTGGTTTCATGCCTCACGCGCATAATACTGGCCGCGAGCCCCCGAAACGTTTCGCATAAGCCGTCACTAAACAGATAATCGCCCAGTTGTTCGGCTTCGGCCACCTGTAAGTTGGCACCCCGCACCAGCTTGGTAGCAATATGAAGCATCCCTTCCGGCAAATCGGGGCAGATTTTATTGATCAGAAAAGTCGGGTGTGAGAACGCTCCTTTGCCAATGACATCTTCCAGCGTTCGTTCTTCCGGTGTTGGCCCTTTGGCCAGCAACGCGCCTAAAAAGGCTCCGCGCTGCAAGGGGTGCGACATTGGATCGGCGAGCGCAACACGGCACTCAGCGAGTAGTTCGGGGGTGAGTGGCTTGCTGCCATACTTACCAATGCCAATATGTTTGATACCACGCCCAAGCGGGGTACTGGTGGCCGGTACGTCCAGAACCATATGAATACTAGTTTAACTGATCAATAGGGAGTAGGTAAATATAAGAAAAAAAGGTCCATTATTTAATACCCAACTTGGCGAGAATCACCTCTTTATGCATACTAAGGGCTCTTTTATAAGTAAAATCTCTTCTATTAGTGCTGTCGTCCAATTAAGGCATCAGACAAAAAAGTTTAGCTTTGAGAAACTATCCATAAACTATGTTTTATGGAGGACATTCAATCTCTTTTAGGCTGTTTATTTACTTTTTTTAGCTTTATAAACCGTAATGTTCTTACCGCTGCCAGCGTTGCTGTTAATACGAGCAACTCATTTATTCGGCCATAAGTCTAATTCTGACCTAACCAACTTAGGCATTTCTTGTTAGTTTTGACTGAGGCAATGGTTTTGCCAGGTGCCTGAAATATGCCTTATAGCCCGATATTTTATATTTAGATCACTTGATTTTTGACTAATGGCGGAACGAATCACGTATGGCAAAACCTGGTGGGGGCAACAATGGCTCAATGCCCTGACGAGCATTGATATGGCCAACCGATTGCCGCGCGGGAAAACCTACGCCAACAAAGGGGCGGTTCAGGGATTGTCCATTTCGCAGAACCAGATTAGTGCCACTATTAAAGGAACAGCGCCACGACCTTACCGGTCAAAACTGTCGGTACCCCTGTTTACCGACAACGAAAAAGAGGCTTTACTGACCGAAATAAACGAGAATCCGGCCACACTGGCTCAACTCCTTAATCGGCAACTGCCGCCCGAGTTAATGGAGTTTGCAGAGAAAAAGCACATTCAATTGTTTCCCCGATCTTTTCGGGATTTGACAATGGGCTGCTCCTGCCCCGACGAAGCCATTCCCTGCAAGCACCTCGCAGCCGTTATTTATACGATTGCCAATGAAATTGACCGAAATCCATTCCTGGTTTTTCAGTTAAAAGGGCTGGATATACTGGCCGAAATTCAGAAACTCCAGGTTGGCGAGGTGAGCAATGTTCTGGATACAGTTTTGTCCTTTAAAGACATCGGCACCGATGAGTTGCCCGACGACGAAGACTGGCGACCAGATGAAAAAGCACGGGCCAACCTGGACTTTGCCACCATTCCGGCCTTGGCCGATCAGTTACTGGATTTGCTGTCTACCGATGTGACATTCACAAAGGGCGACTTCCATAAATCGCTGGCCCGCGCCTACAAACTGTTCAGTAAGCCTGCCGATACGGGTAAAACGTTAGTTGCCAAAGACCGCCCGAGCATCGGGGTTCCGGCTTTCAGCGATAGCATCGAGTTACAACTCGATGAGTTTATGGCCGTAAAGAAAATCAATATGTTCAGCGAACATGGCGAACCACGGTCCATTAGCGGCTTCGACCTGAGTGATTTGATTGGCTGGCTCGATACCCTTACCGAAGCCGACTGGCCCGAAATGAGCGACTCGGTGCGGGCGTTATACCTCACAGAACAGTTCTCAGCGGCTCTGTTGCGTCGGGGTGCCGTCGTGCCGCAATTGCTGCGCGTGGGGCCTGCGGAGGAGCAATACCGGGTTCGGTGGCTTCCGGCCATGCTCAATGAAACGGTCAAAAAACAAACTGACCTGGTGGCTACCCAACTGCCGCCAACGTTGCTTACGGTGCGCTGGCAAAAAGACTGGCTGGCCCTGCCCGACGAGCAACAGGTATTAACGCTCTGCTCGTTGTTTCTGCGTCGCGTTATCAAACCCGCCACTATTGAACTTTGGGAACGCTGGCCCCTCGAAGATGCCGACCGGCTCTTCTTTGGTGTGGAAATCGTTCGATTTGAAGGTTTCGGCCGGAAAGAAATGCCGCTGGCCATGCAGCTTTGGGTCAATGATTTCTTTTTGACTCACAAACGATTTGTACCCATTCTGGCCGTTGAAGACAGTGAATTAGGCGATGAGTTCCGGCTGAGTTTACTAATTCGCGACCGCGAGGCACCCACCGTTAAGGGAACGCCTACAGCCCCCATTCCGCTGACGGACTTACTGACCAATAAGAGCGTGGGAATTGACCCGTACAAGCGTATTCGCATGGATGTTTTGCAGGATTTACTGGTCCTGGCTCGTCATTTTCCTGACCTCGCCAAGCTGACAAAAACCGGCGGCCCTGCATTTCTGGCCTATTCGCCCGAGCAGTTTGTAAAAATCCTGCTCGACACGCTGCCGCGCATGCAATTGCTTGGTATTTCCCTTTTACTACCCAAATCGCTCAGGCATTGGGTTCGCCCTGCGGCTGGCGGACGACTCAAGGCCAAAGTAACAGCCAATAATGCGTTTATGCGGCTGGACGACATGCTCACCTTCGATTGGCAGGTGGCGCTTGGCAGCGAAATGGTTAGTGTAAAAGAGTTTCAGAAGCTGGTTGGCCGAACAACAGGGCTGGTCAAAATCAAGGATCAATACGTGCTGGTCGATCCTGATGATCTGACCAAATTGTATAAGCAACTCGAAAATCCACCCGAATTGACGGGCACCGAACTGCTTCGGGCCGCTTTGTCGGAAGAGTACAAAGGAGGGCGATTAGGACTATCGACCGAAGTGCGGGAGTTGGTCAAACAGTTTACCGAAAGTGCATCTCAACCCCTACCCGATTCGCTCGATGCTACCCTCCGCCCCTATCAGCAACGGGGGTACGACTGGCTGATTAAAAACACGGCCCTCGGCATGGGTAGCCTGCTGGCCGATGACATGGGCCTGGGAAAAACGCTTCAGGTGATTGCGCTGCTGCTCAAATTTCGGCAGGAAGGTCGGTTCAAAAAACAGAAAGGGCTAATTGTTCTGCCAACGACCTTGCTAACTAACTGGCAGAAGGAAATTGCCCGTTTTGCCCCCGAATTACAGGCCCGCATTTACCACGGCTCGAACCGTAAACTACCTACCGAGCGGGCTGATGAGTACGACCTCATATTGACAACATACGGAGTCATTCGCAGTGATCTCGAAACGTTTAAAAAAATGACCTGGGCGGTTGTCGTTATTGACGAAGCGCAGAACATCAAAAACGCCGATACCGAACAGACGAAAGCCGTTAAATCCCTGAAATCTCCCATCCGGATTGCGATGAGTGGTACACCGGTCGAGAATCGGCTATCAGAGTTCTGGAGTATTATGGACTTTGTGAACAAGGGCTATCTGGGCGGATTAACCAAGTTCAACGAAGAGTTTGGCAAGCCCATTCAGCAGGAGCGCGACCACCAGAAACTCGATCAGTTCCGGCGCATAACAAGCCCGTTTTTGCTTCGTCGCGTTAAAACCGACAAAACGATTATCAGTGACCTGCCCGACAAAATTGAGAACAACCAGTTTTGTACACTCACCGCCGAGCAGGCAGCACTGTACGAAAGTGTGGTGCAGGAGAGCCTGCGGGCCATCGAAGAGAAAGACGGTATTGCCCGTCGGGGTCTGGTATTGAAACTCATGACAGCCCTTAAGCAGATTGGAAATCACCCGCATCAGTACCTGAAGAAAGGAAATTCGGCCCCGGCTCTTTCCGGCAAGGCTACCTTATTGCTCAGTCTGCTCGAAACCATTTACGCCAACCACGAGAAGGTGTTGATTTTTACGCAGTACAAAGAGATGGGCGAGTTGCTGGCTCAATTTATCGAACAGGCTTTCGGTATGCAACCGCTGTTTTTGCACGGCGGGACCTCGCGACCCGAACGCGACCGGATGGTGGAGCAATTTCAACGCAACCGAAGTGACCATACGTTTATTCTGTCGCTCAAGGCGGGTGGTACGGGCCTGAACCTGACCCAGGCGAACCATGTCATTCACTTCGATTTGTGGTGGAACCCGGCGGTAGAATCACAAGCCACCGACCGCGCCTTCCGTATTGGCCAGACCAAAAATGTGCTGGTCTACCGGCTCATGAATCAGGGAACACTGGAAGAGAAAATCGACGCCATGATCCGCTCCAAACGCGAACTGGCCGACCTCAGCGTCAAAACCGGCGAAACCTGGTTGGGGGATCTGAGTGATAATGAGTTGAAAGAGTTGGTAAGTTTGGGGTAATAGAGTAGTGCCGACCGTCCCGTTCGGGTGAAATATATGTAAAATCACACCCGACCGGGACGGTCGGCACTACTCTACTCATTACACCTTCTTTGGATCGGGGTGGACGTATGGACTGCGGTAGTCTCTGGCCAGCATTTTAGTTGCTTCTTTGTCGCCGACGACTTCGCGCTTCACGGGGTCGTAAACCATAGGGCGGCCGGTCTTCATGGCCATATTGGCCAGAATACAGCTTGATGTTGAGATGTGTCCCTGTTCGATATCGGCAACGGGGCGGCTGCTCTTTTCAATGGCATCCAGGAAGTTGAGCATATGCAGGCGGGTAGCCGGGGCTGCATTCAGCTCAATTTTTGGATTGGTATCTTCGGTAACATCTTCCGGATATTTCTCTTTTTCATAAACGACATCCATATGGATTTTTTCGCCTTTTCCATCCGGGATGAAATCGCACTGCATCGTACTACCCCATAAGGTTCCTTTGTCGCCGTAGAGCGTAAATGACCAAGGATAATCAGGGTTATTGGCTGTTCCCCAGGTTTTGTGGTGCCATACGCAGTTCAACTCATCATATTCAAACAGAGCCGATTGCGTATCGGAAATATTCGACTTACCCTCTTTCTGAACATAAATGCCACCATGTGAGCTAATCCGTTTCGGCCAGCCAAGTCCCAGCATCCAGCGAACTGTATCGAACATGTGAACGCACATATCGCCGGTTATGCCATTACCATATTCCATGAATGTCCGCCACCAGCGCACGTGTGGCAAGCCATCATAAGGGCGAAGCGGAGCGGGACCCGTCCACATGTTGTAATCCAGAAAATCGGGAACGGCCTGCACGGGTGGATTACCGTTGTTCCGCATGTGGAGGTCGCAGGACATTTCTACGTGCGATATCTTGCCGAGTAACCCCGCATCAACGATTTCTTTTTTTGCTCTGATCAGGTGAGGGGTACTTTTACGCTGTGTACCGACCTGCACCACCTTGTTATATTTCCGGGCAGCCGCCACCATCGCTTCGCCCTCCATTACGTCTACGCTGATAGGTTTCTGCACATACACGTGTGCACCTGCTTTCACGCAATCAATCATTTGGAGTGCGTGCCAGTGGTCGGGGGTGCCGATGAGCACAATATCCAACTGGTTTTCAGCCAGCATTTTTTTGTAGTCGCCATAGAGCTTTGGCGTCTGACCTGATTTCTGCCGCTGGCTCACCAATTTTGCCGCACCTGCCAGCATATTCTTATCAACATCGCAGAGCGCGACGACCTCTACGGGAGCTACCTGAATCAGGCGAAACAAATCACTTTTGCCATACCAGCCGGTACCAATCAGAGCTACACGGTACGCTTTTGGGGGGTGCATCAAATCCAGACCATTGGCACCAAAGGCGGTAAGTGCGAGTGACGCAGTGGTGCCCTGTATGAAACGACGACGATTGATATTGAAAATATGCATGCAAGTTGAGGTTTTAGGCCAGAGCCGGGTTTTAGGGTGAAATGGTTTCAGTTTAACGGATTTGATGCCTGTTTAAATGTGCAGCGAACTTACCCATTACACACAGCCATAAACACTAAATACAATCAGGCACATATACTACTTTATGGCCACGCAATTCGTAGTCAGGCTATTACTTTAGCAAAGCCATCACGGCGTCATCGCCCACAACGGCACGGGCCGGACGGGGGTGAGTTGCATCGAAAACGGCTAAGGCTGCTGGCTCCAGCACGGTATTGGGGCTTTCGTCAATCTGACCGTCTTTTATCACCCGATTCAAATCCAACTTCAATTCTTTGGCCAGAAAGCGGTAGGCAGCTATGCGTTTGCTGGGGCCATAATCATGACCTTCGATAGTCAAATGAACATTTTCAACCCGGTCTTTGGCGCCATAATACCCGTAGATGTTCTGGATATACGGAAACTCAACGTCCGGCGTGTTCTTTGTCCAGTCTTTGCCGTCCGATACCAGGAGCATGGGGCGTGGCGCGGCCAGGGCGGCTAGTTCTACATTACTGGTCTGGTGCGTAGGCCGTTTATGAATGGGCATTCCGCTCTCGCAGCTACAGCCCCCGAAAAAGTGCGCCGACACCATCACAACGGGCACCGAGACTTTTATACGAGGATCAAGAGCCGTAAGCACAAACGTCTGCGTTCCCCCACCCGATTCGCCCGTCATGGCAATCTTGTCCTTATCGACTTCGGGCAGGCTGGTCAGGAAATCAAGTGAACGCATTCCATTTAAGGTTTGCAATGTCAGGGCATTCTCAATTTTATGGTCCGATTGCTTCGAGTCGCCGTAACCAAGCATATCGTAGGCAAAGACAACAGCACCCATACGCGCTAACGTAGCGCACCGCTGTTGGGTATACTCCATCATGCGATTGTTCAGGTTTGCGCCATGCCCGTGCGAACAAAGAATGCCCGGCACTTTGCCCGTTGCGTTTAGCGGTTTATACAGATTTCCGGTTACGAAAATACCCGGCAAACTCTCAAAAGCTACGTTTTCAACGGAATAGCCATTCATCTTCCGCACACTATGCCGAATGGGTTGAAGCGGAGCAAACTTGGGTTTATCTGGCAACTTCATTCCATCGCGAATACCCTTCCGAATAAGTGCCGCCCGGGTTTCCCAGCTAGCTTTGTCATGATACGTTTGAGCGAACGTCTTTAAGGCTGCCGCCCCTTCTGCTTCGGTAAAATACGCCCCCTGGCACAAATCAGGCCGGGCGGGATTGGGTTGCGCCAAGGCAGCCAGGGTGCCCATAAAGTAAGCGATGGTAAGAAGACGGACGTTCATGAGTGGGCGATTATAGTTATCTACATTTTTTTGAGTTTCCCGGTTAACCACCTCCTACTCCCCTACCTTCTCCAAATCCATCAGCGTCCATGCCTTCGTACGGCCAGTGGTTTGCTCACGAATTCGCTTTACATCATCCGCTTTTACAAACGGCTTGTAACTCCGGCGTTTCTGAATTTCCGGGGGCGGGCCACTACCCGAAGGCCGTGGTCCGGGCGGTGGCGTATAGGGCGGAAAATTACCCGTATAACCAAACTCGTAGCGGATATAGCTCAGGACGGAGGCAATCCATTCGTCGTCATTAGCCGCCATCGACGGCATAACATCGGGGTAGGTTTTCTCATCGACAGGGCCGGAAAGGCCATTCAGCAGGATTTTGATGAGTACATCTTTATCACCCACAACCCGTTTCGATGCGAATAGCGGGGGCGCTACCATGCTGGTTCCACCCACGGCTAAGCCTTTTCCATCAGGACCATGACAGCTCGCACAAAGAGTTTTGAAGGTGTTGGCACCAGCCAGAACCATCTTCCGGTCTTCGGGTTCGAGTCGGCCCAGGCGCAGGCCATAGGTTTTAACGGCATCGTTTTTCAATAGACTTTTCTGAGCGCTGGCCAGCATCTGGTTGTTGGTGCTTTGTTCGATCAGTTCACCAGCGAGGGCATTTGCACTAGCCGACTTGCTGGCGTGTAAAGACAGCACCATCTGGGTTCGAACGTCGTAGTTTGGGTCGTTTTTAAGGGCCTGTAAGCTGGCCATGACATCAGCATCGTCCTGTTTGATGTATCGCTCGCCAATCCAGACAGCCGCCCGGCGCACTTGCGGATCAGCATCTTTCATAGCCGTAAACACAATATCTTTATCAATAGCCTCCAGCCCTTCCAGCGTCCATAAAGCGTGTAGTCGACCCAGCGCCGACGGCTGTTTTGCCAAAGACCCCTGTTGACCTGATGCGATCTGCTTCAGAACAGGTACAATTGATTTGTCGCTCAGGATAACGAGTTGTTTTTGGGCATTATCGCGCCACCAGCCGTTTGGATGGTCGAGGTAAGTAACGAGTTTTGTACTGGACTCATCGAGCATCTGCGGTTTTGGCCCCGGCTTCATACCGTCATGTACCAGTCGGAAAATACGGCCATGCTGTATGTTTTTGTCCAGGCCCAACCGCTCGATCTGAGGCCGCAAATAACTACCCTTTGGGGTCCACTGCGATTCCTGAATAATGCCCCGGTTCATATCGACGATATACAGGCATCCATCAGGACCGGTGTAGGTGTTTACCGGGCGGAAATTCATATCCGTCGACGCAATGAACTCCTGTTGCTTATAGGCATTTTCGAGGGTTAGCTTGCCGTTGGTGTTAATAACCTTGGCACGACGGATAATCCGGGCCACGGGCTCCCCAATCAGGTAATCGCCCACCAGATCGGCAGGAAGTTTGTCGCCCCTAAAAATGGATTGTCCATTGCTGGCCGTGAAATGATTTAGCGTACTGTCGGTTAAGCGAAGTCGATTTAAGCCTCCCTGAATATCAGGCGTCGACATGATTGGCCACACAGCATTGAACTCTTCCGAATACTGGTCCGGAAATTCGAGGCCGCCATAAACGGGGTTTATCTGGAAACCTGATGCCGGGATTTCGCCCCCCGCCCGCGAAAAGAACAGCCGACCGTAATTGTCATGCGTCAGGCCCCACTGGCCATTGGAGCCACTTGGCAGTGAATCGACTTTCAGACCGTTTTTGGTGTACCGAAACCGCACCGGATCGACCGTCACATAAATCCAGTTGTCCATATTCCAGTCCAGGCCACTACGTTGGTGTTCTAGATTACCGGGCGATTTTTTACCAACCTGATAAACCGCTTTTTTTTGGTCGGCAACGCCATCGCCGTTTGTGTCTTTATAGCTATAAATGTCGTAGGTATCGGTTTCGTTGACCAGCAGTTCGTGGTCGACGCACAATATCATGCGGGGAAGCAGGAGCTTATCTATGAAGACCGAACTCTTGTCCATTTTGCCGTCATTATTCGTGTCTTCAAGCAGCATAACCCGGCTTATGGGGTCGTGTTCACCCGTACCATCGGCATCCTGCATATACGTGTCCATTTCGGCGACGTACATTTTGGCGTTCCCGTCCCAGGCAATGGCGACTGGCTCTTTAACTATCGGCTCACTGGCAACCAGTTCCATGTGATAGCCTTTCGGCACCCGAAACGCTTTTAAACTCTGCTCCGGCGTGAGTTGCACGGGAGAAGGGTTGGATACAAACGCGGGTATGGTATCGGGCAATGTCGTGTTTTTGGCCGTATCGGACGGAGCCTGCTGAATGACCTTGCAGGTAACGACCAGCATTGAGAACGAAAGCAAGCCCGGAATCAGGAGCTTCTTTTTCATGGAGTATGAGTTTGAAACAAAACCAAAAGAAGGGTTTGAGAAAGTCTTACTCCCTGAACAAGCTGACTCATAGCCTAATTTTCACATCTTGATAGACAAACATCAACGTCAGATTCATATATTCGTGCAATCTGCCCCTGCTCTACGGGTGCTGTCTGATACAGGTGGTAACTTCACGGTTGACCCACGCACGATTAAACTCGTAGGCAATACGATGCGCTCGGGCTGAAAATTATCTTCTTTATTGGCCAACTGACTCAGCAACAGGCGTGCCGCCTGCTGACCCAGCTCATTAACGGGCTGCGATACGGTGGTCAGGCCCGGCTCGATCAGGGCGGAAATCGGGTCGTCGCTAAAGCCCACAATGGCCAGATCGTCGGGCACTGATATTCCCCGATGTTTAGCAACGTTCAGGGCTTCGAGCGCCGTCGGGTCATTCATGGCGAATAGTGCATCGGGCGGATTAGGCAGGTTGAGCAAGTGATTTACATAGATGTTAGCCTTATCCAGATTGAGGTCGTAAGCAATCACTAGCTCCGGGTCGATGGGTAGGCCGTAGTGCCGGAGAGCATCCCGGTAACCGTTGAGCCGGTTGCGGCTGTTGGCGAGTGTATCGGGTCCGGCGAGGTGCGCAATCCGACGCCGACCGGTTTGAATCAAGTGCTCGACCGCCCGAAATGATCCGTTATAATCGTCCACCGTCACGTTCGAGACGTTCATTTCTTCGCACACCCGGTTAAAAAAAACCACAGGAATGCCCTTCCGCTGAAACACCTTGAAGTGATCGAAGTTGCGGGTTTCTTTCGTGTGCGACACGATCAGACCATCCACCCGGCTGGCTAACAGGGCTTTGGCATTCGCTACCTCGGTTTCGTACGACTCATTGGAGTGACAGATAACCACGTTATAACCTGCCTTCGCCATTTCCTCCTGTGCCCCAATGATGACTTTCGGGAAGAAGAAACTGATAAACTCCGGGACAATAATACCCACGGTTCCGGTGCGATTCGTCAGCAGGGAAATAGCCAGTTGATTCCGCTGATAATCGACCTGAGCCGCCATATCCAGAATCCGCTGCCGTGTCTTCTCATTTACATTGGCATGGCCCGTCAACGCGCGCGAGACCGTCGATTTAGATATGCCTAATGCCTTGGCAATATCAATAATTGTTGTCTGATGAGTTGCCATAAAAGTATAATAATTCTAATTTTTAAGCTAAATAAATGCTAGCATTGATTTTCGCAAGGCAATGGCAAAGATCATTTTATTGGGAACATTCCCAAAATTTTGGGAATGTTCCCAATAAAATAAGTCAAAAAAATCTTTGCAGAATCACTACCTACTCGTAATATCAAGTAAAAATCGGCTAAATACGTTGATTAGGCTTCTTTAAAGGGAAATACCGCTTGAGAGTCTCAACCTGTTTACCTTCTCGGTCAAAGCTATAAGCCTTTTTCATTTTTGTATTTTTCTACGTTAACATCCCTTAAACTCAGAAAGCAGAAACGCTGCTTTGCCTATGAAGTCTATTCTATATTTACGAACAACGGTTGGCTTGATGAGCCTGATGCTACTCTCCTTAATAGGACTAGCACAGTCGCCCCGAATCACTACCATTACAGGGCGGGTCACCGACTCTGGAACGAACGAAGGACTGCCGGGTGCTAATGTTGTTGTGAAAGGCGCTCAACAGGGTACAACGACGAATGCGAATGGCCAGTACTCCTTAACGGTGTCCGACGGCAATGCCACGCTCACGTTCTCGTCCATCGGCTATGTAACACAAGAGGTAGCCCTTTCGAATCGGAGTACTATCGACATCGCCCTGAAAGCCGACGACCGGTCGTTGAATGAAGTCGTTGTGGTAGGGTATGGAACGCAGCGAAAAATTGAAACGACTGGCTCCATTGCGTCCATTAAAGCTGCCGATCTGGTACAAACGCCCGTTGTCAACGTGGCGCAGGGCATACAGGCACGGGTAGCCGGGGTGCAGATTGTGCAGAATTCGGGGGCACCGGGCGGCAATGTCAGCGTTCGAATTCGGGGAACGAACTCGATAAATGGCACATCCGAGCCGCTCTACATTGTGGATGGCATCCAGATTTCGAACGGGGGCGGTTTGACGGACATCAGCCCCCTGTCAACGATTAACCCCAACGACATTGAGTCGGTCGAAGTACTGAAAGATGCCTCCGCAACAGCTATTTACGGCTCACGAGCGGCTAATGGCGTTGTGCTGATTACCACCAAACGGGGTAAATCAGGCAAAACCAGCGTTAGTTACGAAAGCTACTACGGCGTTCAGAAAGTCTCAAAAACGATACCCGTTCTGAATGCAGCCCAGTTTGCGCAACTGGAAAACGAAGCATTCAAAAACAATTATTATCCCGATCCGGCTAGTCTGGGTCAAGGCGTAAACTGGCAGAGTCTTGTTTTCCGTCAAGCTCCCATCCAAAACCACCAGTTAACCATCAACGGTGGGTCGGAGAAAACACAACTGGCGTTGTCGCTCAATTACTTTAATCAGGAAGGCGTCATCATCAACTCCGGTTTTGAACGGTACTCGCTCCGGCTCAACGTCGACCATCGGGTAAGTGACCGGATTAAAATCGGCACGAGTATTCTGGGTAGTTACTCCATTAACAAAGGTGTTCCCTACGGTACTACGAGCCTTGGCGACGGCGATTTTATTACCAGCAGCATTATTGGGTCTGCCCTGGGTGCTCCCCCGAATTTACAGCCTTATCGCGCCGACGGTAGTCTATTTCCCTTTGGCGAACAGGCAAATGGCCAGTATCGGGAAGTAACGAACCCGCTGGGACTGGCGGCCATCAAAAACCAGATTGGCATTCAGCGCACACTGGCCAATCTATATGGAGAAGTCAATCTGGCGCAGGGACTGACCTATCGGGCATCGTTTAATGTCGATATCCAGAATAGCCTTCGAAATACGTACTCGCCCCGCGCCATCGTGAACGCGGCCGACCTCAACGACAACTCCGGCTCCGGTGCTAAAATAAACGCCAACAGCCTGGTACTGCTTCACGAAAGCATCCTGACCTATACACGAACCATTGCCCAGCATCATACGCTTAAGTTCACCGGTGTGTTTGGCACGCAAAGCAACCTCGCCAACGGCAACACCATCAACGCCACGGGTTTTCCGAACGATGCCACCGAGAACGAGGCTCTGCAACTGGCCCTAACGCGCACGGTAAGCAGCAGCCGAACCAAAGAGCGGCTGGACTCGTACCTCGGCCGACTAAATTACGGTTTCAAAGACAAGTATTTTCTGGATTTGACGGCCCGCGCCGATGGGTCGAGCAAGTTCGGAGCAAACCATAAGTATGGATTCTTCCCGGCCGTGTCAGCCGCATGGCGCATCATCGAAGAGCCGTTTCTGAAAAGCGTCGGCTGGCTGTCGGACCTGAAATTACGGGCCAGCTACGGACTGACCGGCAATGCTGGTGGTATCAACCCCTATCAATCCCTGGCAACGGTATCATCGTCGGGCAGCGATTATCAGTTCAACCATGTGTACCTGACGGGCATCAACCCATCGGGCATTGCCAACCCCGATTTACGTTGGGAGAAATCGACACAGGCGAACATCGGCCTGGACATTAGCCTGCTCAACAACCGTCTGAGTTTTGTGGTCGACGCCTACAGCAAAAAGACCCGCGATCTGCTTTATATCAAAACCCTGCCACTCTCATCGGGCTACGGCAGTATTACCGGCAATTTTGCCTCGCTGGAAAACAAAGGAATTGAACTGGCCACCAACGCCCGGATTTTACAGGGGCCGCTGCGCTGGGATGTGTCGGCTAACGCGACTATAAATCGAAACAAAGTTCTCGACCTCGACGGCGGCACTACGCAGGAACGGTTTGTGACAACCTACAGCATTCTGAGTGTCGGGCAACCGCTGGGTCTGTTTAAAACCTACGTTTTCGACGGCATCAACCAAACAGGCGAAACCATTTTGCCCGGCTACGATGGTCGGTTAGGCGGGCATAAAGTGAAAGATCTCAACGGCGACGGCACTATCTCCGCAGCCGATCAGACAGTAACGGGCAATCCAAACCCGAAATTTATTTTCGGCTTTTCAACTAATCTGGCTTATAAAAACTTCGATCTGAGCGGCTTTTTCTCGGGTAGTCAGGGCAACGATATTTTCAATCAGGCGCGGTTTGCCTTCGAAACGCCACTGGGTCAGCGTAACCTGTATGCGGGTGTGGTCAATCGCTGGTCGCCCACCAACCCCAGTCAGGAGTATGCCAGTGCGGCCCTGAGCAGCCGCTTGCCAGTCAGCAACCGATTTGTGGAAGATGGCTCGTACCTGCGCTGCAAAAACGTAACGCTGGGCTACACGCTACCCAGAATCAAAGGCATTCAGCGCATTCGGGTATATGCCAGCGGCAACAACCTCTTCACGCTTACCAACTACACAGGCTTCGATCCCGAAGTGAACACCTACGGAGGCAGCAACACGGTCATTGGCGTCGATAACTTAGTCTATCCCCCTGCCCGGTCGTTTCTGGGTGGTTTACAGGTCACTTTCTAGACCGGGATTCACAGGATTTGAAGGATTTACATGATTTCTACTGGAAACGTTTAGATGCACTCATTAATCATGTAAATCTTTAAAATCATAAAAATACTGCCGGGCCGCCGTGGCGGTTCAGACAACTCTTGAACTCATGAAAAAGATACTCATTCCTATACTCCTCATCTTCGGTCTGGCGGCTTGCCAGCTGGAGGAAACGATTTACTCGTCCATTTATACCGAAGCCTTTTATAAAACGGCGGCTGATGCCGAAAAAGGGCTTATTGCGGTATATGACCCGATTGCCGATATGGCCGTTGGGCCCGTACTCACCATCGTGTCGGATTTGAGCGCCGACCAGTCGTACCCCAGGGCGGTAGTTGGTCGGAACACGCTCACGCTGTTCACTTACGACCCGAACTATACGACGCAGAAAAGCGCCGGCCGGGTCAGTGAGTCGCCCCAGCAGATCTGGTCATCCTGCTACGATGGCATCGAGAAAGCAAACTGGATTATCGAGAAAGTGCCAGCCGCCAAAATGGACGCCACCCGCCAGAAACAGATCATTGGCGAAGCGTATTTCCTGCGGGCATTCTATCACTGGATGCTGACCAAAAACTTTGGCGACGTGCCGGTGAAAATAAAAGCCAGCAGTAATCAGGTTGAAGCCATTGTTGGTAAAAGTCCGAAAGCGGATGTTTACAAGCAGATTTACAGTGACCTCGACCAGGCCACGAGTGCCGGGCTGGTTTCCGGTCCCGGCATTGAGAAGGGCCGTCCATCGAAAGAAGTCGTATCGGCTCTTTATGCCAAAGTAGCGTTGTACAACGAAGACTGGGCAACAGCCTCGAAGAAAGCACTGGAGGTGATCAATTCCGGCAAATATTCATTGATGGCCGATGTACGGGACGTGTATCGCTACGACCGGGAAGATGCCGCCCGTGTCGAAAATATGTGGGCGTATGAATCGGAGGGCGGGTTTAGTCCCAGCCGGGGGCATCAGTTGACGGGGCTGCTTGGACCACCTGCGAGCACCGGACCCGAATACGGTAAAACCACGTTTGGGTCCATGTTCGTTTACCAGTCATTTTATAATTCATTCAATCCGGCCGATAAACGGCGGTTGCTGCTGGATACGACCTACGTGGACAAGAGCAACAAGATCGTTTCGCAACGCAACATTACGCCCATCACGACGCAGGGCGTGTTGATGAAAAAATACCAGGATCCTATTTCAACGGTTGGCACCCTTCCCAATATCCCAATCCTGCGGCTGGCTGATGTGTACCTGATAGCCGCCGAAGCCGAAGCGCGGGTAAATGGAGCTACCTCAGCGGCTTATGGGTTTATCAACGTCGTTCGGAAACGGGCGGGCCTGGCCGACCTGACAGCCGGTTTGGGCAAAGACGCCTTCATCGACGCAGTGCTTCAGGAACGGTCGTGGGAATTATACGGCGAAGGCGACCGCTGGTACGACCTCACTCGAACGGGCAAATACCTTACGGCACTGAGTACGGCGGTGAATAGCGTGTATCCCACGCGGCCCGTTCAGGCAAAGAATAAGTATTTTCCAATTCCGCAGGACGAAATCAACGCCAACCCGAAGCTGGAGCAAAATGCGGATTGGAAATAACCGTACCCACGGGCTTTAGCCCGTGTTTCCTTTGGTACTATTGACTATAAAACACGGGCTGAAGCCCGTGGGTACGATAAATTCTCACTCAATGCAATCTATCTGGAAAATTGCTCTTTTAACCCTTTGTTGGACGGCCGTGCTGGCTCAATCAAACCAGCCGCTATCACTGGCGAACGAGCGCGTTAAGGTCATCTGGAAAAACACGCCAAATGGCTGGGTCATTGAGCAGGTGGCCGTTCGGAAAGGCGCGGCCTGGGTGACCATGCCAGCACCCTCCGGCGAAAATACGCTGCTGTATGCTGCGGATAAACCTTCCGAGAAGCCCGATACGACCTTTAAAGATATTACAGGCAACGAGTTTCCTACCGAAAAATACCATTACCAGCAGAAACAATGGGCCGAAAGCACCAGCCCCGTTTCGCTGAACAAAGCCGGAACGGCTCTTTATTTCTTCCCGAAAACCGCCAAGCAAACGGGTGGCAATAGCCTGTCGTTTCAGCAGGAAACGGACGCAGCTACCATCAGTACGCTTTGGTCATTTGACCCTAAATTTCCGTCCGATATTATTGTCAAGCAGACCGTTACGGCGAAAAAACCGGGGTATTTCTCACTGGCAAGTCCAACGCTGGCTAGTGTTTCGGAACAGAACCTGGCCTGGGCAGCCATTCCGGGCTACTTTCTGGGCAATAAACTCCAGCCAAACTTTGCATTGGCCTACGCCTACGGGCATGGCATTCCGACGATACCGGCGGTGTACCGGGAGCGATGTGCCAGCACCCTTTGTCCGATGATTACGACGAAAACTGGTGTTACGCTCTCGGTCATTCCAGAGCCAGGGCTATCGCGTGACCCCTGGGCGGTCGACAAAAGCACGCAGATTGACTGGGAGATTGGTCTGTCGCACATGAACCGCAAGGCGCAGCTTTCGCCAACGCTTTATTACCCCGTTCTGGGCGAGCCGAAGTCAAGCCTGCAACCCGGCCAGATCATCAGCTACACCTTTCGCTACAGCCTGACAGACGGCGACTGGTTCAAGGCGCTGAATCACGCGGTTTACGATGTTTATCAGTTTAAAGAAACGCTGGCGTTGCGGCAATCCAAACAATCGCTGACGGATCGTATCTCGAAAATGCACCAGTACCTCATCGACCCCAAAACGTCATTATGGAACGTTGAAGAGTTTGAGGGTAAAAAGCTCGGGGCGCAGTCGTATCTGGGTGGCGTGGTGGGTTCTAACAAAGACGCTATGAAAAATTCGGATTACGGCGCCATGTGGATGCTAGCCAACGCCACCCACGACCCGCTCCTGACCGAAAACGTGCTCCCCTACGCCGAAAACTTCAAACTGGCGCAGCAGGAAACCGGCAACAGTTTTTTCAAAGGCGCTCCCGAAGGGCAATATTATCTGGCAAAATCCAAGAAGTTTGTGGAAGAGTGGGGTTCCGTTGTCGAGCCGATTGGCCTGACGTATTACACCATGCTCGATATTGGCAACATGCTCCTTTTCGACCCGGTCAATTCGGAACTTAAGGAGCGGCTTCGGTTGGGAGCCGACCGCCTGTTGACCTGGCAGAAACCCGATGGCCGATGGGCCGTGGCTTACGACCGCAATACGGAGAAAGAAATCTTCACGGATATTCAGGATGTGCGCCCTACGTTCTACGGCCTGATTGTTGCCTACCGAATCCTGAAAGATCCGAAGTATCTGGCGGCAGCCCGCAAAGGAGCCGACTGGTTTGTCAAAAACGCGGTTGAAACGGGTAGTTTTCTGGGTGTGTGTGGCGATGCCCGCTACGCCCCCGACTTTGCCACCGGCCAGTCGGCGCAGGCGTTGCTGGATTTGTTTGATTTAACAAAAGATACCCGCTACCAACGGGCGGCCATTACGACGGCCAAGATTTACACGACCTCCATTTATACGCATCCCATCGCCAGCCACAAACCCAAAACGGTTAACGGCATTCCGCGCGAAGACTGGGAGATCAGCCAGACGGGCTTGAGTTTCGAACACGGCGGCATCTTCGGCTCAGCCACGCGGCTGGGGCCCATTCAGTTGTGCAGTCACGCGGGTCTGTTCATTCGCATGTATCAGCTAACGAAAGAGCCGATTTTTGCGGATATGGCCCGCGCGGGGGCTATCGGTCGGGATGCGTTTGTCGACCCGAAAACGAGTGTTGCGTCCTATTACTGGGAGCGGATGAACAAAGGGTCCGGCCCGTATCCACACCATGCCTGGTGGCAAATTGGTTGGCTCACCGACTACCTGATGGCCGAAGCCGAATTGCGCTCCGATGGGAAAGTGCTTTTCCCACGCGGGTTTGTCACGCCCAAGGTTGGCCCGCACCAGACCTATGGTTTCAGTGCCGGGACCGTTTACGGACAAACCGCCAGCCTGCTCATTCAGGATGGGCTGGTTCAACCCGGCAGCCCGGTCATCGACTACATCCTGGCCCGTTCTGCCGACCAGAAAAAACTATTTATCGTTTTGCAGAACAACCGGGCGCAGGCAACAAAGACAACGGTAAGACTAAATCCGGCAGTCCTGCAAAAAACCATTGCCAGTGCCCGCTGGCTACCCACAAATCAGGCAATTTCGGTGGATGCTTTTGCGCTCGATCTGCCGGGCTTCGGACAAGGGGTGCTGGAAGTGGATTTGAGGTAATTGTATCTACCCCACCCCCGGCCCCTCCCCTTGAAAAAAGGAGAGGGGTGGCTCTTGTAAATTATCCCTCTTCCAAATAGTGGAACTGGGCGATTACTACCATTGGCTTTCACCCCTCCCCTGTTTTCAGGGGTAGGGGCCGGAGGTGGGGTAAACACCCTTAAAAATTATGAATACAACTATTGATACGGCGGTCATCGTCATTTTTTCGGCTTTTGTGCTCGCCATAGGGATGCTGTTTGCCCGGACGGGCCGCAACCTGAAATCGTTCTTTGCGGGGGGCGAAGCGGTGCCCTGGTTTATTGGGGGGCTGTCCCTGTTCATGAGCTTTTTCTCGGCCGGTACGTTCGTGGCCTGGGGCTCTATTGCATACAAACACGGCTGGGTAGCTATCACCATTCAGTGGACCATGTGCATTGGTGCACTGGTGACGGGCTTATACCTCGCTCCACGCTGGAAGCAGACGGGCGCCCTCACAGCCGCCGAGTTTATTCGGGAACGGCTGGGGGCAACGGTTCAGAAAGTGTACATCTTCATTTTTACACTGGTATCGCTGTTCATCAAAGGGTCGGTACTGTACCCGGTGGCGAAGCTGGTGAGTGTTTCGCTCAACTTGCCGTTGGTGCCCTGTACCATAGGGCTGGGCTTTTTCATGATTGCCTACACAGCCGTTGGCGGGCTTTGGGCGGTAATGGTAACGGACATTTTGCAGTTCGTGGTTCTGTCGGCAGCGGTGTTCATTCTGCTGCCGCTGTCCCTCGACCGGGTGGGTGGTTTCGAGGGATTTCTGAAAGCCGTGCCAGATGATTTTTTCAACCTCCTGAATGGCGAATACACCTTTGGTTTCGTGGCCGCTTTTGTGCTGTACCACATCTGCTACATTGGCGGCAACTGGACGTTTGTGCAGCGGTACACCAGCGTCGACAGTCCGAAATCGGCAAAGAAAGTAGCGTTTCTGTTTGCGGGTTTGTACCTCATCAGTCCCGTTATCTGGATGTTGCCGCCCATGATCTACAGAGTCATTAATCCATCCCTCACCGGTCTTGATACGGAAAATGCATATCTGATGATCTGTAAACTGGTGCTGCCACCGGGTTTGCTGGGCCTAATGCTCACGGGCATGTATTTCTCAACCTCAGCCAGTGCGAATACGGCCTTAAACGTCGTTTCGGCGGTATTTACGAATGACATTTACAAAGGGTTGATTAACCCAACGGCTTCGGATAAACAGTTGATTCGGGTGGCGCGCGGGTCGTCGTGGCTATTTGGTTTGGGCATGATCGGCATTGCGCTGATGGTTCCGGCGGCTGGTGGTATTGTAGAAGTTGTCCTGAGCATTTCGTCTATTTCGGGCGGCCCGCTGCTGGCCCCTCCCCTCTGGTCGCTGTTTTCCAAACGCCTGACCAGCCGCGCTACCCTCTGGATAACCGGCATCAGCTTAAGCGTCAATTTGTTCTTCAAAATTCTGGCTCCCCTATTGCTCGGTTTTAAGCTGACAAGGGCCGAAGAAACCATCGTTGGTATTGGACTTCCCTTTCTGATGTTGCTGGGCTACGAGCTGTGGCAGCGGTCGAAAGACAACGTCGCGCAGGAGTATTACAGCTACCTGATTGCCCGCCAGCAAAAACGCGACGACGCCCAGGCCGAATCGCCGGAAGAAGCGCTGGCGGTACGAAAACAGAACCGGTTTGGGTTGCGGGTCATTTCGGGCTCACTGGTATTTACGGCACTGATGCTGTGTGGCCTGAGTTTCCTGACTACAGAAGGCGCAGGTATAACGGCGACAATTTCGGCAGTAGTTCTTGTGCTGGCGCTGATTCCCTGGCGGGCGGCCCAGCGGGTTCAGTTGGTGACCGAAACACCAAAAACAGAGAAATTCCAACCAAACCTATAAGGCCTCAAAGACCTCATAGGCTTTCAAAATACGTACAAATGAGAATAATAAATTACGCCTTAACACTTCTATTACTGGTTATCCTGGCACGTCCCAGTATTGGCCAATACACTATCCGCGACCCGAACGCGATTCCATTGCATGGCGAATGGCGGTTTGCCCTCGACCCCGTTGATGCTGGTGAGCGGGGAAAATGGTACAACGATGATGCCTCGCTAAATCGCTGGGATAAAGTGACGGTGCCGCATTGTTTTTCGGTCGATCCCCGCTACCAATTTTATACCGGGACAGCCTGGTACCGGCGGTCGTTTCCCTTTCAGGCAACGGCGGGTAAACGTGTCATCCTTCACGTCGATGCAGCCTATTACGAAACAACGGTCTGGATAAACAACCAGAAAGTCGGGACGCACGAAGGCGGCTACACGCCCTTTCAGTTTGACATTACCAACTATCTGAAACCCGACCGGACGAATGGCGGAATCAATACAATCGCTATTTCGGTTAATAACAATACGTGGAAAACAACGACCATCCCCGGATCGAAGGACAACAACCTACCCGAATCCTTTCCGGGATGGGTCAATTACGGTGGTCTTATTCGGCCGGTTTACCTGACCGTTGAGCCTGAGGTATACGTTGAAAACATAAAAGTCGAAGCCACACCCGACCTCTCAAAAGGCACATCTTCCCTCAAAATCAGAACCCGAATCCGGAACGCCGGAAAGCAGACAGTTTCGCCCAGACTGGCTTTTCGGGTAGAGCAGAGCGGCAAACCCGTTGTACTGACCTGGAAACAGGCATCCGGTACGATATCGATTAACCAAACAGTCTTGCTGGAAGCCGAAACGGTACTGAAAGCCGCCGATGTGAAGCTGTGGAGCATCGACCAGCCGACGTTATACGATGTACAGGTGATCATGGGGAGTGACACCGTCCGGTCGCACTTCGGGATTCGGAAAGTGGAGGTTCGAAACGCGCAATTGCTGCTGAACGGTCAGCCGATTAAAGTTGCGGGAGGGAACAGGGTAGTCGATTATGCTGGTCTGGGGTCACTGGAACCCGATTGGCTGGTGGAAAAAGATATGCGTCTGATGAAAGAAGCGGGTATGGAACTCCATCGACTTACCCACTACACGCCTTCCGAAACCGTTTATGACTGGGCCGACCGCAACGGGATGCTTATCATCAGCGAAGCGGGCAACTGGCAATTGACCCCCCGACAGATGGACAACGACACCATGCGTACCAAGTTCCGGCAGCAGTTTCGCGAGATGGCCGAACGCGACTGGAATCACCCCAGCGTGATTGCCTATAGTGTGGGCAACGAGTACCTGTCCGAACAACCGGCGGGGCAGCGGTGGACCAAAGATATGATTGCCTACGCCCGCGAACTCGACCCTACCCGCCTGTACACCTTCGCATCGATGCGGTTGAATACACTACCCAAAAAACCTGAAGATGAGGCTACTCAGTACTGCGACTTCGTGTCGACAAACACCTACGGTAACCACACCAACATTCTGAAACACATTCACTCCCTCTACCCCGACAAGCCGATTTTCATCAGTGAATACGGCACGCGGGCCGATGGAAAAGACGGCGAAGCCGGGCAGGTGACGCACATCGAGAAATTCCTGACTGATATTCGGCAACTGCCCTACGTAGTGGGCGCGTCGTGGTGGTCGTTTAACGATTACCTGAGCCGGCACGACGGCACGAATCCGGACGGCACCCGCCCGTGGGGCCTCGTTCGGGGCGACCGCTCGAAACGGTTGCTCTATAAGGCGCACCAGACTGGCATGGCTCCCGTCACCGTCGAAAAAGTAAGCTGGACTAGCGGAAAAGAGGGTGTTCATACGGTAACACTACGGGTAACTGCCCGTGCTGATTTCCCGGCTTATACCCTCAAGAAGTATCAACTGAAAACACAGGCCACAACCATGCTCATTCCCGATTTACAACCGGGCCAAAGTGCCACGATGATCCTCCCGGTTCGTGGTTTCGACAACACCCTAACCGTCGAAGTCATTAAACCAACCGGCTTTTCCATTCTTACCCAAACCATCGACTCAACGAATGATACGCGAACAAGCAACCGATAAACGACCCTTAAAAACTGTTCGACACGACGCCGACCTGCTGGTGGTTGGCGGGGGTTTGTCGGGGGTTTGTTGCGCCATTACGGCAGCCCGTGCCGGGACAACCGTTATTCTGGTCCAGGACCGGCCGGTTCTGGGCGGCAACTCGTCCAGCGAAGTGCGGCTGTGGGTGCTGGGCGCCACCTCGCATATGGGCAACAATAACCGCTGGGCGCGGGAAGGGGGTGTTATCGACGAACTTCTCCTCGAAAACCTTTACCGAAATCCAGAAGGCAATCCGCTAATTTTCGACACCATCCTGCTCGAAAAAGTGGTACTGGAACCGAATATCAAACTCTTACTGAATACAGCGGTGTATGAAGTGGAAAAGGCTGACGCCGAAACTATCAGCGGCCTGAAAGCCTTTTGCAGCCAAAACAGCACCAGTTATGAACTGGTAGCTCCGCTTTTCTGCGACGCATCCGGCGACGGTATCGTTGGGTTTCAGGCGGGGGCTGCGTTTCGGATGGGGGCCGAAAGTCGGGAAGAATTCGGTGAGAAGTTTGCGCCCACCGCCGAATACGGCGAACTGCTGGGTCATTCGCTGTATTTCTACACCAAAGACACAGGTCGGCCGGTGCGCTTTGTACCACCCGCCTATGCGCTGGACGACATCACCAAAATTCCCCGTTACAAACGGTTCAATGCGCAGGAATACGGCTGTCAGCTTTGGTGGATCGAGTATGGCGGGCGTCTGGATACGGTGCACGATACCGAAACCATCAAATGGGAACTTTGGAAAGTAGTGTACGGCGTTTGGCACCACATCAAAAACTCAGGCCTGTTTCCCGAAGCCGAGACAATGACGCTGGAATGGGTCGGGCAGATACCCGGCAAACGCGAGAGTCGCCGGTTCGAAGGCGATTACATGCTGACCCAACAGGATATAGTCGAGCAGCGCACCCACTCCGACGCAGTGGCGTTTGGCGGCTGGTCTATCGACCTGCACCCGGCCGATGGTATTTTTTCGGAGAAGCCGGGCTGTAATCAGTGGCACAGCAAGGGTTTATACCAAATTCCATATCGGTGTCTCTATAGCCGAAACATCAGGAATCTGTTCCTGGCCGGGCGCATCATCAGTGCGTCGCACGTGGCCTTCGGCTCATCAAGGGTCATGGCAACGGGGGCACACGTCGCGCAGGCTGTCGGTATGGCTGCTTCGGTGTGTAGTCGGGAAGGATTGATTCCGCGCGACCTGACGGACCCGACCCGGATAACAACGGTACAACAGGAACTATTGAAAACCGGGCATCACATCCCCGGTCTGTATCTAAATGACAAAAATGACCTTGCCCGGCAGGCAACCCTAACTGCATCCAGCGAATTTGTCCTGACCGAACTGCCACCCAATGGGCCGCTGCAACCATTGACCTACTCATCGGCGCAGATGCTGCCTTTGCCTGCGGGGCCCATTCCGCAAATGACCGCCTTCGCCACCATCGATCAGCCGACAACATTAACGGTCGAACTGCGACGTAGCAGTAAGTCCTTCAACCATACGCCCGATGTGACGATGGAAACACTGACGATTCCACTCTTGAAGGGGGAACAGGATGTGGTTTTACTATTCAATAGCCAGTTGAACGAGTCAGGCTATGTGTTCGTGATGTTCATGAAGAATGAGCATGTTCAACTTCAGTACAGCCAGTTGCGTGTAACAGGCGTGTTGTCGGTTTTCAACAAGATTAATCCCGCCGTTTCGAACTACGGCAAGCAGGAGCCAACAGACGATATTGGCGTCGATACGTTTGAGTTCTGGTGCCCCGAACGTCGGCCTGCGGGTCAAAATATCGCGTTGCGCATTCAGTCCGGCATCCAGTTGTTTAGTCCGGCAAACGTAATTAACGGCGTTCAACGCCCAACGAACCAGCCCAACGGCTGGGTAGCCGCTACAGACGACGCCAATCCAACGTTAACCCTAAGCTGGCTAAGTCCGCAGCGCATTAGCCGGGTCGAACTTCGTTTCGATACCGACTTCGACCACCCGCTTGAAACAGTTATTATGATTCATCCAGAAACCGTTTCGCCGTTTTGTGTACCCGAATACATCGTGTGCAATGACCGACAGAAGCGCATTTTTCACCAAACGGATAATCATCAGACGAGCAATACAATCCGGTTTGAGCAACCGATCACGACCAGCCACCTGACCATCCATTTAAAGAAGAATGGCATGGGGCAAGCTGATTTTGTACCCGCGTCGCTTATGGAAGTGCGGTGTTATTGATCTGTACAACGGGCGGCCCCGTCCGTTGTACAGATCAATAATAAATCCTTAATTCTCCTCAACAACCTTGACATCCCAGGCACCCAATTTCAGGGCTGCGTTTTTCAACGCGGGCTTACTTGAAATCAACTCTTTACCGTTTGCATACGGATACGTAACAGACGCTGGCACAGACGAATAGTTGAAGTAATAATGAACCGCCTTGCCCTGTTGATTAACACCTGATTTGGTAATCAGAGGAAACGTCAATTGTTGATCCAAGCCCCAGACGTTTGCTTTTTTAGCGGCAGTTTCCAGGACTTTTTGCAAAACGGCATCGCTCGTCATGCAACCTATATAGGTAGCTATGCCTTTGCCGTAGCTGTTTTGGGTGATGGCCGCATATTGTCCCCAAACCGGGTGTTCGTAGGAGGCCAGTACCTTCGCGGTGGTTGGCGTAATCAATTCCATCCAGGTCTTGACCGAATTGTTGTCCTTGCCAACCTGAAAGGGGTCATTTTTCAGCGAAACCTGCCGGGGAATGGTAAACTGTGAGTACGAAATACCGCAGGCTTCGCTGATAATACCCGGTTGGCGGGTAGTCCTCACCTTCACATTCTCGTCCGAAAAACCACTTTTGAACGTGTAAACGATATGCCCACCATTTTTCACAAACAGGTTCAACCGTTCCAGCAACGCATCGGAAGCGGCATATAGAGCCGGAACAACAATCAATTTGTACTGGTCCAGATTGGTACTCGACGGGTCGACAAAATCGACGCCGATGTTCATTTTGTACAGGGCATCGTACATGGGCCGGAGCACATCATTATACTTCTCGCGGGCACCCCAGCCAAAACTAAAGGCGTTGAATCCGGTCAATGCTACGTTGCTGAAGAGAATTGCTGCCGAATTCGTTTTCTTGATATTTACTAACTGCGAGCTAAGCCGGGCGAAATCTTTTCCGATGGTTTTGGCTTCGTTATAGGTAGGATTTGGCTCGAAATCATGACTCAACAAGCCTTTCCAATAGGTTTCTGCCGAATTATGAATCGAATGCCAATGCCAGTATTCGAGCATGACCGCGCCCGACGCCAAGTGACTAAATGCCTGTAACCGCAACTGCCCTGGATATGGCACCCATTGCGGAAAACCCTGTGCTTCGGTTTCCAGCACCAGATAATTCTTGCCATAGTTCGACGCATTTGTTTTCATAGACCGGGTCACGTCGCCCCCAAATGATATTTCGGTACCTGTAAGCTGATCCTGCGTGGGGTGGTAAATGTCGATGCCCGCAATATCCAGAGCTTTGGCAGCCGCGAAATGATCGACGTCGGGCTGGATACCGTATGAGTATCCCCGCCATTCCAGATCAAAATTCTGTGTAACGAACTGGCCTGGTTTCTTGTATTCGTTGACCATTGCCGTTTGCCACGCCAGATAATCCGTTACCAGTTTCCGCTGAAACGTGGCGAACTCTGCCGCCAGACTGGCGTTGATAGTACCTACCGTTGACGGAAAATCCTCCCATGTATTGATTCGGTTGCTCCAGTAATCTAGGCCATAAATTTCGTTGATCACGTCCAGCGACTTGTACTTGTCTTTCATGTATGCAACAAAGATCTTCTGTACACTAGGCCCCGTTGTATTATAGGCTTTCGTCTCGTTATCGACCTGATAGCCAATGATGGCCGGGTGATCTTTTACGTGTTTCATGATCGCCCGGATAACCTGTTCGGCATGCGTTCGAAAATGAGAGTTACTAATATCCATATTCTGGCGAGGGCCGTATTGGTTCTGGCCTTGAGGAGTAATAGCCAGTACATCGGGGTATTTATGCACCAGCCAGGTAGGAACGGCGTAGGTGGGCGTACCCACAATAACCTGTATACCTGCCTTATGCATGGCATTCAGCACCCGGTCGATGTGGGTAAAATCAAATGTCCCCTCCTGCGGTTCTACCGTGCTCCAGGTCGATTCGGCGATACGCACAACGTTGATACCCGCATCTTTCATCATCGCGATATCCTTGTCCAGCCTCTCGTAGGGCATATATTCATCGTAATAGGCAACCCCGAAAAGAAGTTTATCCAATTTGAGGTTCTGTGCGTGTACAACGCTGGTCAGACATAGGAGCAGGGGTAACAGGAGTAGTAATCGTCTGGTCATGATAAAGTGGGTTAATTAAATGTAAAATGAATAATGTAGAATGAATTTCGATCTGGAAATCAGATTTTATCATTGTCCATTTTGCTTAATTGTTTGGATTTAACGTTTGTGTAGCGTGGATGGTGGGCCACATAAGTCATCGTTTTAGATCACCCCGTTTCAACGCCTTCACGGCATAATCGGCAGCTCGGGCAGACAGGGCCATGTAGGTAAGCGATGGGTTCTGACAGGGCGATGAAGTCATGGATGCCCCATCGGTGCAGAATACGTTTTTGACGATGTGATGCTGGTTAAATTTATTGAAGACCGAGTTTTTAGGTGATGTACCCATGCGGGCCGTGCCCATTTCGTGGATGCTCAAGCCCGGGTGCGCCTGTGCATCGAATCCTTTAATGTTTGAGAAACCCGACTTTTCAAGCATCTGAACAGCCTGTTCCTGCGCGTCTTTCCGCATGAGAGTTTCGTTTTCTCGGTAGTGAACATCCATTTTCAACACCGGCTGACCCCATTTGTCAGTGATCTCGCTGGTCAGATAAACCCGGTTATCTTCGTAGGGCATGCATTCGCCAAAGGCGTCGAGCGTGATTTTCCAGTCGCCGAACTGCGTAGCCTTTTCTTTAAAATCAGCGCCAAAACCTTCGTCGTGGTGGGCGTGGTCCCAGTTTTCGCGGTTGGTGTACACTTCAAAGCCATACCCTCGGGTAAAGGGCTGATTTGGCTGTCCCGGCAAATTTCGAAAACGGGGAATATATAGTCCGGCAGGGTGCCGACCATAATAGTATTTATCCAGATCGTGCTCATAGTCGGCGGTGGCTCCCACATGAAAATGGTGATCCATCAGGTTACGGCCCAACTGCCCACTGTCGTCCATCCCATTCGGAAACCGATTGGATTTGGAGTTCATCAGGATGTAAGTCGACCCGAGTGCCGACGCGTTCAGGAAAATAATGCTGGCGTTAAACTCGTGCCACTGGTGCGTCTGTTCATCAATAACCCGAACGCCCGTTGCCCGGCCAGACTTTTCATCATAGATAATTGAGTTGACAATAGAATGTGGTCGAACGGTTAGTCGTTTGGTTCGCCGGGCGGCAGGCAACGTGGCCGATTGTGTGCTAAAATAGGCTCCATACGGACAACCCCGCATGCACAAGTTCCGGAACTGGCACTTGGCACGTCCCAGACTCGTTTGCTCTGGCGTGGGTGCCGTTAAGTGAGCGGCCCGCGCCGAGATCACTTTCCGGTCGGGGAACATTCCGTTTACGCTTTTCCGCAAATGCGCTTCGACACAATTGTCGGGCAGGGCGGGCTGAAACTGACCGTCGGGCAGGTGCGGCAGTCCGTCGCGGTCACCGGCGATTCCGGCAAATTTCTCGACATAGTCGTACCAGGGCGCAATGTCTTTATAGCGAATGGGCCAATCGGTGGCAATACCCTCTTTGGCATTGGCTTCGAAATCGAGATCAGAGAACCGGAACGAGTACCGGCCCCACATCAGCGATTTGCCACCCACATGATACCCCCGAATCCAGTCGAAAGGCTTCTCTTCGACATACGGATTGTCCAGATCGTTGACAAAATGCTGGTGCGTGGCTTCGGTAATAGTAAAACCCGTTCGGTTCTGAACGGGGTATTTTTTGAGTTCATCCAGCGGCATGCTCTGGTTGCGGTGCGGAAAATCCCACGGGTTCATGGTGGCCGTGTGATAGTCTGATACGTGCTCGATCATGCGGCCTCGTTCGAGCAGCAACACGTTCAGCCCTTTCTCGCAAAGCTCCTTTGCCGACCACCCGCCACTTATGCCTGAACCGACAACAATAGCGTCAAATTTCTTTCCGGACGGAATGGGAGGCTGGGTGGATTTATTTGAGTGGGTCATAACGAATGTACCGTTTTATTTTAAACGCAAAGGCGCAAAGGAAAGCGCAAGGTGAGCAAAGAAATTATATCAATTTCTTCTGTGAGGACAGGTTTGAAAATCTGCCCGACAGCGCAGGATACTGTTTACATGTAGTACTGACCGTCCCGGTCGGCCGTGTACTAACTACTATTTCGCCCGACCGGGACGGTCGGTACTACTGACGTTGCAAAAAGGCGGCAATCTCCATGCCCCAGGCAATGCCGATGTGAATGAGTAGCCCGCCCCAGATGCTCCGGGTACTCAAAGCCAGGACGCCCAGTATATAGCCTCCGAACAAAGACGAAACGGCTTCTCCCAGAGGTCGACCGAAATGGATGGAGCAGTACCATACAACCATTGGCAACACTGCTCCACGGCCCAGCACCCGGCTCATTCCAATAACAAGAAAGCCCCGAAAAAGCAACTCCGTTGGCACAAAGTCCCAGCCGTAACAAAGCTCGTAAATGAGCGCGGTTACCCACTCGGACACGCCAAAAAACTCATTGGCATTCGTGTCGTGGTAAGTCGGGTAGGATTGCAGAAAATCGGGCTGAAACGACGCCAGTGTGATAAGTGGAATCATCAGAGCCAGCATGAGCGCGTAGAGAACTAATCCTTTACGCTTGGGAGCCATCCCGTAGAAACTTGACGGATATGGGTCTGCAAGTTTATAGAATAGGTAAAGCGGCAAGACAATGGTCAATACCGACTGCAGGTTGTGCAGACAGTAATACACATATACGTATATCTTGCCGTCAAAGAGTTTCAGGCTCCACTCATAGTCTTCATAGAAGCCGCTGTAGATCGAATAGCTTATCAATGCAACACCACTACGCGCCCAGAACGCCCGGCTTTTCCAGACGTCTGGTCGTTTATGAAAATGTGTCCAAAGCCAAACACTGACATAATAAGCAGTGGCATACAAGCAGAAGTACAAGATAGCCCAGGCAGGCTTTCGCTGAAACGAGTCGATGTACTTGTCTTCGAGATCGAAATAGAAATTGACGGTAATGAGCAGTGCCGCCCAGAGAGCGGAAGCCGCATAGAGATCAGGACGAAAGTCGGTACGGAGATGGTCGCGCAGGTCGCGCCAGAGGGCTTTCACGTATGGGTTGCTGTTTTTGTCATTCCGACAAAGGAGGAATCTCAAAGTTGCCTACTGAGGGACTTTATGATTCCTCCTTTGTCGGAATGACAAAAAAACATTAAAACCCTTCTTTCTCAGCCTCTTTGTCTTTTTTCTTCTCGTCTTTCTTTTTCTCCTCCTTCACCACTTTCTGGCCGGGTTGTGGCTTGGGTTTCGGCACAGGCTTGGTTTTCGTTTTGTACTGATCCAGATACCGGTCTACGAAGAGGGTTTTCTCATCGACGGTTGCTGCCACCAGTTCAATTGTCTGTTTAGATGAATTTTTAGAGCCTGCCAGTAGCTGGTCATTAATGTCCTGCTCCGACGTTACAATGGCCAATTGCCCAAGCGCAGTTGGCGTACTGCCCGGTTTATAATCGTAGTACACCCACACATCCGGCGACGATTCCAGATAGATACTCGCTTCATCACCGTTGCCAGTCTTTCTGAGCTCGACAAATCCATCCATTTGGGCATTCACGTCTGTGGCCATCATGTTCGATACGCCCAACTTACCCGTGCTGTAGAATGCACTGAACTTGGTCGACCATCTGAGATTAGCATTGGCCAGCACCAGCATCGCAGTCAATTTCGGGGAGGCCTGGTTGAGTGGTGCATGTGCATTCTGTGCTTTAACCCGGTAGGCGTCCACGGCTTGCTGACCAATCAGGGGCAGCAGCTTATCTGACAGTCGGTTCAAGTCATCGTCGGCGGCTTCGTCGTTTTTCTCTTCCTGATTTGCTTTCACAATTTTATCAGAAATGAGTGCATTGATTGGGTCTGGAATTGGGAAAGCAAAGGCCAGGAGGGTGTTAAACCGATACTGGCTACTGTCAATATTGATCCGAGCCGAGCCAGACGCCAACAAGTACTCGTGCGGGGCCGAATTCAACAGATTCAACTTGCCTTTAAACGTCATAAGGCCGCGGGCATCGTTGAACGTAAACGCGTTCTCGACCTCCTCATCGGCGCTGGCAACACTACCCGCACTATCCGCAGCAACTGCAACAGGCGTTATATCACCGGGCGAACTAGGCAAAGGATCATTCCCCTTTGACGCAATTCGATACACCTTATCTTTATCGTCGTAGCGCATAATACCCGTAGCCGTGAACAGGTCATCGTCTCTATTGTCCTCTTTTGGCGATAGGAACGTTGGATACAGACCAGCCCCGCCCGCCCGGAAATGAATACCCGCCACCAGTTGTTGAGCGCCTTCATTTTTCAGGTTTTTATCGACCTTAATTTCCAGCCGTTCTTCTACTTTTTCCTTGAATGGAATCCAGCCGCCTACAAGGTCCTGCCGTTTTTTCAGCGCTGGTTTAATAAAGCCATCCATTGCCAGATCGGGTGCCGGAGCCTGCATCGTGATGTTCCCTTTAAACAGCATTTTGGGAGCCAGCTGCAAATTATCGTCTTCGTCAACCTCAGCACGAGCCACCGTGAAATAGGTTACGGTTTCCGTTTTCAGGACATTCCGCCGACTTTTCGCTGACTTCTTTATATCAGCTGGCTTCTTTGCATCGGCGGTTAGGGTCGAAGCAGCTACGGCGGGCGCTTCTTTTAATTCAAAACTCCCCATTTTAATACTGGCCGTGTCGCCTTTGGCGGTAGCAAACTGATACGTTGCATCGCCAGCGAACTTGGTTCGGGAAAGTATTTGAATATTCCCGTTTTTAAGTCGGTGAAACAGACTGACGGTGTCTAATTCCAGCCTGGCGTTTTTCAAGGCCAGCATTTCCCCATTCCGACGAATAGTTACCTGCCCTTTGTCGGGATAAATACGGGCATCGGCCGATGTAACATACGGTACGCCACTAATATTGAGCATCCGTTTTTCAACGTCATACAAAGCGGCCGATCCATTGAAAGTCAGTTTCTCCTGCTCATCGGCCGTAGCGGTGAAGGTCGACGTTTTCACATCCCCCTTCATGGCTATGGTCTTGGCATTGATATTCCACTGCGCCCGGTTAATATTGGTTTTGTAGGCGGCAAATGGAAACTCCATACTGGCACTTGCGGAGTCGTCCAGGCTTTCTTTTTTCGTGATCGCTAGTCCAACAATACCTTTTACCTGATTGAAATCTACATTCACACCATCGCCTAACAGAATAGGCTTACCGATTTGAGTACCGGGGGTTTCTTTATCGGCTATAATTTTGAACTGTGCATTTGTGGCAATGAATCCTTCTTTATTGAACTTGATACTGTTGGAAACCGCTTCAGAATCTTTCCGACGTAGCGTGCCATTGCCAAACAGCCCCGACGAACGCAGGGCTAACCCACCTTCGAGGTTGGTGGTGGCGTTATAGAAATTGAAGTTATTTTTTTGCGTCGTGATAACCATGCTATCTGCCTTTGGCCACCACTTCATGCTGTAATTATTCAGTTGCACCTGAGGGAAATAGGCCTTCCCAATCAAACCTTCCTTCACCTCGCCCTTATCGCCCGAAGCCAGTAGCGAATCGGTCATAAATAAAATGCCTTTGGCGTTCAGACTGGCGGTCAGGTGGTTCAAAACCCCTTCGGACCGAAGCCCGCTTTTGTCCATCGTCAGTTCGCCCGTAAACTTAACCGTCGATGGCAACGTACCTTTTTTAGCACTGTAAACCGGATAGCCCGTTGCCGGAGCTTTATGCACAAAGCCAAGCGTGTTGTCGGGCATGGTTTTTAGCTCGGCTTTGAACGGCGGAAAAATCCCGTCGGAATAGAACGTGCCGATAAACGAGATATCGCCCTTGCCGAGG
The DNA here is from genome assembly GCF_002831565.1 of Spirosoma pollinicola. NCBI lineage: Bacteria > Pseudomonadati > Bacteroidota > Cytophagia > Cytophagales > Cytophagaceae > Spirosoma > Spirosoma pollinicola. The sequence continues at coordinate 2,480,813 of NZ_CP025096.1, read as the reverse complement.
CTGTCGTTGTCGATAACCGGAATTTTGAAGTAAACTTTCTGATTGTAGGTGATATCTCCGCGAATGGGCTGGTTAAAATAAACCGTCATCCCTTCGGGCATTACCAGTCGCTGGGTGGTTCTCTTACCCGCAATTCGCCCCGATTTATTGTCGGCGCTTCCCAGATACACTGTACCCGGATTTTCGTATTTAATATCGCCCCCTATTTCACCCTCTTTACCCTGAGCCGCCAGTTTCTGCGAGGAGAACGTGATGGAGTCTATTTTATTAAGCGTCATTCCAAACTTGTCGTAATCGAATTTGAGATCACGTCCCGCATACCGTAAGGTTCCAGCCTTGAGCTGGCCATTGAGGGTAAAATTCCGCCCCTTTCCTACCCGCAAGGTTTTATCGGATGGAAAGCCAACTATTTTAAGAGAATCGGACAACGTAAAGCGGTTAACGCCCCGAATGGTCAGAATTTTATCATCGAGGTTTATCGTCGCATTTTTAATGCTGTCGTTGGAAGCGAATAACGACTGCACCTGGAAATTATCGTAATCGCGCTTTTGCGTATAGGCGAGCACATATAAATAGCCTTTTCGGCTCAGGCGCATCACAGCGGTATTGGGCTCCCGGTCGATATACCCTTCCAGCACCATGCGGTTTAGCGCCCCCCGGAGCGATGTTGGGTTTACATTTTTCGCAAACTGGATAATGTCATCGTCCAGAAATGTCTGTTGCTTCTTGGTCGAAATGTAGTTCGCTACGATTTGCAGCGGGTGAAACCCATAATCAACTGTCAGATCGCTGTAGCGTTGGGGATGAAAGTAATCGTACGACTCAAACCGAACCGGCACTTCCTGTTTGGCGCCTACCTGATAGAAATCTACTTTCCGGCGCGGCAAATCCCAGCGCACGACCTCAGGCAAAATGTAAAACTTATGGTACGAATCGGCATAGGGAACCCGGGCGTAATCGGTGCGCTGCTCGCGATCGAGCCAGGCAATACGCTGGCTTTTGTCGTACCGAAACTTTACCGATGGGTGCGAAATCGAATCCGTATCGACGTACCCCACAAACGAAGCCGATGCCGCCGAAATCATGGGGCGTGCGCTAGCCGCCGGTTTGGCAGGTTCTACCGTTGTGTTGAACCCTGACTGCGCCAGCCCGGCCTGTGTTGAATCGGGACGCAAAGCCACAGACCCTGTGCTAACATACCGGGTCGTGTCGCTCAGACCGAAATCAAACCGTCGGCTACTGGCTTTAAAAGCTGGTTTGCCCTTGTATTTCACTATGATCTGCGCCGGTTGCCCGCTTGCCGAAGCGCCCACCATCTGCGTACCCGACAAAGCCAATCCACCCCGGTAATCGACATCGGGGCCTAAATCGGGGAGTTTAACATCATTCTGCCAGGACATAAAGCGCGGATACGTTACCGGCCCGCCCTTTTTCTTACTCACATACTCAAAAACACCTTTAACAGGCTTGCTGCTCCCGTATGTTAACGTCACGTCGTCGGCCTGAAGGCGCGGAGTCATCGTCGCCAGCGAGTAATCGCTCAGGGTTACGAAGATATCGGGACGGCCAACCGTTCCCCACGTAAATTTCCCTCCCTTGCCAACGAACGTTCCGTCTTTAAGCATCAGATCGCCACCCGTATTCGACAGTACCGCCGAATCGCCATTGGCTTTGATCGCCAGCGCGACATCGTTCAGACTCAGCACCACGCCCGATACGGCGGGCATCACCCGGCGCTGGGGCACAAACTGAGCGCCAAGCTGGCGGGGTTGGGTCGAATCAGACGCGGGCGTATCCCAACCATCGAAACGTGAACGTTCGGCCGATGCTTTGGCTGAAGCAATCGAATCGGCGGGGGTTTGTACAGCACCCGGCTGCGTGGGCTGTACACCGTCTACATAACGAAACTGAAACGTTCCACCCAGCGCATAGAGCTTGTTGTAGGTACTGGTATAGAGTTCACGCCGTTCCAGGAAGCGCCGGGCCGTTTCAAGACTACGGGCAAATACTTTAGGGTCATTAGCCTCAAACAGTTTTTCGGATATGGTCAAAATACCATCAACAGCACCGGAGACAGCCGTTTGTTGAGGAGCGTTTACGGCATGATACAGGGCTTCATAAAAAGGCACAAAATGTGTAGCTGGCTGAAGCCGTTTCTGGTTCATTTTCCGGCTGAGGGCCATTACACGTTCCTGCTGCGGTGCAGTAAGCTTACTTTCCGACCATAGCGACTGCAGATCGGTTCCGGCCCGCACGGCCACCGGCCCGCCTGTTGCCATCAATTTCTGTACCTCGGCCATAAACTGATCGGGCTTGTCGGAAAGCCGAACCGCCTGCCCGAAGCTTACGGACAAGGTAAGGGCAAACAGGGCAACAGCTAATGTACATTTTACCACCCCCAACCCCCTCCTAAAACAGGAGGGGGCTTTGAAACGGGCTACCTTTGTTCTAGCCCCCTCCTGTTTTAGGAGGGGGTTGGGGGTGGTAAAAATCCCTAGGAACTTATATCTTTCTTGATTCATATTCATCCGGTAGCTAATAAAAACGTGATTAGCACGTTCTCAACGCTTATAAAATGCCAAAGACGTCCATTGATTTGTTACTTATCCTTTCAGATGTTTACATAACACCTTGCACCCAGGTTGACCGTTGAAAGACAAGTGATGTCCACTCCCGAATCGACATTCCTTTTACAGACGTGAGACCGGCTTCACGCGCTTTCTGTTCAATATCAACCGCATCATGTTCATAGAAACCGCTGACGAGCAAATACCCGCCTTCCTTTAATAAATCGGCATAAATTGGAACCTCGCGGAGCAATACATTTCGGTTGATGTTAGCGAGTACAATGTCAAAAACCGCAGGCGTCCAATCCAACATATTGCCCGGTGGATTTATGTCATCAATCGTCCCCTGGAACACCGTAATTTGCGGGCAGTCGTTTAGTTCGGCATTTTCGCGGGCGTTTTCAACGGCCCATTCTTCAATGTCGAACGCCAGCACCGACTTCGCCCCCATTTTAGCGGCCAGAACGGCCAGAATACCCGTTCCACTGCCCACATCAAGTACCGTTTTGCCAGCAAAATCAAGACCAAGCTGTTGTTCCATCATCATGGCCGTAGTTTCGTGGTGGCCCGTCCCGAACGACATCTTCGGATTAATAACAACGTCGTAACGAAATCGGGCATCCGACTCATGGAAGGACGCCCGAACCCGGACTTGGTCAGCTACTTCTATCGGCTCATAATCTCTCTCCCACTCAGCGTTCCAGTTCCGCTTTTCTAACGAATTGACTTCGTAGGCTATTGCTGTCTGATCGGCGTATTTCGCAATCAATTCCTGTATGGCCTGCTCATCAAAATCAGGCTCGACAATGTAGGCGTTCAGTCCTTCATCGGTTTCCACAAATGACTCATAACCAAGTTCGGCCAGTTCGGCCGTAAGGATATCTGTGTAATCGGGCGACAGGCGCAATTGGAGTTCACTATAATTCATACCTCAAAGTAACGAAAAAGGGCAAGCCATTTGGCTCACCCTTCCAGAAACTAACAAAGTAACACCCTTAAAACGTATCGTTTTTCATTTTCTTCAGGGTCTCTTCCAGCGAAGCGATCATTGGCGAATTACGTTCTTTCTCTTTTTTAATGGCTTTATTCTGCCACTCCAAAGCCTCTTCTTTTCGGCCAAGCCGGTACAGAACCCGTGCGTATGTGTCCATCAGTGCCCCATCTTCCCGATACTCCAGCGTGCGCTTCGACCAGCTTAGTGCTTTAGTAAGATAAACTGAATCGCGCGTCAGCTCCTGAAAATCCATTGCGGCCTGATTGAGCGCACTAACAAATCGTTGCGTGTTTGGGAAAGCCATTACCGACACCATTTGTCCGGGCTTCGATGGACGCGTAACAGTACCATTTGGCCCGGTAAATTCACCCCGCATCCGACGCTGGCTTTCCAGTTCGTCCAGTTTTTGAACAGAGTCGACCCGGGCAGTCATGAATTGTTTGTCGTAGTAATCTGACGCAAGTATGAGGTATTGAAGCGTGTCATTAACGCCCCGAAAATAGCGCATCATCACCCAGTTGCGGGCAGCCAGTCCATTTTTATAGTCGTTGTTGTAGGTCCGTTGCCGAAAAAAAGCTGTTCGATTGGCTAGCTGTACGTTCTTTTCTTTAATGGCCTTTCGCAGGGAGTTATTCGTAATCCTATTGTTCAGCTCAACGGCCTTGTTCCAGCCCACCGCTTTATATAGGCTATCTACTTTAGGGTAGTCTCTTCGAAATAAGGAATCAGCTTTGCTGCCTACAACGGGAGCCTGTTCAAAAATAAACCGCAGCACCTGACCCGACCGTAGCGAATCGGCAGGTGAGCTCATCACATAGGCCTCCAGCGGTTCGGTATTCGGCAAATCCAGTTCGCGCAGGCGATCGATATACGCCCGCATCAGCGCCGAAGAGCGATCGCCTTTGGCGTAAGCATCTGCCATTGATTTTAAGGGTCTTTCCCGACTCTTTGCAAAGGCTTCTTCTGCTTTTTCGAGATAGAGCCGGTCAAAGCTTGTACTGCCACAGTACCGGACCAATGGGTTTTCATCGGCGTCCAGATAAACCGAAGAGGGTGTGCATTCGACTGCCAGCCGATCGGCCAGCTCTTTGCCAATACCCGTGGTACCGTCAAGCCGGAAACTCACAAAATGCAGGGCAAATTTCTCCTTCATAAGCGGACTATTGAAGGCGGTCGACGCCACTTCGGTACACATACCACAATCTGGCTTATCGAAGTGAAGAAAGAGCAGTTTCTTTTCTTTTTTGGCCTTCTTTACGGCATCGCTCCAGTCGCCTTTTTCAAAAACAATGCCTTGCGCCGATAGTAAGCCGGGCATCAGGGCAAGTACAATTAACAAGGAATAGAAATAGTTCATACGTTGATAAAAGGGAAAAGAAGTGTGCTGGCAAGATACATGAAAACATGAAATACCGTACTCATGCAGGATGATAGATCGCTCCCATTTTATCCAATACGCAAATTCGAAGAACAAAAATATTAGGATGGATCAACGCGATCATTGGCCTTGGCAAGTAATTAAAAAGTCGTTCCGGCGTGTAATCCCGGCAGAAACTGACTTCGTGCACAGTTATGAAATTGGCAAACGGGCCTTACATTTGACAGTCTGACGTTATTAGTTGAAAGTACCTCACAACAGACGGTCACTCTATGAAAAATGCTTTCCTTATCATTGATACCCAGTTCGATTTCTGCCATTCTGAAGGTGCTTTATTTGTGCCGGGGGCTGAGCAAGATGTAGAACGCATGGCCAATCTGATTCGGCAACACGCTCAACAAATTGATCATATCGTTGTTACTCTCGATACACATCATATACTGGACATTGCTCACCCGCTGTTCTGGCATGATGACGCAGGAAACCACCCCAATCCATTTACTCAGATTACAGGCGCTGACGTCGACGCTGGTCGGTGGATACCCCGATTTTCGGTCGACAAAGCGAAACAATATATTCACGATCTGGAAGCCGATGGGCAGTTTGCGCACTTTATCTGGCCTGAACACTGCTTGATTGGGTCAAAGGGGGCCGCTCTGCATGACACGCTGCTCGATGCACTTAAAGATTGGTCACGCAAACGCGACCTCGACTATGTAGCGGTGCAGAAGGGTTTATACCCGCTATCGGAGCATTTCGGTGTTTTTAGAGCGCAGGTGCCAGACCCGGCCATCTCCGACACGCAACTCAACACGGCGCTTATTGCCGATCTGAGCAGTTTTGATGCTGTTTACCTGATGGGCGAAGCTAAATCGCATTGTGTAGCTAACAGCCTGAAACAGATTATTGACTTTGCGCCGGAGATGGTGCCGAAGCTCGTGGTCGTTACCGATTGCATGTCGGATGTAACAGGACTGGGCTTCCTTGCCGATCCAATTTATGCCGAAGCGCGTGCCCAAAACGTGCACTTTGTTGAATCGGTCGCTATTTTCGCATAGCTCCCCCTCAGTTTAGAAACGAGTGGGTGGCTTACTTTTAGTAAAACCTGTACCTTATTAGGCTCTATGGAAAAAACGCTTGCTCTGTTCCCGCTCAACCTGATTGTTTATCCCGGCGAGGATTTGAATCTGCATGTTTTTGAACCCCGATACCGCCAGCTTATCAACGAGTGCCTGGAAGAAGAACGAACATTTGGTATTCCAGCCTTTATCAATAATAAACTACCCGGCTACGGTACCGAAATGCATGTGACAACGCTGCACAAGCGCTACCCCGACGGCCGCATGGATATTAAGTCTAAAGGATTGGGTGTTTTTCGATTGGTGAATTTCGAGAATCCGCTCCCCGGCAAGCTCTATGCTGGTGGAGAAGTGGAGCTGATTCCATCTACCGATAGTTTTAGCGCGCATTCTCAGGCACTAATAGAACGGCTGGAGCAGATATACTTTCTATTGCAGATGGAAACCGACTATGCATCTACAACCGAAAACCTTTCGTATCGGGTGGCGCACAAAGTTGGCCTGTCTATTGAACAGGAATACGAACTGCTGACCCTCGAAACCGAAGCCGAACGCCAGCTTTTCCTGATTCAACACCTCAATAATGTGTTGCCCGTGGTGTCGGATATGGAACGTACCAAAAAGCGCATTAGCCTGAACGGTCACTTCAAGAATCTGGACCCGCTGAATTTTTAGTGGAGTGAGTGAATTGGGTAAATGGTGAAGTAAGTGGAGTGAGTAGTCACTTGCTTCACCCACTCAACTTACTCCACCATTTATCCAATTCACTAAAAACTAATTTTTCTCCTCCACATGCCCTACTTTCTTCGCGCGTTTTGGCAGTTGATCGGCCAGTTCCTGAAGGTTTTTTATGGGTGGGCGCGGTTTTTCCGCTTCGCCGATAAGGAAGCCGTATGGCTTGAGTGACTCGACTGAATCGAAAATAACTTTCAGAATGGCGGTCATGGGTAAAGCCAGTACCAGACCGGGTAAACCCCAAATGTTTTCCCAGAGAATCAGGACCACAATGGCCGCCAACGGATTGATACTAACTTTGGAACCGACGATATACGGGGTAATGAAGTTGCCTTCCAGCGTTTGTACAAACAGGAAAATGCCAATGACACCCAGTGCTTTAATGGGGTTGTCCTGCGTAACAAGAGTATAGGCTGCGGGTAGCAACGACCCCATCGAGATCCCGAAATAAGGAATCAATACCAGGCATGCCCCAAAAAAACCAAAGAATATAGCATAGTCGACGCCCAGAATAAGTAATCCTACGGTCATAAGGGTGCCAATTATAAGGATAACCAGTACCAACCCGGCCAGATAGTCCTTTACAACCTGATAGATACCTTCCATAACATCGTCAATCTTCGACCGACGGGTATCTTCGAATACTTTGTAGAAGAATGACCGAAAAAAGTCACGATAAAGCAGAAAAAAGAAGGCAAACAGCAGTATCAGAAACAGGTTCGTGATAATACTGGTCGTGGCCAGCAACGTTGTGGTCAGGATGGTTCCCCCTTCGGCTAAAGCCTGATTCAGGTACTTGGTTATTTCAGATGTTTGCCGCTGCCGGTCAATATTCAGTTTTTCATCTGCAAAGGTTCGTATGCTATTTACGTAGGCCGTTGCCTTCTCAACAAACTTTGGAATAACTTCGGAAAAATTACTGATCTGAATCGATATCCCCCAGAAAAGTGCCGTTAAAACGCCCAATGTCAACAGCAGGCATAAAATAATCGCTAATACCCTGGGCACGCGCCAGTTTTCGAGCCGTTTGGCCAGCGGAAACAGCAGGACAGAAAACAAAATGGCAAAGACCAGCGGAATGAGCAACCCCTGAAGGGCATGCAAGCCATAGATAATAACAACTAATGAAAGTAATACGCAGACCAGCTTAGCGTAAGAGGGGAGTTCAATTTCCCGCGAGCGAATATTCATAGAGTAAGTAAAATCAACTGCGTATTTTAGACGTGATTTCGGTCGTGTTTATACTTATTATCATGTAACGAACCCGTAAAAGTTGGCTTTGTTCAGGAAGAAGCGTATTCTTAACCCGTAATTAACGAACTAGTTTTCAGACCTGAGCAACTAGAAACGCGTATGCCCGGCTGTTAAGTTTTTGTTAAGTATGCGTTCTCTATTCGTAACGTTGAGGATAAGCCACGTAACTTCGGGCTGCCGATAATTCGGTAACTTACCAGGAAGGTAAACCATTCTTATCAACCAAGCTCCGTATGAGTGCTGCCAAAGCTGCTCAACCTCTGCATCGCGTTTTAGTCGTTGACGATGACGCCGACATTGTAGAAATGCTCGAATACAACCTCAATAAAGAAGGTTATGATGTCCGTACGGCTACAGATGGCCGTAAAGCCGTCGAAATAGCAAAGACGTACTTGCCCGAATTAGTTCTACTCGACATCATGATGCCCGTAATGGATGGTATCGAAGCTGGTCGGCAACTACGTAATATTCCGGAATTGCGCCAGACGTATATCCTTTTTTTAACAGCCCGCTCGGAAGAATATTCTGAAGTAGCCGCTTTTGATGTAGGGGCAGACGATTATATCACTAAGCCCATTAAGCCCCGCGCCCTGATGAGCCGCATCAACGCGCTGTTCCGGCGGGAAGCGCAGAAGTCCGATCCAGGCGAACAGATTGCCATTGCCGACCTGCTTATCAACCGGAAGAACTATTCGGTCAGTCAGAATGATAAACAGGTAATTCTGCCTAAAAAGGAGTTTGAACTGCTGTTTTTTCTGGCTCAGCATCCCAACAAAGTATGTAGCCGGGAAGAGTTGCTTCAAAAAATATGGGGTGCCGACATCTACGTACTTGAACGCACTGTAGACGTTCATATTCGTAAACTCCGCGAAAAGATCGGCGACACCCACATTCGTACGCTTAAGGGTGTCGGGTATATGTTTACGGATCAACCAGAATAAAGAGCGAAAGCATGAAAGAGCGAAAGAGTGAAATTGGTTTAGTCCAGTTTTCACTCTTTCGCTCTTTCATGCTTTCGCTCTTTAACCTTTCTATCTTTGCCCTATGTCCCTAAGCCCCCGCCTGATTGCGCTTTTACTGGCCTGCCTGATTTCGGCGCTGACGCTGGCCTTTCTGGCATCTGTTGAAGGCGTAACCAGCACCATGCTCTTTGTGGTAGGTATTTCGTCGTTTATTATTTCCTTCTTTCTGGTTTTCTACGCCATCGAGCTCCTTGTGTTTCGCGAGGTGAACAAGATGTATAAAACCATCCACAAACTGAAAATTCGCGACTTCAATATATCCCGCAAGTCGATCATCAAAAACACGAATCCGTTTAAGAAACTCAACGACGAGATTTTTGTGTATGTCGCCAAGAAACAAAAGGAAATTGATGAATTGAAGCGATTGGAACTGTTTCGGCGGGAGTTTCTGGCCGATGTGTCCCATGAGTTGAAAACGCCCATTTTTGCCGCCCAGGGCTTCATCCATACCCTTATCGACGGTGCTGTTGACGATGAGCGCGTGCGGGATAAATTTCTATCCAAAGCCGCTAAAAGTCTTGATGGGCTCGATGCACTGGTAAAAGATCTCGTTGCGCTATCTCAATTAGAAACGGGAGAAGTGCGCATGAACTTCGAGCGAGTCGATTTAGCGCACATTACACAGGAAATATTCGAGCAATTAGAAAAAATAGCTCACGCGAAACGCACGACACTTCAATTAAAAATCGAACATCCCGGCCCTGTCTGGGTAAAAGCCGATTCACAGCGTATTACGCAGGTGATGACCAATTTAATTGAAAATGCGGTCAAGTATGGCAATGAAAACGGTCACGTACAGGTTAATCTGGATGACGACAAGAAACATATCGTCGTATCTATCCGCGACAATGGTCCCGGTATTCCTCCCGAACATTTAAGCCGAATTTTTGAGCGTTTCTACCGTGTCGAAAAAAGTCGCTCGAAAGACCGGGGCGGCACAGGGCTGGGGCTGGCCATTGTGAAGCACATTCTGAATGCTCATAAGTCCAAAATTTCGGTCATGAGCAAAGTCGATAAAGGAACAAGCTTCCGGTTCAAAATGGAACGAATGGACTAGTGGCGTAACGTGAGCGATCGACCGCCCACATTACTAGTCAGATAAGGCGCTTCAAAACAAAGCTTGTAATAATAATCTGTCCGTTTCGCCGAACTAGGATGGATACTTCTTTGCCTTCTCCTTTTTGAAGTATCTTATAGATGTCGCTGACTGTCAGATCGCTGGCAGAACTATTATTAACGAACATCACTTCATCATTTTCTTTTAGGCCAGCCATATCGGCAGGGGAGCCGGGAAGAACTTTGTCCACATAATAATTGCGAAATCGCTCGCCCTTGGCGCGGAGTTCCATGCCGCTCATATCATGCTCGAAGCCTTCCTTCATGAGCCGCTTGATCGGCTTCATAACGATATACCGATCCGGGTAGTTAAACGTTACGTTAAACCGGCGTAACAGCTCACAGCCTACATTCCCCTGCCGTTCGGGCATATCCACTAATTTCATTCCAAACCCCAGGCTATCAGGAAATGAGGCCAGGATATTATCTAATTCGTAGCGACCAAACCGAACCTTCTGGATTCGGCCCATTACACCGTTTATTACGCCATTTAGTCCGCGGCCCAGTTGTGCCCGAATGCTTTTTACGGGCATTGGCATAGAGGCCGTACTCCGCGAGCGGTCGAGTAACAGCGCATGGCCAGCGCCGGTATCCAGAACGACACGCAAAGGCAGAATCTTTTCACCATCATAGACTGACAGGGCATCAGTATACGCTTTTGTATCCTGAATAGTAATTGGGTAACGGTCGCCTTTACGTTTCTTGTAGCTATATTTCTCGGGCTTCATCAGCGTTATTTCACGACGCTGGAAATCAACATTTACGACGAAGTTGGCAAAGATTTCGTAACCAAATATGCCGTGAACAGGCGTGCCTACATACTCTGACAGTTTAAGAATGTCTTCATCCAGAATAACCAGGTTATGGTGTGCCGCCCGCAAGCCACCCATCGTGAGGGTATTATCAATGGCAATGGAGGCTGTCAGGCTTCCGCCCTCGCCTGCTCCGCTGATTTTGACTTTACGCGTTAGCGTAAGCGGCTTTTTTCGAAAAGCACTCGGGTTGGTAATAATAGTGTTGCTAACACCTGTATCCAGTATGAATCGGAGCGTGTCAGATCCATTGATGGTTACCGGAACGATAATCAGGTTCGAGTGCAGCTGGAAGGGTATGCGCGTCCAGGCGTGGTTATCGGCAATGAAGAATCCGTACCGTTCTTTATCGGGCGTACGGTCTTTTTTAGGTGTGAGCTGGTCATCGTCTCCCCGCGCAGCTACGCAGACGGCTAACAGCCCGATTATCAATGCCAGCGTTTTCATATAGAGATTATCTTACATTAAAATTACGCATTTTTTTATCCGAATAACACAAGAAATTAGTGATTGGTTTTTGCCGTTTATGAATGGTTTATACATCATGTGAGTGCATTACCAAATATTAGTACCGCGCTTCACCGTCTGTTCGGCTGAAATGTTCTAATTTCGCCCAAATTTGACATAGAAACATCTGTTTCTACTGATTATAAAATTTGTTTCGACCTCATTATTAATTGATTATGCGCAAGAAAATTGTTGCCGGCAACTGGAAAATGAATAAGACTGCCGAAGAAGCGAAGGCCCTTCTTTCGGAAGTAATCAATATGGTTAAGGATGAAGTTACGGGTGATGTTGAGGTGGTACTTTGCCCCCCGTCTCTTTATCTGGCAACTGCACGCCAATACGTAACGGCCGGAGGTAAGGTTGCGCTGGGTGCTCAGAACTGCCACGAGAAAGCGTCGGGCGCTTATACCGGCGAAATTTCGGCACCGATGCTCCAGTCCATCGGGGTTGAGTACGTGATTCTGGGCCATAGCGAACGGCGGCAGTATTTCGAAGAAACCAACGCCCAGTTGGCCGAGAAAGTGAACATCGCGCTTGAAAATGGCCTGAAGCCTATCTTTTGTTGTGGCGAATCCCGCGATCTGCGCGAGAACGGCGATTTCATTGGCTTTGTGAAAGACCAGATCACCGAAAGCCTGTTTCACCTCTCTGCTGAGTCGTTTGCCAATATTGTTATCGCCTACGAACCCATCTGGGCTATCGGTACCGGTTTAACGGCCTCATCGGCACAGGCGCAGGATATGCACTTTGAACTGCGTCAGCACATTGCCAGTCAATACGGAGATTCTGTAGCTCAGGAAATATCCATTCTATACGGTGGCAGTGCCAATGCACAGAACGCCGAAGAGCTCTTTGCCCGTCCCGATGTGGATGGCGGTCTTATTGGTGGAGCTTCCCTAAAATCACGCGACTTCCTGACGGTTGTAAAAGCAGCGCAATAATTTTTAAAGAGCGAAAGAGCGATTATGCATCGCCATCTTTTTTACTCTTTCACCTTTCGCTCTTTCACTCTCTCGCCACTATGACAGCCGCCCAATACGTCCAGACGTTCAATATGCAGCCTCACCCCGAGGGCGGCTATTTTGCCGAAACGTACCGATCTGCCGAACAGATTCCGCAATCGGCTTTGCCGGAGCGGTTTAGTGGAGCGCGTCCGTACAGTACCGCTATTTATTTTCTGCTGGAAAGCCATCACATTTCGGCGCTCCACCGGATTGCCTCCGACGAAGTTTGGCATTTTTATGCGGGCGGACCGCTGGAGATTTTCGTCATTTCTCCGGCTGGCGAACTGACAGTTATTCGGTTAGGAAATGATCCCGTGAAAGGCGAAGTCTTTCAGGCCGTTGTGCCAGCGGGTTGCTGGTTTGGGTCAAAGCCCGCGGAGGGCGTTGATTTCTCTCTGGTTGGCTGCACAGTTGCCCCTGGTTTCGACTTCGCCGACTTCGAGATGGCTAGTCGGACAAGCTTACTGGCCGAGTTTCCTCAGCATAAGGCTGTAATAGGTAATCTAAACCGGGATTTTAACAAGATTTAAAGGATTAGATAAGATTATCCAATAGATAAAGTGTCCTTCTCCTGTCTAAACAGCTCGAAGAGCTCTATTGGATAATCTTATCTAATCCTTTAAATCTTGTTAAAATCCCGGTTTAGATTACCTAAAGCTCACATTCCCAAATTTCGCTACCACATGTACTTTGGTGCCCGAGCCGCTACCAACTTTACCAATGTATTGCTTGGTTAGGCGTGGGCCGCGATGGCTATCATTATCGTTGGGCTGCGTAGTAAAGTGCATGGACGAACCCGATCCGTAATTGAAATTCCCATAACTCACAGTCACATCGAAATCACAGTCATTTTCACTATCTATAGGAAGCCCTACCGATGAGTACGCTGCCTGAATATTCAAGTTATCGGCCGACTTAAGTAACTGATCAATACGGAAACCACTTGAAAATTCGATCTTGATTTTACCGGACTCCCGTAAGGTGCCAATTTTAGCGCCTGAGTAATTGATGTCGGCATCGAGCTTGCCTACGTTACCGATGTTCATCTTACCAAACTTATTGGTCAGCACCAGTACATTAGCCCGAGAAAGCTCAAGGTCGCCATACGCCATATCAATTTTCCCCTGGCCGAAGTTACCAATATCGGCTTTACCATACGCCACATCAATATCGTTCTGGTGGCTGGTCAGATCATCGGCACTGAAGTTTCCGTAGCGGCTATAGACGGTCAATGGGGCCTGAAACGCCGGAATACTTGTATTCCCAAACTTGTTTCGCACAGTTAGCGCATTTTGTTTAGGCATCATTACCTCGTAATTGATCTTGACGAAATTACGCTCACCGCCTTCCTTCCATTTGCCCAGGCTCCAGTTCGATACACTATTCTGGCTAAAGTTGGTGCGCACCGTAATTTGACTACCTACCCGCTTTTCGTCAATTGAGACGGCATCCAAAAACTTCTGGACCCGTTCGTCAGAATCTGAATTGGCAATGATCGTGATCTGAACACGAATTTCACTTTTATCCCATTGCCCAACCGACACCTGGCCGAATTGGTTATCGATCACTAAATTATCGCTACTGCTCACATCGAACAATTTGATAATGGTCTTCTTCCGTTCAGTGGCGCCCGTGACTATTGGATCCTCGGCCCAGGTGAGCAGTGGTAACAGACACAGCAAAATACTACACAGGATTTTCATGGGTTTGTTGTTTAATGCGCTGAATAACGCGCAACTGTTCATTAAGCAGGTTAATCTGGAGTTGCAAATTCTGGATCATGGCCTGAATAAGCATTTCCTGATTCGGGTTTTGGGGCAAATCAGCTTTTAAGGATGTGTATGACTTTTCGAGCCGGTCAAGGTCGGTGGCAAACTCCTGATACAGCGCCGGATTATCTTCCGTCATCTGTTTCAGTTCGGCCCTTTTGTCGTCAATCAAGCGGGTGTATTGAACCACTTCCTTTGCATACATGGGGCTGGCAGCCACCACATCGGGCTGATGCGTAACACCATATTTCTGGTTCATATACAGAAAAGCACCAGCCAGCAACAGTACCGCAATGGAAGCCGCCACTCGCCAATCGAGCAAAGGCCAGCCTATCTGCCTGCTGCCTAAACGAGCCCCACCATTCAGCGATGGATCTTTATGGATCTGGCGGAACGGGAATTCCTTTTCAGGTTGCTCCTTATCAAGCCCCAGTTCTATTTTTTGCCACAAATTGTTGGGTGGCTCCTTGTCATCAAAGGCTTCGCGGTTGTCGCGAACGAAGCGTTCAAGATTATCTTTTTTCATTTTTATGGTGTCGAATCTGTTGTTGATCCGTCGTTCGTATTTGTTAGTTGTACTCTTCCTTTTCTGGCTGTTCAAAACAGCCAATTTACAATAATTCCAGCAATCGTTTTTTACCCCGTAAATACTGCGTTCGGGATGTAGTTTCGCTAATTTTGAGAACGTTACCTATTTCTTCGTGATCGTAACCCTCAAATAAATACAGCGATAGGACCACACGGTATCCTTCGGGCAGTTGCTGCATCGCCTTTCGAACCCGTTCCACTTCCAGCAATGTATTGTCTTCGTCGTACGGCTCTGTATCGGCGTAATCCAGCCCATCATCTTCGCCCAGCCGGTGCGATTCAATATCGACTAACTCTAACCGCCTACTACGCAGATGGTTGATGGCCCGATGCACCACAATCTGTTTTAACCACGCCCCAAATGTGCTTTGACCCCGAAACGAATTGATATGACTGAATGCATCCATGAATGCTTCCTGCAACACATCTTCGGCTTCGGCCTCGTGGTTCAAAATCCGAAGACAGACGTTATACATCGCCTTCACATACTGCTGATATAGCTCATACTGCGCTCGTCGCTCACCCTGTTGGCAGCGTTTGACCAGTTCAGCATGACGGTCCGGATATGACGGCCCGACGGTTCGGTTCGGTTCCAACAGGTTAAGCGTCTCGGGTGATTTAGTTTGTTAACGCTAGAAAGAGGCAGGAAAATTGAGAACGTTGCACAATAATTCAGAAAAAATAAGCGTTTCTGCCAGCTCTCCGCTTAAACGCTGTTTTTCTGTAACTTAGCGATATAAATCAATGCGTTGAGTATGTACAAACAAAACTACAATTCGCCGTTTATGGTGCATGACGATGGCACCAATTCGCCGTTTGGCCATCAGCTTGTGATTAGCAAGCTGACTGTTGAATTAGGCGTGCTGTATTACCACCAAAAAACAATTAAACTCATTCCACTACCCGAAACGCCATTAGACGAAGGGCCGGGGTTTCCCGTTCCTGATGTGATTCTTTTTGATCCAGAAGATGAACAGACCCGTGTTATTATTGAAGTTTGTACCAACCGAAGTGTTAACCATGACATCCGCAAAGTGATTCACCTGATTGACGATGATGATTACGGCATTCTTGAAGGCTTTGTTTATAACTACAAATCCCATGAGTGGTTCCGTTACCGGAAAGGCGACGGCGGTGCGGCCACCGCTTCGTCTTTTTCGGAGGTGATGAGTGTTGATATGGGCGAAATGCTGTAGTCTTTAGCGTTCCTTACTCCATCACGCCAATCCGCACGTCTGTCGGGCTCAACCAAATTTTTTCGTACTTTTACTTGTTATAGAAGGAAGAGAAACGAGCGGAATGGTTGATTATATTTCTGGATTAAATGACCCCCAGCGGGAGGCCGTCATGCACGGAAACGGCCCGTTGATGATTATAGCCGGGGCTGGTTCGGGCAAGACCCGTGTCCTTACTTATCGTATTGCCCATTTGATTGAAACCGGTGTTGACCCGTTCCGCATTCTGTCGCTGACGTTTACCAACAAAGCGGCTGGTGAGATGCGGAGTCGTATCGAAAAAGTTGTTGGGACCGAAGCCCGCAACATCTGGATGGGTACCTTTCACTCGGTGTTTGCCAAAATTCTGCGTATCGAAGCCAAAGCTATCGGCTACACCAGCAATTTCTCGATTTATGACACCGACGACTCCAAGTCGCTGCTGCGTAGTATTATTAAAGAGATGGGCCTCGATGATAAGGTGTATCGGGTCAATAGCGTTTTCGGGCGTATTTCCGGCGCCAAGAACCGGCTTATCGGACCAGAAGACTATATCAATAACGCCGTCATTCAGGCCGACGATGAAGCGGCCCGTATGCCCCATATCGGACGGATATACAGGCAATATGCGCTGCGTTGCTTTGCGGCCAACGCGATGGATTTCGATGATTTGCTGTTCAACACCAACGTGTTGTTTCGCGATCATTTAGATATACTGAACAAATACCAGCACAAGTTTCAGCACGTGATGGTCGATGAGTTTCAGGATACAAACGTTTCCCAATACCTCATCACGCGCAAACTGGCGGCTGTTCATCAGAACATCTGTATCGTGGGCGACGATGCGCAGAGTATCTACGCATTCCGGGGGGCCAACATCGAGAACATCCTCAACTTCCAGCGCGACTATGGTAAAGAGAACGTCAAGATCGTAAAGCTGGAGCAGAATTATCGCTCCACAAAAACGATTGTTCAGGCGGCCAACTCCATTATCTCGCGCAACAAGAACCAGTTGGAGAAACACGTTTTCACTGACAATGAAGACGGAACACTCATTGACGTAATCAAAGCATCTTCCGATAATGAGGAGGGACGGTTGATTGCGTCAGCTATTTTTGAAGCGAAGATGAACGGCTCGCTGGTTAACAACGACTTCGCGATCCTGTACCGGACCAATGCCCAATCGCGGGCGTTTGAAGAAGCCCTGCGAAAAGTGAGCATCAAGTACCGCATTATTGGCGGCCTGTCATTCTATCAGCGCAAGGAAATCAAGGACTTGATTGGTTATCTGCGCTTCACGGTCAATCAGCAGGATGAAGAAGCGTTCAAGCGGATCATCAATCTTCCCAAACGCGGCATTGGCGACACAACCATCGCTAAACTGAGCGTCATTGCGGCCGAAAAGCAGGATTCCGTCTGGGAAATTGTATCCGAAATTACGAAGCACGTGGCGGGTCGGTCGGCGATTGCGATTGAAGGATTTGCCGATTTGATCAAAAGCTTCAAGCTTCTGCTCGATCAGAAAGATGCGTTTGAAGTAGCCTCGCACATTGCCAAAGCATCGGGCTTACTTAAAGAATTGTATGATGATAAAACCGTTGAGGGGCTGGCTCGTTACGAAAACGTTCAGGAATTGCTGAACGCCATTAAGGAGTTCGTCGATAACCCCGACAACGAAGAGAAAAGCCTGAGCACGTTTCTTCAATCTGTTTCGCTACTCACCACCGCCGACGAAAAAGAGGACGATGGCGACAACGACAGAGTAACGCTGATGACCATTCACGCAGCGAAGGGACTGGAGTTCAAGAACGTACACATCGTTGGTTTGGAGGAAGATTTGTTTCCGAGTCAGATGATGCTCGAAAGCCGGAATGATCTGGAAGAGGAACGGCGTCTGTTCTACGTAGCCGTTACCCGCGCCGAAAAACGCCTGACGATGTCGTATGCCGAGACACGCTATCATTATGGTCGGCTTAAAATGTGCGAACCAAGCCGGTTCCTGATGGAGATGGATCAGCAGTACCTGAAGATGTCTAAACAGCGGTCGGCTCCCAGCCGACTGGATTTCGACCGTCCGGAGCGGGATCGCAGTGAAACAACCTCGTCGGGATCTATGAGTTTTGTGCGGTCACTGGCGCAGAAAACAGCTCGTTCGCAGGCACCGCAACCCATTGTTTCGCACACGCCCTCGGCCGATTTCGCGCCCACCAGCACGGCAGAACTTACGGCGGGTCAGCGGGTTGAGCATTCTAAATTCGGGTTTGGCATGGTTAAAGCTGTAGAGGTTAATGGTACAGAGCGTAAGGCCACGATTGCCTTCGAGAAAGCGGGAGAGAAAGTCTTATTGCTAAGCTTTGCGAAACTGCGCGTAGTGGTGTAGACATTACATCATACAAAACCATCCATCCTCAACGTTCTTGCTGAAAGCATCCCACTGTCCTTCGTAACATCCATGAACGTTTTTGGCACTTTTGCCGCCTGTTTTCTGTCGCTTGCCTCCTTGTTTGCGAGTGGCCAGCCGAAGTCAGATTCAACCAATGTTGAAAATCTGGGTAATCAGGTCAATTCAGAATACAATGAGATAAATCCGATGATTGCACCGGATGGAAAGACCTTGTATTTCGCCCGAATCAGCCACCCCAACAACACGCACGGCACCAAGGGGAGTCAGGATATATGGTACTCCGAACTCGATGCCGCCAGTGGCAAATGGGGGCCCGCCCGGCGTATGGGCTTTCCACTCAATAAAGACGAGTATAACTGCGCCTACAGCATCACGCCCGATGGCAATTCTATGCTCATCAAAGGCCAGTATAACAACGGCACCTACGAAACACGGGGCTTTTCGCTGAGCAAGAAAACAGCAAGTGGTTGGTCGCCCCCGCAGAAAATGGACATTCCTAATTACGTCGGGATGAGCAAAGGTCAGTTTGACTGCGGCTTTATGTCGGCCGACGGGAAAGTGTTGTTAATGGCTTTCAGTGAGAAGAAGAACAGCAAAGAGGATGACATCTATGTCAGTTTTCGATTGAAAGATGGGGCTTGGAGCAAACCAATGAACCTTGGTCCAGAAGTAAATTCGAAATTCACTGAAACAACCCCCTTTTTGGCTCCTGACGGCGCTACACTCTACTTTTCAAGTGATCGGGAAGGTGGACAAGGCAGTAATGATATTTACGTTTGTAAACGTGTCGATAAGACCTGGAAACACTGGTCGAAACCGGTTAACCTCGGCCCAAAAGTAAATACCGATGGGTACGACGCCTATTATACGCTGGGCGCATCGGGCGATTACGCTTATCTGACAACGTTTAAAAATACACTCGGCAAAGGTGATATTGTCCGCGTTAAACTCGCCGACGACCAACCTACCAACCAGCCCGGAAAATTGGGTGGTGGCAATGATGTCGCGACAAATCCCGATATCACCCGTCCCGACCCAGTAGCGCTAATTAGCGGTAAGGTCATTAATCAAACAACCGGTAAGCCCGTAGAAGCCCGAATCATTTATCAAACCCTGCCCGATGGTGCCGAAGCAGGCGAAGCAACCTCTGACCCCATCACGGGCGAATACAAAATTGTGTTGCCTTATGGCCAGAAATACACAATGCGGGCGGTTGCCAAAGATTTCATTGCCGAAGGCGATAATATTGATTTGACTCAACCAAAAGGATTTCAGCAGATTACGGGGAAACAGTTAAAAATGACACCTATTGAAGTTGGTGGTATTGTACGCCTGAACAACATCTTCTTCGATACCGGAAAATCTGAACTTCGACCAGAGTCAGGTCCCGAACTCGACCGATTGGTTACGACTCTGAATGAAGCACCCAAGATGGTTATTGAAGTTCGCGGGCATACAGACAATACCGGTTCGAACGAGATAAATGCCAAACTTTCGCAGGACCGGGCAGATTCCGTTCGCGAGTATTTTATCAGCAAAGGTATTGAGCCTGACCGCGTTGCCAGTAAAGGTTTTGGTGAATCGAAACCTGTTGCCACAAACGATACCGACGAAGGGCGCCAGCAAAACCGGCGGGTAGAATTCGTAATTGTGAAAAAATAAGTCTTTGATCTGTGAGCTAAAAAAGATCACTATTTACTAACTATCAGCGTCAACCCTTGTTAATCTACTAGTTAAACGAACTCCCAATTTTCCCTTATTTATATCTAGAGATGCAACTCAATGCTGGCTGTGAACTTTCTTTTTTCGCCGAAACGCCAACTCCGCTCATTTTAATGCTACGTCCCCGGTCGGGTGCCGGGCAGTGGATCATTCGGGAAGAATACCAAATTACACCCCCTGTTAACGTTACCGAGTTTACCGACATGTACGGTAATCTTTGTCAACGGGTTGTGGCCCTGGAAGGTCCTTTTTCCATTCATTTCTCGGCTACGGTTCAAACGGCTGACCTAATCGATACCGCTCCCGGTGCGCCTTATACGCCTGTTGAAGAATTACCCGACGACGTACTACACTATACGCTTCCGAGCCGATACTGCCAGTCTGATCAGCTGGGCCAATTAGCGGCTCAAATTACGGAGAATACAGAACCAGGTTACGACCAGGCAGAAGCTATCCGCAAATGGATTCAGGAGAATGTAACTTATCAGTATGGTACCAGCGATGCCAGTACATCGGCCGTTGATACAGCCGCCAGCCGAATTGGCGTTTGCCGGGATTTTACACACCTGGGAATATCTCTTTGTCGGGCACTAAATATCCCGGCCCGGATGGTAGTCGGTTACTTATATAAGCTTGACCCAATGGATCTTCATGCCTGGTTTGAAGCCTATGTAGATGGCCGCTGGTTTACGTTTGATGCCACGCAGGCAAAGCCGCTTGGCAACCGCATCACGGTCGCTTATGGACGCGATGCCGCCGATGTTGCTTTCACAACCCAATTTGGCTCGATGACGCTCAACGAGATGAAAGTTTGGGTTGACGATGCTCAGAACAGCCAAAATGAAAGTGAAAAAAAAGCTGATGAGGCTCCAACCCTTACAAACTCAGCCGGGTCTACGAATCAAACAACAAATTAACCATGAAACAACGACTGCTTTTCTGCTCGTTAGTAGGAATACTAACGGCATGCCAGCATGAGAGCGATATTCAACCAAATTCGACCTCAATAGCGAGTGAAGTAGTTGGTACATACCGAACTAATTTTTATCTCGATCCTTCCTGTGTTGCTATTTCCGCCGGTCAAATGCCTTATGCTGAGGTGAAAGCACAATCGGATAGTACAGTTACACTCGTTTATACCCGATTATCCCCTACGAAAACAAGCCGTTCTATTGAGAATGTCAGCTTAACTCGTGAGTCTGGTGGCGTTCAACTGCGCGTTGGCAATTCGAGTATTGGCAGCATGCAGACAGACCGGATTTTTACCGATAATGGTATGGAAAAGCAGGGTAAACTACTACGGATCAATGTTCAGAATGAGCCAGAGAATTTCTTATATTTTGCTGGTATAAAGCAGTAAAATTACATCAGGATATAAAACAAAAGCGCGATACCGTTAGGTACCGCGCTTTTGTTTTATATGCTACAAGGTTCTTAGCGAACCGCAAATTCACCAGAACCGATCCGGAAGCCTTCCGAATAAAGCTCTACCGTGTATTTACCGGGTTTGTAAGGAAGACCACGTGTATAAAGCAGTTCAACGTTTTGACCGTTGCTTGTATAATTCACCGTTTGTTTTGTGGTGTAAATGGTTTCGTTGCCATCTACAGTGAACGTGCCTGAACCATTAGCCATATCTGAAACAACAGCTCCTGATGGGTCAAGTACCCGTACAAACACGTCTTTAGGTTCTTCTTTCGTCAGTGGATTATCCAACAGGGTATAAACCAACTTGATTTTGTCTAAGCGTTTTGCTTTATAGGAATCGTCATCTTTCACTTTCCCTTTCGCATTAACGGCAAATATTTTTACGTTTTGCGCTTTCAAAGCTGCAGCCCGTGTAACCTTAGTACTTAATTCCTGATTTTGAGACTGCACTTGCGATACAACGGTCGTTACCGAATCGCGAAACTGTTGGCCTTTTACTTTCAAGCCCGTATTTTCTTCGTCCAGCACCTTAACGTTGCTGGCCAGGGTTACGTTTTCACGTTGCAGATTGGCTATGAGTGTATCTTTCTCAACCAAAAACGCTTCGTACTGCTTGATTTTTGCGTCGTATTTTGCAATTGAAATACGGTTGCCTTTCCGTAATGAAGCCTTGTCCTGCTCCAGTTGCACTTTCATTTTTTCTAATTCCGAAACATCACCACCCAGTTTCTGGACTTCAGCAATCTTTGCGTCCAGTGCTGTCGAGATCGAATCTAACTTAACGCGGGTCGTTGAGAGTTCCTCAACACGTTCAGAGATTGTTACTTCTTGATTCTCAGAGACTTTTTTCTGATCGAAGTACAGATAACTCGATACGCCGGCCAGGCCTGTCATAATAATGAGGGCGGCCAGTAGAGCGCCGTTTGTTTTGGACTTTTGCGAATTATTTTCCATTGAAAATTTTCAGTTTAACAATTGAACATGCACAGACTTGTAAAAAAAGCCGCTTTCGCGGTTGTGTAGAGGTTGTTACATCTGAGGTTTTTTAGTGAATAAGAAAATGAAATCCGACTCGGCAAAGGCAGCTTGAGATGCGAATAGGCTAGTAGCTGAACGTTCGATGCCCTAACCTATTGCACTCTTCAACGTGTAGCTATCTTAAAATGTTTTTAATGTAGCTGGTAATTATGCTAATAATGCTAGCTGACTATTAGCTAAATGTACCGCAAAATAAATACTTTTTTCTAAAAGAACCAACTACCCTACTTGAACGAGCAAACTAATGGTGAAAAACAACCCGGATAGACCAACTGTTGTTAGCTAAACTCATTAGCAATGCCAGAGCTGCCAGAAGTTGAAATAAGACGCCAATATCTAGAAACATCCTCACTCAATCAGCCAATAAGCCATATTGAGGTTGAAGATAAAAAGCTTCTCACCACCGATTATGCAACTTTACAAAACTTATTGATCGGGAAGCAGTTTACGGGCACACAGCGGGTAGGCAAAAACTTATTTGTGCTGACCGATGCGCCCGATGTAATCGTTCATATGCATTTTGGCATGACCGGCGACCTGGAATATTACCACGCATCGCTTGACCGGCCCCGCTTTGCCCGAATTGTTTTTGAGTTTACCAATGGCTTCAACTTGGGCTTTCTATGCCCCCGTAAGTTTGAACGGGTTGGTTTAATTGATAATATAGATGCGTTTTTACAGCGGAAAAAGATTGGTGACGATGGGCTTGCTATTTCACTCGCCACCCTGACAGAGCGGGTACGACGGAAAAAGGCGTTCATTAAACCCGTTTTGCTTGATCAGAGTGTTGTAGCCGGATTGGGAAACTGGATTGTCGACGAAGTGCTGTTCCAAGCATTTATCCACCCCGAACAACGTGCCGATACGCTCACCGACAATCAACTGAGCGAACTCCACAGTGCTATCCGGCTCGTACTGGAAACGGCCATTCGCTATGAAGCTACTTATCGCGATTTCCCGAATAGCTTTCTGATTCATGTTCGTGAGTGGGACGATTCTCCTTACGACGATGTGGAAGCCCATAAGTTTTGCCCTCGCTGCCACACCCGCATCGAACGCTCCGTTGTGGGTGGTCGCACAACGTTCTTATGCCCGAAAGAGCAAAATACCCACTAGTTCATTTTGTTATACAACGGATTGAACTAGTACGCGAATTAGTCCGTTGTCATAATACATGTATCTACACGTATTATGACAACGCAACGTACTATTTCCGATATACGCACCGCTACACCCAATAGCGTAGGCGATGGCTTTATTGGGTTGAACGCTTTCCATCCGCAGGGTGCCCGGCCATTCAATCCGTTCTTATTACTGGACCATCATGGCCCTATGCAGGTGCAGCCAACCAACAAGCCGAAAGGAGTCGATCAGCATCCGCATAGAGGCTTCGAGACCGTAACAATTGTTTACGAAGGTGCCCTGGAGCACCGCGATTCGGCCGGGAACCATGGTAAACTTTTTTCCGGCGATGTGCAGTGGATGACGGCCGCATCGGGTATTATTCACGAAGAAAAACACGAACAGGAATTTTCCCGGCAAGGTGGTCAACTCGACTTTGTCCAGTTGTGGGTTAACCTGCGGGCAAAAGACAAAATGAGCCCACCACGCTATCAGGATATTGCGTCTGCCAAAATCCCCACGGGTACACTACCCGGTGGCGGTCAATTGCGCGTTATAGCGGGTGACCTGGCTGGACTACATGGCCCGGCAAACACCTTCAGCCCGATAACCGTCGCCGATTTGACATTGACGGGCGGCCAGTCAGAAACGATTACTGTTCCTGCCGATCATTCCCTGATGGTATACGTCCTAAGTGGTCAGGCAACGATTAATGGAGAACCCATTGAGCGTGGTCAGCTTGCCCTCACGAATGTTGATGGCGATACTGTTACCCTTTCGACTGCATCGGGAGCGAAGTTTCTTATCTTATCCGGCGAGCCTATTCGGGAGCCATTAGCCGTATATGGCCCTTTTGTGATGAACACAAGGGAGGAAATCATGGAAGCCTTCAGCGATTTTCAGGCCGGCCGAATGGGTTCGCTGAGTTAATCGCTTCTGTGGTAGAACGTAGGGTTTATTCAATCTTACAGTCTAAATAAATGGACAATGTAGAATGAAAAATGAACGATAGAATGTTGTCTGCAAATCAGATTTTCATCATTTGGGGCTGTTCGCGTTATTCATTATCAATTTTATATTGTCCATTTACTTACCACAACTTCTCACAAATCTTTAATATTGCCGAAGCCGATAACATCCCGATACGCTGGATTATCGCGCAATTCGGTGGCGCGAATGAGCTTGTCTGCGCCAAATTTTGCTTTCAGATCATACAGCGTTTGCCGGAACTTTCCCTTCCGATCATCGCTCCCAAACAGGCTTAACGGGACAACTTCCGTTGGAATGAACCGAAAAACGGCGACACACATGCTTCGTAACTGTTCATTCAGGACAGGCTCGCATTTGTGTGCTACCTGAAATTTATCCAAACGCTCTTTTATAATTCGATACAGTTCAGGACCATCCTGCTTTGGCTCCGAAAAACTGGCTTCATAGTTGTAGGTCTTGCCATTTTGGTATCGGCAGGAAAACGACATATCCTGACAAAATACGCCCTGCTGCACCATTCGCCGTTCGAGGGTCAGGCAAAGTGATTGCAACAACTCCTCCAGCCGTTCGGGAGTACTGCGCTGGTCTGAGGAGATCGTGCGCATCGCCGACATGCTTTTGTTGCTGGCATTCGTTTCCAGGTCGACTTCACCCCCAAAGTTCAGACGCAGGTGCCAGTGCCAGCCAATAATACTTTTGCAAACTGCCTTCAGATGGTCGGGGGAAGCATACCGCAACTGGAGCGGTGTATGTATGCCACCCGCCTGTAGTCGGGCCGCCATGCGATGTCCAATACCGGGCAAGTCGGTAAGCGTCATGGTTTGTAACACACTATCTATTGTATCGGGTGTAATAATGGCCAGACCGTCCGGTTTTTTTATGTTCGATGCCAGTTTAGCCAGAAACACATTTGGCGCAATCCCAATCGAGCAACGCAGCCAATCGCCCACTTTCTGGCGAATAGCCTGCTTAATGGCTGTCGCCGTTTGCTGCATGTCTTTGTAGACCAACTGATAATTAGTCAAATCCACAACGGCTTCGTCAATACCCTTGGGCACAACATCGTCCGAAAATGTCCGTAATACCTCAATTATTTTGACGTGATACTCTCTATACCGAGCGGGATGAGTTTCAATAGGTACCAGCTCCGGGCAGAGGACCATCGCTTCATCCAGACGCATACCCGTTTTTATACCCCGCAACTTGGCTTCTACCGAAGGGGCTATAACGCACCCCTTTCGACCCGTATAAACACAAACCCCCACAGGCCGCCCCCGCAGCCAATAGTTATCCTGCTGTTCGCAGGACGCAAAGAAGCTGTTCATATCGACAAACAGAATCGTTGAGCGTGTATCAGTAGAAAGTCGATTGTGGTTCATTAATTTTAGGATAACAAAGTATCTTTTAAGACAGCAACTCGTCTATATTTTGACTATGTTTGCTGTAATACAAGCGCAATATATTTTACTTGTATTATATTTACCAACTATCCATACGACAATGGTTGAAAATTGTCTAAAAATAAATTCATCCCCCGTGACTGTCCAAGAACGACTGAAGCAGGTTTTCGATGCCTTAGGCATTACTATTTATCAGATTGCCAAGGAGCTAGGCGAAAACCCATCTAAATTTTACAACATCCTGAACGGCCGGGCCAAGCCTTCATACGATACCATCATGAGTTTATTGGCCTGCTACCCTCAAATCAGTGCTGACTACCTGATTCGGGGTATTACGCCGATATTGAACTCGCCCCAGGCCAACGCCCGCATGATGACCTCCGACGAGGATACCATTGAGGTGCCTTTTGTGCCGGTAAAATTCTATGCTACGTTCGTTGAAAGTTTCAGTGATGGTATTAGTGCTACTGATGTGGAGTCTTTCCGCGTGCGGAAGCCCATTATGAAGGGGCACAAAAACGCCGTTGTCCTGGAAATTTCGGGGAGTAGCATGAGCCCGCAACTGGCTCATGGTGCCAAAGTGCTGGCCATACCCGTTAGCGAAAACAACTGGGAATACCAGTCGGGCGGGGTCTATGCCGTTATGTATCGGGATTATTTCGTTGTGAAGCGCATTCGGGACAACGAGCTCTTAACCCGTAAATACCTGACACTTCACTCTGATAATCCCAATGGCGGCAACGTAACCGTTCCTTTGCAGGATATACGGGGGCTTTGGAAAATTGTAGCTATTGTTGAAGCTCCGGTAGAGTAAAGCAGGCAGCCTATTCCAACGGACAACATACGGGCCAACCGGGCAGGAGCGTAAAGTCTCAGAGACGCGCTCTTACTCTGGCACCTGCTATCAAATCTGCGACCTTCGGTAACAAGCTTGCCTTCTACATAAAACTTATCAATGCGGCTTATCTCAGTTATCCTCATGCTCTTGGTCACTCACCGTATGAGTGCACAAGTAAACATTTATACTGTAGATCTTACGAATTTTTATGTTGCATTCGACAGTATACAAACAACTACAGATACCCTTAAGCAACAAAGCTATTTACAAACGTATTATTTTGACAAAGCAAGTACCGGGTTAAAAAAATTTATTGAATTAGACATTGACCGGAACAATGAAAAACTAAGTGCAAAAACACTTTTACGGCATATTGCTAAAAATAAAGACTTATATATTCGAAAGCGACAGTGGATCACTTCCACAATTGACAGTCAGAAGAAGATAATTGAAAAAAAGATTAAACTATACAAAACACTTTATCCTGAATTCGTAGACGGGAATATCGTTTTCGTAATTGGAAGAGAAATAATAGTTGGAAAGTCTAACGGAAAAGATTTACTTATCGGGGCCGAAGTTATGGCCAGTGAAAACAGGGAGTGGGCATTACCTATCGTGCTACACGAATATACACATACCCAACAATGGATTTTTAAGAATATTGATAAAATTTTTTCTAAACAACCCCTGCAGTTAACACAAATTCTGGCCAATGCAATCTGGGAAGGTAATGCTGATTTTATGGCAGAAAAGGTATATGGCAGACCATTAGAAAATTTTTATCCCAACCATTATAATGAATTTGGCTATAAACATGAAAAGTTGATCTGGGAGAGATTCAAACAGGAATTGTTTTCTCCGCTAACCGATAATAAACAATGGTTTTATGCTGATAAGGAATTTAACGGCAAGAAAGTAAGAGACATCGGGTATTTCATGGGTAATCAAATTTGCAAAGCGTACTATAATAAGGCCAAAGACAAAAAGAAAGCAATTGCCGAAATGATTAATTTACAGCTAGATTCTGATGAATCGGCCTTTAAGTTTTTAGTAAATTCAGGGTATGCAACACAAGATGAAATTGTAGAGCTAACTAAACGATTTAATGAAAGTAAACGTCCTAATTAAACGACCGGCGAGTCTGCGCCAAATGCAATTTTTGATAGTATAAACCAGTCAGTTAACCTGTATACTGGCCTATTCATTTACCATAAACGCAAGCATTAATTAAATAGAACAGAACAGCCTGTTTCCCGTGCCTTTCGCGGAGGATTGACAAAAACAGACTGTTTCATCCGCTTCTTTTTTTTGTTACACCGGCACTGGCTTTTCCATCACATCTTTCTGGTGGGCCCACATCTCCTGAAATACATCACTCCGCACTTGTAGTTCCGCGAAGCTGCCTTTGTCAATGATCTTGCCGTCCTGCATGATATAAATGTAGTCGAACAGGGGCAGTAAGTGCAAGCGGTGCAACGTGGAGACAACTGCCTTGTCCGCAAACTCATTTAATAATTTGCGGTAAATAGCCAGTTCAGTTTTGGGGTCGATGCTGCTAGTCGGTTCGTCGAGCAACACAATATCGCTGGAACGGGCTGCCAACACCCCCCGCGCCAGCGCTAGTCGTTGCCGTTGCCCACCCGATAGATTTACACCTTTTTCCTGAATATTCGTTTCCAGACCATTAGGCAATTGGTTCACGACATCATTGAAATGAGCAATCTGGCAAACCTCATGAATAGTCTCACCGTCAAAAGGTAGGCCGAGGGTAATATTGTAGGCAATTGTATTCTCAAAAATCTCCGGCTCCTGCGGAAACAGCGTGACGGTGTTGGCAACCGCGTTCAAATCGAAAAAAACATGATCGTCTACCCGAACAGACAAACCGGGTTCGGGCAGATATAAACCCCTTAAGAGTGTTAACAGCGTGCTTTTGCCGGAACCACTCTCCCCAATAAAAGCGATTCGTTTGCCCCGGCTCAGACTAATTTGCAAATCATGTATGTTGGCTACTTTTTCGTCTCTTCCTGTTAATCGTCCATGAGAGAAATTAAGTCCGGCAATGTCTATTGTTTGCCACTTATCGGGTAGTGTTTCGTGTACGGGGCGCTCGTGTTTTGCGTAAGCATAACTAATGCTACGGGCCGTCTGCACATCGGTATTAAACTGTACGATTTCTGTGTATTGGTAAGCTACATCGTGAAAGACGCTTGTAAACTGGTTAACATAACCCAATAACGTCACTAATCCACCAATCAAAAAAACCTGTCCGGGCACATAATGCTGGTACACATAACCCATCGTCATAACGATGTAAATCACGCTTACGAGGATCGTAGCGGCAAACCACTTCCATTCGTTAATTTTCACCTGACGCATAAACGGCGGGAAAACAGCCGCCACTTTACTAGCCAACCCTGCTCGTATGCGCTCTTCCAGCCGAAGCGTGATAACCGTAATAATATTGGATAAACTATCGAACAGCGTAGCCGAAACGACGTGTTCACCCTCGTTTGTCTCATCGAGCGCCTTAATAAACGGCCTATCGAATCGTAGAATAACCCAAATGGTCAAGGCTCCAAGAGCAACACTAACCAGACCAAAAACAGGGGAAAAATACAACATCGCCCCGAACGAAAAGACAAACTTCGAGATGGCCTGAAGGTACATAAAGCCATCCTGAAAAAACTTTTTCAGGGCGTCATAGGCTTTCCGAATCCGGTTGATGGTGGCTCCGCTATGGTGATCTTTATGCCAGCCAACGGGCAAATGCAGTGTTTGGTGGAATAGCTCATCCAGAAAGTTACGGCTTAGATTGAACGCCAGCCGTCGTTCCATAATGCGCGCCGGGCCATGAAACCCCCATTCCAGCAACTCAAGACCCATGTAGGCACCAACAAAAAGCCAGACCAGTTTGAAAACGTCTGTTCCCTGTTGCTGGAGCTGTCCAACGAACCAGCCGTACAGCAAGGGCCGCAGGGCAGATACGACATTGGCCAGAATAAACAGACAATAAACAAGTATATACTGCCGCTTTTCGTGCCGGGCATAGGTCCAGGCGATCCGCAGCAGAGCAATGTATGGGTTTTGCATGATTCCAGGTTAGGATCTTAATTTCCCTAACGCATTTACCTGTTAAAATGGTCAGAAAA
Organism: Spirosoma pollinicola; assembly: GCF_002831565.1. Taxonomy (NCBI): domain Bacteria; kingdom Pseudomonadati; phylum Bacteroidota; class Cytophagia; order Cytophagales; family Cytophagaceae; genus Spirosoma; species Spirosoma pollinicola. The sequence goes on along the minus strand of NZ_CP025096.1, from coordinate 2,450,680 downwards.
GGCGAATAGTTTCTTCTATATTCTTTGCTTATCGGTTGCTTTTATCGTTGACTTTCAGTAATTTTGCGTCCTGATTTGCAAAGGAGCCTTCTGCCAATTGCAAGAGGTTTCTTCCTTCGACTCTAGAATTACATAACTCTCAGTATAACAAGCTAATGGCTCGCGATTTAAATTTCACGAGAAACATCGGTATCGCTGCCCACATTGATGCGGGTAAGACGACCACAACCGAACGAATTCTCTATTACGCAGGGGTAAGCCACAAGATTGGTGAGGTACACGATGGTGCCGCAACGATGGACTGGATGGAACAGGAGCAAGAGCGGGGTATTACCATTACCTCAGCCGCTACAACTGTTGACTGGACCTACCGCGAAAATAAGTATCATATCAACATCATTGATACGCCCGGCCACGTTGACTTCACGGTTGAAGTTAACCGTTCGCTTCGTGTTCTTGATGGTCTGGTATTCCTGTTTAGTGCTGTTGACGGCGTTGAGCCTCAGTCAGAAACCAACTGGCGTCTGGCCAACAATTACAACGTAGCTCGTTTGGGCTTCGTTAATAAAATGGACCGCTCCGGCGCCGACTTCCTGAACGTGTGCAAGCAGGTGAAGGAAATGCTGGGTAGCTACGCCGTTCCCCTTCAGTTGCCAATCGGCGAAGAAGAAAACTTCAAAGGTGTAGTTGACCTGGTTAACTTCCGCGGTATCCAGTGGAATGAAGACGATAAGGGAATGACATTCCAGGAGGTTCCCATTCCAGCGGACATGCTGGATGAAGCAACTGAATGGCGTGAAAAACTTCTTGAAGCTGTTGCTGAATTTGACGACTCGCTGATGGAAAAATATTTCGAAGATCCTGCATCGATCTCGGAAGACGAAATTCTGGCGGCTTTGCGTAAAGCAACCATCGCCATGAAAATCGTACCGATGCTTTGCGGTTCGTCGTTCAAAAACAAAGGCGTACAAACGATGCTCGACTATGTGATGGCCTTATTGCCTTCGCCGTTGGACAAAGAAAGCATCATTGGTACGAACCCAGACACAGGCGAAGAAATTTCGCGTAAACCATCCACCTCCGAGCCATTTGCTGGTTTGGCGTTCAAAATTGCAACCGACCCATACGTAGGCCGTTTGTGCTTTGTTCGTTCTTACTCAGGTGTGCTGGAGTCGGGTTCTTATATCCTGAACAACCGGTCGGGCAACAAAGAGCGTATTTCGCGTATTTTCCAGATGCACGCCAACAAGCAAAACCAGATTGAGCGTCTGGAAGCTGGCGACATCGGTGCCGTAGTTGGTTTTAAAGATATTAAAACCGGCGATACACTGTCGGATGAGAAGCACCCAATTATTCTGGAATCAATGGTATTCCCAGAGCCAGTTATCGGGTACGCTATCGAGCCTAAAAAATCGGCTGATCAGGACAACTTCTCGAAAGCTATTGGTAAACTGATTGAAGAGGACCCAACCCTTAAAGTTGAGTCGAACGAAGAAACCGGCCAAACCATTATCCGTGGTATGGGCGAACTTCACCTCGAAATCATCATCGACCGTATGCGTCGTGAATTCAAGGTAGAAGTAAATCAGGGTGCTCCTCAGGTTGCTTATAAAGAGAAGCTTACCAAGAACGTTGAACACCGTGAGGTTTACAAAAAGCAAACGGGTGGTCGCGGTAAATTTGCCGACATCGTATTCGAACTTGGACCACGTGGCGAAGACGAAACTGGTGTAATTCCATCAGGCTTAGAATTCGTAAACGGTATTGTTGGTGGTGTAATTCCTCGCGAATTTATCCCTGCCATCGAAAAAGGCTTCAAAGAATCGTTGAAAAACGGTCCTCTGGCTGGCTTCCCGCTCGAAAGCATGAAAGTTCGGATATTCCACGGTTCATACCATGACGTTGACTCCGATGCGCTATCGTTCGAAATGGCCGCTCGTATCGGTTTCCGTGAAGCAGCTCGTCAGGCTGGTCCGAAATTACTCGAACCGATCATGGCTGTTGAGGTCTTGACACCCGAAGAATATACCGGTCCAATCACAGGTGACCTGAACCGTCGTCGTGGTGTAATGAAAGGTATGGATACAAAAGCAGGGTCGCAGGTGATCAAAGCTGACGTTCCTCTTTCAGAATTGTTTGGTTACGTTACGGATTTGCGGACGATGTCGTCGGGTCGTGCTACGGCCAACTTGACCTTCGCGCACTTCGAAGTTGTTCCAAACAACCTTGCCGAGACTGTTGTAGCAAAAGAAAAAGGTACAGTGAAGGCGTAAGCCTCTCTAAAATATTGGGCAGTGGGTCAATTTGACCGACTGCCCATTTTTTGTGCAGTCGGAGTAAATGGTTCTTTCGACGCACTATCATATAACGAACCAAAACACAATGAGCCAAAAAATTCGCATTAAGCTAAAGTCGTTCGACCACATGCTGGTTGACAAGTCGGCTGAGAAAATCGTGAAAGCGGTTAAATCGACAGGTGCCATCGTAAGCGGCCCTATCCCTCTGCCAACAAACAAGGAAATTTATACCGTACTGCGGTCGCCCCACGTCAACAAAAAGGCGCGGGAACAATTCCAACTTTGTACCTACAAGCGGCTGGTCGATATCTACAGCAGCAGTGCCAAAACCGTAGACGCGCTGATGAAGCTCGAACTACCAAGTGGCGTTGATGTAGAAATCAAAGTCTAACGATTTTCTGCTAAAGGCTAAAAATGCCGCAAGTACGAGACCTGACCCGTTTCGAACTTGCGGCATTTTGCATCAAGCCTAATTTCCTTACCATACCGATGAATTATAAGCGCTTTTACCGGGTTATTTTTGTATATTGTACGTTACGGCACATAGCCATTTAGGGAGATTTTATCCGTTATGTTAAACGTCATTCAGCTACTACCCGATTCGATTGCAAACCAGATAGCCGCTGGTGAGGTCGTTCAACGACCAGCTTCGGTGGTGAAGGAGTTGCTGGAAAATTCGGTAGATGCCAAAGCGAAATCCGTACAGGTAATTATTCGCGAGGCAGGTCGGAATTTGATTCAAATTGTCGACGATGGCCTGGGCATGACAGAAACAGATGCCCGCATGAGTTTTGAACGCCATGCTACCTCTAAAATTCGTACCTCCGATGATCTGTTCCGTATCCGCACTATGGGCTTTCGGGGCGAAGCACTGGCCTCCATTGCGGCTGTAGCGCAAATCGAAATGCGAACACGCCGGGCCGAAGAGGAATTGGGTACGCTCATTCGGATTGAAGGGTCTGACATTAAAGCTCAAGAGTCCATTTCGTGCCTGCCGGGCACCAACCTGCTCATTAAAAATCTATTTTTCAACGTACCGGCCCGTCGCAACTTTCTGAAATCGAACTCGGTTGAAATGCGTCATATTATTGACGAGTTTCAGCGCGTAGCGCTCGCCAATCCGGAAGTTGCCTTCTCCCTCTTTCATAACGATCAGGAAATTTATAATCTGCCATCGGGTAAGTTGAGTCGTCGTATCGTTGATATGTTTGGCAAGAGCTACCGCGAGCAACTGAATTTCTGCGAGGAGCAAACACCCTATGTGACTGTGCATGGCTACATAGGCAAGCCGGAGTCGGCAAAGAAAGCCCGCAATGAGCAGTTTTTCTTTGTTAACAACCGGTTCATAAAACATAACTATCTGCATCATGCGGTAGTAGGGGCGTATGAAGGAACCCTGCCCGAAGGTAGCCACCCGTTTTATGTGCTGTTTATCGACATCGACCCGTCGCACATCGATATCAATATTCACCCTACCAAGACAGAAATTAAATTCGACGACGAACGGTCTGTTTACGCGATTATGATGGCCGCCGTTCGAAAAGCGGTAGGGCTCTATAACCTCTCGCCATCACTCGATTTTGATTCAGACGTTAACTTTCTGGCGGGTGTTCGTCCGGGTCCGGGAAAATCATCGACGGCAGACGTAAAATCTGACGTACAACAACCATTGCCTGAGCGAAATGGCGCACGGCCCATTTCACCATCATGGGCATCGGGCGCAACGCAACCGGTGAATGAGCGGGGCTCAACCCGGAATGATTCACTGGATAAAGCGGCAGGCAGTAGTTTCGATATTCCTAAAAAAGCGTCGGTCAACAATTGGCAGGCCTTATATGAAGGTGTAGCTCCCACCGAATCAATCGCCCGGCCGGTGACCCCAGGTGGCACATCGGACAAAGAAGGTGACTGGTTGGGGGAGGCAAAACAGCCATCGCCATCTGTCGTAGACCAACTGTCAATGGACAGTGAACCTATCACTATGGGGAGCCGCGCGAATCAACTACAAGTTGGTTTAGAGTCTGCGGAGGAACAAGCCCTGCCGGTGTTGGTTGATGATGACACGATTATTCAAGTACAAAATCGTTACCTTTTAGCGCCAATAAAGTCAGGAATGTTACTGATTGACCAACGGCGTGCCCACGAACGAATTCTGTATGACCAGTTTCATACAGCCCTGACAAAACGAAATGGCTCCTCTCAGCAACTATTGTTTCCAAAAACAATTACGCTGATGCCCGTCGATTTTCAACTGGCTCTCGACCTGCGTGAAGATCTGGTGAACCTAGGCTTTGAGTTTGATGAGTTGGGAGCCAATACCTTCGTTATTCGGGGTGTACCGGCCCTGGTTATGGGGGAAAATGAAGAAGAACTATTTGCCAATCTGCTGGCACAGTTGCGGGCAGATACGGGCCGACTGAAATTAGACCGGATTGAATCAATGGCTCGATCGCTGGCTCGACGGTCGGCTATGCGTTACGTGAACCGTTTAAGCACAACGGAGCGAAAGGCATTAGTAAACCAATTATTTGCATCGGTAAATCCCAGTTATACGCCCACCGGTGAACCCGTAACGGTTGTATTATCGTTGGATAAAATTGCGGGACTATTTCGCTGATAATTGAGTTAATCAGCATAACTTGTCAATATAAGATGTTTTCACTTTCTCCTGTTGTTCGCGTTCTGTTAATAATAAACGTTTTGGTTTTTCTGGTTACGAATGAGTCAATAATTGATCAATTTGGACTACACTCGTTTTTATCTGATAAATTCAACCCAATTCAATTATTAACACACATGTTTCTGCACGGTGGTTTTAACCACATATTCAGTAACATGATTGGGTTGGTGGTGTTTGGCCCTATGCTGGAACAGTTTTGGGGACCTCGTCGGTTTACGTTTTTTTACTTTTTTACCGGCCTGGGTGCTGCATTCTTATTCTCCGGAATAAACTATTTTGAGATGCATGACGTATATGAAACAATTCAAAATTATCGACTTCATCCTGGTTACGAGGAGTTTCTAAGTTTTGTTGATCTTCATGCAGGTTCTTACTACGATGGTCTGGTACCATTTATTGAAAAATTTAAAGCGTTCCCGAATGATAGCAATAACATTCAGGACAGTGTTACGATCGTCAATCGTATTTTTACCAATCAGGTTGATGAGCCCATGGTTGGCGCATCTGGAGCAATTTTTGGCGTAATAATGGGTTTTGGATTATTGTTTCCGAACACTCAACTGTTTTTATTGTTTCCACCTATACCAGTAAAGGCCAAGTACCTCGTTATCTTTTACGGAGCCCTTGAACTTTACTCGGGTGTTTATCGGGCGCAATCCGATAACGTTGCTCATTTCGCCCATATCGGCGGTATGTTGTTTGCATTTATACTGGTGAAGTACTGGGGTTCACAACGAAAAACGTTTTATTAGGGATGAGCGGATTGTTCGATGATTTTCGGAGCGAATTCAATAAGCCCAACAATACGTTGGTGCAATTGATATTAGTTAATGTCGTCATATTTCTGGTGCTGTTACTGACGAAGGTCGGCCTGACAATGGCCCAGAACATTGTGGTGTATGATTTTATTCAGGATCAGTTAACAATTCCAGGCGAAATAAATGCGTTTCTGCATAAGCCCTGGACACTGTTTACTTATTTCTTTACGCATGAAGAGATTTTCCATATTCTCTATAACATGCTGTTCCTGTACTGGTTTGGTCGATTGATTGACGAGTATCTGGGAAATCGTCGGCTTATGGGGCTGTACATTATGGGCGGTGTTGCGGGTGGTCTGCTGTATTTGGCAATGTATAACCTGGTGCCTTATTTTCAGAACCAAGTTGGTACCGCTCAAATGTTAGGTGCATCGGCAGCCGCATTTTCGGTAGCCGTTGGTGCTGCTACCCTGTTGCCAAACTACACGTTTCATCTGTTATTCTTTGGTCCGGTTCGAATTAAATACATCGTTTTCTTCTTTATTATCCTTTCCGTAGCTCAATCGGCTGGCACCAATGCCGGTGGTCATCTAGCTCACCTTGGGGGAGCGTTGATGGGATTTGCCTACGTTAAGCTCCTGCAAAATGGTACCGATCTTGGTCGGCCTATTTACTGGCTTTTTGATGGGTGGAGCAATTTACTCAAACCGAAGCCTGCCATTAAGGTGTCTTACCGTCAACGGAGCAACGCCAGCGCCCAAACCAGCCCTTATGTAGCCTCGGCGGGGGCAGCCGCTACTTCGGCATCAACACCGGATCAGGACGAAGTCGATATGATTCTTGACAAAATTTCTCGCTCCGGTTACGAGAGTCTAACCCGCGAGGAAAAGCAAAAACTTTTCCGTGCCAGCCAGCGGAATTAACTGGTTATCACCCTTTATCAATGTCATTTACTGATTTATTCATACTGGAATGGCGTAGAGCAGTACTTATTAATTCCTTTAAAAATCTAAGCCTTTAGTGCCCACGTATATATGTAGGCAACTGAAGGCTTAGATTTTTTATAATTACTGAAATTTGTAGTAGCTTCGCTTTTCAAAACCTATTGACAAGTTGTCAGTAGAACAAAGGTTTCTGTACGTGTGTTGTTGTAAGACAGACGCTTATCTGCTACCATCATGCTGATTACCCCTGGCAACCTTCTTGCCACTATTAATACCCCCGAAGATCTTCGTAAACTCGATAAATCCCGCTTACCCCAGGTCGCCGATGAATTGCGTCAGTTTATCATCGACGATGTATCGGTTTACGGCGGCCACTTCGGTGCCAGCCTGGGTGTAGTTGAATTAACTGTCGCTCTTCATTACGTTTTCAATACCCCCGACGATCAATTGGTTTGGGACGTTGGCCATCAGGCTTATGGACACAAAATCCTTACGGGTCGGCGCGAAAAGTTTCACACAAATCGCTTCTACAAAGGGCTTTCCGGCTTCCCAAAACGCAAGGAAAGCGAATATGACTCATTTGGTGTTGGACACTCCTCTACGTCTATTTCGGCCGCTTTAGGGATGGCCGTAGCGTCACAGTTACAGGGCAACTTGCAGCGGAATCACATTGCCGTAATTGGCGATGGGGCTTTGACAGCGGGTGAAGCCTTTGAGGGTATGAATCATGCTGGTGCTACTGATAGCAATCTGCTCATTGTTCTCAATGACAATTGCATGAGTATTGATCCCAATGTGGGTGCTCTGCGCGAATACCTGACTGACATCACTACATCACAAACCTATAACCGGGTAAAAGACGAAGTCTGGAATTTGCTGGGCAAGATGAATAAGCTTGGCAAAACTGCTCAGGAGCTGGTATCGCAGGTACAATCGGGCATTAAGAGTTCACTGCTTGATCAAAGTAACCTTTTTGAGTCACTTAACCTGCGTTATTTTGGTCCTATCGATGGGCATGACATCGATCATCTGGTTAGTGTGCTGGATGATTTAAAACACATTCCCGGTCCGAAACTGCTGCATGTTCTGACGGTAAAAGGAAAGGGATATGCACCCGCCGAGAAAGACCAGACCAAGTGGCACGCCCCTGGTTTGTTCGATAAAGTAACGGGCGTTATTCAAAAGAAAATTTACGATTCACCCCAGCCGCCCAAATACCAGGATGTGTTTGGGAATACATTGGTTGAGCTGGCCGAAAAGAACCCACGCATCGTTGGTGTAACACCCGCCATGCCATCAGGTTCGTCGATGAACCTGATGATGAAGGCGATGCCAACCCGTGCCTTCGATGTGGGCATTGCTGAACAACATGCGGTTACGTTCTCGGCGGGTATGGCTACGCAGGGTGAAGTCGTGTTCTGCAATATTTACTCGACATTTATGCAGCGGGCCTACGATCAGGTTATTCATGATGTCTGTATTCAGGAGCTGCCGGTCATTTTTTGTCTTGACCGAGCCGGTTTTGCCGGTGCCGACGGGCCAACACACCACGGGGCTTATGACTTGGCTTTTATGCGGTGTATCCCAAACATGATCGTAGCGGCTCCAATGAACGAGCAGGAATTGCGCAATATGATGTTTACAGCGCAATCTGACGAAATTCAGCAGGGGAAACATGCCTTTACAATCCGTTATCCCCGTGGCGAGGGTGTTATGCCTAGTTGGCGTACACCACTCGAACAACAGGTAGTTGGTAAAGGCCGCCTGATTTCTGATGGCGAAGATGTCGCTATTCTGACTATTGGTCATATTGGTAATTACGCCGTTCAAGCCACAAACATGCTGGCTAAAGAAGGCATTCGCCCAGCCCATTTCGACATGCGCTATGTGAAACCGCTGGATGAGGAGCTTCTGCATCAGATTTTCAGTCGCTTTGATCGTGTCCTGACCGTTGAAGATGGGTGTGTGATGGGTGGCTTTGGCAGCGCTGTTCTGGAATTCATGTCCGATCATGGCTATATGGCCCGCGTTAAGCGCTTGGGCATTCCCGATGCCGTCATTGAACACGGCGAACAGCTTGAGCTGCATCATGAATGTGGCTTTGACCCCCAAGGTATTGCCGATGCCGTTCGTGAATTGCTATTCACAGGCCGCGCAGTTACAGTCTAAAAATACAGGAACGCGGATTAAACAGATTGAGCAGATTTTAACGGATAAATAATCTGTTAAAGTCTGTCAAATCTGTTTAATCCGCGTTCTCTTCATTTAGAGTCTATGAAAGTTTTCAAATTTGGTGGTGCCTCGGTGAAAGATGCAGACGGGGTCCGAAATCTGGCCGAAATAGTCAGAACGCAGGGGCAGGACGCGGTGATCGTCGTATCGGCAATGGGCAAGACAACAAATGCCCTTGAGAGCCTCGTTCGGGCTTATGTCGATCAACAGCCAGATAGTATCCGGACACATCTGGCTGGCCTACTAGCCTATCATTCCAATATCATGAGTGAACTGACAGGCGACTTCAGCCTCGTTCATCAGACATTGACTCAGCTTGAAATCCACCTAAAAAGCCCGGCGAGTGCTTTCTACGATGAGGTTTACGACCAAATTGTTTCGGTTGGCGAATTGCTGTCAACTCAGATTATTGCGGCCTATCTTACCCAAACCGGTCTTGCTGCACGCTGGCTCGATGCCCGACAATTGATCCGAACCGATACAACGTTTCGGGAAGGCCGGGTCGATTGGGAGACAACCAGCCATCAAATAAAGGCTGCTGTAACCAAGAGCGGAGTTTATATAACCCAGGGATTCATCGGTCAGTCGGCCGACAACCGGACAACGACGCTTGGTCGCGAAGGGTCGGATTATACGGCCGCTATTTTTGCTTACTGCCTGAATGCCGCGAATGTTACGATCTGGAAAGACGTACCGGGCGTTCTGAACGCCGATCCGAAGTGGTTTGACGAAACGGTCCTTCTAGAGCGGTTAACCTATCAGGACGCCATTGAACTGGCTTATTACGGAGCTACGGTCATTCACCCGAAAACCATTAAACCACTCCAGAACAAAGGTATCCCACTTTACGTCAAGTCATTTCTGAAACCCGATGCACCCGGAACAGTTATTGGCAATCACGAGCGTCATCTTACCATTCCGTCCTTTATTTTCAAAGTCAATCAGGTCTTAATTTCACTTCATCCAAATGACTTTTCGTTTATTGCCGAGGATAATCTGAGCCGGATTTTTGGTCGGTTTGCTCAGGCGGGCGTCAAAATTAACTTGATGCAAAATACGGCGATCAGTTTCTCGGTTGTTGTCGATAATAACCCGGATCGGGTGCCTGCCCTGTTAGCGTTATTGAAAGAGGATTTTCGGGTAAGCTATAACGACGGTCTTGAATTAATTACAATTCGGTATTACGATCAGGGAACGATAGACCGGGTGCTCCCCAACAAGAAATTATTGCTGGAACAAAAAAGCCGGTACACCGTACAGCTTGTTGTTAAAGATGTGAGCTAGAAAAGTCCATTACTGCCGGTATAAAGGGCATTCTATTCATTTCGTGTATCTTTGAGTATGCCTTTACCCATTGCACTTCCTCCTATGTACCACGGTTATTTCAATGGCACTATTGCCTCTACAGACCAGCTTACAGTTGGCGTTACGGACCTTAGCCTGCTTCGGGGGTATGGGCTGTTCGACTATTTCCTGACCTACAATGGGCGGCCGTTTCAATGGGACTGGTATTGGGAGCGATTTCAAAATTCAGCATCCCGCATGCACTTGCGGCTACCATTGAGCAAAGACGAAACCTACGCTATCGTTATGAAGCTTGTGGAGAGAAGTAATGAAGCGAGTCGTAAAAATGGACTGGCCACACCTATTGATGTAGCGTTTCGGTTTATTCTGACGGGTGGTTATTCTGCCGATAGCATCAGCATTGAAAAACCCAATCTGCTCATTCTGACCGAGATGATTCACCCGGTGCCAGCGGTGCAATATGAGCAGGGTATTAAAGTAATTCTGGACGATTATGTCCGGGATATGGCCGAGGTTAAAAGCACCGATTACAAGCGTGTTATTTTAATGGCCGAAGCCATAAGGGCTGCGCGTGCGTCGGATTTGCTGTATCAGAAAGGGGGCGAAATAAGCGAATTGAGCCGAAGCAATTTCTTCATTGTTAAAGGAGAACGGTTGATAACGCCCGATAAACATATTTTGCACGGCATTACCCGGAAAACAGTCATTCAATTAGCCCAGAGCGATTTTCAGGTTGAGGAGCGCAGCGTGCTTCTTTCTGACCTGTACGATGCCGATGAGGCATTTACCACCAGCTCAACCAAAAAAGTACTACCCATTACTCAAGTCGGCGAGTTGACTATCGGCAACGGCCATGTTGGCCCCAAATCAAAATTTTTGCTGGAACGCTTCGATGAGTTGGTGCAGTCGTGGTAAAATACCTGCGGCATATTTTATTATTACAGCCTTCGTTACAGCCTCCTCCTGACCAATTCGACCCAGACAGGGCAAGCCCGTATAATTTAAAATAAGCGTTTCTGTAGATGGTACAGTAGGGCCATTAAACAGAATTCCCATTAATGGAATATTGCGGCTACGGCAGGCATCGACCGATAGCAAGGTGTGGTTGATACTGCCCAGATAGTTTCGCGACACCAACACTACCGGCAAGTTCAGTTTTTTCACCAGATCAATGGTGAGATCCTGGTTGTTGAGGGGCACCATAAGCCCTCCCGCCAGTTCGATCACCAGGTTACTCCGGGTCTGAGGGACTTCAAACGCATCTAACTCAATCGTAATCCCGTCTATTTCGGCGGCAGCATGTGGCGATAGCGGTTGGGTAAGTCGGTACGCTTCCGTATGAAAGCAGGATGCTGAATTACTAATTAACCGCCGAACGGTATCTGTATCGGAATCATCCAGACCGCCCGACTGAATGGGTTTCCAGTAATCGGCCTGTAACGCTTCGACCAGAACCGCCGACGCAACCGTTTTGCCAATTTCTGTGCCGATGCCGGCAACAATTAATTTTACCTGATTCATTGGGTAGAATGGCTCCCTAAAGAAGTCTGTAAAATGGTTATTAGCCTGTCTATTTCTTCGGTTGTATTAAATGCATGGATGCACAGCCGTAAACGCTCCTGCCCTGCCGGGACTGTCGGGCTCAAAATAGCGCGTACATCCAACCCCATTCGTTGTGCTTCTATAGCCACTGCCCGAGCGTTAGCATTACCCGGAACGAGCAGACACTGAATTGGCGACTGGCTATTTGACCAGTTTGTGGCGGGCAACAAATCAAGTACCTGATTACGGAAGTAAGTAAGTAGCCTGTGAAGCTGGTACGAAGCCTCCGGACTCTGTTTTATGTATTCATGAGCGCAACGAATTGCCACCAGACTATGCGGAGGCAACGCTGTTGTATAAATAAAAGGGCGGGCAAAATTAATTAAGTAATCACGAAGCACAGCCGGGCCAACAATAGCGGCCCCATGAACGCCCAACGCTTTTCCGAACGTATGCACTCTGGCCAGTACTCGATCCTGTAAACCCAGCGAAACGACTAACCCCTCGCCCTGCTGACCATTTGGGCCGGAACCATACACGCCCGTAGCATGCGCTTCATCGACGATCAGAGCGGCCCCGTATTCGTCGCAGAGATCAACCAACTCAACAAGCGGAGCCATGTCGCCATCCATCGAATAAACGGACTCTACGGCTACAAAAATTTGCCCCTCCTGTTGTGATGCCTGCTGAAGTTTACTTGTTAAATCGGCCAAATCATTGTGCCGGAACCGATGGCGGGTGGCATAACTAAGCCGCGCCCCATCAATCATACTCGCATGAATCAGCTCATCCGTCAGGAGTGTGTCACCTGCTTTGGGCAGGCAGGCCAATAAGCCAATATTAGCATCGTAACCGGAGTTAAATACCAACGCAGCTTCTGCTTTATAAAACTTCGCCAACTCCTGTTCTACCTCATCTGCCAGCGCTGTTTGTCCGGCCAGCAAACGGGAACCCGTTGCCCCTGTTCGGGCATTTGTCAGAGTCAAGTCGGCTTGCTGAATAGCACTTTTAAGCGTCGCGGAACGGGCAAAACCGAGGTAATCATTTGAACAAAAATCCACGGAGTCATTGGCCGTTCGGAGTTGCCGCAACAAGCCTTCCTGCTTATAAGCAGCCAACCGGTTGGCCAGTGTTTGGGTTACTGAGCGTGTTACTGTAAACATATTAACAAAGGTAAAGCGCAGAAGCAGATTGGTTAATGGTAATTTACCATCAATTGCTAAAATGTGCGTAAGTACCTAGTTATCCACATTTGCAATGTGGATAACTATCGTTCAAGGATACATTTGCCGATAAAAGTGTATGAATGAGGTATAAATACCCTCCATAAACTAACAAACTGGTCTGTCAGCCATTTATTTTAAGAACTATTTTCCCAAACTGTTTCCCACCATCCATCTTTTTCATAGCCTGTTCTATGTCAAATAAAGGGAAAACCTCATCCAGCACAGGCACAATTTTATGGGTATCTACAAACGAAAGCATAGCCGCGAATTCGTGTTCGGTGCCCATCGTTGTACCAAAAATCGACAACTGTTTAAAGAACACTTTCGGCGGAATAATATCAGTGATAGTACCGGTTGTACCCCCAAAGAAGGCGATGCGACCACCCGGTGCTGCCAAATCAATTAATTTGGCAAATCCAGGCCCGCCCGCACTATCTATAATAACATCGAAATAACCCCGGGCCGGATTACCAACGCGACCACCGTCTGCTTCGGTTATGAGCGTTTTAGCCCAATCCGCATCTCTATAATTGATGCCTCCGGTTGCTCCTAAGGCTTTAGCTCTGGCTAATTTCTCCTCAGAGCCAGATGTTACCCATACTTCGGCTCCGGCAGCCACTGCAAATTGAAGGGCGAACAGGGCGGCTCCTCCACCAATACCCGTAATCAGAACTTTTTCTGGTGTGCCAGATGTGTGTAAGGCCGCACGGGTCATAAGTGCCCGCCAGGCAGTTAGGCCCGCCAATGGTAGCGCGGCTGCCTGCTCGAACGAAAGGTGGGCGGGCTTATGATGGATGTAATTTTTATTGACTACTACATACTCAGCAAACGTGCCATTGTCGGGCATACCTAAAATCCGAAAATCCGGCCCGTAAAACCTGGGGTTATCGCCCCAGTTAAGCCCCGGATTAATAATAACCGCCTGCCCGCGCCAGGCGGTATCGACCCCTTCTCCTACCGCAACCACTACACCCGCCCCATCTGATCCCAAAATAGCCGGGAGCTTGATACCCGGATACATACCCTGCTGAACAAATACATCGCGGTGGTTAAGAGCTGCAGCATCGACTTTTATGAGCACGTCGCCCGGCCCGGCGGTGGGCATAGGCGCGTCGATCAGCTGCACTGGTTGTTTTTTTTCGGTTAACTGGATGGCTTTCATGAACTGGTGTTTAAATACAGGTTAGGTAGTAAGGAACTCATAAGTAAATTTACCTTTGCGACAATGAATAACAGTAGGCTATGACACATTACAGAGAGGCAACGGCCAACGATGCCGAACCAATTGCCCAGTTACACAGCCTTAGCTGGCAACAAAACTACAGAGGTATTTGGAGAGATGAGTTTTTGAACGGTCATGTTCTCGAAAATAGACGCGATGTTTGGCGAAAACGCCTGCAACAGCCAGATACCAATCAATACGTACTTGTCGCCGAATCGGCTGGGGTCATTTGTGGCTTTGCCTGTACCTACGCCGATAAAGACCCCGTTTGGGGAACGTTACTCGACAACCTGCATGTTCTGAAGAACCAGAACGGACAGGGTATAGGCACTCAGCTTATCAAGTTGGCCGCTAACTGGGCTTACAGTAAAAGTACAGCATCGGGCTTCTATTTATGGGTGTTGCCAGAAAACCGAAATGCCCGAATATTCTACGAGAAGTTAGGTGCCGTTAATCATGAATTGATGTCACTGGAAAGCCCGGACGGTGGGTATTCAGGTGCTTACCGGTACGTTTGGCAGGATATAAAGACGTTAATTTAAGATAAGTAATATGCTGAGGATGGTCTGGTCGACCAACTCCACAGCAACCTATTAATAGTGTAATTTTATGATTCGTTTTTTTAATGAAGATGTTCCTTACAAACTTCCTCAGAAGCAGGCAACCCGCCAATGGCTAAAGCAACAAGCTGAAGTGGAGGGGTATGTAGTTGGGGACTTAAATTATATTTTTTGTTCTGATGAGCACGTGCTGCAGGTAAACCGGGATTACCTCCAGCATGATTACTACACAGACATTATTACGTTCGACCAGAGCGAAGAGGAAGGAAAAATAGAGGGCGATATTTTCGTTAGCGTTGATCGCGTACTAGACAACGCCAGCCAATTAGCCATCACTGCCGAACAGGAAATGCGTCGAGTTCTTGCGCACGGCCTGTTACATCTCTGTGGCTACGGCGACAAAACCGACGAGGAAGTTGCACAGATGAGAGCCAAAGAAGACGAATGGTTAAGCAGATTAGCTATCCCCGTTAAATAAAAGCCCTTTTTAGCCTGCTGTCATGCCGCCGTCTAACTGGATGGCCTGCCCTGTACAGAAGGCATTTTCGTCGGCACAAAGCCATAAAATAGTCTGGGCTATTTCGTCAGGCTCTCCAAATCGGCCCATTGGAATCATTCGGCGCATACGCTCTTCCATACCGGGAGCCGTATTAATGAGTTCGTCGACCATAGCTGAGTGTGTATAAACCGGGCAAACAGCATTGATACGAATATTTTGTCGGGCGTACTCCAACGCAGCTGTTTTGGTCAATCCAATTACAGCATGCTTCGATGCACTATAGGGAGCCCCCATAGGCATGCCACGAACACCCGCAATACTCGATATATTCACAATGCGCCCCCCCGCGTGGATGCGCCCAGCAGAATGGCCGGTCCCGGCTGGAGTCCCATCAGGAGCTGAATGATCCGTTTGTTGCTGTAGCAACATCTGCCTGATCTGGGCTTGCATCCCGTAAAATACGCCCCCAACGTTTATGGCCATGATCTGGTCGAAATCATCAGGCGTTTGGTCAATAAATCGCCCAAATTTTCCACCTATACCCGCGTTGTTAATGGCAATATCCAGCCGTCCATAGGTATCGACGGTTTGCCGAATCGCTGATTCGATTTGAGCAGGATCAGCCACATCACAGCGCACAAACAGGGCATCACCTCCCAGTTGTTGTATTTGGTTAACGGTTTCACAGCCATTAGCTTCATTAATTTCGGCGACTACCACCTTCGCACCTGACGTTGAAAAGGCAAGAGCTGTTGCCCGCCCGATACCTGATCCGGCTCCTGTAATGAATGCAATCTGATTCGTAAAATTCGACATGCTATTTCGGCTAATTCTGCTCCGACTCCAAAATAAGACTATTCTGTGGTTTATTGTTCTTTTCGCTGAAATCACCGGATAAAACCACCAGGTAGGTAAATGCATTTTAGCCAGTAAATTCTACAACTCTAGTTGGTCGCCTATTACACAGCTTGCATAGAGTGCGTGGCATTTCTGTGTTGTAAAAATACGTTATAGTTTTGTACTTTTCCTCTTATTTTCTATTAGAAAAATATTCTAATCTGTTAATTTACAGACATTTATCCTAAATGAGTTTAGCATTTATAAAGGTATTTTAGTTAACAAAAATCTACCTTTCTTTTATTAGCGTAGATACATCATCTTGGTTGACAAATAATCAGGGACAATCACTTAACTATCTTTACTCAATGAAAAACGTTACAAATCGACCAGAAGCGATGATTTCGGAGGCCGCCAGCCGCCGGTCGTTTCTACGAGTAGCGGGAGCAGCAGCTGTAACAGGTGGCTTGCTAACAGCTTGCTCGAACGCGGATGAGATTCGTGTTCAACCTAGTGGTGCCCGTGCTGCTGGTACCGTGGTTTCATTACCCACAGGTGATGTTGGTATTCTTGCTTTTGCTTATGTACTGGAACAGCTTGAGGCTGCTTTCTACGAAATGGTGCTGGCAAAACCTTACCCAAATATGTCTTCGGCCGATCAAATGCTGTGGGCTGATATTCGTGGCCATGAAATTATTCACCGTGCGCTTTTCAAAGCCGCTGTGGGCAGTGCAGTTCCTGACTTGACTTTTGATTTCTCAAGTATCGACTTTAGCAACCGGGCTGATGTAATCAGTAGCGCTGAAGCGTTTGAAAAAACAGGTGTAGGGGCTTACAACGGTGCAGGTAAGTACATCAAAAATGCTGACTATCTAACTCTGGCAGGTAAAATTGTATCAGTCGAAACGCGTCACCACTCTATTCTGCGTGAATTACAATACCCGCATTCAGATGCTTTTGCCGGCCCAACCATCGTAACGAGCGATACTGGATTACACCTTGCTTACGAACCAACGTTTGTATTACCAATCGCACAGAAATATATTCTTGAAACACTCGACGCCAGCGCATTAGCCGGTAGCCTGTCTTAAACTACTCAACTCCAATGAACTTACAGAATCTATTTAGCGAAATTGAGAAAGTGGACGGCGAAATTTTTGACCGCTTAGCACACGTCTCACGTCGGAGCTTATTTAGCTCGTTGACCAAGAAAACGATTGCCGTGGCAGCGCCAGCCATTATGGCTTCTGCACTGACAACAGCTTATGGCCAGTCCAGTTCACTGCCACAAGGCGTAAAGGATGTTCTCAATTTTGCACTCGCATTAGAGTACTTAGAATACACATTCTACGATTATGGCCATAATCTGGCTATGATTCCAGATAGTTACAAGGCCGCTTTTGAAGTAATTCGTCAGCATGAAGAAGTGCACGTCAAATTGCTGAAGTCGGTACTTGGCTCTGATGCTATTCCGATGCCTAAATTCGATTTCTCAGCAAAAGGTACCTTTACAGACACCTTCACCAACTTTGGTACGTTTTCGGCTGTAGCCCAAACGTTTGAAGATACTGGTGTTCGCGCCTACAAAGGACAAGCGGCTAATTTGATGGTGGCGCCAGCTATTTTGCAGGTGGCTTTACAAATTCACGCAACAGAAGCCGCTCATGCAGCTAACGTTCGGTATATGCGTGGCCAAAAAGGCTGGATTACAGGTGGTACTGCCGCTATGCAGGGTCTTCCTGCCGTTGTGAATGCTAGTTATGCTGGTGAAGAAAACCTGACCCAGGCTGGTGTTAATTTAGCTTCGGCATTAGCGGGCGATAGCCGCATCACAGCGGACATGGTTTCTCAAGCCTTTGATGAACCACTGAATAAAGATCAGGTTCTGGCTATTGTGGCGCCATTCTTCGCCTAAGAAAAACAGAATCCCTGTTTTATACATAAAGAAGCCGCTGGTAAATTTTACCAGCGGCTTCTTTATGTATAAAAAATAGAGATCTGCTACAAGCCGAAGGCCGATAGCGTTACAAACTCGCTTACCCGCGATTGAATCTCCTCCTGCGTCAAATTCATAATACGCTCGGCACCAAATTTTTCGACACAAAACGACGCCATAGCCGAACCGTAAATAATTGCCCGTTTCATATTGTCGAAAGAGATATCGTCAGTTTGGGCCAGATGGCCAATAAATCCACCGGCAAACGTATCGCCAGCGCCGGTTGGGTCGAATACTTCTTCGAGCGGGAGCGCCGGAGCAAAGAAGATTTTACCTTCGCTGAACAATAGTGCACCATGTTCGCCTTTTTTGATGATGACCGTTTGGGGCCCCATCGCCCGGATCTTAGCCGCTGCCTTTACCAGCGAATATTCACGCGTCAGTTGGCGGGCTTCTTCGTCATTGACAACCAATACATCAACCAGTTTGAGTAAACCCATCAAGTCGGGGTTGGCAATTTCGATCCAGAGGTTCATCGTGTCCAGTACGATGAGTTTAGGACGTTTGGTCAGCCGCTTAATCACCATTTGCTGAATAGCCGGTGCCGTATTACCCAGCATCAGGTAGTCACAATCCTGATAAGACGCAGGAATGATTGGATCGAAGTTCTCCATCACATTCAACTGCACCTCTACCGTATCGCGGCTGTTCATGTCGTTGTGGTACTTACCCGACCAGAAAAAGGTCTTCTCTCCCACGCGAATTTCCAGTCCGTCCGTATTGATTCCGTGCTGATTGAGATCGTCAATCATGGTTTGTGGAAAATCGTCACCCACAACGGCAACCAAGTTATTTTCTTTCGTGAAGTACGAAGCCGACAGCGTGATGTAGGTAGCGGCACCGCCAATAATTTTGTCGGTTTTGCCGAACGGGGTCTCCAGCGCATCGAACGCTACGGAACCAACGGTAAGTAAGCTCATTTTAAATTTGGTTTATGATATTTTTGGGCACGATTACGGTTTTCAGTTTACGGTATTCGGTTGGCTAACCACTCTAGCGGATCGGCGAAAGCAACATATGCGCCACCCAGCCGAATACCATAAACCGAAAACCGTAACCCTATTTCTTCCGCCCAATGACCGGGCAACGTTTAAATGGTTTGGTTTCGTCAAACAGCTTGCGGTAAGTAATGTGTGTTTTCACGATCTTCGACCCTAACTGACTCACGAACCGTACCATAATTGGATTAAAATCCCCTACCCAGTTCATTTCCAGTTCAGTATATTGAAAATTAGGATTGTTTTCGGCCTCGTGCGGCATCCGGAGGGCAATAGCGGCCTCAACGCCCTTTCCCTGATGTTCGGGGGCTACGCCAAACACGACGCCAAAGGCTTTACGGTTCGTCTTGAGAAGCATGTGCCATAGAAACTTGAGTTTACCAATCAGATCAAGTTTGCCGTTCACATACTTGAATACCTGATTCAACTCCGGCAAACACACAAAAAACGCGACCGGCTCGTCGTGGTAATAGGCGAAATAAATAATTTTCTCGTCGATAACCGGTTTCAGCTTCTGCATAAGCAACTGCGCCTGGGACGCCGACATTTCTTTTACACCACTGTGCCCCCCCCAGGCTGCGTTATAAATATGCCGGAATTGCTCAGCGGCTGCGGGAAGCTGTTTTTTGTCGATCGTCCGAAAGGTATAATCCGGATTTTGGAAAATGCGTTGGGCGCGGTCTTTCACCGCCTGTGACATCTCCGTCAGTTTCGACCAGGTTGTTGGAATACCGAAGGTGTACTGTTTGAAATAATCCTTGAAACCGTAATTTTCGAAGAAGGGAATATAATACGGCTTGGTATATGGCATGCAATAGTTAGGCTCCCGGTCGAAACCATCCACGAGTAAACCCCACCAGCGGTCGCGGTCGCCGAAGTTTATTGGGCCGTCCATAGCTTCCATACCCCGGCTTTGCAGCCAGGTTTTACCCGCATCGAACAGCGCAAAAGCGGCCGATTGGTCCTCGATACACTCAAAAAAACCTAGTCCGCCCGTGGGCTGGTCGTTGTCGAGGTTCGCAATTTCATGGTCAATGAAAGCGGCTACCCGGCCAATGGTTTCGCCTTTGTCGCTTAACAACAGATACCGGACGCACTCGCCATGTTCGAACCGCTTATTACGCGTTGGATCGAATATCTCTTCGACATCGGTGTCCAATGGCCTAATCCAGCATGAATCAGTACGATAGAGCCGTACGGGAAACTGAATGAACTCTTTCTTATACCGGGCGTTTTCGCCTACCTCAACTACCTGCATTTCAGAACCTGAGCGGGTCTATTTTGAAAACAAAATGCGAATATAGCCAAAACCCGTCGGGCTACCGTTTTCCGGCGAACAATCCCTAACTTTGGGCACTGTTTTTGGTAGATAGACAGGAAGCGGGTTTACCTAATAAGAAACCGTCGGCAACAGCCAATTCAGGACAAAAAGACTCCTCCTGCGCCAAATTGGCCGACTGGAGATATGACGACAACTAGAATGCAGCCACTTCAGGTTTACAATACCCTATCTCGCAAAAAAGAACTATTTGAGCCGCTCAACGCGCCCTATGTTGGTATGTACGTTTGCGGCCCCACGGTTTATAATTACGTTCACCTGGGCAATGTCCGCACATTCCTGACCTTCGATACGCTGTATCGGTATTTGACTTTTATCGGCTATAAAGTTCGGTACGTTCGCAACCTTACCGACGTAGGCCATTTAGTGGGCGATGGCGATGAGGGCGAAGATAAAATTGGTCGGATGGCGAAGCTCGAAAAGGTTGAGCCAATGGAAATTGTGCAGCGCTTCACAAACGATTTTCATACCGTGATGGCGCAGTTCAACACAATTTCGCCGAGTATTGAACCAACGGCAACGGGCCATATGGTCGAGCAGATCGAAGCGGTTCAGTCGCTTTTAGCGAAAGGACTGGCCTATGAATCGAATGGCTCGGTTTATTTTAACATTGACGAATATAACAAGCGGGGCGGCAATTACGGCAAACTTTCCGGACGGATTCTGGACGACCTGCTGAACGAAACCCGCGAACTGGACGGCCAGTCGGAAAAGCGTAGCCCACTCGATTTTGCTATCTGGAAAAATGCCTCGCCCGAGCACCTGATGCGCTGGAACTCGCCCTGGGGCGAAGGTTTCCCCGGCTGGCACCTCGAATGTACCTGCATGAGTACGAAGTATTTAGGCAAACAATTTGACATTCACGGGGGCGGCATGGACTTAAAATTTCCTCACCACGAATGCGAAATTGCACAGGGCGATGGTCTGACCGGCATTGATCCGGTTCGCTACTGGATGCACTCCAACATGCTGACGGTGAATGGCCAAAAGATGTCAAAATCGCTGGGTAATTCATTCTTACCTGCCGAACTCTTTGCCGGAAGCCACTCCCTGCTCGAACAGGCGTACAGCCCAATGACGGTACGTTTCTTCATGTTGCAGTCGCACTACCGCAGTACGCTCGATTTTTCGAATGATGCGCTTAAAGCGGCTCAAAAAGGCTATCGTCGGTTAGCAAATGGTTTACGCGTCATTAAAACCTTGACCTATCAGGGTGGTGAAGGTGCTGTTGATGAAGCTAAACAGCAGGATATCCGGCAGGCGGTTCAGCAGTTTTACGAAGCCATGAACGACGACCTCAACACCGCCGTCGGCATTGCACAGTTGTTTACATTGCTGAAGTACATCAACATGCTTTACCTCCACCAACTTCAGGCATCTGCTCTGGGCGAAGAGGTATTTAACCTGCTAAAAGAGTCGTTTGTGACTTTTATGCAGGAGGTACTTGGCCTGTTGGAAGAAGGAAATGACAACCAACCTGTACTGGAAGGCTTATTGACCCTTTACCGCGAGTATAAAGAGCAGCGGCAATACGACAAGGTAGACCAGATTCGTTCGTACTTCAAGGCGCAGGGGCTGGCCATCAAAGACATGAAGCATCAGATCGATTGGGCATACGAAGAATAATGTCTGGGCCAGGCTCCAGCCTAGCCATAAAAAAGTATAAAGAATAGGGCCAATCTGGAGATTAGCCCAAACGCATCAGAATGACCAACTATTCAATACTCTTTGTTCCGGCTCTATTGTTAGTAACGGCGGGCGCTTGCCGCACGAAGCAATCACAAAGCGACACTACCCAGACTACAGAACAACCAGCAACAGTTTCTGCACCAGCTTTCAATGCTGATTCTGCGTATAGCTATGTTGATCGGCAGGTAGCGTTTGGGCCTCGTGTACCCAACACCCCCGCTCATGTTCAAACGGGCAACTACATTGTTAATAAGTTCAAACAATTTGGCTGTGAGGTAACCGAACAAACGTTTGTGGCAACGACCTGGGACGGCAAGAAAATTAATGCCCGAAACATTATAGGCAGCATTAACCCCAAAGCAACCAAACGTATTTTCATTTCCTCGCACTGGGATTCGCGCCCGATTGCCGATTCAGACAGTCTGCCCGCAAACCGAACAAAACCGGTACCATCCGCTAATGACGGTGCCAGTGGCGTTGGGGTAATGCTCGAATTAGCGAGAGCCATTCACCAGTCGGCAACCAAGCCCAACGTTGGTATTGATTTTATCTGCTTCGACGTGGAGGACTTAGGAAATGGCGAAAAGGCAAATAAAGACTTTGAAAAGGAAAGCGGGGATGTTGATTATGTAGGTTTTGGCCTTGGCTCTCGCTACTGGGCGAAAAACCTACACAAACCCGGTTACTCAGCCTACTATGGCGTTCTTTTGGATATGGTTGGCGCGAAAGGAGCTACTTTCCCCAAAGAAGGGTATTCCATGCAGTTTGCTCCGAGCATTGTTAATAATGTCTGGCAAACAGCCAGTCGATTAGGTTATAGTCAATATTTTATTGATACGCCCGGCGGGCAAATTACAGACGACCATGTCGCCCCAAACCTGATTGCTAAAATTCCAACAATTGACATAATTCAGCTTAATACAGTTACGGGCAGCTTTTTTGCTGCTCACCATACCATTTCCGACGACATGCGCTACATTGATCGGGGCACGTTGAAAGCCGTTGGTCAAACGTTACTACAAGTGCTTTATAACGAGCAATAATACACACAAAAGCCCCGCTTGATCGGGGCTTTTGGTTGAAATCAATTGAGTATGAAATTTTTGTATGCCGCCTTTGTGGCTGTTTTGGTTAGCAGTTGTTATTCGTCTCCCGACCAGTTCGGTAAGCTTAATCTAAAAAAGTGGCGCGGAGACCGGGGCGGCTGTAATGGCGTTCGGGCTACACTTGAGCCAGCCTTTAAAGCCGAGATTCAAAACCTGAAAGGCAAAACAGCCAACACCATCGGCGATCTACTAGGCCGACCGGATGTGAACCAGATTGCCGACCGAAATCAGAAATTTTACATCTATTTCCTGGAAAAAGGACCACAGTGTAATTATCCGGTTGGCAAATCCATGAGTCGCTCGGTAGCCATTCGCATGAGCGCTATTGGGCTGGCAACAGAGATTACGTTTCAGAATGGCATTCCGTGAGTAGTGTAGTGCCGACCGTCCCGGTCGGGTGAAAACCACAGAGTACACCCGACCGGGACGGTCGGCACTACAGATAAAACTTCTTCCGCTCAATCATTTCTTCTACCACGTCGGGCACCATATAGCGTATGGAGCGGTTAGCCCGTATACTATCACGAATAAACGTCGCCGAAATATCCAGTAACGGCGCTTCGACCAGGCGAACGTTCGGATGTAGCTTGAACTCACTCTCTTTACTTTTAGGGCGCGGGTAAACGTATAGGCCGTAGTATTCCAGAATCTTGTCGTAGTTCTTCCAGTTAGCAAACTGCTCCAGATTGTCTTCGCCCATTATAAGCCGAAATGTATGCTGCGGGTACTTTTCGCCCAAACGAGTCAGCGTGTCGATTGTGTAGCTGGGTTTTGGCATCGAAAACTCAATATTTGTGGCTTTTAAGCGGTTATTGTCGGCGATAGCGCGTTCGACCATGTCGAGCCGGTCGAATTCATGCAACAGGCTCTTGGTCTTCTTAAACGGATTCTGGGGCGACACCACAAACCACACCTGCTCCAAATCCGTCGAGGTAGCCATCGTATTGGCAATAATCAAATGGCCAATGTGAATGGGATTGAAAGAGCCGAAAAATAAACCAATCTTCATAATAGTGCAGTGCGAGGATTGAGAATGGAATCAGTTACTCCCAATTTTGGCACAGTTAAACAAGGGGAATAATTGATTCTATTCTCAATCCAGCTCATTTTATTTGATTAAGATTTTTAACCACAGAGGCACATAGGTCTAATGAGGAAGAGAGTACGTTATTAGACCTTTGTGCCTCTGTGGTTAAAAATCTTTCACACCAACTAAATGTGTGACTGATAGCTTTACATAAGCTTATTAATAGCAATCAAATAATTTCTCCCTTAGCAGGCACTTTATTTTCGTTCACAAAGTCATCGACAAGCGTTTGCGCTTTTTGAAGCGATGTTTCCAGATCGTCATTTACCAAAATGACATCAAAACGATTCTGAAAGCTCATTTCAAAATGGACTTTGAATAACCGTTTCGATAGGCTTTCTTCGGATTCGGAACCACGACCAATCAGGCGTTGACGTAATGTTTCTTCATCAGGTACTTTTACAAAAACGGCCAGCGCTTTTTCGCCGTAATATTCTTTTAATTTCAGACCGCCCTGTACGTCCACATCGAACAAAACATGTTTGCCACTATCCCAAAGACGCTGGATTTCAGATTTAAGCGTTCCATAAAAAGCGCCAACGTAGACTTCTTCCCATTCAACAAATTCGTCGTTATCAATTCGCTGTTTGAATACTTCGGGTGTTAAAAAATAATAATCTTTACCATTCTCTTCGGCCCGGCCCCGACGGTCGCGGGTGCAGGCCGAAATAGAAAAGCCGAGATTGTTGTTCTCGGCCAGCAAATGTTTAACGATGGTCGTTTTGCCCGAACCAGAAGGGGCAGAAAAAATGATCAGTTTACCGTCCACGGCAGGATATCGATTGGTTGGATCTATAATAAAATTGGGGTAATCAAGGTTGGCTTTTGACAGCATCACCTTAATTACCCCAATCAAATGTCTTCGTGAATTAGCTAAACGTCAGGATTTTGGATTTGATCGTTGCCACTAATTTCTCGGGGCAGCATTTCTTCTCCATTCGCTTCGTTAATAACTCTTTTACCTCTTGTTCGAGGTGATACATTTGGATACATGGTTGACAGGATACCAGATTAGCTTTTAATCGGGCGAGTTGCTGATCTGTAGCTTCTCCATCCAGAATCAACTGGATCATCTTCAAGCAGTCGACCTGATGGTCGCAATGTTCTTTCATCTGTGGCTTGGAGTCTGATGAAGAAGATGATAGTGATGACGACGTTTGCATTGGAAAAATTTTATTTATTCCAAGAATAATAATACCGTTAAGTTATTAGCAGAACCAAAATAGACTTAGAAAAAGTTCGGTTTATTCTTCACTTTCTTCTTTATAACCCATTGATGATGCGTAATCACGCAATTTTTCTTTCAAAAGGTTACGAGCCCGGTGCAAACGAGATCGTACTGTTCCTATCGGAATATCCAGAATCTTGGCCATCTCTTCATATGTGAATCCTTCAATATCACAGAGAATAATAACCGTTCTGAAATCAACCGGCAACGAGTTTAGCGCCGTTGCCACTTCATCGCCAATTAAGTCAGAAACAGACTCGGCCCGAAGGTCGACGGTGTGTTCAGATTCAGCATCTTCAGAATTATAAGTCGTTTCAACGTCCTGATAATCTACTTTAGCCGGCTCCTTACTTTTCTTTCTATAATCGTTTATGAAGCTGTTCTTCAGTATCCGAAACAGCCATGCTTTTGCGTTAGTTCCTTGCTCAAACGATGAAATAAACCGGAATGCCTTTAAATATGTATCCTGCACCAAATCATTGGCGTCGTCCTCATCGGTCGTCAGGCGAAAGGCAAAGTTGTACATGGAGTCAATGTGTGGCATGAACTCCTTATTGAAAACCTGATATTTCTGCTCGTCGGTATACCGACGCGCGGGTGTATCAGCCGAGGGCTGTTCAACGGGGTCGCCGTCTGGTAATATTTGGTCTGGTCCAGCCGGTCCGCCGGAGCGGTCCTGGTCGTCACGAGTTGGCGTATCTGACATAACTTCGGGTATAGTCGCCATAAAAGTAAGAGTAAATTGCCGTTTACCGTCGGCAGGCCCCAACGAATTCAATAATTATGAAAAAACCAATTCGTTGGACTGTATCTGAGAGTGACTACAAAAATCAATCCTTTGTTCAAAAAAAGGTTTAAAATCAGGCTAATATGACTATTTGGCAGTGAACGTTTCAACTACTGACAACGTTAAAGCCGGTCGTTTGCCATTAAACAGTAATGGCAAACGACCGGCTTAATCCAGCGGAAACGCTGTTTAAACGATTACAGATTTAAAATAACGCTTCAACCAGGTGTCGGCAGCACGAATGCGCCAATCTGACAAAAGCTCTGCTTTTATTTTCACCAGCGTATTGAAGACCGGGGTTTCTGGTGTCAGTATACCGTCTGCAACGGCAGATTTGATCGCGGGCAAAGCAAATGTTTGTACAGAACCATCGGCAAACTGAATAGCCGCAGACCGATCAAAGAAATCTACCAATATCTGACGGCCAATTTCCTGCACAGTTCGTACAGACGCATCTATCGAACAGCCGCTTGGCAAGGTGTAATCTTCATCAACACCAACGATCACAAAGCGATTTTCAACCACTTTCGCCGAAGCTAATAACGGTTGCCCATGCGCTGTCCATTGACCCAAAGCGGGCTGAAAGGCTTCCTGAATCGTTTTCACCTCACCGTCTGTCAACGAGCGGTCTGCCTGATATACCCAAACGCGGGCTGTGTCGGGCAATTTGTCAAAATCTATGTACATGTCTAATGAATAATGTAGAATGAATAATGTAGAATAGCTAAACTTGAGCAACCACTATTCATTATACATCATTCATTAATCCTACAACCCCTGCCCCTGGGCGATGAGTTCCGAGATGTCATAGACGCGGACGGAATCCTCTTTGTTCTTGTTCTTCACACCATCCGACATCATTGTCATACAAAACGGACAGGCAACAGCAATCGTATCGGCACCCGTGCTGAGGGCTTCCTCAACCCGTTCGACGTTTACATCTTTTTTACCAGGTTCAGGCTCTTTGAAATACTGCCCGCCACCCGCGCCACAACATAATCCATTGGCCCGAACGCGCTTCATCTCAACCAGATCAGCGTCCAGGGCTGCCAGTACGTCGCGGGGAGCTTCGTATACTTTGTTAGCACGACCTAGATAACAAGAGTCATGAAACGTTATCCTGCGGCCTTTAAACGATTCACCATCTTTAACCCGAACGCGGCCTTCGTTAATCAGTCCCTGTAAAAATTGGGAATGGTGAATGACTTCGTAGTTGCCGCCCAGTTCAGGGTATTCGTTCTTAAGTGTATTAAAGCAATGGGGACAGGCTGTAACGATTTTCTTAACGTTATAGCCGTTCAGCACCTGAATATTGGACATTGCCTGCATCTGAAACAAAAACTCGTTCCCCGCCCGACGCGCCGGATCGCCGGTACAGCCCTCTTCCGGACCCAACACGGCGAACTTAATGCCCACATGGTTCAGGATACGAACAAAAGCGATCGTGACTCGTTTGTAGCGATCATCGAACGAACCCGCACAACCAACCCAAAACAGAATTTCTGGTTCCTCACCCGATGCCGCCATGTCGGCCATCGTTGGTACTTTGTATGTTTTTACTTCCTGTGTCATTCGATTAATTTTTGCTTTGGCACAACCTTATTTATCGTCATTCACCTGTTCAGCCCAGTTAAACCGGTCGCTGGGTGAGAATTTCCAGGGGGCCATATTATTTTCAATATTGCTGAACATGGCATTCCAGGAGGCTGGTGCGTCGGACTCTTCCATAACCCGGTACCTGCGTAACTGGAGGATTATATCCAACGGATTGATGTTGATGGGACAGGCATTTACGCAGGCCTGACAGGTGGTGCAGGCATTGAGTTCTTCGGCGGTGATGTAATCGTTTAACAATGATTTATCGTCGCGATAGTCTGGTCCATTGGTTTTCCAGCCCTGTTGAATTTCTTCGAGCCGGTCGCGGGTGTCCATCATGACCTTGCGGGGCGATAACTTCTTACCCGTAATATTAGCAGGACAAGCCGATGTACAGCGACCGCATTCGGTACAACTATAGGCGTTCATCAGGTTTATCCACTTCAAATCCTGCACGTCTTTCGCGCCAAATCGGCCAATTTCAGCGGGCTGCTCGCCATTGTCATTTGCCTGTGAGCCATCGGCGTCGGTTGTAACCGGTAAACCAAGCGCCAGTTGCACCTCTTTGGTAATTTCGGGCATATTCTGCATTTCGCCTTTCGGTTGCAGATCCGAGAAGTAGACGTTTGGAAAACCGAGGGCAATGTGCAGGTGTTTGGAGTAGGTTACGTAAACCGCAAATGCCAGAATACCCAGAATGTGGAGCCACCAGGCAGTGCGTTCGTAAGCGATTAAAGCGGTGTCGCTAAAATTCGTAAAGAGCGGTTTGAGGTATTGGCTGATGATAAAGTCGGGCACAATTCCCTGCAACTCGCCATAATGGCCAACCCCACGATCACGCAAAACACTGTCAGACGCATTCCAGGTCAGAAAAGCAATCATGAGCAAAATCTCGGCGATCAAAATAACAGCGGCATCAGTTCGGGGCCAGCGAGTCATTTCTCGGTGACGTTCTTGCTGAAACCGGCTCACTTTTGCGACAAACCGACGGCATAAAAAGACAACGCAAACCGCCAGCACACCAAAGGCCAGTACTTCGAATACATCGATCAGAATTGGATAAACGGGAGTAATGTATGGAGCAAACAACCGATGTGTCCCCAAAACACCGTCAAGAATAATTTCCAGAATTTCGAGATTGATAATGATGAACCCGGCATAGATGACAAAGTGCATAACTCCTACCAATAAATTGGTGAACATTTTCTTCTGCCCGAAGGCCACCAGCAGCATTGTCTTCAGCCGCTCGTCGGCATGATCGAAGCGGTTTTCGGGTCGACCGAGGTTAATAGCGCGGGAAATGAGCCGAATTCGCTGGGTTATAAACCAGGCCACGGCCGCTAAAGCCGCGACAAATAAAATTTGCTGAAAAATTTCCATTCGTTTAGGGGACTTATTTTACCTGATAATCAATGAATTGTTACAGGCATCAATACTGCACTAAAAATATTTTGTAGGTAAGTGTTGCAAAAAGCCAATGTTTAAGTACTTTTGCACCCACGTTTCAGGGTGATGTAGCTCAGTTGGTAGAGCAAAGGACTGAAAATCCTTGTGTCGGCGGTTCGATTCCGTCCATCACCACCTTGAACAGAGGCAGTTACAACTCAATGTTGTAGCTGCCTTTTTTATTGCTACAACAATACTACAACTTTCAACCATCTACCTTTTGAACGTTTCGCGTTAATGATGAATAAAATCAAAGGTGAGCATATACAGTAAAACTATTGAACTTTGCTGTTAGTATGCATGCATACTAATTTTTTCGTCAGCAAAGATACAACTGATACAAATCGGAACAAGAAGAATATATGCTATTTTAGCACTTCTTAGAAGTGTAATGATTACTGAATAGACCCAAATTCAACTGGTAATAGCATACCGATGAAATCCCTTCTAAAGTGCCAACATGGAATTAAGCTATATCCGCCATCTCTCGGACTTTAGTAAATATAAACTACAGGCTACGCGGACTAGCAGAACCGTTAGTCACTTTCCTTCGTGATCGAAACGGATTGAATAATAGGATATCTTGCGATGAAATAAAGATGAACGTTTATACGTGGACAAGCTAAAACCATATCAACTGTTTTATAGCTCTTTAACAGTATATAATTTTGCAGTAGTAACAGATGTCTACTGTTATGGAGAATTTATAAATCAGCAATATTATAAAAGTCAGGTAATTGTAGCAGAATATTTATTACAAAACTAAAATAATAAATTACTGATTGACTCCTCTATTGCACTATGATCTGTTATTTTTGATGAAAGCCATAAGATTTTCCCGATGGGTATCTCCTATAGGAATTTTATCATAATCTTTTTCAAGTGGGTACCGATTTATAAGTATCTCATTGCCAGCGACTTCATATATATATAACTTTGATACAATATAACTTTTATGAACCCGTATAAATATATCTTGTGGAAGCTCATCCTCGTAAAATTTAGTCAATGGTAAATCACCAGCTGGCACTATTTTGCTACTATCTTTAAGATATATTTCTATCGCCTGTGATTGGCTTCGAATGAATCTAATATCTGAAAATTTAATTTGCCGGAATGAATAATTTCCTCCTGTAGCAGCTATTTTTAGAAAAATAGAATCTTTCAATTGAGTAGCAGCAGATGGGCGATCATCCGGTTGAAATGACGGCTCAGGTAACTGGTAAGCTTTATGAACTGCTCTGATGAAACGTTTAGGAGTAATTGGCTTATGTAGTAATGTAACAATGTCGTATTCATATCCTTTAAGAGCATATTCCTCATGGGCAGTCATAACGATTATCTTGAATCTCCCGCCAAACATATCGATTAGATCATAACCATCGTAAGGGAAGGCAGGCATCCTAATGTCCAAAAATATCAAATCTATGCCATCCAAGCTTCCATCTTGAAGAGCAAGTAGTGGATCTTTGAAGATCTGTTTTAAATGCAGGTAAGGTAATCCTTCGATTAACCTAACTACACTATCAATCGCATGTTGTTCGTCATCGATAATAGCTACACTGAGAGTCATATTTTTATAAGTCAATTGTCAGTAAGACAGTGTATGAAGTAGGTTCGTCCAGAATAGATAATTCATAGCGTCCTGAATAAATTAAGTTCAACCGGTTACGAGCATTTCGTAAGCCCATCTGAGTTGAAGCCCTTGATCCCACTACCCGCTTCCTCTTTTTGTTATAAACTCGAAAAGTAATTCTAGTGTCAATTGTCGTTAACCGTATATTTAAGGGACTATTCTCATTTTCAATATCGCCGTATTTTAGAGCGTTTTCCACAAAAATATCCAATAAATTAGGGGCAATTTCTAAATTTTCGAAGGATCCTTGTGGCTTGAAGTCAACATGATTAAGGGGATGAATTAATTGATCGAAACGTATATAATCCTGTAAATGCTCAACTTCATCAATCAATGCAACATTATAGTTATTGTTGGCTTTTGGTAGCTTATAACGCATCATCTCGCTTAATAACAAAACTGCTTCCGCTAAGTCTTCTGAATGTTGTTGGCTTTTAGAGTAAATAAATGTGAGGCTGTTAAATAAAAAATGAGGATCGATCTGGTAAGTTAAGGCTTGAATCTCAGCCTGTTGCTTCATTATAATTTCGTTAGTCTTGTCACGATTTATTCCATTCGTTCTCTCGGCAAACGCAGCAACACCAGCGCCTATAAATAGAGGCAAGAGTAATTGTTCAAATAAAGTATGTATCTTAAGCAGGGAATTTGGATCTTTAACAAATATATCTGTATCAATTAAAATGACTGATAACACCCCATCGAAAAATACTAGTCCCATTATTATTATAGATATATGTTTACCTCTTCTATTCAATATATATATCAATACTGCCATGTTAATATAAAAAGAGAGTAGAGTAACACCAATGAGAATAGTAGCCAACATTATAGAGTGAATAATAATAAATTCATCCCATAGATAGGTAATTAATACAAACCAAAAAAAACTGTGAACTAATTTATCTCTGTGAATGGTCAACCATTCTACAAGTTTATGCTGATAGTAGAATAACTTACTAATCCCTTTTTGTAACCATTCTGGGCGGCCAACAACTTGTTTTCGTATCCCATACAAAAAACTAAATAACGACAATATCAAAATCACTATCAAATCATTAAGAAAAAATGAGGAGAATACAAATCTATATTCGTATTTATCCTTATTAAATATATCTTTCTTTAAATTATTTCCAATTTCAGTAGGTAATAAAGCAATTAATTGTTTTACGAGAGGATCATTATTTATCCGCTTTAACGAATGTGTATTTATAGTATTATCCGTCATTACAACCATCCACATCACATAGCATACAAAAATCCACAAGAAAGGATAATTAATTTTATTTTTAAAAAATTCTTTGTATTCTTTTTTCTGTAGTAGTGGGACCACATCAAAAGTAAAAAAGCATACATAAACGACGCTTGCCAACATAAATATACATGCCAACGGAATAATGTATAAAAGTGGTATGATTTCTTTAGTACTGAAGTCATCGAATGTATATGCTGTTAAAAACAATAAAGCTATTATGCCTATAAATAAGTATCTATTGCTCTTTAAATGTAGTATCCGTACTGCTGCCCGCCACATAAGTAATTCAGTAAGTTTGTTGTCTTCAGTAAATGTAGTTTTCACTTGATATGCCAAAACTATATGCAAGGCGGTTAGATAAAGAGTCAATCATCTAAACTATCCATAATTTACTCTAAACACCTACTTATTAAACACGAACCTAGTGAGCTATTTTGAACTCTTTATTTTTTGATCTGACCAAGTTATGCCTTATAACAGGATGTTTGAGTTACCATTGATAGGATTCTAATAGTTCATTTTTTGAGGACAGCAGTAAATATTCCCTTTGGGCTATCGGATCACATCCACCGATATTCAATCGTATGCTGTCTAATCAAATTCCTCAGTCAGAAACTGACAGGCGTCTTCATTGCGAGCAAATACAACATAACCATGCACTGAAGCAGTTTATCGATCACTACGCTGATGTGTCAGGGAACGCACTACCAAACTCCTATCTTACTAATGCTTTTGTTTATCAGTTCTACAAAGGCGGTGAACCTGTTGCCGGGTTTATTTTTAACACGATTGAACAGAATCCGTTGCGATACTTTTTTTACCTCGATAAGCCGGTCTATAAGCAACTTCTAATTGAGGAAGATATAAAAGAGTCTGATATCCTCGAAATTACAGGAAACTGGAAGTCTTCAATCTTGAGTATACCCGAAACAATATACTATTACGCTAAGATGATTGAGCAAGCAACCAATCATGCAAAACAACTCAACAAACATCTTCTTTTGGGCGGGTCAGTTATAAAGCCCGTTAAAAAAATTCAACAAATGCTACTTTCTCAAGTTATTTATAATGGCCCTATCAGTACTGATCATCAATCACTTGTGAAGAAAGAAATGCCATTGTTAAAACTCTATATGTCGCCTGTGAAGCACATTCGCTTGCGAGTGGTTGTAGTGTTGATAAAACTATTCTTGCCAAAGTTTTTAAAAAACGTAATGAATAAGCTTTTGAATCGCTAGCACCTTGAACACTGCATACAGGCTCCATGACAAAGCCAAAATGAGCTTTATGCAGAGGTCACATTAACCAAGCAAACCACATTTCTTTAGATATATAGCCACATCACGAGCCGTTTTTGTGGGCAATGCCTCACCAAACATCTCTTTGGCTTTCATTAAAATACTCTTATTATAAGAATGCAAAGTACTAAGGGCTATTTCAGCTTGCTTTGCTAACACATTTGCGTTGACATTTGCTTCACTCGTCTCAGCATATAATTTAATAAGTATAATTTCTTTTGGTGTGAACAAATTATTTTGCTTAGGTAGGGTAGCAAAGGTACGTGACGCCATACGGTTCAGAGCCATTTCGATAGCTGGATCAAGATGAACAAAACGCGGATTTATCGGCTCGTCCTCATAGGTCTTGAGAATGATAAACTCAGAAAGGTAAGCAGTAATCAGCCCTGATTCACTGATTTGCCATGGGGAAATAGTTCGTTTGGTTAACAACACCCGACCATCAGCACAGGTAATTGGGACGTTCGCAACAAACTGTGGCTTTAAGAAGCTGAGTATAGCTTGATGCGATAGGATGAAGGTTTGTTTCCCTAGTAGTGTGATGAATTGCCGCATACTGCCTCCAGGAATAGTCGCTAAATATTGTCGAAAACTGAAACGCTCGGAGTTAAAGCCAATCTCTTCTAAGCCAACGGCCTCAACGATTGACAGATTAATGAAGTCAACTATAAAAAAAAATTGTTCGGGCCTTCGACCAATTCTCAACGTGTCTAATTCCTGCTGTTGCCGTTCCCGTGTCACTTTTAACACTAAGTTTTTCGAAGCTGGAAATAAGTTACTAACAAAGGTTTTGAGTTGCTGAAACTCCTGTTCAACATTTGATTTGTCACCTGTATAACTCATAATCAGATGGATAGATAATAGGTGTGTAAAAGCAAATTTATTGATTTAAGGAGAGTACTATACAAAAAAGAAATATTTTTCTCCCTAAGCTAGGGAGTTCTAAATACATTCTAAAGCTGATTTTTGATTGGTTTTCAGTTCAACTATTCACTTACTATCCACATCTTTTTCATCATGCTTAACATTATGCCGGTTCGTCGCTCTAAGAGATGAGTTTAGTCCATAAACAATAGCCATCACAATGTTCAACACCGTGCGAAGGACAATTCAAAAAATGAACGCTGATTTTTTGTAACAACTTTAACAAGCGATAAAGCATATGGATTTGCTAGCTACTTGTCTTGTATTAACTTCTAACTTCTAACTCCAATGAGTCTTTTCAAAAAAATGGGATCTGCCATAGGCACAGCTGTTGGTTCAGTTGCAGGTGCAACAGAATACAGATATAGAACGCTGATAAACAAGGAGGATAATCAAACTGCAAAAGAAAATGCCGCTAAAACAAAAATGTCAGTAAGTAGCAAGGTTGGTGACACCGCTGGCGATTTACTGGAACTGGTAGGGCCTGTAGTCACAACAGCCGTTACCTCCCATTTTACTGGTAAAGTGTTGGGAAAAGGAAGTTCTTTAAAGAGATTAAAGTAACTGGTATAATCACCTAACGGAAAAGTAAATTTCTTTTAATTTTTAATTTAAATCCTTTTTATGGAAGCCCTGAAGTTAGAAACAACCGTATCCATGTTTGCCGCTCAGTTAAGCGAATTGACTGACATCCACGATGTAGAGCCCTTAAACGACAGCGACTACAATTGTTTAGCCGAAGTCCGTGACGTGCTCAAAAAGCATGGTAGGCAAGAACGATTTGGAGTGACGCTCTTGCACAAGCACTTCGACCTCGCCAGCGATGAAGTACTGGTTGAGTACACCGACGTTGCTAGTCGAGTACAAACAATCAAGCCTGAAAAGAAAGGCTCTGCATTACTGAACACCATTGAGACAAGCTGGGTACTAGGTGATGGTGAAAGAATTGCAATGACTATCTGTAATACCCGTTGCTGGAAAGATGTACACGGAAACCATAATAGTGATCATGTTTAACTATAATCCAATGAACCCATTAACCTTAGAAGCAACTGCTACGCAGTTAAGCGAATTGACTGACATCCACGATGTAGAGCCCTTAAACGACAGCGACTACAATTGTTTAGCCGAAGTCCGTGACGTGCTCAAAAAGCATGGTAGGCAAGAACGATTTGGAGTGACGCTCTTGCACAAGCACTTCGACCTCGCCAGCGATGAAGTACTGGTTGAGTACACCGACGTTGCTAGTCGAGTACAAACAATCAAGCCTGAAAAGAAAGGCTCTGCATTACTGAATACTATTGAGACAAACTGGATACTTGGCGATGGCGATCCTAAGTCCTCATTGGCTTGTGTTCGTTACTGTGCAAATAATGTCCATGGTAACCATGACTTGTTCCATAAGTAATTTTATCGTGTAAATTCTAAGGCCACTTCTTAATTTGAAGTGGCCTTTATAAATTCGTTTACTCGACTTAAGCGAATATAATTTCCATTCAACGAGAAAACTTTTCAATTACATATAGTCTGTTACCTTGTTCAGTTTCATTTTCTCTGATTACCATTTAACTATGAATACATTTAAAATTCTAACACTTATCGGAGTTTGTAGCATAGGTTGGTTTAGCATTTTGAGTTGCTCAGATAATAATAAAGATAGCTTTTCGAATGATTTAGCTCATGATCTCATAAGTACATTTAATATTGGATCGGGCAAAAAAGAAGCACAAATTACTGATGTGCTAACGTACAGCAATCCAAATAAAGGTATAATTGCCACCATAGGCGGAGCAGATCCAACTGAGATACCTTTCATTAAA
The DNA here is from genome assembly GCF_002831565.1 of Spirosoma pollinicola. NCBI lineage: Bacteria > Pseudomonadati > Bacteroidota > Cytophagia > Cytophagales > Cytophagaceae > Spirosoma > Spirosoma pollinicola. The sequence continues at coordinate 2,414,376 of NZ_CP025096.1, read as the reverse complement.
GATGGATTATCAGATGGCTTCCATCAAAGAGGAATGATCCAACTAAGCGCCTATAATTCTGTATTTGGCCAATTTTCAAATCAGCAGCTGCATTTAAACCGAACTGCTCATATTGTTCCCAACACGACTAATTGGATTGATTATTTATTTTTCCACATATGGGGCGTCATTGTGAATGATAGTGGAGATCCGATTAAAGTGAACTATGCATTTAGATGTGATAATTCTTCAGATCTTAATCCATTTGACCTCAATACAATTAAATTAGTGGACGGACAAATACAGGAAGGACACGATTTGTATGATGTGCAGTTGCACACGCACACTAAAATACAAGCTTCAGTGAAGACCTCTTCCACACATACTTCAAGAAGTTGGCTAGGAAGAATTTGGGACTCATTGACAGGTGGGGTTTCGATAAGTGAAACTGTTGAAGTGAATTCATCAAGTAATATAACCCCAATTAAATTATTAGCCGGTGACCACCTCAGTCTGCAAGCAAATGGTCAAATTAAGTTAGGCATGTTTGCGGGAACGGGCGGGCCAGACGGCATTGATGATGGATATGAATCATATAGTAAAATTCCATCATTTAAACACGGTGCTCTTATCGGCCGAATTGGTTATGGAGAGTGGTTTCTAGTTGGCTCTGAGCATGAGTTGGATGTACAAACAGAAGGTACATTGTACTTAGTGGTTAATGATACAGACTTGGGGAATAATCAAGGAAGCTATACAGTACAATGTCAAATTAAGCGATAAAATAGATTCTCAAAAATTTTCATCGTTAGTCTAATACCATTCATCACCTTCACTAAAAACAGGTGGTTACGGCCAAAGTTGTAACTACATTTTGTGTGTTACATCAATTCTACTTTCAACTACCTGACTCTCTATACTTCTGCATTAATTACGAATAAAATTAAAGTGCAATATCTACTGTATAGTATAAAAATCCAACATTAGTATGTACACATACTATTTTTCCCATCAACAAAAGATACAACGCATGGTAATCCGAACAAGGGCACGCGCATGTTATTTTAGTACTTCCGAAAACGATAATGATTACTGAATAGACTTAACATTGAATGGTGATAGCATACCGATGAAACCCCTTCGAAACCATCAATATGGAATTAAGCTCTATCCTCCATCTCTCGGACTTTAGCAAATACAAGCTACACGCTGCGCGGAAGAGCGGCACTGTAGAACCTTTAATCGCTTTTCTTCGTGATCGAAGCGAATGGCACCAATGGAATAGCTGGCAGAGAAACAAGAACGAGTTTAACCGCGACAGGATCCTGTCGCTGATCGACTTCTATCCTGAACACGGTGAATGGCTATTCGGTGGCATATATGAGGTGCAGGAACGTGGCCCTGAGAAAAACGCCCATAGCTATGTGGTGAAACTTTTAGATCACGGACAAGATTTAATTGGAAGACTTAAACTGACCGGTTCATTACCACGCGGTCGAGCGTTTAAACTTGAAACCTTTTACGATAACTTCAAAATCTCGGAGCTATTGAGAACGCCATACGCCGGTAAGGTTTTTGATGGGTACGAAAAGGTATCTCTGGATTTGTCTATGTTAGAGATTATTTATAAAAACAATCGCACTGACTGGAAGACCGCACTTGAAAGTGTGAAAGGTATTTATCTCATTGCGGACAAACTAACAGGTAAACAGTACGTTGGTTCGGCGTATGGTGATACAGGTATATGGGCGCGGTGGGCCTGCTACGTGAATACAGGCCACGGTTGGAATAAGGAACTGGTCAAATTGACGAGTAATGACCCATCCTACGCACGAACAAATTTCAAAATTACGCTTATCGAATGCTGGCCGTTCAAGACGGATGATAAGACGATCATCATCCGTGAAAATTTCTGGAAGGAAGCTTTTCTAACAAAACAGCATGGTTATAACAGTAACTAGTCAGACGGGCCTTTGATGCTCCGCGCATCCCAAAGGTTGAGATTCTGAATCGACATGTAAAATATCTGTTTTTAAAACAGCGACTTTTATGTTCCTCAAGAAACTGGCAGACTTTTTTACGTCTAAAAAGATAGATGAAGATACATCTTCTCATTCGAACGATGTGCCGCTCCGGATAGATGTGACCAGACTACCTCTTTTTGAGGAGGTTGATCCAACGGTACGTTACATGATAAATGAACACCAGCAATTTATCAGGGAGCACATCACTTTTATAAATCTTTGGATAAAAGAACAGAAATACAATTCGGCAGCCAACAAATTTGTGCGACTCAAGTGGGTGGATTACCTTAATTCTGAAATTCCCAAATTTGAACAGAATGCAGAATTAATGTCTGTTGTTAGAACTCTTCCACAGCAACCAAATACGACAAGCCTGCATTGCCCTTTTCGTCGGGTGTATCCATTTGATAAGTACAATAAGTGCATGTTCGAACTTACCGATGAAGGTTACAGGCATATCGTTACTGCTCCCTATATGCCGAACCGTGCTTATAGCATGGGAGAATCGTGGCGAACGAGAGAAAAGACACCTGATGACGAGACTTACTTTGACACTGCACTTGAAATCATCTTTCACTATTACCTTGTCGGATTTGACAAGGTTGACCATCCGTCATTTAAACGTTCCAAGAAAGACTAAACTTAGGATGGCAGCTTGAAATACTTGGGTTGGTCACTTCGGAATATCTGTTGTGTCTTAATGAATTCAACCAGATCTGTTTCAGTCGTGAGGAAGATGATCTATATTTATTGCAACTTAAACTGCGCTGAATAAAAATATTCACCTGAGTATGCAAGTTATCTGTCTCGAAGATAAAGCCTTTTATGCCTTGATTGATGAGGTCGTTGCGCGGTTGAAAGAGAAGCAGGGGCAAGAGCTGGATAAGTGGGTGTCTGGTGAACAGGCCATGCAACTCCTCAACATCAAATCAAAGACGACGTTGCAAACATTACGTGACGAGGGAAAAATCCGCTTCTCCCAGCCGCAAAAGAAAATCATTTTGTATGACCGGGATTCGATTAATACCTATCTTGAACAGAACGCCCGTAACACTTTCTAACGATGGAAGAACAGGACACGGTTGAGCCGGAATACCTGAAAGGGTTCAACGAAGGCTACACAATCGCCCAGCACAAGCCGGAACTGGCCGAGAAACTGGCCAGCATCGACAGTGATTTTATTCGTCTGGTTGGCTTTAAAGCCGGTCGGGAACAATTTCAGAAAGAACAGATGCGAGAGCGCTTGCCGTCCTGGTTAAAGGGCGACCGTTCAACCAGAGAACAGGGCAAGACAGACAAAACAAAAGGTCGGGACATCGAACCCGACAGAGAGTAACGTTTAGTCCCGGTCCTTATCCTGTTGCCGGTCCCGCACAGGGGCAGGTGATTTCTCAATGTTTTCTCTTGCCTTCGTGTAACCAAGCGATAGAGAGTAACGGGCTGACATCGACATTTCTGATTTTGCCGGTTTTTCCGGCTTCGGTGCATCCTTGCGTTTAGTCGCTCGCTCCACCAGTTCAGCATCCATGTAATCCTGAGATTGCTCAATATCTTTGAGCGCATCCCTGTCATCTAGTCTTTCTTCCCGGCTAACTTGACGGTATGGATTCGGAAACAGCTTTTCCCGAACAGTATCCCGTACGACACGCCCTGTCTGACCATCCGTATCACGCGTCGCGTCTTCTGTTTTCGACAGTGTGTCCATTTTAATTTCATGCTGCCGGTCTTTTAGGAACAAACGGGTTCGGTCGCGTGTACCTGGTACGACACGCCCAATCGAATAAGGAGGATTATACTTGATCGTTGGTCCCTGTTCTTTTGGGATATTATTTATCTGATCTTCGAGCTGTTGCACATGTTGAATTGTGTCATCCAGACTCTCTTCAACATGTTCATATCCCGCCGGAAAAACGGGCTTTTTTTCATCCGCCTTGTTCATGTTTTTGGCTGGTTTTGATTGTAATTTCTTTGTGATTCTGCTAAGATAATAAACAGTTAGATAATTTGCCACAGGATGTAAGATGGCTTGGTTGCAAGATGCCGGAGAGATACAGTATAGCAGTAAACCGAGTGATTTTGCCGAGGCCGTCACAGAAGGTCGCTTGCATGCCATCCATTGGGACGACTTTATAGCCGACGCCACGACCCTGACCCATTTGAGGGAAACGGGGAGGGGGCTGATCGAAATCAATCTTGGCTATTTGCCACCTGATGACGTGATGTTGCCCTACGAGCCCTACCTGCGTGCTCTGGTACAAGGCTATTGGCAAGGCACAATTGCCGAAGACGATTTTTTTCAGCAGGTGGAACATCACATTAAGATTATCCGCAATGCCGATATGAAACACAATGTCAGTCCAGTGTATGACGACGCCATCTATAAAAATTACAACAAGACATTCTCGACCTACGGTTATGCTGTAAAGGACCGGCTAACCAGATTTTTAGGTTACGTGCCGCAACTTGAGCATTCGCTGATCGCTGAAATGTGGATGCGGGACATTATGGCCGATGATACTTACCATCTGCCAGAAGAAATGACGCCGGATGACATTCGAGCTTTGACGCTCATTAAATACCGCGAATTCCTGTTAAAAGATGGACAGGCCGAGGCTGATAAATCGCCACTTTTAACAGATATGATTGCCACAGCAGCTTTAAAACAACGGCAATAGTCGTAAATTATCTGACCAGCCCGGGCAAGATTACCCTTTTTGCACGATGACCGCTGCGCCGATAATATAAAATTGCTGTCAAACTTGATTTATAACTTGTAGCATGTAATATTACATGCTACAATAATATTATGATTGTAAGTTTCCAGCATAAGGGGTTGCAGCAGTATTACGAGGAAGGCAGTGGCGCAAAGTTACCCCCCAATACTTACGCAAAATCAATCGGATTCTTGACCAGTTAGATGCTATAACGTCAATTAGTGATATCCAGCAGATGGGTTCAGGCATCCATAAATTGAATGGGGATATGGCTAATTTTTGGTCGATCAAAGTGTCCCCTAATTACCGCATTATTTTCCGTTTCGACAACGGCGAAGTAAGCGACATTAATTATTTGGACTATCATTAGGAGGGTAAAACCATGGTAAAACGAGCTTTACCGCCTGTACATCCAGGCGAAATTTTACGAGAAGACTATATCAAAGAGCGCGGTTTGACGATTACCGAAGTCGCTAAAGGCTTGGGAGTACCCCGTCCGAATCTATCGGCCATTCTCAATGAGCGGGCTGGTATTAGCCCAGAGTTGGCTGTGAAACTATCCGAAGCGTTCGGAAACACAACGCAGTTTTGGGTAAACCTACAAAAAAATTATGAAGTATGGCATGCCGAACAGAAAGTGAACCGCTCTCTTATCCGTCATTTTTGGGTTCAGGAGGATGATATGCGATCGGCAACTATTTAAAATTTGATAGCGAAAAATTTTTGTAATTTTTACAAAGGGAATGTTAGAGAAGAAATATAACTATATTGATCTGTTTGCAGGTTGTGGAGGCCTTTCATTAGGGCTACATAACGCAGGGTGGAGAGGTGTTTTCGCAGTAGAAAAAAGTTTAGATGCTTTTTTAACTTTGAAACATAATTTGATTGAAAACAAAAAACATTTTAATTGGCCAGAGTGGCTACCGAAAACGAATTTAGAAATTGATAATTTAATTCAAAATTATAAAAAAGAACTAAAAGCCTTAAGAGGTGAAATAGATTTAGTTGCAGGAGGGCCGCCGTGCCAAGGATTTTCTATAGCAGGACGTAGACAGGAAAATGATATTAGGAATAATCTCATTAAGTCATATATCGAGTTTATAAAATTGGTACAACCCAAAATCATTTTTTTTGAAAATGTTAAAGGATTTACCATGGATTTTGTAAAAAACAAAGATAAAGGAATCGCCTATTCAGAGTACGTCGTTAGTGAACTTCACAAAGCAGGATATTATATAAGCAAAAATCTAACTAATTTTGGTGATTTCGGTGTGCCTCAAAAAAGAGTGCGATTTTTGCTAGTCGGGATAAGAGAAGATATTGGGAGATCAAAACCTGAACTTATTAATGGTTTTTTTAAGATTATTAATGAGCAAAAACAATCTTTTCTTGAAACACTAAATATAACTTTAGAAACAAATTTGGGAGATGCAATATCAGATCTAAATAAAAATTATGGTGTTATAGATTCACCAGATAGTAAAAACTTTAAAGCTGGAATTTATGGTCCTATTAGTGGCAGTTTCCAAGCTTTAATGCGCGGAAATGCTGAAACATCAAATATTGATAGTCACAGGTTTGTGAACCATAGGCAAGATATAATTGATAAATTCGACTTTATATTGAACAATTCAGCAAAAAACAAACATATTGATGAAGTGATTAGGGAAATGTTTTCAATAAAAAAACACAGAATTGTAGTTTTAGATAGAATGCATAAATCTCCAACTATTACATCGCTGCCAGATGACTATATACACTATAGTGAACCAAGGATTTTAACAGTAAGAGAATATGCTAGAATTCAAACCTTTCCGGATTGGTATGAATTCAAAGGGAAATACACTACAGGTGGTGAAAGAAGAATACGGGAAGTGCCAAGGTATACTCAAATAGGAAATGCTATACCACCATTATTTGCTGAACAAATTGGAGCAATTTTAAAAAATATTTTTTGATGAATCAGTTAGATCAACTTACGTTTAAAATAAGCACAGGATTAAAAAAAATTATTGGTAGGGATCTAATTACAGACGATTTTATAGCCGTCTTTGAATTAGTGAAAAATTCTTATGACGCTTACGCAAAAAATGTAAATATTATTTTTAATAACGACTATTTAATCATAAAAGATAATGGGAAGGGTATGTCGTTAGAGGATCTTAAAAACAAATGGTTATTTGTTGCATATTCCGCAAAAATTGACGGAACTGAAGATAAAGAAATAGAAATTAAAGACAGTAACTATCGAGATAAGCTCAATAAACGATATTATGCAGGTGCTAAAGGAATTGGCAGATTTTCTTCAGATAAACTTGGGTCAAGACTAAGACTTATTACAAAGCAAAAAGGTAGTGATACTATAGAACAGCTTGATATAGATTGGGGAGATTTTGAGGAAGATTCCTCAGAAGAATTTGCAGATATTAAAGTAGATCACAAAACCTTACCGAAAGAATTTTACAGCGATTTCGGACATGGAACTACAATCGAAATAACTGAATTACGTTCGTCTTGGGATCGTATCAAAATTAAACAACTAAGACATTCATTAGAAAAATTAATAAATCCCTTTGCTAATTCTGAGAGCGATTTCTCTATATCTATTGAATGTAAAAGAGAACTAGAAACAGACAAAAAAGAAAAAATAGCCAGAGATAAAATCAATGGGCCTATAGAAAACTTTATATTTGAAACTTTAAACGTTAAAACGACACAAATAAACAGTGTTATTGATAAAAACTTTATAACAACTAAATTAATTGATAGGGGCACGCCAGTATACGAGATAAGGGAACCCAATTTATATTATAATTATTTAGAGGATGTGAGGTACCAACTTTTCTTTCTGAATACTGCCGCTAAAAATAATTTTACTCGCCAGATGGGCCTTGAGCCTATTAAATTTGGCTCTGTATTCTTATTTAAAAATGGTTTCAGGGTTTACCCTTTTGGTGATCCAGGTGACGATGAGCTTGGAATGGATCATAGAAAGCAACAAGGATATGCAAGATTTTTAGGAACAAGAGATCTTTTAGGTAGAATTGAGATCTTTACTGACGACCCCGAACAGTTTAAGGAAGTTTCAAGTAGGGATGGAGGTTTAATAGAAACCGAAGCGTATGAACAGCTTGTCTCGTCTTTTTTCGATAAATGTCTGAAGCGTTTAGAGAGGTACGTTGTTGATGTTCAATGGAATTATAAGTTAGATCGCAATCTAGGAGACGACAAGGATCAAGAAGACACCAACATAATAGAATCTTCATTAGGTGGTCGTACTCAAATCATAGAAATTATTAAAAGGTTAGCTGATAATAAAGAAGTTGAAATTATATCCTATAATAAAGATTTAATAAATGTGCTTGAAGGAGATATTGGAAAGGTCTCTGATAAAGTATTTAAATCTTTAATTAAGATAGCTGACAAGACGGAAGATAATACATTCAAATTACAAGTATTAACGGCAGAGGAAAAGTATAATAAATTAAAACAAGAAAAAGAAAGATCAGATAGGGAAGCTGAAGAAGAAAGGAGAAAGCGAAAGGAAGCAGAAGCAGAGGCAGAACAGGCTAAACAAGATAAGGAAGAAGCACAGAGGGAAAGACAACAGGCAGAAAAAGATAAGCAGAGAGCAGAATTAGAAGCCAAGGAAAAAGAATTACAAAGGAGAGAAGAAGAGTTAAAAAGAAAGGAGGCTGAACAAAGGGCAATTGAAGCCGAAAAAAAGAGAATATTAGAAGAAGAAGCTCGAAAATATGCTGAAAAGGCTAAAGAAGTAAAAGAAAATCAAGTTAGATTTCTTCAATCAGTTAAGGCAATTGAATACGATGATATTAGAGACTTAAATCATATAATTGGAATTAATTCTGATAATATTAGAAAAAGACTGCTTCTTTTTAAAAGGAAATATGATAAAAACTCCGACATCTCTAAATCAGATGTGCTAGATTTTATAAAAAGTATTAGTTTAGCAAACGACAAAATAAGAGCTATTGCTACTTTCACTACTAAGGGTAATTTCTTAAAAGCCGCTAGTGATACAAACGGAGATATTGTAAATTTTATAGTTGAGTATTTTGAAAATATTTACCAGTATTTATTTGATGACTTCAATGTAAGTTTCATAAATCCAAGAGTTGAATTTATTACTCACTTTAAACCAATTGAAATTTCAGTTGTGTTAGACAACTTAGTAAGTAATTCTAGAAAAAAGAAAGCTACTAAGTTACAAATTGAATTTATCAAAAACGACGATAGTTTAGTGATTATTTTTAGAGATTTTGGGAAACCGCTTGATTCTGCTATCGTTGATTGGAAAACGATTTTTGAAGAAGGGGTTACAACTACAAATGGTTCAGGCTTAGGACTTTCTCACGTAAACAAAATCATAAAAGATATGAAAGGTAGTATTTCTGTTAATACTGCTTTTAAGGAAGGATTTGAACTTGTTATAAATTTACCAAAATGAGATTAGATTACAATATTCTTTGGATTGAAGATGATCATGAGTGGCTAGACACTACAAAAAAGCTTTTCGAGGAAAGCATTGATGATCTTGGTTTTCGTTTAAATCCAACTTCTTTCAAAGATGGAGATAAAATTGATGAATTAGTTGTACACAATGGATTTGCTGATTTTGATTTAATACTAGTAGACTTCAATCTTCAGAATTCGCAGACTGGCAACACAATAATTGAAAAACTTCGAGAAAGCGAAATTTATACAGATGTGCTTTTTTATTCACAAGATATAGATAATGTAAGAAGCAGTGTTAAAGAATTAGGTTTAGAAGGCGTGTATACTTCTGGGAGAGATGGAATTGAAGATAAATTTGAAAAAGTTGTAAAGACAACAATAAAAAAAATTCAAGAAGTAAATACGATGCGTGGGTTAATAATGGCAGAAACGAGTATTCTAGATGACAAATCTTTAGATATAACTAGTACATTCATAAATGAAGGTACTGAGGCTTCATCCGCAGTTGTTGAATATATATTTAAGACAATAGAAAATTCTTTAAAAGAGAAATCCGATGATTTCACAGCGTACAAAGAACAATTCAATATAGAAGGTTTACTTGAAGATACGGTATTATTTAGTGCTATCGTAAGATCAAAGGCACTAAATAAAATTGGCAAAATTAAAGTTATTGATGAACTGAAGAACTTTACAGATAATTACTCGAAAGAAGTAATTAAAATTCGTAATGTTTTCGCGCACGCTAAAGAAGTAAAGGAAGCTGGTAAAACTACTCTGAAAGGATCTAATGAAGAATTTGATTATGAAAGATGCATTGAAATACGTAGAACTCTAATAAAGTATTCAGACCTTTTTGAACTTGTTAAAGGTAAGTTATCCTAATATTAAAAAGGCCTGAACCAAGCTAGATTACTTAGTCAATTCTCAACGTAATGTGGTGAGCCAAAGGTAGTTTTTGAAGGTTTTTTTAGTATCTTTCAAATGTGTTTCAGTGCTTTTGTCACTTTGAAATCTACAGTAATATCAGTAGCTTATTATTCTTTTGAATTCAGAAGTTTCTGCAACAACTCGTTTTTCTCCCGTTCGGATTGGAGGAGCCGTTCATAAAGTTTCTTGTTTTCCTCAATCGCTTCAAGCCATTTATCGGCCGGGTTGAAAGTCGGAAAATAATTCACGCTACCACTGTTGTCATGCAGGGTACTGGAAATAATTGTCACGGCAGCATCCTCGGTAAAATTCCTTATTGCTTCTTCAGGTATCCCCAAGGCTTTAGACACCTTTTCCAGAACCGTCGTATCCAGTATCTCTTTCCGCTCCAGTTGAGATATGGCCTGCTGGCTAAGGCCCAGCGTATTCGCAAGAACATCCTGCTTGATTCCAAGCATTTCCCGAATTCGTTTGACGTTGCGACCGTGATGTACTGAATTTGTGTCCATGCACAAATCTAAGTGAAATCACTCTGGTAAAAAACAAGCAGAAGTCTTGTGCGATACAACCAGCGTTATGATCATAGACCCTGTTTGAACGGGTAACTTTATCGCAGACAAGATCTTAAAAACTCTCGATTATGACAGCGATTCACAAGTCTGACATTCTGTTTGATGATTTTTCAATTCTGACGAAACTGGTAGATCAGAAGGTCTTCAACCTCTCATCGCCCGCAATAGACTGCGATTGTACAAGTCATCCCTCAACAGCAAACCTTCAAGATGTTGATACCATTCAAGTCTCCTCATCTGTTGATCAGGCCCATTGATGAGAATTATTTTTATGCAGTCAATTGTGCCTATCCGAACTCTTTACGGGTTCTGAACAGGGCCCAGTACGACATCATCAGGGCAATTGACAACCGGACCAGTGTAAAAGCGCTTGGTAAGCAACTTTCCATCCCGACCGATACCTTGAATGGTTTTCTGAGGCTGCTGTCGCAAACCGAGATCATCAGGTTTGACGACCAGTTCAGCGAACCGAAAAAACCAGCCAGCCCGAAATCACTGAATTTCTGGATTCACACGACTAACCGTTGTAATCTCAGTTGTAGCTACTGCTATATCTCAACCCTGAATACCACCAGTGGGATGATTGATACCACTCGGAGGCAATTGCTCAACAAGCTGGTAGAAACCGTCACAAAACGAGAACTCAGCAGCATTAAACTCAGGCTTGCCGGAGGTGAACCTTTAACCCAGTTCAAATCATGGCAGGCGTTTATTCCCGAGGCCCGAAACGCCTTAAACGCGTTAAGATGCGACCTAACATTTTCGTTTATCTCGAACCTGACCATTCTGACGGACGAGATGGTTGATTTTTCCAAAGAGCACAACATCAGTTATGGGGTATCCCTGGACGGGCTGGCATCGGATCATGATGCGACCCGGACATTCCGGTCCGGGACAGGGAGCTTCAACATTGTTGATAGAAATCTTCGTACCCTTATAGCACATAACATTCCGGTCTCCACGAACACAGTGGTCACCAACTGCAATCTTGAGGGTTTACCCGGCCTGACCCGTTATCTGATCGGCTTGGACATTCCATTCCGTTATTCCATTGTGAAGGGCGAAGCCATCGACTCAGAGTTGTTGGAAACGTGTTTGCTGACATCCTATGCCATCATGGGCGAGGCTATTCAAGGCGGCTGGCGCTTCTCCAGCCGGCATCAATTCTGTGACCTCAAGCCAAATGAACTGGGTTTTCAGACCTGTGCATCTGGCTTCTCCGGCGGGGCAATCTATGTCGACGGGACGTTAAATTATTGCCATGTTCATTTTGGCGACGAAACCCAGCTATCGCATAGCATTTTCGAAACGGGCCTTGATCTGGTAGACATGATCGAGCAGGGTAGTCACTATGAGGACATGAAGTCACCTGATTGCCTGTCCTGCCGGTATAAATCGGTTTGTACGAGTGGCTGTGCTGTGTACCGTATCAATGGCAAAGACCCTCACTGCGGTCTTTATCACAAGGTCATTCCCCTGATTTACGAGTTGCAAGCCAGAGAGCGGTTGAAAGTGCTTCAGTATTACGGGATGATGTAGCGTCTCTTTTCTCTATTCAGGAATGGTGGGTCTCTCTTGGTTGCCACAATTTCAATCTTGATCCCGTTGCTGGCCTTGCTGGCAACCTTCTTTCAGTTACATCTACAACGGCTTCATAACGAAAAGTCCCTGAAACCGTTAGGACAGGTTACCCTCAGCGATCATAGCAATATAATCGGAGTCTATCTCTACAATAACGGTTTAGGACCGCTGATAATCGACCAACTCATCTTTATTAAGGGGAATGCTATCCATGCCAGTATTAAGAATTGCCTAGATCTTGATGCTCGTTCCTATATGCATATTGCTATGGATGATCTGGCCGAACGGGTTGTTCTTCCTAATTCTCATTTAGCGATTTTTGAGAAAAATTTTGGCGATCAAGCGAATGAAATTGACCTTAATCATGTCAAAGAGCAACTAAGTCGCATAACGCTGAAAGTTAGTTGTCGGGATATTTACAATAATAGAATTATTTATGAGCGTAACCTAAAATGGTTTTCTAGGTATACCTGTACATCGGCGAGTAAAAGTGGATAAGTATTATGTAATAGAGAAAAGATAATTCAATAAACGTACAAAAGCTCATACTTTCAAGACAACCAAATTATCAAAGAGATTTTCCGCTACGTATCTGTTCTTGACTAATGTGGGTCTCTGTTAAGGAAAATTATTATGTTACTTTTAGGCATATTTTGTTTACTATTTATAGCGACCAGTTTTTACTTTACTAATAATCTTATGAATTATACCAATATTGGCACATTTTTTGCAAGAAAAATTCAAAAGTACCATTAGATAATTTTGAATACCCAAATTTGGAACTTTAAGCATTCATTGTTTTCCTTTAAAAGAAAAATGGCTTGACCAAGCTTGGATTACAATTTAAAAATAGTTGAACATTCTTTTGCTTTCAATGTTGTAAAAGTGAAGGGAGTTTACTACCTTCGCGGGCTCGATTTAAGTACCACATCCTATAACGAAAGAACGACGATGAGTGAGATTAATATTCCATCTAAAGCGAGTGCAGAAAGCTTGGATAACTTATCAGAAAGTTTCCGGCCTGCCAATGTCAAGTATTTGCTTGCTCTTGACTCCCAGTATAGTCTTCAAGATTGTATGGGAAGCGCAGATGGTATGTTAAAGAGATTAAAACTATTTGTTGAAAATAATAATTCGATAGACGGTATTGATCATCGGTATACCTCTATCAAGACTTATACTCCAACAAATAGATAAATTATTCTTTCATTGGGGGTACAATCCATTTTTAATAGTGGGTTGTACCCCTTTTTTTTTTCACAAAATATGGCAAATTCTACACCCTTAAATGAATTACGATTAATTGTAAAAGATATAGTTGATATAGTTGGGCGTGAAAAAGCTTATAGTACAGTAAATAATATATATACAAATGCTCCAGCTTTTAAACATTTAGATGAAGACGTAATCATCCAAGAGCTTGTAGATAGAATTTCAAAAAAATACGGACAGGGAAAGGTCATGAAAGTTATTATCATGGAAGACGCAGGCATTGAGGACAGGTCAATTAATGGTATGTATGCTACATATCCACATAACAACTCTATATATATTGTCATTAATGCAACAATGAATTATTGCTGGAAGAAATTTACAGTTTTGAAAGAACTCTTTCATGTGTATATGGATTTCAACGATGAAATAAGCCGGAATGTCAAAATAGTTAGAGAACATAATTATCGCATCTCGCTTGAGAAGGTTTTTGAGGAGACCATTAAATTCAAGGATTTCGATTTTTCTTCACTTGAGGACCTTTATGATATGGATGAAGAAATGTGCATAGTACTTTTAGCTACCGAATTAATAATTCCAATTTATGATCGCGAAGAGGTTATGAAGATGGTATTACAAATTGGGCAACAGCCAGTTAATTTAACTGTGAATGACATAGCCAAATCTATGCTTATTCCAGAATATATATTTCAAAAATATATCGATATGAAGGCAGTTGATTGCAATCCAAGGTATACTGAGATTAACTAATTTGAGTACAAGATAGGTAGAGATACCATATCATAACCTGTGAGAGAAATTAGGTTACTAATGATCGACTGATATGCTATGATTCTTGTCTGTAATGACAGATTGTTGAAGCAACTGATTTGAATGGCGACAGGCTTTCAGTCAGTGTAAACAGCTTTGTTTGATTCATAGAATCGCATCTTTAAAATGGGCAATCAAGCAAAGACTTGATTGCCCATTTATTTGTTTTACCATCATTAGATCGCTTGCCGGGCGCGTACGAAAATGAAAGAATAAGCTGATATAATTTTCATTCATTTCGACATTAAATGAGCGGCTCCATTAACAGCATCAAGGACAGGGTTTTGTGATAGCCTGGCATAGATAGCGGTCGAGACTTGACTTTTGTGATTAAGAGCTTGGCCAATCATAGGCAAGCTGGCTCCATTAATAGCCATATAGCTGGCCAATGTTCGCCGTAGATCATGGATACGGATGTCCGATATGCCCATACGGTTTTTTATGCGTTCAAAGGCCCGCTTGGGATCTTTCAGATGTGTCTCGGCGTCATTATCGCCGGGAAACACGTACAAAAATGGTGTGTCGAGTTTTTGATTTGCAGTTTGTCGCTCCTGCAAGATAGCTAGAGCCGTATTTGACAAGACCACGATGTTAACGTCGCCATTCTTGGCCTCGAACGCTGGAATGCGCCAACGTTTATTATCGAAGTCGATGTCTGTCCAGCGCATCGAGAGCACATTTGACTTTCTGGCTCCTGTGTAGAGAGCTAGTAGAAAGTAATCCCGAAAGAGCGGTCTCTCTGTTGACACCGCAGCAAAGAATTCTTTCAACTCGTCGCGACTTAGAAAGCGATCCCGGCTGACCAGCTTGTACTTCTGGATACCTACACAGGGGTTCAAACCTTTATGGTAGCCCTGACGGATCCCAAAGTTGAAAGCCGCGCTGACCACATGAATGACACGGTTGGCTGTCGATTTCTTGGTTACTCCGAGTTTGGTATGAAACCGCTGAATTTTCTCAGGGCTGATTTCGCTCAGGCGCATATTGCCGAACACGGGCATGATGTGGTGGTCTACGGTCTTTTTGTTATCAAGAGGCCGTTTGGTCTGGTGCAGGGCGTACTCCTGATAATAGTGATCATAGAGCTGTTTAAAGGTAAGTTCGGCCCGTTTTTCTTTTCGGTCGGTCAGCGGGTTGCCGCCCAGGGCAATCACCGAGTTGAGCCGGAGTGCTTCCTTACGCGCCTGTTCCAGGGTGAGGTCCGAGTAACGGCCCACCGTGATCCGTTGCGGGCGTCCAAGCACCTTGCGGTAAAGAAAGTAAGTCTTGGTGCCGTTGGCATTGAGCCGTAAACGCAGACCGGGAACCTTTGTATCAGCGACTTCGAAAGGTTTGTCACTAATCGACAAGCTGTCGAGATACGTCTTGGTGAAATTAATATACTCAGCCACGGCCTACTCCTGTTGCTACTGGATCGCTACTTTGTGGGTATAATTCAATACATCAAGAATAACGTGAATGATCAGAAATTCAAGCAAATACAGTGTTTTATTAATGTAAATCAAATGCGGGTAAAACTGATTAATGCCAATTGAGCCAATTGACATGGAAGAGGTCACAGGTTCAATCCCTGTTACACCCACCAATACTTTCAATGACTTAAATAATCTAATTGAAGCTATTAGTCTAATACGACAGTACTGTAGTGATACTATATTGTACCGTGTTTAATTGGGATATGAAATTTTCAATCCATCTAAGAACACCACACTTCAAAGTGTTGTCCACGTGATTTAGCAATATAATGCCCTGTCGAGGCTAATAGCACTGAAAGATTATCCATTTCATCTGCTGAGATACCGGGTTGGACAACAACCAATTTGAAGTTTGTTTTAAGGTAAAGAGTATCTATCAAAAAGCCGTTTAATTCTTGAAGGTTACCTTTGATAAAACGAGCAGCAGTATTATTTTCTCTATATTGAATTTGCTTAAACAGACGCTGATTATTTTCTATCCATTTTAGCGACTTTATTACTTGCATGCATACTTCGTAGTAGTCTTTTACACGCGCACCTGGTTCGTCAGCGCTAGATCCTTTACAGTGATAAAAAGCTATAATTACCTGATCATCCTCAATGCCGAACGTGATAAAATCAGCAATCTCGCCCGAGCCATGATCGTAAAAAACTATATCAGCCAAAGCTAACAAATCTTGTTCTAAGCAAGTATGAATAGAAACTCTACCATCTCCACAATCGCCAAATTCTTTTGTAATATCTACATTTTTGTTTAGCCAATCGATCAAGATTAGTTGCTCTGCATTCAAGGAAGGCATAGTGCCGCCTGGACCTGGAAATAACTCATAACCATTGAGACGAGAAAAATCACTGAAGAAAAATTCAGGTAAATTAGCGTTCAGGTATTTGTCGATAGTTACATTTTTATGACTTCTAAGAACAGTTATCTGGTTAAGCTGATTTTGATCAATAGGATTAAAGAAATTATCCGCATCAAGCCGGTAATCAAGTTCAATCCTGGCTGAGCTCCCATATGTAGCAACAATACGTATGTTGTTGGCTGAAGATGCTGCTGGATCAACAGCTAGATCAATATCAAGTAGATTTGCTTCTCGAATGGTTCCATCCTCAATGATCTGGATACGGGGCGGATTTTTATAAACCGTTTGATTCCAGATCACCCCTATTACTCCTTCGGGAAAAGTATCTATGTCCTGTCCAACATTAAGGTAATCTAGCGGTGACCGTGTTTGTACTTCAGAGTTGCTGGTGAGGTGATTTGCAATATCTTGGCACCATCTGACTAGATTCGGTACTAACAGTCGGGCGTTACTCCAAACTTTTGAGGAGCTGCTAAATCCAATAGTTGAATTTTCGTCTCCTCCAAAAACATGCCCTCTATGATAAAGCTGTCCGTCGCTTTCAGTAATGGATTTCTGAGCTGCTGGACCAGTTACATTTCGGTACGACTCCGCGTTCGCGCTTTGCAGGCGGTTCTTCATTCCAACATTATAAAAAGATGGGTCTCGAAGACTTAAAAGAACCTTATTAACTTGATTGAGTGGTAAAATTCTAGGAGTTTGATCTGTAAACGACTGGGCTAGATCTTCGTATATTTCAACTTGCTTGAGAGTGGAATTAATAAATAGAAGCTGACTTTCAGTATCATAGTAAAATACAAATAATTGATAAGCCGAACTTAAGAATTTATCGCTGGTAGTCCATTTAGGGCGACTTGTTTCTTTTGCGATTAAGACCGTTACGTTCGAATCATTATCGTCCCATGCATTCACAATCTCAAAATTAGTAGGGAGATTTATTTTTCTACTTAAATCTACATCTCCTTTTATTTTATATATTTTGACATGTACATAAGGTTTCAGAGTGTAAATTGAAACGTCAGATGTATCTGAGGCAACATGCTCACGTGTTTGGAGGTTCTGAATGCTTTCTTGCACGAAGACTTCTTCATCAATGCGACTGCGCGACAAATCAATAATCATTTCTTGCCAAATAGCATCTTGATTATAGAGCTTAGTGCTCTCAATTTCGATTTCCGCAGGGATAGCTATAAACTTTGCTACATCTATGTTGCCAGCATTTGTACGAGCAAAGCGACCGATGAACTGAAGTGTGACTGCAAGTGATCTATGGGGAGAATGGACAGCTGCAATTTTTAGGTTTGGGAAATCAAAACCTTCGCCCATCATATTAACACAGATGACACCATCTAAAGCACCTTCACGGAGTAACCTAATAGTTGCTTGTATAAAACTATAAGAATGATCACTGTGAATTGTTCGAAGATTTAGAGTTGTATGATCTGCGTATATTGTCTTAAGTGCATCTGCTCTTTTACGAGAGTCAGTCCGTACCATGAGGGCATGATGTAGACCGGAAGCTCGATCTAAATTAAAAACTTCCTCTGCTCTTTTAGCAATAGCAACGTCTCCGTTCTCACCCACTGCGTCAACCGGCACGAATTGTATTCGGCCAAAGATCTCATCTTTATAAGCTTCCTTCAATGGATAAACGTATACAAACTTTCCCTTGATTTCACGTCTATCTTGTCGGAACGGAGTAGCCGTGACGAGTATACGTTTAGCATTTGGAAAGGCGTTGAATAATTCATCCCAAGTTCGTGCTGGACTGTGATGAGCCTCATCAACTAAAATAAGATCAAATAAATCATCAGGTGGGGAAGGAATGCCATCTATAGCTGGACTGATGCTTGATGGACTTGCTACAACTACGTCGTATGCTCTTAGATCTTCCCAAGTTTCGAAAGATGAGATTTTGTCCGTCTGTTCATGAACATTAGGTCGATCTATAGTTTCCGCAACGACATTTAGCTTTATAAGTGTAGTCAAATTACGAAATCCAAGAGCAATGTCATTTCTAACGAGTCTACTGGGTGTTACACATAGGACACGCTTTGCCTGTAACATATAAGCCGAAATCATTAGAACTGCTGTCTTTCCTGAGCCGGTTGGCATGACAACAAGGGCGGGGTCGTTACGTAAGGTGAAATGTGAAGCAATTGCGTGAATCGCTCCGAGTTGAGCTCTACGAAGCCCTTTTGTTTCTTCTGTGCTTTTATCTACAGCAAGTCTAATATTTGCGTAGTTCTCTTCAAAATAACTCATGACTTATTCTATGGTGTGGTTGGTACAATATATGAAATAAATATCTGATTTATATCTATTTGTAAATGTGCTAATCGCTTTTTCTTATTGAACTAGCGACAGAACTTCTTTATCTAATGCGGGTATATCAGTACATAAAAATACAAAAGGTGTATTTGCGCTATTGATGCCAAGCTATCAAACGGAAAATATCTTTCTTGTATGATTAATTTTGCGGACGTTCTTCTTGCCGCTCAAGAAGAATCTTCTCGGCTAGCTCTTTAATATTCTTGAACCACGTTATTCGATGTTCTAATTTGGCATATATGTTGACGTTATCCCAACTCTGATCTAATTCAACCCGAAGTCGTTTACCATCTTTGAAAGGACCTTTGGCACCATCGTATGGCATGAGATAAAGATGAGGTCCCTCAAAGTATTGATCACCAGCTTCATCAATGTCGATGATATTCTCGTAGGGTATTATACCATATTCTTTATAATTAGCTTTGTTGTTGTCAGGTAGTGCATTCCACACTTCCCAGTAATCGAACTGCGACGGCTTAGAAGAATCAAGATCGTCTGTGTCAGGTGTCCAATAGTCTTCATGAGATGAAGGAACACTCATATTCAGGCTATCCATGTAATCCCATGACACTCGATCATCAGCTAGATAGGCAAACTTCTCGGCAAGCTTAACCCACACTCCCTGCGCAATAGCTTGCTCATATTGCGCAAAACGCCAGCGGCCTCTTATCGGTTGTTCTCGGCTTCCGCCTCCATAAGGATACCGATCATCACTTGCATCTCTGATCAATATGTATCGACCTACATGGTTTTTCTCCAGAATTCTGATGACCTTTCGTTTAGTTGCCAGTCTGGCCCTGACTGACGTTGCGATACTCCGCTTCTTGATTTGCAAAGAAATGCCGAAATAGGCAAAAAGCAGATAATCGTTCTTCGGCTGAAAGAGCATGTCTTCCAGTTCACCTTTGCCCCACAAGTGGGCTTCTGAAAACCCTTTTTCTTGTGCAGCGCGCCGAAACACATCTCTTGCTGCAAATGAGAAATCACAGGCTGCAACGAAGACCACACCGTAAAGTTCATGCTCTTGAGCGTCTGGAAGCTCATCCATATACGTGGCAAGCTTTTTGGGAGTAATGCTCTTTTCCCGTTTGCACTGAACAACCCAGTTTCGACCGGTTTCAGCAGCTTGCAGGTCAGGTTGCTCTGGTTCGTCATCGAGGTTGTCTACTTGTTCAAAGTCTAGGGTGGTTACTTCCTGTGCCCGAACATCGAAGCCATGATCTGAGCCAGATCTACCGATAGCCTCAATTTGGGCCCAAGTCCGAAAATCATAAAGAAGTTGACGAACCAGATCTTCAAAGCGATGCGGTTCCAAGTCTTCCAGATGCAGTGGGCCAATAGTTTTCATATGGTGTGATGTCCAGAAATTAAACTTAATAAATTGAATGGTGAATAAATAATAGCTTATTCGGGCTTCAAAAAAAAGTATGATGTTCGCTAGCCAATTGTGTGCTAATCGCTCAGATACGATTGATTGTAAAGAACGAGGCATAAGCACTACTGCAAAAGGAAATGATCTAACAATGACACGTCTCAGTACCATTATATCCGGAGTAATATTTATGCTGGTTAACCAAAGCCCTGCATCATCTCAGTCTGTTGCTATAGGTGGTGACCTGCAAAAACAGATTGCAACCATTGCTAAATCCATACCTGGCAGAGTCGGTGTGGCGGCTAGCGTCGTTGAAACTGGTGAAGTTGTGCAATGGCAGGGTAATGCCGAGTTTCCCATGCAAAGCGTCTATAAACTACCTATCGCCATGGCAGTCCTGAATCAGGTTGATGAGGGACGTCTGAAGTTCGACCAGCGAGTCAATGTTGAAAAAGTCAATTACATCGCTAAGCCACAACACAGTCCAATCCGGGACGAGTATCAAGACGGAACCGTAATATCCATCAGTGAACTGCTGCGGTATGCTGTCTCTGAAAGTGACGGTTCTGCCAGTGATATCGTGATGGCACAGGCCGGCGGACCAGCGGTCGTTATGTCCTATCTGAACAGCATAGGGGTTCGGGATATCAAAGTAGCAGATACCGAGAGAACGCTGGGTCTTGATGCGACCAGCCAGTACCGTAACTGGGCCAAGCCAGTCGAAGCGGTCAAGTTGTTAGGCCTGCTCCAACAAGGGGTTGGTCTGTCGGCTTCCAGCCGGTCTTATTTGCTACGGTTAATGACAGAAACTGAAACGGGGCTGAACCGTCTAAAAGGTCAACTCCCTCAAGGCGTCAAGGTCGCTCACAAAACGGGTACCTCGCAAACCACTAATGGTGTGACAGCTGCGACCAACGACATTGGCCTGATTACAGTCGACGAACATAAACACATTGCACTCGCTGTGTTCATTAAAGACTCGGCAGCGTCGACGAAAGAGCGCGAGGCTGTCATCGCCCAAGTCGCCAAACTGGTTTATGATCGTTGGAAATAGGTATGACTGGCGTGATGTTAAACGCGCCAAACCGGTTTTAAATCAGTGTAATTGCTACTGTACAGTGCTACCAGACTGCTACTTTGTGGGTACAACTTAGTACATGGCGATTAATAATCGCTCGTATTATTTCGATATAAATCAATGATCTATTAATCGTGATACATCACGGTTAAAACCGGTACGTATGAATTACGCCAATTGACATGGAAGAGGTCACAGGTTCAATCCCTGTTACACCCACCAATTTTTCAGATACTTAATTTATCTATATTATTATAGATTTTTTCTAGTGCTACTCAAGTGCTACCTAGAATCATGATGCTTCCGCGCAATAATAATTTGATAACATTACTGGTGCGACTACGCGCGAACGATCTTCAGTAGTGTAAAGCTCATTTTTAAACCCAAGCCATCCCAGATACATATTAATTATTCCTCATTAATGGGACGATTTTCCTATACACTTAGATATGAATATGCATATACTGAATATATTCCTAATGCTCATTTATAGCTAATATTTAAGTTAGAGGAGGAAAAAATGAAAACTGATCAAGAACCTTTACTCGACAGAAAAACAGCTGCCAAGTATCTTCGGGTTTCGCCTGGCACGTTAGCCGTCTGGGACTGCACCAAACGCTACAACCTCGAACCGATAAAGATTGGCCGCGCCGTCCGCTACCGTCGTTCCAGCCTAGACAAGTTTATCGAAGACCGACTTTGGAAATCATAGCCAGATAATGGCCTTGCGTATTTAAGAGGCCACACAACTTTTTCCATTCCTGAACTGAGGAGATCGCCATGAACATTCATGACGCGAAAGAGATCCCTATTGTCGAAATTTTGAGCCGGTTGGACATTCATCCCAAAAAGACCAGCCCCGGCAAGCACCTTTACCTATCCCCCGTCCGGGAGGAGAAAACGCCGAGCTTCTATGTCTATCTCAAAACCAACCGCTGGCACGACTTTGGCGATGGACGGGGCGGAGATCCGGTTGACCTGGCCCGTGCCTTTCTCAAATTCACGCGTGAGGCCGACACCACCGCCGATGCGTTGCGCTGGATCAAGAATATCGGGCTAGGACCATATAAGTTTACGCCTGTCCATCGAGAACCTACAGAACCGGAAGAACCGGGCCTGATATTGAAAAAGGCAAAGCCCCTTCAGCATTTAGGTTTGATCCATTATCTCGAAAAGCGCGGCATTCCATTAGAGCTGGCCCGTCAGCATTCAAAAGAAGTTCACGTTAAGAACCAGCGCTCCGGCAAAAGCTTTTTCGCGCTTGGCTTTGACAATGAGGAGGGGGGTTACGAACTGCGCAATCCTTTTTTTAAAGGATCTCTTGGCCCCAAAACCATTTCTTTCATTCGCGGCAAAGAGCCGAAGCCCGACAGCATCCATCTGTTCGAGGGGTATTTTGACTACCTGTCTGCGATTGCGCGTTTACAGGGCGAGGGCTTCAAGGGCGATACAATAGTTCTCAACTCTGTGTCGAACCTGAAACAGATCGCGCCATACATTCAAGGCTATGGATACCGGATTGCCTATTCGTGGTTTGACAACGACAAGGCCGGTGATACGGCGACAGCATCACTTGCCGACTTCCTCACAACGCAAAATGACCTTACGCACCAGCGCATGAACCGCCTTTACGCGCCACACAAGGATGTAAACGCGTGGCACATGCACACGCTTGATCTAACCCTGTAGGAGTGCGGAACATGGAACAGCTTACGTTGCAACATCTCTTCAAAGTCAACGAAGTCGAAATCGTTTATCGTAACAAAATACCGTATCAGGATCGGTTACAGATCACCTCGTCGTCAACGGCTTACGAAATTCTGCTGGCGTCATGGGATGAAAACCGTTTGGAACTGGTCGAACAGTTTAAAATCCTGCTGCTCGATCAAAAGAACAATTGCCTTGCCGTTTCCGGCATCTCTTCAGGTAGCATCTCATCCTGTACGGCCGATCCAAAGATCATTTTTGCAACGGCTTTAAAGGTTGGCGCGTCCGCCATCATTCTGGCGCACAACCACCCGAGCGGGAATCTGCAACCCTCCGAAGCTGACAAGTCCCTGACGCGCAAGCTGAAGGAGGGTGGCAAGCTGCTTGATATTGCCGTACTCGATCACCTGATCATAACACCCCGGAGCTATTGCTCCTTTGCAGACGACGGCCTGATGCCAAGTTGAGGCTGTTATTTTCGTTGTTTCCTGAGCGTTTGCGGTGGAAGCCATTGAGCGTGGTCATTCACCACAGAACAGGCTTAAGGACGGGACTGTACCCGGCCCGCTCACGCCACCAACAAGAATTTTCGCCAGCGTTTCACGCTTCCCCGCCAACCAAAATTCTTGCCGGTTTATTTGCTTAAAGCCGGGTTTTGCCATCCCCGTAACCCTGACCCGTGGAGAACAGACCATGCCGACCACCACCCATAAACACCGCACGAACTCTAAAACCAAAACAACAACACCAGCGCCGGAATCGCCTACGCACAATGATGTCTATAGCCGCGTGACAGGCAAAATCATCACCGATCTTGAGGCTGGCAATCTGACATGGCGCAAGCCGTGGCATTCTGACCATCTCGCCGGTCAGGTGATGCGTCCGCTTCGCTGGAATGGCATTCCCTATCAGGGTATCAATACCCTCCTGCTGTGGGGAACAGCCGCCGAGCAGGGCTACGCTTCGCCTTACTGGATGACCTATAAACAGGCAGTTGAGCTTAAGGCCAACGTTTGCAAAGGCGAGAAGGCAACGCAGATTGTCTATGCTGATAAATTCACGGTCGAAGACAAGACCGATAACAACGAAATCGTAACCAGTCAGATCCCGTTTCTCAAACCCTATGCTGTATTTAACGCTGCCCAGATCGACGGTTTAGACGACCGTTTTTACAAACGGTCCGGACCGGCGGTTGTTGATACAAAGTCACGTAACCAGCAACTTGAAACCTTCTTTGCGGAAACAAAAGCCGACATCTATACCGGACGCGAAGCCTCTTATGCCATTTCGACCGACCGCGTTCAGATGCCACCGTTCGAAAGTTTTGTAAGCGTTGAGAGCTACTACGCGATTTTAGCCCATGAAATTACTCATTGGACGCGGCACCCGACCCGTCTTGACCGGGATTTAGGCCGCAAGGTGTATGGCGATGCCGGTTACGCCAGAGAAGAACTGGTTGCCGAATTGGGAGCCTGTTTCTTAGCAGCTGACCTTGGCTTTGAGCCGATGCCGGAGGCCAAACATGCCGCCTATATCCAGTCCTGGCTACAGGCTTTGCAGAACGACAAACGCCTGATCTTTTCAGCAGCATCTCATGCGCAGAAAGCCGTCGAATACCTGTATAGTCTGCAATCTTCTTGTGTAATATGAGAGTAATCGTTTGAAAAGTCGTCCTATAGTCTAACTAGGTACTTGTAAGAGCGGGTGGGTAAGCCTTAATAGGGTCGTAAAATTATGCTATCTAATATTCAATTAACCAAATATTATATAGTTAATAAAAATTTTTGACGTTCACTAGTACATTCTGCGTTCTAAACTTGGATTTATAAAGTATATATAATTGTTAATTATATATATTGCGTGCGATGGATGGATCGACATTTTGTAATCCATTTAGCTGGCTGCTCGAATAATTTTGTAGTTATGGCTGAATCTGCAACCACAGCGTCACATGTAACGATTGCTCGCCGAAAGCATATACGATTACAGCGTGATATATCAATTAGCCGTATCGACCGGCAACTTCGTTGGGCTCCAGTTTTAGGGTGGACGGGGTTTATATCAGGATTTGTTTTGTACGCTGCTGGATGGATGATATTTGGTACAGAGAAATCTCAGATGGCTGATCTTGGAACATTTCTCGGAGGAGCCGTAAGTTCTATTTGGTCTGCCGCTGGATTCGCTCTTGTGTATGCTGCCTTTCTAGGTCAACGAAGACAATTACTCTTACAAGAGATGGATCTTGATTTGCAGCGACAGGAGCTCCGAGCATCTAGACGCGAAATGCATGGGCAAAGGAAAGCCATGGAGGAACAAGTAACTACCGCTCGACTACAACAAGCAGGTGTAATGTTCTTCAATTTACTTCATCATTATAATCGGATGGTTGATTCCGTTAGGTACAATGATGCAGTAACCAACAATATAATTTATGGAAGGAATGCAATTGAAAGAGCCCTAACAGATGCACATGAGGCGCTATCCTCTCAAGCATTATCTAAAGAAACGGCTCGTTTAATTGTAATAAATGCGCGAAGTAAAGCACCAGTTTTGGGAGTACTCATCAGAAACCTAGATCTTCTTATGAAATATGCAGATGCAATGACCTCTGATTCATCACAAGAGTATATTGATGCTTTAATTGTCCAACTTTCACCTTCAGAGATAGAACTTTGGACTGTTACATGCTTCAGTATAAGATACGGTCCCGAAAGAAAGCGATTAACTGAAAAATATGGTTTACTTAGAGACCACAAATTCTCAGAAACTTGGAATTATATTACCTCTGAATTTGCACCGTCAGCCTTTTCGCGTCCCGCTACATCTACTATATAAGATTCGACATAAATGGAAATATCTGCTTTAACTTTATCAGAAATTGATTCCGCCACTGCTTTATGGACATCGGCAGGTCTAACAAGACCTTGGAATGATCCTCAAGCTGATATTAAATTCGCACTTGCCACGCCATCATCTACAGTACTAGCAGGCCGTTTAGATGGAGCAGTTATTGCTACAGTTATGGTGGGATTTGATGGTCATCGTGGTTGGGTTTACTATCTCGCAGTAGAGGACGCCCATCGTGGACGGGGATTTGGAGCAGCAATGATGCAAGCCGCTGAAAACTGGCTTGTTAAGCATGGTGTCCCGAAACTATTGCTTATGATCCGTCCAGAAAACGATACCGTTCTTAAATTTTATGAAGCGATAGGCTACAGCTTAAATGAAGTTATTGTAATGCAGAAAAAACTTGGAGACTCTGCTAACTAAGTAACTTCTACTCGTGTCAACTACGTGGGCAGTGCAAGATTTGAAAGTAATTTTGTCTTGGTGTAGCCCAAGGGTTCAAATAAAACCGCTGCCGTTTTGATTAAAAACAGCAATGGTGCCTAATTTTTAGCAGTAGACCCTAGCTTTGAGTCTACGCCGGGAACCAAACATGCCGATCTTTATCCATTCTCGGATAAAGATTATATATAATAATAACAACGCCTGATCTTTTCAGCAGCATCCCATGCACAGAAAGCCGTTGAATATCTGCATAAGCTCCAACCATCCTGATTGACGACTTGCCGGGCGGGACGCATTGAGTAATGTTCCGTCCGGTTTCAACTCCCGCTTTTCTGTGTCCGTTGATTGATGCTGTCAGCTTAACCGCTAACCTTGCTCCGACGCTTATCCCTCCTTTTTGCTAACGCAAAAAGGCTCTGTGACTTCGGCAAAAAATAGACACTCCGCTTCACTTCGCATCGATTTTTTGCCTTCGGGGAGCGGTCGCAAGGTTGGCGGTTTTAATTGCTGACATCATCAACAACACAGAAAAGGAGATTTGATGATGACCACCACCACCCAAAACCCAAGCTCAAAAGCCCCCTCACATTTCGTATACAGTGTCAAACAGAAAGACGGTTCCGACAAAGCAGTGTGGATTAAAGTCGGTGCCGCATGGGCGCATAGCGATGGGGAGGGTCTAAATCTTATCCTTAACCTCTTGGGCCAGGATGTGAACCTGACAATTCGGCCCAACAAGCCAAAAACTGAATAAACCCGTAGCCGGGCAGACGTAAGTTTGCCCGGCTTTTCTATTGCCGCTATTCCCGAACGGCAAGGGTTAGCTATCGCTTTTTTCCAGGACAATTTCTATGACCACGCTTTTCTGTTTATCCTCATCAAGCACGTAGCGCGGATCGATAGCAGTGATGATGCGGGGCAGGTGGTCAAGCAACGCAATAAAGAGCGTTTCAAGACTATAACCCTGTAAAGTGACGTTGTGCGATGAGAATCCCAGCTTGATAACATTCTTTTCGTTGTTTGGCTCAAAGTCTGCAACGACAAGATAGGCGTAATTCAGAAAAGCCTTCCGGCCATCCGGCCAGACCAGACAGACATTCCGCGTATGACCCTGCACGGGGTAATTCTCGATCAATAGTAAACCGGACCCATCCGCTGGCTCGGTTGGGTCATTTTCGCGCAACTGATCAAATCGGAGTTTAAAGCCCTGGTTCATAATCACGATCTTTAAAGCGAGGTGGTTTTGCAACGTCTTTCGGCTTGTCCCGATTGACCGGCTGACGGTTTAGTTCGTCACGGATGCGTTGCTGTACGAGGTCTGTCGTTCTGTTTTTACGTCCGACCAGTTCAAGGGCTGATTGACGGTCGCCCATTTGGGACGCCTGCAACATCAACTGTTCCTTATCATCCGTATAAATTCTGACACGATCGCGGCCTCTTGAAACCGAAACATAGAACTGTTTCGCGTTCGTTGCCGAGAACGTAGAAGCCGGTTGCGAAATGAATACTTCGTCAACAGTCTTGCCCTGCGAGGCATGAGATGTGACACAATAATTATGTGCGATATGGCCGAACTCCTTATCCAACCGGTATTCGACTTTGCTCTGTGCGTTGCGTAAAATCACGTCCCCTTGTTTCGACACTTTCAGTACGTCCAGCGTCTGGCCATTATTCATTCGCGTTCCATCACGATCAAAGCCGTTGCGCGTGATACGCACGGCATCACCTTTGGCAAGGCTAATTTCACTTTGATGGTACACGTCATAGTCGCGACTCCTGACGGTTGGCAGGGGCAGGGCGTGGCCCTGATCGTCTTTTATGGTCACCCCTTTGTCAGTCGCTATTTCGACCGTCCACACACTCCCGCGCTTGATACCGGTCAAATTCTGATTGAACTGTATCACCTGACCGGGCTTGAAATTGCGCCAGTCGCCCCGCTCGGCTTCCGTCAAATTGAGATTGACTAGCCGGGAAGCTGTCACCTCTTTTTTCGAGAGCAGACCGCGCTCCTGCAACGTCCGGCGGATATCGCCCGTTACCGCTTCACCCTGTGCATGGGTTGGCGAGACAACGAGCGCCGACTTGCCCTTTTTGACCGTATCGACATAGTCTTTCACAAGCTGGCTATTTGGCTGTAACGGGTCGATTGACTGAATGGCCTC
Organism: Spirosoma pollinicola; assembly: GCF_002831565.1. NCBI lineage: Bacteria > Pseudomonadati > Bacteroidota > Cytophagia > Cytophagales > Cytophagaceae > Spirosoma > Spirosoma pollinicola. Next base: position 2,385,778 of record NZ_CP025096.1, on the reverse strand, counting down.
CATGCCATCCAGCTTTTGAAACGCTTTTGCCACGTCGCCCTGTGCCAAATCTTCGACCGTTGAGCGATAATCCGCGTTACGCTGCCGGTAAATCCGGCTAACCTCCGCCGTCTTGATACCGCCAACGGTATTTAATATACGCAGAGCGTCTCCGCGCACGACGCTTGAGTGCTGCCTGGTATCTCCCCCCAAAATCAACCGGGCGTTCTGCTTAGTGGCAATCTCCAACAAAGCCGTCATATCCTTCGTCCCCAAAAGCCCGGCTTCGTCACACCAGATGACTTGACCCTGCAAATTCGCCTGCATCTTCTCATCGACCAGCAACCGGGCGACGGTTTCAGCTTCCTGGAAACCCTCTTCACGCAACACGCCCCGTGAAGCCTGGGAGGAGGGCGCTACAACCGTCACTTTTTTACCGGCCTGTTCCATCAAGCCAACGGCCTCCTTCATCAGCGTGGTCTTGCCGGTCCCGGCAGCACCCCGGATGATCGATACGCGGTGCGGGGTGGTGAGGACGTGCCGAACAGCTTCCGCCTGTTGGCCGTCCAGTTTCAGATCTGGCACTTTGTCGTAAAGAGGCTTCAACTTACCCTGTCCCTGACGGGCAAGGGTGACCATCCGTTGTTCTTCGGACAGAACCTGCTTCGTCGTGGAAAACGTCCGGCCTTTTTCTTCAACATGCACCAGCCGTGCATCGTCTTTCAAATCCGCTGTGATCTGATCCAATGACACCGAGCGATTGCCAATGCTGTGCCGATACGCCGATGCCAACAACCGGCGTTCCCCTTGTACAGACGCTCGTTCAAAGCCGTGGTCAATTGCATGATCGACGCATATCTGCGGGGTAATACCGCTTTTGTCCTGGACAGGTGCCGCGTGACGGAGGGTTCGTTTCCCTTCACCATCCTTGAGTGGCCCAAGGTCCATAATCTGTTGTCGCCAGTTTTCCTTAAGCTCGTTCATCGAATGACCGCGCTGCTTTTTCGAGCGTGTCCGTGCGCCCAGTTCGCTGACCTCTTTCGGATCAACGATGCCTTTTTCTTTGGCGACGCGGTTGATCTCGTCTGTGCGCTTGGAGAAAAGATCAATCACATTTTGTGGCACGCCCTCGACTTCAAAGCTCTTCTCCGTCCGCCGGATCTGATAGCCCCCATCCATCAGCCTGTCGGACAGCCGCTTGAAAAACATCTCCTGATAATACGGCATGTCCCGCTTGATGTCCGTGAACCGGGCAGCCTTTATGCGCTGTTCGGCAGAGTCCCAGGTTGCATTTTGCACAAAGCAATGGGCGTGAAGCTGCGGGTCTGGCAAGCTACCATCTAGAGGCCGCGCGGTCTGGTGGACAAACTCCGACCAGATCAATTCGCCGGTCTCACGGTCCTCGCTCACCCCGTTCTGCCGAACACGTGTTTTACTGTCGCGCTCGATGTCCTGCATGGTCTGCCGTACCGACTCTTGAAAGGCCGTCAGGATACGGTCGTCGTTCGAGAGGCCATGCAGAATCGAGACTGACTTTGGACACGAAAACGAAATGTCATACCCGGTAATCCGGTTTTCTTTCGTGCGGGGCGTCAGCGGCTTGCCAGTGTTCGGATCGATGTTGTCACATAAATCATGAAACACTTCCTTGTTGACCAGCCCGGCAAGCCCCATCCGTTCCGCCAGCTTGCCCTGCATCCGTCCGGCCAGTTCCTGGTCATCCAGATAGTAGTCGGATTTCAACAGTGCTTCAGAGAAGTACTGCTTTGCATGACCCGCGCTGTTTGAGGCTATCATCCGTATCATGACCGAAAGTTTACACCCGGCCCGGCCAACCGGACGCATCTTTCACGCCCTGTTAGCGGCCATGCGTCAGCAATAAAGAGTGTCGGGCAGTGCAACGCATCAACACATGCAAGTTTATACATTTAACATCAGGCATCTGCCCTTAGCACTGCTAGAGGGTCAGAAAGCCTCAACAGTTTCTTCGTCTGTCTGAAACATTTCGGCGACGCGACGCCGTGCATCTGTGTCGGCAGGACGACGGCCGTAGAAGTTGAACCCTCTTGAATGGGCAGGTTCAGCGTCGTCAACGAACGTCTTCACTAACTCTTCGTTGCAGATTTGCTCGTCAATTTTATCCATCAAGTAATTGTCGCCAGCGTGGTAATCCGCAACGTAACTGAACGAATAAAACAAGCTGCTTATTAACAGCACGTAGCCAATAGGCTGACCGATAAGCATGAGAAACAGGCCTATAAAAAAGAAGAAGGCAGGTTCCACTACAGTTGCAATGGTGCGCTCATCAAGTCGTTGGCCGTTGAAGACAAAGTTCCTGAAACGAGGATGAATGATGCCCTTCGAGAGGCTAAAGCGGGCAAAATCAAACACGCCTGGCAAACGCTTAATCTCGTCTTGCCGCAAAGAGGCGTAGTACATGAATACCACCAGATAAATGTACCACGTTAAAAATCGTTCGAGAAAATCCGACATGCTGATGTGTCCTCCAAAGCTTGACGTTGCTCCGGTTAGAAACATCGGCAGCACGGCCAGTAACACCGTGATACTAACGGCTGTTGCCGCCTGGAAGTACCGTTCGCCGAAATTGCGCCGGATCGTTACCTCCAGCAACATGCGTGGCCATGAACTGAGCCCTAGCGTAAAGTTTAACAGAGCTTCTTTAATGACGTTATGACGTCGGTACATAGTTTGGAAATAAGCTGACTTTTTCATTTGAGATAAATTGATAAAGTGAAACTGATAAACTATTTGGGTTTGTAATCCTGTCTGAAAATCATTTTTCGATGACTCCAGTCGTTCGAGAAGCTTTGTCCCTGTCTGTGAATGTAGCCTTCGACGCACAGATTGTTACTGGGGCCGCCGGTCAACAGTTTTGTGAAGGCTTCGGGGCGAACGACCCGTTCCAGTTTCAGCGACCGTCCCCGTGTCTGCGAAAAGTTTTGCGCGACCGTAACGGACTCGGTTTGATCTTCGAAATAGGCGTCTCCAATGAGTTTGCTGGCATATTCCCCTGTAGCCTCGTCTGTGTTGGCATGAAAAATCTTTGTTCCAAAATTTCCCATGAGGCTACGGACGCGATACTCTGCTTTTTGACCGCCCATAACTGCGTAAAAGTTGGACAGCGATTGCGACAAATAAACGGTTGCGATCCGGCTACTGCGAGCCGTCGTCAAAAACTTTGCGTCGAATTCGGTCAGAAATTCTTGGGCCTCGTCAATAAAAATGAAACAGACGCGAGGATTAATACGAACGTCCCGTTGTTCCCATGCTCTGACGAACAATAACTTGGCGGCCATTTGTATGTCCCGACCAACCTTATGATACTCTTTTGTCGGCAAATTGATGATGACGATTTTACCTTCATAACAATTTTCGGGCGTTATGGTCGAGACAGTACGGCAAAACAGTGAGTAGAACGGTTCGCGCAACAGCTTGAACATGAACGCACTTACGGACACGGTGATGATGCTTCTCGTTTTTCCAGCAAGCGGAATAAACTCGTCAATAAAATAGCCATCGACGAACTTGAGAAGCCGCGCATCTGGTATGGCATCAAGCAAGGCGCTTTCAAAAACAGCCTCATCCTGATAAGCGTTTTTTTGAGCATTAGTATGATTTGCGGCCCAGCTTTCGATCTGCTTGTTGACGTTGATTTGAGCCGCTTCAAAGGCTTTATGAAACGCCTTGGTTTTACCATCGGTGTTTTGCAGTGCATCGTCTGCATGCGGAATCGTTTGGATGATGTCGTAAATATCCTGTACCGACACGCGGTTATAAGCCAGTTTTATTAAATCGATGGTGAAAATAATCAGTAAGCGTAATTGATCGTTCCAAAAGGAGTCGTCCCCTCTACTGCTATCTTGCGTCTGACCTGCTTCGATCACTTGAGTAAGCAATTCTACGATGTTGTCTGTCGCGGCCAGCCCGTCCCCGCCATGACCAGCGGCATGATCGAGTATGTTGAAAACGTGTTTGGCACCCGGTTCGATGACCACCAAATCATCTATCCGTCCTGTCATCACACAATACGAACGCCATGTTTCTACCTCATCTGGTTTGACTGTAAGAACCAAACCGCCAAACCCCGCTGTAAGATATTTTAGGGCTAGCAGCCGCCCCGATCCGCTGGATTTTCCGCTGGATGTTGCCCCGAATACGGCCACGCCGGAGCAGGCATGACGGATCGTCCAAACGTCGGTGCCGTACGGAGACGGCATGACGATAAGGGGCGTGTCTAAATCGTATCGATCCATGAGTGAAATGAGTAATTGATGATACTAATTATGAATTTATTGTCCAAAGCGGGTGGGTGGCCAGCCCAGCCCATCTTCGAACTTAACCGGCATGAAGCCAGGATCAGACTCTATGACGTCTGATCAGGAATGCGACCTTAATGCTTGTTTGGATCGTAAGGCTGATAGACATCATCCTCACCCAAACGCTTGACATACAGTTGGCCTGTGTCGCCTGTGTAGGTGACTAACTTGCTACCGCTGTCCGGGTTGCTCATCGTTTCATCGCTGTTGCGAGACCAGCCACCGTTGTTGGCATCTTTTTCTTCAGTCATGATTTTAGATATTTGAAAGTTGGGGTTGAAAATTGGAAGCATTCAGGCTTTTCAACGTGGCCTGACCACCCGTGCACAGGCGAGTATGGTAGGGGCGTTAGCCCGCTATTTCTCTGAGTGTATCCGGCAACCGTCATCGGTTGCCGGATGATCTTTTTTGACAATGCTGTTAGTCCTCTGGGACGTAGAGGCCGGTTGCCTCGCTCAACCGCAGAGTCAGTCCAGTTGCCAGCTGGATACGGCTTGGCTGGTTGCCGCGCCACTCAATGACACGCCCAGCGTCGGGCAGTCCGTAGGGATTATGGATAATCTTGATGTTATTCATAATTCATCGTCGTTTTGCGTTTCATTGTTATACATTCTTGGCATTCCGAAAAAGATAATGGGCCTCGGGCGATTGATGAGAATTGGTTCGTTTGAGCAAGACTGCGCAAAAGAACCGACGAATGTGTATATCATAAGTGGTGTTATTTTGTGCGGGTTAATACATATATTGATGCTGGCCGATGCTGCTTCAACAACTTGCGCTCCGACGATACAAATTGAAGCATATCGCGTTTCATAGGAACGTTAAGTTTCATTTGGAGAAAAACTTTACTTGAAATGAAGGATATAGTGCACAAGAGAAATAGTGAGGGGCGATATTATTATTTTCTCTTTTTTAAAATTTGCGAATGCATTTCACCTAATCTATCTTTCAAATGAAATACCTTAACCATCCACCCTATCTCAATGAAGGACGTTCCTGTATTCTATCTACGTAAACCCTGGTATGTACTTTTGCGATACACTCCAACTCAAATTAATAAGTCCCAATACTGGAAAGATGAGATTAAAGGAATAAGACGTGGGTTGCGTAGTGAACCCATCGAAAAGACTGATATTGAAAAAATTAATTTATCAACTGAGGAAAGCAATTTTATAAAAAAGGCAAACGTTCATTATGAATTCGCATACAACATTCGAACGGGAGCAATTAGCCAGATATGTTTAATCATACCCAAACTCTGGCATGATCTTGGTAAAACTGACGTAGTATTAGGTGAAAGGATAAAAGAGTACTACCTAAAAGCTTTCCGGGGAAAATCAGCTACTGAAAGAACTATATTACAAGAGAAGGTTAATAGCCCGCTATCTAAATCAGGAGTGCCTATAGGTGAACACTCTACTGTGTCTGATTTAATAGCAATTTGCCTATGCCTCATGGCCAAATCTGCCTGTAAAGATAATGTCGACGATGTAGAAGAAATAAATCGGATATTGGAGATTATCGACAAATTACCAACGAAGCCTGAAAAGAATAAACCAGCAGATATAGATTTAAAATTAATTGATGATCACCTTCGTTTTTGGCGTCAAGCAAGCAACAATACAATTCCAGATCCCTTTACTGATTCTCACTGGAAATCCTATGAAAGAACAGATGCTAACAAAAACCCAAAAGCTAGCTGGGGTATAGCAAAAAGTCATATTTATATTAGCCAACAAAATGAGCGTGGTTTCACGTCTATATTATTTAAGTCAAAATACAATGAAGAAGAATATGAAAGCAGTGGAATAGTTACGTATGACAAAAATAGTAAATATTTAATTGCACAATTAATTCGACATGCAAAGATAAAAAATGATACCCCAGAGACTAATTCGTTTTTTGTAATGCGTGTTCGTGATCCTGAAAATCAATCACTACTTATTGGTCACTACATAAACTACTCGATACACTTTGAAAGGTTCATCACTAAAACTGTCATATGGCACAAAGTTGATAAATCATTTTCACCTGAAGACTTGGTAAACGCCGATAATAAATTCACAACAATACCTATTTCGATCAGGCGTTTTTTATATAGTAGGATACATAATAGATTAAATTTACCCCTAAGAGGTCTATCAAATCTAGATAATCCCAATGATAAAGATAGGTCGCTACATGGTTGGGTTGAAGAACGCGTTGCTGCAATATATCAAGACAAGAAGCTTCTCGCATGCGTCGATAAATACTATGTTTGCTACTTCTATGGCGAAGCTATTAACCTTACTAAACTGACTGAAAATCAGCAGAAAGGCGCACCACTAGAGGATAATTCACTTGAAGATGAAATAGCAAAATTTATACGAATTGATACTTTAGATATTGACTACGACGACGATGCGGTGGCATTTAATGCAACCTATAAACACTTTACGCAGGATACGCATATTCAGTCAAAAAAGATATTCACTCAAAGTATTTTTAGAGGAAAAATAGCTAGGGAGAATTCGACAGTTCAAGTCTTTTGCGAACAAGAAAAATATGTATCAATAAAATACAGAGACAAATCAACTTCTGGAAACTTTATATTATTAAACTTTAAAATTCCTAACTGCGCTGACGATAAAGCATTTGAGATATTTAATAGTTATGATTATTTTGAAGGAATAATTTCGGGATTAAGCGATTCAAAAAATGACCCTCTTAGTTTCAGAGCCTTAATTATAAAAAGACGTTTGAACAATTCTAAGAGAAAAGTGTCTGTCAAAATTAATTTAACAGACAGAGAAAAACGAAATGATCTTACCCGAGCAATTATTAATTACTTTAAAAATCATGCAACTCAGTATCAAATTAAGCTGGTAAGCAAAGATACTTGAGAGACCAAAAATTCATCCTGGCGTAGGAGCAGCTTTATTAATTGGTTTAATCTCGTACCCTAAATTTGACAGAAAATCGATCATAAGCTCAGTGTGCTCTGAGTTATATTTTAGTTTTTTATCGTGTAACCAATATTCTCTAATTTCTTTACCGGTGCTGTCACGCTTATAGTATTTTCCGTGGATCTTTCCTTCTTTATACGGACAACTGTATACTAGGACACCATCTTCGTTCCAGCCCCTATCTATACTATTATAGCTTTCCCCGTTTGTTTGATCCGACTCCCAGCTTAATTGTCCATTTTCATGCCACTCTTTCCATTTACCGTTCATTTTGCCATACGTATAAATTCGCTCATCTTTAATTTGTCCATTCGGGTACCAAACTCGACAAACACCGTGCTCGAGATTACTAACGATTCGTGTCTCTGATTTTAGCTGTTTATCTCCGTAGTATGTTCTTTTTATTTTGGTTTTCTCTTTTATAGATTTGTTCATTGAAACACTCCACGATCTAACTAGTAAAGTTAGGAATACATATAAATCTATACACCGCGCACACTACTATGTCAATATAATATATTTTAAGGCCTATTATTTAGAACTTTATCAAGGGCATCATCTAAATCTTGTGTCGTGAAGTTCGACTGATAGCCCATTGTGGTAATGATACTGCTATGGCGGTACATCTTTTGCAGCGTTTGCAACGGGTGCATTTCAAATTGTCGCCTGATGTCGTTAGCTTAGGGCATGACTGAAGATGAATACATAGCCTTGGCCCGCCAAAAATATCAAGACCTGCAACAACTTAAAAGCAAGCCAACTTTCTACGACTATGAAAAGTCGTTCGATGAAATTTGGCAGGAATTGGGTCGGCAAGTCTTGGAAAAAAGCCTGAGTGATGTGCCAACTGACCGACGTAAAAAAAAAGATGACAACGCGTTACGGACAGATACAAATTGCTAACAGTGAATTATTTAGCCAACACCCCAACGGATTTGGCATCAGTCCCTACCTACAGGAAAAGCTGGTTTTCCTCGGCCAGTTAGAGGTGTACGACCAAGCCGCCCAAGTGGCCCAAACGCTGTTAGGGCTTAAGATTGCATCCACTCAGATTTACCGACTTACCAACCACTATGGCGGGGTCATCGAAGCGGATTTAGATCAGCCTGTAGTTACTGACCAACCGCTCACAGGCATTGTCTATGTGCAAGCTGATGGGGCCATGTTGCTGACTGATAATGGGTATAAAGAGAACAAACTATCGCGTATTTTTGAGGCTACTTCCCTCAAACAGAGTCCGGTAGCCGATCGGGGTGGTCATATTGATTTGTCACTTTTTACCGCTCATTTGGGTACTGCCACCGACTTTACGCCTAAGTTTCGGGCGCATTTGGATGGCTATAAGCCCTTGGGAGCGGACCTGATCTTCATCAGTGACGGGGCGGTTTGGCTTCGGCAACTGATGAACACGCATTACCCACAGGCTACGTTGATCTTAGACTTTTGGCACCTCATGAGTTACATCGGTACGGTAGGTATGGCGGCTTACCGTACTCAAAAGAGCCAGTCCGAGTGGATAGAGGGGCAACGTAAGTTACTATTAAACAGTGATTTAGACTCAGTCCTGGCGCACATTAAAGCCTTACGTATTAAGAGGAGCTTACGGGATTCAGTTTGTTCTTATCTGGAGTCCAATCGCGACCGGATGGACTATGCGGGTTATCAAAAGCGGGGTCTGTTAATCGGTTCGGGAGCCATTGAATCAGCCCACCGGACGGTGGTCCAAAAAAGGCTGAAGCGATCGGGCCAACGCTGGAGTGTGGCCGGTGCTCAACATGTGCTAAATCTACGCACTTGCTTTATGAGCGAACGCTGGGAGTTGGTTAGAAAACATATCGAACCCTTCAATTACGCAATGGCCGCGTAGCGACAATTTGAAATGCACCCCTAGCTAGCTAGGTGTGGCTTTCGAAACGTCAACACCGATGAAATAGCAAATGTCCATAAGAGATAGTAATTTAGGCCGGCCGGTGCCGTGTTCAACAAGTCCTTGCTTCAATGCTCAAACCCTTGCTAATGGGGCAGTATCCCCGAATTTCCATTCGAGCCTTTAAGCAAGTAAAACAGGGTGGGTCCTGAATCCGCGCATAGAGCTGGAACTCTGCGGCCCCCTAGGGTAGCCCACCCTGTTCACTTGTTGGCAAGCTACCAAATCTTAGAATCTTACCACGCCACAAACCTAAAGGGCGGCCCCGCAGACTTCAATATATTCAAAGACTGCCTGTTTAGCCATGGCTTGCGTTGGGAATTCTTGCTGATACACCAACTCCGACTTGAGGCTTTTGAAAAAGCTTTCGGCTACGGCATTGTCCCAACAGTTCCCTTTCCCACTCATACTTTGCAATACCAGCGGGTGTTTTTTCAGCAGTTTTGTAAAAGCATGACAAGCATACTGCACTCCTCGATCAGAGTGAAAGATTAAGTCCCGCTCGATTGGCCGGTTTTTTATCGCCATCTGCCAAGCCGGTATAGTTGTCTCAGTAGCTTTCATGGACGTACTCAAGGCCCAGCCAATCACTTTTCGATCATACAAATCCATGATGATGGTCAGATAGAGCCAGCCTTCACCAGTCCGGATATACGTTAGATCAGAAACCCATGCCTGGCCCGGTTTGACCGGATTAAATTGGCGGTTCAAATGATTTTCGGCCACTGGGTAGGTATGCTTTGAATCCGTAGTGGTGACCACATACTTCTTCTGAATGATACTTTTCAGATTAGCCTGCTTCATGAGTCTGGCCACCCGGGGCCGGGATACCTTTACGCCCTTGGCCTTCAGATCCCGCGTGATTTTGGGGCTCCCATACCGGCCTTTACTAGCCGTGAATAAGCTGCTGATTAATTGAGTGATAGCTTCATTTTCACTTGCCCGTTTGGTAGGTCGTTGGGCTAGCCAATAATAATAGCTACTGCGGCTCACTAGCAGGACTTTACACATCCGCACCGGCGGACCGGTCTCAACGGGGAACTCACGTTGGTGAGCCTTTATAAATCCGAATATTTCCCGTCGCTCCTGGAGAAGATGCCGACCGCCTTTTCTGTACAACTCATTATTATATCACTGATAATGAATGCTTTAAAAACAGCTTCTCCAGTTCCTCTTTGGTTAGTTGAAGGGCATGTAATTTCTTGTCCAAGTACTTTAACTTCATCGCCTTCTGCTTCTCATTGCTTAATTCCGCTTGGTTCTTTTGATAGGGCTCGGCTTTGACGATCATATTCCAAATAATAACAGCCAACTTTCTGGCCGTCGCGATAATAGCCGCCAGCCTACCTTTTTTGAACGCGATTCGTTTAAAGAAAGGAGTCATCTCGTGATCTTTCTGATTTCCAATTGAATTGGCCGCATGGCGCAGGGCTTTGGCGATATAATTCTTCCCCGAAGGCGTTCGATTGCCAATGACCTTCCCTCCGCTGATTTTGTTATTGGGCACGAGACCTAACCAGCAGGCAAAACTTTTGGCCGTTGGGAATTTATGAATATCATGCCCCATGCTGGTTAATAAACACAAAACGGTATTGTAGCTGATACCCGATATGGCAAACAGATCGGTTCGGAAATATTGGTAGGCCAGATGCGATAGATTGAAACCAGGCGCGTGTTTGCCGGCCCTCTTACGGTTGGTTTTCAATTGTTTCTTTTCATCCACCGACACCTCGACTTGGGGAGCATACTTCACCAGAAATGTTTCAATGACCTGATCGCAAGCTTTGATCTTACTTTCATACAGCCGGTAAAAATCGAGAGAAGCCTGTAATTCGAAGAGCAGTTCTTCCCGCCACCAACCCTGTAAGGCATCGGCAATCTCCTGACGAGACTTTTTGACCCGATGGCTAACCAGTGATACTAAGTGTTCGGGCTCACGCTGTCCGGCCAGAATGGCCTCAATGACGGCCATGCCTGACTGGCCAGTGATGTCGTTAAGCACCACATCCAGACGAATGTTCATCAACCGCAATGCCTTCTGCATTTTGTTGCTATAGCGGGCCGACTGTTGGACCAAATGCAGGTGATGGTAATAGTAGGTGCGTAACTGCTGGAAGGTGTCACTTAACAATAGGCTGCCTGATAAGAGTCCCAGCGAGTGTAGCTTCTGGATCCAGATGCAATCAATTACATCGGTTTTTCTACCCTTTACATTCTTGGTCTGGTTTCCCCCAACCAGTAATACGTCAAAACCAGCTTGCTGAAGGGCATTGAACAAAGTCTGCCAATAACTGCCCGTGCTTTCCATAGCGATCGTGGTCACTCCATGCTGGTGCAGATGACTGATCATCTCCTGATGGTCTTTGGTATATACCCCAAATTCACGCACATTGTCTTTATTCTGGTCAATAGCCAAGAAATGGCTGCGTGAACCCACGTCGATACCTGCCGCACGGGGATGGATAATCTTGAATGAAGTTTGGCTGCTTTCCATAAGGCATTAGTAGTTAATGACTTCCGGGAGCGTATCGGGATCGTAAGAGTTTTCTGTACGGGATTCGCCGAAGCGATCACCAATGAATTCACCAAATGCCTTCCGAGTAGAAAGGCATCATACGCTCCAGCCCAGATTTTAAGAAGGACTTTAGGAAGTACCAGTAAAAGCGGGGGGCTTGGTTCAGAAAGTCAACCAAAAATAGGGTTTCTGGCGGGAACGTAAGTTGTTGAGGCTATTCAACAGCGGATGCGCTGTACAGGGATTTTAAAATATCGCGTCGCTTCGGCGATCCGATCTAATTCGGCCTGTTTAAGCTCCTTTTTCAGGCGTGCTATTTCTTGTTGCTCTTGGCTCACTTGGGCCCGGCTAACGGCTGGAGTACCTGGAGTCACCACTCGTTCTCTGCGCCATCGGGTTAGAATTTGTGGGGTTATGCCTAACTCTTCAGCGGTTGCTTTTAAAGAACCTTTTGCCTCTGAAAGCTCCACGGCCATCTTTTTGAATTCGTCGTCGTACTGTCTCCTTGTTTTCATGGTCCACTAAGTTAGATCGTCCTTAACTTAATGTCCAGTCAAATGTAGCAGCTCCACTAAGATCAACCTCCCTATAGGAACCGTGAGAACAGGCTGGTTAGTCTTTTGGAGTGGGCGGCCGTTGCGCGGAAAAAAAGTCCGGTATTATGTTAATCTATTATTCATAAATTGGACTCATTAGTTACGAATAAAATACTCTTTAAAACGGCTTCTGAGTTACCATAACATTTAATTGTATAGCCCCTAGTTCGCTATGAATAAGTGGTTCGGATGTTTTGGATTGACTTTTCTTCACGGTGCAATGGTGCTTGGTCAGCCTAGCACTGTGATGGACGTTAAGAGACAGATTCCCCATGTCTTCAAGGTCGTCGAGTTTCCTATCGGTCAAAACAGGTCTCAATTGATGGCGACAATCGATACAATAGCACCAACTTATTCTCTAGCGAAGCTTATTAATAACCACAGCCAGTACATAAACTATTTGTCAGCTAATTATTCGTCCGTCAAGCCTAGTAGCTTAATTACTCCAGGAATGTCTCTTAGCCAAGCCAATGAAGCCTATCATCAAGCTATAGCCAATGATACCGTGTTCAATCGCCATTTTTTGACAATGGCGGCTTATTACTTACAAGGCCAGGGCATAATCATAAATGGATTCATCCCTCCTGCTAAACCCGTTTTGACGATGCCTGCCTTAATGCAGATCGCCAGTCGCTTCTTTGAACGATCAGAAACTGTACCTAATGGCCTTATTATCTGGCACTTGAATCAACGGGATATAGCTCAGTCGAACTATAACCCAACAGTGCAAAATCAACCCTTAATCGAAGCCTTTTGCAGTGAAGCTATCATAAACTGGTCATTCACCAACGAATGGATCTCGTTTCCTTATGATCCGGACTTTTATGCCGAAGTTAAGAGCTTAGAAGCAAGGACAGCCCAATTGACCACCCCAGATGATAGGCGTCAGGTTGTCCGGCCAGCCATGCGTGAATTAATGAGTCGAAATAAGGTGCTTGAAAAGATGTTACTAGCCGAATATGAACATGCTCTAGATTGGTTAGGGTTTACCCTCATTCACTGACTTGTTAACATAGAAGCGGCCGGTCCGCCGGTGCGGGGCCACAGCCATGACACTTATAGAACAGTAAATCCAACGATTTATCCTAGTACGGGTCTTCTAACAAACATGGAGAGCAACATGATCTTGAAAACTATACTTACGGTACTAATCTGTCAGACACTGACCTGCATCTGCATTGGTCAAAATCGGGGTGATGATCCAAAGAAGCACCACTTTGTAATAATTGGTATCATTGACGGATTAGAAAACAATACCAAACTTTCCTTATTTGACTATGATACCCAAATGGTTATTGATTCAGCTCTATCTCAAGGAAATAAATTTGTTCTACAAGGCAATTTCAATGAGCCTAAACAACTAGCGATCGCTACTGCTTATCCAAACTATCGTGCAGTAGGTTTCTTCTGGGTTGATCGTGATAGTGTGTATCTAACGGGAAATGTAAATACGTTCAAACAGGCAGTTCTAAAGGGGTCGAAAACGGAAGATGAAAACCTTCAGTATAAAGCGCTTCTACTGCCTATCCAGCACAAGCGCGATAGCCTGGCGGCGGTAAAAAGAAAACTACAATTCAAGGATTCGACGGCTCGACAAGGTGTTGAAGACAGTTTTGTCGAGTTAGAAAAGCAAGTTCAAGCAACCAAAGTCAACTTCATTGAGCAATACCCTGACTCTTTTGTGAGTGTTGAGTTTCTTCGTCTCTTTACGCTGACAAAAGAGTTAACTAAACCAACCATTCAACGGCTTTATAAGGGTTTGTCTACGAAGTTACAACGCTCAAGCATTGGGGAGCGCATCCAAGAATATCTACAACATAGTTCCAACATTGGCCTTGGCGATCACTATGTTGATTTCGGCCAGATTACTTTAGGAGGTCAACCGGTTAAGCTCTCTGACTTCAAAGGAAAATATATCCTTTTAGAATTCTGGGGATCGGGTTGTATACCCTGTCGAGCGGAGAATCCGGAGCTGGTTAAGTTATATAAGCAGTACCACCCTCAGGGACTTGAAATTGTTGGCGTTTCCCTAGATACCGATCGAGAAAGATGGCAGAAAGCCGTTGAACAAGACCAATTGCCCTGGCCTCAGGTATCGGATTTAAAGGGAGCTTACAATCGAGGCGTACTTATTTACAACGTACCGGGAATGCCCTCAAACTTTTTGATTGATTCCAATGGTAAAATCGTTGGAAAAAATCTGAGACGGGATAAACTTAGAAATAAGTTAGTAGCGATTTTTGGTCAATGAATTGGCTTTCTTAGAAAACAAGCAAAAGAGACAGTTGCCAAGAGAGCCGGTTTTTCATCGGTACCCCAGTATTTACACGCTAAGGGAAGGCCGTTTGCTTTTGCAAAGATGCCGTTCTAACCTATCTTCCCAGAGCGGTGAGTTGTGCTAGCGCTATTAACGGTAAATTCGTCTACTAGATAAGCGTCTTTCTGAAAGCCCAGTAACGTTGTAGATGCCTGTCATTCCTGTTGGCTCATTGAACCGTTTGGGGAGATTAAATGACATGGGATCGAGGGACTATGGAGTATAGTAAAACAGGTTCGGATTTGCTGTCTTGATTTACTGTAGTTCCATAGTCCTTTTCCCTTTAGCCGCTTTGTTAACCTGACTCTCAACGGTTAGGGAAAACGATTCAACGAAGACGTTTCCAAACCTCATTCCAGGGGTTCCCAATCCCTTTTAAGTACAAGGTATTCCCTTTTAGTCGAACCGAGAACACTGTCGTTGTACCAATGTAATTAGCCGTATTGCCATTGGCGTACCCTATTGTTTCACTATAGGTGCTGTCCGCCAGTGTATAGCTGCCCCCATGATGGAAAGTGGTAACATGACTCATTGTATCCGCTTGAGTCATGCTCCAATGGCCATTAATGATAAATTTAAGGCGACTCCCGGCCGAAGCGGTATCCGTGGGCTTGTCCACCAGTGCCCACACGCCAGTAATTTCTTTGGCTAGATTGGTTTTGGTCCGGACGGGTTTGGCTTGGCCGAAACTCGATTGGGCCAACCCACACAGTAACAGGATAGCCAATACTCGTATGCTCATAGTCTGAGGTTTATAGTTCGTTTAAATTTGTTCAAGTTTAAGGGTAGTACCATTATTACAAGACATATTACCAAGATTGGCAGTACATTTAGAGCAGTAACTTTTGAATGGCGGCCGCTACTTTCCCCGAGGAGGGGTGATCCGCATTGGCCTGGACTATTCGGCCTTTTTGATCAATTAGTATATAACGGGGGATGCCCATCAGTAAATAAGGTTTCCACAGCGAACCCGCCTGTTCCACCGAGGCCTGATTAATATGAACACCTGTCGGGTGAGTATCGTCCTGAAGCAATTTTTTCCAGGCTACCTGATTCTGATCAATGGATACATACAAAAATACCACCCCCGAAGTACTCGAGAATTGCTGTTGCAATTGCTTCGCCTGGGGAAACTCCGCGCGGCAGGGCAAACACTAGGTAGCCCACACATCCACGTACACCACTTTTCCTTTCAACGAACTTAGCGCTAGGGTATCCCCCTGGGCGTCACGCCATAAAAATCCGGAGCTGGTTGACCCGACGCCAGAGCTGACCATTTTTGATAAAGTTGGGCCAGAGTAGAAAGGTATAACGAATGCGGGAAACTGGCTTTATACTGAATGATGAGTTGGTCAGTAGCGGGCGTAATCCCCTTGATAGTTAACCAGTTGTAGCAATTTTTAGCCCTTAAATAGTCTTTTTCAGCCAAAGAATAGTAGGCCTTTTGAATGAATCGATCGACGGCTGAAGTAGTCGAATCACTTATCATCTCAGGCGTAGAAAGCAGGCTACGGAGAATGTAACTAACATAGACATGGGCGACATCCGCATACTCCGACATCTTAAACCGAACAAATCGGGAATTAAAGAGCGGGGATTGAACAACTGCTTTCAGCAGGTCAGGAACTTGGGTTAGTTTTTCCCCATAATGAGCGAGCACATAATTCTGTTGTATAAATATCAAACCGACTTGGTTACGAGCGCCCAGTACTTCTTTTAGCGAGTCGGCCAGGTTGGTTTTGGCTAAAACCGTTTGATCAAGCCGCTCATACTGTCCCCTAACGGCTTTCAAATGAGTCGTAAATTCAGTCAGCGATAACTGAGTGTAATGCCTACCAGCTGACTGCTCGGCCTGTTGGCGAATCGCATTAGCTTTCGCCAGATACCCATTAGCGATGGCGTTATGCCCCTCGAATCGAGTGGATGCGGGGTCGGCGATACCCATGTAGAGTTGTAAATCGCGCCTTGGCTCTAAATAAAGGGGCAGGTAAGTCCCATCCATCTCCAGGAGAGCGAATTGTGGACCAGGAATGACTACTTCTAGAACCACTCGGTTTGTTTCCTGGTGCAGGACATGGCCAATGGGAATTGATTCCGAGGAAATCATGTCAACCGAGGTTAGATTAATCTTCGGCGCGGTCAGAAACGTTCGATGGAGCGTTATGATCAGGGTATCAGCGCCTTGACTACTCGTCAAACTAAGCCCTAAACAAAAGAAAAGTGGATAGATAAAGTACCTTAATGTACTCATGGTGAATAGGTTATTGATAAGGTAAGCCTCAAACGTAAATACACATCATTCCCCTTCCGAACCCCTGCTCTGTTTACCGGTTGCGTAAAGATCGATTGAATTGGTCGAGGGCCGCTTGATAAGGCTGGCTAGCTAACCCTCGTTTTTTAGCCTCAGCCAGTGCCTTTTTCTGAATCAGGCTAGCTTGCTCTACCTGACCCGTTTTGGCTAACAAACCCGCATAGGTGATCAGAAAATCAGGGTGTGGGGTTAAGGCAATGGCCCTTTGGGACCAATTGATCGCTTCGAGTAAATCCCCCCGATCCGTCGCATAGGTTAAATACATGCGTGCTATATCACTTATTTCGAGCGCGGTATAATACGCTTGGGTATCCGTTCGATCGGTTAGATAGGCCGCATAGTGCTGTTTTCGAATCGAGTCAGGCAAGGAGGCTATTTCCGTTAAGTACCGGGTGAAATTCAGCGAATCCATTTTTCGAGATGACTCATCGGGTAGGGTGAGGAGGTGCGTTAGATACGGTCTGATCGCCACTTTATAGGGCGGAAAATTACCCGTTCGTTTATAAAAGTTGATCGTTTCGTTTTGGATGATTTGGGTTTCCCGTTCGGGGGTAATGCTTTCCAGCAACTTGCTGAATTGAAGCTTTCGGTGAAGAACAATCCGAAATAAATCCTCATCGTTTCGTTCAATAGCCTCCTGTAGATCATGGCGTAAGGCGGTCGAAAAGCTACCAATGAGTTGACTGTTTCGGTCTGCATCAATGGGTAACTTTCCCTGGCTCCGTAAATACGTTTGCAACAAATCATACGTTTGGGAATGGGACGTCGATACCATCTGAGTCATGAGTCTTAACGTGGGCGGAGCATACACGCGATCACAGGGAAGCGTGGCGATATAGGCGTCAATCACATCGGCCCCATCAAGATCTACTTGGCGTAAGGCCTCTAAATAGGCATATAGAAAAGATGCCTCTCGATTGCCCCGTTTATAGCTGGCGGCCAATTGCGTTAAGGTGAGCCCCTGCCGAGGCAATTTTAGAGCCGCATCGAGTTGACTGGCTAGCGTCGCGATCGTGGTATAGCCTACCGTTTTCTGCCGTAGGGTGCCATCCTCGTTTAGAACTAATAAGGTCGGATAAGCCGTTACGTGATATTTTCTGGTTATTGATTCTCCTTCTCCTTTTTCGGCATCGATTTTATAGGCGATAAAATGGTCATTTATCTTCTTGGCAATGGATGGCGTATTGAAGGCCTCTTTCTCCATTTTTTTACAAGGAACGCACCAACTGGTTGATACGTCAATGAAAACAGGCCTATGTGTAAGAGTGGCTTGCGCCAAAATCTGACGAAAACTTCCTGAAGAAAAGTTGACCTTCGGCTCATCGCCTACTTGAATCAAGCTCAATAAACTGGAAATTAGTAGGGCAGAAAACATCGTTATAACTAAATACTTTACGAATTGAACAGGAAGACCCAACTCTACTCCCATTGGTTGGAATGAATCCGTTTATTAGAAAGGTATGTGTATCAGATGCTACTAATGATTTTAGGTGGAAACGGGACACAACAACGCACTACGAAAATTATCGCCGATACGCCGTTGCGATTTTAAATCGTACAAGCGGACTGTTAGCGCTTAGAAAAAACCTGGCTGAAATTCGGGCTAGTGAGCCTTAATAAGTAAGCAATTTTGCTTGTGGTAAAAACGATTTAACCTGTCGCACTTCCTGCTGGCGTTTAAAACATCACTTAATTAACTGCCTCTTGAAACGCCCCATTTAAGAAGCAGATAGATGAAGACTCGTTCGTCTCATATAGGAGGGTTAAATAAGATTCAGGTAAAGACTGTTTGCTTATTAACAGACTAATTTCCTCTTCGTACTTTACTTCTTAAAGCACCAAAACGACATTTATTAGTTTCCCTCAGTACAGATAGTAGAAAGTAGACGTCGCCTATTTTTATATGCAAACTGTATCAATCAGCGGGTTAGCGGTAACCTCGGTGGCCAAATGACAAAAAAACATGGCAGAAAGGCGAAATTTTAACACCCCTAAAGCTCCACGGATGAGCCACGTGTTTCCCCAAGCAGTTGTTGCTGACAACTTTATTTTTTTATCTGGAACGCCTGGTTTTGATCTTAGCTCCGGCCAAGTCATTAGTGATGATTTTGAACAGCAAACCCGACAATGTTTTCAAAATATCAAAATCATTTTAGAAGAAGCGGGAAGCGACTTAAGCAAAGTGGTGAAGACCACCATCTTTATGGTGGCCGGTAATGACTTTAGTGTTATCAATAAAGTGTACACTGAGTTTTTTCCTGCTAATCCCCCTGCACGTAGTACCCCTCAGGTGATGCCTTTTCCAGCTGGTATTTTAATTTCGGTTGAATGCATTGCACTCCAATAGAGACTTTAAATGGAGCGCTATAAACGGTTTTAGCGGCCTTATCAGTTTTTGTATGTTCTTACTTAGAACGAGCGTATTTTGAGACGATTATTTTTTAATAACTGTAAATTCTAGTTAGTCGCATACGTCCATTAAAGGTGTTGAAAGAAGTAGCCAAACCACTTTAAGCTAGAAGCCGTTATCAAAACGCCGGTTATGAATGTGGCTAATAAAGTGGTGGCCAACGATTGAGGATAAGGAAGAAAAGAACTGTACCACCTGTTATATCGATAAAGCACATACAGCCAACCAAGCCATTCGACCAAAATAACAAAGCCAGATACTTGGTAAAATTGAGTCAGCTCTTTTCGAATATGCTCATTTTCCCAGCGCAAAGAGTCCGGAATAAAGAACCCATTTAAGTACTCATGAGCATACGCGAGAAAGAAAGGAACAAAATAACAGGCAAACACATTAACGCACAGCAATAGACCCATCCGACCTAATAAACGTCCTACCTTTCTTAAATCTTCCTTATCAGCTGGTGTCACTACTGTTCTTTCGTTAAATAGCCGTTGCCAAAAAGATTTCTCATCTTGTTCAGACACCCTATCGGCCTTATTTTCGGCCTACGGATCATCATTGTCTTAACCCCCTGAATGACTGGACAAACCGTGAAGACGGATCGCTTGTAAAAACAGCTGGGTCGATTGAAAGCAAACAACTCGGCCAAATAGGCATGAAATATGAAGGGAATTTCATTTGAATAGGATTTTGGGTAGTGGTTGAACTGTGCTGATGTTAATTAGTCATGGAAAGGAATCAACAACATTAGAGAGTAAGAGTTTTGTAATCAATAGTTGATGGTTATATAGCCAATTGCAAAACCCCAATTGATAAGTTGGCGCACCAACACAATTCAGCCATTACCAATACCCGTTTCTTAAAGCAGATATATAAACGCTCCTTCGTCTCAAATGGGAGCATTTATTGAGAATATGCAATAGGAGAAACTAATTCGGATTATCGCCGAAGTAGGAATTGGAACTTTGTCTCTACCCCTTTGCCATTAATCGTACCTGGATTCCAACGTGGCATCGAGGTTACCACTTCTGCCACCTCTTTTTTCAATGTTGGATCAGAATCATATGTCGGGACTAATTCGGTAACTTTACCTGTTCCATCAAGGGTAGCTGTCAACCAAGTTTTTCGACCAAGTTTTAAAGACGTTTCCGCTTCCTCAATTTGCCAGAGAACAAATGCATTTAGCTTATCTTCTCCGCCTGGAAATGAAGGCGGAGTCTGTGTTTTAATGGTAGGTAAAGGGCCATACGTATTATAGGTAATGATGGGTTTACCCCCATTAAGTCCACTTTGAGCAAGTGAACTTGAACTAACAGCAGCCAAAAGTGTAACGCAAAGGAGTACTGATAAGGATAGATTTGATTGGCTAGTCATGGTCTTTATTATTGTTTTTTGAGGAGATGCAGCAAGTAATCAGTTGGTTGCATACCTATACAAAAATATCTACTAGCACTTATCCTTATTAATCCAGCATTTAAAGAGATGATAATGTACGAGCACATAGCCCTTACTTTCGTATATTGGGTAATATACTTGTGCTTATACAACCCTTAAGATGCTCAATCATCCCTTGATGTACCGTCGGGCAAACCCTGCTGACGCGCCCAATATCGTTCGGTTGACGTTACGTGCTTATCACGATTATAAAGCGGTTCTAGCGCCTGCTGATTGGACAAAGATGGAAACCAATCTAGCCCAGGAGCACTTGTTTGTCGAGTTACTGGACAAAGCCGCTGCCTTTGTTTGTGAAATCGGTAATCAATTAGCGGGGGTCATCTTCTTAATGCCTAGCGGGAATCCGACTACTATCTTTCCCGCCGATTGGAGTTATATCCGTTTACTTGGAGTAGACCCCGATTATAGAGGTTTGGGTATTGGTCGAAGATTGACGGAACATTGTATCCATTATGCGCAAATCACGGGTGAAATAGGGGTTGCCCTGCACACCAGCGAATTTATGAATGACGCTCGGAAGATGTATGAAAAGCTAGGATTCAAACAGGAGAAAGAGTTGGCCCCCATATATGATAAACGCTATTGGCTCTACAAGCTAAGCTTTTAGTCGATCGCTGATTGTAGCGTTCCTATGGTACATTTTGGCTACCGTCACCAACCGTTATTTCGTTGCTTCTTATCTTAATAGAGTAAGACTTTTCAACGCCTAAACCAGTCATGAACCTTATCAAACGACTTTTACAGATTAATATGGCGATCGTGTCTATGTATTGCCATGGGCAGGGTACTAATGGGTACCAAGTTATAGGTGAGGTAACTGGCTTGCCAGTAGGAACAAAGATGTACTTAATTGATGGAGGCAAGCGCAAAACTATTGATTCAGCCACCGTTAAAAACGACCAATTTACCTTTAAAGGCATTCTTGCCGAGCCTGCTCACATGTATCTACACGCAGGACGTGGCCGTATGGCCAATAAATTGGCTGATATTCTCTTAGATAATCGGACGGTTTATGTCAAGGGGAGCAAACCGGAGTACGATAGCGTGAAGGTGAGCGGTTCAGACATTGACCAGTATTGGAAAGATTGGTATAAAGAAGACCAGAAAATAGGTTATCAGCGATACAGAATCAAGCAAGTGTACGCGTCTTTGACGGCGAAGAAAGACACCGCTAACGCCAACGTTTTAGGAAAATTAATCGAAGAACTGCAACTAGCCAGGATTGATCTACTCAAAACGTATGTAAAACGTCAGCCTAATACAGCAGCGGGGGCCGCCTTACCTACGCTGTGTACACTTGGAGACTACCTTACTGGTGCTGATTACATGGAGATGTTTAACACGCTTACCCCGACTTGGCAACAATCATCTTTTGGAAAAGAAATATTGGTTCAGGCTAGGAAAAAGAGAGATCGTTCGCTACCTACCAAGTAAGTGGTTATAGAATAGAATACTACAACGTCCAACTACTACTGGTAAGTGAGTCGGATTATGGACAGGTCAATCTTCCTGTCTCATACGGGAGGGTTTGTTGAGATTATATAATCATCAATTACTAGGTCAAATGAGTGCTTGACCGTGCCAGTTAATGTTGTAATCGACACAACTTAATTAAAGGACGCTCTAAATTCCAGGGGTGACTGGCTCGTTTTTGTTTTGAACAGCTTACTAAACGATTGGGGATGTTCGAAGCCTAAGGCGTAGGCAATTTCACTGACCGATAAGCTGGTCGTCGATAATTTTAACTTTGCTTTCTCCAGCAATTTGTCATGAATATAGTGTTGCGTACTTCGGCCCGTTAATACCTTCAATAAGGTACTTAGATAGGTGGGCGATACGTGCAAAGCCTCCGCCACGTACTGAACACTAGGTAAGCCGGTGGTTGACAAATCCTCCCGATCAAAATAGGCGGTCAGCAGCGTCTCCATACGACTTAACAGTTGGTGATTTACTTTTTTTCGGGTCAAAAACTGGCGCTGATAATACCGTTCCGCGAACGTAAGCAACGTCTCGACCTGCGCCAGGATAAGATCCTGGCTGAAGGCGTCAAGATTGGCTTGGTATTCTTGCGTAATTAGTTGGATAACGCTGTCTAAGGTACGTTCTTCTTTTTCCGAAAGATGCAGCGCTTCGGCAGTTGAATAACTGAAATACTCGTACTGCTTGATTTTGGTTGCTAGCGGTGTATTCCACAGGAAATCGGGGTGGATTAGCAATACCCATCCCGACACGTTCATGACTTGGCTCATATCAATTTCCAAGTTAAAGACTTGGCCTGGCGCGACGAAGGCCATGGTTCCCTCGTTAAAATCATAGGCTTGCTGCCCGTACTTCGCTTTCACGTGGTCGTGAAAATTTCGTTTCAGCGCAATCATGTAGAAATCAGCGACCAGCATTGTTGAGTCCAAAGTGGGTAGATGTTTGATGGCGCCCACATCAATGATGCTAATTAAGGGATGCGCTGGCTTGGGAAACCCTCGAAGCTGATGCAAGGCGCTGATGGTTTTTAGGTGATAAGGCGGCATAGGTATATCGACTTAGTAGTATTAACAGTGGCAAACAAGGAACTTGTTTTATGCATTGTAGCTAGGTAATCAACTGTGTATAGCCCAAGCCCGAAACTAGCTCACAGCTATGCCCGTCAGCTGTTCGCTGAGGTGCCACAATTTTTCTCCAATTGCTGGGTCATATTGGGTATGCAACGGAACGAGTTGCTTGTTGTCGTCGAAAAATACGCCGGTTTCCTGGGCCACCTCCGGGGCGGTCGCTAGATAGACGCCAATATCACAGGTAGCCTTCGCCCACGGCTCCATAAGGCCCGTGACGACTTTCAACCACCAAGGTGCATTCTTCGCCAACCGGGACTTGACCAGACTAGGGTAGAACGCGACGGAAGACACGCCCGTTCCGGCCAGCCGTCTGGCCAGAGTGAACACAAAGTAGTGCCGGGCAATCGTAGCCTGCGAGGTCGCTTTCAGTCCACTAAAGTCTTGGGTCAGTTGCAGGTCTTGTAAATTGAGGGTAGGATTTTTGAGAAAGGCGGGTCGCACCCCCACCGTCACGACGCGTGCTGGGGCGCTGGCTTTGAGCACATCCAGGAGCTGGTTGGTCAGGTAAAAATGGCTGAGGTAATTGACGGCGAAGGTCATTTCATTACCTTCCACGGTAAATTGCTGGTCAAAGTAGAGTGCACCGGCCGCATTTACCAGAACGTGCAAGTTATCGTAACGACGCTTAAATTCTTCACTGGCACTACGGATGGAGGACAGTAGGGAAAGGTCGGCTACTAAAAATTCCGCCTTGTCATTACCGGTAGCCTCTGCGATGTGGCGCACTCCCTGCTGGCCACTTTCCTCTGTTCGGCTGATGATCAGTACTTTGGCTCCGCTGGCCGCCACGCCCGTGGCAATGGCTTGCCCCACCCCAGAGGTGCCGCCGGTAATTAAGAATACCTTATCTTTAGTAGGTATGTTAATTTTCTGTGTCGATTTCATACGGCAAAGTTCTGCTGTTTCCGTATGGCCACTGTATCTAAATCTGCTTTTGTTGTAGTCAAAAACGTTAGCGAGATGAAAAGTCAACCATAGCCTATTTAATCGAACTGGCGTTTCAGAATCATACCGCACCGCAATTTTTTATAGTTCTAACGCTTCGGCGCTCTGATTGATAGCTGACTGCAACGGACGACCGTCCGCTTGGGTAGTTATAACTAATTAATCGTCCAATTAAACGCCCGTATGATGAGGCACCACAGCAAAGGTTCATCGTCCCACTTGGGAGCATTTTTGTAAGAATGCTCACTTTTAGTAGATTAGCTGACGGGAAAGCGGTTATTTACCTAAATGTGTGGCCACAAGTCCCACGTTCATGGAACCTAGATGATCGAATAGAATGAACCATATACGGACCGTTGTGCTGGTGGCTTCTCTACTCCTCAACCCAGCCCGCAAGGCCCTGACTCAGCCCATGACGGCCCGGCAAGTAGATCAGTTAGTGCAGCACAACCGAGCCTTGTTTCACATTCCCGGCATCGCCATTACCATCATCAAGGATGGTCAACTCATCCTCAACAAAGGCTATGGCCTGCGTTCGCTACGCACCAAACAAGCCGTTACGCCCCAAACCTTGTTTGGTATCGCCTCCAATAGTAAAGCATTCACCGCCGCCGCCGTTGGCTTACTGGTAGAGGAAGGTAAACTCCACTGGGACGATTTAGTAACTACCTATCTGCCTGATTTCCGGCTTTATGACCCCTTAGCTACTCAACTCCTCACAATTCGGGATCTGTTAAGCCATCGTAGCGGATTGCCCTCGACCACTGGCGATTTGATGCACGATCCCGATTCAACCAGTTTTACCCTCGAGCAGATTTTGTTCAATCAACGCTTCATTAAGCCGACTGCCTCCTTGCGCAGCCAGTTTGCTTATACCAACAACGGGTATTTGGTCGCAGGCGCTATCGTGGCGAAGGTCAGTGGGATGAGCTGGGAAGCCTTCGTCGAGCAACGTATCCTTTACCCCTTAGGAATGACCCGTAGTGCCGCCTCGTTCCAAGACTGTCAGACGAATCCTAATCTGATTGATGCCCACAAACGAATTAATGACTCGGTTCGGGTGGTTACTCGCTATGGCTCGACTAAAAATGATGCAGCCGGGGGTATTTATTCCAGCGCCGAGGAAATGAGTCAATGGATGCTCCTCTTTCTGAACCGGGGTCGGTATGGCCCTTCTCTGAGCAAACACTTGCTGAGTGAGTCGCTGATGGCTGAGCTGGTGGCCCCTCAGACGATCATCCCGGTTGGCCAGCCAGGATCATATCAAACCCATTTTGCCGCTTACGGGCTGGGGTGGTTTCTGAGTGATGTGAAAGGCTATAAGGAGATTGCGCATTCGGGTCAGGATGTGGGCATGGTCTCGGCGGTAACCCTGTTGCCCGAACTAGGCTTGGGGGTGCTGGTGCTGACGAACTCAGACAGTGGGGCGGCTAGTGCCATCACGGATCAGATCGTCGATAGTTATGTGGGTATAGCGGGCCAAGATCGAACGGCTCAATTGGATCAACGAGAGCAATTTGGACGCCGAGCGAGGCAGACCGTGCTCGACTCGATTCAGCGGCAACTAGCCCGGCAAGCGCCTTTATCGAGCGCTGATTTGGCTTCCTATGTAGGCATTTACCAGGATCAGTGGTTGGGCAAGGTAAGGATTAGTTTACGCCATGATCAATTATGGTTTGCCACCGAACGCTCGCCCCAGTTGCGAGGCCGTATGGATTGGTTTGGGGATGCTCAGTTTGTGGTGAAGTGGCAGAATCCCGAGTTAGACGATGGCGTGCTGATTCGCTTCGGTTCTTCCTCAAGGGAAGTAAAGAGCAGCTTTGTACTTCAAGCTCTAACCTCCCCAGGGAGTCACACCTACGATGATCTCTGGTTTGAACGGATAGTGAGATAAGCTTGGGTTTTTTGTCCAGGTACCCCGTATACGGGTAAATTTATACATACTCCTTTGTCTCAGGTGGGAGGGTTTTGTAAGATCCTGATTTTTTAATATCTGTCCAACTCAATCAGTCACATACGGTATAGACTCTCAATTAACTTCGTTACTATTTTTGCGGTTGACAACAAAGCGGGAGCGGCCGACTACTGCTCAGGCCAACCGAAATCTATGCAATCGTATTCAACCCCCAAAGACATTATTCGCCTAGAGCGAATGAATAAAACCTTTACGAAATATCATTTAGGCGATGGCCGGGTGCTGCATCATTTTACGGCGGCCAATGACGAGCTGCTTCATGATCACCCATGGTCTTTTCGTACCACCATTTTGTCGGGGGGGTACATCGAGGTAGTAGCAGAGCCCAAAGACGACGGGACCTTAGCCCTGACCAGTCACAAGCGCCTACCGGGGACAACGCACCATGTCCAGGCGGGAACGATCCACAAGCTGAGTGGGCTCCTAAAAGGGAATTGCTGGACGATCATTGAACCCGGCAAGCCGGAGCGCAAATCGGGTTTCTATAAGGCGGATGAGGCAGGCGTCTGGCACCGGTTCTGGAACCAGCGAAAATGGCGGTTAATGGTGGCAGTACCGAGTCCAATTTAAAACACCAACTACCCAAACCAGCATTATTTGAGAATTATATCCTAGCAGAAAAGTCGTGATTGACATAGAGTTACCCTAGGCTATTTCCACCAGCCTTTCATTTTTCTGATGTAGATAATTTGGCCAGTGTGATAAGCGGTATGAGCCGACATATTGGCGATTTCAACGTTCCACTTGGCTAGTTGCTCGTCCGTTGCATGTTCGGTAAGCCGTTCCCATTCGGTTTGAATACGGTCCAATCTACTCACCGCATTTTGCCAATCTTTCCCCTTATTTAGTTTAAACGTTTCTTTGTTTTTTTCTTCATCAGTGATATCCGTCACCGTTTCGCCCTTAAAGGCTTTTAGATGCAGTTCATGCCAAAAAATCAGATGGGAGACCAGTTCGCCAATGGAATGATTACCGGAACTATCTTTCCAATTCGACTGCTCCAAGGTCAGTCCTTCAATTGCCTTTTTTGTCGGTGCAAACCATTGTTGGTTCGTATGCGCATTTTTCAATTGTTGGATCAGTAATGATTTGATCGTTGGTTCATTATTTGTCTTTTTATTGGAACATGCCGCCATGAGCAATCCTAGACTTACTACCGTTAAAATGCGTTTCATGGCTTTTTGGTATGTTGGTATTCCTAAAAATACGGAGCGGATTGAATCAATCTCACCTTTACCTGACAATTTTCCTTAATCTATCACATCTTAAAACGCCCGAATTTTGGGGATACGCAAAATCTTTCTCGTCTCAAGTTGGAGGATTTTGAGCGATCGGGCAACAGGGCATGAAGAAACCGTAACCAGAACACTGCATAGAGCGCTAGCGGCTATAGCGCACATTCCTGAAATCGACTGCACTGATTAAAAATTCGCTGATCAGGCCCGCTTTGTCCCGCTTAAAATAAAAAATCGCCCGATTCTCCGGGGCGTAAAACGTGTCTTCGCCAATCGGGATCGCATGGATAGTTATTAGGCCACGCTTAATAGTCAAGCCATGCCCCTTAACCTTCACTTTGAGTTGGCCGTTAAGCTCTTGGCTCCTATAAAGCCCGGTAAATTGGGTTAACACGGAGGTTGATGAGGGGGCTGTCAAGCGTCTGTCGTAGTGAAGCGTATCGGTTTTAAACCGCTCAGACAAGCGCGATTGGCCACCTACTTTGGGCTGAGTAAACCAAGCTTCTACATACACATCGGGCTCTTCTACTTTGAATCGATAATGTTGACTACCAAGCGGCAGGAGTTCAAACACATGCTTATTGGGTTGGGGCTGAAACGAAAGGTAAGGTTTGCCGTTTCGAATAAATACCTCTCGAAAGCTATATCGATTTTTAGCACCACTACCCATATAGTGCCCTTCAAAGGGCTTAAAATAAAGTGAATCAAACGGCAGGCTGGCTTGGAGGGGCTCACGGACGAGTTTCGTTATAGGAGCTGAGACGTTTAACAATACATCGGCCAGGGCAAAAACTTTCTGTTGGGTATCTTGATAATCCGACTGGTTGGACAAGTAAATCAGATCGAGATCATACGCCGGAAAACGCATCATCAGGGAGGTGTAGCGGTAGTCATCACCCCCATGACCAATGGAGCGGGTGGTTTTATAGGGTGTCACATTCAGACCAAAAGCATAATGAATGGTATCGCCGCTGCTCAGTATGTAGCGGGTCTGTAAGGTTTTTACCAAGGATTGCTGGCCCAGGCCAAGTCGATTGGCGGCAAAGTTTTGATCCCATCGAATCAGGTCATCCACCGATGTAATCAGGTTATTGTCGCCAACTACCCCTTGATCATGGCGAATGGATAGCGGCTTAAACTTTCGCTTCTTTTCGTCGATCAATTGGTAGGGAGTTGCCCGACCCGCTCTAGTGATGGCCTGCGGATCATTGAAATAGGTGTGGGTCATGCCCAAGGGCTTGAAAATGGATTGATCGGCAAATTGGGCTAGACTAAGCCCACTGACCTTGCGGACGATTTCGCCCAGTAGGATATAGTTGATGTTGGTATAGGCGAACTCCTGGCCAGGCTCGAAATTAAGCTCTTGTTGCTTGGCCATTAACTGGAGTAAATGCGCGGTGGTCTTATACTGTTTTCTTACCTGTCCTTTCAGATTGACTTTCCCGGATAAAGCGGCCAACACATAAGCCTCCCGCAATCCGCTGGTATGGCTGATGAGGTGTCGGATGGTAATGGTTTTTTTGACCTGAAATTGCGGGAAATAGGTTCGGATGTCATCCTCAAAGGATAATTTGCCTTGCTCTTCGAGCAGGGTAATACAAGTGGCCGTGAATTGTTTGGCGGTGGAGGCAATGTTAAATAGACTAGCCGGGGTGAGGGGTATTTTGTTGGCTATATCAGCCATGCCATACCCTTTCTTGAGCAGAACGTCCCCTTTGTAGAGCACCGCGATCACGCCACCAGGCGTATTTGACGCGTTGGCATGGGCGAATAGTGAATCTGTTTTTCGCTCTAAAGCGGTAGAGGACAAGGGAGAGAAAGGGGATTGGGCAAACCCTAATGTTGCTGTTAGGTAGCCGAAGCCAAGCAGCAAATGGCTAGTTCTCATCATACACAGTAATAACCCGTAAGACGTTTAACCTCGTTAAGGGAACGGGTTAGTTGAGCTTATAGTATTACTGGCTGATACGGAGATAGAGATGACTTTAATTGACAATTTTCAAGGCTAATTCTCGCTAGTTCTCAGTCTCTTTAATTGCCCATTTTTTGAAGCAACCGTTATTTTGATTCTTGCCAAGCTAAGTACCGGTAAACTGTCGCTCGGCTTAGGTGAAACAACTGACCAATCTCTAGAATTGTATGGGTTTTCAGGGCATATATAGACTTCACCGCTCGTGCTTTTATTTGGGCTTCAGCCGAGAGCCCTTTCGGACGGCCGCCCACTCGGCCCCTGGCACGTGCCGCAGCCAAACCGGCTTTGGTCCGCTCCCGGATCAAGTCACGCTCAAACTCTGCTAGCGAAGCGAAAATATTGAAGATTAGTCTACCCTGGGCCGTAGTGGTATCAATAGCATCGTTCAGGCTACGGAAGCCGATCCCTTTAGCTTGAAAGTCGTTAATCAGCGTGAAAAGTTCTTTTAAAGACCTATCTAGCCGGTCAAGCTTCCAAACGATGACTGTATCGTCTTCGCGAAGAGTCTCCAGTAGCTTTTGTAGTTGGGGTCGCTCTTTAACCGCTGATATCTTCTCTTGGAAGATCCTTTGACAGCCAGCCTTTTTCAGGTCATCCAGTTGCAGATTCAGGTTTTGGTCCTGAGTTGATACACGGGCGTAGCCGAATAGCATAGGTGTGTCCGCGCCGACGGTTTGAGGCCAGGAGCGAATGGAGAGCTCTTTTAACTCAGACTTAAGACTACTTAATAGTTTGCTTTTGTTATCACTTTATTGATTCTTATTCATCCAAAAACGCAGAATATTACCATCAGGGTCCTTAAAGCTAGCTATATAAGCCCCCTCACCTAAGTCCATAATCGGATGAATCAGCTTGATTTGGTAAGTGGTTATAAAACGTTCTATATCGTCCACAGCGAAAGAGAGCACGATGTTCTCGTTTGGCTGCTCATGCACTTTCCGTTTAAGTACGGCATAGTGGATGCCATTGTAGTCGCATTCCCAATGGTCGGGCGTGTTGCCATGACGATTGAGTGCTAAGGGTAAGCCCAACACTTCTTGGTAGAATTTGACTAACCGATCCGGCTCAGGAGACGACATGATTAGCCCGGATAATCCCTTTACTTTTAAAGTTTCCATGATTATAGCATTTATGATGTTTTATGTCGTAAACATACAACATAAATGATAATAAACAACGTTGGTGATATTTTCTTCTTATTTTTACATCAAATATGATGTATGTGAATAAGACAGTTGAGTTAATTAATTTATGGGCGAAGTACGAGGAGGAAAATCCTAAGGGCGATATCAGTCAATTTTGTCAAGCCTATTTAGTGAAACAGGAGCAGACAGCGGAAAAAGTTGCCTTTTGGCAATCCCCTATTCCACCTGATAGCGCTAGTGTGCTTACTAAGCTGCTCGGAAGGATTGCCAAGCTGCATAATCTCTATGCGGTTGGAGCTTTCAAGGACTGTGGTATCAGCAGCTTTGACGAATTTTTATATCTCAACTCCCTGGCCAACACCCCGAATCTAAAGAAGACAGATGTTATTTTAGCTAATTTCAATGAGTTGTCATCAGGCTTGTTGATTCTGGACCGACTAAAGAAAGCTAACTTAATCGTAGAGCAGAGTGATGAGCTGGACAAGAGGACTAAGCGCCTGGTGATGACTCAAGCGGGGGTTGGCGTGTTAGCAGCCTGCTATCAGAAATTGACTGAAGTGAATGAGTTGTGTTTTGGCGGATTGGCCGAAGACCAAGTGCACTTGTGTATCCAATTATTGCAACCTGTTGAAGCTTCAATGGCCAAGAAATGGTTAGCGGATAAAAAGAAATAACTGAGAAATGAGTTCATGGCACTAGCCTAAAAGGTGACTCCTCGGATTATAGAGTAGGCCAACGCTTATTTTACAAGTTACAGACAAGATTTTACCCATCGCATTTCAAGTAATTACTTGCGATACAGCTCTGTCTTCTCCATCTCGCCAAACAACCTTATCACGGATATACAGAACCACTACGTCTCATGTGGGAGCATTTTTATGAGACTGTTAGATATGACCCCAAAAAGAGGTGGCTGGCCTCTATTGACAAATTTCTGATCCCAGCCGGGGATAGTTACCAGAGCTGATACGCAGGAGTAGGACCATTGGTATCCGAAAAGCTAATAGGGTATCTGTAGAGGAGCAAGCTGTGCTGAAATAATCTGTTTGAGAAAAGCCGCGTCTATTTAATCTAGACGCGGCTTCAACTCGCTGAAAAGTGTGCTGGTGTAATCACCTAATTACTCGCTTCGCAAACTCTTCACCGGATTCATCAGGGCGGCTTTCACGCTCTGGAAACTCACCGTCAGCAGGGTGACTATCAGTGCACCCGCGCCCGACGCGGCAAAAATCCACCACGACATTTCCGTTCGATACTCGTAATTCTGGAGCCAGTCTGAGAGTATAAAATAGGCGATGGGCGTGGCGATGAAGAACGCAATCACGACCAGCACCACAAAGTCTTTAGAGAGCAGGCCCCACAGGTTCAGTACACTAGCTCCCAATACTTTACGCACCCCAATTTCTTTGGTGCGTTGCTCTGCCATGAAGGAAGCCAGCCCAAAAATGCCGAGACAGGAAATGAAAATGGCCAAAAATGCGAATACCGAAGCCAGTTTGCCAATGCGCTCTTCGGCAGTAAATTTCTTCATATACTCCTGATCGGCAAACTGATATTCGAAGGGAGCCGCCGGATTAAGTCTTTTGAAGACGGCTTCCAGTTTAGACAACGCTTCACGAATACTCACCGTAGGTTTCAGCTTGATATGAATAATATTGAAGCTTCGTTCTTTCGCATCGATCATAAATACCGTTGGGGTTACGGTTTCGAAAGGAGAGGTCATAACCATGTCTTTCAGAACACCCAGTACTTTCCAGTTTTTACCATGCCACTTGACAATTTCGCCAACCGGATTCTTCATGCCCATCTGTTTCACGGCCGCTTCGTTGAGAAGGAAAGTCGAGGAATCACTGGCAAACTGCCTGGAGAATTCGCGGCCTGCTTTAATTTTCCAGCCCACCACGTTTCCAAAATCGGGTGTGACCAGAATGGTGCCGAACGAAGCTGCCCGGTTAGGGTTTTTGCCGCGCCACGCCAAGTTATTAGCTGACGACCAAATGCCCGTGATCGGACTCGACGATTCGCCCATGTCGTCGACAACGCCCGTCGTTAACAACTCATTCCGAACAGCGTCGTAGTTGCCCTGTATTTCGGGCGTATTCATGGGGATGTTTAGCAAACCCTCCCGACTATAGCCAATCGGGCGGTTTTTTGCGAATTGAATCTGACGAAAAACAATGATCGTCCCGATAATCAACGTAACCGAAACCGTGAACTGAATGATAACTAGCACTTTGCGGGGAATGGAAGCAAACCGGCCAATGTTAAAGGTTCCTTTGAGTACGTTAATCGGCTGAAACGAAGAGAGATAAAGTGCCGGATAACTGCCTGCTATGATGCCGGTGAACAGGCTGAATCCAATACTAACTAGCCAAAACCGCGCGTCTGTCCAGCGCATCGCCAGTTGCTTGTCGGCCACTTCGTTGAAAGCGGGAAGAATGAGCCACACCAGCGCTATCGATAAGCCAAATGCGAATGCCACGACCAGAAACGATTCACTAAAAAACTGGCCGATCAATTGCCACCTCCATGAGCCCATGGCCTTCCGAATACCCACTTCTTTGGCTCGTTTCTGAGAGCGGGCGGTACTCAGATTCATGAAATTGATGCAGGCCAGCAGCAGTACAAATACACCGATAATGCTGAAGAGCCACACAAATTGAATGCGGCCACCGGTATTCACCCCGTTTTCAAAGGTTGAATACAGATGCCATTGATTCATTGGATACAGAAAGAGCGCCGATTTGGCCCTATCCTCGTCCTCGGCGTGCCTGCGAAATAGGTCCTTAATTTTCACCGAAACCTCATCAAAGTGGCTATTGGGATTGAGCTGCGTAAAAATGTCGAATGAGCTACTGCCCCAATCAGTCTTGTCTTCTTTATTGGCGAAGAGCAGGTCTATGGGAGAAATGAACGTAAAATCTTTAAAAGCAGAATTGCGGGGTAAGTCTTCATAAACACCCATTACCTGCACCGTGTATTTGTTGCCAATCTTAATGGCTTTTTGAATTGGATCTTCGTTGCCAAAAAGTGCTCTGGCCACTGATTCGGATAGCAGAACGGAGTTTGGATTAGTCAACCCCAAACGTGTTCCTTTAAGCATATTGAGGGTCATTAATTCTGGAAATGCCGCTTCGGCATACCCCCCCGTTTTCGTAAATTTCCTGTCCTGATACGCAATGATCTGTTCAAAACTGGCCGAGGCGGCTACCACGTATTTGAAGTCGTTAGGGTATTTGCTTCGGATTCCTGGCTCAACGGCATGGGCAGCGAGGTCGAGGTTTCAATGCCACCTTCCAGGGTTTCATTCTCCATTACCTGCGCAATCCGATCATGGTTTTGGTGATAGCTATTAAACGATAGTTCATCCCAGACCCACAAGCCAATGAGCATGGCTACGGCCATACCAACGGCCAGCCCGCCGATGTTGATAGCCGAATAAACCTTGTTGCGGGCGAGATTTCGCCAGGCGATTTTGAGGTAGTTTTGTAGCATGGTTGTCGGCCGTTTTGCTCCCGTTGGGTCTCGTAGAAATGCGCTACCTTAACGGCTCAACTATCATACCACGAGTAAAAACTGGTTTGGGATGTCGGGAAGGCATATTGAGATGGAAAACCTGTACGAATTCGGACAGTGGCTGTCCGTTTTTATCGCCCGAATTAATGAACAGATACATGACTACTCCGTCGTCTAATACTGGAGCCTATTCTTAAACGTTTCTTTGTCTCATTCAGGAGCATTTTTTGAGAGTAAATAACTGGTTGTCTTAACATCAATCAAAGCATACGAAGATGACAGGTGAAGTCGTGACTAGCACACTTTCCATGGTCAACGGCTAGACAGCTTCTCTCGAAAAAACAGGTCGGCTAAACGAATAACTTCAGCGTGGACCTGATGACGATCGACGGTAGGATCATCGGTAAAGTAAATCGGGTTAGATTTTTTGACTTCCTCAATGGCTTCATTCAGCATTACGTAGTGGCCAGTTTTACCGCCAAATTCGTAGTAACCAGATCCTAAAATGAGCGCATGGTAATGATCGGCATTTGTTTTTACTGGCGCCATCTGATCACTTTGAGAGCCCATAATATACACCGGTTCCTGAATAGCTTCCATCTGGCCTTTGCGCACAAAGCCTTGGCCAAGCGCGGGTGAGATCGCTAGAAATGCACGTATTCGATCATCCTGCAGGGAAGGTAGTTTCAGAATTGCGGCTTGCAGGGAGGGGTCGTCCAAATGTTGGGCTACGCCCGGAAGTTCGGGGATATCGATTTCCTGACGACCCTTCGTTTTGTAATAGGTAAGCAGGGCTTTATAATCCAGCACTGCCCCCGCCAGGGCAATGACGGTATAACCCCCAAATGAAAATCCAGCCGCGCCAATGCGTCGCGAATCAATCACCTTACTAAACGGGGTATTGGTCAACAAAGCGGTCAACGCAAACCGAATGTCTAGCGGGCGCTCCCAAGGCTTAAGAAATTCAAGAGGCACTTTGTTATCGAATGTATTACCCCAATGGTCAACAGCGGCCACGATAAATCCGTTTTGAGCAAGCCCCTGCACTAACCATTCCATGGTCAATCGACCACCCCCAGTACCGTGTGATACCATGATCAGCGGCATTCTGTGAGTAGGCAACTGCCCGTTTCGCACCGTATATTGACGAATGAAGGGAGAAAACCTTCTGTCACTCGCTTTCAACGTGTCATCGGTTGGGTACCATACCTCCGTCACTACCGGTCGGTGACGGCTCTCGTCCATGAACGAAAGGGTTTGTTGACCGATCTGAGTAG
This sequence comes from Spirosoma pollinicola, assembly GCF_002831565.1. Taxonomy (NCBI): domain Bacteria; kingdom Pseudomonadati; phylum Bacteroidota; class Cytophagia; order Cytophagales; family Cytophagaceae; genus Spirosoma; species Spirosoma pollinicola. Next base: position 2,350,312 of record NZ_CP025096.1, on the reverse strand, counting down.
TGGATGGGTCGCGGGCAAAGCTAAGTTGTGGCACTAGCAGCCAGTAAATGATAGTGATCCGTAAGTTGTACATCGTTGTATCGACTTGTTGCGACAAAGCAAGCGGCCGAATTGGGAAAAAAGATTGACAAAAATCAATAAATTATCGTTTTGCCTTTAAGCGGCTCAATGTTTCGGGGGAAATACCCAGATAATCGGCGATAATTTTAGCGGGCAATCGTTGAATAATCTCCGGATTAGACTGTTGGAGGGTATCATACCGAGCTCTGGCATCCAACGAAATAAAGCTTTCAATGCGTTGAATGGACTCGATGTAATCGAGTTCAAGGCCCATTCGATCCATGGTTTCCCAACCGGGTATACACTCATAAAGAGCCTGACGATCCTCATAACTGATCATGAGCAGTTCGGATGGCTCTGGACTTTGTAGGGAAGCGATCGAAGGCTGACGGCGAATAAAGCTAGGGAAAGCCGTTCCAAAACGGCCTTCTAAGATCAAAAAACGGGTTGATTCGTTTCCCTGGTCATCGGTCAAAAATACGCGCAGACACCCTTTGACGACGAAATACACGTAGCGAGCCACGCTGCCTTTGGTGAGGAGGATTTCGTTACGCTTGGTCCATTTGGATTTAAAGCAGCTACTAACGATTGAAGCCTGCTCGGCGGAGAGAGTAATCTTACCGGCCAGATAAGTTTGTAGGGCAGGATGCATAGTAAGAAGGCAGATGACAAGTGGCCTTAAATCTCCACAATTTCGTCAGCAATTTCCGTTCAGGAAGCTATACGGTGGCAAAATGTAACGCATTAAGTATATTCAACTGTGCTAGTCAGAATTTAACCTGACCCGTTTACACACTTAATGTTGGTAGTTCACGGCTTCGTGAAACGCTCCATCTAGGAAGCACAGATATGTACGACCCTTGGTCTTGTAAAGGAGGGTATTTTGAGAATGTACTAGCTTACGATAATCGTCCGAAATTTAAGTAGCATACCTAAACCTACACCAACTGGTCATTGGTTGAATTTGGTCAATGACATGCTTATTTCAACAGGTACTGACATGGACCGATTGACTACCAACCCAGGTAGCCTTCGGGCGTTACCCCCTTCAGTCGAAGGTAAACCATGCATTGCCCCCGATGGTGTATGATGTGATTGTCCATCGCGTATAGATACCGCCAGTTGGGAATTTTTCCACCCACAAACTCCGCCTGCTCGAAAAGTTTCGCGTCGGGGATGGTCGTGATGGTTTGCCGCATAAAGGCGTAGAGCGCTTTCACCTCATCCAATACCTGTTGCTTAGTGACGGCTTTCGAGAGGTCCCGGCCGTTTTTGTAGGGATTGTCAATGACCAGCCGGGCCGACAGAAGCGTTGTGGTGAACTCGCAGCAATGCCGCCACTGCTCGGCAAAGCTCATCGCTTCGGGTGTATATTTAAAGTCGTATGCTTCGGCTGGCATCTGGGTGGCCGTGATTAGGGTAAGCTGTTCGGACCTAGCCCAGGCCTCAAGCAACTCCCGGCGCACGCGTTGGGCTTCGGATTCGAGGTCAATGGTGGCAGGGTGGGCAAGGGCTGCCGTTGGCAGCAGGCTAGTGGCCAAGAAGTTCTTGAGGAAACGGAGTCGGTTCATGTCCGTAAGTTGCCAAAAAGTTGATTATGAGCCAAGTAAACTAAATATAATGGTTTTGGGCGCGTTGAGATCGAAGCCCCACTAAGTTAAGGATACCATATCAGTATCCTATGAAACGTACATTGCTTAAAGCAGACGAATGAAGATTCTAACGTCTCACGGGGGAGCGTTTTGTAAGCCAGTTTGTCAAATCGGTTAAATTTCCCCTGAATACAGGTAGCCAAGTCTTTATAACTATCTAATTGTTGGCTGATTGTTCTCTACGCGTGGCGGATTTACGGTAGTGGCCGACCGTCCAAACTGTGCCAGCTACCTTTATTAATGGCCAAATTGATACGTGATACCTAGTTGAGGAAGGGGTCCTTTATACGGATTTCTGATAGTAGGCGGTGAAAACCCTCCCGATGGAGGCGGGCCGGGCAATGAGGGTTTCGTATTGGCCGGGGCTAGGGTTATATTGAAGAGATGTCGTTCATCCTCTGAGCGCAGTGCACAAGCAACATCCAACCACAAATGTTTTTGTAGCCAGATGGATATTCCAGGTCTGACAGTATAAGTTGAGAAAGAGTTCGTAAACGTATGGGCATAATCGGCTACAAATCTCCTTTGACCAACTTGATAAGCTATTTCAATGAAAGGAGAAAGCCAGCCACCTGTTAAGTGGTATCGCACAAAAGGACCACCAGACAGCCATTGATTATAAATATGGGAAAAGTTGGCCGGGCGGATCCAATAATTTTCAACCAATAAACCAACAATCAATCGGGGTAATGGGGTATAGCCTGTATGAGCGTTTAGAAAAGAAGTGTATTCGAGATTCTGAGGCAATTTACCAGGCCAGTAACCACCGGCGACGCTAGCAAACCACTTGTTTTTAGGGAAGCTACTTTGCTCCTCTTGGGCAAAATAGGTGCGTTGAAATGGCGCATTATAACTATTGTATCGTTCTGTAGGCTTTCTAGAGGCCATATTTCGCTTTAAACCAAACGAAAAGTTAAGCGAATTTCCCGTGTTTGAATAGGTGATTGGGTAACTTGAAGACGCTGTGGTCAACTGATCAGTGTATCGCTTAAGGTCATTGAAACTACGGTGGTAAGCGGTTGAGACGGTAAAAAAAGTATTCTCATTCAAGCGATAGTCAGCTCCTATTCTTATGGTAGCCCCCCATACCAAGGGTGAGGTATCGACAAATGTGTTTGGTAAGGAAAAAGGGAATGTAGTTTCACCATAAGAAATACCAGCACGTCTTCCCACTGGAGAACTTGCCGTTACGGTTCGGTCAAAATTTCCAGTATTTCCGCTAATCGTTCCTTCCAAAGTACCGGTAAGAATAATTCGCTTTAATGCACTTGTATTAGCCTGAATGCCTAAACTCGCCATATAAGGACGAATGATTACTTGCTCCTGACTTCGGGCTCCAAATCCGGACACTTCGTTGTTGTCATTTAACTCGGTCACATATAAACCTCGAACCAGTCGGTTCGAATTAATACCGGTAGCTAATCGTATGCTTAAATGACGTTTGATGCTTCGCTCAAATGCTATTTGACCTGTAATACCAGTACGACCTTCGGCAGTTATATTCGCTCCATTCACTGGTTTAAAAGCAAGTTGATTCAAGGAACGGGCACCACCAACCTCAACACTGTAACGCCAGTTTTGAGCCTTTACCAGAAAAGAGAAACAAATTAAAAAAAAGGAAAAGACAATACGCTTCATAGAACTTTTGTAATAAAGCGAATATAGGAACATTGAGCTATCAATATCTAATCCTCAATTAGTTTACACATTTCCCAGACCTGTTGTATACTAATAGGGGTGTTGCAAAAGTCTCCAGACTAGCTGCTTGAGCCGTTTTTCCGCTTGACAACATAGTTTTTTATTCCGAACTGGTAGGCTAAAACGCTCGACGAAGTGGCTGATGGACTTTTGCAACAGCCACTGTCTATATAGTAGCCAAAGTACTAGCTCCCAGGCTACCTACTCGTGTACGATTCGCTTCAATAAACGCCCATTTAAAGCGACGGTTACCACTAGCCTACAAAAAGGTATCACCAAAAATGCTCTGGTATCTAGGCTGATGCCGCCGTTGGTAAGCGTGGATCAATCGGGTAAGGCTGGATCGATAGAACGTGGCACTCGTTACGCTGAGCATGTAAGGGGTCCAACAATACGTTGCGGGAAGGTGACAGGGGAACAACAGCTGAAGGTATGGCCAAACATAAGCACTTGTATCGCTCGAACTGCTGGTCAGCAAAAAGCGGCAAGCCTACTGGGGTAGCATAGGGATCATCCCAGCCAGGAGGCAGTTCTTCCACGCTTACAAAGCTGATGGAGTGGTCGGGTACGGCAATTTCACATAGAATCAACGGAGGCAGATCCGCTAAAGGCGTGCCATCCAGATGCACCATGTACTCTAGAAAACATAGTTCGGGGGTAGTGGCCGTGTAGACCATAGGCCGTCCTTTAGCATTCCAGCGCCCACCCCGTAGCTTAGCTCCTATGCCCTCCAGAATGCTGTCACGATGCGCGTCGGTTTGGATGCGATATAGCGTGATGGCCATTAGCTGAAGACTCCATATTCAATCCGCCCCAGGATGTCTTCGATCAACTGGACACCGGTGGGGCTATCCAGCAGATCTAAGGGAGAGCGATCCCCTAACAGCCGTAAAGGTCGACGCAACCAGCGATTAAACTTGCCTCTGTCTTGGAAAACGGTTGCTCCATAGCCAGCCAATCGACCCAGTATCAGCAGCTTTTCAGAGGTGGAGGCATCCAGTCGCCCAACCTTAGCCTGTCGGTGAAAAGTAGCCACTGACTGATTAAGTAACCCCGCCATCTCTTTATCGGTAACTCCCAGCAACCCGGCAATGCGTCCAGCCTCAGTGCCCATCAGTCCCTGGCGAGAGCGGTCAATGAGTTGAAGAGCCGTCAAGGGCTGAGGAAAGGGGTTTAGTTCACCAATGTAAGCAGGAGCTTGCGTTGCCATGATACACTACCAAAGAGGGTATATAGTCTCATTTGATAGTGCTGTAACTATCTTTTGATAACTCTAGTTCATGAATGAAATGGAAATGTGAAGAAAGTTAGGTAAAAACACGTCTCAATTGGGGAGCGTGGCTGTTGCACAACTCAATATGTAGTGCAGCCCGGCGTTTCTGATGCCCTGATGGGCCTTCTTAGGCTGCTAGAAACACTGAATTTTGCCCAGCTAGCGGCTTGGCCAACCATAATCTTGACTAGGCCTGAGTTGTGCAACAGCCACGAGCATTTTGTGAGAATTTATACGCCTTGTATTACACTTTATAACCGTTGCCAGCACGTTTACAGATTCGTTGCTGGTCAAATTAGGTAGAAGAAGTACCTTTGTAAACCTTGATAATCAAGGTTGTTGAAAATAAAATGGGACTAGAAAGGCCGCGTTTAAACGCGGCCTTTCTAGTTATATAATCTGTCATTAACTAGATCAATAATTCTTAACGTGCCGCCAATAGAGCATTATTTGAGAATAACTGGTTCGTACTGCTATTCACTTTTTAATGACTGTACTGGATTCACCAGCGCCGCCTTGATACTGTGGAAACTAACCGTCACCAGGGCCACACCGAGCATCGCTAGACCAGCCAGGCCAAAGTACCACCATTCCACCCGCGTCTTATAAGCAAACCCTTGTAGCCACTGATTCATTAAGTACCAACCCAGCGGAACAGCAATGACAAAAGCCACTAAGACCAGCTTGAGAAAGTCCTTGGCCAGTAGAGCCACTAAACTAGTGACGGAAGCGCCTAGCACCTTACGGACCCCAATTTCTTTGGTGCGTTGAATGACCACAAAAGTCACCAAACCATACAAGCCCAAACAGCCGATTAAAATAGCAACAAGGCTAGCGGTATCAACCAGACGGGAAATCAGCGTTTCCATCTCGTAATACTGAGCCAGTGTTCCATCTAAAAACGTGGGGTCAAAGACCTGATTGGGGTAGAATTTTTGCCAGCTCTGCTCGATCTGTCGGAGTGATTGGGGCACATCCTGACCCGCCAACCGAATACCGGCTTGTCGGTATAAATCAGCCCTAGCCGCGATAAAGCAGGGTTGAACCGCCTCATGTAACGATTGTAAATGGAAATCTTTAACCACGCCGACAATGGGTAAGGCGACCCCTGACATATAATACTGCATGGTCTGACCAATGATTCGCTGAGGATCGCGAATGCCCAGTTTACGTACCAGCGCTTCATTGACCACATATTCCTTAATGGTATCACTTGGCGTTAGATTACGACCCGCGATTAACGTTAACCCGTAGGTGTTCAAGTAATCTGCATCAGCAAAGCGTTCACGAATCGGAAACTTTTCTTCTTGGGCTCGGTTGCCAAACTTGAAAGGACCACCGTACATACCCGGCGTGGAGGGCGGCAGAAAACCAATGCTCACCTCTTTTACGGTTGGGTAATTCCGCAATTCATTCTTAAACGCCTGTTGGGTGGAGGGTTGTCCTGTCGGCAGGTTAACCAGAACGATATTCTCTTTCTGAAAGCCAATATCGGCTTGTTGTATGTAGTGCATTTGAGCTGTCACGATAATGGCACCGATCAGCAAGAGTTGACCAATGACGAATTGAACGCCGACGAGTAATTGCCGCAACGACAAACCGCCAACCGCCTGAGCGGTTAATTTGCCTCGTAAGGCCAAGATTGGTTTCAAGCGCGAAAGCACCAGGGCCGGATAGCCACCTGCCAGAAGAATGACACTGCTAATCAGCGCCATTAAGAACAAACTAGTCTGGGCGTCAAGATAAACGTGTACCGGTGTTTTTGTCCAGCTACTGAATAGGGGTAATAACAGAGCTGTTAGCAGCCCTGCCAGTAGCAGCGATCCTAGCGTAATTATGCCCGTTTCTATTAAAAACTGCGTAGCCAACTGGCGTTGTGAACTACCCAGCGTCTTGCGTACACCGACTTCCTTACCACGTCGCAAGGCCTGAGCGGTGGCCAGATTGATGAAATTAATGCAGGCGGTGAACACCAATAATAAGCCTACTACAGCGAGGGACCACAGCATCGAGGAGCGAATAACACCTCCCCGGCGTTTGACATCAAAATGAACGTCCGCTAAGGGTTGAGCCTGGAAGTTGACCATCGGCTTTAGCCCATAGTTCTGGGTGGTGATCCTGGCCAACGTTGTTTGCAAACCGCTTAAGGAGCGGGCATCAGTAAAGACAACAAATACGCGATCGGTGCTATTAAGTACCGACCAATCATCCACGTTGTATTCGGGCTTTAGCGTGGGTAAAGTGGCGGCTGAAATAAAGATTCCCAAATCCAGGTCCGTTACCCCTGTTGGGTCAGCTAACACGCCGGTTACCGTCACATCGACTTTATCATTCAATCGAACGCGCTGGCCTATCGGGTTTGAAGACCCAAAATACCGGCTTGCCCAAGACTGAGTAAATACGATCGTGTTGGGTTGGCTCAGGGCCGTTTTTGGATTACCAGTTAACCAGCGATAGTCAAATACGTTGAACCATTCGGGTTCTACGAACGCTGAGCCAGCATGCATTAAAAATTGTTTAACGCCTTGCCCTGGTACATTCAAGCTGAGCGTTAATTCCCGATTCATGCTCAAAAAGGCAGCTTGCTGTCCGCTGGCCAAGGAGCTTCGTAACGCGTTAGCCATTGGCCAGGGAGCCTCAGCAGCGTACTCGACTGAGCCATCAGGCAGGTGTTGATCGTAGACAATTCGATAGATGCGATCAAATTTAGCTTGGTGGCGATCCGTACTGAGATGATGGCGCACGAACAAGAAGATAAGTAATCCGCCCGTCATGCCAATGGTTAATCCAAGAACATTCAGGGTCGTGTATCGGCGCTGGTAGCGTAGACTACGCCAAGCTGTTTTGAGGTAATTCCGAAGCATAGACTGAGGGTGTGATTACTAATAAAGACGACTACAGGGCACCTTTATTAATAGAAAAGCGAAAGTAGTCTATGTCCTCTAAACCAACTTGTTAAAAGAAGTTAAGGAGTTGGCAGTTTGGTGATTTCCGTGGCAACTGGTCTGGGTTTCTTAAATTTCGAGCGTTTTTTGGGACAACTGATTTTAATATCTGTCCAATCTAATTAGTGGCATACGGAATCTGGCTAACTGGCTAGAAAAGCATCCGTTAAAGCGTCTGCGAGACCGGTGAGCCATTCCGCCAGCCAAGTCGACAATATCGGGCTGGCCCAGCCTCTTGGGGATAGGGTCTGGGTAAATTAATCAAATACGTTCTGGATTGAGTTGTACCTGAATATGTTAAGTAAAGCAACTACTCCGGTCAATGCGTATCCGTTTCTTTCAGGCGGTGGGGAGCTCGGTGAACTGACCCGTCAGTATGACTGGCAAACGACCTCATTAGGTACGCCTGATGGGTGGCCACAAAGCCTACGCGCTACGCTGAGCATCCTGCTCAATACCAAATCCCCGATGTTCTTGTGGTGGGGCTCTGATCTGATTCAGTTTTACAACGATGCGTACCGACCCAGCTTAGGGGATAAGGGCAAACATCCAACCGCGCTCGGCCAACAGGGGGCCGATTGCTGGCCCGAAATATGGCCAACGATCAAACCCTTAATCGACCAGGTGTTGGGCGGTGGTGAGGCGATCTGGAACGAAGATCAGCTGATTCCTATCTACCGAAACGGTCAGTTGGAAGACGTATACTGGACCTTTGGCTACAGCGCGGTCAAAGACGAGTCGGGTCAAGCGGCGGGTGTGCTGGTGATTTGCACCGAAACGACGGGTGCCGTACTGGACCGCAACAAATTGAAAACCAGTGAAAATCGCTTCCGCAGTATTGTCGAGCAGGCACCGGTCGCGGTCGCGCTGTTCAGCGGTCCTGCGTTTGTTATTACCCTGGCTAACGAACGGGTGCTCCAATTTTGGGGACGAAGCCGCCAGCAGGTCATCAACAAGCCCTTGTTCGAGGCTTTACCCGAGGCCAGCGGTCAGGGCTTTGAAGAATTACTGCACGGTGTTTATACGACGGGCGAACGCTTTGTAGCCAGCGAATTGCCCGTTACCCTGGAACGGAACGGCCGGATGGAACAAACCTTTATCAACTTCGTCTACGATCCTTATTATGAGTCAGACGGTACCATTTCCGGGATAATTGTGCTGTGTGTTGAGATTACCCAACAGGTAACCGCTCGGAAGGCCATTGAAGAAAGTGAAGCCAAATTTCGCTCCTTAGTCGAGGAAGCACCCGTCGCTACGTGCCTGTTTGTGGGCCGGGATTTAAAAATTGAGGTGGCCAATGAAATCATGTTGGGTTACTGGGGCAAAGATTCGTCCGTTCTGGGCCAACCACTAGCCAAAGCGATACCGGAACTGGCTGGACAACCTTTTCTGGCCATTCTGGATGAGGTCTTCACGAGCGGTAAAGCGTACGAGTCAAGGGGTACCCGGGCTGAATTAGAAGTAGATGGCCTATTGGGTGCTTATTATTTCGACTTTTCCTATAAACCACTCCTCAATGCATCAGGCGAGATCTATGCGATTATGCAAATGGCGGTTGATGTAACCGAACAAGTGTTAGCTGAGCAGCAGTCGAAAGCCAGTGAATCCCGTTTCCGCAGTATCGTCGAGCAGGCTCCCATGGCCATTGGCTTGTTTAGTGGACGGGAAATGGTCATTGAAATCGGCAATGATCTGATTTTTGAGGTGTGGGATAAAGATCCATCCATTATTGGCCTGCCCGTCATTGAGGCATTACCCGAGATAAAAGGGCAAGGATACATCGAATTGCTGGAAGGCGTTTATGACAGTGGTGAGCCTTTCTCCGGGGCTAATCTACTGGTCGAATTGAACCGGCGTGGCCAGCTGGAAGATGTCTATTTTGATTTACTCTATACGCCACTCCGTGATTCCTTCGGGATCATAACCGGGGTGATGGTGCTGGCGAACGAGGTAACCGAACGGGTGCTATCCCGACAAAGACTGGAGCAAAGCGAGAGTCGCTACCGACTGTTATCGACTGAATTAGAGCAGCAAGTGCACCAGCGCACTCAACAATTGCAGGCATCCGTCCATGATTTAGAACGCTCGAATACCAACCTCCAGCAGTTCGCCTACATTGCCAGCCATGATCTGCAGGAGCCCCTACGTAAGATTCAGTCGTTCGGTGATTTGCTTAAAAGCCAGTATGGCGTGGAGTTGGGAGATGGAGTCGATTACCTTCAGCGAATGCAGACGGCCGCCAGCCGGATGTCGATCCTGATTCGGGACCTGCTGACCTATTCGCGGATTGCGACGGGGCAGGAGAGTAGCCAGCCCGTATGGCTGACGGATGTTCTGAAAAGAACCTTGGCTGACTTAGACTTGCTGATTGAAGAAACCGGTGCATCCGTAAGGGTCGATTCGTTACCAACGGTGTGGGGCAATTCCTCCCAATTGAACCAACTGTTTCAAAATCTGCTCAGCAATGCCTTAAAGTTCAACCGGGTCGGTGTCTTGCCTCAGATTCGGATAAGCTGTCAATCGGTAGCCGCTATTGACCTCCCTTCCTCCGTTAAGCCAACCCGTCGGGCTGCGGCTTATTATCGCATTGACGTATCAGACAACGGCATTGGTTTCGAGGAGCAGTATCTGGACCGCATCTTTCAGGTCTTCCAGCGTTTAAACGGCAAAAGCCAGTACGCGGGAACCGGTATCGGCCTAGCGATCTGTGAGAAAGTAATGGCCAATCACGGTGGTGCGATTACAGCTCGCAGCCAACCCGGTCAGGGAGCCACATTTTGCGTTTATTTTCCTGATCAAATTATTTCCGCTGGTTGATATCCTTAAAACAGGCTGACTCGGAACCCTTTTGCTATCTGACCGCGTCCCGGCGGGGAACCGAACGGTGGCCCACTTTGGTAGTTGCAACCCGCATTAAAACGGACGTAGTGAAAAACCAAGTGGTTATTTAGCACACCTTGCTTCTCTTTAGACACTCTATCTACTTTTCTGGTGCAAGAGGCCTATCGGAGTGGGCAGAGTCTATCGGCAACCGGTGCTCCGTAGTAGACCGTCGGCTTGTTGTTCGAATATACATATACCCTTAAAAGTGTTTCAAATAACGCCCTATTTTTGAGATGAAGACAGTTCTAGCCCAGGCAAGCTCTTACTTTATGAGATAAAGTCTCATAAAGTCATCTCACGAATCAAACCAAAAGTCTCACGTTTTAGCTGAGTTTGTGAGACTCATTTTCCTTCCAAATGACGGCACCAGCCGGTACCGACTCCCCGGACGGGCCAGTGCGGGACCGTGAATTATCCGCTCGGACGCCACCATCTTTTTCACCATAACTAACCTGTATTGACCAATGTAGGCTTTATGGCGTCTTTTTTATACGGGGACGTTTGGGTCTAGGTGGCTGGGCAGGAGTTGACGGAGTGGGGGTTGGTTTGTTCGAGTTCATTATCAGGCTGTTTTTAGTCACGCTAACCCATCTCAGCCTACATAGTTTAGCCTAACTAGGGTTCGGCTGACGGGTATTAACTCGCAGTTTGGCAAATCTGAATCGGCTGACCATGAGTGAGTCGTATAGGGTTATTGTTACCAGGCAACTCCCTTTTTCGGAGCATAAACTCACTTTGACTGGCTAAATTATTAGCCTATGCCATCTTAGAAAATTAATTGGAGAAATAAGAAGTAAACATCTGTAAATCAGCTTTTTAAATATAAAAAATAACTAGTTTTATTAAACAGATAAAGGCACTATCCAGCTCCATTTAGGGTTATATTAGTAGCTACCAGATACCCATTCTATGTACTGTATTAAGTGCGGTAATTCGATTCCTGAAGCTCGTCTGAAGGCGCTGCCAACGGCCAAAACCTGCGTCCATTGTTCAGCTGCTCAGCGAGTAGCCGGCTTTCCCTTGATTACCGGTAAAACGGAATATTCTGCTTTACAGATCGTATCACAAGCTGATGCCCAACAGCTGCATAAAATGGGAGCCCGACGAGGCACAGGAGCCTCTACCTATATGAAGCGCGAGAAGCGGAACTAGCATTTGCTATTAGTTTCGCCCTTGATCTCTCCTACTGTCGGCTAACTCAACATTGAGTTGGCCGTTTTAATTGGATTCGATTCGCTTAATAAGCCGCTGAACCTGCATCTTATGAAAATTTGAACCGCGTGGTGTTCTAAAGCCAGCTAGATTTAGTTGTTCGGCAATTTGTTCATAGGTCTTACCTGTTGATCGAAGCATATTGATGAAGGCCGATGCCCGACGGCTATTTTCATTCTCCTCGGCCAGTTCCCTGGACAGTTGAGCCCCTCTCAATCCAGCCGCCGCCTTTTTGGCATTGGCCCCACCGACTCGCCACTCGCCTACCCGAACACGACGGGCCTCAACGGCCTGCTGGGTCCGAATGCTAATGAGTACCCGTTCCCGATCGGCGATGGCCATGAACAGCGTCAGTGTGAATTTATCCAGATTTGGTATATCACAGCTTTCCAGACGCTCGCCTAACTCCTTATAGATATGGAGCGCATTTTCGGTATTCCGGCTTAGCCGGTCTATCTTGGCGACCACCAAGGTAGCCCCCTCCCTTTTGCATAGGGCAATGGCCTTTTGAAGTTCCGGGCGTTTATGAATGGTTTTTCCACTCCGGATTTCGGTGAATTCGGCCAGAATACGTTTGTCTTTGTAAAAGTAGTCAATGTAGGCTCGCTGAGCTTCCAGACCCAGCCCTGATTCACCCTGCTTCTTGGTCGATACCCGAAAGTAAAGTACGTACTTTTTGTGGACATCCTGTTCGAGTGGCCTATTGTCAATCGTTGCTTTCTTTGCCATTACTACCAGGTTTGGAAATAAATCGGCTCACTCGAAGATTGTACAAATCGAGCGACTCATCACTGGCTTCCCGAGCCGCCACGTCCAGTCGTAGCCATTTCGCCCGATCACCCACGGCTTCGGCCTGCGCTTCAAACTTTAGTTCTACCTCTACCCATTCGGAGGAGTAGCCCAACTCGTTAGCTTGGTCCAGTATTGCCGAAAAAATAGCCTTCGTTCGAGTCGGGTCATCGGTGATGACTTGAAGCCCTCCGATGGCATTAATGTAATCGGTATAGGTTAGTCGGTCAGTGGGCAAGTTGAGTTGAACCCAGTTAAAGGCCAGTTGATAGACGACCCGTTTGGCCACCTCAGCATCCATCTCGAATTGTTGATTTTGTTCCCTTAAATATAGGCAAAAAGGGCAAAAGTAACAAGCCCATAACGTCCGTCATGGCTTTGTTACGATAAATCTATCATGTAGTAGCTGACTGACAGCTTGGCAGCAAAGCTCGTTTTGTCACAGTTTATGTAAAATGAACTACAAATTGTAAAACTTTAGGTCGTTGCTACTTCAGCCAGGCCAAAAAGACTAGCTTGCCGGTATGAATATATATAAACAACCATTCACCCCGGATGCGGATGAAGAACTTGATGACCCCTATATACACACGGTTTCAATGGAGGAGTTTGTAGAAACTGTGGAGCAGGCTAGTCAAGAGACGAAGGAGGACGTATTTACTCCCAACGGAGACTAGCTATTTTCTATGGAATCGTACGTCGGCTTTGTAATGATTTATCTTCAGGAGATAGCCTAAAGAAAGGACTAGTCGCGCCATATACTGATAGTCTAACTATCGGTCTCAGGCTATAAAATGCGATTCGTTAAAGAAGCCTTTTCCTGTACGAAACTAAGAAAAGGCAAATTTGTACTTTAGTGCGAAATGGCTTGTAATTAGCAACGCCTTTTTAAATGTAAAACTATAATTATTTTAAGAATAGATTTAGGCATACATAAGGGTTTTCAGACTTACCGATTCGTGGACTCTCTTTGTCGACTCGTGAGATTACATCTATATTAGATCCTGATTTTACATCACCCCAGGTACCAGCTACGAACCATGACGCCAAAGCAAACCCAGCGGCTGATCAAAAAAATAGCCGATATCAAACGGGCTTTAGCGGCCGAAAAACGAACATTTGGCGGCTATGATGACTCCCGTGGACTGCGGTATTTACCCACCCGCTACTACATCCAGCTGGCCGATTACAAAGGGGGATTAGTTTATACCCGCTGGTTCGCCAAAACCTTTCCCGACGACATTGTCTTTCCAGACTTCCTGTTTGAATGGGCGGTGCTGCTCTTTAAAGCCGGTAAGTTTGCTGAAGCGAAAGCAAAAATCTGGCAGACCTTCTGTGCCAATACGTATCTATTCGATAAGTACTTTGGCCATCCCATTCAACCACTCCCCATATACGAATGGTCAAATCTGGCTCAAGCTGGTTTCACGGACTATTTCACCTACTCCCATCAGCAATCCGAGTTGCTTGATTTTAGTCAGTGGTTAGAGGAGTTTATGGTCAGCGAACCCTTTACCACCCGAAAAGCTCGCTACTTAATTCTTCATCAACAACTGAAAATGGAAGACGATCTAGAAAGAAGAGACTATTTACGCCAGGAAGCGGATCAGTTAGAAAACGCGATAAAGTTCTAAAAAAACGGTTGTCTTACAGGTGTAAGACAGACAGCAATTTTGTCTTACAACCTGTATTACAAAACATAATGTAGATTATACAACAGAAAAGCGTCTTTTATGGCTATCCGTAGAAAGCCCATTAGTACCGACACAATTATTGCTATTGCCGCTACATTCACTAGTATTTGTGCGTTAATAGTTACTCTCTACCAAACGAAGCTTACTAGAGAACAACAGCTCAATTCAGTCTGGCCTTATTTGATCGCTAATGAGATTGTGGATGAAAACGGACTCTCAAGTATCACCATTGCGAATTCAGGCATCGGTCCGGCTATAATTGACAGCGTGCAAGTCTTTTATAAAGGCCGCCTCTATCGCTCGCCAACGGCTGTGGTGCAGGCCTTGTCTGAAGAGCAACAACGAGGGCGGGACGGCATGTCTTGGTATCAAACGGCGCTTGAGAAAGGCTTTGTCATCTCACAAGGGCAAAGCTTGAATTGGATAACCGTGAATGGACAAACAGATAACGCTTTATTTCGAAAGGCGTTACCTAACATACGAGCTATTATCTTTTACCATTCTATTTATGATGAACACTGGCACTCTACTTTCAATGGAAAAGGGGATGTAGTAGTAAAGGATTAGACCAGCTGGGTTTACATAATGCCACTTATACAACAGACTTTAAGCCTTCAATGCGTTACCTAATACATACTCTCAACGAAGCTTTTCTATGAAATGTAAATGCATTCTTTGGATTGGACTTGTGGCTTCAGTGATGACTAGCTGTGGAAAAAACGAAACCCAACTACAGCCACAAGTTGGTGGCCGTAATCAGCATGATCAGTTGATTGATCAACAGTTCACAGGTACTTGGAAGCTGAGCAGTATCAAAACATCGGAACCTATCGATGCTAACTTAGATGGAGTAGCATCGACCGATCTAATGATCGAGATACCAGACCATGCCTACGTAATTGCTCAATTGAAGGTGAACTGGCTGACTCAAAAAAGGGTATTTTCGGATGGCTATATTCGTACATATCCCGCTACTCAGGCAAATGGTAATACGGCCCAATACGTGGTCAACGGACGGACTCTGTTTTTTGATGTCAACGAGAATCGAACCCAGATTAGCCTAACCGACGAGTCCCAAACAAAAGCTTACCCACTGACTTACACAAACGCAGATGAATTTAGGATAGATGGAGTTGAGCGAACCTACAACACAAAATCCGGTTGGAAAACCATTCCAACGATAAGCACTTATCAACGTGTAAAGCAATAGTTTGTGATTGTAATAAAACCAAGAGCAGCATTGCTAGTAATAGATACTTCTTTCTAGCTTTATTCCCTTTACATAAAGTTAGTTATACAACAGATTGTAGAAACGTACAAACTTCCTATATAACCTGGCTTGTACATTTCTAAGAGTCATACTGTAATCTTGTTATGATATGATTATGAATTATTTAGAGGTGCTTGACTCAATAATCTTTCAGCTTGAGTTAATAGATGAAAAAGAATCCCAAAATCTGCAAGAAATAATCGATTATAGTTTTACTAGCACTGAACTACTACTTAGAAGTACATCCTATCTTTTGCATTTGAGAGACAGATTAGATCTGGGCTCATCATTAACTCGTTTAATTGATGAGCTTGTTTCTTTTTGCAATAGCATTGGCTTGTACCCTGGGAGTGCTCGCTGAACTGTGTCAGCGGGGTTTAGTCGAAGCGGTGTAATTTGACCTCAACATAGGCGAGTTTAAGGCTTCTGTAGTCACTAGCAACTATTTTCTCCATAATCTAATTTGTTGTATAAGTGCAATTATGTTAACCAAATACCGAAAAGCCGCTATTTTACTATCTCGATCCGGACGCAATTAACGTACACATTCACCCGCTCCAAAAGATTATGGACCGCCGTTTGATAAGCGGTATTGTTTGACAAATTCCCCTCATAAAGCACACGAGCGCCTAGCTTGTTCTCCACTAACAGCCCGGCAATATGCCAGTTGACGGCTTTCTCGTTAAAGACATCCAGCTGGTAGAAGCTCACCAGTAGGTTCCCGTCGGGTGTACCCGTTAGGCGAAACTGTACTAAATTTTTGGCTCCAAGTTCTTTTTCCATCACCTTATCAGCCCCGCTTAAGGGGGTTTTGTGGCCGCAAATCTACTACTTTGTTGCGGCTCTGTCGCGTGGTAACCTAGCTCATTTTAGGGCGCTTATTTTACCCTGTTTTATCACCTCGGGTTAGGAGTCATTTCTTAGAATAGTTTCTTAACATAAGATATCATATGCAACTTGACTAAGAATTGTACAATTTACAATTCTGTAATCATTTTGCTGCATAGCCTACTTTAACGACTTTTCATCCAAAATTAGTCAGACCTTAAAGGCCACGAAAGAACCAGGCTACTAGGCAAACACGCTATCAGAAGCCTACCAGTCAATAACCCTGTTTGGTAAGTTGGCCACTTCTGGCGTCCTTGAGCCAAACTTTAACCGTATTACAATGCCAACAGGGAGTGTCAAATTTTTCAATGAGAGTAAAGGCTTCGGCTTTATTAAACCCGACGACGGGGGTGAGGATGTGTTTGTGCACATTTCAGCGACCAGCGAAGAACTTCGGGAAAACGACAAAGTAACCTACAATGTCGAGCAGGGTAAGAAGGGCTTGAATGCGGTCAACGTCAAACGCACCTAAGGCCATTGGGTCGGTCAGAAGGCAGTCAAGGGGAGAACAGGCCGCCAAAGCCTGTTCTTTTTGTGTAGGGGTAAGTCGGTTACCTGGAATTTACAGGGAGTAAAGCTGGATTAAATTAAAGTATCTAAACTGGTTAAGGGGCAACGCATTCACAACCGTTAATTGAGGAAATACAGTAGCGAATAGGCCTTTGTTGATCTTCGTACCAGCACCGCACTGACCGAATGCTCAAAGTAGAATTTTTCCGTTATTACGATTGAAGCAACAGGCGATCTGAGTTTGTTAACTAGTTGTACTTTTCATAGCGTGCGTCCATAAAAGGCAACCTTTTCGTGAACGATTTTAGGTTCACAAGTTAGCGGACTTGGCAGGTTGGTTACCCAGGTTAGTAGTTCAATTATTGAAGCGTTTTCGTGAACGATTTTTTCAAAAGCTTAATTCGGCCAAAATTGACTGATTAACAGTAGGTTACAAGTTCAATAAATAAACTTCGATTGGCTTTTAATGAACGAATTAGGTATTGACCCTATCAGGTTACGGTAATGGCAATATAGACTTTCATTACTTGCGATTTAGACAATCAGTAATGGCCCCCGGTAGGCCGTTTGCCATGTACTTTCAATACCCGAAGGTGCGATTGAGACGTTGGCTATGAGCCGCCCGAGGTGCCGGCCTACGTCCTTTCAATACCCGAAGGTGCGATTGAGACTGGAAAGGAAAACTCAACGAATGATGAATCTAAACCGCCTTTCAATACCCGAAGGTGCGATTGAGACCTGAGTAAACTTACCCCGTAAGCTGGTTAAGGCACTCCTTTCAATACCCGAAGGTGCGATTGAGACATAACCGAATCGAATACATGGGGATCAATAACCAGTACTTTCAATACCCGAAGGTGCGATTGAGACGGTAGGCTGTAAATTTATACTCAACAAAGGAGACGAACTTTCAATACCCGAAGGTGCGATTGAGACACAGCACGCAGCGTTCATCCAGCAGAAAGCTCATAGCCTTTCAATACCCGAAGGTGCGATTGAGACGCTATATATGCACTTTGGCACGGGCACCCCATCAGGGCTTTCAATACCCGAAGGTGCGATTGAGACGAGGTATAGATGATTTTATTCGCCCTGGGGTGAACGCCTTTCAATACCCGAAGGTGCGATTGAGACCTGTTTTGCCTTTCGTAGCAGCAGAGGCAACCGCTTACTTTCAATACCCGAAGGTGCGATTGAGACCGTCCGATTAACGAACGTTACGCCCTTAAGCAACTTTGCTTTCAATACCCGAAGGTGCGATTGAGACGAGTTAAACTTATCGGAGGAGGCTTACGTAATTCGTCTTTCAATACCCGAAGGTGCGATTGAGACTAAAATTAAAACGGGATTAAGCACCGGTCGTATGTAGCTTTCAATACCCGAAGGTGCGATTGAGACAGTAAACGCAGATATGAGTCCAACCTGGTCGGCTACCTTTCAATACCCGAAGGTGCGATTGAGACCATTATCTGCCAGAAGTCGCCCCCTGCTCTAGTTGCCCTTTCAATACCCGAAGGTGCGATTGAGACGTCGGGTACAGGCGCTGGTCAGACCCGCTTTATCACCTTTCAATACCCGAAGGTGCGATTGAGACCGACGATAAATCAAATTGTTGCTAGGAAAAGCTATGCTTTCAATACCCGAAGGTGCGATTGAGACCCCACGTACATTTCGCCCTTAAGCCCCACGCCGTTCTTTCAATACCCGAAGGTGCGATTGAGACTCAATCACCTTCCCATTAGGCATCGTGCTTTCTAGGCTTTCAATACCCGAAGGTGCGATTGAGACTTATGTTATCCGGTAATGGATGGAGTGATACAGGTTGGAAAACTTTCAATACCCGAAGGTGCGATTGAGACACGAATAGGTGGCCCAGCATTCGACTTGTCGTTACCTTTCAATACCCGAAGGTGCGATTGAGACCCATTCGGGACATCAGAGCAGGCGGTATTGTCAGCTTTCAATACCCGAAGGTGCGATTGAGACGTCGTATACCTGCGAAACCTGGAACGTTTAACAATTCCTTTCAATACCCGAAGGTGCGATTGAGACACAAGATGTCAAATCTTACAATACCAACTAAAGTAACTTTCAATACCCGAAGGTGCGATTGAGACGGCTGACCTTGGAAGGTACCACCTACTGAGTACGTGCTTTCAATACCCGAAGGTGCGATTGAGACGACACCCGGCTGGGCGCACTGGTGCTGAATTTCGCCTTTCAATACCCGAAGGTGCGATTGAGACGCCCTGCATGCGTATTTTCTCAAGGGCATTTCGCCCCTTTCAATACCCGAAGGTGCGATTGAGACTGACCGAAGGCTGGGTCAGCAGCGCCGAAACATTAACTTTCAATACCCGAAGGTGCGATTGAGACCCAGCTCGAGCGTCAGCACAGCATCATCCTCATCGACGGCTTTCAATACCCGAAGGTGCGATTGAGACGTAGCACGTATTCCCGGCTAAACGCAATCATATCGCCTTTCAATACCCGAAGGTGCGATTGAGACCCATTCGGGACATCAGAGCAGGCGGTATTGTCAGCTTTCAATACCCGAAGGTGCGATTGAGACGCGTAATGATCAGCAAAGACGTATCGCTCAACCCCTCTTTCAATACCCGAAGGTGCGATTGAGACCCAGATACTTTCGGTTCGCTTCCTCATCGGTAAACACCTTTCAATACCCGAAGGTGCGATTGAGACTGTTTTTGCCGCACAGCTTAGCGGTGTCATCTTCTACTTTCAATACCCGAAGGTGCGATTGAGACCCATGATCGATTACCCGGCCACGACGCAGGGCACAGCTTTCAATACCCGAAGGTGCGATTGAGACAGTACATGGTAGATGCTTTTGCTGGTTTTGATACACCCTTTCAATACCCGAAGGTGCGATTGAGACCAACGCAGCGTTGCCAGCTAGTACGTATAGCACCAACCTTTCAATACCCGAAGGTGCGATTGAGACAACGCCATTCCGCAACTTGTGCGACTCAAAACCCATCTTTCAATACCCGAAGGTGCGATTGAGACCCCCCGCGTTCACCCCTGGCCAGCGCGTCCGGCTTACCTTTCAATACCCGAAGGTGCGATTGAGACATGACTAAATTGGCATCGCAATCCCACTTATCTTCCCTTTCAATACCCGAAGGTGCGATTGAGACTTAGCATTTGCGAGCGGCCCATTACCCCTAAAAATTCTTTCAATACCCGAAGGTGCGATTGAGACGGCGTAGCCAAGGACCCAACGACACCGCTGTTTATTACTTTCAATACCCGAAGGTGCGATTGAGACGTTATTGTCGATAGCGACTTTGACCAGCACGTGGCCTTTCAATACCCGAAGGTGCGATTGAGACGGCTCCCTCCTCCCAAAACCAAGCAAGGACATTAACTTTCAATACCCGAAGGTGCGATTGAGACTTCTACAGCTTGAACAGGGATCGCGTTTTGGGAGTCCTTTCAATACCCGAAGGTGCGATTGAGACTATTTATAGACAGGCCGCACGTTGCCGTTTACGACTTCTTTCAATACCCGAAGGTGCGATTGAGACCTCAGTGATGCCGTGTCTAGTCGGGTGTATCTGTACCTTTCAATACCCGAAGGTGCGATTGAGACCACGTTCCGGTCCTGGTACAACGGTAAAAACATTGCCCTTTCAATACCCGAAGGTGCGATTGAGACATGAGCCGGTTATCTTCTTTGCTGATACAGCCTTTACTTTCAATACCCGAAGGTGCGATTGAGACGAACAGCGGCGACCGGAACAGCGGCAACCGGAACAGCTTTCAATACCCGAAGGTGCGATTGAGACTTTCCAATGTGGTACTGACGGGCTTTACCACCTACACTTTCAATACCCGAAGGTGCGATTGAGACTGAATGATAAGTCACTCCGTAGCGGTCATGGCTTAACCCTTTCAATACCCGAAGGTGCGATTGAGACGTTATGTCGGACATTTTATTGACGATACAATCATTCTCAACTTTCAATACCCGAAGGTGCGATTGAGACGCTCAATAAAACTATCCGGCGCTTTTTTCTTTCCAGCTTTCAATACCCGAAGGTGCGATTGAGACTCGTCTGTGAAGTCACGGCTATAGGCGATACAGCCAGCTTTCAATACCCGAAGGTGCGATTGAGACCACAACCTTTTTTGATTCCGGCATTTTTAAAATACCTTTCAATACCCGAAGGTGCGATTGAGACTTTTTCCAGTTGCCTGTAACCAACCTTCCCCTCAATAACTTTCAATACCCGAAGGTGCGATTGAGACAAAGACCGATACCGCCAGCGCAATTCAATCCGCTGCTTTCAATACCCGAAGGTGCGATTGAGACCCAATTATTATGCCGCCATTGGTAAAGCCCTCATTGCCTTTCAATACCCGAAGGTGCGATTGAGACCCAATTATTATGCCGCCATTGGTAAAGCCCTCATTGCCTTTCAATACCCGAAGGTGCGATTGAGACCCTTGGTATCCAGATACAGCCGGGTTACGCTTTCGTCTTTCAATACCCGAAGGTGCGATTGAGACCGAGGGTATGGGCAACCTCATCGGGGGCCTTATCGCCTTTCAATACCCGAAGGTGCGATTGAGACAGGAAAACGCCCGCCATGCCTGCCAGCGATGCGTAGCTTTCAATACCCGAAGGTGCGATTGAGACTTAATGGCCCCAATGGGCACATGCACCTGTTTTTGCCTTTCAATACCCGAAGGTGCGATTGAGACCAGCTGGCAGTCTGCCCGATAGTTCACCCTCAAACGCCTTTCAATACCCGAAGGTGCGATTGAGACGGGCCAGAAGTGACTATACGACCACGCAGGCACCGGACTTTCAATACCCGAAGGTGCGATTGAGACCACCGCTGGCCTTGCCGACCGAGTCGCGTTTGAATAACTTTCAATACCCGAAGGTGCGATTGAGACTTCGCTATTACAAAGCGATCATCAACTACCATAGGACTTTCAATACCCGAAGGTGCGATTGAGACGCAACAACTTCAACTACGTTACCAATACCTACATACCTTTCAATACCCGAAGGTGCGATTGAGACTCGACACTTCCCGGTTGGAGGCGAAGAAAAACCCACTTTCAATACCCGAAGGTGCGATTGAGACCTGGGAGAGAAGGGGGCACAGCCGGTATTAATAGCTTTCAATACCCGAAGGTGCGATTGAGACTCGATTCAATTCAATTTGTACCGAGATATTAAGCGCCTTTCAATACCCGAAGGTGCGATTGAGACCGGCCAAAAATGGGCAGCGTTTGCCCGCCAGTACAACTTTCAATACCCGAAGGTGCGATTGAGACTCCAGCCAGCACGTTTGCCACAACGAATCCCGATGGCTTTCAATACCCGAAGGTGCGATTGAGACCCGCTTCACCCTTGCCCGATCCAGATTCGGATGCTTTCAATACCCGAAGGTGCGATTGAGACACTATCTGGGTCAGAAAGTTGCCGAAGCAGTTATCCTTTCAATACCCGAAGGTGCGATTGAGACTCAGCAACCAGCGCGGCCATTGCTCAGCGCGTCTTGCTTTCAATACCCGAAGGTGCGATTGAGACCGGATGTTGTACTGAGTGGTGAACTCGACCCAAGTACCTTTCAATACCCGAAGGTGCGATTGAGACCAAGTGAAATTTACACAAAAATAGGCCTTTTTACGGCCTGGAAACACTTTTTAATAGGTCAAAGAACAAACCAAAGTCGTCAGCCTCCAGTACTGTAAATATACCGGCAGGCTGACGACTTAAACAACTGACTCTTTATCAACAATTTACTAGTAAGTCATGCAAAAAAAATTCACTTAAGTAGCTAATTATCTTTGCTTTTGGACCTATCCGACGACTTATAAAAACCGACTTCGGTTCGTAATATCAACGCCTAAAGCAATTCGCTCCACGTAACGCTCGTCGCGAAGCTGATAAAAGACGACCCCATCATTGTCTTGTAAAAGCACATCGGCTTCCTGTTGCAAATGCTTCAGTTGAGCAGGAGTTAAGTCACCCTCGAAAACGGAGTTTTGTACCCAAGTCAGATACCGCCGAAAGAGCTTGAGCATTTTGCCCGTCCGTTTCTGGTTCACATCATATACTGCAATACAAAAAGGCATCAGTCAAAAACGGTTAGTTATAAACGTCATTACCACCACATGTGAAAACCTTGGTAAGCTTCACCCACTGGATCGCAAAGGTGACGTACCAGTTTGTAGCACTCCAACCGGATTAGCCGCTCATAAGAAACCCGCTTATTCATCGTTCGGTGTTGTACCGTCTGGCTGAGTCGCTCGTCCCAGTGCCCCACAACAATCTTGCGACCAGCCTCCGATAAGTAACAGCCACCCAGATGCTTCTCAAAATGTTTAGGGGTCAATTCAGCAGTTTTTAATAGCCGAAAAATCATTCGATCCACCAGCAACGGTTTAAACACTTCAGCCAGATCAAGGGCGAGCGAAAACCGTCGGTCACCGGGTTCGTGCAGAAACGCAACCGTCGGATCAAGAGCCGTTCGGTAAATCTGACGCAGCACGGTTGTGTAACAGAGCGAGTTACCAAAGGAAATTAGGGCGTTCAACTCGTTGGATGGTGGCCGACGTTCACGCTTGTTGAAAGGAAAACGAGCCACGACATCGGTCCCCAGGAAATAAGGCCACAACCGATAGTACCGATCCCGTATACGTCCTTCAACCGCCATTAACGTCGGAATATCTACCGTCAGGGGTAAAGCATCCCGGTCCCGTTTAAGGTCGAGCAACGCTTTTTGAACCGTTAGCTGCTCGTCGCCACTCAGCCGGGGTTGATAATATTTGATTACCCGCTCAATGTTGAACAACGCCGATTCGACAAAGGCCCGCGCCAATACCAACCGTCGTTTCGGACTTAGGTAATGTCGTGCCTGATCGACCCGTAACCGCCCCGACAGTTGACTTTCCCGTGGATAAAGCGTGGCCGTGTAATAGCCGTAGTAGTCGTAGAAAAAAGCCGGTATACCCTGCTGGCCTAAAAACGTAATGAGCTTGGTATTAATATCGACCTCACCAAAGATGTACAGACTATCCACCGTCTCGACGGGAAACGGGTGATTCTTGCCATCAGGTGTCACCGACGGAAGGCCCTCATCGGTGGGATCATCGTCGGGACTTCGCTCACCGGTCGCTCGTTCGAGGGCCAGCGTGTTATGTTGTCGGCGCAGTCGGCCACTCGAAAACAAATAGTGAGGCTTTTTCATAGGTTATTGGATTGCCAAGGTAAACAAGCTGACCGTACCTGAGCTGGTCACCCATAGCACAGTTCATCAAAAGCGCATTTGGTACAAAAGGTACGTTTCAGAAGTCGGGCAGGCGGGGTTTCTTGGGAAGCTAATGCCCGAATCGTCGAAACGGTCGCCACCAACTCATCCGTGTGTTCTGGTTCCAGGGTGATACATTCGGTACGTCGCAACAGGGGGTAATCCAACTGCCCCCGAAACGGCGATCCATCGGATCGGGTTACGCCGTTTCGGGTAAGCAGCCAGAGATAAAATCGAACCTGCCACACATGGGCATCCTCACAGGACCGGCTTTTCTTAGTTTCGTGAAGCACACCATTTTTCAGATTGGCCCGGTCGATTTTACCCACCAAGGGCGTACCGTCGGGCGCTTCGGCGTTGATCTCAATGTGTTTATCGGACCGGTCGTAGCTGTGCTCATCCAGTAATCGACCGAGGGCCACCGTATCCGACTCCTGCTCCATCCAGATACCCCGCATCGACAGCCAGGCCTTTCGTGGGCACAGTCGGTAATAGCCTACGAGCATACCGCCGATGCGGAGTTTGGATGAATTAGTCGTCGTCATCATTAGGCGTTGTGTCTTTTTTGTCGTAGAGAAAGGCCATTCCGCGCTTAGGCTTGTTGGGTTTCACATACCCCTCTATTCGACCTTCATCCTGTTCTGTCCAAGATTCATACTCATCGGTATAGCGCAACTTTTCAGGTTCGTCGTCAATCAAAACTTCAACTACCGTAATTCGTGAGTTTTCTTTCCGGCGCTCCTCTTTCTCTACCATCCAGACTGGACACGAAACGCCAAATTCAAGAACAAAAGCCTGATACTCTTCGTAATTTTTGAAGTCGTATGGCGACCGGGTTAAAATCGTACGATGTTCATCAATGTCACGACTACGCCATGCCGTTGATACGGTTCCGGCTTCTTCATCTAACCGACGATCTGGTACAATCAACCAATTCTGATTCATCAGATTGTAAAGTTGGTCCCGGTTATCGGCTGCTTTCTCGGGGAAAGCGGGTAGGTCGGGGTAGAGCGCATTTACTACATCCACCAACTCAGCAGGTTTGATGGGCCGTAAACCGCCATTTGGAATCATGCCTACCACTGATGCCAGGGTATTGATGAAAGCAGGTGCTGGTACCCATTTACGGTCAATCAGTTCCCCATATGGGGCAACGTAAACAGCTTCTTTTTTATAGGGAATCGTCAGGTATGCCACCGCTTCAGCAGGCTTCCCAAATCGATTCAAGCGGCCTAACCGTTGGGTCAACCGATCCCAGGGGCACAAATCAGAGAGCATAATTGATGCGCTGATATTCACGCTCATTTCGCCTATTTGAGTTAAGATGGCGATTGCTAGCGGGGTTGGATTTGGTTTCGTCCAAATATCTTTCCCTAATGTTTTTAGTAATCGGTCTTCAATCAACCCCTTGTCAGGTTCTGTGAATCGGCTGTGGTATAAGATAATTTCCTGATTGGGCGCATTTTCATTAAACCAATCGTAGTACATCAACGCCCGTTCAACAGTGTTGGCGTAAATAATACCGTGCCGGGCATCAACCATTTTTTGTAGCACGTCGGCCACATCCTTAGCTTTTTCCGTGACAGGCAAATCGCTGTATTCGGTCTCGCCAACCTGCACTGTTGTCGGCTTACCCGCCCACGCCAAAGCCCGTTTAGGTGGCTCTTCATTTAGAATTGGTTCTTTGATGCCTTGTGGCACATCATACAATGCACAAGCCGAATCGGGAACTGTGGCACTCATAATCAGTACCGGAACGTGTAGGATTCGCAATGCTTTGAGTAATACCGTCAAATTAGCTTGTACAAACGGGTCATAGAAATCAGCTTCATCGAACACGACAGCGCTATTTGCCAAAAAGAAAAAACTGCTGTGATGATGCTCGGCGGCTCCCGTCAGGCTAATTAGCAAGTGATCCACAGTACAAACCGTTACTGGTGTTGCCAACAGTTGCGCCAATCTTTGCTGTTCGTTTAGGTATTGTTTTTGCTCAAAAGAAATCTTCTTGCCGTCTTTTTGAACTTTAGCGGTCTGTGTAAACCGGGCACTTGAATGGTACAACCCGGTATTTCTAACATTTTTTTCGATGTTCAACGCCAGCGCATTAGACGTAAACCGCGTAGGCATGGCAATGATAAGCCGGTCGGCCCGCTTGTTCTCTATTTGCTGTTGTCCCCAAAGCAAAGCCGCATCGGTCTTACCACTACCAGTAGGTGCACGTAAAATCGAACACCATTGATCGGCTAATTCCATTGCGGCTTTCTGAACCCCGCGTTCGTTTCCCTTGCCATGCGGAAACTCATAGTCAAACTCTGTCAAAGGAGCTAATTCACCTTCGGACTCCTCACGACTGGCCCGCGTGTCGGCTAGTTGTAATAGCGACCGTACAGCGGCAATTTCGTAGCGAGCCAGCAGGAGTTTTCCCCAACGATCGAGGTCATATTTTGCCTGGTCGCGCTCTTGGTTAATGAATTTACTCCAGTATATCAGGAAAGCACCACCGCCGTCACTTTCCCACCGTTTGAGATGCCGTTTGCCTAACTTCCCATGATGGGCAGCTATCGCTGTTTGTTCTTCAACCGACAATCCGGCTTTCTTGTCAGCCGCCAATTTGAGTGAGCCGAATTCGTGGCGAAACTTGGCATCACGAAGATGCTTGCCAGTAGCCTTGTTTTGTTGCTTCATCTCCCATTCGTATTGCTGATACAGGGTAGCATCAATACGTAACGGATCCAAATTTTTGGTTTTCAACCACTCCTGATACTGTGCGTAATCTTTTTGACAAGCGGCCTGCCAATTATCAATCCGCTTGCCTTCATCGTGCCATTTAATAGCTTTCTCTACAGCATCTTTTAACGATTTCCCATTTGTGAGCCGAGCGTATTTTTCGGCCAGAAAAGGCCAAACAGTCAGGATGGCAATGGCGTGTTTCTGCACATGGCTGACGTGGTCCCGGAGCGTGATGCCAGAAGGTTTGGCTAAAGCGACCATATTACGCAGGCATTTTGGATATCATTGATGCCGGACGATATAATGTCCCCGCCATTAGCGCATCCGTGGCTTTTTCATAGGCCATGTCTACGCTGTAATGCCCTTTTGCTTCGTCCGGCTTTTGGGTGTCATCACCCAGAAAGTACTGTGCTTCTCTTGCTGTCAACTCAGCCCGTATGTTCGCCTGTACTTCTGGGGAAGTTTCTGGGGCAAAATACCGGGCGGCTTTCCGGCTCATTTTCGTATCTAGCACAATCAACACTTTTTGCGGTTCACCTGATGTTGCTTGCCGGGCTTGGTTAGCGTAGTCGGTTATTGAGCGCGTAGCTTCCAAAAACAACTTAACCCGCCGACGATGCTCATCATCTTTAATGAAGTTATCATATTGAGTTTCAATATGCTGTTCCTTCTCGTAACTATACCGCTTGCGAACGCCAACTGCCCCAATATCCAGGTGAAAACTCATTACCATATCGTCGCGCTGGCTGAATTCGTTGGTAGCTAACGCCTGCTTTTGCTCTGATTCGGCATCAGCGTTTTGTTTAAGACGTACCAGCAAGTCCCGGCCAATATCGCTACGGGTGATTGCTACGGCGGGGGTGGCAGTTAATGGAGCTGTCCGGCGACCAGAATATTCCCCTTTGTTTGTGTCTAAGTAGCCGCCTAAATCACTTCTTAAGTCAATCTCTATTTTGGTTGATGGTCCGTCACCATTGGCGACATACGTGCCGTTCGGATCGTCATCATTTAGCCGTTCGACAGCACTAAACAGGGCGTGGCGTTGCATCTGGCCAGAAATATATACCCGGCCATCGGGTCGGCGCTTGATAGATGACGCGTTACCCAATAGCTTTTCGCCCCGGTTAGCGGCATGGTCAGACATTGGGGCAATGAGCGTTACTGTAATGGATTTGATAGTCATGGTTTGTCAGAATTAGTCTTCGGTTATGGTTTTAGTTTCGGCTGTTTCAAGTTCGTCATCCTCATGGACTACGCCCAGAGCCTCAGACGTCGCGGCTTTAAATGTGCTAAGGCGCATGAAAGCAGTTATGAGGTTTTTAGCATCGTCAATGGAAATATCACCGGTCAAAACGGCTTCCATAAATTCGCCCGCTTCGGGCTTAATCTCCCGATGTGTCAATCGACCCGCAATCGTCCCTAATTGTGACAGCAGAGCCGCACTTGATTTGGCGCTGCCGACAGTGCTTTCAAACTGCGTTAGAATTCGATCTTTGTATTGATTTCGTTTTGTTCGGTAATCGAGCGTTTTCTTAATCTCAGACGTCGGTTTCGGTTTGTTTTGCCTGCGGGCATCATCTTCCATTTCTTCGGTCGCAGCGCTGAATGCTGCATTGTTGAGCGATTCTCCATAAGCGCGGGCTGACTTAATAATCTCCGGGCTGAGTTTGTCGGATTGCTGGGTCATGTAGTGTTCGATTAACGGTTTAAGTGAGGCTGGATATTCGGCACGGAAGGCCAGAAAATCCTGAAATGACGCAGGGGTGTAAAGCCGAAGAAAGCGGTCGCTCATCATTCGAAAGTTCTGCCAGTTTGTGCTTTTGAACTTTTCTCTTTCGTCAATACCAAGCAGCCTGACTTTATTGAAAGCCTGATTGATGTCGCTCAAGTCTGAGTTCAGTGCAAGGTCAACTAAGTGGTGTCCAAACGACTCCTGTCGGATGCCTTCGTAGGAGACGATGTAAAGCGGTCGCGTAGCCAGTTGAATTAACACGATTCTGGCTAACTCGTTATTCGGCTTACCAAGTAGCAACGTGTTCTCCTGGCGTGCCCAACGGCCGATGGCGGCCACCAGACTTATTGCACCCAGCGTGCCTCCCTTTGCGGCTCCAGGGTAATTCCCTGAGAAAACACTGGGTCGGGCATAGGCCTTTTTATCAGGCTTCACCGTAGCGATGTACTTATCCTCTCCAGGTTCTCTTGCGTAAGTGTCAGTCAAGTCTTTAAAAACCTCGACGAACTCGATCAGTGGCAGGTGAGAAGGCTTCTGTTCGTCCCATAGAGGTAAGTCGGGAATGATGCCGAAATTACAGAACTCATCTTTCTTATGTGGTGCGTACACACTGGGCTTCAAGTCAGTCAGCGTAGCAATGGCGGTGAATGTTGCTTCCAATAAACCAACACGCGGATTGGCCATAGAGGCATTACCATTGTTCAACTTAGCAATCATGGGTGCGAACGACCGCTTCAGCTCGTACGATTTAGCTGGATTGACATCTGTTCCATCTAATAGCTGAAGCAATTGCCGAATTTCTTTTATTGCTTCAGCGGCATTATTGCTAGTCAATATGTGAGGAGCCAGAAAGTAGCCGAATTTGCTGCTCTGATTATTGGCACTACCGGGATTCACATCCTCCCCAGATAAATAGGTGAAAGATAATTTTGTGTCACTTTTCGGATCGCCAAGTGTACGAAGCGAATAAGCATTAATCCCTTTTCTCAACGCTTTTGCTCCCAGTTTGAGCAACATTATCGGGTCCGTAAAATCAGCAAGCTGATTATCTAACATGACCATTGCAGTTGCCAAACCATAGCGTGGATAAGGATGCCAGTTATTTGGGTTTATCATAGTTGTTCCCAGTTTACATCAACCCAACCATCATTTGAACCTAAGTAAAGCGGAGATGCCGGGTCATTCAGTGCAATCTGTATTAGGTTTGCCAGCGTCAATGTGGTCATGATTCTATAGCGATATGGCGATTGAGGAACTACGTAGCCCCGTCGTTTAGGACTGACATAGTATAGTGGATACCCATCCCGAACTGATTTAAAATGCACCGCTCCTGATGGTAGTATTGTCGCGTCTTCACGTGTCAACTTTTGGTGAGTCGTACTTTCACCAAACTCAATCAAGGGAGGGTATTTTTTAGTCTTTGGATTTATCGGTTTCGTCGTATCCGGTGTTTTAGACCTGTTAATAAGTGACTCCAAATCACCGTCATAATGCTTGCTACCACCCATGAAGTTGGCCCCGACATCATGGAGATGTTGCGACCACAAATCATCGTATTCCATCACCTGCGGGAGCCAATGCGTATCAACGTGCATATGGTACATAAGCAAGCTTGTAAACCCCGAGCCAGAACCGGATGATCTACCTGACAGCCAATCAGAATCCTTCCATTTAGCTTGCTTATTATGCTTTTTGCTGGCCGTTTTTCGCAAGTCTTTGAGAAACTCACTACGCTCCTTTTCGCCAAAATGCCAGCCCAAGGCATTTTCCAACATGCCAAAAATCATGGGGTCGGTCGGGTGAGCCTGACTACGGTAATAAGCTCCCGGTTGGGCAGGCACCATCGAAAGCGGGTATAAGGCTTCGATCGTCAGAAGCGCAGCCGTATCCAATACGGGAGGCTCTAAAAAGAAACTAAGGTCTATGTTTTCCATGCGTTCAGGATTTAGAGTAAGGCACCAAAGCCGCTGCCTGTCAAATCACCCACACCGACTAATTGGACAAAATGAACGGCTTCGGGAGTACCGGTGACGATAACCGGACATTCGCTACCCTTGTGTTTAATACTTTTAATAGTGGCAATTTTAGTGCGGGCGTTGGCAAAATTGCGGTCGAATTGTACCGTTGCCGACAAGTGTTCAGGGCCGAATCCGGCTGCGGTGAGTTTTTGCCGAAAGATTCCTGTAAGCACTTCGTCAGCCGCCGGATTATCCCAGAGCAAATATTCTTTGGACCCATCTGGCCTTTTACGACGGGCTACTACCATACCATCGACTTTAAAACTAATTTGAGTAAACCCGGTCTGCAAAGGCATCTCAGTTGCCTTCTCAACCTTCATTCCGAAGGCAAACATTGGGTCTTTCAGAATACCACGGGCCAGCTGCCAAGCTTGACTATCGTCGTGAAAACTAATCGACCATGTAGCGTTCTCTAAAAAATATAGGTTTCTTCCAATTGGCTTACCCCCTCGTAGCCAGCCAAAGCTATATAGGCTCAAGCCATCGTGAATATTGTTTTGCCCAAGCCATTTGTGTAGTGCCCCGGTTAGTTGGTGCAGATGGTCGAAGGGAACGGGCTGTGTGTTAGGTGTGAGTTGTAGTTGAAGTCGCATAGGGGTAAAGGAATCATTAATGCCTGTGTATAAGAGGTTGTGCGGAAAGGTCAGTGCTATCTTTTGAACAATACAAAGGAAAGTAGGCACTCCCACCAAAACTTGAGGGAGTAATTCCGGAATATGAATTATTTTGATTTTTTACGAATCGTAGTGCTTCATGACATTACTATACCTTCTGGCCATTGTTTCTCTCAAACAAGCTGGAGCCAAAACCTCAACCTCCTCACCATAGGCCAGAATCTCGCGTTCCAATTCATGGTTTAGCACGACCTGAATCTCAATATCGACATAGGTCGGCGTCTCGGCTAGGGTTTGCTGGCTGTTGTGCAGGGGTAACGATAGAATATATTCGGCCTCAGGTCGGCGAAAGCGAAGAATCACATGCTCAATGGAGCTGCCCGGCGGGGCTGTTACCCCAATAACGTGCCGACGAGCAGCCCGGTAGTCGGTCTGACGGCTGGGTAAAATAGATTGGGGCGTTAGCGTTAGATCAATGATTCGGTCGAGCCCAAAGGTGCGTTCGCCGTTGCGGTCGAGGTCGAACCCGTCTAAATACCACCGGTTTCGGTATTCGAATAATAAGCCAGGCTCCACCCAACGCTTTTCGGCGGGTTTATCTTTATAGGCCTGATAGGAAAATGTAATCACTAGCTTTCGTTGAAGCGCATTCCACAACGGAGCCATTAGGTCAAGACCTCGAAAGCCATTGTGTTGCTCAAGCTGAATATACTGAGCCACCGACCGGCCCGACCGCGTCAATAATTCCAGCCGTTCACGTCGTTCCAGTAATCGAACAAACTCACGGAAATTGCTAATATCTTCATCGTCGGTAGGTAAGTCCAGGAAGTAGCCATGCCGTCGACGGTCGTAGATAATGGATATATCGTAGTCGGTTCGGATGTCATTTATATCCCGCTCGACAGTGGCTAGCGACGTCTGCTCGATGTCATGATCCAGTAGGTATTTGTGGACTTGTATTAGAGAAGGGTAAGTATAGGGCTTATCTAAGCAGCGAATTAAATGGAGTTGACGGCGCAGCTTTGCAGAATCGTTCATGAAAGACGGACATGGTGTGAATTGTCTGCCAACTTAGGTAAAGAAGTTTGATTAAAGCAGGCTATAGTATGATTTATTATATGAATTACGTATTCTGTCAAAAAGAAAGGTGGATTTGTAATTTATCAAACTCAGTATCAGTATCATAAATTATTCCTTTAGGCGTACCCTTAGTCACCAGCCCATTCTTTCTTTAATCAGGCTATAATGAATTACCGTTGATCGGTCTGGTCATTTGGTAGTTCCTTTCGAATCTCATTAATTAGCTGTTGCTCCGTAGGTAAGTGTAACTGGTACTTACTGGCAAACAACTGGGTGTTGTTTGCCGGAAGGGTATAGCGTACGACCGCATCATTTTTATCCGCACACAACAAAACACCAATCGTGGGATTTTCATACGACTCCTTTATGTCACGGTCGTAGTAGTTCACATACATCTGTAGTTGACCTAAATCCTGATGGGTTATCTTGTCCATTTTCAGATCCAGCAACACAAAACATTGTAACAACCGATTGTAGAAGACTAAATCGATTTTAAATTCGTCACTCTCAATGATGATCCGCTTTTGCCGGGCAACGAAGGAGAAACCATTCCCCAGTTCTAAGAGAAATTCCTGAATATGGGTGATGATCGCGGCTTCAATATCCTGTTCATAATAACTGGCTTGTGGTTTTAGCCCCAAGAATTCAAGCACGATGGGATCTTTAATAACCTGGTGTGGGTGAGTCGGCTTTGCCTCAGATTGGGCTATAGCTAAGACGCTTTCTTTATCCTGGCTCATTAATAAGCGTTCATAAAGCAAGCTGTTGATCTGTCGTTCTAGTTGACGCACCGTCCAGGCATTTTTCTCCGTCTCGGCCATGTAGAAGGCTCGCTTACTCGTGTCATCCAGACGCACCAAGACTTTATAATGAGTCCAGGTTAATTGTGAACTCACTGAGTTCACAATTGGAAAGGTGAGGTAAAACTGCCGACTTAATTGAAGGTTTCGGCTCGAAAAGTTTTCACCATATTCAGCCACTAACTGAATCGAGAGGTTTTTAATGAGCGCTTTACCGTAAGTGGCCCGTTCCTGGCCTTGCTGTTCATCCTCGACGATAACCCGGCCAATGTGCCAGTACATAAGGGCTAGAGCATGATTGATAGATCGAGCCGCACTCTCTCTTGATTGGCTAATAATTTGTCGAATTTCAGAAACTAATTGATCCATTTGTAGGAGAGCAGAGTCGGCTTTATGGTAAAGTTGATCGTAGTGAATATGACTCCACATTGGCGAAGATACTCAATAAGGGATAGCTGGTGAAACTTCACCAGGGAGATAAACTGGAAGGCGACAAACGTTCAAATAAACCTCCTGACAGCGAAAAATCGTGAACGAGTAAACTGAACGGATTTATTGAACGCGAAAAAGCAAGTTTTCGGCCTCTTTCCTCCTGCACGAACACCGTTCAGTTAAACGTCCGTGGCTGTTGCACAACTCATATTGGTAGTCCGCTTACGAATAAATTAGTTGATTCGGACCGATCCTTTGGCTGAACTCCCCATTTCTGAGCCTGTTAGCTAGCAGATCTGTGGTCAAACTCTGTCTCAAAATAGTTGTGCAACAGCCACGTCCGATAGGGACGGAATTTGAATGGCCAATTTTTTACTTGCTAGCCTTGGCAAA
The DNA here is from genome assembly GCF_002831565.1 of Spirosoma pollinicola. NCBI lineage: Bacteria > Pseudomonadati > Bacteroidota > Cytophagia > Cytophagales > Cytophagaceae > Spirosoma > Spirosoma pollinicola. The sequence goes on along the minus strand of NZ_CP025096.1, from coordinate 2,316,344 downwards.
CCCTCGCAATGGGTAGCCTGGATACGGGACTTGGGCGACCGTTGTCTATTGGCCTCAAAAGGGGTAGCAAGTCCAAAAACATACTATTTTTCGGCGGTTAACGGCCCTTTATTCAGCCGCATCCAGGCTCGGGCTTTTTTGATCTGGGGAAGATCAGCGTCGGCTTCATTCCAGGTCGACAGAAAGGTTTGATAGGCTTTGGCCGCTTCGGCCCGGTTGCCTTCCAATTCCCAAACCTGAGCTAAACCAAAAAGGGCGAAACCACTATTAGGCCTTTCCTTCAGCAACGCCTGATAGGTGTCCCGTGCCTGTGGCCACTGCCGGGCCCGTTGATAGGCCTTGGCCAGCGACAAACGGGTGGGGTACTCGTAGAGAGGAGGTTCCTGGTAGCCCAATTCCTTTTCTAACTTCACGGCCTCCTTTAGTAAGCCAAACGCATGCGTGGTGTCGCCCTGAAGGCTATACACGTTGCCTTGTAGTTCAACCGAGTGCAAACTAAGCAGCGTTTCCTGGTAGCCACTCAACGTTTTGTCCTGCTTGGTGGCTCGCCATAGATCGGCATCCAGTTCGTTGGCGTACTGGCGGGCCAAGTCGATTTTGCCTTTTTCGATAGCGTCCATACCCAGGAAGTAGGCGACGCGGTGACGGCGCAGGGGCATCTTCCGATATTCAGCATACGCTTTGTCACCCATGCCTGCCCGCTGAGCGGCTGTATCGGCCAGGTTTCGTAATTGATAATCAGCGGCCTGCGCGAACTGTCCAAAGCGAACGGCCAGCGATACCGGCCGCTGCTGGCCATTGTTGAGCGCCCATTTTTTGAAGTCTTGAGCGCGGGCCGTATCCTGCACGCCTGATTTGTCGAGGAGTCGGCTCAAGATAGCCGTAGCTTCCTGGTAGCGGCCTTCCTCAGCGTCGTTGGCAATCAGGTACTGGAGGTTGTGGTCATAGTTCCAGGTATCCAGTCGGTGAATGCCCTGCCCGCTCATATAGGCCGAATCGACGCGCATGGCGGCCAGAAACGATTGCCTGGCCCGCTTGTAATCGCCCAGCCGGTAGTAAATATGGCCAGGCATGTGGACGACATGACCCGACGCCGGCGCTAGGGAAGCCAGCTTTTGGGCGCTGGCTAAGGCGGCCTGCGGACAGCAGTTTTCCATTTGATGAATCCAGTAATGGTGCACCGCATGATGATCGGGATGCGAGATGAGCAGTTTTTCCAGCATCGTTTGGGCGTACATCGTGTTTTCCTCGGGCTTACCATCGGCCGAGTAACTACCCCCAATGCCCCCTAGCCAGAGGATTAACTTTGCTTCTACGTCGTCGGGATAGCGGTGAATCAGGTTATCCATCTCGGCGATAAAGGCCCGGTTTCCCTCCTCCCGGCTTTTCTTAGCATCGGTAGCTGCCGCTTCCACCTCAATCGCTTTTATATATAATTGTTCGGGTTCCGACGCCTTTTTGCTCCACTTTTTAGCCTGTTCCAACGCCTTCTTTTTATCCGCCTGCCGTTTTTGGTCGCCTGATCGAATGGTCATATAGATTCCCCAATGGGGCATAGCGGCTGTGGTGTCGAGTTTGGCCGCGTATTCGAAGGCCCGGAATGCTTCAAAATCCCAGAAGTCATGCAGTAAGGAGAGTCCCTGATCGAAGTAGCGTTGCGCAGAGTCCGATTTGGTCGTTATTTTGAGGTGACTTTTGCCAATACCTTCCATCAGGTTAGGTGGTGGCAGGGCAACCTTGCGGATTTCGGGCGGACGGCAATGCGTGGCTGATGAGGTAGTCGCCGTGTGGGCACTGTGGTCATGCTGGCCCAACACCGGAAGCGAAGCCAGCAGAAAGAGGGGAATTGTAAGGTGTGAATTCACGAGCGAAAAGAATTTATTGATTAAATAATGCAGTAACTCGTTGATTAGTAATAATAGTGATAGGCTATACAAGTTTACGCCTTCCTGCCGTAACGGTCCCTACCGTTCACTCATAAGTGCTGATCCAGGGTGTCAGGATAAGGCCACCCCGACCTAATTGCCGCTGCAACGGTACCCAAAAAAGCCATTTCGATTGTATCGCACGTCAATATCTGTTCGCTCTTTCAAGGGTCCACCGTGGAAAACAGCTCTGATCGTTCAGTAGCATCACTCATTAGGCCCGAAATAGAGACCCGGTCGATTTGGTTTACCTTAAGGCCAGATGTTGTCTAAAGAACTGTTGATGGAATAGACGCCGGTACGATTGACGCCGATTAGGTTCTTACCCGGGTCAAATTGGTAAGTGTAAGCCGTACTGGTCGTTGGCCGACCTGCTTGTTGATTGTCCGATGCCGTGAGCAGGTGCTGAGCTGGCTTGCCTAAAAATGGTTGCAGATAGCGGGAGATGCTAAAACCAAACGGATTGAATTCCAGTAGAAAAGGCGTTTTCAACGGATTGGCCTGTTGGCCATAGCGATTAACGATGGTGCGTGCTGGCTGGGCCGTACCGGATGAAGAAAGCTCCATATCGATAGTAACCGGATTGCCGTTCTGGTACGTTAAATGCGCTTCGGAATGCCTGGTGAGGGTAGCCGCTCCGAGCGGATAGGAAAATTCATCGGCCTGATGGTCAATTAGATAGCCCTGAGCGTCATAAGCAAAGGTGTGCGTAGCCGTGACTGATTCGTGTCTAGTGCCGTCGGCCAACTGATTACACATAGTTTGCTGAGCCGTTACAGCGTACCCATCCGGGTTTAGACTCAGATCGTAGGTAATCCGAAGCCAGGTTGAGGTTGGGTAGGTCACATCGATCGTCGCTTTATTACCCTGATAGGTATAGCGAAAATCCGCTTCACCGCCAGCCGTGCTCGTATGAATAGCAGTCAGCTTTCCCGCTTCATCGAACTGATACACGTAGGTATCCGTATTCTCGTTGATGGTCAACCGACAACCCGACGCTGGTTCCACGCGCTGCTGGCAGGTTATACACAGGAGCGTCATCGCGACGAAAAGCATGGCTACTTTAGTCATGGTATTAGTCGTTTGTTTCATTGATAGTATCTTCAATCGGCTAACACGACAAAGTCAACGTTGACAGACAGACGGTTAAACAGTTCACTAGTTCCCCTTTACTTCACCAAAAACGCTACTTTTTTAAACGGTACATTTGTACGAGCACCTGATCGGCCTTCGCAGGCATCATCAACCATGTCGAGCTTCATTTCGTTACTACTGATGGTGTATCGCCAGGTTCCGGGCGTTTCAGTATCGCAGGGGCTACCCCCACTTACTTACTTCTAGGTGAACGTATCACCCTTCGTTGTGTACGTCATGGTTTCCAGCAATTTCGTTTCAGCCAGGACATTATCCGGAACCGAATACATCCGAATCGTATCCTTTTCGAACTGCAAAACGACATCCATAACCCGATATAATTGAACCGTGCCCTGCCAGGCCGTATTGGCCAACCTATTCTGCGCCTGAGCACCGACGACTACGCCTATACAGGTCAGGCAGGTAATAATGATTTGTTTTTTCATCTGATATAAAAATAAGTGGTTCATAATCAAGTCAAAGCTATTGAGTTAGAACGGCTAGCATTAGCTTATAAATAACTGAATAATAACTACTTACAAGCAATAATTTGCGTATTTACAATCTAATATTACCCTTAAAATCTCGCTACCAGTAACGCTGCCGGATGTTAGTCAACCCGACCCATCGTTACGCCGTCCATGCCCAGGCGTCGCTCGCGGCAAGTGTCCTCCAGAACGCTAAACCGAACGGAATCACGGGCAAAAAAACTGAGCTGGTATGTACCGGTATAGGCCCCGTTACACGACGCATACGACAGGCCAAGCGTATCCTGCCGGACGTAATACCGGCCACTGCCAAAGGCCTTCCCGTTGACAAAAAAGTCCAGCGTACTATCGGCCCGAAAGACAGCCAGTGCCTTTCGACCAGCAGGAAATTTCTGCTGCCACCGCCCTGTCAGCGGGTTGGACGGCAGATTGAACCCCACACGAAGGATCGCTATGCCCAGGAGAGCTAGGATGGATGCGTTTGTCATTGTATGGTTAGTTTAGCGACCGTACGTTTCCACGGTTCCTACTTTCTTGACTACCTGATTCATTGCTGGATGTTGATACGTTGACTGGATGTTAATTGACTATCGTTGGCCTGCGAAGCGGGACTGCTTCTCATCAGATACAAGTCATTAGGGAAGTAAAGCACCAATCTGCCGTCGGTGCCGGTCGATGTGAAAGCGTAGAAACTCAAACCGCTGCCCGATGTCCAGCGGGCCGGAAATGGGATGGGGATGAATAATGGCCTCCAGATCTTCCCCGTCCACGGCGTAGCTGAAAGCTTCCAGCAAGGATTGTAAACTCGCCAGCGAAGCGCACCAAAACGCCAATGTCCCACCCAGGCGCGGGGCGGCATTAGCCGGTACCTGCTCGTTGGGTTGCCAGGTCTTCTCAATCACTTCCTCAATAGAGCGACCCCGGTTAGTGAGTTCCCCGGTCCAGATGGGTGCGCCATTGCGGTAAGCCTCCAGGGCCCGCCACATGCCCCAAATACCGCCCTGTTCGGCCCAGAACAGGTGTTCGGTGTTCTCCAAAGCGCTCCAAACCTCAGGCAAGGGTTTATACTGCGCCTGCTGGTCGGTCAACTGTGTCACCGTGCTGATGTAGCGAGTGCGGGCCGTGGCGATGTCAGATAGAAGGGGTTTCAACAGGGGATGCATCGAAAGGGGATTTGCTGAGTAGGATATACTGGCATAATGTGTCACTTGTTTTCCGGGTGGCGGAACAGCGCGCTGGCGTGAACAATCTGCCAGGAACCCTGCTGCTTTTCCATATTGCGAGTTTGATAATACTGTTCAACGTGGCCTTCGGGCGCGGTGCGAAGCTGGGCAAAGGTGACAAAGGCACTGGTGCCGTTGATCCGAATCCGGTTGTCCGAGTTGGCGAATGTCGAGCGGTCGGGTTGGGCCGCCTGGAGACTCACGTTCCGAATGGTCTGGGTAATCTGTCCCTGCTCGTTGGTACTGAAAAAGGCTTTCCCATCGGTCCGCAGCCCCAGGTGGGTGGCGTAGGAGACGGCTGCCCAGCAACGGGCAATCGCGTAGGCATCGCGATTTAACCACGACTGGGTTTCGCGTTCGATGACCGTTTTAATCGCGGTTTCCTCTGTGCTTTGGGCCGGGACAGTAGTTCGGGTAATGGTCAGCAAAAAGCAGACAAGCGTTAGTTTATTCATAGTAGTAAAGGTGTCAGACGTACTTAGTGGGCGATTCCGGCGCCCGGCTTTGTTTTATAGTCAGCTACCGCTTTAAGCTGGAAGCACCCTTGTTTTAGGTCGCTATCCGTTTCGACCGGCCAGGCTTGATTTTAAAAAGTTGCGACATTGCATAGCTGCTTTACGATGAATAAATGTTGTCAAGTCGTTTAGGTCATTGAATCATCACTTCTGTCAGATGAAGAAATTCAGCAGGTCATTTATTTATTCGTTGAGGTTGCAACGGGCGTTTGAATTAGAGCCAATTTCACCGCTTCGTAGAGGTTGACGATGCCACCCGTTTTCGATAAGGTTACGAAGTCCACCAGTTGGCGGGTACCCGGTTTGTAAACCATCGTATGAAGCGGTGTCGCCGATTGCATAATGATGCGCTTGATAGCCTGGGGCGTCAGTTGAGGAAAGTACGATTTCAGCACGGCTGCGATACCCGCCACGACGGGAGTGGCCATGCTCGTGCCACTCATTGGCTGGTAGTCGTTACCCGGTACGGTAGACAACACGCCAACGCCGGGCGCAAACACGTCGACGGTGTGCTGTCCATAATTGGAAAAGGTTGCCGCCAACTCCCGGTTATTGATACGCGAACTGGCCCCGACCGTAATTACATTCGGCATCTCTCGGCCATCAGGATAGGTTGCTGCCGGATAAAAAGCAACCGAGTCGATGTTATTATGATCATTCATAGCCGCGTGAACCAGCAACACCCCTTTTGTGTCGGCGTAGCGAATGGCCTCATCCACGATTCGGCGGTCGGGGGAGAAATCCTTGCCGAAGCTCATATTGATAATGGTGGCCCCATTATCGACCGCGTAGCGGATGGCGTTGGCAACATCCTTGTCGTGCTCATCCCCTTCGGGTGTAGACCGGATGGCCATGATGTAGGCGTGGTTGGCAATGCCCATAACACCGAGGGAGTTGGTACGGTTGGCGGCAATGATACCCGCTACATGCGACCCATGACTGGCGTCGGGTCCGATCACATCCGCATTGCCGTATCCCACTTCGGTCAGCTTATCAGGGTTGTCGCCCACAATCGGTTGGGGGTCGTATTGCAGATTATACCCGTAGTCCAGCTGCGTCTTCAGCCGTTTGATGTTTTTTTGCAGGCCCGCCAGGGCGTCATCCGCGTCGGCGAATCCCCGCTGCACCATCGGCCCGTAGATCATGGCTGCTTTCTGGCGCTGCGTCGAGTCGGTCGTCGGGGGATGGTGCAGCAGGGCCGAATCCAGCCGAGTCACACCGAGTGCTTTTTTTAGATCAGCGATCATGTTCTTCAAGCGCGTTTCCATCTGGGCATTCCGACCGTACGTAGTGGTTAGCTCCTGCCGCTTTTGCTCGTAGTGGGCTTTAGCCCGCGTATACAGATCGTAGTCAGCCTGTTGCTCCGCCGGAAGCGAGGCCCGATGCGCCGTGGCATAGCATGGTCCCAGACGAGCCACAATCCGGGTTTCCTCCTTGCGGTCAAACTCAACGTTACGGCCGTCTTTGCCGCCCATAAAGTTCCAGCCTTTCACGTCGTCGACGTAGCCATTGTGGTCATCGTCTTTGCCGTTACCGGCAATCTCTTTTGAGTTGGCCCGGATGACCGCCTTCAGGTCTTCGTGGTTCGTGTCGACACCCCCATCGATCACCGCCACAATCACGGGTGTGGCTTTGCGACCGTTAAGTAACTCGCGGTAGGCTCGGTCGGTGCTAATGCCCATAACGCTATCGGTTCTAGGGTCGAGGTGATGCCATTGAACGGGTTGCGGCTGAGCAGCCAGTAAGCCGGGTAAAATCCCGAGGAGTAAGCAGATGAGATTTTTCATACGGTTGGATTAGTCGTTAAACGTCATTTCGAGGAAACAGCAGCTTGTTGACTAACCGGCTTTCCGGCTGGTTGCTGCTGGGTGACGCAGTGCATTCCGCCAGACGCGTAGTTCAGCTGGATGGGATTAATCTGGATCAGCTTTCGGTCTGGAAAGTATTTCTTAAATAGGGCTAACACGTCGGCATCCCGTTTTTTGCCCGCTTCCGACTCGCCCGGCTGCCAATAAGTCGGTAATAGAATCACCCCATTGGCGATGACATAATTCAAGTAACTGGCCGATGGCACGATGTACAGCACGGTGCCCGATTTGAGGTTGGGCCGGGCTCGCTTGATGTTTTGGTAATATCGGTTACTTTCGGTGACAACCCTTTTTTTATACGTAATCTGGGGGAATGGCACTTTGACAATCGTGAACGATTTCCCATCCTGGTCGGTTGCCTGTTGCAGGATTTTCAGGTTCTCCACCTTTCGATCATGAGTGATCCGCTTCACGGGGTCCGCACCAATTTCGCCCTCCTCCATCCAACCTAGCAGAATCGTGCTGGCGTTGGCAAAGCGGCAGAATTCATCCACATGCCCCCCCGTCCCCCGAACAGCATACAGCACCGAATCGCCCAGCAGTCCCAACCGGTCATCATCGGCCGGGCCTTTTTTGAGCCAGATTACCTTTTTTACGCCCAAAACTCGTTTTAAGTCCTGTTCAATGGCCGCTTTCGACAGATGGGGATTGCGTTGCAGGGTGACCGATTCCACCTGCAAGAGCGTACCCCTCCCGTTGACTTCGATGGCACCGCCTTCCATGAAGACGCTGGATGTGATTATGGGCAATTTGAGACGATGGGCGATATCCTTATCAAGCTCGTCGTGTTGGCGGGCGCGCTCGGTCAGCGAATCGGGATGCGCCCCGTAATTGCTGTAGCGAAAATCGACGACGGCCAGTTGCCCTTCGGCGTTACGCACGAACACCGGACCCGGATCGCGGTACCAGTAGTCGGTGGGGTCTTGCCTGATGATGCTGATTCGACTCGTGTCAATACCAAAGGGGGTAAACCAGCTTTTCCCTTCCCGAAACAGGGTATCTTTTTCCAGGATCAGATTCAGCTTGACGAAGGGTACCAGCGCCTGAATCATCTCCAAGGTGGTGGTATCGAATTTGGTCTGTGTCTCTTCGGTGCGCAGGCCCATCCAAACCGTCTCCTGGGGTTCCCATTCAGCGGGCATGGTGTAGCGGGTCTGCCCTTGGGTTAGGGTTGAAACCAGCCAGACGGATAAAATACGAAGTAGGGTTAATTTCATGGTATATAGTCGAGGATAGGTCTTCTTGTTAGCCAACGGTGTCAGCCGGTCTGGCGTGGGAAGGGGGCCTGGTGATTAGGGCTATGTTTTCTTCGTTGCGCTTGCCTTCACTAGGAACCGCTTGTCGGTCAGCGCCCGCAAGAATTCTTCCAGATCCTGTTTCTCCTGCTGACTGAGTCCTAGCGGTTTAGCCAGCAGCGGGTCGCGGTTCATGGCACCCGGCACCCGCTTGTCGGGCTCATTGTAATGATCAATGACTTGCGCTAGCGTTTTGAACATCCCGTTGTGCATGTAGGGGGCCGTCAGGGCCACATTGCGCAAGGGACCAATCTTGAACTTGCCCAGATCAGCGGCCCGCTTGGTGATGGCGGCCCGGCCGCTGTCGGCCAGCGTTTTCCCATCGAACAAGCCGATGTTTCTAAATTCGGAGCTATTGAAATCCGCCCCGAAATGACACTGCACGCAGTTGGCTTTACCATTGAAGAGGGCAAAGCCCCGCTTGGCCGACTCACTCATGGCCGCTTCGTTATCGTTCAGCCGCCAGTCATCCAGGGGGGATTCGGCCGTTTCCAGGGTCTGCTCAAACTCGGACAGTGCCTTCGCTAAATTGGTTTTGGTGGGTAGCTCTCCAAATACCTGCTTAAAGTAAGCCCGGTAGGTCTTACTTCCGTTCAAACGTTTGATGGCCACATCAACGGGCAAATCCATTTCATCGGGGTTGGCGATGGGAATCAGCGCCTGCTCCTCCAGGGTAGCGGCCCGACCGTCCCAGAAGAAGTTGGCCTGCAAGCGCACGTTCATGGCCGAAGGGGTATTGCGTTTTCCTTTCCGGCCAAACACGCCCAGGCTCAGCGCTGACGTATCGGCAAAGGCGAATTCCTCCCGGTGGCAACTGGCACAACTAATCGTTCGGTTGCGTGAGAGAATGGGATCGGAAAACAAGCGTTTCCCCAACGTCATTTTGTCCATGGGCTCGTCGGTAACGAACGTAGCACTCACCAAAACGAAGGCGATTAGAGCGGTTAGGCAATAGAGGTCCGTTTTCATGGCTTACCGGGAGTAACCCGGCCAAGCGCCAAGGTGGGTACAGCTTCCCGGCGGTCCCGACAGGTATCCAGGATCGCGGTGAATCGAACCGAATCCGGGACTAAAAATTGCAGTCGATAGGTACCGAAATACGTCGGGTTACACTTGCCGTCAGTGAGCCCAATCGTATCCTGCCGAACGTAATAGCGTCCCGTTAAATACGACTTCCCATTGACGAACCCGTCGTAGCTACCGTCAGGCCGGAAGTTGACTAGTAGCGTTACCCCGTCTATCTGCTGCTGCCAGCGCCCGACCATTGGGTTTGCTGGATCAACGAAAGAAGACGAAAGGGCCAATAGCAAAATGAGGCCTACGGGGAGGGTGAATACTTTTTTCATGATCGATGTGGTTGTTGGTTTAAATCAATTTTGTCATGACTCCGTTAGGGCTTGACTGCATTAACCGCATCGGCGGACCGCCGACCCACGGTAAAGTTGTGCAGATCACCGTTACGCCCCTTACAGGTATCCCGAATGGTAACGAACCGGACTGAATCGGGGGCATAGAAGCCTAATTTGTAGGTGCCGTAGTAAGCCCCGTTACAACTGACGTCGGCCATCCCCATGGTATCCTTTCGGACGAAATATTTTCCGTGGGTGAACGCTTTGCCATTGATGAATACATCAAACGTACTGTCGGCTCGGAAAATAAACAGGGCGGTGGCTCCTTTGTAAAGTTGCTGCCAGCGCCCTACCAACGGGTTAGGCGGGCTGATGAACGATACTGAAATCAGGGCAAGGGCCGCAATGGAGGTAAGGAATGCTTTTTTCATGGGGTAACTAGGTATAAAAAATAAACTGACCAATAGATCTAGCCATTAAAATTCAGGGCTTGGCCAGGGGGACCGCATCGGCGCTGCGCCGACCGGCAGTGAACTGATGCATAGCCCCGTTACGGGCTTTGCAGGTATCAGCAATAGCCGTAAAGCGGACCGCGAATCCGGGGCGAAGAAATTGAGTTTATAGGTACCGTAGTAGTCTATCCCGCATGCTGTGTCAGCCAGGGCGAAGGTGTCCTGTCGATCCCTGTACTTGCCGCTGGTAAACGTTTTTCCATTAATGAAAATATCGAATGTATCGTCAGGCCTGAAGACCAGTAGCGCAGTGGCACCTTTCACCGTTTGTTGCCATCGACCCACAATAGTATCGGTCGGAGTGCGGAACGATACGGCAGTTAAAGCGGTAATGACAAACGAGAAAATAAGGACTTTTTTCATGCCAATTAGGGAGATACGTTAGCAGAGAGATCGGTTTATAGGGCTGAAGTAAGCCGGGTTGCCTCCAGAGTTGTTAGTCGTAGGGTTGCCGACCCGAAGAAACACACAGTCATATAAATAACGACACCAATCTCAACAAAAAAGGCCCCTTTGCGAATCCAGTCGGTTTGCCACAAGCGCTCCATCAGGGCCGGGCTGAAGTATCCCTGATCAAACTGTGTTTCAATGGGCACCTGAAACAGAATGGTCGATACCCAGGCCGTTATGGCGCAAGCCAGCGCTACCCAGAGCGTCCATTTTGGTATGCTCGCTGGCCGGTTGAAAAATAATGCGATTAGGGCGATGTTGCCCAGTAGAATGGGCAGCACTAGAAATGGCAGAACGTATTGACTGGTGGCTTTGTGCCAGCGGGCGAAGTCGGCCGGAGGAATAGAACGGCCTAGATCGGCGTAGCTCAGGTATTCGACAAACTCATTCATCATGCCCGCCCCAAAGCAGTAAAACGTTAGCAGCAGATAGGCCAGAAAGACCCGGTAAGGTGAATGCGGCTTGGCTTCCATGTGGTGTTTAGTTAAGGTCACCGTCGGTTTAGGACAGCTTAAACGACAACACAAAGGAAAACAAGCCGCTTGTATGCGTCTTTTGCGTACGTTGCAAATGCGTTTGAAAACGTTGCAGCGACTGATATGCAGATGCTTTAAAGCGGTTTTATCGCCTTGGTGGAGTCAGTGGACACTGAACAAGCAATCAGGAAGCCGCTGAACCCACTTTCTTTTTCACCTCGCTGGGCGCGTAGCCGAAGTGCCTGGAGAAACTGGTGGAGAAATTAGCCGGATTACCAAAACCGACCATATAGGCCACTTCCGAGACGGTGGCGACGTTACGGGTCAGTAAGTCTAAGGCGCGTTGTAGGCGGACCACACGGATCAGATCGCCGGGCGATTGATTGATAAGCGCTTTGAGCTTGCGGTGGAGTTGGGTACGACTAACGCCCAGATTGTCGCTCAACTGATCGACACTAAACCCTTCATCCTCCAGATGGGCATCGATGGCCGTCCGAACCCGGTCAAGGAAGGCTTGCTCCATTGACGGCAAAGCGTCTCCCGTATGCCAGAGACTATCCCGGTTGAATCGCTCCCGTAACTGTCGGCGACTGGTGATCAAATTAGCAATCTGAGCCATTAGCTCCCGCTGGTGAAACGGCTTGGCCAGATAGCTATCAGCCCCCGTTTGAAGCCCCTCAATCCGGCTGTCGAGGTCGGCTTTGGCTGTTAACATCACGATGGGGATGTGGCTGGTGCGCTCGTCCTGCTTTAAGGCTGCACAAACCTGATACCCATCGAGTTTGGGCATCATCAGGTCAGTAATAACCAGGTCGGGTACATGCTCCTGCGCGAGTCGAACGCCTTCTTCTCCGTTTATAGCCTCAATAATCCGGTACTGATGCCCTAACGACGAGCGGATAAATTGACGGACTTCATCGTTGTCTTCAATCAGTAGGAGTTGGGCGTCGGCTCCACCGGACGATTGAGGAAGTGGGTCCTCTACGGGATCGGTAACCCCACGGTAGGACGTGGGTAAGCTATGTTCTACCCCATCCCGAATGGGATGCTCCTGACGAATGGGCAGGCGGACGGTGACGATGGTACCAATGCCTTGCTGGCTGTCGATATGAATACGACCGCCGTGTAGCTCGACTAACTCTTTGGTTAAGGCCAGACCGATGCCGAAACCCTCCTGCTCGCGGGTGATGGAGGCATCCACTTGGTAGAACTGATCGAACACGTACGGAAGGTTGGCGGCCGGTATCCCAACGCCCGTGTCATGAACGACCAACGTAGCCCAAGGCTCCTCTACCCTGACACCTTCATCGGTTAATCCAATAGACACCTCGCCCCCGGCTGGGGTGAACTTGATGGCATTCGAAAACAGGTTGTAGAGTATTTTTTCGATCTTGTCCCGGTCCATGTCCATCATCAACTGATCGAGGCTGGCCGTCACGTGCAGCGCGATTTGTTTCTGATGGGCCAGTGACTCAAACGAAAGTAGAGTGCCTTTCACCAAACCCACCAGATCGACGGATGTCGGGGTCAACTGGGTTTTGCCCGCTTCCAGTTTGCTCAGATCGAGCAGTTGATTGATGAGTTGGAGCAACCGCTGGGCGTTTCGATAGAGGAGCCCAACCTGCTGTTTGGTTTTGGGTTCTTCTGTTTCGGCCAGCACCTGTTCAGCCGGGCCCAGCATTAAGGTCAGGGGAGTGCGAAATTCGTGAGTCAGGTTGGTGAAAAAGCGCGATTTGATGGCATCAATCTCCCGGAGTTTGTTGGCCTGCTGCTGAATCTTTTCGGTTCGTTCCTGCACAGTTTGCTCGAGTACCTCATTCTGTTCGGCCACCAGCTTGAGCTTTTCGGCTTCCTGGGCCAGGGTCTTTTGGGAAAGGGCGTTGACCTGATTTAGTTGCGCAGCCAGGCTACCATTCGTTCGGGCAAAATCCTGGGCTAAGTAAAGTGAAGTACAAAGCGGCAAGGTTAGCAACCCAAACGCAATGAACCAACTTTGCCCGGACGGGTTGTTGGGCCAAAGGCCCAATACATCGCCGTTACCGGCTGCTACCCCATACACCACCGCCACCGCCAGTATCCCTACCCCGATCAACCAAATGCCGGGTTGTTTCCGGTATATTCCCTGCCAGACCACCCGTAGCACTTCACCTACACAACCACTAGCGAAGGTGATGAGGACCCATTCCATTGCCAGCGTCGGAAAGACCAGAAAGATTCCATACAGAAGCACTCCTATACTGCAGAATGCCCATACCTGGCGGGGCTGACTGACGTAACAAATTGAATAGATAAACGCCACGGTTAGCACTGAATAAGCCTGGTTCAAGCCCACCATCAAGTAACAGATTAGTTGCAGGGTAGCCGGATTGGTCAGGATGTTATCAACATACACGCAGGCTGAAGCGCCTGTAAAAAAAGCCAGGCTTAAGCTGTAATATAAGTTAGAGACCCGGACTGGATAAAACAGATACAGAAATAAATGCAATAGAGCAAACAGGCCCGTACCAAACACGAGCACTAAATTCAGGCTATTATTACGGGCCATGTTAAGCGTATACTGGGCGAGCCGGTCATGCGGAGCGATCCAGCTCAGAAAGCCCTGTCCATAGCGCACTTTGCGGGTGAGGTAGCGGTGAAAGGTGGAGACACGAACCGCCAGCACATGATCGCCGGGCTGATCGAGCCGGAAGGCCACTGGCTCATTGTTGGGTATATAGCTCGTTTCCGTCGCCCGTGAATGGCCAACCTGGCCGAACCCACCAATACGCTGCCCATCCAGATAGATATCCGAGGCCCCCATGTGGTTAATTTTGAGCGCCATCATCTGGCCTAAAAGTGGCTTATCCAGCGTAAAGTGCAATCTGAACCAGCCCACTCCTTTCCAACCGGGGGGCGTATTGCCCACATTATTGCCGGTTTTTGCCCGTTGCCAGGCGTGATCGTCCAGCGCTGGATTGGCCCAGGTCGGGTTGTCGCCGGCCTGGAATCGCCAGGGCATTGGATACAGGAAATAGCCTGCCAGGCCTTTTTGTAAGCTATCCGCCGTCAGGAGTAAACTAGTTGGCTGAGCCTGCGTTACAGGCATGGACAGGGCAAGCCAAACGGGGAATGTACCGAAAAAAAGTCGGAGCGCACGAGCGTAAAAGCCAATTGGACGAGCATTCATAGACGGGCTGGACAAGCGGAGCAACACGAGGCACTTAATTAACATCAAGTTAGGAATTCTTGCTGATTAATAGGGTCGTGAGTCGCTATCGGATTTGTAAGCGGCAAGCTGTACGTCTCCCAAACAATACGGCGGCATTCAGTGAAAGAGTTTGATGCGATAAGCAATCACCACAGTTACTTACCTGCTTACCCTATGTGACGCTTTTTAGTCGGCTTACATGAGTTGATAAACCGTTGGTAAAGCCATGCCGCTAACGGGTCCGTTTCTAAGGTGAATTGGCTCAAAGCCATTCGTAATGATTACTTCGTCTCTTCTAAAATGACATCCTTGGCAATTACCCCCCTCCTACACTACTAATATCTTCGTCCAATAAAAGGGTCGTGACTGTTGCACAACGCTAATAGCCTTATGTTGAGGAAGATGCCTATCTTGACGTATGGTAGGAACAAAACACCCCGCTCCAAAACAAGGCCATCCTCTGCTACTCGACCAATGTGTACCCCAGCAGAATCTATATCGACGCTTAAAACACGCCATTGATTTATCCTTTCTATATCAAGTTGTCCAGCCCTTCTACGGCAAATGCGGGCGACAATCGATTGATCCGGTTGTTTTCTTCAAATTAATGCTGGTGGGGCATTTGGAAAACCTTACGTCGGATCGGGCTATTATTCGCACTCGGCAGCGCTTACCCGAAAGTGTCTTCGAACAGTGCTTCCAGTGTGTGTTAACCCACTGTGTTGAGCTAGGGCTGGTCGATGGGCACACCCAAGCCATCGATGCGGCTTTTGTGGAGGCCAATGCTTCCCTAGATAAGTTAGAAGCTAAGCCGCTGGCAAAGTGGACATTGGAGAAAAATGAGCAGCCACTGATTGAGGCTTCGGATCGGGTGTCTTTTGATAAGACGAAACAATATATCAATCCCAAGAAAGTGACTCGTAATAATCGGGTTTATTATAGCCCTAACGATCCGCAGGCTTGCTTAGCCACCAAACCGAACAAGGCCTTTCGGCTCTATTACCTGGCTAGTATGGCCGTCGATTGTGCCCACCATGTGATTACCCATATTCAGGCCGATTCCGCTGACCAGAAAGATTCACGCCATTTGCTCAACATAGTCGATCGAACCCGCACTCGTTTGTCAAGGTTGAACTTACCATTTCGGTGTGTGCTGGCCGATGCCGGCTTTAGCTCAGGAGAAAATTATGCCGCCTTAGAGCATCGTCAAATCGAAGCGTACATCCCTTTATTTGGGCGTTACATTCCAGTTCGAGATCCCTTTACATATGAACCGGAGAAGGATCAATACCGCTGCCCTCAAGGGGCCATTTTACGTAATCATGGTATCAAGATGGCGGGTGGGTATGGTAACTACCGCTACATTGCCAGCTTCAGTGCCTGCCAAAATTGTCCCATTAAGGAAAGTTGTTGTGGTAACCGAGATCGTAAATCACTCAGTGTGACCATGTATGTTAGAGAGTATGAACGAATGGAAGCCCGTTTGACGAGTGCGAAAGGGAAGCGGCTGAAAAGGCGACGGAGTGCGGTGGTTGAGCCAGTTTTTGGTAGTTTACTGAACTACTTTGGGATGCGCCGGACGCCTGGCGAAGGTAAAACGGGTGCGCACAAGCGGATGGTGATGGCGGCAACGGCCTACAATCTCAAGAAGTGGCTATTGGCCAAGCGCTGGCCTAAAGTGGTTACTCAGGTGTTGGCTTTGCATCCAGGGGACTCTTTTTTGTCTTTATGGGACGGGTTACTTCAAGGGTTCTTTCATTCCAAAAGAGTTGTGCAACAGTCACCTCCGATATTGATCGGAACAAGGGCCCGAAAATTTAATATTTGTCAACTACAATCCGTCGCATATGATCTAACAATCTACTGATTGAGTTGCTGTTAATCAGCACTATAAACTACTGAGGCTTAGTACATATTAGCTATGCTAAATCATTATGAAGGTATTTTTCACACTATTGATTTCTTACTTTTTACAGAATAATCACTTGCCGTAATTATAAGAATTTATAAAACGGTCATTTTTCTCGTACGTATTCTAAGACGGGAGCTATATAAAGGCCTAGCTGGACTGATCCT
The DNA here is from genome assembly GCF_002831565.1 of Spirosoma pollinicola. Classification (NCBI taxonomy): domain Bacteria; kingdom Pseudomonadati; phylum Bacteroidota; class Cytophagia; order Cytophagales; family Cytophagaceae; genus Spirosoma; species Spirosoma pollinicola. The sequence goes on along the minus strand of NZ_CP025096.1, from coordinate 2,299,846 downwards.
GTCGGGCTCTATGTTTTCTCCACCAGAAAAATCAGCTTCCCAAAGAGCCACTGATTACCAGAACGCCGATAATCCACAGCCCCACAGGACTGGAGGACGTCAGTGGGTCCGTATTACCAATCAAGATAATACCCGCCCATTCGGAAGGCAGCAGTTCGAGGGTGGATGCTTCGTCAAGGAATTGCAACTTGGCCTGTTGCAGGGCGATATCCTTGGGCAAACTCGTTGCCAGTTGCTCATGAAAAAGTTGCGATAGCCGATAGGTAGACTTATCCTCAACACTCCATAAAGTCGTTAGTATACTAGGCACACCTAACGAAGCAAGTCCCCTGGCCAGGCTAAAAACACCTTCTCCTTTTTGGTTGATTCCCAATCCTGTTTTGCAGGCCAACAGTAAGACTAATTGAGTGGCGACGTGCTGGCTGGCCTGTATCTCCGACAGGCGTAAGGCGGAGTCTGCGAAAAAGATGGTAGGTTCTGCCAAACCTGTAGAGTCAGGAGCAGTGGTCGCATCGGCATGCGTAAACAACTGCACTACGGTGGACCGGGAGATATTCTCCTGGAAGGCTAACCGAGTGGCTTTGTTCCCCGAGAGCAAAACAGCTGGTTTATAATGACTGCTGCTGTTGACGAGTGCATTGTCCGAACCGGTCAAACCAGGCATACTTTTGTGAACATACCTGGAGTCACGGCGAACCACAATGTCGTCAAACTGGACAGGAGCTATCCCCAGAAAGGCATAGTTCGCTTGGTGGACCGGTGGGCCTTTTAGTAGGCCCTGCATCGAATAGGTATAGCTGAACGCATATTGGTTCACTAACTAATCTAAGTTGTATGACACAAGTTTGCTTCGAGTGAATAAGCCAATAGAAACAACACGGTTTTAATCAGAAAACCCGCTTCGGTAACGGCATGAATCTTCTTAGAGAACCGCATTGTGATGTGACTAAAGGCCTGCTCAATCCGCTGGCGAAGCCCTTTTTCGTAAGTATTCTCCCAAACCTGATTCGGTCGGTGGCTGTTGCTTTTTCGCTGAATCTTCAGACTAATGCCTTCACAATCAAGGTAAAGGTCATCCTGTTCATAATCCGTATAGCCCGCATCGCCCTACACTTCACTGCCCTCTGGCAAGTTCAGGTGCATCAGTTGAAGGGCCGTTACATCCACATACGAGCCAGGCAGAATGAAAAACTGTACGGGTTGTTTATCGACCGTAGTGATCAACTGAACTCGAAACCCGAAAAAGAACCGTCTCTTCGACGCGCTTTTACCGCGGTATTCCTCTCCTTCTACCAATCGAGATCGACTGATACGGATGTTATCACAAACGGCCACTGGAAACGAATCAATCAAATATTGATTACTCAAATTGAGGGCCTTGAAAAAATCCGCCAGATAGTAGAACAGTACACTCAGGGTTGTAGCCAATCGATGCAACCGACGGTTAAAAGCGGATTTTTCAAGCATAACAACGCCTTGTTTATCGGCCATGTACAGCATGGCCGAGGCTTGATTACCTCCGAAGAAACGGGCCGATATAATGGCGGTGGTCAACACAATACTATCAGGCACTTTGAGTTTCGCCTGTGGTTTGATGGAACCATGACGGGCCGTTTCGAGGAAAAAATCATCGGCACCGGCCGCCGGGCAAAAAGCAGTAAATTGCCAATACTTTTTCAGACATAGCCAGAGCAGGTTACTAATGTTTTCGCACCTCAAAGGTACGCTTGCTTTTGGCTGTGTCTTTTTTGTGCCCATATTAATCTGCTTTCATACAACTTAGATTAATTAACTAGATGATCAGTTATTCATAATAAATCTTAATTCGGTCAATAAAAAGCTCTACTTTTTGGTACAGGTTGCAAAACGAATACGAATACTATAAACCTCTTGCTGATCGATTATGCCTATTGAAATAGTCTTGGCGAAGGTGTTATTCTTAACAAACTTCACCGCTTCTAATGAGTCGCATACTTCTTCGTAAGCAGTACTGCTTTTACTTAATGATTGGTTGGTGAGTTGAATGGTTTCTACTATTTGGCAGTCATAACAGGGCCCCGGTAGTTTAGGAAAACAAGTAGATAGAAGTATACTAGTCAGCAGAGCTAACGGATACTTTATTAACACAACAGCTTTCTTGGAAATTGGCATGGCTAGGAATTGAAAGCGGAGTGCTAAACAGGTGCTTTACTGCTACTTGTTGTATAAGTGATGTGGTTGTTGCAAAAGTCAACAGGGCCATGAATATAGCTACTAAGTGAGCAATTTTTGATATGTAAAACGGATTGGAAGCGGCAACTAATTCAGGGCCATTACACCTATTTCAGACGTTTGCAATAGCCACATAGCTTATAAAACAAATAGCTTCACTTGCTACGTGCTTTATTTACAAGCGCAATCTGGTCTTCAATAGCACTGATATGCATCTGGATGATAGAAGAACAGAATTCGCTCAATGATTCAAAATTTGACCGTGAGCGCCAAGCAATATGCCATTCTTTGGTAGATAATTTTCTTGACTCATTATCACAAGGCCATCCGTACTTTTTGAGAATCTTCTGTTATATCGTCCGATTAGCTGAATCATTGATAACGATCAGATGACCAAAGTACTTCTGTTTTGGCTTGTCCGACCATACGACCTATATCAGGATAAGACACACCTGGCTGATAAATCACTGAATTGACGGGACGAATCAGCATCGGCCGGAGGAGACGGGTGGGATCGCTCACTGTAATTGCCCAATTTCCCTGTTTAAATCTGAAACGGGTGGATAAGATTCGCCCAAAATCCGGACAGTTAAGGATTTAGTAACTGTCCAAAATTCAGGCGCTTAGTCAATACTAAATTATTGGGATCACCCTATCCCAATCCGCGATACGCAACGAATATAGGGCAAATCGCAAAGCGGATTACACAAAGTAGGTAAGACTCAATAAACAGGTATTCCTCAGGGACCTGTTATCTTCTAAAACATCAATTATAGGTCGCTCTAAACTCCAGCGGAGTCATATTCGTTTTTGATTTAAACAATTTACTGAACGATTGAGGGTGTTCGAAACCTAACTGATAGGCGATTTCTCCGACCGTAAGGTCACTGATTGTCAATATCTCCTTGGCTTTTTCAATGAGGTTATAATGAATATGTTGCTGGGTGTTATGCCCGGTTAGCGTCCGTAACATATCGCCCAAATAGCGGGGCGAAACGTTTAATTTATCCGCTAGAAACTGAACTGTTGGTAATCCGTTCATCAAGGCTGTCTCATCATTCAAGTAGGTGTGTAGCAGCAAATCCAGTTTTTCAAGTAGTGCATTATGTACCGTTTTGCGGGTAATGAACTGGCGCTTATAAAAGCGATGGCTGTAGTTTAAAAGTAGCTCCACCTGCGTGATCAATATATCCTGGCTGATGGTATCAATGGCTGTCTCCAGCTCGTCGCCTAAGTTTTTAGCTATCGCGGTAATGATCGTCTTTTCCTTTTCGGAGAGGTGTAGCGATTCGGCGACGGAATAAGAGAAAAAACCATAGGTTTTGATTGTAGCATCCAGCGGATAATGCCTGAGAAAATCGGGATGTACCAGCAAGGTGAACCCTGAACTGGAATCCGGACTTTGAAACCCGGCTAACGGCTGCCCGGGCGAGGTGAAGAACATACCGCCTTCATTGAAGTCATAGGTGGTATGTCCATAGCGCATGCGGCAACCGGCGGATTCGTTGTATGTAATGTTGTAGAAGCCCATCGCAAAGGTAGCTGCCAGCATCTCACTGGTGATCTGCACCTTGCTATAGTCCAACAGGCTTATCAGCGGATGCAAAGGCTGCGGTAAACCGAAAGCCCGCTGCATTTCTGAGATGGACTGGTAGTGGATTGGCTTATTTCCGGGTTCTCCATTCATACCTGCATTGAGTTAGTATCACACTGCATTTTTACCAATAGACAACAATCAACGTAGTGCCTAAAATTCCAGGTTCGCTCCAGCCAGCAGTTGTTTAATGCCTGCTCTGAAAGCCTCGTCCCCTACAGCCAGGCGTTGGGCGTACATGGTTTTTGCATCTTCGCCACATACGTAACGCAATATGTTTTTGCCGTCCGTAGCGGCCTCGTATACCACTTCGGCAATCTGCTCGGCTGTAGAAACCGTTTTGTCAGGCGTGGTGGCAGCCAGAAACTTAGTCAGCAATGGTTCGTAAGCCGGATGGGACGCAATCACCGAACCGGTTCCAATTTCGGTCGCTACCAAACCGGGCTCTATGGTTTTGATACCGATACCAAATTCGTTTAATTCAAATGAAAGGCTTTCGCTCCAGCCTTCCAACGCCCATTTACTGGCATCATACATCGAACTAACCGGAAAGCCGACTAAGCCAGCCAATGAGCCTGTAGTGATAAAAAGTCCGCTTTTCTTCTCCCGGAAGTAAGGGATGAATGCCTGAGTAACGCGCACAACACCAAGGAAATTAGTTTCCATCTGGCGTACCAGTTGTTCATCGGAAATGGCTTCGAGGGCGCCCATTAATGCGTAGCCTGCGTTGTTGAACACCACATCAATATCGCCCAGAGCCAGTGCTTTCTGAGTGGTTTCTTTAATCTGTTCTCTGTCCGTTACATCCAGTGGCATCAGGGTTACATTGGGCAATTGGTTCAGTTCTTTTTCAACCTCCGGCCTGCGCATGGTCGCGATCACAGTCCAGCCGTTTGCCGCAAATAGTTTTGCTGTTGCCTTCCCTATGCCTGTCGAACCGCCCGTAATAAAAATCGTCTTTGTCATGTCTTTCACATTGTTTTTTCGTGAAGCAAAGCTCATGCTTAAACGGCGGCTACCTGTAGTGAAACTGGAGAATCTTGTAGCCAAACTGGTAAACGACCCTACCTGAACGGGCTACCTTCCGGTAGACATAAAGCCAGTGTGCATTTGCCTGTCAGAAGTACTAAACCAGCGTAAAAATTCTCAATGTGGCTCCAACAATCCGTGGTTTGGTTAAACATCAACCAGGCCAGAGCCAGACCTTTGCTGTATCAACGAAGACAACGATATGAACAACCAAAAAATCTGGTTCATCACCGGCGCGTCCAGGGGCATGGGCCTATCACTGCTAAAACGGTTATTGATCACCGGCCATCAGGTGGCCGCCACTACCCGCAATAAAGCTACCCTGCTCGATGCGTTGACGGACCAACCGACGACCAATCTATTGGCCCTGACGGTTGATTTAACCAGCGACCAAAGCGTCAAAGACGCGATTAGGCAAAGCATTAACCGCTTCGGTCGGCTGGATGTGGTCGTTAACAACGCTGGCTATTGCCTGGTGGGCAGTATGGAAGAAACGACCGACGCTGAATTCCGCCAAACGGTGGATGTTAACCTCTTCGGACCCGTCAACGTCATTCGGGCCACAATGCCCTACTGGCGGGTCCAGGGCTCGGGCCACTTCATCAACATCTCCTCCAACGCGGGTTATGTTGGGTTTGCCAATGCGGCCAGTTACAATGCGGCCAAGTTCGCCCTGATCGGCATTTCCGAAGCCCTGGCTGAAGAAACTAAATCCTTTGGCATTAACGTGACCGTAGTGGCACCGGGTCAGTTCCGAACCAACTTCATGGATGAGGGATCAATGACGTTTGCTAAGAACAAGATTGAGGTATACGGCCTGGACAAAGCCGAAGCCATGTGGCGGAGCTATAGTGGCACCCAGGCTGGTGACCCCGAGAAACTTGTTAACGTGCTAATTAATCTGACAGCTAGTCCTACTCCTCCGCTACATCTTTTACTAGGATCTGATACCTATCAGCTGATTATGGTAAAGCGGCAACTGGAAAAACAGGAAATCGAGGACTGGAAGCCGATTACGCTATCGACCGATTTCAATTAATTCATCCGGGACAAGCCCCAAGACGGGCTTGTCCCGGTTTTACTGGCAACCTTTTAGCGTTATGAAAAAAGAAACGATAAACCCCTACTCGATCAAGTCAATATCCGAACTGCACCGGCTGCTGAAATTAAGCAAACCGGAACACCCCCTGGTGAGCGTGATTGATTTTTCGGACATCACCTGTTTCTCTGACCAGAAACTGCGCAGCATACGCTATCATTTTTACTGTATTGCCCTCAAGAAAGATTTTCAGGGTAAGATGATGTACGGGCAAAACTCGTACGATTTTGACGAAGGGGTCATGACCTTCTTTTCACCTGGCCAGGTTGTCACCACCGACATTGCTGATGGGCTGAAATTATCGGGTTGGTGGCTGGTCGTCCATCCTGATTTTATCCAGGGATATCCGGTCGCCAAACATATGCGTGAATACGGGTTCTTTTCCTACGCCGTCAGCGAAGCCCTGCACTTATCGAAAAAGGAAGAAACTGTGCTGGACTTCCTTATCGGCACCATTAAGGAGGAGTACAGTTCTGCAATTGATCAACACAGTCAGGACGTCATTACCTCCCAGATTCAACTCTTACTCAACTACTGCGACCGATTTTATGGCCGACAGTTCATTACTCGTAAAACCGCTAACCAGTCGCTATTAGTCAAGTTAGAAGCCTTGCTAACAATGTATTTTAGTGATGAAGCCTTATCTGAACGCGGATTGCCAACAGTGCACTATGTGGCTGAACAACTCAATTTATCCCCTACTTATTTAAGTGATTTACTCCGTTCGATGAGCGGACAAAACGCCCAGCAGTACATTCATAATCATGTGCTTGAGAAGGCTAAAGATCTACTGACGACCACCGAGCTGACGGTCGGTGAGATTGCTTACCAACTGGGGTTTGGCCATACTCAATCGTTCAATCGACTTTTTAAAAATAAAACACAAACGTCCCCTCTGGAATATAGGCAATCATTTAACTGATACACACCAGAACAGAACCGGCTAATTTTCATGGAAGAAAAAATTAAAGCGATCTTTGAAGAGGGCAACGCAGCGATCGCTGCGGGTAACCATGAAAGGTTCCTGTCGTTTTGCCGCGATGTATCGTCCTGAAAAAAGTTGACCGTCGTATGCTACGGATAGTCGTTAACAGTTATTAAAACAGGCCCTCCCATTACACGCTCCATTTAAAATGCCTGCATATGACGAATATTCGTTTGTATTAAGGAGGAGCGATTTGTGATCCGATCTATAGGCCGTATCTAGCTTAAAATTTAGTACTTTGGCTAAAGTTCGATCATAGAACAGTCTTTTATAGAAAAAAGCAAGAAAGATACTATCAGTTATTCCAGTCTTGTCATGTTGCGTCTACTAACATTCATCGGCTTAACCTTTTTGCTTTTCGTTAGGGCCAACGCCCAATCGCCCATTGAAGTATTTTATGAAAAAGACAACTCGGGAGTATATACGTTTTCCTGTCGTAATAACGGATTCTGTCCCTACACAATTACCATTACATTCACCCAATTGACCGGCCTTCGGTCCTCGGCAACCTTACCTTATCAGACCGACGTCAGACCGGGGCAGCAGTCGCTGTTTAAGCTGCAACCCCAACCCAATCAAGCCACCTCGTTTCAGTATAATGTCAGATCCATAAAGGGCTGTCAGCGGCCTAAAGTCGATACGGCCCTGGTGTATCTGCTACCGACGAGCCCGGGCAAACAGGTTAGTGCCATCCAATTAGCCTATCTGGGTAAACAATTCGCTGGCCAGCAAGAACCCAAAGACTGGTATGCGCTGGCTATTAAAATGAACAGCGGAGACACCGTATTTGCCGCCCGCCGGGGAACGGTATCAGCCGTACGCAGTGATGCCGCCCCCATGGGAACGCATCTGGGCTTTAACCGCGACGACAACATGGTCGAGATCAACCATGCCGACTGTAGTTTTGGCACCTATACCGTTTTCCGCCCCCAAAGTATTTTCGTCAGGCCGGGTCAGTTTGTCGAAGCGGGAACCCCACTGGGTATCGTAGGGGGCGAAAACTACGATTATGGGCCACACGTGCGATTGGCGGTGCATTATAATTACGAAGCGCCTGTCATCAAAAACGGTCAGCCGACCGATGAGAAGCAGTACTGGGCCTATGTGCCGGTTCGATTCTGGCTTAAGGATGAGCAGAAAGCCAACCGTTTAGAGTCCAGAAAGCCCTACCTGTCTGAGCACCCTGAATCCGTTATCGAACAAGAAATGAGCAAACGGGAAGTAAAGAAGTGGCAGAAGAGTCACGTAAAATAAGGGCATTCCCGGTGTCGTAGCCTATCATACATCAACGTATACAACCATTGAACTGCTGCAAAATGCTCAGAACCTTTCTTCTGTATATCTATTCTTTACTACTGGATCTTCCCCGCGTTGCCAGCGGGAAAATGATTACCGGAAGTGTCATGGACGAAGCCACCAAGCAGCCACTTGTATATGCCCAAATTGGGGTTAAAAACTCACCGTTAGGCGTGATTACGAATGAGGAAGGAAACTTCAGTACAAACCTAAATCGGGCCAGTAGTACCGATATCGTTTGTATATCAGTGATCGGTTATCAAGCAGTCACACTACTCGTCAGTAAGTTTAAATAAGTGACTTCGTCAACTATCCCGCTCAAAAACAACCCAATCGAGTTAGCGGAAGTTAATGTTAAATCAACCGCCCACAGCAGTGACTATGGGTCTAAAGCCGAAGCCAAAAAGATAACTACGGGCTGGCGTCATGCCGGTACAGGTGGCGAACGAGGCACACCCTCTCGTTGGGCAAAACACCCAGGATTGTATGGAGTGCCTGGGTCTATTTGGTAATGAGTAGCTATGATTCGTTGTTGTTGCGTGTGCATGTGAGGCAATTGGAACGGGGTAGTGTAGTCCATGAACTATTGACCAAGAGTCTACTGACCATCACTAAGCTTAAATCCGGGTGGGTTGAGGTAGGCTTAAGCCCTTACAATCTGGTCTTAGCGAATAATATTTTGTTATCGTTTGAGTGGGTCAAGGCTTGGGAAAGCTGTCAACAGAGTCCCTGTTTAACCTTCTCCTCGCGTTTACTTGGACCTGGTTTTTATTCAAAAGAAGCCAGTCAAGATCGCTGACAAATAACCAAAGAATTCACGCCTGATATGTATTTGATAGCTCAATGGAACCAGGATTTACTGAGAATATGCAACTGTAGATTAGAGTCCAGGAAATCTGTGATTGACATTTAAATGCAAATTAAACTATTTGGGTAGTATGCATTGCACAATACCTTGTATTGCAATAAGGTTGTTGTAGAAAGAAAGTATGCTACACAAAATTCTGCTTCTCGAACCAACTCCTTTTTGGTTCCCTGATCGTTGGATTGGGGGAATTTCCATGATTGGTGCCCCACTTCTATTAGTGCTCTCCCAACTGCTGCTACTCCATTTTGATTTTTTCTTTCCCCAACAACTTAAGGCCTTTGATCAGCACCCAGCTCAAGTTACGACTGCTTACAGTCTTTTTCTGGCGGGTACTATCGTCTTATGGCCAGCGATAGTCACCTTAGCGAAACTGGTTGGGCAAAAAGAACCGGCTTGGGAACGCTGGGGGGGAACAATGGTGATGCTGGGGTTATTTGATTTGCACGAACTTTCCACTATGGCATCAATCATTTAGTCTTTCAGTTAGTCAAGGGGCAAAATCTGTCATTGGCCACCAAGGCCGTTGTCGACTCGTATGGCGCTTTCCACGTTGTTTCTAGCCTGTCTGGAGCCATCATGGTTGGCTGGGTTATCCTGTCCATTGGGACGTATCGTTCAGGCGTGCTAAGTGTAGTTGGCTCCATTAGCTTAGGTCTGATGTCGGCTTTGATGCTAGGGGTACTTAAAGGGGCATCATTCGTATCAGTCTTTGCCACAACGGGTCTGTGCGTAGCGCTGTTACCCCTTGTCAAAGACGTGATAATGGCTGGCCCCATGCCGAGAGTTTGAGCAATTCTAGGTTGGTCATTATTGATGCTAGGCCTGGCTACCTTAATGTACTGTTTTTGGCTAAGCAGGCTGATAAAATGGGGATGCATATCCTCGCAATCGCTTAAATCGTCTATTTCCTGAAGCAGATGCATAAGGTATTCTTCGTCACGTTTAGGAGCCTTTAAAGAGACAGGCCAATAGTTTACTGAATCTTGATATATCGACCCTGTAACTCTCGACCAAGCCCCCGCTTAATTGCCTGACGACCTAACCAGGTTAAGATCGGCTGCAAGACGGCCATTAATCCACTCATGTAGGTACCGCTAATCAGTATCACATATCCTAAGGCAAAGGGGTTTTTTGGCATAGCTTGCCCATTCACCTGCCCATCGTGAGCCAGCCCGTAGACAATCTGAAGAAACTGCTCGAAGCCGGGAAAACCCGGTGTGATGCGGCACTCAAAGCGGCAGGGCTGAGTAGATTGATTAAAAAAACGGTGTGCTTTATTAACGGGAACTATAGCCGATTCCCCTGGCTTGAGTTGAATAATTTGCTTCTCCAGCTGGATACTCAATTCCCCTTCTAAACAAACAAACTCCTCGGCAAAGTCTCGATGATAGTGCAGGGGGTTACCCCCGCCCGGTGATAAAAAAACTTCAACCAGCGAATGCCGACCGTTGCTTTCCTGGCTGGTTTGAAGAAAAGTCACCTCGTCTTTAAGAACAGGATTGGTAATGGTACGAGAGGCCGAAGATGGGATCGAGGGTTGCATGAGGATAGGTGTTTGAATCCAAGTGATTACTCAATCTAGTCAGCTAATGCCCACAATCCAATAAATTTTTAGGAAAAGGTAATCGCGGCTTTAGACTTAATGGGATGAAAAGAACTGAGCTGAATCTGGCCGGAATTAGTCGTATGATCTACGTTATGTTTATTTAGACAAGAAGTTAAACAAAACGGGAGTTCTGTTATACAGCTAATTTAGGCGCTTTCTGTTGAATTGAGCTTATATAAATGAAGAGTGTTAGGGCCAAGTGCTGGCGAAGGCCGACTGGGGATTTGACGGCCGGACGTCACCATCCTCCATTTAAGTTTACCCGCTGTTCCCGCATACATTCCCTTACTGTACAGTTTCATTAAATGCCCGTTTTTACGCGACAGCTTGTTTAAGCTGAAAATGATATTTGTAGAATTTGGCTGCTGTCTCAAATTGCCATCTCACTAATCAACGTCGCACTTTCTTGCTACTTGTTGAGTTGAAGAAGCCTTGTACACTGCCAGGGGACGGATTTTACGCAGGGCCGCCTGAGCGGTCGGCCGCTGCCGTACGAAACGGCAAAACTACCTAAGGTGTGAGAACGGCCAGGATAGCGCAAACCTACTGTGCGACAGTGAGAAAATCAGGGGAGTAATACGTCAATGCATTTCAGGAACCGCTCAAATGGGTAAGGTTCGGTCAGGTAAGAGACCGGCGCAAGCTCGTAAGCTTGGTAAAGGTGTTTTGGAAAAGGCGATGTGATGATGAAACGACGCTGTGCGTTCAGAATTTCCTGGTAAGATTTAGGAATTAGTTCGTCGGTGGTTGACAAGTGCAGAAAAACAAAATCGTAGCTGTCCGTTTGAAGTTTCGTCAGAAGGTCATCCGTGAGCGCACCGGCCTGCGCGATAGTGAGGTAGCCGGTGCGCTGGATGTAGTAAGCGATTGGGTTTTGCCCATCCCACGGGTAATTAAGCAGACAACAACGTAACATAATTAGTGGAGGAGAACTTAAATACGGGTAAACCAGCAGGGAACACCAGAGCGTTGCTGGCCAGCGTGTTTGGCATGGCTGGCGCTCAGGTTGACTAAACGTTCTTTTTTTAGATTTAGACGGGCGGTAGTAGGTTGAGTTTTCATAATATGTAGCAGGTTATTTGGTTAAAAATTTGATAAATGATTCTGAACGAAGCGACTTGCTGTTCTGATGAATTAAAGGTAGTATGAGCCGGGAGGTCGCACAACTAGTTTAGACCGGTGCTACGGCTGCTGTCGGCGAATGCGCGAATTCTGTCGATGAATGAAAAATGGTCTACTTCGTCGAACCGAGTTGAAGCTGCAAAACCGCCGTGTAACTGGTAGCTGTTTGCCGGACATCGAGTGTATACCGCTCCGGATACAAAAGGGCCAGGCGCTTCTGAACATTTACCAGGCCAATCCCGCCAGACTTTTTTGCAGTTGGCTGTTGGGGTTGTTGCGGGAGGCTGTTCTGAACGGTGAAATAGAACGTATCGTCCTCTAATTGAGTGTCTACCAGCACATAGGCTGAATTCGGTCCAGCGCCCAGGCTGTGTTTAAAGGCATTTTCAACAAACGCAATCAGAAGCAGTGGCGCAATCGGGTGGCCGGTGAAGTCGCCATCAGCCGAAAAAATGACGTCGACCAGGGAAGCATGACGTATTTTCTCCAGGCTGATGTAATTTTCAATATAGGCAATCTCGTCGGCCAGGTCAATCTGCGGTACGTTCGCTTCATAGAGATTATAGCGCATAAGTTCGGCCAGGCGCAGCACCAGTTCGGCAGCCGGTTCATTTACATCGACCACCCGGGCGTAAATACCGTTGAGCGCGTTGAACAGAAAATGCGGATTTACCTGCGATTTGAGCAGATTCAGTTCCAACATCAGGTTGTCGCGTTCCAGGGCCAGGTTCGTTCGCTCAAGATCAACGGCATCGCGCTCAATAAGCAATGTGCGGGTACGGCTCATAAACAGGTCCTTAACGAGCTTACCTCCCAGCAGCAGGGTTACGTAAAAAAAGTTATTCAGGTTCCAGAAGGCAACGCTGACGCTGGTAAAACAGCCAACTATGCCTGCGGGTTGAATGAGCGCCCAGCTTTTCTCAACCTGGCTAAGCAAAGCTGGATCCTTATCGGGACTGGTCTGCTGTAAAAAATACGTAGTCAGGTACGAACTCAGGTAGATAAAATAATAGGCCAGCAAAACGAATAGACTGAACCAAAGAAATCGAAACCGGTACAGGTAACGGGGGTACACCCAGTAGCCAAATAAATAAAACAAGCCGATGGTCTGTCCGAACGTTACCGCCGTCAACGTGTTAATAACCAGTTCACTATCGCTTATGTACAGGCCGAAGTTGACGTAGCGAAAAAATAGCCAGACACCTACCCAAAGCAGCATGTGGCGAATCAGCCGAGCAGAGGTCACAGACTGAAAATTGGTCATCGGGTCGGTACAGCTAGTGGTTCCAACTGCAAACGAAGCGTAACAACGTACTGATCCTTGACCGGACCGGTCGTCAGCGCATATCGATTCGGATAGAGTAGGTCGAGCCGTTTACGAACGTTGACCAACCCCACTCCGCCCGACTTCCGGCCCGACGCCCGTGTCTCAGGCTGCAACGTATTCTGAACAGTAAACTCCAGCGTGTCGCCGTCCATCCGGGCCGTAATAAGTACATACGAAAAGTTGCCAGCTCTGACTCCGTGTTTGAACGCATTTTCGACAAACGTATTGAGCAGCAGCGGAGCAATCTGATACTGTTCGACCCTATCGTCGGCCTCCAGTGTTACGGATATCCACTGCGCGTGCCGTGCCTGTTCCAGTTGCAGGTAATCATTAATGTAATTCAATTCGAGTTCTAAACCGATTCGATCCGCGTTGGCTTCGTAGAGGTTATAGCGCATGAGTTCGGCCAGTCGAAGCACCTGATTGGCCGCCTGCTCGTCGGCATCGACGACCCGCGCGTAAATTGTGTTCAGCGTATTGAATAAAAAGTGAGGACTGATCTGCATCTTCAGAAAATCCAGTTCCAGGGTCAGATGACTGCCCTCGAGGGCTAGTTTGTCCCGTTCCAGCCGCAGCCGGTCGCCCTCCAGCCGGATGGAGCGATTACGGTTGGAAATTATATCCCTTGCGCTCTTCATCACGAGCAGTAGTGTGACCATATATAACCCCAGCACGTAATTCCACAGGGCCACTTTGATAGACGTAAAGCAGCCAAGTGGCCCCGCTGCCTGCACCATATGCGCAATTTTGGAGAGATACGACGTGGCAGAAAGGCTGTACGGCTGCAATTCGATAAAAACCAGTCGATTCAGCAGATAGCTGAACCAGTAGGTTAGAATCAGCCAGCTAACCAGCCAGACCGGTCGGAAACGGTACAGGAAAACAGGAAAAACAAAGTAGCCCAGCACGTAAAAATACAGCAGCGTGGACAAGGCGATCAAAACGGTAACGGCGAGGTCAATAGATGGCTTATCCTGAACACCGAAATGCGCCGTTTCGCTTGACAAAATCCAGATGATCAGCCAGATGAGTGCGTGACGTATATAGCGGACCGGCCGACTATAGGCAGTAAACCACTGCTGCCAGTGTTGAAAAAACTTATTCACATAATATTCTTTTTCATGGCTTCCCAAACAGAATCCCGATAAGTAACCCCAATAGGCACCCGCTTGTCGTCGATGGTGGTAATCAGGTTGCCATCGATTTCTTTAATAGCCGCTTTCCGAACAATGTAGGATCGATTGACGCGCAGGAAGTGAGCTGTCGGCAGCATGTCTTCCATCTTGGCAAGTGTCATATGGACCACGATGGTACGGCCCTTCAGATGGATCGTCAGGTAGTCTTTCATGGCTTCGATGAGTACAATTTCGTTCGGGACTACCCTGATCAGCTTTTTATCTTCCCGGACCAGAAAAAATTCAGCATCGCCTTCGGCAGTTAGTTGTATATCGGTTTCAGTTCTGAGTGGTACGTGGGCCTGAGCGACGGGAGCAGGTAGTGTGGAGGGCACCGGGTTAATTCGCTCCGTACCTTCTCGTTTAACTTTATTGATTGCTCGCAGAAACCGGTCGAATGCTACAGGTTTGAGTAAGTAATCAACCACATTAAGTTCAAAACCTTCCACAGCATATTGGGGAGAGGCCGTGATCATAATGACCTGAGGCCGTGGCATTCCCAGCGCTTTCAAAAACTCGATTCCCGTCATTTCCGGCATTTCGATGTCCAGAAAAATAAGATCGGGTCGGGCCTGTTGAATCGCGAAAAGCGCGTCGACGGCGTTATCACTCTGGCCAACGAGTTCCAGAAAAGGCACACGTTGAATGAATTTCTCTAAAACTGTGCGCGCTGGAAGCTCGTCATCTATAATATAGCAGTGTAAAGAAGGAGTCATTATAGGGAAAAACGATATTTTATACAAGCTACAAGTCTACGCAATATTATCCTACGATAGTATTGCTCAAAGTCTATCGAACATTGACTAACATTCCCCTGTAACACGAATTGCATGCATGGCTGACAAAATTGTTGCACTCTATTATTTCTTCCAGGATTTTCGCAGATTCAAACTTGACATGCAACAAATTGGGTTAATAGGATTCCGCTTCGATTCTTCTAATTCATCGAAGTATCGTTAAGCGATTGACTTTATTGCGCTCAGCGGCTTGGTCAATTCGGCCCGCCAATGCGGTTGAGCTGATCGAGGAGAACGGCGGTCGCATTGGCGGGTCAACACCATTTTCCACATGATCCGTTTAGGCTATTCATGCGGAGTTTAACCAGTCTTTCCATAAATTGACTATTTATGGTCAACATTATGCAGACAAGTCAATAGGGGAGGGGGCTCGTGGTCGTTTTAACAGCTGTCAACTCCAAGCCGTAGCATACGCTTGAGTTATTTCTTATCTGAATATCGCTGAGAAGTGCCGGGCCGATAGAAGCACTACGTTTCGTCAAAGAGTCAGGGCAATTTTAGTACAAGGCATTTTCAGCTTGCCCCGTCAATCTTGCCTTTTGCAGACAAATAGGACGAGTTTGCATATCATTTTGCCATTAATCAAGACGATAAATGACCTTTGATTCTTCGTACTAGTAGATTTGAATTATGAAAAAGTCGTTTGTTGTTTTAATCCACATTGGTTTCTGGTCCTGTTATTTTATACTGATTGCAATCATGCTAGGGGTTTATTATCGAAGTAACCTTCATTCAGTTAATCCGGTATTCCAAGTTATAAATGCGTTGAAAAATATCCTTCTTTTTGGTTTTGTTCCTTCTGTTATCTCTTATTTTTTCTACTATCTTCTGGTATTCCCTAAATACCTGCAACAAAAAAAGTTTGTGCTTTCAGCACTTTTCGGTCTGCTAATTTCATTTGGAGCAGCTCTATTTGGCTATCTGCTGCTGCGGTATTTCATTGAATCAGGCAATGTTGTTGATATGGACAGCAACGGTGAACATGGCAGATCTACCGCTATCCGCGTAATCATGCTTATGACTTTTATTGGGGTAGTTTGTGGAATTGTCGCCCTGGTCATTAATGGATTTATTACCTGGTTTAATGACATTAAATTGAATGAAGCGCTAAAAGAAAAAACTTATGAAATGGAAATGGCTTTAATAAAATTGCAGCTTGATCCTCACCTCCTGTTTAATACCATTAATAATATCGACGCGTTAATTTTAAAGGATGCGGTGGCGGCATCAGATTATTTAAATAAATTGTCTGACATAATGCGATTCATGCTTTACGAGACAAAGCCCGATAAAATTCTCCTTTCCAAAGAAATTGAGTATATAGAGAAATATATAGCCTTACAAAAAATTAGATCGTCGAACAAAGAGTATGTTCAATTTACAGTAACCGGAAATATTGGTAGTAAGCAAATTGCGCCCATGACCTTTATTCCATTCATTGAAAATGCGTTTAAGCATACCAATAATAAGAAGCTTGAGAATGCTATTTCTATACATCTGTCGGTGAAGGCGCAGAAAATACAGTTTACCTGTGAAAATAAGTTTGATTCAAAACCATCGGTTCAGCGATCTGACAGCGGTTTAGGCAGTGCGCTGATTCAAAAACGACTGAACCTTGTTTATGGGGAAAAACACACGCTGGACGTTCATAAAACAGAGGACCTGTATAGTGTAAACTTAATGATCATCAATGGATAAATACACCTGCATCATTATTGAAGACGAGCCACTGGCCCTTGAAAAGACGAAGGATTTTGTTGAAAAAATTCCTTTTTTGACCCTGAGCGCAACGTTCGATAATGCGCTAACCGGCCTAATGTATTTAAATAATAATAAGGCAGATCTGCTTTTCCTGGATATAAATATGGATGAATTATCCGGTATCGAACTGCTGGAAAGTTCAAAAATAACCAGCCAGGTTATCCTGACAACTGCCTATCAGGAACACGCACTGAAGGGCTATGAACTACAGGTAACAGATTACCTTCTAAAACCTTTTACATTTAACCGATTCTTACAGGCTGTCAATAAAGCACGAGAAAATTTATCGCATCATACTGCCGATAAAAGAATTGATTTCTTCTTCGTGAAAACGGAGAACCGCCTGGAAAAAATTATGATTAATGATATTCTCTATATTGAAGGCATGAGAGATTATCTGCGAATTCATTGCTCAGCTAAAAAAGTTATGACCTTGCAGAGCTTTCACGAGATCGAACAATTAATTCCGGCTTCCTTAGTGTGCCGGGTACACAAATCCTACATGGTTGCCATTAGTAAAATAGAATCCATTGAGCGGAGCAGGATAAAAATTTCGGATCAATTAATTCCTATTTCAGAAACATACAAGGAGGCTTTCCTTGAACTCATCAATAGCAGACCATAAGCTTGCTCCTTACCAGGACTTCTCCTTTCTTTATCAACTTACCTCGCACCGGTCGGCTCACACCGGTTATCCGTTGAGCAGCAGCGCCCAATGAGGTGCATGGTGCCCCAGCGTTTTAATCCAGGATCGCCCCTGTTTACACAGGTCGACGCGGCACTATCTGTAGCCGCAACCATACCTGACCTTGCTATTCATAGCGCGCCAATACCTTATCAGCGGTGATTCAAGCACAACCCCTCTAAAACTTGGCAGATTAAAATCACCCCGTTGCAGACGGGATCTCCGCCTTGGTATAGTTGAATTGCAGGCACTTACGCCGATCTATACTTTTGATCCAGTTGACTTATCTACCATCAGCGTTTAAAACAAAGCCCTGAATATTGATGAACGGCCCCTTCCTGTAATCTTCCAGCAACGTGAAATCACCACAAACAAAAATCAATCCCATGAAATACATCTTTATAGTACTCAGCTTCCTCCTCCTTTTGTTTAGCCCGCTTTTAGGACAGACGCAGCCATTGTCTCAAACTGTACGAGGTACATTAACCGATTCGGATAGCCAGATTCCACTGATTGGCGCAACCCTGATCATAGTGGGGTCTTCCCCGCTGGTTGGTACCACGACCGACGTGAATGGCAACTTCAGATTAAGCAACATCCCGGCCGGACGTATAACCCTCCACGTTACGTACCTGGGGTACGAACCCAAAGTCATCCCGGATATTGTCGTCAACTCCGGCAAGGAAGTGGTGTTGCCCCTGACCTTGCAGGAATCGACTACAAAGTTGGCCGAGTTCGTGGTGAGGGCCAGTCATACCAAAGGACAGGCCCGGAACGAAATGGCTCTGATCAGCGCCCGTTCCATTTCACCCGAAGAAACGAGCCGATATGCCGGAGGATTTAACGATCCGTCTCTGATCATGTCCAATTTCGCGGGGGTAGCCAACAATCCAAATGGAAATAACGACATTATTGTCCGGGGTAATTCGCCCAAATACATACAATGGCGGCTGGAGGGTGTACAAATCACTAACCCGAACCATTTTGCCGACCAGGGGGCTATTGGCGGTGGATTAAGTACCCTCAATAATAACATTCTGGCCACTTCTGATTTTTATACGGGTGCCTTTGCTCCCGAATACGGCGATGTATTGTCCGGTGTATATGACGTAAAACTGAGAACCGGGAATAATGAAAAAACGGAAGCTGTTTTAGGCGTTGGGATTCTGGGTACGGATTTAACGGTTGAAGGCCCGCTCAAAAAAGGGTATGGCGGGTCTTATCTGGTGAATTACCGCTACTCCACCATTTCCTTGTTAACCGACCTGGGTTTAACGGGGGTGAAGGGATCACCCAAGTTTCAGGATGCCGCATTTAAGATTGTATTGCCCACCAAAAAAGCAGGTGCCTTTTCTCTTTTTGGGTTAGGTGGCCTGAGTAGCGCCCTCCTGAAAGAAGTAAAACCCGACGTTGCGGAAACGCCGGGTGACCGTTCCATGCTCGCTGGTATTCGGGAAGATATGGAAAAAGGGTCTCACTTATTGAACCTGGGGCTAACCCACACGATGCCCAGTGGCACCAACAGCTTCATCCATTCTACGTTGTCTTTTTCGCAGGAAGGTATCAAAGACCAGGTTTTTGAATCAACGATCGAAAAACAATACAACGGTAGTGGGGACTTCCTGAGGGATTCGGTATTAACGACCCACCCTAATTACCAAAGCCACTTACTTAAATCGACTTACCGGGGAGGTATCACCTTTCACCAGAAAATAAATGCCCGGAACAATATCCAGATCGGCACTCAATATTCGCTGGTTGCGTATGACTATCGGCAAAGCCAACTACAGGGGGATGCCGCCAACCGGGTGTACTTGCTTGACTTTCAGGAGAATCTGGGTACGATCCGGAATTATATCAGCTGGAAACACCGATTCAATGAAGCGGTTACGCTGGTAACGGGCCTGCATAACATGAATGTGCTGCTCAACCATAAAAGTACCCTGGAACCCCGAATCTCGCTGAACTGGCAACTCAGCCCGACCAGTTCGCTTCAAGCCGGTTACGGGAAACACAGTACCATGGAAGGTGCCCACAACTATTTTGCCCAGGTCCAGACAGAAAATGGCCAGATCAGTGAGCCAAACAGAAACCTGGGTTTGCTCAAAGCACACCATTTTGTGCTGGGTTTCCAAAAACGGTTCACGCCATTGCTGGTGGCCAAAGCAGAAGTGTATTATCAGTCCCTCTATCAATTACCAGTCGAAAATAAGGCAACGAGTACGTTTGCCACCATCAATGAAGGCCCGGATTTCAATTATGTGGCCCTGGTTAATCAGGGAACGGGAAAAAATTATGGGATAGAATTAAGCCTGGAACGGTTCTTCAGCCACAATTTCTATTATTTAGTCAACGCGTCTCTATACAGCTCCACCTATCAAACACTGGAAGGGAAAGAGCGAAACACACCCTACAACGGCCATTATCTGATCAATATACTTGCCGGTAAAGAATTTGTTAAGCTGGGGAAAAACAAGAATCAAGTCCTGGGCCTGAATGCGAAAGTATTTTTCAGTGGCGCTAAACCTATCATACCGCTGTTAAGAGATGCTGCCGGGAATTTAGCCGTCGATCCGGCTGCGAATAAGTTCTGGGATTATAGTAAAGCATACGAAACATCGTTAAGTGACTTGTCCAAGTTAGTACTCTCGGTCAGTTATAAATGGAATAAACCACGCACAACGCATGAGCTATTCCTGAACCTGGATAACCTCACCGACAATAAAGGCAAGGTAACCGAATATTACGACCCCAGCCAGCCAGGTTCGGTAGGGCACACCACGCAACGAGGATTAGTTCCTAACCTGATGTACCGGTTATATTTTTAGCCCTGTTTGGTCTTGGTAATATCAGATATGTTACCAATCAAGTAACTAATACCAATCAAAAAAATGGAAAAGAATCATGAGAAAAATAAGCTATTCAGTAACCCACTTGTGCGAATACTACTTGGTGTCTTGGTCTGTTTAGGCGTAGTTATAATTGGGCAGGAAATAGCGGGAAAATTCCTGATGTCCACAGGGCTTGATAGAGACTATCGAAATCTTTTAAAGGGGCTTGTTGTATCCCTGCTTGCAATTGCTAGTTATCGTACATTTTTCAGGCTAATTGAAAAGCGCGCTATTACAGAAATATCATTGAATGGACTTGCAAAAAATTTGATTCTGGGTGTTTCAATTGGCGTTGTCCTGCAATGTTTGACAGTTCTGGTAATTTATATAAACAATGGTTTTGCGATAATTTCAATAAACCCAGTCTCATTTATTATTATCCCTCTAGCTGTTGCCTTTACCGTCGCTATCCTGGAAGAAATTTTAATTCGTGGCATACTTTTTAGGATAATAGAAGAAAAAATTGGCAGCTCTCTAGCGCTGCTTAGTTCTGCTTTAGTTTTTGGTGCATTGCATCTGGTCAATCCTGGCAGTTCATTGGTTTCGGCGAGTTGTATTACAATTGAAGCAGGTTTTTTGCTGGGTGCTGCTTATATCTATGCAAGAAACTTGTGGTTCCCTATTGCCATTCATTTTGCCTGGAACTTCATGCAATCAGGCATATTTGGCGCAATAACGTCGGGGAATGAAAAAACGAATAGCTTACTAACAACACAAATAACAGGATCAAAACTCATTACAGGCGGAGAATTTGGTCCTGAAGGAACGCTACAGGCAACGGTAGTTGGGTTGATCGCAACGATCGTGTTAATGTACCTGAATATAAAGCGTAACAAGCTAATAAAGCCCTATTGGAAGAAATAATAGATAAGCCAGGGTTTATTAAAAACTGCATAGCCAAGTTTAGCCGATCTTCAGAAATTTCATAGGCTGAAATTCCCTGTTTGCAGACATTATCTCCGCCCTGGCATAGTTTAATTGCAGGCCCAAAGTCATACGAATAGTTTTGCCTCAGTCAAATACTTTAAACCTTAAAAAAATCATGAAAAAAAATAGACAAGCAGGGATCATACTAGGTATAATTTTCCTGTCAGCAGCCGCATTTGGTCAAGCTAGAGGGCAAGGATCAAACAAAATAGAGGGTGGCAAAAAAATAGCAAAAACATACTTCGACTTAATGGTGAATGTGGCGAGTACAAACGTCAACTACGGTAGCGCTAACAGTAGTCTAACTGATTATAAGAAATCAGCTAACGGTATACAGGCTGGAGTGTCATTGCAGGCGGGTATTACATCCGGATTTTCCCTTGTTTCTGAACTATATTATATGACAAAGGGCGGGCAGCTAAAAGCTAATAATCCAATGAGTGCCAATGAATCAACCCTTCAATTTAATACCTTAGAATTGCCAGTACTGGCACGTTTTCATATGGGTAAATTTTATATTAACGCTGGTCCATCCATTGCTTACAACATTAGTGGAAACAGTAAAATTAACGATCAGTCTACCAAACTTTTGTTTGAAAATTCAAGCGAGGGATTTAAGCGTTTAGAAGCCGGTATTCAACTAGGTGGAGGAGTTGAGTTTCCATTTAAACAAAAAAGGATTGTGTTGGACATACGGTACAATTATGGTTTAACCAATATAGTCTATACCAAGGAAATGTATAACAGGGCTTTGATGATCAGTGTGCATTATTCTAAAGCCTGGAAAACAAACCCCCTGGCGGGCAGATAAACATGCATAACCCGTCATGCCACAATTGTCTATTAGCTCACAAAAAGTTGCTTGAAAATTTTAAAAAAATAAGCACATGAATGCAAACAGAACTAGCGCAATCGACATGGATGTATTAACGGAGCGAGCACCAATGAGCTCCCTGCGAAAGACCTCGCTGGTCGCAGGCATACTCTACCTGCTCACATTTGTCTCCATTCCGACAATAGCCCTCTACAGGTCGATTCATGAACCGAACTACATCGTAAGCTCTGGACCGGACACGGCCATCATTTTCGGTGGTATCCTCGAAATAATCGTGGCTCTGGCTGGTATTGGCACTGCTATAACACTATACCCGGTACTCCAGAAGCAGAACGAAGGGTTCGCCTTAGGTCTCGTTGCTGCGCGGATTCTGGAATCTGGTACCATCTTCGTGGGTGTGGCCTTCCTTCTATCAATCGTAACCATGCGGCAGGCCGGGGTAGGAGCCGATGCTCTGGTCACCAGCCAT
This sequence comes from Spirosoma pollinicola, assembly GCF_002831565.1. NCBI lineage: Bacteria > Pseudomonadati > Bacteroidota > Cytophagia > Cytophagales > Cytophagaceae > Spirosoma > Spirosoma pollinicola. Next base: position 2,277,169 of record NZ_CP025096.1, on the reverse strand, counting down.
GCACTTGTCGCCCTCTATGACCGCATTTTCCTGCTCGGACAAAGTTTCATGCCTGCTGTCTGCGACATGTTGCTGGGAGTCCTGCTGTATAAGTCCCGCTTGGTGCCCCGAACCCTGTCACTGATCGGAATCATTGGAGCCCCACTATTGATCGCTGGCTACATCGCGGTGCTTTTTGGTGTCATTGGGCGACATGCTCCGCTGGCGGCACTGTCTGCCCTTCCGGTCGCACTATTTGAGTTTTCGCTGGGCATCTACCTCATTATTAAAGGATTCAGACCATCCTGCTATTAGACAATTAGTTATGAAATCTTCTAACCTGTTTATCCTCCTGATATTGTCGGCCTGGGCCATTCCCTATTTCTGTGTTGGACAACCTGCTCTGCGTCCGGCAGTAAATATTCCTCAACTGATTGATTCGATCAGTCTCAGTCTGAACCGGCACTATGTATTCCCGGCAGAAGCGCAACGCATGAGCGTCTACCTGAACGCCCAGCTACAGAAGAAAGCATATGCTTCGCTGGCGAATACACCTAACGAGCTGGTAAAGCAATTGCAAGCTGACCTATCCACAGTTCACCATGATCCGCATCTGTTTATGGATTACAATCCAGCTTTTACTGCCGCTGCTCCGGGGAGTCCTTCATCGGCTGAGGAAGAGATGACGCAGGCTAAAAAGTATTGGCAAGCCAACAACTATCTATTCAGGAAAGTCGAGGTGCTGCCCGGAAATATTGGCTACTTCCCGTTCACAGGATTTGTGCCGGATCTGGCTGGCGCCCAACCAACTATTACTGCCGGGCTGCAATTTGTAGCCAATACAAATGCGCTGATCATTGATTTGAGAGAAAATATGGGGGGCAGTCCGGAGATGGTTAGTCTGCTGGAAAGTTATTTTTTCAAGACAAAAACCCATATGAATGACCTGATCAACCGGTCAACCAACGACACAACGGTTTTCTATGCCGATCCTGTAAAGGCACGGAATCTATCGCTATTAATGCCCATTTATATTTTGACCAGTCATCGTACGTTTTCCGGTGCGGAGGATTTTGCTTACGGGATGCAAATGGCCAAACGTGCTATCATCGTAGGTGAAAAGACAGGTGGGGGGGCTCACCCAACCAAACCAATTTCGGTGGGGCAGGGCATTGTTATATCCATCCCATTTGCCCGTTCGCTCAACCCGGTTACACACACGGATTGGGAAGGGGTTGGAGTCATTCCGACCGTGTCAATTGAGGCCAGTCAGGCGTTTGCGAAAGCGCAGGAATTGGCCCTGCTTGAGCAACTGTATGCGGCAACTACTGAACAAGAAAAACATCAGTTAGCGTATCTGCTTGACGAGCTGGCTGCACAACGGCAGGCACAGCCACTGCCAGTAAATGTACTTCGGGTATATGCGGGTACATACGGCCCGCTTACCATTTACCTTAATAAAAATAAACTCTTCTGTAAGAATACTGAGGCTGGAGGGCTGCTAACAGAGTTAAAACATATTTCTAACAGGCGGTTTGTGCTGGATGATACTGCGCACGTAGAATTTGTGAAAGACAGCAAAGGGAGATACCCCACTATCAAGCTGTATGTCAGTGACGGAAACATAGTTGAGGAACGGCGAAAAGGACTACACTAGTTAACCGACCTCTGTTTACCCAAGAGACAACATCCAAGTGTCATACGAACCGGCCAGCCGTAATCACACTGACATGAATACCTGAAAAAATGAACCTGCCGCGATGCCAGATGCCTTTTTCGTCCTGAATGGTAATAGTCTCTAATTCATTCGTCTGTTTAAGTGCCTGCCGTTGATCGATGAAAAAAGTTGTCTTTTAGCCATAACCATCTGTGTAAAGTAACTGAATCTAGCCACCTTGCCGATACCACCGACAAAACTTTTCTTTGTGCCGGAGCACACAACGGTGGTAATAGCATATGCGACTGATTGTGGTTTACAGATGTTAAAATTTTGCACAGCAAATTCATATTCAAATCGGTGGTTTTAGTGACCGGTGATTTAATGAACAATGTATCCCGGCTTCAGACACTGTGATCGGTTTTTTGCCGGAATTCATGCGCACATATTCGGGGGTTGCTGTAGCCTGAAAACACATGTCTAAATACTCAGGCTGGCGCGGGCATTCGCCCATGCCCTCTCATATATGCGAGCATTCGCTCGCCAAAACGATTTCACCCTATCCTGGGCCAATAAAGTTTGGATAAGGTTATTCTTTGCCATTTATCCGGGTTGTAAACCGACAAATCACTTTTCACAAGATCGAGGAACAGAAAGTGCTAATCTTGATGAACGATCACCTTTCTCTCATTTTCTATGAAAAGCACACCTATACAGCGGTTGGCAAGTCTGTCCGTTCTGGTTATTCTGCTTGCTGCGTCAACGACGTTTGCCCAAAGTAAAGCGGCTAAAATTGATGCACTGGTGCAGCAATACGTGACCAATCGCCAGTTCAATGGCTCGGTGCTGGTTGCCGAAAAAGGGCAGGTTATTTTCAAAAAAGGATACGGGATGGCTAATATGGAATGGAATATCCCGAATGCACCCGATACCAAATTCCGGCTGGGTTCCATTACCAAACAATTTACGGCCATGCTCATCATGCAACTGGTCGAAAAAGGCAAGCTGAAACTAGCCGGCAAAGTCACAGATTATTTGCCTGACTACCCGAAAGCCACGGGTGACAAAATTACCATTCACCACTTGCTGACCCACACGTCGGGTATTCCGAACTACACCAACTTCCCGAAGTTTTTCGAGACGCTTAGCCGCGATCCTGTTACGCCCGAATCCTTCACGAAGAAATTTGATAGTATGCCGCTGGATTTTGAACCCGACACCAAATTTTCGTACAGCAACTCCGGCTATTTCCTGTTGGGCGTCATTATCGAAAAAGTAACAGGAAAGTCCTATGCCGACGTACTTACCGAGAATATTCTTAAGCCCGCCCAACTGGCCAATACCGGCTACGATCTATTCAGCCCTATTTTACCCAAACGGGCAACCGGTTATGAAAAGAAAAATGGTGGCTATGTAAATTCGCCTTACCTGGATATGACGATTCCGTATGCCGCCGGGTCGATGTACTCGACCGTTGAGGATCTGTACCGGTGGGATCAGGCGTTGTATACCGATAAGCTACTATCGGCGAGCGGGAAAGTAACGATGTATACTCCGTTTTTAGATAGCTATGCCTACGGATGGGGCGTTAGAAATGCGAAGATTGGCCAACTTAAAGACAGCCTCCTGGTCATTGAACACACAGGGGGAATCAACGGCTTCAATACCATAATCAGCCGCCTTCCGAAGGACAAACAATTGGTTGTACTGCTGAACAACACGGGCGGAGCGCCACTCAGCGACATACGTAAAAACATCCTGCGCATCCTGTACGATCAGCCTATTGAAGCGCCCAAAAAGCCGATTGCCGATTTGCTCCGGCAATCGGTACAGTCAGACCCGCTGGAAAAAACGAAACAGAAACTCACTGCCTGGAAGGCCGACAAAGCGTATAACGCGAGTGAAGAGGACGTCAATGTTGTAGGGTATGAGCTACTGCGCGACGGGAAAACTAAAGAAGCCATTACTGTTTTTACCCTTAATGCAGAGGCTTACCCAAACTCCTTTAATGTATATGACAGCCGGGGTGAAGCGTATAAGGCAATGGGTAATAAAGCGGCTGCCATACAGGATTATAAAAAGTCAGTGGCGCTCAACCCCCGAAATACCAATGGATATGCTATGTTGAAGGAATTAGGGGAATCTGTAGAAGCGCCTAAAGAGGTTGTTGTTGCCGTCGACTCGGCTACGTTAGCGTCGTATGTCGGTACCTATCAATTAGCCCCGGCCTTCTCCATCGCGATTATCCTGAAAGCTGATAGGCTGTTTGGACAGGCTACCGGGCAACCCATGGTTGAATTATTTCCCGAGTCGAAAACCAAGTTTTTCCTGAAAGTAGTTGACGCACAGGTTACGTTTATCAGCAACGATAAAGGTGAAGTGGAGCAACTCGTTCTGCACCAGAATGGTCAGGATATACCCGGGAAACGGATGCGTTGATAAATTGACTATTTCTACGACAAAGTGAAAATTCTGAGGCAAGCAAATCGGTGTATTTGCTTGCCTCAGTCTGTATAATGGGATTTATACCGATTTTACGCAGGCTTTTTTTTACTAGAAATGTTGAAAATTTAAACGTTTAAACAGGCTTTATAACCCGTAGATATAGAAAAGAAACTAACGCACATTATAGAAATTGGACCGGCTGACTAATAAATTAGAACATTTGTAGAACGTGGAACGAATTTGCACTTTTTCTATTTTCGTGATAGAGTAAGCTACTCTAGCGAGTGGCTTACTGTGCGCTTTCTCTGTTGGAAGAACGCATAAGCTGTCAGTAAAATAGTACGCTGCAAATGAAAAAAAGTCTGTTACCTCTCGCCATTGGGGGCTTCGGTATTGGCATGACCGAGTTCGTCATGATGGGCATCCTGCCCGATATTTCCAGTTCCCTTCAAATATCCATTCCCGTAGCTGGCCACCTTATTTCTGCCTACGCGCTGGGTGTAGTGCTGGGCGCCCCGCTGCTGGTGGGCATTGCCGGGAATTATCCGCCCAAGAAAATATTGCTGGGCCTTATGGCTCTCTTTACCTTCTGTAACGCGCTTTCGTCGTTTGCGCCCAATTATGAGATCATGATGCTCACCCGGCTGTTATCCGGGTTGCCGCATGGTGCATTTTTCGGTGTTGGGGCTGTAGTTGCCAGTCGATTAGCGGGTAAGGGGAAAGAGGCTCAGGCCATATCCATGATGTTTGCCGGACTCACCGTTGCCAATATTATTGGTGTACCAATAGGCACCTACATTGGGCATACGATGAGCTGGCGGTATACCTTCATCATTATTGCGGGTGTCGGGCTGGCGACTATGTTTTGTATTCAAAAATTACTGCCTGTAATGCCGGTTGTTGGGGAGACTAATTTGCGGAAGGACATGAAGCTTTTCACGAAGGTAGAACCCTGGCTGATTTTAGGTATTACGGCTATTGGTACCGGCGGATTGTTCGCCTGGTTCAGTTATATCGCTCCTTTGTTGACAGAAGTGGCCCACTTTAGTAATGGTCAACTTACCTGGATACTGGTGCTGGCAGGTTTAGGCATGGCTACCGGCAATCTGATTTCCGGCCGTATAGCCGATCTGATCTCACCCAGTAAGGCTACTGCGTTATTTCTGCTTCTCATGACGGTATCCCTGATAGGCGTCTATTTCGTAGCCCAGTATCAAATACCGCTTTTGATTATGACCTTCATCACGGGGGCTATTGCTTTCTCATTGGGGGCTCCCATCCAGATTCTGATGATTCGGGCCGCAAACGGTTCCGAAATGCTGGCTTCTTCGGTCAGTCAGGCAGGGTTTAATATGGGGAACGCGTTGGGGGCTTACCTCGGTGGATTACCCATTGCCGCCGGTCTGGGTTATGCCTCTCCTGAATGGGTGGGTGCTGCGCTGGCATTTGCCGGTTTTGGTCTGGCTGTAGTCGTCTACTTCCGTCAGAAAGAAAAAGGTGTAGAAGAAACCGACGAAGCCGTAAACTACGAACTGGTAGCTGGTCATTAGTGAATTGGGGTAGTGGTTGATTTGTGGAGTAGGTGGAGTAAGTGTAGACGTTAACTAGTAAGAACTACTTCACTGACTTCACTAGTTACTACTTCACCAACGACCACTTTAACAATATTTTGCCTTCCCTATCAACGGATTCCGTACTTTACGTGGAATCCGTTTTTTTATTTCTAAACCAGTTCACCACATGAATTTTCTATTGTTACTCGTTGGGATAGGGGCAGTCATCGTCTATCTGTCGGTAATAATTGTGCAACAGGGTACGGTTGCCGTTATTACGGTTTTTGGCAAATATGCCCGCGTACTTCGACCAGGCCTCAACTTCAAGATCCCGTTTATCGAAGTCATTTATCGCCGTATTTCTATTCAGAACCGTTCTGTTGAACTGGCATTCCAGGCCATTACTGCCGATCAAGCGAATGTGAATTTCAAAGCCATGCTGGTGTATTCCGTACTTAATCAGGAAGAAGAAACCATCAAAAACGTAGCCTTCAAATTTATTGACGAGGCCTCTTTTATGCAGGCTCTGATTCGGACTATCGAAGGCTCGATCAGGAGTTTTGTGGCGACTAAGCGGCAGTCGGAAATTCTGGCTCTGCGCTCCGAAATCATTGAACACGTAAAAGCACAACTCGATACGCTGCTCGAAAGCTGGGGATATCACCTCACCGATTTACAGTTGAATGACATTGCGTTCGATGAAGTCATTATGCGGTCGATGGCGCAGGTAGTGGCCTCGTCAAACCTGAAAGCGGCTGCCGAAAACGAAGGACAGGCGCTGTTGATCACCAAAACCAAAGCCGCTGAAGCGGAAGGAAATGCCATTCAGATTTCGGCCGAAGCCGAGAAAAAAGCGTCGCAGTTACGCGGGCAGGGCGTTGCTCTGTTCCGGGAAGAAGTCGCCAGAGGTATGGCCGAATCAGCCAAAGTGATGACGGAAGCCAAGCTCGACGCATCGCTGATTCTGTTCTCCATCTGGACAGAAGCCATTAAACATTTCGCTGAGAAAGGGCAGGGGAACGTTATTTTTCTGGATGGCTCGACCGAAGGCATGGACAAAACGATGAAGCAGTTACTGGCCGTCGAAAAAATGAATACGAACGCTGATTCAAGCGGTATTATCACGCCACCGCCAGCACCGGGAAGGCGGTAGGGTTGCGAAATTCGAAAAAATGTTGGGAAGGTTGGGCGTTTCGTTTGTTTCTTCTAACAAACCCTGATTCACGCACAAATGACAAACCTGCTTTTTCCCACGGATTTCTCGTCCAATAATAACGTTGCTTTAGACTGGGTACGCCTTTTCGCCCGCAAAACCGGCGCAACTATTACGTTACTCCATGTGTATCAACCCATGATTCCCGATTCTACGCTGCCTACGGTTGGTGATCCGGGAATGGGTATGATCGCGTCGCAGGAAGTCGAGGAGATTAGCCGTCAGCAATTGACTGAATTGGCCATCCGACTTCAGGCTGAAGGTTTATCGGTGAATGCGGAGTCACGTATTGGCTCGGTAGACGATACTATCCTCGATGTTGCCAAGGAAAGTTCGGCCGATTTGATCGTAATGGGTCGGAGTGAGATGAACACGTTCTTCGATCGTCTGGCGGGCAGTGCCGTCAGCGATGTTGCCGGTGATGCGTTGTGTCCTGTGTTAATTGTCCCGATTGCGCCAGACGGAACCACTATGCGCCCGGCGGAGGTACATACAATTGCCTACGCGATGCAGACACAAACGACACAGGCACAGGTAACTTTTCAGACCGAATCGCTCCTGGAAGCATTCGACGCTAAGCTTGTTGTCCTGACCGACGATAAAATCGAAAACGCACATGCCGACCTGATTGTAATGCAACTGGCCCCGAAAGCGGGATTTCTGGATAATCTCTTTCACCCGAATCACACCACAGCACTGATCGAGAAATCGGATGTGCCGGTGCTGGTGTATCACGAAAAGAAATAGCTAGTCGTAGTACCGACCGTCCCGGTCGGGAGTGAAGTTTAAATAGTACTATTACGCCCGACCGGGACGGTCGGTATTACGGTAATCTACAAAAAAGGCCGCTCCATTTCTGGGGCGGCCTTTTTGTAAACATAAATTTATATTAACCAACGCTTCCTTCCAGACTGATTGCCAGCAGCTTTTGCGCTTCAACGGCAAATTCCATTGGCAATTGGTTCAGTACTTCTTTGGCGTACCCGTTAATGATAAGGGCTACGGCCTGTTCGGTTGGAATGCCGCGCTGGTTGCAATAGAATAGCTGGTCTTCACCAATTTTCGAGGTTGTCGCTTCGTGCTCGACCGTGGCCGATGGGTTACTCACTTCCAGATAAGGGAACGTGTGCGCTCCGCATTTATCGCCTAACAGCAATGAGTCGCACTGCGAGTGGTTCCGGGCATTTTCGGCACGTTTCATGACTTGCACCAAACCCCGGTAAGAGTTCTGACTCTTGCCGGCCGAGATACCTTTCGATACAATCCGGCTCTTGGTGTTCTTGCCAATGTGAATCATTTTGGTGCCCGTGTCGGCTTGCTGCATGTTGTTCGTGACAGCCACCGAATAGAACTCACCAATTGAATTATCGCCTTTCAGAATAACCGACGGGTACTTCCAGGTAATAGCTGAACCAGTTTCAACCTGGGTCCAGGAGATTTTGGCGTTCGGACCATCGCAGATACCGCGTTTGGTTACGAAATTATAAATGCCGCCTTTACCATCTTTATCGCCGGGATACCAGTTCTGCACCGTCGAGTACTTGATTTCGGCGTTGCCCTTGGCAATAAGTTCAACTACGGCCGCATGGAGCTGGTTTTCATCGCGCATGGGGGCTGTACAGCCTTCGAGATAACTTACATACGAACCTTCGTCGGCAATAATGAGCGTACGTTCAAACTGGCCTGTTCCGGCCGCGTTGATGCGGAAATAGGTCGACAACTCCATTGGGCAACGAACGCCTTTCGGAATATAACAGAACGAGCCATCGGTAAATACGGCTGCATTAAGGGCTGCAAAATAGTTGTCCTTGGCGGGCACTACGGAGCCCATGTATTTCTTTACCAGTTCTGGATGTTCATGAACGGCTTCCGAAATGGAACAGAAAATAATGCCGCGTTCGGCAAGGTCTTTCTTAAATGTCGTGGCTACCGAAACAGAATCCATAACGGCATCGACAGCTACCCGTGGACGGTTGCTCTTTGACCCATCTACATCAAGGGGATCAACGACTCCCGTAAGGCGTTTTTGTTCACTCAGTGAAATGCCCAGGCGATTAAATGTATCGATCAGTTCAGGATCGATTTCGTCGAGGGAGTTAACCGTTTTCTTTTGTTTCGGGGCCGAGTAATACTTAATGGCCTGATAATCTATCTTGGGATAGAAAACATTTGGCCATTTTGGTTCGGTCATTTCCTGCCACATCCGAAAGGCTTTCAGACGATTTTCCAGTAACCAGTCAGGTTCATTTTTTTTGGCAGAAATGAAACGAATCGTGCTTTCGTCAAGACCCACCGGGGCTTCGTCGGCTTCGATCAACGTCTCAAACCCGTATTTATATTCGGCGTTGGTTATGCTTTCTAAAATATCCGCGTCCTTGCTCATAGTCTCGGTTAATTGCGTGGTTTTTGCACCACGGCAACATATTTTTAACAATCTGCCGAGGGGGTACGTTCCGGGCAGGTTAGACAAATATCGGAAACTTTCCGTTATCTCAATACCTATAGTCTTTATGCTATTGGCTCTGCCTACTCTTCGCGCGTGGAGAACAGTTCTATCTTCTGCGAATAGATGCTCCAGAATAAACGCACGACATCGACTAGGAAATGACATTGGCCGACGTCTACAAAAAAAGCCGTTACTTGGTGAGTAACGGCCTTCTCTTTATAGAAAAGAAAATAGTTTGATTACATCGTGGCACTGGGGGTTACCCTAATCTTGCTGTAGTACAGTGTAGTTAAGCCCTCGAATCCTGAGTCGGTACCAACAACCAACCAGAGTTCGCCCTGGGCGTTGCTTTTGGCTACGAACGGCTTGCTGGCGTTGGAGCGGGTAATAAGTTTGTATCCAACCGTATCAGTGCCCGTTCCAATATCGCCAATTATGACAGCATCTTTACCATCGTTATTCTGCGCCCCTTTGTCGATACTGATGGTGTAAAAGCCATCTTTTAACACCTTGACCGGCTCAATAGCTGAAGCGCCTGCTTTCAGGAAAACGCTGCCACCGGGCGATCCGCCAATACCAATCGAGTTACTTGCGTACTGCGACGCTAATTCTACCTCAAACACTAACGAATAGTTTGTGTTTGGAGTCAAGCCTGTCACTTTCTTTTTCAGGAACATGAAGGCGTCGTCACTGCGATTCATACTCGATACCATAATCGACTTGCGCGTTGTATCCAGTGGAGTTGGTAGCCCTTTCAGAGCTGATTTAAACGCCATAATACTGTCCTGCGCGCTACTGTAATCGGTAATGCCGGCTACCCAACCATCGGTATCGCGTTGAAAAGACGACTGGTAGGGGAGGCCGACCGGCGATGGCGAACTATCGTCTTTGCAAGCGGAAAAGCTAAGTAGACTGGCTGTAAAGGCAGCCATCATGAACAACGTTGATTTCATTATTTACTCGGTTTGTTTGCTCTATCGACTCCCCCGACTAATCAACCGTTGTAATGCTTTATTGAAAAACTCATCGGGACCGACTGCGTCCCGACGAGTCTACTCCGCGCAAAGCGAGGTAAAACGCTATGATATAGGTCATTTGCAAGCCTGCTCCCGACCAATCTTCTTTTAACGTCGTACCAAATAAAAGCAAGCTTATGACCAGGCCACCAGCAAAGTAGCCCCACTTTGTTAGCTGCCCGCCCAGTAAAATCAGGATGCCGATGGTTAGCTCAACAAAGGGCAGTGTATATAGAAAGGCCCTTGTCAGGAGGGTAGGCAGGATGGTTGTTGCAAAGCCCACTTCAGTCTTTGTTACGAAGGCGGTCAGCTTAGGCAGGCGAACAAGACCATGCATCAGCATATTAACACCCAAACCGATACGTATGACGAGTTGAGCCAGTTGGTTATTCGTCATCGCTCTCGTCTATATCGCCATCCGCCACTTGCTGTTGTATCGTTTTATTCTCGTCGATACCGCTGGCGTCCTCATCCGAGTCATTCACTTCATCTTTCTCAGGTTCAGGGCCCTGATTAACGATGGGGTTGTGGTATGGGGCTTGAGACACGCCACCATCGGCCGTTTCGCCTTGAATCATTTTCGTCATAACACCCTGATTTTCGTCGTTGGCAGGATCATAGGTTTCATCCGTGTCGACCACTTCTGCATTCTCGGGCAATTCTTTGTTGGTTGTCATTTTCATCCTGTGGTTCGTTTAATCCGCTATTGCATGGTCCGCCATCGCGGTGGTTCGCCACTGCGGTGAAAGTTATAACCCGGTAGAATAGCGAAAGGTTAGACTTATTTGGTTGACGAAAATGTCAACGTTGAGCTACGTTCTGCATGAAAGCGTTTTATTTACTTGTAAGTCTGTTGGTTGCTGGATTTGCCCACGCGCAAACGACCCGTGACCCCTTGTTCACGTCTTTCGACGGGACCAAAATTCACTACGATGTTTTGGGCGAAGGAAAGCCGGTTGTTCTGCTTCACGGATTCATCTCGAACAGCGAAAGCTGGAAACGGGCTGATGTTCGGCAGGCATTGGCCAATGCCGGATTTAAAGTCGTCATGCTCGATTTGCGGGGCAACGGCCTCTCAGACAAGCCTCATACTGCCGAAGCCTATCGCGACAATACCGAATTAAAAGATGTTATCGCTTTGATGAAGCACCTCGGCCTGAAAAACTACGATGTGGTGGGCTATTCGCGCGGAGCCATTCTGACCGCTAAATTGCTGACAATGGACAAGCAGGTTCGTCGGGCGGTGATGGGCGGCATTAGCGTCGACTTCTCTGATCCAAACTGGTTTAGACGGAAGAATTTCTTTGAAGCACTAACCAAACCCGGTAGCCATCCGGAGTTGCAGTCTGCCGTTGATTATGCTAAAAAATCGGGTGCCGATACAGTCGTATTAGCCCGTTTGCAGGAGTTTCAGCCCGTAACGAGCCGCGCCGAATTGGGTAAAATCAAAATTCCGGTGCTCGTTGTCAACGGTGACAAGGACAAAGATAACGGCGACCCGCAAACCTTGGTCGATGCCATTCCGGGATCGCGCTTAGTAATCGTTCCCGGCGATCATGGCGGGGCCATGCGCACGCCGGAATTTGCCAAAGCGGTGGTGGAGTTTTTGACGAAGTAATCAAGGTAATCCCGATATGCCCATCAAGGTATTTGGATTCGGGCAGAGAGCCAGGAATTTATCACGATCTGTGGGCGAGCAAACGCCGGGGAAGTCGCCTTTCAGGCCCAGCATATCGTTCATTAATTGAAAGTGAAGGTGGGGAGGCCAGTCGCCATTTTCGGGATAGGGGCCAATCTCGCCAAGTTTGTCGCCCGCTTTGATTTCTTTTCCTTCATATAATCCGATCAGCGATGCACGGGTAAGGTGGCCGTAAAGCGAGTAGCGCGGCTGGAAAGCCGCATTTTCACTCACCTCTGTAGCTCGCGGCTTTCCAGCCGCGCTACGTTCTAATACACTGCCTGCATGTTCCAGAATAATGGTTGGCCCGTAATCGCCGAAATTATTATTATCCCGAAAGCTGTGCACAACGCCATCCATCGGCGCGAAAACAGGCGTTCCGGCTTCGGCCCAGAAGTCAATACCGAGGTGGATTTCCCGGGGTTCTTCTGAACTGGAAAAATGCTCACTCCGACGATAAATAACCCGGTGTTCGTTATAGCCGCCCACGCCAACTGGTGCCCCCGCTGACCGCATTTTACCAAACACATAGTCCGAAAAGCTGGCCGTATCCGTCAGATCGAGTTCACTATTGAGATCGGGGTTAGATGCTGAAAAGTCAAGAACAAGGTACGGGTCTTTTTGAAAATCGAAGGGGAGAAGCATGAGTAAATATAGTAGATAGGAAGATAAGCCGTGAGCAGCGTTAAACATAAGAAAGTTTGTTTTAAAAGCGTTAAAATCAAGCTTATGAAAATAGGTTTGGAAACATCGTTTTGACATAAACTTAGTCTGCCAATTATATGAAACTCAACGGTACTCTTTTCTTTGTCGTTAGTAGCCTGCTCTTGCTGTTGCACGCCTGTGTCGAGAGGAATATATCCATTGTTCAGAAAGGCGATTGGACGCTTAAATCCGCATTTGAAGGGGTGGGGCGCAATGCTGCGGCTGCATTCGTAATTGGCGATCTCGCCTACGTAGGCACGGGGTCCGATAATTCTCGGCAGCCCCTTAGTGATTTCTGGCGGTATGATCCTTCAACGAATACGTGGTCGCAATGGGCAAATTTCCCCGCTAAAGCCCGTAGTGAAGCCGTAACGTTTTCGGTAGGTACGAAAGGGTATCTGGGCGCAGGTGTTGATCAAACTACCGGGACCCTGCTCAAGGATTTTTATCAATATGACCCAGTCACAAATGCATGGAAACGGGTTGCCGATTTTGGCGGTTCCGCCCGGCGGTCGGCAGTAGCGTTTTCGGTTGGCTCATCAGGCTTCGTCTGTACGGGTAATGACGGACGTGAGCAGCGTGATATGTGGCAGTACAACACGGACACGGATACCTGGACGCGAAAAGCTGATTTTGGGGGTAGTGCGCGGGTAGGCGCTGCCACATTCGTTATAAATAATAGGGGGTATGTTGGCACCGGAGCAACTAACTCCGTGAACCAAACCGATTTGTGGGCGTATGACCCCGCAAACGACTCATGGACCAAACGTCAGGACTTTTCCAGTGCCGCGCTCACAAATTCATCGAGGGTGTACGGTGTTGGTTTTGCTATTGATGGTATTGGCTATCTGGCAACGGGGGCTGGTGCCACGGATGTCTGGGCCTATGATCCGGTAGGGGATTTTTGGGTAGATAAAGCCGCGTTTGATGGAACGAGCCGGTCACAAGCCGTTGGGTTTGCTATTGGGTCGAAAGGCTATATTACGACGGGTGTGAATGGCTCAACTTCCTTCTCCGATCTGTGGGCCTTTGATCCCGGCCTGTAGCTGGTAGCTGTTGGCAGTCTCATTTATCGAAGATATATTTACAACTATTTTTTTACTAAATAGTCGCTCAATCACGACTGTTGACAATCATATTCTTCGGCAAACTGACTGCTTAACCTAATTTTATGGAAGTTACTATTGATAAACCCGCCAATAAAGCTACGCTCTTTGGTCACCCAATGGGCCTTTTCGCTCTGTTCCTCACCGAGATGTGGGAACGGTTCAGCTATTACGGCATGCGGGCTATCCTTCTCCTGTTCCTGATCGACAACGTCAGGGGTGGAATGGGGCTGAGTGAGGCTGAAGGTGCGGCCATCTACGGAATTTATACGGCCTCTGTTTACCTGCTCTCATTGCCCGGCGGATGGATTGCTGATAATATTTTAGGGCAACGAAAGTCCATCTTTTATGGCGGCATTATTATTATGATTGGCCATATTATTCTGGCTTTTCAGGCCGGTCCGGGCGTATTCTATGCGGGTTTGTGTGTGGTAGTACTCGGCACGGGCTTACTCAAACCTAATATCAGCACCATCGTTGGCGAACTATATCCAGAGGGTGGCGCGCGTCGGGATTCGGCTTTCTCGATCTTTTACATGGGTATCAATCTCGGTTCGTTTCTTGGCATAACCATTGTTGGGTATCTAGGCCAGAAAGTTGGCTGGCACTATGGTTTTGGGGCAGCGGCCGTTGGTATGGCCCTCGGTATTATTACGTTTCGGCTGATGGGTCAAAAGTATCTGACCCAATATGGAAACCAGCCTGTTAAGGCGACGGTCGCTCAAACAACAGAAGGTCAATCGACGGGCAACAAGTCGATGATTGGTTTTCTGGTGGGTATAGGCGCCATATTGCTAGGGCTGCAACTAACGGGCATCCTGGATATGACTACGGCTATAGGGCTTGCCAAAGCGATGGGTACAATTATCTCGCTGGTTGCCATCTGTTACTTCATTTATATCCTGCTGGCGGGTGGTTTGACCCTGGTTGAGAAAAAAAGGGTCGCCGTTTTGTTTATATTTTTTATGGCTGCGGCTGTCTATTGGGCTGGTAATGAGCAGCAAGGCTCGTCATTGCAGATTTTTGCCGACCGCCACACCGATCTAACTTTCTTTGGTTGGGAGATTCCGTCGAGCTGGTTTCAGAATTTAAATCCGGCGTTTATCCTTCTTTTTTCGCCCGTTCTGGCCTCACTCTGGATTTTTCTGGCGAACCGAAAAATTACTTATTCCGTACCGGCCAAGTTAGCTACTAGCTTGCTGCTGCTTGGGTTAGCCTATGTAGTTATGGTATTTGCGTCGAAGCTGGCTGTAACCGGCGTACGTACATCATCGCTATACCTGACCGTCACCTATCTGATTTTTACCCTTGCCGAATTGTTTTTAAGTCCGGTAGGGCTGAGTTCGTTTACAAAGCTGGCACCAAAGCGTTTTGCCAGTCAATTAATGGGCATCTGGTTTCTGGGGTCGTCGTTGGGTAACCTGATTGCGGGCCTGTTTGCGGGGGGCTTTGACGAAAGCAACGTAGCGCAAATGCCTTCGCTGTTCCAAAGCGTAGCTATTTTTTCACTTGGCGCAGGTTTATTTATGCTTCTCTTTGTGAAGCCGCTACGGAAGTGGATGGGTGGTATCGAGTGATTTTCTAATCAGTCAATCCTTTTCCATTGAGTATTTGCGGTATACATTTTTCAACCCTTGATTCGCGGGTTTTGGCTTGTTTAGGGGCAGAAAAATGAAGAAGATAGGCTCTCTGCCGCCCCGGTGTCAATGCCTCAAAAGCGGCTTTCAGGGCAGGGAGTTTGTCTAGTTTATGTTGAAATTCTGCTGAAGTTTGAAATTCTGTGGTCTTCTTTAATTCTACTCTCAAACCGGCTCTTTCTACTTCAATAGCTTCATAAATATAGGCTTTCAACGTGGGCTCCAGCTCAACTATTTCCCGAAGATTAGTGAACCGAATTTGGCGTCCTGCCTGCACATTTTCCGTTTGCTGGATTAAAAGATTACTGGCGTCATTCAATAACACACCTTTGTGAAATAGAAGCGCACAATAGTCTTTGAAGCCGTGTATTAACACGATGTTATTTCCCTGAAATGTGTAACAGGGAACACCCCACTTCAACTCTTCGGTCAGGCCACAGTCTAGAACGATCATTCTCATTTTCTCGAATTCCTGCTGCCATTTTTCGGCTTTATTAAAATAAAAGTCAACTTTAGGATTCATGTTATTTGTGGGTTTGGATAGGTGAGGTTATTGGAAGCTGTTTAGACTTTTATAATCAAGCTTGCACTGTGTGTGTTTTGTCATTCGTAAATCAATTTATCCGCCTGCTTTTTTGGCCTTATACCCCTTGCCAATCAGCCACGCCAGTACTTTGTCGCGGTGGTCGCCCTGAATCAGTATTTCCTTGTCCTTGCTGGAGCCGCCCGTGCCACAGGCCGATTTTAATTGCTTACCCAGATCGGCTAAATCGGCTTCGGTACCGATGAACTCACGCACGGTTGTTACAACTTTGTTGCCGCCCATTTTAATGAGCCAGATTTTAAGGTTCTGTTGGGCAGGAGGCAGGGTTTCGGCTTCCGGCTCGTCGCTGGACTGATATTGGAAATCTGGATCAGTAGAGTACATGATGCCGGTACGATTTTTCTTACTCATAAACGTGCTATTTGCTGGTAAAAATAAACCCTTTCACTCACGGCGAACGCTGGTTCGGGCAAAGACGCCATCGGGCCGTAGATACAGTCAGGAATGGGAATGCTGGCCAGAACAGAAAACCAGGGATTTAGTTTTCGATCTTAATCTAATTGTCTAATTAAATTTTTTAGCCACAAACCTGTTATGGTACACGGAATGCAGAGGTTCAATTGACTTATTATCAGAGTACTTCACCTCTGTTTTCTCTGTGCCTCTGTGGTTAAAAAAGTATTTTAATTCTGCGTGGTTTCTTATAACATCAACTGATTATTCTTGGTAAATAAACGCAGAATGTAGCGCCTTTGCCGGGCCTGCTAATTGCCGTAATACTCCCGCCATGATTACCCACCACGCGCTCACAAATGGCTAAACCAACGCCGGTACCGGTAAACTCACTTTTAGCATGTAATCGCTGAAAAACCTGAAATATGCGGTCAAGATACTTCTGATCAAAGCCTACACCCTGGTCAGTTATATCGATTTGATGAAATTGCTGCGCGTTGCTGGTAGGACGAAGTCCGTCGGGCAATTCGCTCCTTTTCCTTAGGAAATAGTCGATTTTAATCCGGGGCTCCTCATTGGTAGGGGTGAACTTAATGGCATTGGAAAGTAAATTCTGAAATAACTGTTCCAATTGGGATTTATCCCCCTGTATAGGGGCTAGTTGGTCGACCTCAATGTGGGCTTTGCGTTCCTCAATTTCCAGCGACAAGGTGTCTACTACATTGGCTATAATAATATCCAGCGATACCAGATCAAACGGCTGTTGGCGGGTATTAATCCGTGAATAGGTTAGTAAATCCTTGATCAGCGCAGACATCCGGGCTCCAGCAGACGTAATCCGATCTAAATAATTGTGTGCCAGCCCATCTAGTTGAGCGTCATATTTTTGAGCAAGCAAGGAGCTAAACGACTGAATTTTACGCAGAGGTTCCTGCAAATCATGACTGGCAATGTAAGCAAACTGCTCCAGGTTCTGGTTCGAGCGGATTAAATAGGCGTTAGCCGCTTCAAGCTTTTGGTTGGCCGCGAGTATAGCCGCACTGGCTGTGGTGAGTTCTGTATTACTGGCTGCCAGCTCTTTAACAGAAACAGCTAACTCTTCGGTACGCTGCTGTACTTGCTGTTCCAAGTCAGCTTCGATTTGCTTTTGCTGTTCGATATCGGTGTTCGTACCAACCCACTGCACAACGCGGCCATTGTGGTCTTTAACTGGATATACCCTGGTCAGAAACCAGCGGAATGAACCATTTTTAGCGCGTAGCCGAAAGGTAAGTTCGAAGGGTTGATCTCCTTTCCAGGCTTGCTGAAATAAGGCGACGATTTGGGCAATACGATCGGGATCATGAACCGATTGCCAACCCCACCCTTCCATTTGCTCCAGCGTGGTGCCGGTATAATCATACCACCGATCATTATACCAGTATATCCAGCCATGTTTATCAGCAATCCAGGCTAGCTGATCAATGGAGTTAGCCAGAGAGCGAAAGAGGGTTTCACTAGCCTCTATTTTTTGTCGCGATAATACCTGATTGGTCACGTCTGTAGCCACTACCAATACGCCCGTAACACGGCCATCCAGTTGCTTGTGTGGTTGGTAAGTTAGATCGACGTATATGGTTTCAAGTTGCCCCTGCCGCATTATGTTCACGGCCAGTTCGGTCGCAATATAGGGCGTAGTGGTTGCTATCACCTGTTTAAGCTGATCATCAAAGCCCTGTCCTTTCAATTCGGGTAAGGCGGTTAACAGAGGCTTTCCTACAAGCTGGTCGGGAAGACGACCAACTAACTGACCGTAAAAAGGATTCGCCGTGCGAAATGTGAGATCTTGCTCATCAAGCAGGGCAATAGCGACAGGTGACTGTTCGAATGAGGTGAGTATTTGCTGTTGGGCTTCGTCTATTTGCTGCTGTGCTTTAATGCGCTGGTCGATTTCGATGCGTAGATGTTCAGCGTTTTCTTTTAGTTTGTCGTTCTGCTTTCGCAGCCTCAACAGATTGACGATTTGTTTTCCTAAAATTTTGAGTGCTGATAGCTGATCCTGGCTTAATTGTTTTGGTACGTTGTCGATAACACATAAAGACCCTAAAGCGAACCCATCATCATCTACTAAAGGTGTCCCTGCATAAAAAATAACATGCGGGTCACCCGTTACCAATGGATTTTTAGCAAAGCGTTCATCCTCACGTGAATCAGTGACAATTAGTTGTTCGTTCGGATTGATTATAGCATGAGCGCAAAACGAATATTCGCGAGGTGTTTCCCGCACCGGAAGCCCATGATTCGATTTAAACCATTGCCGTTTTTCGTCAACCAGACTGATTAACGCAATGGGTGTTTGACAGATTTGAGCGGCAAGTTGGGTAAGTTCATCATAGTCCTCCTCCGGCAACGTGTCAAGTATATCGTAACTTTTAAGCGCCTTAAGCCGACTATTCTCCTCAGGCAAAGAAGGAGGGAGATTCATAGGTATGCACAGTAGTTCATTTTTAAAGTTACCAGGAATTTTTTAAATAGTTGAAATAGTTAGAGACTAACAAACGAAGGAGGTTTATACGTATATACTTGTCTTTGCCTGATGTATTATCTGCTCATCTTGGGAGTGGGGAAAAGGACGGCCTAATTTTTATCAAAGAAAGAAGCCTTAAAAAGGCCAATAACCAATAAATCAGTAACCCGTATTTATAGCTCCAGCAGTTGCCGAACGGTGTCTCCATAAGTACTGCCAGAGGTTAACCGGGTTCCTTTTTTATCGCTCATGGCCAGCAGAAACTTACCATCGAAATGGCGATGAACTTCGGTTATTTTTTGCCGGTTCACCATCACCGATCGACTAATACGCACAAAGGTGTCGGGTAGTTTCTCGTTGAGTGTTGTCAGTGTGTAGGTGGTCAGGAATTTCTGTCCGTCCATCGTTGCCAGAAAGACATATTTGTCTTCTGCCTCGAAATACGCAATGTCGCTGAGGGGTACCAGCTTGATTTTTTCGCCCGTTTTCACCGAGATCGAATAGATTTCTTTCTTTGGCTGCATTTGTGCCAGTAACCGCATAACGCTCTCCGACATTGGATTACTAATGGGTTGACCGCCATCCGTTCGTTCAACCAACGTCCTGATTTTTAGTATAGTACGCGTCAGGCGGTCGGCTTCAATGGGCTTTAGCAAATAATCGATGGAATTCTCTTCGAACGCACGAATGGCGTATTGGTCAAAAGCGGTGGCAAAGACAACCATCGGCATGGTCGTCAGGCGAGACAACATCTCGAAGCCGTTTAGTAAGGGCATTTCGATATCTAAAAAGATAAGGTCGGGTTGTTGGCTTTCGATGAGTGTTAGCCCCTCGGCTCCGTTAGCGGCATCACCAATGATCTCGATGCTGTCGCGGTGTTTATCCAGTAAACGACGCAATCGGCTGATGGCCAGCGATTCATCGTCGATCAGTATAGTTTTTAGTGGAAATGTCATGGCTGTATTTGGGTTAAGCATCGGGTGTTGCGGGGTCTTTAACCGCCCGAATTTTAGTCATCAAAATAGAGATCAACACCTGTTTGAGCGGCCAGTTCTGAAGCTCTACCCGGGCATCGTCGCCGTAGAGTAATTTGAGTTTGTCCTGAATACTCCGCAGCCCATAGCCCCCGCCCATATCGTCGGGAAAAGCGGGGCCGTTATCGTGTACACAGAGGTGCAGCTCCCCACTTTTTTCATAAATACGAACGTCGATCCGGCCTGAGTCGGCACGTTTGGCAATGCCGTGTTTAATGGCATTTTCGACAATGGGTTGTAACAAGAATTGGGGTAAATGCAACTCACTAAGCGATGGGTCACTTATTTCAACACTGAACGTGAGTCGGTTACCAAATCGAACCTGTTCAACCTGCAAATACGTCCGAACCATCTCCAGCTCGTCGGCCAGGCTAGCAAATAATTCACCATCCCGGCCGGTCGAATAACGAAAGAGCTTGGAAAGGAGCAGGGTCATTTCTTCGGCTTTGTCGGGATCGTCATGCACTAAACTGGCAATGCTATTGAGGGCGTTATAAAGAAAATGAGGATTAATTTTAGCCTGTAAAGCATCTAGCTCAGCCCGTGTTTTCAGTTTCTCCAGGTTTAGCAATTGAAATTCCTGGTCGGAGAGTTTCCGGGTTAATTGCTGCCCCTGTTGAAGCACATACAGAAATATGTTGGCAATAAGCAGATCGCCCAGTACATAAATATACCAGGCGGCTGTTGGCTCAATGGTATTTGGTCGCTTTAATAATTCATCAATAAAAGGCTTTCCCAAGGTCAGGTACAGGCTTTGATTAATGATGAAATAGCTGATCATTATGATAAAGCTGATAACTAAATGCCGTTGCCACATGGATTTAAACTGTCGGCTGAGCCAGCCTAGCAGAGACCAGGTTATCAGAAACGAGACAGAGCCATCGACCATATTCTGAATAATAAGAAACTGGTACAAACCCGCCATCAAGGGGTCTTTTACGGTCAGAATCAGATTGGAGAAGAAAATAATGGCGTTACAACCATACACTAACAAGGCGCCGAGAAATGCTCCGATCAGGGCTCCCCAGCCGGGTTTTTGCAGGATATTTGTTAGCGTAATCGGCTCTGGTTTTAGCAGCGAATCGGGCCGATACTTGCTGCGTCCCGAAAAATTGAACGAAGCCCCTTCTACATTGGCGCCTGTCAGTTGAGCATCTTCCATGCCGCTGAAATTAAAGTTTGCCTCAAAAAGATCAGCATCCGTAAAATCGGCTCCGTTCAGGTTCGCAAAACTCAAATTGGCATTACGCAGAATAGCCCCTCGAAAGTTAGCCCTCCCGAGGTCTGAAAAACTTAAGTCAGCTCCTGTCAGGTCGAGCCCACTAAAGTCAAATTTTGACAAATCGCTCCCCCGCAACTGAATGCGTTTGCCATTCCTGCCAATCGTACCGATGAGTTGTTCGCGGGTCATGAGTGGTAATTAATAAGTCAGTAAGTTACTACTTCAATCAGTTGACTCAAAACTACCATGCTTACTAAGCCATTCCCCGTATTTTCCGATGAATGCAGGTTAGATTGGTATGAAATGGGGAAGCACAAGGATAAATTTGACGTAACATTTGGATTCATACATTGTTACTGACGTAATTACCCATCGCTTCCATTGACCTTGACTACCACGTTGATCACGTTTCCGCTTTCTATTGGCCAATTGCGCCCCTGGCGTGAGGGCGATGAGGAGTCGTTGGTTTATCACGCCAGCAACCGCCACATCTGGAACAATGTCCGCGATTTTTTTCCGTATCCGTACACGCCACGGGATGCCCATTCGTGGGTTCGGTCGAATAAATCGTATCAGCAACCCAACAACTTCGCCGTTGAGATCGACGGGCAGGCGGTTGGCAACATTGGCTTTACCGTTAAAGATGATATTTATCGCTACAACGCCGAAATTGGCTACTGGCTCAGTGAAAGCTACTGGGGGCGGGGTGTTATGACCGAAGCGTTGCCGCTAATGACAAGCTATATTTTTCAATATTTTCAGGTCAATCGTATCTTTGCCTGCGTATTGGAAGGCAACGTTGGGTCGATGCGTGTTCTTGAAGCAGCCGGTTACCAACACGAAGCAATCCATCGAAAGGCTGCTGTCAAAAACAATCAATACCTGGACGAACATATTTTTTCGATGCTTCGGGCTGAACATCGGGAGATAAAGCCGTCAGCCAATGGCTATTAATATGGGATTTAGTAGCAAAGCGGAAGGGCTGGGATGAATCAGGTAGAAACTTACGTCTCAAAACGTCATCTTTGCGATTATTTTGTCTAAAAGAGTACCGCTTCGGCGGGCCAATTTTACATGCCGAAGATAGTAATTGCAATTGACGGGTATTCAAGTTGCGGAAAGAGTACAACCGCCAAGGCTGTAGCCGCCCAAATGGGCTATGGGTATATTGACACGGGTGCTATGTACCGGGCTGTTAGTCTTTTTTTTAGTCAGGAACTTGTCTCTCTTTCCAATACGAAAGAGGTGGTCGCTGCGCTGGATCGAATCCACATTACCTTCAAACACAATGAGCGTTCGGGTAAAAATGAAACCTGTCTTAACGGCCTGACAGTTGAAGACGAAATCCGAAAAATGTACATTTCCAACATTGTCAGCGAAGTCAGTGCTATTCCCGAAGTTCGCTGGGCGATGGTTGCGCAACAACAAAAAATGGGTCATAAGCGGGGCGTTGTGATGGATGGCCGCGATATTGGCACGAAGGTGTTTCCCGATGCTGAAGTGAAAGTATTTATGACTGCAGACACTGTAACACGCGCTCAGCGCAGGCAGCAGGAGTTGCTGGCAAAAGGCGAGATGGTGAATCTGGAAGACATCATTAAGAACATCGAAAAGCGCGATCTCATCGATACGACCCGTACCGAAAGTCCGCTCAGACAGGCTCCCGACGCTGAATTGCTGGATACATCCTTCATGACAATTGAAGAGCAGGTCGACTGGGTAATCGAACTGGCTGACCTCCGTTTAGCCGAACGAATCCGCAAAAAAAATAGTCGCTAGGTTAGTAGTGGAGTGGTTAATTAGTAAAGTGGGTAAGTAGTCTGTACCCTCCACTCATCCACTTCACTATTAACTACTTCACCACTCACCATTTCTTTATGACTGTAGATTTTCTGATTGTAGGGCAGGGGGTAGCGGGCTCTGTGCTGGCCTGGACACTCGACCAGCGTGGATGTACGGTATTACTGGTCGATGATCCTGCGCTGCCTTCAGCTTCGGTAGTGGCGGCTGGCCTGGTCAATCCATTAACGGGACGAAAATTGGTTCGTACCTGGAAGGCCGATGAACTGTTCCCATTTCTGCATCAATTCTATAGCGACATTGAGAAGCAACTCGGCGTTTCGTTCTTTCATCCCAAAAATATATACCGTCCATTCAGAACCGAGAGTGAAAAAACAGACTATCTGGCCCTGACGACTGACCCCGATACCCATCAATATGTAGCCGAATCGGTTGAAGATCAGGCCTATAGTCCGTATATTGATAATCCGTTGGGTGGCCTGGAAGTAAAGCAGGCGGGTTGGGTGGATCTTACCGAGTTCGTTAGAATTATAAAAGGGTACTTTGTTAGAAAAAATCAATACTTCGAAGAGCGGGTTGGGGTTAAGGATCTGATCATCAGTGATACCCATGTAGAGTGGAAAGGCGTGAAGATCAATAAAGTTATATTTTGTGATGGCGTCCAATCGCGTGAGAATCCGTTATTTGACTGGCTTCCTTACAATCCCGTGAAAGGACAGATTCTAACAGCTTTGGTTGACAATTACTCTATTAAGAACATAGTTAATCAAGGCGTTTTCATCCTGCCTGTACGAAATGGCTTAATTCGTATTGGTGCCACCTATAGCTGGCATGACCTGGACTGGCAAACAACTGAGGATGGTCGTGCGTTTTTACAGGCAAAAGTAGCGGGAATTTTAAAGGTGCCTTACACGATCGTGAATCAGCAGGCGGGTATTCGGCCGTCGACCAAAGACCGACGGCCCATTATTGGGCTGCACCCTACACAACCGGCAGTAGGTATATTTGGCGGGCTGGGCACAAAAGGTGTATCGCTGGCTCCCTATCTGGCCGAACAATATGCCCGTTACCTTTTAGATGGTGAAGATTTGGAGCCGGAAGCGAATATTAGCCGTTGCATTTCGTTATATCATGGCAGTTGATTAGTTTTCAGATTAAGGTGTTTAGTTAGGCCAGTAAGGTAAAATCAGGTGAATGATCTTGCCATAAATGCTGCGCTGTAAATGCCTCATTTAGTGTTTTTTATACCCGTATGCGAAATCAATACATACTGATGTTGGGCCTGTGGCTGGGCGGATTGAGCGTGGCTACGGCACAAAACTATCCGTCGCTGGAACGGTTTGGAAAAAATCGTATTCAGTACCGCAGTTTCGAATGGAAAATCATCCGAACGTCGAACTTTGAGATTTACTATTATCAGGATGGCAGCCAGATTGCTAACCTGACGGCGCAGTATGCCGAGTCGGAGTTTGACCGGATAACCGAATTATTAGGGTATACACCCTATAGCCGTGTCAAAATTTTTCTGTTCAATTCACCGGAAGAACTGGCCCAGAATAACATTGGCCTAACAGCTCAGGGCCTGAGCAGCCGGGAACAAAACCTGGCGAAGTCTCGCGTCGAGCTGGCGTTTACCGGCGATCAGGTCAGTTTTCGGCAACAAATTATCCACGACATCGCCATGCTGTTCGTGTACGATATGCTTTATGGCGGTAGTCTTAAAGATGCCCTTCAAAGTTCGCTGTTGCTGACATTGCCAGATTGGTTCATGCCCGGTATTGCGTCTTACATAGCTCAGGGCAACAGTCTGGAACTGGACGATTATATGCGTGATGTTTCGCTGAATCGCCCCGTCAAAAAACCATCATTACTATCCGGCACCGATGCCGAGCGGGTTGGTCACTCTATCTGGAACTACATCGTTCAGCGATACGGCCGCGACAATGTCTCGAATATTCTGAACCTCACCCGCATTATCCGGAATGAGCAAAGCAGTATTTCGAGCACGTTAGGGGTACCCTATAGCCGGTTTCTGCGCGAATGGCGTGAATATTATGCTGGCATGGCTAACACCGTAACCCAGTCGTACCGCGCCAGCACCGACGATTTTCAACTGAAAGTTGGTTCGGCTGATGATAAGACCTTACTGATCAGCCTTAAATTAAGCCCCGACAAACAGTTTATTGCCTATTCGGTTCTGCGCGATGGCAAGTTTAGTGTTGAGGTCGTTAATACGTCGACTCGGAAAAAGACTACGGTTCTATCTGGCGGTTACCGGCTCGATGGACAAATAACACAAACGAGTACGCCTTTACTGGCCTGGCAGCGCGATAATAACCTGCTCGTTATTACCGACGAATTGGGAAAAACGAACCTGTATCAGTTTACTAATTTTGAGAAACGGCCCAAGCAGGAATTCAAGCGTCAGGTAAACGGACTATCGCAGGTGGTCTGGATGAATGCCTCCGACGATGGTGGGAGCCTGATTATGAGTGCCGATCGTAAAGGGCAAAATGATTTGTTCTTATACAGTATCAACCGGGGTTCCTATCAGCAACTGACAAACGATTTGTATGACGATTTATATCCAGCCTTTGTTGGTCGTACTGCCCGGCAGGTCGTGTTTAGCTCCAATCGAAAAGAAGATACTCTCGGCGTCGACAAAGGAACTTACCGTACCGTCCGCGACCGCCTGAGTCTGTTCTCGCATGAAGGCAGTGCCCGCGATTTGTCGCTCGTTCGCCTGACAGATTCACTTTCACAGGCAACACAGCCTATTCCAGCCAGCGAATCAACGGTTTATTTCCTCAGTGATGTCAATGGTATTCGAAATCTTTATCGGCTCGAAACCGAATCGAAGTCAGTTAGCCAGCTAACGGCTTTCCCGGAAAGTATCCGCCTGTATGACCTTAAACCAGCCAATGGCGGATTCGTTTACAGCAGCCTGAAAAATGGTGATGAATATATCGGTTTCCGGTCGCAATTGACTCTTACACAAACGGTTAATGCGCCACCTACGCAACGAAGTATTGCGGCAAGCCGCTTAAATGCGCCGAGTGCTACACGGGCAAATGCGCCAAAAGCCGATACAGCCGCACAGGTAAATCGTACCCCTGTCGACTCTGCTGCTATACGTACGGCTACTGCGCAGCCTGCTCCGGCAAAAGGACTTGTTCTGGAGCCGGGAGAAGTGGATACGGATAATTATCAGTTTGACCCTGATGTGGTAAAGGCCGCTGAAAGTCGTCAGCGTCGTTCAGTGGCGGGTGTTTCGCCCGGTTTGACAACGACATTGCCTCGTAATCGACGTCGGGAGAATATCACAATTCGCGGCCCATTTGATTATAAGGCTACGTTTGGTATTAATGAAGCACCCTCTAACTGGCGGGTTGATCCAATCAAAGGGTTTGGCTATGCACAGGAGGTTACGCTAACCGATCTACTCGAAAACCATGTACTCCGGGCAGGTGGATTTCTTAGCCTGACCAATACATTACGTAACAGCGATCTGTTTGCCGAGTATACGAATCTAACACATCGGATTGATTACGGCGCCCGCGTGGATCGCCAGACTTTGTTTGTTGACGGGGCGGGTATCCTTCAAAAATACCGCTACAATCGGGTTGCTGTGTCGGCTTCGTATCCAATATCGGTCAATAGCCGTTTTACAGTCTCGCCTTTTTATGCCATTACAAGACTGATTGATTTATCCTCTTTCGCTGAGCCAGACCGCGTTTCTGATTACGCCGGTTTGCGTGGAGAGTTTGTTTTTGACAATACTAAGGTGAACGGAATGAATATGACCGTTGGCACAAAAGCGAAACTCAGGTATGAGGAGTATGCCGGGTTGCGGTCATCGAAAGAAGGATTCCGCCGATTGTCACTCGATTTACGCCATTATCAACGTATTCATCGCGACCTGATTCTGGCGACCCGTTTTGCGTTTAGCCAGTCAGGGGGAGCAGCACCCAAGAAAAGTACGTTAGGTGGTATGGAAAACTGGATTGGTGGTCAAAAGGAACCCATTGCTTCTAATCCACTGCTCATTCCAAATATGACGCAGAATGAGATTCCCTATGATTATCGTGACGTTTTCTTTCTTGATTTTGCCGCCCCGTTGCGGGGCTTCAATCAGGGGAAGCTAACGGGCAATAGCTATATGCTGTTTAATGCTGAGCTCCGTTTGCCTTTAGTTCGCTATTTATATAGAGGCAATATAACGTCTAACTTTTTGCGTAATCTGCAGCTGGTTGCCTTCACCGATATTGGTACTGCCTGGACCGGTAGTGGACCCTTTAGTCAGCAGAACAGCTTGAATACAGAAATTGTTGGTGGAGGAAGTATTCCGTTTAGAGCCACCGTTACCAACTTTAAAAACCCATTCTTGATTGGGTATGGTGCAGGTGTAAGGACAATGATTTTTGGTTATTTTATCAAATTTGATTACGCCTGGGGCCTTGAAGATCGTACGGTTGGTAAGCCTATTCCATATTTGACCATAGGGTACGATTTTTAAATTTTAACAGCTCAAAAAAAATAGCCACTCCATTGGAGTGGCTATTTTTTTTGAGCTAAGTATATCCAGATTTTGGTAGAGTATAATCTTTAGTAATCCAAGTGATTTATTTAGTATAAATTTGCTTTTCCTTTAACCTGAGGAGTAAGTTGTTCATGATCCTTTCAGCAATATTCTTGTTCTCTTATTCTGAAAATGAGGTCTGATTTAAGGCTACTTCAATCGCTTCTAAAAGGCCATAATTCAAGTAAGTAACCAAAATAAAGGCAAGTATTATACAGTTGGCATAGTTTTCGCTAACCGGTTAGTGCTATACTTATTGACTCTTCATTGTACTTCTTGGCTATATCAATTGGGATGATGATCACAATAACGCAGGGAGTCTTCTCCGTAACGCCTTAAAAAAGAGACTATTATTGGTTATTAGTAAGCAGCAGATACTTAATAGTACGGTTTGGCATAGTTTTAGTTGAATCCTATGGGAGCATAAGAGCTTCTGAATTGTGTACTGTAGAACAGTGACCTACTTAGGGTGTACTTGTCTGAGGTATTAATGAATCCAGAGGTTCCATTTCGCAAACAGAAAACAGTCCCAAATTAAGTTGCAGATGGAAGAAATATCTACACCATACATGAATCCTTCCCGGCTCATAGCTACTGGTAAATCTACGCCAGGCTATCGCTATTCGAGTAGTCAACAAGGCCAGGTAGGTGTCTTTGCCGGACGGTTAATTAACTTCCTACTGGAACTGATTCATGGGCGGCTACTGCCAGTTCAAAAATCTATGTATTCGCAGACGGTCCACTCGTCGGCAATAATTACTATAGCGTCATCCATTAGTGTGCAAAGTAAGCTTGAAGCATTTGTCAGGCTTGATGGAGAGCCACCTGATATACCCGAACCGAGCCCACCCGGTTTTCGAAACCGAAGTTTTCAAAGTGCCTCTAATTATTTTGCACAACAGACAATGAATGAGCAAATTATACTAACAAAACCGCTTCACAAAGATTCTCGCCAAGTGGTGGCAGACACTGGTGGAGGGTCCGTGCCAGTGAGAACAAAACCACCGGGATTCAGCCGCTTTCTAAAGCGGCTATCCTCGTTTGTCGATTATGCTCATAGCACAACCATACCTATGGTAAAGGGTGCCTACACCCTGTTGACCTTATTTCTGATTTTGCTGGCTGTTTCGCCCGCCCAAGCCCAGGTACCCACAACAGTAAACCTGCGCCTTCACAAAACGATCAATAACCAGTCTCCGGTTATTGGCGATATCGTTACCTACACGGTTGTTGTCGCCAATGCACCCGGTTCAACTACGGCTACGAACGTAACCATAAAAGATGAACTGCCGGCTGGAGGAGTAACATACGTACCTGCGTCGGCTAGTGTGGTGCGGGGAACCGGGTCATATTCGTCGGGTGTCTGGAGGATTGCCTCTATTGCCCCAGGTGATTCGGTGGTGCTGGTGTCAAAAGCGACCGTTAATGAACGGGGTGTCTGGTTCAATACGGCAGAAGTTGCCTCGGCCGATCAAACAGATTCTAATTCTATACCTAACAATCAGAGTTTAACAGAAGACGACTATGATGCCGTCTGTTTCTCAGTTCCTATTCTTTGGTATGCAGGTGATGAATATACGGTAACAATTCCATCTGGCTACGACCAGATTGTTTGGTATCGGAACGATGTAGCAATTTCTACTACGGCTGTGTCAACATCGCTAGCCGAAGTCAATAGCGATTTTTCCCTGACCATTAAAAGTCCGGGTGTTTATCGGTTTGTAACATATCGTACGGGTTGTCCGGCAACGAACTGCTGCGACATTCAGGTCATTCAGGGACCTTATGGTAGTTTAGGTGATTACGTATTTATTGATAGCAATAAAGATGGGGCTCAAACTACAGGCGAGCCAGGAATCAATGGCGTAAAAGTTTATTTATACGATGAGACTGGTACAACTAAGTTAGACTCGACCGTTACCTCTGGTGGCGGTAAATACCTGTTTGATAGTTTAACGGATGGTAAATATGTAGTTCAGTTTATTTCGCCATCAGGTTATCAATCGACCACTGCCAATGCAGGAGGTGTCAAAGATGACTTAGACAGTGATGCTGGTGTGAATGGGTTTACAGGTGTATATACTATAGACACCAGTCAGCCTACTTCCAGTACGGCCCGCAACAATCCTACGGTTGATGCTGGTTTCTACCTGCCAACGGCTGGCCTGGGTGATTACGTCTTCTACGATACCAACAAGAACGGCATTCAGGATGCGGGCGAAGCCGGTATTGCCGGTGTAGTGGCGACCTTATATGTCAATAACGTCGCATCGCTGACAACCCTGACCAACGCCAGTGGCTTCTACAGCTTCACGGGCCTGACGCCGGGCAGCAGCAACAACTATGTGGTGGGCTTCACGGCTCCCTCGGGCTTCACCGCTACGCTGCAGAACGCGGGGTCGGACGATACGAAAGATTCGGATGCGGATCTGATCACGGGCAGGACCCAGTCAGTGACGCTGGCCAACGGGGAGTTCAATCCGACGCTGGACGCTGGTTTCTACATTCCGGGTGCTTCATTGGGAGACTTCGTCTTCGTGGACACCAACAAGAATGGAGTTCAGGAGCCGGGTGAGCCGGGCATTGCGGGTGTGGTTGTGACGCTGGTCAGCAATGGCACCGTGGTCGCTTCGACCACCACCAATGCGTCTGGCATTTACTCCTTCACGGGTCTGACCCCGGGTGTTCCCTACTCGGTGAGCTTTACAACTCCAACCGGTTACGTGTCGACCTCGGCGCTGATCGGGGGCAACGATGGTAAAGACAGTGATGCGGATCCGATCACGGGCCAGACTCGTTCGGTGACGCTGGCACCGGGAGAGAACAATCCAAATCTGGACGCTGGCTTCTACCTGCCAACAGCTGGTTTGGGTGATTACGTCTTCTACGATACCAACAAGAACGGCATTCAGGATGCGGGCGAAGCCGGTATTGCCGGTGTGGTGGCGACCTTGTATGTCAATAACGTCGTATCGCTGACAACCCTGACCAACGCCAGTGGCTTCTACAGCTTCACGGGCCTGACGCCGGGCAGCAGCAACAACTATGTGGTGGGCTTCACGGCTTCCTCGGGCTACACCGCTACGCTGCAGAACGCGGGGTCGGACGATACGAAAGATTCGGATGCGGATCTGATCACGGGCAAGACCCAGTCAGTGACGCTGGCCAACGGGGAGTTCAATCCGACGCTGGACGCTGGTTTCTACATTCCGGGTGCTTCATTGGGAGACTTCGTCTTCGTGGACACCAACAAGAATGGAGTTCAGGAGCCGGGTGAGCCGGGCATTGCGGGTGTGGTTGTGGTCTTACTGAACGGCGCCAATACCCCGATTGCTTCGACTACTACGAATGCGTCTGGCATTTACTCCTTCACGGGTCTGACCCCGGGTGTTCCCTACTCGGTAAGCTTCGCGACTCCAACCGGTTACGTGTCGACCTCGGCGCTGATCGGGGGCAACGATGGTAAAGACAGTGATGCGGATCCGATCACGGGCAAAACCCGGTCGGTGACGCTGGCACCGGGGGAGAACAATCCAAATCTGGACGCTGGCTTCTACCTGCCAACAGCTGGTTTGGGTGATTACGTCTTCTACGATACCAACAAGAACGGCATTCAGGATGCGGGCGAAGCCGGTATTGCCGGTGTGGTGGCGACCTTATATGTCAATAACGTCGTGTCGCTGACAACCCTGACCAACGCCAGTGGCTTCTACAGCTTCACGGGCCTGACGCCGGGCAGCAGCAACAACTACGTGGTGGGCTTCACGGCTCCCTCGGGCTTCACCGCTACGTTGCAGAACGTCGGTGCGGATGACACCAAAGACAGTGATGCGGATCTGATCACGGGCAGGACCCAGTCGGTGACGCTGGCCAACGGGGAGTTCAACTCCACGCTGGACGCTGGTTTCTACATTCCGGGCGCGAGCTTAGGGGACTTTGTCTTCGTGGACACCAACAAGGATGGTATCCAGGAGCCGGGTGAGCCGGGTATTGCGGGTGTGGTTGTGACGCTGGTCAGCAATGGCACCGTGGTCGCTTCGACCACCACCAATGCCTCGGGTATCTACTCCTTCACGGGTCTGACCCCGGGTGTTCCCTACTCGGTGAGCTTTACAACTCCAACTGGCTACACGGCAACGTTGGCCCAACAGGGTGGCAATGATACCAAAGACAGTGATGTCAATCCGATCACGGGCCAGACTCGTTCGGTGACGTTGGCGCCAGGAGAGAACAATCCAAATCTGGATGCGGGTTTCTTCCCAACATGCCCAACCAACTTCAGCTTGGTTGTGTCGAATGATATGAGCATTTGTAACGGTGATAAGGCCACATTGACCGCATGGACAACGGCTTCATACGTACGCTGGTATCTGACACCATATGATGGAACGGCATTTGATACGCTAAGTATATCCAGGCAATCATTGACGGTAAGCCCGACGACGACAACGGTGTATTACGCTGAAGCTGTCACGCAGGATGGCAGTTGCGTAAGCGCTCGCAAGCCGGTAGTTGTATCGGTTACGACTGTTCCGACACCAATTTGCCTGGGTAATATCAAAAATACCTGTCCTGCTTCAACAGTGGATCTTACCAAGATTCAGATCGAAAATCACAACACTGGTTTGGCGTACGAATGGTATACGAGCATGGATCGTTCTGTAGCTACTCGCGTAACCAACCTGACTGCGGTTGGCGGTGGTAAATTCTACCTGTTCGCTAAATCGGGTAACTGCTACAGCAACCCAACTGTATTAACGGTTGAAATTGTTGATTGTAATTGTCAGAATGTAGCGGGTGTGAATGTTGGACCGGGTGTAGCTGTTTGTTCCGGGGATGTTATCCCAGTGAAAGCGGTTCTTTCGGGTTCGGCCACAAGCGTAGTCTGGGCAACAAATGGTACGGGTACATTTAGCAATCCTGCCAGCCTGACATCGAACTATACCCCATCGGTAGCCGATATCGCGACGGGCAATGTTATGTTAACGGCAACGACTAACGATCCGGACGGACCTGCCGGAGTTTGCCAGTCAGCTACAAGCTCGCTGATTGCCCAGATCAACAAGCGGCCAGAAACGCCAGTAAATGTTGCCTGCGACGATACATTGGTTTGTCAGGGCAGCAGTACGAAACTGGTAGGCTTTGCACCAGGAAGCAAAATCAACTGGTATGACCAGGATGGTAAACTGATTGGTACAACTCAGAGTGGTAGTAAACTGGTGGTAACCCCAACAAAAACCGGTTCTGTTGTTTACTATGCCGAAGCCTTCAAGGAAACGGGTTGCGTTAGTGATCGCTCGTCGATTACACTCACAGTTGGTAAATGTTCGGCTGATCTGGCTGTAGTGAAACAGGTCATTACACCCGGTACGTATAGTGTAGGTCAAAAAATCACCTATTCTATTACGGTGTCGAACAACGGACCGATAACGGCCAACAGTGTGAAAGTAGATGATATGCTACCAGCAACTCTGACGTATGTTAGCTCGACACCAGCTGGTCAGTACAATCCTGCAACGGGTATTTGGACCATTGGTTTGATGAGTGCCGGTTCTGACCGGAATCTTCTGGTTGAAGCCACCATCATTGGCACAGGTTCAGTCAAGAATACCGCGATTGTGCGTAGCCCGGACAATGATCCGACTAAGACGAAAAACGATACATCATCGGTTACTATACCCGTTATCGTTAGCCCATGTGCTGTTCTGCCGCCAACTATCCTTTGCTCAATTACTGAAATTTGCAAAGGTGGAACTACGACCCTGACGGCAAGAGGATGTACGGATGGTATCGTGAAATGGTCTGATGGACAGACAGGTGTATCAATCTCGGTAACGCCGGGCGCAACAACAACATACAGCGCAAGTTGCGTGGTTGGTAAGTGTATCAGCGATGCCTCGAACAAAATCAAGGTAACGATACTTGAGCCACAAATGCCGACAATCACCGCCAGCGCAGACAACGTTTGCCCAGGTTCATCTGTAATACTCACCGCATCTGGATGCGCTGGTGGTACAATTGAGTGGTCTGACAAGGCTCAAACAGGTTTGTCGATTGTGGTTATGCCAACAGGCAAAACAACCTACACGGCTCAGTGCCGGATGGGTACTTGCCTGAGCACCCCGGCTACGAAAACGATTGAAATGTCTTCGGATATTCCAACACCATCTATCGTATGCAGCTCAACTGTCGTTTGTCCTGGTGAAACCATCACACTAACGGTTGAAAACTGTCTGGGTACGCCGGTCTGGAACAGCACGACAGCAACCACCAGCAGCATTGTTGTAACGCCAACTGTCGGCAACAATACGTACTCGGTGTATTGTAAGAATGGTGCCTGCGTAAGCAAGTCGTCTTCTGTATACACCATCAATATCGTGGCACCGGTTGTTCCGACCGTAACTGCCAGTGCTGATAGTGTGTGTGCGAAAGGCGCGGTTGTCTTAACGGCAACAGGTTGTAATGGAACCGTTATATGGAATGTGAAAGACCAAACGGGTCCGAGCATCACCGTGTATCCAACGGCCAACATCAGCTACTTTGCCCAGTGCCAATTCCGCACTTGCCTGAGCGCACCATCGAAAACCGTAGCTATCACGGTGGTAACACCAACGGCTCCGATTATTTCGGTTAGTAAAACGCTCATCTGTAGCGGAGAAAAAGTAACGCTTACCGCAAAAGGTTGTGCCGGTACAGTTCAGTGGCATGGTGTTGATAAAGTGGGTGCCAGCATTGACATCTACCCAACGGCAACTACTGAATACTACGCGACCTGTAAGCAGGGTACGTGTGAAAGCGAAGCCTCTAACAAGGTTCGTGTAACGGTTAATACCTCAGCATCCCCAGCTCCAGTCGTTACAGCATCTACCTCAGCGGCTTGCGACGGTGGTCTTGTATCGCTGACCGCTACCGGCTGTGAGGGTGGTAGTGTGAAGTGGTCTGATGGTCAGACAGGGTCTGTGGTTTCGGTAACGGCAACGTCAACCAACCATGAATTCTACGCTCTTTGCCAGATTGGTACTCAGTGTGGTACTGGTAAATCGAACATTATCAATATCAAGATAACGCCGATTCCGACACCAACTGTAACCTGTAGCACAGATAAGATCTGTCCTGGCGAAACTGTAACGCTGACTGTTAAGGATTGCCTGGGTACTCCACACTGGAGCAGCACCACGGCTACAACAGGCAGCATCGTTGTTGCTCCAACGGTAACGACGGCCTATACCGTGTTCTGTTCTGACGGAACATGTACGAGCGCAACCTCTAAGTCATATACAATCACTGTGACACCGGTTGCCATACCGACCGTTACTGCATCGGCCACGGCAGTTAATCCAGGCAGTAGTGTAACATTGACAGCTTCGGGTTGCAATGGCGATGTGATCTGGTCGGCGAACGACATCAACGGGAATAACAAAGGTGCCGTAATCGTTGTGCAGCCAAATGGCACGCAGACCTACTACGCTCAATGTAAGTACCGTGTCTGTCTGAGCGATCCATCCGTAACAATTACCATCAATCAGAGTACCTCTTGTGTGGCTAAGGCCGGCACACTGGTAGCCGCGAATGGTACTGTTTGTGGTGGTACGAGCACGACGGTAACGATTGCTGCTACCCCGAATGGTGGAATGATACAGCCAGCAGGCTATTCGGTTCTGTATGTGTTGACGAAAGGTGCTGACAAAGTTGTTCAGCAAACCAGTGCAACGCCACAATTCACCGTATCATCAGATGCTGCAGACTATACAATCCATACGCTGGTGTACAATGCCAACGCAGCTGATCAGAACTACATTGATCTGTCAGTTGTGAAATTAGGTATTACCAAGGCCAGCGATGTGCTTCAACTGATTGGTAGCAAGTGTGCTGCTCTGGATGTGACAGGCGCCAAGGTGAAGGTGAGTGTAGTTGCACCGCCAACCCTATCGGCTTCATCGCTCACCGTTTGTAGTGGTAGTGTAGCATCACTTACTGCTATCGGTTGTGAAAGTGGTAAAGTAAGCTGGTCGGATGGCACAGAAGGCGCAGTTTACTCAAAAGCTGTCTATAGCAATCAGGTACTGACCGCTGTCTGCACAGTTGATGGTTGCACAAGTTCGCAATCGAGTCTCGTAAACATAACCTTAGGTACGCCAGCTATCCCGATTATCGTGAGCAACGTGCCAACCGTTTGTGTAAGTGAAACCGTGTCGCTAACGGCTACGGGTTGCGCAGGTGGTACATACATCTGGTCGGACGATAAAACAGTTGGCAGCACGCTGACCATCACGCCAACATCGGATGTAAGCTACCGCGTGAAATGTAAAGTTGGCGAATGCACTGGCGACTGGTCGGCATACACGACGATCAAAGTAGGTGCACCGGTTGCTCCAACGATCTCGATTGCTGGCTCAACAGCTAACACATCGATTTGCTACGGTACACCTGTAACGCTGGTTGCTACCGGTTGCTCGGCAAGTAGCTATGTAACCTGGTCAAATAATCAGGTTGGCTCGTCTATCACGGTAACGCTGGCAAGCTCGGCTACCTTCACGGCACAGTGCTGCAACTCGAACCAGTGCAAGAGCGTTGTATCGAACGCACTCGCTGTAACGGTGCTGCCAAAAGTGGCGCAACCAATCGTGGTTGATAAAACGAATGCATGTCCGTTCAAAACGGTTGATCTGGCTACAGCAGTAACCAGTAGCGTATCAACAACAGGTGGTGTGTTAGAATACTACACAGATGCTTCACTGAGCAGCAAAGTGGCTACCCCGGCAGCTGTTGGTACGGGAACGTACTACGTTGTTGAGAAAACGACGAATGGCTGTGTAAGCTTACCGGTTGCGATTCATGTGCAGATTAACACCTGTGTTGAACCAACGCCTTGCGATACACAGAATCCAGCTACGGCAAACGCAGGCATAGATGCCAGCGTTTGCGTAGATAAGGCATACCAATTGGCTGGTTCCATGGGTGGTGCAGGTAAAACCGCCCACTG
Source organism: Spirosoma pollinicola (assembly GCF_002831565.1). Taxonomy (NCBI): domain Bacteria; kingdom Pseudomonadati; phylum Bacteroidota; class Cytophagia; order Cytophagales; family Cytophagaceae; genus Spirosoma; species Spirosoma pollinicola. The sequence continues at coordinate 2,240,613 of NZ_CP025096.1, read as the reverse complement.
GACCACCAGTGGTAATGGATCGTTCGATAACTCGTATGCGCTGAATGCAGTCTACACCGCTAGTAACGAAGACATCCTGTCGGGTAAAGTAACCCTGACCCTGTCTGTAAGTACAAACAATGCAGCCTGCGCGATTGCCACTGACGCTATGTTGCTGACAATTAACGGTATCAAGTCCGTACCTGTCATAACGGTAGTAGGGGCAACAAAACTCTGCTACGGCGATTCTGTAACCCTGAAAGCACCAGCTGGTGCTGCGGGGTACAAATGGAGCAACAACGCAACTACACAGAGTATTGTCGTGAAGACAAGTGGTGTATATACTGTTCAGCTGTTCGACGCGACGGGCTGTAGCTCAGTTAAATCGGAAGGTGTGACAGTAAATGTTGCGGAGCCAGTTCTGACACCCCTTGTGTCTAACCTGCGCAACACGTGCCCTGCCAAGATTGTTGACCTAACGAAAGCGTTGGCATCAACGACACCGGGTAGCTCATACATCTACCGGATATGTGAATGCAACACATCAAACATTGTGATGCGTCCTGATTCGGTTTGTGAAGGCACCTACTGGATCGTTGAGAAAAGCGCATCGGGTTGTGTGAGCGCACCGGCTAAAGTGGTTGTTAAAGTCTTCAACTGTGCGGCCGATACACTGAATGCCGATGTGAGCATTGCGAAAACAGTGAGCAACGCATTTGTTAAAAATGGGGCTCCTGTTACTTATACCATTACGGTGAGCAACGCAGGTCCGCATACGGCCCGCAACATCGATGTTCGTGATATCCTGCCGAAAGGTCTGGAGTTACTCCCTGTCTCGTCACCAAATTACAAGGTGTCGAACGGAGCGATCACGAAACGGATCGATAGCCTGAAATCAGGTGAATCTGCACAATTGGTATTTGCTGCCCGCGTTACGGTGAAAGGTCAGGAAGTGGTGAACAAAGCCGAGATTACCTATCTCGACAATAAAGACACCAACCTGGCAAACAACACCGCCAGCGTGACCGTAAAAGACACGTCGTCGCACAAGGCTAGCTTGATCGGTCTGGCAAAAGCAGTACTTGGCAAACCAACAACTGTTGGCGACTCGCTTATCAAGGTATCGTATAGCTTCGTAGCTACGAACTTTGGCGACGATACCCTGCGCCATGTTAAGGTGGGTGATGATCTGGCTTACGCCTTTGCACCAAACAGTGTACAGTCGGCCAACGTGATGGTTGCTTCGGGTTCTTCGCTGAAAGCTGATCCGACATTCACCGGTATGGGTGCTACTACGCAGTTGCTTGATTCGACCAGTTACATTCTGCCAGGGGCGTCACAAACCTTTGTACTGAATGTGACGGTGAAGCGGGCGGTTGGCGATACGACCAAGTCGTTCAGGAACATTGCTGCTGCATCGGCTATAAATAGCCTGACAACAGTAACTGATCTATCGACAAGTGGTGGTGATTCTGACCCTGACAACGACAGAAACCCAACTAATAACACGGGCTTCGCCAGCTTCACGCTAAGCCCGAATCAGCCTCAGGGTGCGAGCATTGGTCTGGCACTGGCGGTTGTTAATATTGCGGCACAGCCAGACAGTTCGTATAACATCACTTACAAAGCGACGATCAAGAACTTCGGTGATGTTGAACTGAAAGGAATCGTTCTGACCGACAGCCTGATTCGGACCTTCGCGTCACCAACGTCTTACAGCGTTGTTGGCAGTCCGGTTGTAAGTTCAGGCAGCACGCTGATCGCGAATGCCGGTTTTAATGGCAACACCACCCCAACCGTTCTGAATCCATACAGCTACCTGGCTGTTGGTGCTCAGGATACGGTACTGTTCACGGTGAACGTCAAAACGAATGGTAATAACGGTCCGTTCTACTCAAGTGCCAGTGTGGTTGGATGTTCGCCTGATTCGAGCCAGATCGTTAAAGATATCTCGAACAACGGCCTAGATCCGGCACCAGCCGGATCTGCATCGACAACGGTTCGTTTCGACCTGCCGAAAGGCTTGTTAGGTGTCTCGAAATTCGTTGGCGTACCAAGGCTGGTTGAAGAAGGTGTCTATGACATCCCTTACACCATTACGCTGAGCAACATGGGTAGCGTGCCGCTGAAGAAAGTACAGGTTGTTGATAACCTGTCTGAAGCCTTCGGTCATGGTGCCCTGATTGTGAGCAACCAGATTTCGGTAACGAGCACAGGAACGGTGTCGGTCAACCCAGCCTACACAGGTCAGGGGTTGGTAACAAATATGCTGGTCGATTCGTCGAGTACGCTGGCAGTGGGAGCCAAGAGCAATCTTAGCTTCACGGTTCGTGTAAATGTTAAGAATGCTGATTCGCTGACGTTCTATAACGTTGCCGACGCAACAGCCTTAACGCCAACGAACGAAGTTGTAACGGATATGTCGACGGCTGGTATCAACAATGACCCGGACAATGACCTTGACCCACGCAATAACAGCAAACCAACACCGATCGCTTTGAACGCGCTCTCGACCTCATCGTACATCGGTCTGGCTATGTCGGTCCGGGATACACTTCGGAAGCCTGATGGTAGCTTCGATGTTACCTATCAGATTGTGGTGAAAAACTACGGTTCTGAGAAGTTGAACTATGTGAGTGTGAGCGACAGCCTGTCGAAGGTCTTTAACAGCCAGACTGGCGCGACCTTTAGCATCGCCAAAGCACCTTACGTAACGTCTACAGGTAGTGCGCTGAAACTGAATCCGAACTTCAACGGTGGTTCCGACCCGGTTCTGATTCTTGGCGACAGCATCAGTGTACTGGCCGCTGGTAAAGTCGATACGCTTCAGATGGTTGTGAATGTCGCTACAGATGGCAGCACAATGACCTTCCTGAACTCGGCTTATGCCACTGCGAAATCCACGTCGGCTACGGTGAGTGATGTATCAACGAGCGGCCTGAACCCCGACTTGAATGGTAACAACAACCCAACTGATTCGAACGAACGTGAATCGACTCCGCTGAATCTGCCGCATACACTTCAGTCGATGTTCATTCCAGAGGGCTTCTCGCCAAACGGTGATGGTGTCAATGACCTGTTCGTGATTCGCGGAGTTGCAGGATTGACCGTTAGTTTGGAAGTTTACAACCGTTGGGGACACATCGTCTATAAAAACGACGATTATCAGAACGATTGGGATGGGAAGCCAAACACAGGAATCGCGATTAGCTCTGATGCGAATGGCGTGCCTGATGGAACGTACTACTACGTGATTAATACCAGCGACGGACGCAAGTTTGTACGATACATGACGATTAACCGCTAATACCGATGTCAAACAAGTTTTCAATTAAACATTCGGCAGTCGTGCTGCTACTGGTCCTCGGGATCGGTAGCAGCCAGGTCCGGGCGCAGCAGGACAAGATGTTCTCGCAGTACATGTTCAACATGATGGCCCTTAATCCGGCCTATGCTGGCAGTCGGGATGTGCTAAGCATGTCGGCTCTTTATCGGAACCAGTGGACCGGCCTGCCCGGCGCTCCGCAAACGGCAACGTTTACGGCCGATATGCCCCTCAACAATGAGCGTATTGGCGTTGGTATACAACTCTACGGCGATAAGGTTGGTGTAATTCAGGAAACAGGTGCCTTTGCTTCGTATGCCTTCCGCATTAAAGTGGGCGCAAAAAGTACGCTGGCACTGGGCTTACAGGGAGGTGCATCGAGCTATCAGGCTAATCTAAGTGAGGTGAAAACATCACCCGATAACCAGATTGACCCCGCCTTTGCCAGTAATATTTCGAAAATGCTACCGAATTTCGGCACCGGCATTTACCTGAGCAACGACAAGTCATACCTGAGCATATCCGTACCTCGCCTGATCAAGAACAAGTTAAGTGAGTACAACGTGGGCGACTATCGTTCCGTACAGGCTCGCCAGGCTTATTTAGCGGCTGGTTTTGTGGTGGGTATTAGCCCGGTTGTCAAAATGAAGCCATCCTTTCTGGTAAAATATGCCGAAGGGGCTCCGCTAGGATTTGATGGAAACATCAACTTCTGGTTTGCCGACCGGATCGCCATCGGTGCGTCGATTCGCCGGAATCAATTTTCAAGCTGGACGAAGTACACGACCGATGCTGTTGTTGGCATGCTCGAAGTGCAATTGACAGACCAGTTCCGGTTTGGCTATGCCTATGATCGTACCATGAGCAATCTGCAAAGCGTAGCACCAAGCTCGCACGAGATCATGATCCGGTACGAACTTGGTTTTGGGAAGAACCGTATCCTGACCCCGCGTTATTTTTAAGCAGGAAGCGGTGAAATAGTAAAGTGGTGAAATGGTGAAATAAGGCAAAAGCCATCTTCACTATTTCACCACTTTACCATTTCACCGCTTCACTATTTTACTATTTACCCGCTCCACTATTTCCCATCTGCTTTTTTAATTTTCGGCTCAGTATTTGCTTATTGAAAAAGGTATGTTCTCTCAGTATAGGAGAATGTACCTTTTTCCTTTTATGAGGCTTCCCAACTTTACTAGTATATGATACGTTTTTTCTCAACTCTTGCGCTCGTCTGGCTGACAGTCAGTTTAGTACTGGCGCAGTCGATCACGAAAAAAGCCGATAATCAATTTGATCAACTGGCCTATTCAAGGGCTATTGAATTGTATGAGCAGGCCCTGTCAAATCCTAAAAATCTGGCAGAAAAGGAACGCCGGGATGCGCAGGCCAAGCTAGGATACAGCTATCAGCAAACACGCGATATGCCCAATGCCGAGCGTGTTTACCGCGACCTCATTAACAGCGGCACTCTCCCCGCCGATTATAATAAATGCTATTTATTTTATGCACAGACGCTGGCCAGTAACGGCAAGTACCGCGAAGCCCAGGAGGCTTACGAGAAATTCGGCAGCGTACAGTCGAGCGATAAACGTAGTCCGTCCTTTTCGAAACTTTATAGCGATGCCAGTGCACTCACTCGAAACGCAGGTAGCTATAAGGTTGAATTTTTGAGCATGAATACCAAACGCGCTGAGTTTAGTCCGATGCTGTATAAAGACGGGCTCGTGTTTGTATCGGCCAGCAATGGAGGTAACGGCATTAAGCGTGTGTTTAAATGGAACAATACGCCTTTCCTGGATTTGTATTACCTGCCGGATTTAAAAACGGTGAAGTCATCGAAGGCTTTCAGTTTGGGAGGCAGCAAATCATCGAAAAAACCAGTTCAAACGCGGTTGATTCGGCCACTCGGCAGTGATGATTACACCGCGCCAACCGCCAACGATACACGCACGGTTGGTTTCTACGGAGGAAATAACATTAGTAAAGGGTACGAAGATCAGCCTATTAGCGAATCGGACCGATTTAGCCGGACGTTGAATACCAAGTACCACGAAGGTCCGGCCACTTTCACAAAAGATGGGTCGCGGGTTATTTTTACGCGTAATAATTTTAATGAAGGTCAATACCGTCAAAGTACCGATGGCGTAAATAAACTCAAGCTGTTTACCGCTACCCAAACAAATGGAACCTGGAGCAAAGCGGAGGAGTTGCCATTCAACAGCGATGAATACTCTACCGGGCACCCGGCTTTATCGAAAGGCGCTAACGGCGAACCAGATCAATTGCTGTACTTCGCGTCTGACCGGCCGGGTGGGTTTGGTGGCACAGATATCTATGTATCCAAGTGGACCAATGGTAAATGGGGTGATCCCATAAATCTTGGCAAGGAAGTGAATTCCAAAGGGAATGAACTGTTTCCATTTGCCGATGAAAAGGGAAATATCTACTTTTCGTCGGATGGGCGCGCAGGGTTGGGTGATCTGGATATTTTCTACGCACAACTTATGCCCGATGGTCAGCAAGTCCGATTTGTGCGCAATCTGGGCGAACCCATCAACTCATCGAAAGATGATTTCGGTATCGTAACCGATGGTGACCGGAATGCCGGTTATTTTAGTAGTAATCGTAAACACGGCGGTGCCGACGATGATGTGTATCGTTTTACACGTGAAGGCTCCCTTTATCCATGCCGTGAACTAACTGTGAGCGTAGTTGATGCCATGTCCAGAGAACCATTGGCCAACACAGTTATCGCCCTGGATAATCCAAAGAACGATAAACAGAAAGAGCTGAAAACCGATGCTGAAGGTCTTGTCAAAATTTGTCTGGATGTCGATAGTGATTTTAAATTCATGGCCAGTCGGGAAGGATACATTGACAACACAGTTGGGTTCTCTACGATGGATCTTTCTGATGACCAGCCCTCACGACTGGAAATCCTGTTGGACAAACCAACGAGTTCAGGAACATCTACCGCATCGATTCTGCGTGGCCGTGTAACGACCCAAACAGATAAACTACCCATTGCCGGTGTAAACGTAGTGCTGGTGAACGGTTGCGATGGCAGCAAGCAGGAAGCGACAACCGGGCCTGACGGCAGCTACGAATTTGCGGTTCAACCCGGCTGTGATTACTCGCTCGAAGCCATGAAAGATAGTATGGGTACGCTTGGCAGTCGTGTTACCAAGGATGGAGCAGGCTCGAGCGATCTGACGATGTTCAGGGAAGGCGATGTGATTAAAATTGACAATATCTATTACAATTTGAATAAGTCGGCCATTCGTCCTGATGCCGCTGTTGAATTGGACAAAGTAGTAGCCTTGTTAACTAAATATCCAGCCATGACCATTGAAATGCGGTCGCATACCGATAGTCGGGCTACGGCCATCTATAACAAAACCTTATCGAGTAATCGGGCTAAAGCAGCAGTGGCCTATCTGAAATCGAAAGGTATTGCTACGAAACGGTTGATCGCGAAGGGGTATGGCGAAAGTGAGTTGTTGAATAAATGTAAAGATGGCGTGAATTGCCCTGAAGATGAGCATCAGCAAAATCGTCGGACAGAAATTAAAATTCTAAAACTAGACTAACGCAACATAGCCTTTTCAACGCTTTATTGCCCGGTTGAGGTGTATCGTTTCAATAAGTCTTTTAACGCCAAATATCCTGTACCTAAATAGGATGTTTGGCGTTTTAGGTTTTTAGCCTGAACTCTTGCAAATTGGTTTCTCATTTACTGTTCGTATGCGTTTTATTTACTCATTTAGTTTATTGCTGGCTGGCAGTTTGGTTTTGTTGACGACCCAGGCCGCTCAGGCCCAGAAAGAAGTGCTTTATTCCCAGTACCTGCTCAACCCATTGAGCATCAATCCAGCATATGCGGGTAGTCGGGAGTCCTTTCAGTTATCGGCCTTTCTTCGACGAAAATGGATTAGTGTGCGGTATGCACCTGTAACCCAGAGTGTGTCTGCCGATGGTGCCATTGCGAATGGGCGGATTGGCCTGGGATTTCAGGCCCTGAATGACCGGATGGGCCTTTTTGCGACTACGGGCGTATATGGCAGCGTGGCGTATCGGATCAATTTGCCGGCATTGGCTAAGCTATCTTTTGGTTTTCAGGGAGGTGTTAGCATCCTTCCCATTTTTGATGTCACGACTGCGGCCAGCATTAATAAGGCAGTCGCCAGCCTGGGGGTAGGAGTTTATTATCAATCAGACCGCTTTTTTGCCGGCGTCTCCGCGCCCGAGCTGGGTGGTCAGGTAACGGATATAACGGGCCGATATTTATATAAAAGCGTTCGGCCAATTATGTTTCAGGCGGGCGTACCTATTGAAGTAGGCGAGTCCACCGTACTGATTCCGTCTGTGTTGGTTTCTAAAATCGCGGATCGTCCATTGGGTGTTGATATAAACCTGCGGGCATGGTTCAACGAAGAGGTTGGTTTGGGGTTGTCATACCGTCAAAATAGCCCTGGTCAGATTCAAACCAATTATTTGCAGGCGTTTATCGAATATCAACTGACGAAAGCAATCCGGCTGGGTTATATATTCAACTCACAAACGCCCGAAAGTCCCAATGCCATGCAGTATGACCAAAAGAGCGTTCATGAGATTATGCTGCGCTTTTCGCCCAATGGATTGAAATTTGCCTACTGACACAATTAGGCTAAACGTCTTCTCGAACACGCATCAGAAAAAATTGATAACTTAGTACCCGAAGGAACGTAACTCAACCCCATTTGAAATCATACGACGAGATTTCCGAGGCTGGTCTGTTGCGTAATCTGTCGGCCAACAGTCATATGCCCAGCCAAGCCATTATTCAGAATCTACATATTCCCAGTGATCTCGACCGAGAGTTTCCACTGGCACCTCATTATGTGCAGACCTTCGGCAGCTATCCGAATTATCTTCATTTTAACGACGATTTTAAGCCCTCTGCACAGCAATTATTAGATAGTCGGGGATTTGTCGTTATTAATAATTCGGCTCGCGTAAATGATGAAGGCTGGCATGTTATCGAGCGAATTTATCAGCATGAAGATGGCATGATTCTAAAAGCCGAGTTTGTGGGCGATCGCTTCTTTCGGCTCTATGGCTATTACCGCGATGAGGAGTCAGCAAAAACGCTAATGGAGGGTTTTCAGGAACATAAATATATTCATGAAGACAATCAGACGCATATATACTTAATTCAAAGCGGGCTGGGGGGATTGCATACGGAGCGTGTTGAAATTATGCCTCCCGAAATTGACCTCTCACTTCACTACAATGACGATTTTCCTGCTGTACACGAACGGTTGGTAGACTTATTGGGAAAACCCAAAAGCAAAGGGCTGATTTTGCTGCACGGCGAGCCCGGAACGGGCAAGACGACCTATATAAAGCACCTCAGTTCGCTGGTCAAAAAGGACATGCTCATTTTGCCGCCTTATATGACGAACTACCTGACTTCGCCCGAAATCATTCCGTTCCTGCTGGATAACAAAGAGTCGGTACTTATTATTGAAGATGCCGAACGGATTCTGCAATCGCGTGAAGCGGGTGGAGATACAAACAGCGTGTCGAATATCCTGAACCTCACAGACGGGCTCCTGGCCGACTGTATGCATATTCAGGTCATTGCAACCTTTAACGCCAGTAAACACCTGCTGGATAAGGCGCTCCTGCGGAAAGGACGCCTGATGGTCGATTATGCCTTTGGAAAACTGGCACCTGCCAAAGCCAACACGTTGCTTGACCACCTCGGTATGGAGTATCGCACCGATCAACCCATGACCCTGGCCGATATCTTCAACCTCGACGATCAAACAGTCTCCGGCGAACGGCAGGAAGTAAGAGTAGGATTTTGATAGAGTTGCCTGTATTGAGTAAATGAAATTTAGCGCTAGTTGGCCATAAAATAAGCCCATGAGGATTCATGGGCTTATTTTATGGCCGGTAACTAATTGACTATTGTCCCACCCGATTCGCTTTCCACTTGCTTTGCTTAGGTGCCACAGCACCGTTAGCTTGTTGCCCGGAGTTTTTAGGCTTGTTGTTTTCCATTAAGTAGGCCGCCAGAACAGACGCCAGTGTATTCTCCACTGCGTTTGGTGCCGGTGTTAACTTATCGGGCGTAAAGTACTTGCTTACAAACCCTGTATCGAAATTTCCCGACCGGAATGCGTCGTGCTCCATCACGAACCTGCAAAAGGGCAAGGTCGTTTGTACACCCGAAATCTGGTACTCATCAATAGCCCGGATCATTTTCTGAATGGCTTCCTCGCGCGTGTCGCCGTAGGTAATGAGCTTGGCGATCATCGGGTCATAGTAAATGGGGATAGCCATTCCCTGTTCGAAACCATCGTCTACCCGAACACCGTTGCCCTGTGGCCGAATGTAGGTATCAAGTGTGCCAACGTCGGGCAGGAAGTTGTTTGCAGGGTCTTCGACATAGACCCGCACTTCCATCGCATGTCCTTTAATCTTTAAGTCTTCTTGCTTAATAGTCAACTCTTTACCCTCAGCGATGTAAATCATTTGCCGCACCAGGTCAACACCCGTGATCTGCTCCGTAACAGGGTGTTCAACTTGCAAACGGGTGTTCATTTCCAGGAAGTAAAAGTCGAGGTTGTCATTGACGATAAACTCAACTGTTCCGGCACCGTAGTACCCGCAGGCACGAGCTACGTCAACAGCGGCACGGCCCATGGCATCTCGGATTTCGGGGGTGAGAATGGACGATGGCGCTTCTTCGATCACTTTCTGGTGACGACGCTGCACCGAACATTCACGTTCAAATAAATGAATGATATTACCATGCTGGTCGCCAAGTACCTGAATTTCAACGTGCCGGGGAGAGGTAACGTACTTTTCAATGAACACCGACCCATCGCCAAAGGCCGATATGGCTTCACTAACAGCGCGATCCATTTGTTCATCAAAATCGGCTTCGTTCTCGACGACACGCATGCCTTTGCCGCCACCGCCCGCACTGGCTTTAATCAGAATTGGATAACCAATTTCGGCTGATATAATTTTCGCTTCGGCCCGGTCTGTAATGGCCGAGGGTGTGCCCGGAACCATGGGAATGTCGTAATTGGAAACAGCGGCTTTGGCGGCCAGTTTGCTGCCCATTACCTCAATGCTCTCGGGCGATGGCCCAACGAACAGTAGCCCCGCTTCACGCACTGCACGGGAAAAAGCAGCATTTTCCGATAAAAAGCCGTAGCCGGGGTGAATGGCATCGACATTAAGCCGTTTGCATACGTCGATAATACTATCGGCCCGCAAATAGGATTCGGCAGATGGGGGAGGCCCTACACAGACCGCTTCGTCGGCATAGCGAACATGAAGGGCATTGCGGTCGGCTTCCGAGTAGATAGCTACCGTCTGGATGCCCATTTCGCGGGCTGTTCTCATGATCCGCAGAGCGATTTCGCCACGGTTCGCAATGAGGAGTTTTTTGATTGTTGGCATACTAATCTGAATCGGTGCGGTACTACGGTGGGCCGCTAAAAAGGTAATTATGAAGGTATTTAGGCTAACTTAACGGACCAATAATGATGCACTACTTTTTCACGCGGCTAAAGTAATGCATTTGTTACAAATCGGTTCTCTACCTGAATTTTACAAGCTCGAATTTGTGCTACCGAAAGTTAACCGTATTTTTGCACTTACTCTGTAAAAAAACAAGGGTTTGCCCTGATAAACAATAGCAATAAGTGGATTTATTTGAGAAACTACGTAATAACTTAGGCCCCATCGGTTCGCCCGCACGGGAGTTCAATGGCCACCATTATTTCGCATTCCCCAAGCTTGAAGGTGATCTTGGCCCACATATGCGTTTCCAGGGAAAGGATGTTCTGAACTGGAGCCTGAACAACTATCTTGGCTTAGGGAACCATCCCGAAATCCGGAAAGTGGATGCCGAAGCCTCGGCACAGTGGGGATTGGCCTATCCAATGGGGGCCCGGATGATGTCGGGCAACAGCGATCTTCATGAGCAGTTTGAAAAAGAACTGGCTGAGTTCGTTGGTAAAGAAGATTCATTTCTGCTGAACTACGGGTACCAGGGGGTTATGTCGGCCATTGAAGCCGTCGTCGATCACCGCGACGTAATCGTTTATGATGCTGAGTGCCATGCCTGCTTAATTGACGGTATCCGGCTTCACAAAGCAAAAATGGGCGAATATTATAAGTTCAACCATAACGACATGGCCAGTCTGGAGAAGAATCTTCAGCGGGCAACCAAAAAAGCCGCTGAGAAAGGTGGAAGCATTCTGGTGATTACCGAAGGTGTATTTGGTATGTCGGGTAAAGTAGGGAGCCTTGATAAGATCGTTGCGCTGAAGTCAACATACGAATTCCGCTTGTTGGTCGACGACGCGCACGGCTTCGGCACGATGGGTGACACAGGTGCCGGTGTTGGCGAAATGCTCGGTTGCCAGGACGGTATCGATCTGTACTTCTCCACTTTTGCCAAGTCGATGGCTGCTATCGGGGCATTTATTGCCGCCGATCATGACATCATCATGTACCTCAAGTACAATATGCGGTCGCAGACATACGCCAAAGCTTTGCCAATGCCGTATGTAGTGGGTGGCCTGAAGCGGCTCGACATGATTCGAAACTCGTCAGAATTCCGTGATAGACTGTGGGAAAACGTTCGGGCGCTCCAGAGCGGTTTAATAGAGCGCGGCTTTAATATTGGCGACACGCAGTCGCCGGTGACGCCCGTTCTTTTGCAAAATGTGAAGGGTGGTATTCCCGAAATCACAGGACTAATTCGCGACCTTCGCGAAAATCATGGTATCTTCTGCTCCATTGTTGTGTATCCGGTTGTGCCCAAAGAGATCGTGATGTTACGTATTATTCCTACGGCCGCTCACACGCTCGAAGATGTCCAGTACACGCTCGAAGCATTCTCAAAAGTAGCCGACAATTTGGAAAAGGGGTACTACCGTCAAAAAACGTCCGAAATTGCCGCTGAAACCATCGAAGTATCTGCCGAATCAGCCGCTGAGTAGGGTTTTTGCAAAAAAGTTGCATTTTTTGGCTATTTTTTTGTCTTGCCTATTGTGCTGTATGTTAGAATGACTAAATTTCAGCCGAAAACCGCGTTTTTAGCGGAATTTGGGCATTTTTAAACACTTTAACCCATACAAATCGCTATGGCACGCTTCGATGAAGTAAAGAATTTGGTTATGTCGCTGGAAGGTGATTTTGAAAAATTCTACGAAAAAAATAACCAGGCCGCTGGCACTCGCGTTCGGAAAGGGATGCAGGATTTGAAAACGTTGGCACAAAACATTCGTTCGGAAGTTCAGAATGCCAAGAACGGTGCTGCGGAGTAAGAGGTTATTTTAACCACAGAAAAAGAACTCCCCCGTTTGTTAAACAGACGGGGGAGTTCTCTTTTTAGTCCCTTCGCTAAACAATCTTCTCTTTGTGCATCAGGGTTGCTATGCCCTTTGTTGTCACCTTACCCGTTTGCACATCCCGAATCTCGCCTAGAATTTGAGCCGTGTGTTTTGCGGCATCAATCGACTGTACCGTAAAAGTGGCTTCGTAATCGGTATCGACGAACATAGGACGCAAAAATTCCAGCGTTTGCCCCAGATACACCGAGCCATAGCCCGGGAATTCGGTCCCCAATACTTTCGTAAATACACTTGCCCCCAGCATACCATGTATTATAGGCCGCTTGAACGGTGTTTGTGCTGCAAAGTCAGCGTCGAGGTGAAGCGGGTTATTATCGCCCGTAACGCGGGCAAAATCGGCTACGTCGGCCTGTGAGAATCGAAACGAGTAGCGATGAACGGCATCGAGGCCAAAGTCAGAAACCATATTGTAATGAAGAATTAATAATGAAGAATGAAGAGTAGGCTGGCGCAAGATCGGGCTACCGCACCCGTGAGCTGCAAAAGTCGGTAAAGTTCGTAACGTAATGCCATATCATTCTTCATTCTTAACTCATCATTCTTCATTCTTAATTTAGTATTCACCCGTACCTTCGTGGTTAATTATGCTGAGAAAACTATTTTCACTCGATACGGCGACAGCAAAGCGTGTATTTGGGTTAGATATTATGCGGGCTGCTGCTATCCTGATTGTGGTAGATGCCCACGCAACCATTGCCCTTAAAGAGTACTATGATGGGGCATTCTGGCATCATCTCCTGCCCGATGGCGTTGAGTTGTTTTTTGTGCTGAGTGGTTTTCTGATTGGGGGAATTTTGATTCGGTCGTATGAAAAAAAGGAAACCTTCGACCGCCACTTGTTGCTGAATTTCTGGACCCGCCGATGGTTTCGCACCTTACCCAATTATTACCTCGTGTTGGGTGGTTTAATTGTGTTGGCGCTGTTGCAGGCGTTTCGGAGTGGGTTGCACCACAAACTGCCCGATAAAGGAACGCTGGTCACTTATTTCTTTTTCCTGCAAAATTTCGCTAAATATATCCCTGACTTCTTTCCAGAAACCTGGAGTCTGGCTATTGAAGAATGGTCGTACATAACATTACCTCTGGTACTTTGGGTAATGCATAGCTTGTTCTCGAACAGATGGCCACGACAACGTATTGTGCTCGCCACTATTCTGTTCGTTATTATTGGAACGAACCTGTATCGGTTTATCTCGGCAATCCAAATCCCGATTTCGAAAGGGGAACTGGGCTATCGGGGTATTGTTGTGATGCGCTTAGATGCTATTTCGTATGGGGTGCTGGCTGCTTATGTAAAGAATTATTTTCCTGCGAGCTGGCAAAATGATTCCCTGCGTCGTCGATTGGTAGTTGCGGGGTTAGCGCTCACGGTGATAGCCGCTTTTACGTCGTCAATTTTTATTATTAAGTATTACTACAATGCAGGGTTGTTTCCGGCCTATACGTTCTACAAGCGTACGTTTTATTTCCCGGCAATTGGCCTGAGTATGGCGCTTTTGATGCCCTATATGGACGGCTGGCGAATGGCTACGGGCCTCTGGGCGAAGTTTGGCCTCGCTCGTATCATTACCCACATCAGCCTGATTTCCTATTCGATGTATCTGCTCAATCTGACTCCCATCATGATCACATTCATTGAGCGGATTCCCACCACATCATTAGCTATGGGTTGGTTGAAGATTGGCCTTTTCTGGGCTGTGGTACTCGTCCTATCCACATTACTGTACAAATTCTTCGAAAAGCCCGTTACCCAACTCCGCGAACGACTATCGGCCAAAGAACCGACGCAACTTATAGGTGAAAGAGTGAAAGAGTGAAAGAGTGAAAGAGTGAAAGAGCGAAAAGTACATGCGAAGTGTCCTCTCGGATACGCTCTTTCGCTCTTTCACCTTTTAACTCGTATGATCGCTAACGATTACCCAGCGGTTTTTGATCTTGCGCCATAGCAATGTGAAATGGCCTTCTGCATCGCCAATTTCGGGACGGGTGAGGTGAAACTTCCCGATCACATAGGCAGTAGTTGAATTAAGCAGGTCCAGTTGCAGGATATCAAATTTAAGGGTTCCCATCGACGCCCGGTCGGGGTAGCGTTTTTTGTAGTTGGCAAGCGTAGCCTGATGTCCATACGTAATGCCCGCTTTGCTTACAAACGTGAGCGAGTCCGATTCCCAGTAGCTTACCATAAAACGATCAATGCGACCGACATTCCAGTCGTCGGTTTGGCGTTTCAGGGTTTCTAAAATGAGCCGTCGGTCACGGTTGGCTGCTAATTTCTGGGACAATGGCTGACTGATGGCAGGCAACGCCAGGAGGCTAAACAATAGGACAACAACGTGTTGTTTCATCAGGGACAGTATTTGACTACAGCTAAGATACATAGTTGATATTCGAATCGACGTTGGCGATTCGACGGGATTTTTCCGTTATTGGTCTCTGTACTACTAACGAATAGCCTTTATTGTTGAGTTATGCGATTACAGAATAAAGTTGCCATCATTACCGGGGCTGCCCGGGGCATTGGAAAAGCAGCCGCCGAGGTGTTTTGCCGGGAAGGCGCTACTGTCATTATCTGGGATCTCCTGCCCGAAGGAGAAGCTAATGCCCAAACGCTGCGTGAACAGGGTTTCCAATGTGATTTCATGTCTGTTAGCACCACAGATGTACCCGGCATCGAAACGGCGGCCAAAGAGGTGCATAACCGTTACGGGCGAATAGATATTCTTATCAACAACGCAGGTATTACGCGGGATAAAAGCCTGCTGAAAATGTCATTCGAGGAGTGGCAGCAGGTTATTGATGTGAACCTGACGGGTGTGTTCAACTGCACGAAGATCATTGCTCCCTATATGGTTGAGCAGAAATACGGACGTATTATTTGTACCTCGTCCATCAATGGGGTGCATGGTGCGTTTGGGCAAACTAACTATGCAGCCGCCAAAGCGGGTATCATTGGCATGGTACGCTCGTGGTCGAAAGAGCTTGGGCCAAAAGGCATCACGGCAAACGCGGTGGCACCCGGTTTCATTCAGACCGCTATGACCGACGCCATGCCCGATGAGGTGCGCAATCAGGCGGTAGCTACCATTCCGGTACGACGCATTGGCCAGCCAGAGGATATTGCCAACGCCTATTTATTTCTGGCATCCGACGAAGCCTCATTCGTGAATGGACACGTACTGGCCGTAAATGGCGGGCAGGCGTTGTAAATCGAATAAGTTAATGAAGAATGAAGAATGTAAAATGAATAATTGATCGCGCGGGCGGCTGTGAATGGTAAGGTGATGATTATCAATGTGTAATGTTTCGGACCCGCACAGTGCATTATTCATTTTACATTATCCATTAACTTACCCCTTATCTTTACAGTACCATTTAATCGTAACCTGTCCATGAGCAAAGTCCGTAAATTTTACGAAGATTATAAACCGTACATCTTCTCCGACGGTTGGTACTATGTCTTTATCGTTGTGTTCATTTTACTCATGTTTATTTTCTTTTCCTGAGTGGCGAATCGGTCGGCCATACTGGCTATAATAAATCCACTGTCGGGGACTACCTCGGTTGCGCAGAAAGCGGTACTTCAGGATGCGTTTATGCGTCAGGCCGAGGCACTTGGTTTTGCGCCCGAAGCAGTGCTTACTACTCATCCCGGTCATGCTACCGAACTGGCCCAGGCGGCTGTCGAGCGGGGTGTTAATCGGGTGCTTGCCATCGGGGGTGACGGTACCATTAATGAAACCGCGCAGGCACTCCGCCGGTCGGCAACCGCGCTGGGTATTGTCCCTATTGGTTCGGGCAATGGACTGGCTCGGCATCTGGGTATTCCACTAAATCCGCTGAAAGCCATCGAGCGGGCCTTAAACGGTCGTCCGGTGGTGATTGATAGCGGTGAGATCAACGAACATCCTTTTTTCTGTACAGCCGGACTGGGCTTTGAAGCCTACGTAGCTCATGCCTTCGCGAAGCAACCCGTTCGGGGCTTACCTACCTATATTCGTACGGCGTTTCGGGCATTCTGGGCCTACAAACCACAACCTTTCCAGCTCGATGGACAGGAGCGCACCCTGTTTTCGATGACGTTTGCCAATGCGGGCCAATTTGGCAATAATGCCTGGATGGCCCCCACAGCCAACATTGCCGACGGGCGGCTGGAACAGTGCGAAATTCGACCGTTTCCGGCGCAGGCAGCCGCTATGTTAACCTGGCGTTTATTCAATAAAACCATCAACCACTCCAGTTATTGGCGGGGGCAGTCTGTCACAAAGGCTACTGTTCAGACGAGCGCCCCGTTATTGATTCATGCCGATGGTGAACCGCTCATATTGCCAACCGGTCGGGCCGAAGTACGGGTGTTACCAAGTAGTTTGCTGGTGTTGTTGTAGCGGGGCAGGGGGTGAGCATTTCAGAAATTAATTAATAATTTCTCCTTTTATATTCGCTATTTTCTCTCGCCATTGGTGTACTTCCTCAGGCGTTAGTCGCACCCAGTCTGTCACTTCGCCTACGACTTTTAAGGGTGCCTGGCTGCGATACGAGCGTGTTGGGTTGCCGGGGAATTTTTTGTCTGTAACGTTCGGATCATTTTCGAAGCTCCCCGTCGGTTCAACAATATAAATACGTTCGTGTCCATCACCGTTGGCCAGGGCTGCGGCAAGTCCCGCCACTGTAGGCCCCAGGGCTGTAAAATAGATGTGATTCATGATGACTTCGGGTTTGTAATTCGACCTGTACCCGGCTGTCAACAAATCACCAATGTGCAAATCCGCTTTCGTCCCGTGGTAAAAGGGACCGTTGTCTAAAACGTCAGTCTTATTCAATTCGACATTTTTGTTTTCCATCCGTTATTGATGTGTTTTAGGTGTCGGATTACAATATCCATCAACGTCAGGCTAAAGCTTGACTATTCTCAATTTTAGCCCCTTCAGGGGGAAGGTAGTCCCAGAATAGACTTAAATTGCGCTGTATTCAGTTCTATTAACGAAATGTGTTGGTTTAGTTTCTGCACTACATACCCGGCTTCCTAGAAGAACCAATTAGATTAACATCAACAAGCTCTAATGACTGAACCATGCCCTTAACCGTGTCTTTGTATTTTTTAAAATGAGGGGTCTCTGTATGTAGTTTGTATGCGGCTGTATCAGCATATATTTCCAGTATTGTAATATGTGAAGCGTCTTTCTTGTCGGCAACAGCGTAGTACGTTAATACGCCCGGCTCAAGACGAACAGCAGTTGTCATTTGTTCTTTTAGTGCCTTGTTATAGTTATTCAATTGAGATGGGTCGACTTTAATTTTTGCCAGTCTAACCATTTGATTTTTTCCTTGCGCTATGGCATTCTTGCTAAAGGAAATTGTTAGTATAAATAAACTAATTACAGTGGCAAGTAATTTATAGTGTCTTCGCTGCATTTTATCCGTTGTTTTCGAGATTTTTAGTTCTAACCCTTAATCAATAGTATTACGTTTTCTGGAAGCTTGATATTTGATGACAAATATAGCAATCAGCCCCACTACCTGCCGACAGGCATATAGTGAGGCTGAAAGTAATAGCGAATTTTCGTTCTACTGTTGTTTCGATAAAGTTGCCAGTAATTCATCCAGATTTTTCATTGTCATAGCCGTGCCTTCCTTGAAGCCCATGGCAATCATTTTCTCCAGACGGGTAAGTGATTCATTATAGATACTTATACTGACCTTCGTCTTTCCGTTTTGTTCGCTGAAATTAAAGTCCCAGTCAGAACCCGGCAATTCGGGATTTTCATCTTTGTCGGCAAACGCATTCGACATTTTGAAATTCGTCTTTGGACTAATGGACGTATATTTCTGAACAGACCAACGCTCATCTCCTTCCGGGCTTACCATCGCATAAAACCGTTGCCCGCCTACCTCAAAATTCATGTACTTTGTTTTTGAGGTCCAGGGTCTGGGTGCCCACCACTGATCAAGAATTTCCTGTTTGGTGTAAGCATCCCATACCAGCGAAAGGTCGGCATCAAACTCTCTGGTTACGATTGCCGTTTTTGTTGATTTGTCAACGATGAAATCAAATAGCAAGTCAGTTGTCATTTTTTTTGTTGTTTAGTTGCCTGCTTCTCGGCAGACAGGTTGGCTAATACAGTATCCAATTGATTGAATCGAGTTTCCCAAAGCTTCCTGAATTGGTTTATCCATTCATCAACCTCTTTCATTTTTTCAACCTCAAGTGAATAGTAAATTTCTCTGCCTTGCTGTTCCTGTTTCACGATCTCGCATTCTGTGAGTATGCGAAGGTGTTTGGAAACCGATTGCCGGGTGGTGTTGAAGTTGTCGGCAATGGCGTTGGGGGTCATTGCCTGCAAAGCGATCAACGCAATTATTGCCCGCCTTGTGGGATCGGCTATTGCCTGGAATATATCTCGTCTCATACTGTTCAAATTTGTTTTGTGAAACCATTCGGTTGCAAATATACGCGCAACCATTCGGTTTCGCAAATTTTTCAGATTAAAAAAGTAGGTTGGAGTTGGCGCTTAGGAGGGGGAGGAGTGAAGGGGCTAAGAACGGTTTGGGGCTTGGCAGTGAGGGCAGTAGACGTAAAAATATTTAATCTAGTACTTGCCGCCCCATTTTGGCAAGCCCTTCCTGGCAGTAGTAGTTTTTATTTTATTTTCAAAGGCCATCTTCTCTTTCCGATAACCACTGTCGATATTTATTTTTATAATATTCTTTTGTCAAACTGTCTTTAATCATAAAGTCAATGCCACCATCATATGGTGCAACAATTATATTTTTATCAAAAGAAACGAAAAATCCTCTTATTTTATCCGTTGCAATTTCTCTTAAAATATTGTCGTGATAATTAGTTTTCCAAACCGTCATTGTAAATGCTGGTCTGTAAATATCAGGCTCATCATATTGTTCAGAGTCAAATTTAAATAACTCAATGCTGTCAAGTCTTGTAAATGAAAAAGACTTAAATATGTCTTTTTCATCTGTTATGTGAATTGTTCTTTTGGTACCCCAATTATATTTTCCTGTTACAAATAAAATAGGGGTATCAAATCCAAACAAGTCAGTGATTATTTCATTTTGTCTTGAAAGAAGTATTTTCCAATCATCTTCATTGTCGGCATACCGTTTTGATTCTGGCAAACTATGAATCCTAAACCATCTATCCAAGTAGTCCTGTTTAAACAAATGCGAAATTGGCACTGTTTCAGGATAATTTAAATTCCATAATTTTTGAAAATATTCTTTGGTCATCGTGTCGTTTTAAAATTACTGCCAACGAACAGGGCTTTGTGCAGAACTCAACATCAGGGAACGAACGTAAGACCTACCTTTATACATAGCCAAGTTGAGAAACTAATGGAAAGCCTATGTTCGTCAGGCAACCTTGTGCCAAACCAATATAAGCAGTTCGTACTTGTCATGCAGTTGCTTTTGTTTTGCTTGAAGATTTAGTTCTTATTGGTCGTTTTTCTAATAAAACTCTTTTTTCTTTGTCTGCTTTTATAAATGCACTAATTGCAAGCTCTTCTTCTTTCCTCAATGGTCTTGGGTCAACTATAAAGTCAACGTCAAGAGGTTCTTTTATCAGTCCCATAATCTTATGATTTTAAAAGTATAGCAGATTCAAATTCTTATTGTCGTTCTTCGATTGGTATGTATTTCACCTTGCAATAGTTCTCAACTTCTGTATCGTTTTCAAAGTAATCATCACAAAATTCGTCGAGCTCTTTTTCTGCTCCTGAAACGTATTTTTCACTTGCAGTCATAAGCTTTTCTGTTTGCTCAATGAATTTTTCAAACTCTTTATTCATCTTACAAAGTTTGTCAATAGTCTTAAAGTCTAAGCCTCGAAATATTGATGGATAAAGCACTTTACTTTGGTAAGG
The DNA here is from genome assembly GCF_002831565.1 of Spirosoma pollinicola. Classification (NCBI taxonomy): domain Bacteria; kingdom Pseudomonadati; phylum Bacteroidota; class Cytophagia; order Cytophagales; family Cytophagaceae; genus Spirosoma; species Spirosoma pollinicola. The sequence goes on along the minus strand of NZ_CP025096.1, from coordinate 2,220,010 downwards.
ATTGGCGTTTAATTCTATAATTCCAATTCCAAACGATTGGTTAAGTCTTGCCATTTCCTCGTTCAAGTTGTCGCTAAACTCAAATGCTACTAAATAGCCATAATTTGCCCAACTTGAATTTGAAACGGCTTGGAAAAAGGCTTTTTTTAGTTCACTGTCGCTGTTAATTTCTCTTTTAAGTTCGTATGAACTCAGTTTAAAAGTGTCAACTCGATTTATTGATTTTAAAAAGTTTTGACTTGCTTTTGTCTGTAAATTCAAGAACTTAATTCCAATCATATCTGGATGGGTCCAAATTTGATTATTGTCTTTTCCGTTGGATTGTTCGTGAAAAATAGTTTTTGAATAAGTGTCTGTATTTTTAAGATAACTACTCAAAAGTTTGTGTAAATCTCTCTCTTCGTATGCCTTTAGTTTGTTTACTTTAATTGGTTTTATGATTTGATTTTCTGCTTCGCCACTTAAAATTTCAATTCCAATATTTTGTTCGTTTTTAGTCAAGTAATAGGAGTACATTCCACCGTCCTGTTTTATTCGTTTCACTCTTGTATCGCCATTTCGAATGAAGTCGCCCAAAACTGCCGAAATTGTTGAGCTTGGCGTTTTTGCGCCACCAAAGTTGTAATAGTTTTTGTCATTGATATGGTTAAGCACGGCTAAATAATTTGTGATGTCGTTAATATCTTCTAGACTTTTTAATACGGCTTCTTTTAATGTCATTGTCTGTTTGTTTGTCTATTACGGCTCGGTCGTCCTACTATTGGCTACAAATTTCAAATATACGAACCTTTTCAGCTATCTCCTTAAACGCAATCACTGAATTGCCGCTACATAGATTCTGCTTGATTTGTGGTTAATTTCTTATTAATCAGCTAGGTAATCTTACTCCATTTAGCCACTAATCAAAAACTCGAACAAGCTATTAACCATAACCCCCTTCACCGGCAATACAAACTGCCTACTTCGTATCTTGAACAGTCACCACGCCGTTGATGGGTGCAAAATCCCATCCGGCAGTAAGTGATTTAGTACTGCCAAACCCTTCCAACAGCTTGCAACTTAAATCAATATAAGGGGATTTACCTGCGCAACATAACGCTGAAAGCCCGATATTTGCCCCGCCAAAACCATTCTGACAACAGGCGCGCAATCGCCCGGCGTCTTTCTCTCTGATGTCTCAAAAAGTAGTTCTTGCCTTTAGCGGGGGTCTCGATACCTCCTTCTGCGTTAAATATTTGTCCGAAGACCGGGGCATGAATGTGTACTCGGTGCTGGTCGATACGGGTGGCTTTTCGGATGCCGAACTCAAAGCCATTGAAGAACGGGCCTATTCATTGGGTGTTAAGTCGCACGTAACGGTCTCCAAAACAGATGATTACTACCAGCAATGTCTGAAGTTTCTGGTGTTCGGTAACGTCCTGAAAAACAATACCTACCCGCTTTCGGTAAGTGCCGAACGGATTTTTCAGGCCATTGCCGCAGCCGAATACGCTCGCGAAATTGGGGCGACGGCTATTGCACATGGTAGCACAGGTGCCGGTAATGATCAGGTGCGTTTCGATATGGCGTTTCGAATCATTGCGCCCGACGCCGAAGTTATTACCCCAATTCGGGATTTGCGCCTGTCGCGCGAGGCCGAAATCGAATACCTGAAAGCAAAAGGCGTTGATCAGGAGTGGCACAAAGCGGCTTACTCGATCAACAAAGGCCTTTGGGGAACATCGGTTGGGGGCAAGGAAACCCTGACTTCCGATCAATTCCTGCCTGAGTCGGCCTGGCCAACGCAGGTAACGAAAACCGAGCCTGAAACCATTACGCTGGTGTTTCAACATGGCGAAATCAAAGAGGTAGCCGGTGAAAAATTCGCCAATTCAGTCGATGCGATTCGTAAAATTACCGAACTGGCTGGTCCATTTGGCATTGGGCGCGACATCCACGTTGGCGATACGATTATTGGTATCAAAGGCCGCGTTGGTTTTGAAGCACCCGCGCCTTTAATTCTCATAAAAGCGCACCACACACTCGAAAAACACGTGCTGGGCAAATGGCAGTTGTACTGGAAAGAGCAACTATCCAACTGGTATGGCACCATGCTGCACGAAGGGCAGTTTATGGACCCCGTTATGCGGAACATCGAAACCTTCCTGGCCGATTCGCAGGCCCATGTGTCGGGTAAAGTGCATGTATTGCTGGCTCCTTACCGGTTCCAGGTGCTGGGCATCGAGTCGGATCATGACCTGATGTCGTCGAAATTTGGTTCGTATGGCGAAATGAACAATGCCTGGACCGGCGACGATGTGCGGGGCTTCTCGAAAGTAGCTTCCAATCAGGTAATGATCTACGAGAAAATCAACAATCAGTGATCGGTAAGCCGAGAAAATACTGTGCTCCCCGCAGCGTAGCGTATCCTTTACAACTGCTCGATGTCGTTGTTGATGCCTACGCGCAGGGAAGCTATGCGCATAGGAGTGACAGTTTACCGGCTGCCGACGAACTGTCACTCCTATTGATGACGTCGGGACATTTGGGGGATGCGTTGATTTTGTCCTACGCGTTCCCCCTTATCCGGCGTCAATATCCAAATGCCCGGATTGACGTACTGGCGGGTAGCTGGTGCGACCCGATCTGGAAAGACAATCCATATATACGGCGTGTTATCCACCTCAATCATGTTGGAACGAGTCGTCGGCCGCTGTCTACATTTCAGAAATGGCAGGATTTCTGGCAAACAACGAAGTCGGCCATAAAAACGCTTCGCGACACGGTATATGATTACTCGGTCGATATTCGGTTTTCGGATTCGCCCATGCATTTTGTGTTGCCGTATATAAACGTCCGGCGAAAAATTGGCTATGGCACGCGGGGATTTGGCGGGCTGCTCGATGATGAGTTTTTCCTGCCCGATGGCGAAGTGCATAACTTCGACCTGATTCTTACGCTGCTGAAACCAATGGGTATTGAGGCTGATCTACGGACGGTGGAGCCATATTTTTTCCACCCTCCAGAGTCGCCCGTTCAATTGTGGGCCAAACTTAACAGTACGGTTCCAGCCTGTAAACCCATTCTGATCTGCCCTGAATCGGGCGAGCCTGTTCGGATGCTGTCGATTGACTATTGGTGCCAACTGGCAACCCGGTTGTTGCAGGAAAGCTCGAATCCGCTAGTGTTTAGCGGACAAAAAGCATTTACAACCGAATTATACGAGCGTGTGCGGGCCACCAACCCAACCGCAGTAGATAGGTTGATTTCGGCGGTAGGCACGTCGACACTTCAGGATATGGCCAGTTTAAGCGAACAGGCGCAGGCTGCTTTTACGCTCGATTCGTTGCCCATGCACTTGTGTTGCCTGGGTTGCCCAACACTGTCGTTTCAGAAAAACGGGATGGGTATTCAATTCTTCCCGATTTCCAGCAAGCCAACTCTGGTGATACACAATCATCAACTAAGCCGCACGCTAACCCTTGACCGGCCCGGATTTGATAGTGAATACGTAACGACTTTCGACGAAAGCGTATTGAACCGGGCGATGGGCTGGTTCCGGTCAATTGGCGAAACTAGCCGGGCGGCTATTTAAGAAATGATGTAGTAGCTTTGGTCTGTTTTACCCCACCCCAACCCCTCCCCTTATTTCAAGGGGAGGGGCTTAAGCTAGTTCTTTTTAGCCCCTCCCCTTATTTCAAGGGGAGGGGCTGGGGTGGGGTAATTTTATGTCTATTCTACCAAACCGGGTCTAACCCCGGGCCTTTTGAATCAATAAAAGAACAAAGTCGTTACCAAAACATGGAAAAAATTAACGTTGGCATTATTGGCGGAGCGGGTTACACAGGTGGCGAACTGTTGCGTATTCTCATCAATCACCCCTTTGCGAATGTGGTGTTTACGCACAGCAAGAGTCAGGCGGGTAAACCCGTTTGGTCAACCCACACTGACTTGCTGGGCGACACTGACCTGACATTTTCGGGCGAGGATATAAGCGAACTGCTGGCTCAGGATGGGCTGGATGCCATTTTCCTTTGCTCGGGACACGGCGCATCGGCTACGTTTATGGCCGATTATGATGTGTCTGACGATATTGCCGTGATTGACCTGAGTGCCGATTTCCGCGACGAGCACGACGATTTTGTGTACGGTCTTCCGGAACTCAACCGGGAGCGTATTCAGGAAGCCATGCGCATTGCCAACCCCGGCTGTTTTGCGAGTAGCATTCAACTTGCCTTGTTACCTCTGGCGAAAGCGGGCGTTATGACGAACGATGTTCATGTGAGTGCCGTTACGGGCAGCACGGGTGCAGGTCAGGCACTTGTGCCGACAACGGGTTTTACGTGGCGAAACAACAACGTGTCGATTTACAAAGCGTTTACGCACCAGCACTTAGCCGAAATCCGTCAGAGTTTAACCCAACTCGACCCTGATTTTAGCCAGGCTATCAACTTCATTCCTTACCGGGGCGATTTCACACGAGGCATTATGGCTAATGTGTACACGCCATTTACCGGTACGCTGGACGAAGCAAAACAGTTGTATAGAGCCTATTACGAAACGCATCCGTTTACGCATGTCAGCGATACGCCCGTTGACGTGAAGCAGGTAGTGAATACGAACAAATGTTTGCTGCATCTGGAAGTTCACGACGGCCAACTGCTGATTACGAGCGTTATCGACAACCTGACCAAAGGCGCGGCAGGTCATGCCGTTCAAAACATGAACCTTGTTTTTGGTTTGCCGGAGGATACCGGATTGCGATTGAAATCGGTAGCGTTCTAAGTAACGTGGCTGGAAAGCCGCGATTGGGAGTAGTTTTTCTTGAAAAGGTTGTACAGCTTCAAGAAATGGCATCGTTGCAAAATGGGAACTCCAGAAGATGATCGAAACAGACCGTTTGTTGCTTATTGAACTTACTGTTGACGACGCGGCCTTCATGCTCGATTTGCTGAATACACCGTCATGGATTCAATTCATTGGCGACCGGCATGTGCAAACGCTTTGGGATGCCCAGCAATACATTATCAATGGTGCCCTGAAAAGCTATAAAGAACATGGCTTTGGGCCTTATCTGGTAAAACTAAAGACCAATGGGCTCTCCATTGGTCTTTGTGGTTTATTCAAACGGGACGCGCTCGATGATCCAGACATTGGCTTTGCGTTTCTACCCGATTATGCCGGGAAAGGATACGGATACGAGGCTGGTTCGGCAGTTATAACCTACGCGCAGAAAACGTTTGGCCTAACGCGCATCTTTGGTTTTACCAATCCGGCAAACCAGCCGTCAATCCGTCTTCTTGAAAAGCTCGGTTTGCGCCTTGAGAAACGATTCACGTTTACTGGTAATGGAGAGGAGAGTTTGTTATTTGGGCGGCTGCTTGTCAATTTATAGCTTTCGCAAGGCAGCTTCCCACCGTTTGAAATCGGTCTGATACTGTTTAAATCTTGTGAGATCGGGCTGGAACGTCTTGCCAAAGGCTACCCGTTCGGCGGCTTCATCCAGCGTTTTTACAACGCCGGTGGCTTTGAGTGTTAACAGAATAGCGCCCATGGAACCGCTCTCGTTACTGGCATTGAGCCGTACCGGAATGCCCGCCATATCGGCCAGCATTTGAACCCAGAAGTCTGACTGAGCAAAGCCGCCGTTGGCATGTATCACGCGTGCCGGACCGGTTTTGTCGGTCAGCAATTCGTTTATGCTCAGCAGATTAAAGAGCACCCCTTCCAGTGCAGACCGCACGAAATGGGCGCGGGTGTGTTGCCAATCCACGTGCAGATAAGCCCCCCGAACGGACGCATCCCACAAGGGTGCCCGCTCGCCCTGTAGATAGGGGAGGAACAGCAACCCATTGGAACCGGGTGCAATGGTTTCGGCTTCGGCCAGAACCGCGTCAGTATCCTGTTGGGTTAACTTTTCCGTGACCCATTCCAGCACATTGCCGCCATTGTTAGTTGGCCCGCCAACAACGTAATAACCTTCATCCAGGTAGTAGCAAAACAAGCGAACTTCGGCATCGCGAAGTGGTTTACGAACCGTTTGTCGGATGGCCCCGCTGGTGCCAATCGTGAGTGTAGCCGTGCCCGCTTTGATGGCACCCGCACCAAGATTGGCCAGGCATCCATCTGACGCACCAATAACCAGCGACACTCCTGAGAGCAGGCCCGTTCCGGCGGTTTCGGGCCGTGTTTGATACGACCGTTGGTAGGTCGTTGGAACGGGTGCTGACAATTGATCGGCCCGAACACCGGCAAAGTCCATCGCCTGATTGCTCCATTCGCGCTTGCTTTCATCGAATAGGCCCGTAGCGGTGGCAATGGAAAAATCAATCTCAAATTCGCCGGTGAGTTTATACCACAAAAACTCTTTGATGGAGCCGAAACGGGCTGTTCGGCGCAGGGTTCGAGGGTCATGCTCCCGCATCCAGGCTAATTTACAAAGCGGAATCATGGGGTGAAGGGGCGTTCCGGTTTGAGTATAGATTGCTTTGCCTAACTCAGCCTGCGTTGTTCGAAGGGCTTTTGCCTGCGCTTCAGCGCGATTGTCGGACCAAAGAATCGCATTACCTATGGAAGAACCATCCGCATTCATCGGTACCACGCTGTGCATGGCCGTGCAAAAGGCAACGTGCGTAATCGTGTGTCCGTTGACAGCTAGCTCCCGACTTACTTCGGCAATGACCTGTACAAAAGCGGCCCAGATCTCGGCCGGGTCCTGTTCGGCATAACCGGGTTCGGGATTGAGGGTCGTAAGCGGAGCCGATGCATGAGCCAGAATCTGACTCAAATCGGCGGGCATCGCCAGCGCTTTCACATTCGTAGTGCCGACATCAACGCCAACGAAACAATTCATAACTCAGGGAGAGGGGTTGTGATACAGAGATACACAGAGGGTAAATGAGATTCACAGAGTTTTTTATTATTCCTCCGTGAATCTCTGTGTAATAATTCTTTCAAATTATAACTTATAAAACGACACTGCATTACCACCAAAAACTTTCGCTCGCACCTCGTCGCCCCAGTTCTCCACGTAGTCTTCAACCAGGGTTTTAACCTGTGTATAGTCGGCCGCTACCAGACACACGGGCCAGTCGGAACCGAACAGGATGCGATCAGGGCCAAAATGTTCGAAGATCACGTCCATGTATGGAAAGAAATTTTTTTTACTCCAGTTGTGCCAGTCACCTTCTGTAACCATGCCCGAAAGTTTGCACGAGACATGCTTGTTTTTAGCGATCTCGCCCATGAAATTCGACCAGCGACTGATTTCCCCTTTCTTAATATACGGCTTGGCCAGATGGTCGATCACGAAAGGAACTTCAGGAACGGCGCGAACCAGTTGCAAGGCGGCTTTGAGTTGCGTTGGATAGATCAGAATATCGTATGTCAACCCCAACTCAGCCAGTTGCCGAATGCCTTCGATGACCGATGGACGGGCCAGAAAATCGTCGGGTTCGGCTTGGGCAACATGCCTGTAGCCTTTGATCTCTGTGTATTGCGACAACGCCTGCAAGCGTTCCGGTAACTGCTCTGATTGCAGATCGACCCAACCGACTACGCCCTTTACAATATCGTAGGTTTGCGCCATACGAACCAGAAACATCGTTTCCTCCTCCGACTGCGACGCTTGAACGGCCACACAACCATCAATACCATTCTGTTTCAGAACCGGCTCCAGATCGGCGGGCAGAAAATCGCGCTGGATGATAGCCATATCGTCCGTAATCCAGTTATCGCGAACCGGATCGAAGTGCCAGAAATGTTGGTGAGCGTCAACTGTCATAACGTTGTTAATGTAAAATGTAGAATGAATAATGGTTAATGGACAATAGCGTAGGATGTGGTCTCATTGTCCATTAACCCTAATTCATTCTACATTATCCCTTAAGTAAATGCCACCGCCGTCTGTTTCTGTTCGCCGAGGCCTTCGATTCCCAGTTCGACTACATCGCCGGGTTTGAGGTACCAGGGGGGCGACATGCCCAGGCCAACACCAGCGGGTGTGCCCGTCGAGATAACATCGCCCGGTAGCAACGTCATAAACTGACTAATGTAGCTAACCAATGTAGGTACGTTGAAAATCATATCGTCGGTATTCGAATCCTGTAACATCTTACCGTTGATGCTCAACCACAGGTGGAGATTGTTCGGCTCCGGCACTTCATCAGTGGTTACCAGATACGGTCCCAGCGGAGCGAAGGTATCGGCGCTTTTGCCTTTCACCCATTGGCCGCCCCGTTCCAGTTGCCAGGCACGTTCGCTGTAATCGTTGTGCAGGGCATAGCCCGCAACGTAGTCCATAGCGTCGTCCAGTTCGACGTAGCTGGCACGCTTGCCAATGATGATGGCCAGTTCTACTTCCCAGTCCGTTTTTTCGGAGCGTTTAGGAATGACAACATTATCGTTGGGTCCGCAAAGGGCCGTGGTTGCCTTGAAGAATAGAATGGGTTCGGCGGGTGTTGCTGCACCAGTCTCTGCCGCATGCTTGGCGTAGTTCAGGCCAACGCAAACGATTTTAGACGGACGCTTGATACAAGGGCCAAACCGTTCTTCGGCCGATACCTCGGGGCAGTTTTGTGCGTGGGCCGTGAGCCAGTGCGTGAGCCGTTCGGGTCCATTGCTGGCAAAAAAAGATTCGTCGTAATCTTCACCAAAGTGGGTTACGTCAATATGTTGACCAGTGGGTAATACGACACCAGGGTGTTCGTGGTCGGGCGAGCCGAAGCGGAAGAGTTTCATGCAGGAGAGATATTCTTTAAACGAAAAGCAATACAGGCCACAAGTTTAATCATTATGCCGCAAACGTAGCCCGTGTAGCCAGTGAACGTTAGTTGATTAAACAACTAATAAATAAGTGTCAATTCGAGTCGGGAAGGAGAGCATTCTATGGCTGTTGGCTATGAGTTAGCTATTTAACCGAACAAAGCCGCCATCCAGCGGGTAGTCGCAACCCGTTACAAAGCCTGCTTCGTCGGAGCAGAGATACAGGGCCAACGCGCCAACTTCCTGTGGTTCGGCCATGCGGCCAATGGGTTGCGTTTTCGACAATTTCTCAAACATTTCGGCTTCCTGACCCGGATAGTTTTTGGCGATGAATCCATCGACGAAAGGCGTATGCACCCGAGCCGGCGATATGCAGTTGCTCCGAATTTTATCGGTCAAATAGTCTTTTGCTACCGATAGCGTCATGGTCAGCACGGCTCCTTTACTCATTGAGTAAGCAAACCGGTCAGACAAACCGAGCGTTGCTGCTACCGACGCCATATTCAGAATAACCCCTCCGCCATTGGCTTTGAAATGGGGAATAATAGCATACAGGCAATTGTAAACGCCCTTCACATTGATACGAAAAATTCGGTCGAAGTCGGCCTCCGTAGTGGTATCTGCTTTACCAATGTGTGCGACCCCTGCGTTGTTGACCAGAATATGAATGGGCGACTGAGCCGCTATCTGGCCAATCAGATCGACCACCTGCGCCTGATCCGATACATCGACCGTGTGGGCCTGCGCCTGACCGCCGTTTGCAATAATATCGTCGGCAACCTGCCGGGCAAGGTCACCATTGATTTCCAGAATGTGAACAGTTGCACCCGCCTGAGCGAAAGTCTGCGAAATGGCCAGCCCAATCCCGCTGGCCCCACCCGTAATGAGGGCAGTTTTGTTTTTGAGTGAGAACATAAATAGCGAAAGAGCGAAAGAGCGAAAGAGTGAAAATACAGACGCAGATTATAGCGCTCTTTCACTTATTCACTCTTTCACCAATTTAAAGTGAAACGCCCCGTTTCCAGGGAATGAAATCGTCCTGTCCCAGCCGCTCGGCCTGGGTAATTTCGTTGCCTGAGGCAAGCCGGATGATGTATTCGAGCATGTCGTGGGCATTTTGTTCGATGCTTTGTTCACCATCAATGATGGGGCCGCTATCGAAGTCGATTACATCGGGCATCCGATTTTTAAGGATGGTGTTGGTCGAAACCTTCACGACGGGGCAAACCGGGTTGCCGGTAGGTGTGCCAAGGCCAGTCGTGAAAACAATGACATTGGTGCCCGAACCCGCCATGCCAGTAGTCGCTTCAACGTCGTTGCCGGGTGTGCAAAGTAAGTTGAGACCGGAAGCTGTTACGGGCTCGGCATAATCCAGAACATCCACCACGGGCGAAGTGCCCCCCTTTTTAGCCGCCCCCGCCGATTTGATGGCATCGGTAATTAGTCCGTCTTTAATGTTGCCGGGCGATGGATTCATATCGAAACCAGACCCGGCGGCTTCAGCCTGCGCCGAATAATCGCCCATCAACGTGATAAACTTCTGTGCTTTGGCGGTATCGTCGGTGCGGTTGATCAATTCCTGTTCAACACCGTTCAACTCGGGGAACTCGGCCAATACCGTTTTCCCACCCAGTGTTACGATTATATCGGATAGCTGACCCAAAGCCGGATTGGCTGAAATTCCCGAAAAACCGTCGGAGCCGCCACATTTCAGGCCAATCGTCAGGGCGCTGAGGTGCGCTGGCTGGCGTTCGAGCTTATTGACCTCCACTAAGCCGAGAAAGGTCTCTTTTATGGCCTGAGCCATCAGCGCATATTCCGTTCCGGCCTGTTGCTCAAACAGCAAAAGTGGCTTGTTAGATTTCGGATTCTGCCGCTTGATTTCAGCGGAGATCATGTCGACCTGCAAATGCTGACAGCCTAAGCTGAGGACGGTTGCCCCTGCTACATTAGGGTTATTAATGAAGCCAGCCAGTAACGAACACAAATAACCTGAATCTTGGCGAGTGCCGCCACAACCCATCTCGTGCGTCAGAAATTTAATGCCGTCGATATTTTTGAACGGGCGATTGGCCTGATGATGGTTAAGCGTCTGGTTTTGCGATTCGTCAACAAACGGCTGCATTTTTTTCACAATGTCCATTTCGCCCGCTTTATACAGACTCAGCATTTCATGCACCTGTGCGCGGTACATTTCGGGTTGTGCATAGCCAAGTTCACGTTCAAAAGCATCTTTCAGGATCAGTACGTTCCGGTTTTCGCAAAACACCAGCGGAATGACAACCCAGTAATTACGCGTACCTACACTGCCATCGGCGCGATGGTAGCCCATAAACGTGCGATCCTGCCAGACCGACACATCGGGCGGCTGCCAGGCATAAGGCTGTTTTTTATCGAGACCGTAGCGGTCGGCGTCGTGCTTAAGATTAAATGTGGTAATGGGCTCCCCCCGACGAATAGGCTGGCTGGCTTTACCAACCAGTACACCATACATCGTAATAGGGTCGCCGGGCTGCCGGTCCTCGGTCACAAATTTATGTTTGGCCCCAACAGCATAGGGCAGGTCGTAAACAGCATTGTCGAACTCGATTTGTTCTCCGGCCGCCAGATTGCGCAACGCAACGATGACATTATCGGCAGGATGAACTTTTAATACACGGGCAGGCATCAGATAAAACGGATTATTTATTGGTAAAGAGACAGAACGGCTTTAAATATACCACCTCTGGTAAAAACTTTAGGCAACTCTATTGCGAATGTGACCGGCAATGCCAAGTTTTGGTAGTTAAATTCCTTCCTTACTCATGTCCCCATCCTTGTCTACCACCCAACCCGGCTCTGCGGCTGGCCCACTAGCGTCCGGCCCGGCGCTTGCTAGCCCTGCATTGACCGGACGTTTAATGTCTATGGATGCCTACCGGGGCTTTGTGATGATTCTGATGGCTGCCGAAATGCTGCAATTTGAGCACATGCATGAAGCCTTTCCCAATAGTGTTATCTGGGCATTGCTGGCCCATCACCAGAGCCACGTTGCCTGGGCTGGCTGCTCGCTGCACGATCTTATTCAGCCATCGTTCTCGTTTTTAGTCGGGGTTGCGCTGCCTTATTCAATGGCGAGCAGAGCCGGACTGGGCCAGTCACCCGGAACACAATTCGGGAATGCCCTCCGCCGGTCGCTGATATTGATTTTACTGGGCATCTTTCTGCGGTCAACTCACGCTGACCAAACGAATTTCACATTTGAAGATACACTAACGCAAATTGGTCTTGGTTATCCGTTTTTGTTTTTGCTGGGAAAGGCAAGCCCCCGAACTATCTGGATTGCGTTGGCTGTGGTTCTTGTTGGGTACTGGCTGGCCTTTGTGCTTTATCCGGCTCCCGGCACAAATTTTGACTATGGTGCCGTAGGCGTTCCGGTCGACTGGCCGGAGCATTATAGCGGATTGATGGCTCATTTTAATAAAAACAGTAATCTTGCCTGGGCGTTCGATACCTGGTTTCTGAATCTGTTTCCGAGGGCGAAGCCATTTTTGTTCAATGGCGGTGGGTATGCGACGCTTAGCTTTATTCCTACTCTGGGGACCATGTTGCTGGGCTTGATAGCGGGTCGTTGGTTGCGCTCAGATCTAACGCGTCGAGAACTATTGAAGCGGTTTTTGCTGGTAGGAGCGATTGGATTAACCGCCGGTGTTTTGCTGCAGGTGACTGGTATCTGCCCCGTTGTCAAACGAATCTGGACACCTGCCTGGGTGTTATTCAGTGGTGGCTGGTGTTTTTGGCTGCTCGCCTTTTTCTACGGAATTATTGATGTGGCCAACAAGAGAAGTTGGGCTTTTCCCTTAATCGTTGTTGGGATGAACTCGATTGCTATTTATTGTTTGGTGCATTTGATCGATCGCTTCATCATAACCTCTCTGTATACACATTTGGGAAGTGGCCCTTTTCTGATACTTGGCCCCGCTTATGAGCAATTGCTGATTGGTATCGTCACACTTGGCATTTTTTACCTTATCCTTCGGTGGATGTACCGTCGAAAACTCTTTATTCGTATTTGATACATGCTCACGGCTAATATCCTGAATCTGTTTGACCAAACAATCTTTTATGGTACGATCGCACACGAAAACGGGCGTATTGTCCGGATAGACCGGCTCGGTCCCGAACGTATCAATGAACCTTATGTATTGCCCGGTTTTGTTGATGCCCATGTTCATGTCGAAAGCTCCTTACTAACGCCCCCGCAGTTCGCCCGGCTGGCGGTTGTGCATGGCACCGTAGCCACTGTGTCGGACCCGCACGAAATCGGTAATGTGCTGGGCGTTGCCGGAGTGAATTACATGATTGAGGAAGCACGGCGAGTACCCTTCAAGTTTATGTTTGGCGCACCTTCATGCGTTCCGGCCACGACCTTTGAAACGGCAGGAGCGGTTATCAGCGCAAAAGATGTCAGGCAACTATTGGCCATGAAAGAAATCGGCTATCTGGCCGAAGTGATGAATTTCCCGGGTGTGCTGCATGGCGACCCCGAGATGATGGCGAAAATTGATTTAGCCAAAGCATTTAATAAACCCGTAGATGGACATGCCCCCGGCTTAACCGGCGATGAGGCACAGCGTTACATTGATGCCGGTATCAGCACTGACCATGAGTGTTTTACGTATGAAGAAGGGCTGGATAAAGCCCGGCGCGGTATGAAAATTCTGATTCGGGAGGGGAGTGCCGCCCGTAATTTCGAAGCCCTGATTTCGTTGTTGGCGGAGTTTCCTGCGCAGGTCATGTTTTGTTCCGATGATAAGCATCCGGATACCCTGGCCGTAGGGCATATCAATCAGTTGGTGGTGCGGGCGCTGGAAAAAGGGCATTCACTCTGGAATGTATTACGAGCGGCCTGTTTAAATTCGGTGCTTCATTACCGCCTGCCAGTTGGCCTATTGCGCGAAGGCGACCCGGCCGATTATATTGTCGTGGATGATTTACAGTCATTTTGTGTCCGACAAACCGTTATAAATGGACAGGTTGTGGCCAAGGATGGTCAATCGACTATACCTGATTTACAAAGTGAACACGTCAATAAGTTTGCCTGCTCACCGAAAACGCCGACTGACTTTATCGTAAACGCCGACGCTTCGGATGACGAGCCCCTCATTCGGGTCATTGAAGCACTCGATGGGCAGCTTATTACAAATGAATTGCAGGTAGCCGCCAGGATAGAGGATGGACAACTTGTGTCGGATGTTGATCGGGATATTCTGAAATTGGTGGTCGTCAATCGCTACCAGGATACCCCTCCTGCTGTGGCTTTCATCAAAAACTTCGGACTGAAACAGGGCGCTATTGCCTCATCGGTTGGGCACGATTCGCATAATATTACCGCTGTTGGCTGCGATGATGTCAGTATTTGCCGGGCGGTAAATTTGGTCATCGGGGCAAAAGGCGGCCTGTCGGCGGTGGGTAACGAGAGAGAGGAGTTATTACCACTACCCGTAGCGGGCCTGATGACCGATAAAGATGGTTATGAGGTTGCCGCCCTGTATTCGGCTTTAGATCAGTTCGCCAAATATAATTTGGAAAGTACCCTATTGGCACCGTTTATGACCTTATCCTTCATGGCTTTGCTAGTAATTCCGGCGCTGAAGCTAAGTGATAAAGGATTGTTTAATGGCCAAATGTTCAGATTTACTCCTCTTCAAATAGTGAAATAGCTCCATAAAAAAATTTTATTTAAGAACTGTTTTAAATTCTATTTTTTATGGGTACGTTTACACTTCCCAAGGCTATTCCTAACCTTTACCCTCTCACTTATCTATATGGCTCGCTCACGCTCCCAAACCGGCCCCGACGACGAAACACTATGGAATCAGTTTCGCGCTGGCGATGAAAATGCGTTTGCCCGATTGTATCAAAATTATGTTCAAACCCTCTACCATTACTGCGCCCACTTTGCTACAGACCGTGCGTTGATTAAAGACTGCATCCACGATTTGTTTGTCGAATTATGGAAACACCGGACCACCATTGGGCCAACGACATCTGTACGTTTCTACCTGATGGCCTCTATCAAACGCAAGTTAGTGCGCCACTTAACGGCTGAGCAAAAGCTGGTTAGCCAGGACGATATGATCAATGGACGGCGTGTAGGTGATACATTGCCCGGCGCTGATCCATCGCACGAAAATTTGCTGATTGCACACGAAGAAGATTCGTATATGACCGATTGTCTGCATCAGGCACTCGACAAACTTCCCCGCCGTCAGCGCGAAGCGGTTCATCTGCGGTATTTCCAGAACATGAGTAATGAAGAGATTTCGTCGCTTATGGAAATTAACATTCAATCAGTTTACAACTTAATATTTGGGGCTATGAGTAACCTCAAGCGCTACGTAACGCTTGAAAATGTGTCACTCTGACGCTGTCTATTCCTAAATCTTCCTCTGGCCCGGTAACTTTTTAAAAGTTACCGGGCTTTTTACTTAATTCCATGCTACTCAGGTTGTAACCAGCAGACTCGTAAAATCGAGGTTGTAAAGACTAGGCTGTTCGGGTAACTTCGCTAAATGAATACAGACTCAACGCCCCTGCCTGAGCGGGTTCGCCCCCGCGTCCTTGATGAAGTAATTGGTCAGCGTAAACTTATTGGCCCTGCCGGTGCCCTCCGTCGAGCCGTTGATGCTGGCCGTTTGCCCTCTATGATTTTGTGGGGGCCGCCGGGAGTTGGTAAAACAACACTAGCGTTACTTTTGGCTGAAGCTGTTAAGCGACCGTTCATCGCGTTGAGTGCCATTAACTCGGGGGTAAAAGAAATACGGGATGTGCTGAGCCGTCCCAGCGGTATATTTCCACCCGTTGTCTTTATTGACGAAATCCACCGATTCAACAAAAGCCAGCAGGATGCGTTGTTGGGAGCCGTTGAAAAAGGGCAGATTACGCTGATTGGTGCTACAACCGAGAATCCTTCTTTTGAGGTAAACAGCGCCTTGCTTTCGCGTTGTCAGGTTTATATTCTCGACGTACTTAGCCGAGAGGAATTAATTCAGCTCATTGACCGGGCTATTGAACAGGATGCTTTCCTGAAATCGAAAAATATTACTGTCGAATCGTATGATGCGTTGATGCGCCTGTCAGGTGGCGATGGGCGGAAGCTGTTGAACTTACTTGAACTGGTGGCTTCGGCCCATGTTTCTGCCGATCCACTGGTTATTACCGATGAAGGTGTCACGACCGTTGCACAGCAAAATATTGCCCGATATGATAAGTCTGGCGAGCAGCATTACGACATTATTTCGGCCTTCATAAAATCCCTTCGCGGCTCCGACCCAAACGCGGCACTGTACTGGATGGCCCGAATGATCGTGGCGGGTGAGGACCCCATTTTTATTGCCCGACGAATGCTCATCATGGCGTCGGAAGATATTGGTAACGCTAACCCCACCGCTATGATCATGGCGTCGGAAGCCGTTCAGGCCATTCGGGCAATTGGTATGCCCGAGGGGCGGATCATTCTGTCGCAGGTTGCGGTCTATCTGGCCACATCTCCCAAGAGTAATGCCAGTTATGTGGCTATTGATGAGGCCATAGCACTAGCCGAACAAACAGCGCATTTACCCGTACCTTTACATCTGCGCAATGCACCCACAAAACTAATGAAGCAAATAGGGTACGGGAAAGAATATCAATATTCGCACGCTCATGAGGGCAATTTTGCGCTGCAAAACTTCCTGCCTGACGATCTGAAAGGACGAAAGATATATGAGCCTGGCCATAATGCCCGTGAAGCCGAAATTCGAAGGAGTCTACAGAAATGGTGGGGCGAATGGTACGGCTATTAAGAAAACTTCCTATTTTTTCTCGACCTTCTCCCAGTACTCGTTACGGGCCGGTTGCCGGTTAACAGGTACACTCAGGATCTGCTGCCATTCTTGTTCAAGTTCTTTCAAGGGTGCAGAGAAAATGTCGCCATCAAAAGCATCGACTGGCAGTATGGTCCGTTGGTCTTCGTCAATTAATAGAGCACTCAGGATTTGATTGCCTTTCGCGGCAACGGCGCTCAAGGCGTCGAATGCAGCCTCTGGAGTAGTAAGCCACCAGGAGCACTCCCGGAAGTTTGCGTGTTGATCGATGGAGGTGAAAGAAAGAAGCATGTGATAGATGTTTTGCGTTTGTGTAATCAAAAGTATAGGGTTGGGTAAGTGCATCTCCTGACCCGTATCAGGAGGTCAAATGACTAAAATCACATTTTTTACATGTTTATTGGGCTAATAGAGAGCAATTTTATTTGGATTTCGTGTAACCAAATCGCCTTTTCTTTGGATTCGTAAATCAATAGTGCAATTAGTAGAATACATACAGTTTAATAAAAATTATAATATCTATAAATTACAAATGACTTATCTACATACTGATTGAAACAGAATAATACGCAAGCTGATAAAGCTGAGATTATTGTAATGCGTCAAGCAAGCACTCCTCAATTTCTGGCTGGCGACGGCGAGATGGCAACCCTTATTCGTCAGAAGGATTGGTCATCTACGCCCATTGGCCCAATCGAAAGCTGGCCTCAGAGCCTTCGAACACTTGTTAGCATGTGTCTAAACTCTCGTTTCCCTATGTTGATCTGGTGGGGGAAGGAGTTGATAATGATTTACAACGATGCTTACGCACCGCTGATTGGCGCCAAACATCCTGCTATCTTTGGAAAGCGGGGTGACAAAGAATGGAGTGAAATTTGGGATATCATCGGACCAATGATCGATGGCGTGTTGACGCGTGGTGAAGCTACCTGGTCAGAAAACCAACTCCTGATTATTAATCGACATGGCTTCCCGGAAGAATGCTATTTTACGTTTTCCTATAGCCCTATCTACGTCGAATCAGGTGGTATTGGGGGCGTTTTGGCCGCTGTCACCGAAACTACAGAGATCGTTCTCGCCCAGCGTCAACTGGTAGCGCAGCGTGATCATATCGAACAAATTAATGCCGAACTGGAGCAGAAAGTAGTGGAGCGGACACAGGTTCTTCTAAATACGCTTGACCAATTGAAGCAGTCCAAAGATGAACTGACGCGTGCATTGGTGGCCGAGCGGGAGTTGGGTGAGTTGAAATCAAGGTTTGTATCGATGGCTTCCCATGAGTTTCGTACTCCATTAACAACGGTATTGTCGTCAACCACGTTAATTGAGAAATATACAGAAGGTGATCAGCAGGATAAACGACTGAAGCATATTCACCGGATTCAGGCAGCCGTTATAAACCTTAACAATATCCTCGAAGAGTTTTTATCGGTAGGAAAACTGGAGGAGGGGAAAATCAAAGCACGTTCCTCTGAGGTAGACCTGACGCAACTGGTTAATCAGGTCGTAATGGATATGAAGGGTGCACTAAAGCCACAGCAGCAGATTATAACGCAAGTGTTGTTTACATCGTCACTGTGGCTTGATCCATCATTGCTGCGTAAAATTCTTGTCAATTTATTATCAAATGCAGTAAAGTATTCCAAACCTGAATCGACTATAAACGTGCAGGGAGCCTATATAAGCGGGCAGCTAATTCTGTCGGTTGAGGATCAGGGCATAGGTATAGCCAAAGAAGATCAGATGCATTTGTTCGAGCGGTTTTTTCGCGCCAGAAATGTAACCAACATAGCGGGCACTGGTTTGGGACTGCACATTGTTGGTCACTATGTCAAACTAATGGGTGGTGAGGTGTCGTTGCGGAGCGAGCTAAATAAAGGAACAACGGTTACCTTACGGCTACCATGTTAACATGGCAGCCGTAAGGTAACCGCTTAAGTGTATAAACTATAGTCTGGTGAAATTACCAGCGGACCTGGCCATCACCGACCACGATCCATTTTTCGGTCACCAGTTTTTCGAGGGCAAATGGCCCACGGGCGTGCAGTTTCTGGGTTGATATGCCAATTTCGGCACCTAGCCCAAATACACCACCATCTGTAAAACGTGTTGACGCATTGGCATATACGGCAGCCGCATCGACTTCAAACAGGAAACGATCGATAAGGGCCTGATCCTGTGAGAGAATCGCTTCGGAATGGCGGGACGAATAAGCTTGTAAGTGCGATAAGGCTTCATCAAGCCCCGATACAATTTTTATGGCGCATTTATAATCCAGAAACTCACGGCCAAAATCTTCCTGCCGGGCATGTTGCAGGTTGGTATAATCAGCCTCTTCAAAAATTGAATAGGCTGTTTCATCTGCAAAAACTTCGACATTCCATTTAGTGAAATCAGCCGTAAGCATCGGCAGAAATTGTCCGGCAATGGTTTCATCGACCAGCACACAGTCGAGTGAGTTACAGACCGATGGGCGCGAAACGCGGGCGTTGACAACAATAGCCACCGCTTTGGCCAGGTCGGCGGTTTTTTCGACATAGGTATGGCAAACACCGGCACCCGTTTCGATGGTTGGCACCAGCGAGTTTTTGCGCACAAACTGAATCAGCGATTCCGAGCCCCGTGGAATGATAATGTCTACATAGCGCGTGGCGGTAAGGAGTTCATTAACAACAGCTCGATCGGGCGGGAGGAGGGTTACGGCGGCTTTGGGCACGCCGAATTCAACCAGTACGCCCTGAATAAGTCCGATTAAGCAGCGATTGGAGAAATCGGCCTCTTTGCCGCCTTTCAGCACGCAGGCATTCCCCGACCGTAAACAGACCGAAGCCACATCGACCGTTACGTTCGGACGGGCTTCATAGATAACGCCTACTACACCCAAAGGCACCGTAATTTTTTTGAGTTGAAGCCCCTGCTCAATTGTACGCTCCAGGATAACTTCACCTGCCGGATCGGGCAAAACGGCTACCTGGCGCAGGCTCGTTGATAGATCGGCTATGCGGGCTTCGGTTAATTTTAGTCGGTCATATTTAGGGTCCGATTCAGGCATCCGGTCGAGATCTTTTTGATTCTCGGCCAAAATTTCGGTGGTATGTGCAGCCAGCACATCGGCCAGCCGATTCAGTAAGTCTGTTTTTGTGGCAGGGCTAAGCCGCCGAACAATGGCTGCGGCCTGTTGGGTAGCCTGAAGGAGGGGCGTAATAGGTGTCATAATTACAAGTTCGTTAGCTGATTATGGATGTAGGTTAGTACTTCCACCAGCGAAATGTCAACACTATCGGTTACGATTTCAAGGGCTTGTCGATAATCGTGTTTGTGGTGAGGGAAAGAAGATAATTTGGGAAAGTGAGGAGCGTTGTCCCAACGAATTATACTTTGATTATCAAATTGTTGCCAGTGAAAGGCATACTTTCTGATAGTTGATCCTATATATTCGTTTGTAAAAAGTACGGACTGATCGATGAATTTAATCTGGAGCCTTAATTGAAATTTCACTGTAGTGTGTTCGTATTTCAGAACATCATATTGACTAATGAACGAATTTTTATCCAAATCATCCAAGATGTGCTGTATACCTGCATAATTGCTGCTCATTCGATCACTTCAATGGCTCCGCGTTTTATTTCTTCAATACTCTGCAACACGTCAGCGAGCATACCAACTGCTGCTGACCACTCAATATTATCATCCCATTCTTCGAAAATTTCTTTCTCGGATGTTTCGATATACTTCTCAAATTCAGCAAGCGTCATACCATATTTTCGCTCCATCTGGTTGATGGTAGACTGAAAACGATGCTTTTTTGACAGATAGTCAAACATCGCCCATTGTTGCACTGATTGTTTTGTTACCTGTACCATACTATATGGAATTAAAGAACAAAATTGGGCAAAAAGATTGGTCTATAAAAGGACAATATCATTGGCATTAGCCACTTCAACGTTTTGCTGGTTAAGCTGTTGCGATAGGGTTTCAGACGAAATTCGGGCCCTCGCTACGGCTACGGTCGTCTGATCTTCGTCCAGAATTTCGATCATTTCGCCAGCGGCAAACTCGCCAACGATAGTTCGAACTCCTACCGCCAGCAGGCTGCGTCGTTTCTGCAAGGCTCGAACAGCTCCGGTATCGATCTGTATCCGCCCAACGGCCAGACTACCACTGCCAAGCCACCTGTTTCGGGCGGAGAGGGCGGTCGTTTGTGCTGTAAAATCGGTGCCAATTTCACTGCGTAACGCCCGGCTTATGCTGTCGGGTTCGCTCAGACCGAAAATGACGACCCGAATACCCATTCGGGTGGCCAGCTTGGCAAAGGTTAATTTTGAGGCCATACCACCTAACCCCAGCGATGATTTGTCGGTTCGAACCACGCCAAAAACACGTTCGTCAAAATCGGTTACCTGCCTGATGATTTGATTATTTGCATCCAGCAAGCCACCTACGGATGTGCAAAGCATGAGCGCTTCGGCCCCGAAGCCAACGGCAATGAGGGTAGCCAGTTCGTCGTTGTCCGAAAATTTGAGTTCGCGGTTACTAACTACATCGTTTTCATTGGCAATAGGAATCAGGTCGTTGGCCCACAACTCTTCGTAGGTCTGTTTTAGTTGCAGAAACTGATCGCGGTTGGCAAAGTGGTGGCGTTCGCACAGGCTCTGGGCAATGGAAATGCCATAGATAGAGAAAAAACGGGAATACTGATTGAGTAACAGCAGATTACCAACAGCCGCAGCGGCTTTTCGCTGCGTAATATCGCCCCGATAATCATGAATCAGGGATTTTCCGGCACCCACTGCCCCGGATGATACCAGCACAATGCGATAGTGTGAATGCAGGGCCGCAACCTGCCGGGCTATATCCACCATGACGGGTTCGTTAGGCTCGCCAGTGGGTTTGGTGATGGATGCGGTGCCGAATTTAAGTACAAGTACGGGCTTTGTCATACCCACAAAGATAGGACTTTACTTTTTTCGGTCTCAGCGAATGCCTGTATTCATCCAGCTTGTCTGGCTCTAAATAAAGGAAACGAAAGCCTTTATCTTTATTTTCTGAGCAACGATTCCGTTACGGCATCCGTGAATCGGGCCTTTTTGCGTAAGGCTGTTTTGAGCTGTTTCAGGTAGTCGGCTTTAGGAATCTCAATAGCACCATACCGCCGAACATTGTCGTTAATGAACTGCGTATCGAGCAAGGTAAAGTGCTGCTGGCGAAGAATAAGAATCAGGTGATGAAAGGCTACTTTCGAGGCATTGCTGACCCGATTGAACATCGACTCACCAAAAAAAGCTGACCCGAGTGCTACGCCATACAATCCTCCAACCAGCCTGTTATCCATATACGTTTCAACGCTGTGGGCCAGTCCCATGTGGTGCAGTTCAGTGTAGGCATCAATGATTTCTTCAGATATCCACACACTATCGTCCTCTGAACGAGGAACTGAACAATTGTGCATAACTTCATTGAATGCCGTATTGATACGGATGTCAAACTGATTTCGATTAAGCACCGGCCGGAGTGATTTCGCGGGTTTATAGGTATCAATCGGGATAACCGCACGCGGGTCAGGCGCATACCAGTACAGCGTACCATCTGCGTCGGCCATTGGAAAAATACCGTTGATGTAGCCGTAAACAAGGTCGTCGGCGGTTAGCTTCTCCATTAAAACTGGTGGATGTGTATTGAGCAAAGATAAAACATTAAGCGACTAGTTCACTAGCGCATGAATGGTAGTCTATGGGAAATTAGGCGATAGAACACTGATCAACAAGCTTACTGTTGCGGTTTATATGTACACTGTCCATTGCGAATGTAGAGTTGGTCTACTATATTGCTTCACTATTAGAGTATATTTACCCACCGCTCATGTTTACTTTCCTGCCGGACCAGCGTGCCCTGTTGCTGACAGTCGTTTATGTTTTAATTGGCTTAACAGCAGGCCTTGCCCAGAAAATATCCGAACCTATTCCTGTCGTTGAGTTTGGGAAAATCAGGCCCGCTCAGTTTGCTTCATCATCAGTAGATTCCACAGCTGAGGCCGTAGTGCTATACGAATCTGGCGATGTTTCGTTTGAAGTGCGTGGAATGATGTGGGTTGTTTTTACGCACCACGTTCGCCTGCTAATTCGTCGTAAATCAGCTTACCGGAGGGCCACTGTGGAACTGGAGATGCGCCGGGACGACGGAACTATTCATGAAGAAATGAGCAATCTGGAAGGGTACACCTATAATCTGGACGATAGCCATGTGGACATTACTCCACTTAGTCTCAAAACTGCCCGCTTCACTGAAAAGGCTACGAAAGAATACTGGATCGAAAAATTCACGATGCCCAATGTTCGCGAGGGTTCAGTAATTGAGTATAAATATACCGTTAAAACTCCGTTCAGTATAAATCGCCACCCTCAAGCATGGCGTTTTCAACGAGATATACCGGTTGACTGGAGTCAGTGCCATATTCTACTGCCGGATGGATATCCGCATCAACTGATTTTGGGCGGTTCGCTTAAACTGACGGTTCAGGATGCCAGGTTGACAAAAATAAATCTGGTTCCCGGCGAGATCCGAAGTAAAGCTCAGGAGCTTTTCTATGCCATAAAAGATGTTCCTGCGTTTAGGCGAGAAAATTACCTGGCAAATGCAGATGATTACATATCGAAGATCGATTTTGAGCCCCCTAATTATAAGGATGTTAAAGCAGGTTTAGAGTTTGCCGATTATAGTTGGGAGGCCATTGACAAATGCCTGCAGAAAAATGAAAGCTTTGGCCTGCAAATAGCGCCAACTCCTCTAATGCGTAAACAGGCCGAGGGAATGTTTAGCAGACTCGGCGATACGCTTAGTCAAGTGTTTGAGGTTTATAATTTCGTGCGTCGCACTATGTCCTGGAATGGAAATTATTCTATTTGGGCAAACAATGTAAATCAGGTACTGGCGGCTAAAAAAGGTGACTCGGGCGATATTAATTTATTGCTTATCGCCCTGATTCGGTCCATTGGTTTTCAGGCATATCCGGTTATTTTAAGTACCCGGTCGCACGGAGCCATAGCCGAAGAATTTGCGGTACTTAATAAATTCAATTATGTTGTTGCACAGGTGAATGTGGGCGGGCAAACAATGTTTCTGGATGCTACAGACCCTTTTCTGAAGCCCGGTATGTTGCCTTATCATTGCCTCAATAGTACTGGCCGGGTTATTGATCCGCCCAACAGCCGGTTTGTTTCATTGGCTCCCAAAGAGCGTTTGGTCGAAGTGAAAGCGGCTCGCTTTACACTTGGTGAGATGGGTGAGTTGAAGGGTACGATGACCCACTCATTGGGTGGGTATGCTGCCTGGATAAATCACAAATTATTTGCCCGCGTGGGAAAGCCTGTTTACATCGATGCCGTTCATAAAATACATGAGGGATGGACAATAAACGAAGTGACATTTGCCGATACAAATCAAACAACAGATGCATTCAGGGTAGATTTTAACCTTGTTATCTCCGATGCGTGTATGCAGGCAGGTGATCGACTGTATCTAAAACCAATGCTAGCCGAAGGTCGTACAGAAAACCCATTCAAAGAAAGCTATCGCCAGTATCCTATAGATTTCGCTGTACCTGTCGACGAGAGCTTTACGGCCACTTATCAGATGCCTAATGGCTTCAACGTAGAAGAACTGCCAAAGTCTGTTTCCATGACCTTGCCTGACAATGGTGGCCGGTTTCTATACCAGGTAAGTACTGATGGAAACCAAATTCGGGTTAACAGCCGCTTTGTTCTGCGTAAGCCAGTATACATGCCAAATGAGTATGGGGCATTGCGGGAATTGTTTGTCCAAATGGTAGCCAAACATACCGAACAGATTGTATTGAAACGTGCAGTAGTAAGCAATAAGTAGGCACTGGATTGGCCTAGTTTTAGCTATAGATGAGAAATGGAGCAGACTCTTGCTGCGCTACTTTTTGTTTAATTGGCAAAATAGATACATTTTTTAGCGATTAAAGCATATTTACCCACCACTCATGTTCACTTTCCTACCTTACCAGCGCAGCTTGCTGCTGACGCTTGCCCTTGTTTTTCTGGGGTTCCACGCTGGGTTTGCCCAGAAAGCTAAAGACCCCGCTCCCATTGTTAAATTTGGTCAAATTACCCCTGATCAATTTTCGAATACCACGTCCGATTCTACGGCTGAGGCCGTTGTTCTGTATGATTATGGCGAGGTGACATTTGAAAACGGTAGCAGTGAATTATGGCTGGTGTGTAATTACCATGTCAGGATACAGATTCGTAAGAAATCGGCTTATGACCGGGCTACCATTCAGTTTATTGCACGTCGTGGTAAACAGGGGCAGCATGAAATAGTTACCAACGTCGATGGTTACACCTATAACCTTACGAATGGAAGCCTAACATTTGATCGGCTTACCAAGACGGGTCATTTTACCGAAAAGGCATCCGATCAATTCTGGATTGAAAAATACACGCTGCCCAACGTTCGGGAAGGCTCCATCATTGAGTACCAATACACAACGCGTACACCCTTTAGTATCAGCTATAATCCCAGGACGTGGAAATTCCAGCAGGAAATACCCGTTAACTGGAGTGAATACCGTATTACAATACCTGATTATTTCTATTACAAAATCTTGCAGAGCGGGTATTTGTCCATGACGGTCAATAAGCGCGAATCTACGTCGGTCGATTTATTATCCGGTCAGGGTTCGGTTACGGCATCTGCTTACCGGTTTGCCATAGGAAACGTTCCGGCTTTTCGGGATGAGGCTTACATTACTACAGAGGATGACTACTTATCCAAAATTGAATTTGAACTGGCAAGCTATCAACTACCGGGTGCCAGCGGCCCGCTGAACACGAATATTTCTGTTGGATGGGAAGCTATGGATAAAACTCTGCTCAATGATGCTGACTTCGGCGGGCAGATTAAACGGGCGGCTTTCCTGCGCGAAACGGCAAAAACACTAAACAGCAAGCATACCGATACCCTGAGCCGTGTTAACGCTGCTTACGATTTTGTTCGTCAGACTATAAAATGGAATGAAGAAGCATCGATCTGGTCGGGGAATATCAAGAAAGCATTTGAGGATAAAAAAGGCGACGTGGCCGATATTAACCTGATGTTGATTGCCTTACTGCGGGAGATGGATATTGATGCCAATCCGGTTATTCTGAGCACGCGCTCCCACGGGCGTATCAATGAAACCTATCCCTTATTGAAGAAATTTAATTATGTCGTTGCCCAAGTTTCAATAGGTGGCAAAGACCAGCTTCTGGATGCCACCGACCCGTATTTGGTCCCCGGAATGCTCCCTGTCCGTTGCCTGAATGGAACCGGTCGGCTGGTGCATCCAACAAAGGCCCGCTTCATCTCATTGCTGCCCGCTGAGCGTGATATTGAGTCTCAAATTGGTTCCTTTACCCTCAGCCGCGATGGCGAAGTTGCCGGCACGCTCATGCACTCGCATGGGGGCTATAGTGCCTGGAGTAGCCGGAAGCAATTTGCTATGGAGGGGAAAACGAAATACCTGGAGCGTGTTCAGAAAAAACGCACGGCCTGGCAAATTGAACAGGCCGACTTTTCGGGTACAGATATAACGAATAGCTCATTTAATGAGAAATATAGCCTCACGATTCCAGAAGCCTGTAGTAGGGCAGGAGACCGGCTGTATTTCCGCCCAATGCTGACCGAAGCGCATGGCGAAAATCCATTTAAGGAAGCTGAACGACTCTATCCGGTAGACTTTGGGACACAAATCGAGGAGACTTTTACCGCTACCTACACCCTGCCCGAAGGCTTTCAGGTAGAGGAAATGCCCAAGCCGGTTTCTATGGTTTTACCTGAGAATGGGGGGCGTTTTTTATATCAACTAGCCGTGACGAATGGCAACCAGCTTCAGGTTGTCAGCCGGATCATCCTTCGTAAAACACGCTATTTAGCCGGGGAGTATGGCCCATTGCGGGAACTGTTTAGTCGTATCGCGGCCAAACATGCCGAGCAGGTTGTGTTGAAACGGGGCGCTGTTGCCGAAAAGAAATAAGCACATGATAAAACAACTTATTTTTCTGATTCTACTAACGAATCAAGGCACTTGGGCGCAGTCCGAATATCAGGCTGGTGTACTATCGTCGGCATTGACAGAAAATGCCCATGCGGTTGTTCGCAGGCATGAAACAATCTTTACCGTAAAATCGGTAGGGGAGGCTAACCTGAGTGTTCATACCGTTGTTACGGTGCTGGATGAGCAAGGAGATGACCAGGCCAAAAAGGTGGTTGGGTATGATAAACTCTCCAGAGTGACCAACCTGGAGGGCGCCCTTTATGATGCCGCGGGTAAGTTGATCAAGAAGCTGAAAAAAGCCGATATAGATGACTCCAGCACCTATAGCGACTATAATCTTTTCGATGATCAGCGCATGAAGGTCGCTTCTTTTCCGAAACAGCCCAGCTATCCCTACACGGTTGAATTTCTGGTGGAGACAACGGAGCGAAACCTGATGTTTTACCCAACCTGGGTGCCGCAGGACGAGGAGCATCTGGCTGTAGAACAGGCGGCATATACCGTAAATATGCCGCCTGCGCTGGCCTTACGCTATAAAGAAATGAACCTGCCTACACCGGGCGTGTCAAGTTCGTTGCCGGACGGCGGAAAAACGTATAGCTGGAAAATAAATAACAGGCCAGCCCTGGAGTTTGAGCCAATATCGCCACCAGCCAGAGAGCAACTCCCCTTGGTTTACACAGCTCCTGCCGCATTTGATGTGCAGGATTACAAAGGGCAGATAACGAGCTGGAAAGACGTAAGCCGGTTTTATCACAGCCTGAACGATGGCCGCGACCGTATTCCCGAGGACCTACGGCAACGAGTTTTGGACTTAACGAAAAACGAAACAACCACGCTCGGGAAAGTACGAAAAGTGTATGCCTACTTACAGGATAATACACGCTACATCAGTGTGCAGTTGGGCATTGGTGGCTGGCAAACGATTGAAGCCGATAAGGTAGCCGACAGTAAATACGGCGATTGTAAAGCCCTGACGAATTATGCCAAAGCGATGCTGAAAGCTGTTGGCGTTACAGCCTATCCAGCATTGGTGCGAGCCGGAGATAAGGAGCCTGATATATTGGTCGATTTTCCGAGTTTTCAGTTTAACCACGTCATTTTGTGCGTACCCAACGGGCGTGACACCCTTTTTCTGGAATGTACAAGCGGGCATGGTCCGGCGGGTTATATGAGCGATTTTACGGGCAATCGGCATGTGCTTCTTGTTTTGCCCGATGGAGGTCGGTTGATAAAAACGCCTGTATATAGTCCAACGGATAACCGCCAGCAACGGCAGATTGTGGTTAACCTTACCGAACAGGGCGATGCCTCGGCCAATGTCCGAACAATTTATAGCGGCCTTCAACAGGATGATTACGCCAGTGCAATTCATCGGCTAAACCACGACGATCAGCGGAGCTGGCTGCTAAAACGTATTCATGTTCCAGCTTTTGAACTGACGTCATTCGGTTACAAGGAACAGATCGAACCCATGCCTGTGGTTGTTGAAACTCTGGATATGACTGCCCGCCGTTGGGCAACAGTGAGTGGAACAAGGCTGTTTTTGCCGCTTAATCTTATGTCTGCTTTGTCGCCGGTTGCTCCACTTACGCAACCGCGCCGGACTGCCATTGAGTTAGGCGCTAATTATGATTTTGCCGATAGTGATACAATTACCTACCAACTTCCAAAAGGCTATGAACCAGAATATAAACTAGAACCACAGATAATCGAATCAACGTTTGGCCGTTATACCGCTCAGCTAGCTATTAAAGGTGACCATATCACCTATGTTCGTCAGATAACCATGCATGGAGGACGCTTTCCGGCAGCAGCGTATGCAGACCTGATCGACTTCCGAAAAAAGGTTGCTAAGGCCGACCGCGTACAAATGGTATTCATTAAACGAAATTAAA
Source organism: Spirosoma pollinicola (assembly GCF_002831565.1). Classification (NCBI taxonomy): domain Bacteria; kingdom Pseudomonadati; phylum Bacteroidota; class Cytophagia; order Cytophagales; family Cytophagaceae; genus Spirosoma; species Spirosoma pollinicola. The sequence continues at coordinate 2,191,466 of NZ_CP025096.1, read as the reverse complement.
CCAAACCCTTTGCCCGCTGTCGAACGTTTATAGATAAATGATTCACTTATCAAACATGAAAAAAAGCCTTGCTTTACTATTCGTGGCTCTACCGTTGTTGTTCAGCCAGTGTAGTGTTAATAAACAGATTTCACAGGCCAAAACGCTGGGCGATTGTCGGTATACCATCGCGTCGGCCGACAGTATTTACCTAGCGGGAATTGATGTGCGCCAACTGCGGAAACTGGAAGATATTAACCCTGCCCGCTATCCAAGACTGGCCGCCGGTCTGTTAACACGAAATGTGCCGCTGGACGCTCGTCTGAACATCGATATTACCAATCCAACCAACAAGCTGGCGGGTATAAATCAATTGGAATACCGGATTTTGCTGGCTGGTCAGGAGTTGTTCAACGGCTTCCTGAATCAGCGTATCGAAGTGCAGCCCGGTGGTGGACATACCCGCGTTCCGATTCGGTTAAATACCAACGCTTACCAACTGCTTACGGATAGCAAGACGCGCGATGCCTTTACGCAGTTGGTACAGAACCTGTCTGGAGCAAGCGGTACGCAGCCCTCAAAACTGACCATTCGGATCAAACCAACGCTGGATATGCTGGGTAAGCAGGTTAATTATCCTGGCTATATCACTATTGATCAGGATGTAACAAATAAAATTTTGTTAGGAAACTAAAGAGAACAGGCTTTTATATCGCTTAACTCAGTAGCATTTCGGTCGCCCCGGCTTTTTTAGGTCGGGGCGATTTATTTGATTGCCTTTCCAGAAAACGAAGTTTATAAAGTCGATTAATGAACAATACAATGCGCTATATTCTCTTTTCCTGTTTATTGGCGGGCTCAATCCTAACCAGCCGGGCTCAGTCGAACCAGATTCAGCTTACGCATAACGAAGCCCAAAAGAAGGTTACAGTTATGGTAGACGGAAAACCCTTTACGGCCTACATCTATCCAGGCCCAACGGTGCTGAAAAAACCGGTTCTGTATCCGATTCTGACCGCAGGGGGGAATTTTATAACGCGTGGCTGGCCACTTGACCCTCGTCCGGGCGAGCGCATCGACCACCCGCACCATGTGGGTATGTGGTTTAATTACGGCGATGTAAACGGACATGATTTCTGGAATAATTCCATCGAAATCGGGCCGGAACACAAGGGACCATTTGGGACGATTGTTCACACGGGAGTAAAGTCCATGAAAAGCGGCAAAGGACAAGCCGAACTGGTCGTTACCGCCGACTGGCTCGATAAAGATAGTAAGCCTATGCTCCAGGAAACAACGACCTATATCTTTGGCGCAGGTGCCGATAAACGTATTATTGACCGGGTCACAACCCTGAAAGCGCTTGACAAAGAGGTCGTTTTTAAAGACAATAAAGAAGGGATGATCGCTTTGCGCCTGGCCCGTCAGCTCGAACACCCATCAACGAAGCCCGAGGTTTTTACCGATGCGCAGGGCGTGGCAACGAAAGTGCCTACGCTGGATAATGCCGGTATAACCGGACTTTACCACACCAGCGAGGGCGTGGAAGGCGATGCTGTTTGGGGTACTCGCGCTCCCTGGACCAAACTAACCGGCACTGTCGGGAATGAAGCTGTATCGATAGTGTTGATGGACAATCCGAAAAACGTTGGCTACCCAACCTATTGGCACGCAAGGGGTTATGGTCTGTTTGCGGCCAATCCACTGGCACCATCTGTATTCAGCAATGGCAAAGCAGCCGCTATGAACTACACGTTACCGTCTGGTCAATCTGTTACGTTTCGTTACCGTTTACTGATTCAATCGGGAAGTTTGTCAGATGTAGCCTTGAAACAGTTTGTTAGGTAAATGAAAGTGATACTTAACTGTTAATTTGTAAATTTATTTTGGCATAATATTTGCCAATGGGTCATAAGGTACACGAAAATGTACTTTAATTATGATCCTTCCTTTTTTTTGGACCTTATTACGGTTAACATACAGCACTGTTTTTGCCGTAATTCTGATAATAGGGGGAGTAAATGCCCAACCCCGCATTTCGGCTACCCATACTCCATCGGCTCCTCCATTGCTTCGCAGAGGAGCCGATGGTCTTCATACCATTGAAAACGGCCAGATTAAGGTTGGTGTCAACACTAACTACGGTGGCGCCATTACATATCTTGCCTTTCTGGATAGTCATGGTGGTAAAGTGAGTACCGCCAATATGGTTAACAATCCTGATCTTGGCCGACAAATCCAGATTGCTCTATATAGTGGTCCAATTGATTATTCGGATCGATGGGGATGGCACCTTGGCTGGGATCCAATTCAGGCGGGCGATACCTATGGAAACTCATCCGAAGTGGTTGTTCTTGAGGAGAAACCAAATCTATTATACGTAAAAACGATTCCCAAGCAGTTCGGTATACCCAATGAACCGGGCGAGGCAACCATTGAGCACTGGATTCATCTGGAAGGCAACCTTGTAAAGGTGCATGCTAAAGTAGTGATGCTGCGCTCCGACAAAAACCAGTATGAGGCTCGCCAGCAGGAGTTTCCCTGTGCCTACTTAAATGGCGACTATCATAATATGTGGTTCTACAAAGGCAGTGAGCCATATACGAATGACAAACTTTCTCTTGAACATATCCAGCCTCCCAGTACCATGTTATTTGGCGATGTTTATCCAACAGAACCCTGGATGGCGTCAACAAACGACAATGGATACGGAATGGGTTTGTATGTGAAGGATAATTATGAATGGAAAAGAGGCTATTTTGGAAGTGATTTGAGTGGTGATGAATACAGTACGGTTGCTTCTTACATTGCGGCTGCAAACCGGGTTGTACTGGATCACAATCTGGTTTATGAATGGGATTATGAATTAATTGTGGGTCATCTGGATGAGATTCGATCGCACATCTACACAAAAACACCCATCTCTTCCCTAATTAATTACCGGTTCGACACATCGCGCAGAGGCTGGTATTATCATAATGCACAGGATGCCGGCTTGCCAATTCAGGGTAAACTCCATGTCAACCTAACGAATCCTGACAATAACAATATTGTGGCCATCTCCTCACCTTATTCTTTTTGGAAAGGCGGTAATAACCCTAAACTTTATTTGCGTGCAGCCTTCAAAACGAAGGTTGACAAATTCAGGATGAGATGGCGTCGTAGTGAAGAGGCTACTATGCTGGGTACCCCTGACCGACAACTGGATTTTTCAATTATTAACGATGGTCAATTTCATACCTACGAAATTGACCTCAGTCAGAATGCAGACTGGTTGAAGAATAACATTGGGCAGGTTGAGTTCGGTGCAGTCAGAGAAGGACCACTCGTAAGTGGCTGGGTAGAAATTGAATGGCTGTCAACTGCGCAGAACGGGCCATTAGATCAGCCTGCAGTTGCTCAGGAGCCCGCTCCAATTCCCTGCGAGCCCGGACGTATTCCCATCTCGGTTAAGCGAGTGACGTATAGCCGGGCGAAGTGAAAATTAGTGAGTCATTGGCTGACCGAACCGGCGAATGCAATACGCTCGGCGGTTCGATCAGCCAATGACTCACGTACAACTTACTAATTCAAATGGACCAGCGCTGATCGATAAACGCGGCCTTCGACCGATTCCAGCCAGGAACGAAGTATATTATTTTCGACAGTGGCCCGCCCGAGTTCATTATCAATTTGCCGTAGTAAAAAAAATAACTGATGCACATGCATCCACTGTTCGGCTAACTGGTTTTTACGCTCAATTTTCTGCTTTTGCTGTCGCGCATCCTGCGTGAGTTGTCGCAAACTCATTTTGAGGTGATAACGCAATATAATCAATCGGCTGGCCATGGGTAACTCGTTCTGATTGCGCTCCATGTGCGAAATACTTTTGGCCAGCATGTTGTTGCGTTGCTGAAGTTGGTCGGATACAATCATCCAGGCATGTTCAGCTTGTAAAGAGTCATACGTTACAATTTTCATGGTGATTAGTACGAATACGGTTTATAAACAAATATAATAATAACACAATTGATTTTATAGTAAATTTCGTGTTTTAGCAAATATTTTTCTGCATACCGTTAAGCAAACAAACTATTTTGTAGGTAAATCACTGGTGTTTTTACTTGTTTAAAAATGGGAACATCATCTTGCTAATTGCACCAAAACCAGTGTGAAGTATATAGTTTAACGAGCGAAGTTTGAAGTTTGATGGTAAACATCGAACTTCAAAGCACGAACGTCACTCCTGCTCATGGACCCTATCTATCGCGCACTTATTGTCTGCACAAATCATACAGACTACCCAACAAAGTCTCATAAAACGGGCTTGTGGCTAAGTGAAGCCACCCACTTCTACGATGAGCTGGCGGGTCGTAACTTACCCTATGATATTGCCAGTCCCAGCGGTGGGCCCATTCCTATTGATGAGAAGAGCATTGACCGGCGGGATACCATCAACGAGAAATGGTATCATGACCCTTCGTTTCGGGCCAAACTGGATAACTCCCTTCGCCTTGCGGACGTGAACCCGGCCAATTACCAGATTATTTATTTTACCGGTGGTCATGGCACTATGTGGGATTTTCCGAATGATCCAACTGTGCAGAGCCTGACCCGGCAGATTTATGAAAAGGGAGGGATGGTGGCGGCTGTTTGCCACGGTGTCAGCGCGTTGCTCAACGTAACCTTGTCTGACGGCTCGCTGCTGATCGACAACCGACAGCTAACGGGTTTCTCAAATATGGAAGAAAAACTTGTTCGACTGGATGAAGAGGTGCCGTTTTTGCTGGAAGATGCGCTCCGACAGAAAAAGGCACTATACAGCAAAAGCCTGTTGCCCTTTATGCCCTATATTGAAGTCGATGAGCGATTGGTAACGGGGCAGAACCCGCTTTCGGCCCGAAAAGTTGGCCGGAAGGTGTTAGAAGAAATATATGAGAAGTAAGATTAATGAATAATGTAAAATGTACAATGAATAATGTACACTGATAATAGATAGTGATCACGCCTGATATGTGCGTTAACCATTATTCATTGTACATTTTACATTCCTAAACTACTGCCTGCGGAAAAATGTCGCGCAGGGATTGTAATTCCTGATCTTTCTCGGAAACAATAGGATTCGCGATGCCCCAGTCGATGTTAAGGTCGGGGTCGTTCCAGATAATACCAGATTCAGCCCCTTTGTTGTACACATTAGTACATTTATAGCAAAAAATACTGTCTTCCAGTGCAACAAATCCATGTGCGAAACCTTCCGGTATGTAGGCCATATTGGCTAATTTAGCATCCAGTAAAAACGTCTCGTATTGCCCGAATGTAGCCGAATCGGGGCGCAAATCAACAGCCACATCTAATACTTGTCCGCTAATTACCCGAACCAGTTTGCCTTGGGCAAATGGCGAATTTTGCATGTGTAAACCGCGTAGAACGCCCTTTACAGAAAACGACTGATTGTCCTGAACGAAATCCATAGGTAAGCCCAGCGATACGAAAAGGGGCTTATTGTAGGTTTCGAAAAAATGACCACGCTCGTCTTCAAAAACGCGTGGAATTAATTCAATCAGGCCTTCAATGGCTGTTTGCCGAACTTGCATAATAGAGGGGTGTTGCGTAAACGTAGTTACTCTTAGCGGACAAATTTATGAAACTGGCACCACAAGTTGTACTTTTGGAAATAATCATTTAGCGTAGAACGTTGCGGTTGAGCATGACATATTCGGAATTAAGTGAGCAAATTTTTCAGAAGCGTTCCTATTTATGTGTTGGATTGGATACGGACCCTCGTAAACTCCCCCGGCATTTATTGACCGAAGCTGATCCGGTATTTACATTTAATAAAGCGATCATTGATGCAACTGCAGAATTTGCCGTTTCCTATAAGCCCAATATTGCTTTCTACGAAGCGCAGGGACCACGCGGCTGGGAGAGCCTGCAAAAAACACTGGCGTATATTCCTGAAAATTGCTTCACCATTGCCGATGCAAAACGGGGTGATATAGGCAATACCTCAGACCTGTATGCCCGCACTTTCTTTGACTCTGCAGCAGCCGGACTCGCTTTCGATTCGGTTACGGTTGCTCCCTACATGGGTCGCGATTCTGTACTGCCCTTTCTGGCTTATGAGGGCAAATGGGTTATTTTGCTGGCGTTGACGTCAAACCCCGGCAGTGCCGATTTTCAGCGGCAGCAACTGCACGATGGCCCTCTTGGGAGTCAGGCCTTATTTGAAACCGTTATCCAGACGGCCCAAACCTGGGCGGGCCACGATCAACTGATGTTTGTAGTGGGTGCCACTCAGACTAGTGAACTGCAACGAATTCGGGAACTGGCTCCCAATAATTTCCTGCTTGTGCCAGGTGTTGGGGCTCAGGGGGGTAATTTGGCCGATGTGTCGCGGTTAGGGTTGACAAAGACGGGTGGGTTACTGGTCAATGCGTCGAGAAACATCCTGTATGCATCGGACGGGACTGATTTTGCCGACAGGGCTAGAGAAGAAGCCAGAGCATTACAGCAGGAAATGGCGCAGCACCTGGCCAGCTTGGATTGATAATTCGTGGAAGTAACCGATATTAGGTATCACTTTAATTGATTGTGTTTATATTTAAGACACAATCAGAGTCTTACTACATACCTGTTAGCTATTTTCCCGTGTCTGAATCCTTTCTGTATTTTATCTGGCAATATCAGTATTTCTCGAAAAATAGTCTGATAACTACCGATGGCCACGTTGTTCAGATAGTACATACGGGCTTTCGAAATCATAATGCCGGGCCGGATTTTACGAATGCTCGTCTGCTTATTGACAACGTAGAATGGGTTGGTACAGTGGAAATGCATATTCGTACGTCAGATTGGCTTGCTCATAATCATCAGCACGACCGGGCCTATGACAATGTAATTCTGCACGTTGTCTGGCAGGATGATCGCGCTGCAAATGGCAAGCGTGTGGATCGACTAGACGGAATGCCATTGCCCACGCTGGAATTAAGCCCACTTACTGACCCAGCTTTATTAGAACGCTTTCAGGCACTTACCACTTCGCCGGATGCCATTCCCTGTGCCGGACAATTTAAGTCTGTGTCACCCCTGCGCCTTACGTCTATGCTGGATAAAGCGATGATGCAGCGGCTTGAACGTAAAGCCGAAGACGTTCATGAAATTGTTAGACAAACGAACGGTGATTGGGAAGAAACGGCTTACCGACTGTTGGCAGCCAACATGGGCTTTAAGATCAACGCTGATCCAATGGCGCAACTTAGTCGGACAGTGCCCTTAAAAGCCATTCTGAAGCATAGAGATAACCTGTTGCAAGCCGAAGCAATGTTATTTGGTACGGCAGGGTTGCTACCCATCGACGAACCCGATGACTATGCAGCAACTCTACAGCGGGAATATCGGTTCCTGTCGGTTAAGTATGCACATGCCGATAAACAAATAACGGCTCATGCCTGGAAATGGGGTCGACTTCGACCCGCTAACTTTCCAACCCTCCGGCTGGCTCAATTCGCTCGTTTACTGACGCAGCACGCCAGTTTATTCTCACTTTTTGTGGGTACAACAGACATTGGCCGATTGGTGAAATCATTGCAGGTTATGCCATCCGACTACTGGCAGTCGCACTACCGATTCGGGAAAGAAACCCCAAAGGCTGCTCCAGCTCTGGGCCAGAATTCGGCCGAAAATATAGTGATCAACACCATTGTACCGTTGTTGGCGGCCTATGCCCATCATCGTGGGCAACCCGCTTACATTGATCGGGCCATAGCCTTGCTTGAGCAACTCCCCCCAGAAAAAAACCGCCTGACCGACAACTGGGATACCCTTGGTCTGGGTATCCGCACAGCGTTCGATTCGCAGGCGGCCATTGAACTCTACAATGAATTCTGTTCCGTAAAAAAATGCCTGAATTGTCAGGTAGGAGCAGGGCTGTTGAAATAATGGATAATGTGTAATGACTAATGAATTTTGCCACTGACCATTCATTATCCATTAGTCATTACACATTATTCATTTAACTAATAATCACATCCTGCTTGGCGGCATCCCAGGTTACGCGCTTGCCGGTGTGCAGGGCCGTAGTAGCCATAATGTTGGCTATAGAGTGGTTGAAACCAACTCGTGCCGGTGCATTAGGCTCTTTGCGGCTACGAACACAACCCATCCAGTTCAACATGTGCAGCGACGTCATTGGGTCGCCACCGGTGTTGGCAGATGTCTCCATTTTAGCCGCTTCACCCAGTGCCATCGTTGGAAGCAGATTGGCCTGCATGTTCATGTCTTTGGCATATTTTGCTTCCAGACCACCCTCAGGCGAGATCTTGTTCGTATCGAGGTTGATCATACCCCCATTCGAGAAATAATATTCTTTAACGCCACCCGCTTCGTTGTTCATTCGGGAGGAGTACAGCACCTGAAAGCCTTTGGTTTTGTCGTTGTCCGGGCCGTAATCAAATACGGCTGTAAAGGTGTCGGCATTAACGCGGCCATCTTTCCAACTGTATACCCCGCCATTAGCAACCACCGAACGTGGGTGATCCAGCCCGCTGAACCAGTGTACAGTATCAATCTGGTGCGACATCCACTGGCCGGGAATACCAGACGAGTAGGGGTAGAACAGCCGGAACTCAAGGTATTTGCGCGGGTCCCATTCGGTTTTGGGTCGGTTTAGTTGGTAACGATCCCAGTCGGTGTCTTCCTTCCGAATCTCAGACACTAACTTAGGCCGACGCCAGCGACCGGGCTGGTTGACATTCCAGGTCATTTCGACCATAGTGATGTCGCCGAATTTACCTGATTTGATAAAATCGTTAGCGGAGTGGTAGTTAGGGGCCGACCGACGTTGTGAGCCAACCTGCACAATTTTTCTGGAACTCTCTACCGCTTTTACGGCTTTGCGGGCATCGGCGAGCGATTCGGCAAATGGTTTTTCGCAATAGGCATCTCGGCCCGATTCAACAGCGGCAACGCAGTGGAGTGCGTGCTGGAAATCGGCAGTGCTGATGATCACAGCATCTACGTCCTTGCGATCAAGAAGTTCGTCGTTATTGCGGGCTTTGAAAAACGAATCGTCGTTCCAGCCTTTACCTTTTAAATACTGTTCAGCTTCATCGCGACGGCGGCTCCAGATGTCCGATACGCCTACAAAAGCAAAGTTCTGGGCTTTGGCATGTTCCATGAACGCGGGGGCCAGCGATTGCCGGAAGCGATCAGAAAAACCAATGATACCCACTCGAACACGGTCGTTCGAGCCGAGGATGCGGGCGTAGCTGCCCGCCGAAAAGCTCATGCCCAATCCGGCAAGGGCAGATTTTTTTATAAACTCACGACGATTTTCCATAAGAGATAAGCTGATAGTCAGTTTCTTATTAAAGAGTTTTGATCTTGATATTTCTAAAGGACACCAGTTCGCCGTGGTCCTGAAGCAGAATGTGTCCTTTGGGCGCTTCACCAAAACGACCATTGTTATTGTATTCGGGGGCTTTGTATTTGCTCATGGCCACTAACTCCCGGAATTTTTCGCTGCCGCGTTCGTACTCTACTACTTTTTTACCGTTCAGCCAGTGTTCTACATGCTTGCTTTTGGATATGACCCGGCCCGTATTCCACTCGCCAATGGGGTTGGCTTTCTTACCGCTTGCGGGAATCAGATCATACAACGAACCAACCGTACGGTTACCATCCCGCCCCAGTTTGGCATCGGGGTGTTTGTCATCGTCCAGCACCTGAAATTCAAGACCGAAGGCCGAACCTTTTGGTTTAGGGCTTTGCTCGGCCACAAAATACTTAACTCCGCTATTGGCTCCATCGGTCAGTTTGAAATCGAACATCAGGTCAAAGTCACTGTATTCGCCATCCGTAACAATATCGCCGTAACTCTGCGACTCCGAGCCATCCGATTTCTGAATCGTGAGTAGACCATCGTTAACACTCCATCCTCTTGCCGGAAATTTGTCTTTGTAAGCACCACGCCAGCCATTTGTCGTTTTGCCGTCGAATAATAATTTCCAGCCGTCTTTTTTCTCTTTAGTTGTCAGAGTATTAGGTGCCTGCGGGCTTTCAAAAGCAAACAAGCTAAGTAATAAGCCTGATAAGATTAATTGTTTCATAAGCGTTTTCTCTGCGAATCTCTGTGTTTTCTCCGTGTATCTCTGTGTCAAATTTTTTGTTACAGCGGATGATTCAAGGTTTTTGTGATGTAGTCTTTATTGATTTGGGCGCATTGAGAAGCGGTTTTATCCTTTTCGGGTACACCATCTAATTCAATAATACCCCAGCCCTTGAAGTTGATTTCGTCAAGCGCTTTGAATACCGCTGGAACATCGACATTTCCCCGGCCCAGTTCAACGAATTTATAAGCTTTTGGGTCGCCGGGCTTGTCGGGTAGGGGCGACATCGTGTCTTTCAGATGAAGTGCGTAAATAATGTCTTTGTATTGCTTTACGGCTTTCTCGGGTAGCCCGCCACCTTGCTTGTAATGAGCAATATCGAGTTCTAGTTTTACGAACTTGGGGTTCATCGCCTGCACAATCACCTCCACTTCCTCGGGCGTTTCGCCGAGCTGGCTCATGTGGTTATGGTAGGTTGCCTGTACACCCAAGTCGGCGGTTTGTTTACCAATTTCGTTCATCACGGTTGCCAACCGTTTCAGTTCCTCGGTGGTTGGAAGCCGGTCTTTGGGGCGGGCCGAGTTGGTCAACTGAATAGCCGAGCCTCCCAGCGCTTTTACAAAACTGGCATGGGCCACGTGCATGTCAATGGTACTTTGCTCTTTGGCGGGGTCGATCTCGACGTTCCCACTCGAAAACATTGCCAGCGCCAGATGGTGCTGGTCGAGCAACGCTTTTAATTCGGATGGTTTGGCTTTGTAGGGGCCAAAGGCATTAGCCCGTAATTGAATGCCCCGGTAGCCTAGTGCCGACAGGTCCGCAATAGCCTGGGCATCGTTACCACCCCAGGTGATAGCCGAGTAGGCAATTTTCAGGCCGGATGGTTTAGCGGCACCGGCCAATAGCCGATTTGTACCCGCTAGCAAAGTCAGGGCCGAAACGCCCGCCGTTGTCAAAAACTGTCGTCGGTTTACCGTTTCCAGCATAGTTGTAAGGATCAAAAATCAATGGTAGCCGATGCCACAAAGACTGATTGTGAACTGAATCTTTTTATGTAAAACCTGCTAAAATAAGTGCTCAGGTATATACTTCTACTTATTTTAAAGGGCGAAAGAGTGAACGAGCAAAAAACTGGCGTAAGCAATTTTTACTCGTTCACTCTTTCGCCCTTTCATAACTTAATACCCTGGATTCTGGGGAAACCCAGGACTACCGTCAGCCGCTTTCTCAGTACGGTCAATCTGGGTTTGCGGAATTGGCCGCAGATTATGGATTTCTTTTACGTTCACTGCTGCTTGAGGGTTATATAATTTAACTCGCTCAACCAGATTGCCCCAGCGTTTCAAATCCATCCATCGGATTTGCTCGCCGAGTAATTCCCGTCCTCGTTCCTGATAGATCATTTCCATATCCATCTGGGCGGTTGTTATTTCCATGGCCGTCTCTTTGCCAGGCCACGCAGCCCGACGGCGAACCATGTTGATCGCGGCTGTAGCGTCTGCCGTTTTGCCCAGCTTCAGTTGGGCCTCCGCCAGAATAAGATACGTTTCGGCCAGACGGAAGGCTAAGAAATCCCGGCTACCTGGTTCGTAAGTCCGATCTGGACGGAGTGGATCGAAGAATTTTTGCAGTGTAGGAAACAGTGCTTCATTGTAGGCACTTGGTACGAGTACCTGATACGGTTTGGCGGCCCGCTGGGCCAATGTCCATTCAACACCCGGAATGTAAATGGCGGTGTCGCCTGCTTTAAAGGTAACTGTCTTTTTAGAGTTGTCGAAGGCCGTGTTGTAGGTTCCGGGAGCGTTGCTTAACCAGGTGTCTCTAAACGTTTTTTTGTAGCGAGAGTCGTTTACCCGATCTTTGAAAACAGTTTCTAGACAAAAAGCTGTTGGGCGCAATCGCTTGAATGGGCGTCCATAAAAAATGTCACGAACCATACCCGCCTGCACGTCGTACTGCATCCCAAAAAATAGGTGAAGGTTATTGCCACCCGTGTTTCCCCCCGAATTAGCAACCGGAGGAGTTGATGCATTGGTCAATGGATCAGACGTATATTGAACCGCAAAGATGACCTCATCGCTTATTTCACCGGCTCCCTGGGCAAATACGCTCGCAAAATCAGGCAGTAACTTAAAACCGTAATTGTTGATAACACTGGTGGCATATTTAGCCGCATTAGCATAATCATCGGCCGCTTTTGCCGACGATGTTGCTTTGGTCAGGTACACACGAGCGAGCAGGTGTTCGGCAGCGGCTTTGGTAGCGCGACCATAATCTGTCGACCTGATTTTGGGGTCTAGATCCGGCGCAGCTGATTCGAGATCGGCCAGGATAGCCTTGTATATGTCAGCCTCTGTTGCACGGCTGGTTTTTTTTGTGGGTGCCAGGGTTTCCGTTAATCGCAGATCGACACCACCCCACTGTTGAACAAGAATAAAATAATAGTGCGCTCGCAGAAATTTCGCTTCGGCTACCCGTAGTTTTTTCACCGCATCCGAAACGTTGGCTGCCGAAGCACGTTCGATGACCGAATTACAGGTATTGATGCCCCGATACAATTCTTCCCAAACATTTTGCAGGAAATCCACAAAGCTATTTAGTTGCGTATCGTAGAAATGAAAGCCTTTATAGCCTCCATCGGCACCGGTTGCATAGAGGTCGGTACCAAATTCGGTCATCGTTAGGCCTTGCTGCGTAGCATAAAAACTTCGTAAGGGAGCATAGGCTGCCTTGGCAGCATCCTCAAATCCCTTTGGGGTATTAACGTAATCGTTACCAATACTGGAGATTACTTTTTCTTCCAATACATTCTTGCAGGCCTGACCGCTCAGTAAGAGCATTACAAGCCCCAGGATACGCAATGATTTTGGGGAAATTATAGATTTCATTTTTTTAGAATCTAATGATTTTATAAGCCTTTAAAGCGTAGGCCAGGGCATTTACCTGGATCAACGATTATATATGTGCTTAGAATTTAACGTTCAAACCAAATGTAGTTATCCGGGTAGCCGGTACGACGTCATTATTGATGGTTCCATCCGCTGTTTCCGGATCGACGCCGTTATATTTCGACCGGTAGGTTGAAAAGATGAATGGCTGCTGGATACTGGTAAATACACGCAGCGACTGCATGCCCAGCTTCTGAGTTATTTTAGACGTGAACGTATACCCAAAATTGATATTACGCACTTTTACGAATGTGCCATCGAAGTAAAACAGGGATGAATTGTAAACGGGAAACTCCTGGTTCGACTTGGGTTGTGGAAATTCGTTGGTTGGGTTGTTAGGCGTCCAGTAGTCTACTTTAATTTGCTGATAACGACCTGCCAGCTGGTTATTGTCCCGGTGGAAGCCGCTCAAAATGGTCTGGCCAAAACGTCCATAGACGAAGAACGATAAATCGAACCCTTTATAGTTAAACCGGTTGGTAATCCCGGCACTAAAGTTGGGAATATCCGAACCCAGAAAAACGCGATCATCCGCCGTTGTTTTGCCGTCGTTATTGGTATCCTGTACTTTAATTTGTCCAACAGAGCTTTGAAACGATTTCGCCAGGTCAGCTTCGCTTGTTTGCCAAATGCCCGCTTTCTTATAGTCATAGAAAGCCGTTAATGGTTTTCCGATAAACCACCTATTGCCTAAATCATCGACAGCACCATTATAAAGCGAGATAATGGCTTCGCTGTTTTTGGTAAAGGCGAAATCAGATGTCCACTTAAATCCGCTTTTCGAATTAATGTTTACGGTCGACAGACTGAGTTCGACCCCCCGGTTACGCGTTTCACCTACGTTTTTCGTTACCGCATTGAAGCCAATAGAGGTTGGCAGTTGGTCAGACAGCAGTAAGTCGGTGGTGTTGGTTTGATAGAATTCAATCGAACCAGCTACGCGGCCTCTCCAAAAGCTGAAGTCTACTCCTATGTTTGACGAAGTTGATGTTTCCCATTTCAAATCCGGGTTACCAATGGTACTTGGGCGATACCCGTAAGCACCCGTATTCCCCCAGGCATAGACTGTACGGCCCAACAGGCCCTGTGTTTGATAAGGAACCACACCCTGGTTTCCTACCGACCCCCGGCTAACGCGTAGTTTTAACTGATCGAGCCAGGTCACATCCTTTAGGAAATCTTCGTTATTGATGTTCCAGGCCAGTGCGATACCCGGAAAGTTACCATATTTACTGTTTTCGCCGAAACGGCTCGAACCATCCCGCCGTAACGTAGCGGTTACCAAGTATTTATCCTTGTAGTCGTAGTTGACGCGACCCATGAACGAGTTGAGTGTCCACTGAATTAAATTACTGCCCACACCTAAGACAAGACTGGCATTACCCGTATTGTAAAACTGCTGTGACTCGGCAGGAACACCTTGTACGGACTGGCTATTGTATTCAAAGTTATCCCGCTGAATGGATTGGAGGGCCGTTATACCCAGATTATGGTTACCAAACGTCTTATTGTAAGTCAGGATATTTTCCAGGGTGTAATTGAATCCATACTGGCTGTTATTAGCTGCCGTTGCGTCGCCACCTTTCCGGTCGTTCGTTAGAGATCCTACAAAGCGACCCGCCCGCGAAACAGAAAAGTCAGGACCAAAATTGACGCGGTATTTCAAGCCGTCGATGATATTGGCTTCGGCATAAATACTATTGAAAATCCGGTACTTCTTCGTGTTGTCGATTTGGGCACCCGGTATGATCTCATACAGCGGATTAGTCAATAGCGCATCGTTTGTCGGCGCAAAAATCAGTTTACCGTTATCGTCATAGGGTCTGCCGAGTGGGTTTTGCTGGAGTGTAAAACGGTAGGGATTTAAATTGGCTCCGTTCCGGCCGCTATACATCATGTAGGACGAGATGCCTACCTTGAGTACCTTGTTAATTTGGTGGTCGATATTGGCACGAAGCGAATACCGGTTGTAATCCTGACCAGGAACAATTCCTTTATCCGTGAAGTAGCTGGCGGAAATGTAGAACTGCGTTTTTTCATTACCGCCCTGAATACCAAGTGAATGGTTTTGCTGAACGCCCTGTCTGAGAATCAACGACTGGTAATCGGTGTTCCTATTAGCCGCAATACCTGCCGCTACAGCGGGATCACCACCCAAAACGGCTACTTTTGAGTCTGCAAAAGCATCCGCTACGCCAGTTGGAACGGGATTGCCGTTTGCATCTTTGTATAGGCCCGTTGCCCGGTAAGCTTCCCGAACATACTCGGTAAATTCGGGGCCAGTAAACAAATGGACTTTATCCAGCGGATCCGTAACACCCGCATAGGCATCATAACTGATAGTTGTTTTCCCATTGTTATTACCCCGTTTGGTTGTTACCAAGACAACACCGTTGGCACCTCTGGCCCCATAAATTGCGGTTGATGTAGCATCCTTCAGGATTTCCATCGAGGCAATATCATTTGGATTGAGATCTTCGTAACCACCCGATGCAAAATCGAACGGACGAGTGGATAGCAGTTCGTTCCGGTCGCCTGTAAGCGGAATGCCATCGACTACATAGAGCGGGTTATTGCCGGCATTGAACGAACGGCGGCCACGAATCCGGATTGTTGGTGTCGATCCGGGTCTACTTCCCGACTGCGCTACGTCGACACCCGCTACCCGGCCCTGCATCGCCTGGCCCAGGTTGGTAATAGGCATCTCCGTAATTTGCTTCGAACTTACTGACGAAATGGCTCCAGTTAACTGACTCTTTTTCTGCGTACCATAACCAACAACGACCACTTCATTCAGGGCACGGGTATCAGCTAAAATCGTTACGTCGATTGAGGAGCGGTTTCCTACGTTGATCTCCTGAGAAATAAACCCGACCGATGAGAACACTAGGATTGCCTGCTCATTCGGTACATTGATTTTATACGTGCCGTTAGCGTCCGTAGTGGTACCACGGGTGCTACCTTTCACAGCAACGTTAACGCCTGGAAGTGGTTTATTGTCGTCGGACGATAGAACTTTGCCCGATACGGATCGCTCCTGCACGGGGTTGTTCATCGGAAGCCTGTTTGTGGGTGGCGCGCTGAACGCCGGTTGGCCAACCAGCACAAGCGCTGTCAGGCCAAGCAGGGGTAACCACGATTGCCGTGGAGGTTGGGTAATTGTTGTCTGCATTATGAATTAGATTAGATTGGCGTAAAAGTTAAGTGTTAAGGTAAAAACTTGGGCGAACTGCTTGCAACCTCGATCGAATCGCCGGGTTTGAGCCGTATTGGGGTTTGATGTTTAAGAAGTAAGTCTACCTGACCCGAGGTCAGGGCTACACAAGTGCCTTTTGGGCGTTGCCGCACCCGGAATATAGTTCCCAGTGCCTCGATTGTAAGATCAGCCGTATGAACTCTAAACAGTCGGGCCGATGATGTATCATTCCGGTGAGTTATCGAAAAATCAGCCTCTCCATTTAACCATACTGCTCTTGGCGTTTCATCGGTCCATCGGCGTGCATAACGAACTGTGCTGTTAGGATACAGCGTCATCCTTGAATTGTCTGGTAGCCGAATCTGTCGGGTTTGCCCAGTAGGGGTGCTAACGGTTCGTATAGATTGGTTAGGCCCATACTGCATCCACAATGCCCAGCCAATGAGCGACACAACCGCAACTGCTGCAAGTACTGTCCTGATAAAATACCACCACCCAACAACGGCCCGTACGTCGGGTTGAAGTGGGCGAACATCTTCCATTGTTTGAAGTGATTCGCGAATCCGCCCCCATACACTTGAGATATCATCAGTCGATAAATTCGGTAAGTAAGAGCGACTCCCCGTTCGGATCAATTCACGTGCTAATTCAACCGTTTCTTCCTGGTATGGGTGATTTGATAACCATATAGTCCAATACGATGCTACCTCTTCGTCATTGGGATACTTTACCCAACGTACAAACAGGTCGTCAAGGGCGAATTCCTCAGCGCTGTAGACAGAATATGACTTATAAGACACGGTATATAACTGTTTCGTGTAAGTCAAAGCGTTAGGAATAGGGATTTCTACTTATTGGCGAACTTAAATGCGAACCAAAAAAATGTTGCTACCTTTTTCTATTGATTATGGATTTTTCAGTGATAGTTTAAATTTTCTTAATGATTACCTCTTTGAATACCTTCTGTAAGCTTGTAAATAATAGTAGACAATAGAAAGAAAAAACCTCCTTTTTTTTATGCAAGCGTTGCCGGGAACGTTCCCGAAAAGTAAAACTAGAAGATTTTGTTGTATGAAAAAGAGTTAATGCCATCGAAAACCTGTATTCGGTTAATTTACTAATTAAAAAATTTAATTAATTAAAATTGTACTTATTTTAGAAATAACTTTTTTATAAACATAATACTTTTCATTTTTACATGTCAAAATAGAATACTTTATATATAAAAATGCACACTTGTGCTTCATTTCTATAGAGTTACTAGTAAATATATGTTATTTAGGTGGTGAAATAGGTTACGGACTCAGTGGCTTTCTAACTATTATGGTTGTTATCGGTTATGTTCTCATCGACATGATGAAAAACATATATCAGCTCCGACGGCTGTTTTCAGCCTATCTTATACACATAACGTGTTCATTAGTACTGATAATGATGTCGCCTAAAGAAGGGGCTTCTCAAGCAAATCTGCAAAAGTCAGATAAAGTTGCGGATTCAACGGTAGTTCAGGCAACCCGACCCAAGTCATTGACGTTTACGGCGTCTACCGATCAGCGATTTTTCTTTTTTAATGATACCCGTACTGAAGACAATCGGCTGGTGCCGGTTAGCGTATACGGTATAAGGGCGGGATTTTTGTTTCCACCCCGCCATGAGCGCCCCGATTTGAAAGGAGGGAGATCAGCTAGTTTCAAAGCAGGAGCCGGATTTTACTTTGTGAACCAGCATCTGGATCGTCCGGGGCTGCTGCCCAATACCTCGGAATCTGTTACACGCCACCTGCGTATTGCAACAGTATATTATGAACGGTATCTACTCCGCCGGAAGGCGTTTGAAGTAAGTTTGCCTATCGAGTTTGGTTATGGCCATTCCCGTTACGAAATTAATGATGATCTCTCCAGCAGGAATGAAGTTGCCAGAGGTGTTTTTTTGCCGCTGGGTGTAGGGGTATCGGCAGCCTATCAGTTCCCAACCATACGCTGGTTAAGACCATTGCACTGGTTCGGACTCAATATTCTGACAGGCTACCGATTTATTCTTAAGCGCGATGTTCCCGAAAGTCAAATCAATTATACCGGCTTCTATGTGTCTGTAGGGCCATCGTTCTTCCTCGAAAATCTGACTGCCGACGTGAAGCGCTGGCGGCAAAAACGGAAACGAAGTCGCTAGTGGCCTTGTACCTAAATTTATTCTGAAACAGGAACTCCTTCTTCCCAACGGATGCTTACTGCCTGTTCGATATCGGGGTGCAAACTGATGGCTACCGGGCAGGTATGCGCAATTTTCTCAAGACGGACACGGGTTTCCTCATCAGGCAAATTTTCAGCCTGGAGGGTTAGGTCAACCACAATCCGGGCGATGCGACGGGGCGGATGAGTGGTCATTATTTTTGTCACATCCAGCTTACTGCCTTTTAGTTCGATACCGTCGCGCCGGGCAAAAATTGCCATTGTCGTAATAATACAGGTGCCGAGAGCATTGGCAACCAGATCGGTAGGGGAGAAAGCTTCCCCCCGCCCCTGATTGTCGGTAGGGGCGTCGGTATTAATGTGCGTGCCTGATTGCAAGTGAACGCATTCGGTTCGTAACTCGCCAAGGTAATCAATGTGAATTGTAGCCATAAATAAAGTAAGTTGGTCGCAACCTGTTGGCCTATCAGTTCGTATACTGATAATAAGCTGTGTGCGTAAATAAATGCTTAGTGGCCTAACTCAGGTTAGAGTCTTTAAACATATAAATAATGATGTAGTTACGCTAATAGTTTAGCGCTATTTTGTGAAGGAGCGCAAAAAAGAGTATTTTTAGTTCAGGATACTACGACAATGAAAACTATATACGCAATACTTGGGCTTGTAACGAGCGCTTGGCTCTTATCGGGCCAGCAGGCTGTAGCTCAAAAAGCTGACGTTGAGGATGATAACTATTCAACGATAACGACATTTGGTATTACCACAAACACGAATTCGGGTATCGTGGGTGGCTTTGCATTCAGGCAGGCCAAGCAATTGACAAACTCGCTGTTTGGTATGCCGCAGTACCGCTATCTGAGCCTGGAACTGGTTAATGTTAAACACCCTAAAGAACTTCGCTCATCCATAAATAATGTTGGCTCAGGCTACCTCGATGGAAAAGAAAATTATTTATTCGTTTTGCGGCCTTCATACGGTCGGGAAGTGAAATTATTTCAACGCAGTTCCGACGAAGGTATTGCGATTAGCGGCATTCTGGCGGCTGGTCCATCGCTGGGTATTATCAAGCCCTATTATCTCGAAGTATCTTACGGCAACCAAACCCGAACGGTACCCGCATCGCAGGTAAACGGATTTGCTACTGCCACAGGTGAAACTGTGACCGGAGCTGGTGGATTTTTTCAGGGTATTGGCGAGTCAAAACTTACAGTTGGTCTACACCTGAAAGCCGCACTGAGTTTTGAATTGAGCGCGTTCAGGAATAATACGACAGGTCTTGAAATTGGTTTCCTGGCCGAAGCCTTTCCGAACAAAATTGTTATTATCCCAAATCCAGATCCGGCCGGGAAACGTGAAGACGGTAATCGCAGTTTCTTCACGTCAGGCTACATTACCTTATTTTTCGGCAGTAAGAAATAAAGGAAGGAGGAGGGGTAAGAAGGGGAAGAGCGGGAGGAAAGGATTCCTCATATCAAAGTTCTCTTCTTTTTTCTCCCTTTCTTCCCGCTCTTCCCTTTCCTCCCGCTCTTCCTTTTCTCCTTTTCGCTGAACTTTACATCCGAAAAACGAATTTTGCTGGAAAGGAATGGAGATATGATTGAACTACCTGTAATACCCTCCGAACAACAACGCCGTAAACGCCCCGACTGGCTACGTGTCAAATTGCCGATTGGTCCTGAATATGCCAAAGTCCGTAAACTGGTTGATGAACATAAACTTCATACTATTTGCGAGAGTGGCAATTGTCCCAATATGGGTGAGTGCTGGGGAGCCGGTACGGCTACGTTTATGATTCTGGGGAATATTTGTACAAGAAGCTGTACCTTTTGTGCTGTAGCAACAGGGCGGCCCACTGAATATGATACCGACGAACCCCGACGTGTAGCCGAAGCCATCGTGTTGATGAAAGTAAAACACGCGGTGCTTACATCGGTTAACCGGGATGAGTTGAAAGATAAAGGTGCCGAAATATGGTATCAGACCGTTCGACTCATCAAAGAAGCGTCGCCCGCAACAACCATTGAAACGCTGATTCCAGATACAAAAGGAAACTGGGAAGCTCTGGAACGGATGATTTCGGCCGGTCAGGAAGTTGTTTCGCACAACATGGAAACGGTTGAACGGCTCTACAGGCGTGTTCGGCCGCAGGCTCGCTACGAACGTAGTCTGGAGCAAATTCGCCGGACGAAGGCCTACGGCCAACGAACCAAATCGGGGATTATGCTCGGCCTGGGCGAAACCTACGATGAGGTAGCTAAAGCAATGGATGATCTGGCCGCAAATGGACTCGACATTCTAACATTGGGTCAATATCTGCAACCAACCAAAATGCACCACGAAGTGATCGAGTGGATTCATCCCGAAATATTTGCCAAATACCGGGAAGAAGGGTTGATGCGTGGACTGAAATATGTTGAATCCGGCCCATTAGTCCGGTCGAGTTACCACGCAGAGAAACATGTGAATGTATAGGTTTTTAACTTAGCGACTTTCTTACAAAACAATTAAGCTTATCCGTTAATTAAAGAAGAGAGTCCGGGCCCTGGGTTCGGACTTTTTCTTTACTGCATGAAAAAATACGACTTCATTATTGCCGGAGGAGGAATGGCAGGTTTAAGTATGGCATATTACCTGAGCCAGTCATCGTTACGCGACCGAAGCATTTTAATTCTTGACAGGGAGCCCAAAAACAGCAATGATAGAACGTGGTGTTTTTGGGAGCGACCGGCGCAGGGTTCTGGTCAAGCTGCATCGCCTGGCCGAACGCCGACGAAGCCAAACCCCTTTGAGGCTATTCTGTTCCGTTGCTGGAATGTCGTCAGTTTTCATGGGACTACCTATGCGGGACCCATCGAGATGGGGGACTATCAGTATAAGATGCTGCGGGGGATAGACTTCTATACTTTTGTTCAGGATGAATTGGCCAAACACCCGTCAATTGAACGGAAACAGGCTACTATTAACCGAATAAAAGACACGCCAAAGGGCGGCTTCGTTATCGCTGATGACGAGCCATACATTGCCGATTTTGTGTTCGATAGTACGTTTTCTTTGAAGTTGGACCAACCCGAAAATCATAACCTGCTACAACATTTTAAGGGATGGATCATCAAAACGGAACAGGCCTGCTTTGACCCGAAACGTCCTGAAATCATGGACTTTCGCGTGGAGCAGCACGACGACTGCCGTTTCCTGTATATACTGCCTTTTGACGAAAAAACGGCATTGGTTGAGTTTACCCTGTTTAACGATAAGCTCATTGCCGATAATGAGTATGAAGCCGAGTTACGGCACTATATAGACCAATACATACCTACTGGAACCTACGAAATTGTAGAAACAGAGTATGGCGTTATCCCTATGTCTGACGAAACAACGTCTGAAAATCCATCGGAACACATTATTCGCATTGGTACATCGGGGGGTTACACGAAAGCATCGACAGGATACACCTTTCTGCGAACACAACGGTATCTGCAACGTATTGTCCAAAACCTGATTGAAACAGGTAAACCCCAGCGACCCACGTCCTGGTTTGACCGACGATTTAAACTCTACGATAGTATTTTTCTAAATGTGCTGGAAAAGCACCGGCATCCGGCTGACGATATTTTTACACGAGTTTATACAAAAAATCCCGGCCGGGTATTCACCTTTCTGGACGAAGAAACAAGTTTTGTCGATGAACTGAAGTTGTTTGCCACCATGCCATTTATGCCGTTTCTTAACGCTTTTTTCAGCGTTATTCGACGGAAGTTAGTAGGATGATGCTTATCAAGCCCGTTAGTGACTTGTGCCCTGCCCAGAAACTCGTAGCTTTGCGGTTTCTAACCAAGTCATATAGATAGAGAAATGCCTTATCTCTTCACTTCCGAGTCTGTTTCCGAGGGCCACCCCGATAAAGTCGCCGACCAAATTTCCGATGCATTAATTGATAACTTCCTGGCATTTGATCCGTCCAGTAAGGTAGCTTGCGAAACGCTCGTTACAACAGGTCAGGTTGTGTTGGCTGGAGAAATTAAAACCGATACGTACCTCGACGTTCAAAAAATTACGCGTGAAGTTATCCGTAGAATCGGCTATACCAAGAGCGAATACATGTTTGAAGCGAACTCGTGCGGCATTTTTTCCGCCCTGCATGACCAATCGGCCGATATCAACCAGGGTGTTGATCGGTTGGTTGACAATGACGATTTCGAAGCGAAAGCAAACGCTCAGGGAGCGGGCGATCAGGGCATGATGTTCGGATATGCTACCAACGAAACGGATAATTACATGCCGCTTCCGCTTGATCTGGCTCATGCTATTCTGCGCGAGATGTCACAAATCCGCAATAATGAAATCGAGTTGATGCCCTATCTGCGCCCCGATGCCAAGTCGCAGGTGACGATTGAGTATTCAGACGACGATCAGCCTATTCGTATTGACACCATTGTTGTGTCGACCCAGCATGATGATTTCGACGAAGACGAAGCAATGCTGGCGAAAATCAAAGCTGATATTATCAATATTGTGATTCCCCGTGTGAAAGCCGCTCTGAAAGTCGACCTTCAGGGTTTATTCACAGACAGCATTACCTACTACATCAATCCAACCGGCAAGTTCGTTATTGGCGGACCTCACGGCGATACCGGTCTAACGGGTCGTAAAATTATCGTTGATACGTACGGCGGTAAAGGCGCTCACGGTGGTGGGGCTTTCTCGGGTAAAGATCCCTCCAAAGTAGACCGTTCGGCAGCTTATGCCACCCGCCACATTGCCAAAAACCTGGTTGCTGCCGGTCTTTGCGATCAGGTATTAGTACAGGTGTCGTATGCCATTGGTGTTGCCAAGCCTTGCGGGTTGTATGTAAATACCTACGGTACATCTAAAGTCGATCTTCACGATGGCGTAATTGCCGAGAAAGTTGCCGAGATTTTCGATATGCGTCCGTATGCCATTGAGCAACGCCTTAAACTCCGTAACCCGATCTATTCCGAAACGGCTGCTTACGGTCACATGGGCCGGAAGAACGAGATCGTCAAGAAAACCTTCGGTTCAAACGGGAACATGATTGAACTGGAAGTTGAATTATTTACCTGGGAGAAACTCGATTTCGTTGATCAGGTGAAAACCGCTTTTGGTTTGTAAGAATCTGTTAGAAACACAGAAGGCCACTCCAGTACTGGAGTGGCCTTCTGTGTTTCTAAGAAACTAAGTTAGTTTATAACTCATCGGCCTCATAGACCTCGTCTTCATCTTCTACCCGCGTTGTCGCTTCTTCAATAGCGGGGCTGGAAATGTCATTTCGTTTTTGCTTGAACCGAACGAGCTTGTCTTTCAGGACGTCCATCACGCGATCGGTAGCGCTCTCGAAACTCTTGTCGTGTTCTTTAACGAACAATTCTTTACCGGGCAGCATCAGCCTAACCTCCACTATTTTCTCTTTAACCTTGTTGGAGTCAGCGCCCTCTAACCTCAAAAACACTTCCCCGCTAATAATCCGGTCATGGAATGTGTCTAACTTATCGAGTTTCGCCTGGATGAAATCTAACAGGCTTTGATCGGCCGTGAACTTAACGGCATGCATTTGTAGTCTCATTGTGTCGCTTTTAAGGTGAATTGAATTGATTCAGAACATCAATGGTCTAACTAAGTTTGTGTTTACTTACCACAAAGTCAAGACCATCTACGAAAGATGCAAGCCTGTTCCACGGCTATACCAGTACGAAAAAGTTAAACGCCTGTATGGGGTACACTTTAGGGCAATTCGTGGAACGGCTCACGGTAAAAGTTCTTGGAAAAGTATAATTACACTATTAATTTAATGTTACCCAAATCGACTGATTAGGTCGTAAAGTGATCAACGGTTTCGGAAAGATGCGCTGATGAGGTACGGCTTTTAAGTCGAATTGACGCACAAACAGGGCCAGTAAGATCTGCATTTCCATCAGCGCAAACTGATTTCCGATACACAAACGGGGGCCTCCACCAAACGGTAAATAGGCGTAGGGGTGCAAACTATCCTTCGGCCCTCCCGGCGCAAAACGGTCAGGGTCGAAACGGCCCGGGTCGGGCCAGTTGGCTGGGTCGCGATGTAATAAATAGGGGCAAACCAACGCCGTATCCCCAGCCGGAATCGTGTAAAAACCAATATGATCATCGTTAAAAGCCTTACGACTCATGATCCAGGCGGGTGGGTACAGTCGTAATGATTCCTGCACAACTTGCAGGGTGTAGGTCAGTCCGCGAAAGACTTCGGGTGCTGGTGTTCGGGCATCACCCAATACCGAGTGGCTTTCGGCTTTAAGCCGGGCCAACACATCGGGGTGGTTGGTAAGCAAGTGAATTGTCCAGGCCATCGATACCGCAGTGGTTTCGTGGCCTGCCGAAAAAATGGTTACGCATTCGTCCCGCAGTTGCTGATCCGACATGCCTTCGCCCGTTTCCTCATCCTCGGCACTCAGCAACATACCCAACAAATCATCTCGTTCTTCGCTAGCTTTTCGTCGCTGTTCGATAAGTCCGTAAATAAAAGTATCGACCTGCATCCGGGCTCGTTTCGACCGTAGATTATTGGGCGTTGGCCAGGCATACGGAAATTTGAGCGGTGAGAGCATCCGCTTATTCGCCAGGTAATTTAACGTATCCAATGCTGTTGACAAACCGTCGAGTTTCCCAGTCGTGTCAGATCCGAATAGGGTTTTGCAGACAATACGCATCGTTACGTCCATAAACGCCTGCGATACGTTGACTGGCTCCTTCGGGTTATGTCCTTTCAGCTCATCAATCCAGTCGGCACTTTCGGCAATCATTGTCTGCGTGAGGGCGGCCAGTTTTTGCCGATGAAAAGCGGGTTGTGCCAACCGACGCTGCCGACGCCAGAAATCGCCATCGCTGGTAAGCAAGCCATTCCCCAGAAAAATCTTGAGGACTTCAAACGCGGGCGACCGGCCATAATTCCGGTTATTTTCCTGCAAAACGTGTTTGGCATCTTCGGGTTTCAGTACCAGATACTGGTTTCGTCCACCAATACGGAGGTGAACCATACGTGCATGATTTTGCTGTAACGTATGCAGAGTGCCAAGCGGATTGCGAAGAAACGCAAGCGTATTGCCCAGGAAAGGTAAGCCGGGATGGAGGGGTACTGGCTGGGTGGAAATGACGGTTGTTTCCATTCAAAAATGTCGGCCCGATTCTGGGTCGGGCCGACAATATAGGTAGTAACGACAGAATAGACTCTCTACGAACTCACAACCTCACCACCATTGACGTGGATAACCTGCCCTGTAAAATAGGATGCATCTTCCGACGCCAGAAATACGTAGGCTGGAGCCAGTTCAGCAGGTTGGCCGGGGCGTTCCATTGGCACATCTTTACCAAATTTCTCGACCTCTTCGAGCGTTTTTGTTGCCACAATCAGGGGTGTCCAGATGGGGCCGGGGGCAACGCCATTGACACGAATGTTTTTCTCGACCAGATTCTGCGACAGCGACCGCGTGAAAGCAGTAACAGCCCCTTTAGTCGATGCATAATCAATGAGCGATTCGCTGCCCCGGTACGACACAACCGAGGTGGTATTGATGATGCAGTCATATTCATTCATGTACGGCAACAGACGCTTGGTCAATCGGAACATGGCCAGAATATTCAGCTCAAATGTTTCGCGCATCTGCTGGTCCGATATATCGACGAACTCTTTCTGCTCAACGTGATTGGCCGCGTTGTTGACCAGAATGTTCACATGACTGTATTTGTCGATTACCTTTCCAACGGCTTCCTCGATGAACGAAACCTCTTTCAAATCGCCCGGAATCAGCAGGCACTGACGTCCCTCGGCTTCAACGAGCGATTTTGTTTTTTGCGCATCCTGTTCTTCACGGGGATGGTAGAAAAGGGCCAGATCGGCCCCTTCACGAGCAAAGTGAATGGCCACCGCGCGACCAATACCCGAATCGCCCCCCGTGATAACGGCAATCTTATCCTTCAGTTTATCGGCCCCCTGATAGTCATCCCGAATATAAATCGGTTGAGGGTCCATTTCGTATTCAAGTCCCGGCTGTACGTTTTGATGCTGGGCCTTGGTGTCAATTTCCATTTGTTCCATAACGGGTTGAGTCAATGATTTATAGTTTATTTCGATCTGTCGCATCTGGCGCGGGTATTTACCCGTGCCGGTTTATATAGCAAGCCGGTCCGGCGCCCCGGTTCGCTTGCGTCAGTGAATACTGACCTCATAAACAGGCACAGGTAAATACCCGCGCCAGATGGTCAGGCGTTTACAATTGTGCCGCCGTTGGGGTGCATGACCTGCCCGGTAATGTAGGAGGCATCGTCCGAGGCCAGAAATACATAAGCAGGTGCTACTTCGCTGGGTTGGCCAGGTCGTTTCATGGGTACGTCCTGCCCAAACTGGGCTACCTCTTTTGCACTCACCGAAGCCGGATTCAAGGGCGTCCAGATAGGACCGGGTGCCACGGCATTCACGCGAATACCTTTTGTGATGAGGTTGCTAGACAAAGCACGGGTAAAAGTCATAATCGCCCCTTTGGTCGACGAATACTCTAGTAGATCGGCACGGCCCTGATAGGCTGTAATCGAAGTGGTATTGATGATGCAGTCGCCTTTGTGCAGGTGTGGCACGGCTGCTTTCGACACTCGAAAAAAGGAATAGATGTTGGTTTCGTAGGTAGCCAGCAAATCTTCGTCAAGGATGTCGGTTAGCTCTTTGTGTTGTAGTTGAAGTCCAGCATTGTTGACCAGAATATTCAGCTTGCCCAGTTGCTGAACCGTCGTTTCCACAATGTAATCGCAATACGCTGGCTGACGAATATCGCCGGGTAGCAGCAGGCATTTGCGACCCTCAGCCTCAACGAGTTCCTTGGTCTTTTGCGCATCGACTTCTTCGCGTGGCGTGTAGGAGATAGCTACATCGGCCCCTTCGCGGGCAAAATGTACGGCTACTGCCTGCCCAATGCCGCTGTCGCCACCCGTAATCAGGGCGACTTTGTCTTTAAGTTTGTTCGACCCTTTGTAGAGGTACCGAATCACCTTTGGCTGCGGATCAAGTTCGGCCTGGATACCCGGCTGAATGTCCTGATGCTGCGGGGGGATTTTTGTTTCCATAACGTTGCTGTTGAGTTTTGTTACCGAAGCTGTTTAAACATTTATTTTTCAGGCCCATTTAGTTAGTTTTTTGTCATGCTGACGAAGGAAGCATCTTCGTTAACAGCAATTAGTGTATATCCCGAAGATGCTTCCTTCGTCAGCATGACAAAAAACGCCTAATTCGGGCCTGATTTTAAAAGTTTAAACAGCTTCACCCTCAATAAGCCAAAAGCAACGGCGGTTGTTTGGAGAAATCTATAATTTTAGTAGATTTTGTACTGGTGGTCTTAAGCGTAGTCAATAGCCATCTGAGCAACTTCGGTAAGCACATCGTCAACAGTTTCTTTGAGTTCCGGCCCCATGCGCAGGTACTCCGTTGGGTACTCGTCTTTGAGGAAAAACAGGGTGGCATAATAGAGCGGCTTGAAACGATCTTTTAATTGCCATTCTTCCTGAGCGAAGTAATTGTAAGCAGTGTGGTATTGTTTTTTTGCGAGCAGAAGGAACAAGAACAATGTGGCTACGTCAGCTCCTTTTTGCTTATGAGAAGCTTTTAAAGGGGGGGATTTATGTAGAGGTATTAATTTGTACAATTCTTCATATTTATTGTTCCAAAGCTCTATAATCCTCTTCGCAATTAAAGTTCTAGTTTGTTTATCATCTAAATCGCTATCAGTATGACTAATATCACTTATAAGTTTGTATGCAGTTACTTTCCTACTACTGTTGTTAATTAAAAAGTATCTTAGGGCAACCTCAGAGCTTAAATCGGCTTTCAAATTTGATGAGAAAATATCAGAGTCTTCTGTGTTTATCTCAATCATATTATCCACCTCAGAATAACGTGTAAATAGTACAACCACAATCCCTAAAACAATAAGAAGGGATACGAGCATTCTTATCGTTGTGTATGAACCCTTTGATACTTTTTCTTCTTCGAATTCTGAGGCCTTGAGCTTCATTTGCTTATGGTCTATGGATTGAGTAAGAAGGATTTCTATAGCTATCTCTCTCGCTCTATCTAGATTATTAAGAAACAAATGACATGTGGTAAGATCTAATAAATTTTGGTAACTTCTATTGTTAAACTTCTCTAAAATTACTATCGCTTGTTGGTACTGTTCGATTTCGAGTAAGTAATTTACCCGCTCATATTTTGATTCTGACAAATCATTAACTAAGTCAACTCTTCCAGATTTTGACAAGTAAATAATTGTTTTCCTCTTCAATACATCTTCTACCTCCTCATTCTTCACCAATTCCGCGAACGCCGTCGTCAAATACAAAGCAGCTTCTGGGTCTAGTTTCCCGAGTTCAATTGCCTGCAAATGCCCGTCTATTCGCTCGTGCATCCACTCAGAATCTCCTTCAAACATCGTATCAAAGAAGCGAACTAGCCATAATATCCGCTGGTCGGTTTTTCGACCGAAGCGCATGAGATACCAGATATTGAAGAACCGTTCTTCGAGTCGGTAGAGGTGGTTTTTGGTGTTGGTCTCTACTTTTTCGACAAGGCCACTATTGATTAACTGCTTTAATTGCGCCGAAACAACTTTGCTCTCTAATCGCACTGCCTGAGCTAGTTCTTTCGCGCTGGCGGCATCCCATGCCTGAGCTAGCGCGGCTACAATCTTTTGTTGCTGCGCCGGAAGATCATCCATGCGGTGTTTATATAGGGGCGTCACACGGTCGAGCAAAACTTCGAGGTCACGGAAAACGGACCCCGAATCGTTCTCAACCATAATTTCAAAGAGCAACACCATAGTCCGAATGACGCCCCCCGTTAGTCGGCGGATGGCTTCAATGCGGCCCGGCTGACGTTGAATCAATTGCTGCACGGCCTCGGCGTGGTAGGTTTCGCCCAGTTTCGCAAATAACTCAATGGCTTCCTGTTGCGTCAGACCATCTAAATGAATGATTTTGAA
Organism: Spirosoma pollinicola; assembly: GCF_002831565.1. Taxonomy (NCBI): domain Bacteria; kingdom Pseudomonadati; phylum Bacteroidota; class Cytophagia; order Cytophagales; family Cytophagaceae; genus Spirosoma; species Spirosoma pollinicola. Next base: position 2,162,054 of record NZ_CP025096.1, on the reverse strand, counting down.
GAACTCGTAGAAGGGTTTGGTATAGTCATGGACTTGTTCGATAACCACCGATGTGGCACCGATTAGGCGTAGTTCAGGTGTGGTAAGTAACACTTCACGCAGGCGCTGTTCTTCCTGTGTGTCCAGTTTTTTCAGAACATCACCTACGTTGTCAATGAGTAAGAGTAGCTTTTTATTCTGTTGCTGGAGCGCAACAATGAGTGTTTGAAAAGCTTGCTGTTCATAATCAGCTTCGCCATACCGTTGCGTCATAGTGTCGTATAAATCCACAAATGATGCATCGGTTTCGCCCAAGTATTGAGCCGTGCGTTCCCAAACGTCGGCCAGTGAGCCAATGCCGTATTCTTCTTCGTTGAATACGACTGGAACCAGGTGTTGCCTTAGCTCTGGGGTGTTATCGACTTCATACGCAAGGCGTAACAGGAGCGTCGTTTTGCCCATACCCCGAATACCCTGAATGAGGTAGTTTTGTTCGGGTTTTACCATTGGCGAATCGCGAATGTCTCGAAAAAGACGCTCGAATTTTTGCTTACGGGCAATGAACCCGGCAATCAGCGCTTCTTTGCTTTGATTGTGCGGATTGTAGATTGTAGCAATCAGCGGTTGCGAGTTAGGAGACATATTTCTTCCACCAGAATTTAAGAATAGATGAGTTAAAGCGATAAGCTTTATTGTCGTCGGTTTGGTGTAAGTAACCGTCATATTCCAGCGACTCAATTGTGGCTTTGTAGCTATCAGCAATTCCATGTTTGACAGCCATATCGTGAACGACGGATTTCTCAAGCGGTATTTCTTCGGTCGCCTGGTTTAATACATCATGCACAAATAGGTATTCTGCACCGGGTTCGAGCCGTTTTTTTAGTCGTTCATAATACTGTTCAAAGTAGATTTTGTTTCGCTGATGAAAAACCTGCTGAAACGCTTTCTCGGCTTTTTCCTGGTGAATTGGATTGCCACTACTTTCAAATACATCAATTACTTCTTGTACCAGTAGTTGAACATGAAACGGCATTAACCAGTCAATCTTTTGGAGGATAAAATGAATTGTTTAGTCATCAATTTGAATTTCTTCCACGTCAATCAGTTGCCGGAAAAGTGTGCATGCTTCGTCTTCCGTTAATGGTGGAATATCAATGTACTTGAGCTGATTGACAAGATCGCTGGCTTCCAGCTTCCTGACTAACGGTTGCAGACCAATCGACCCGGTTAGCAAAAATTGTACTTTGTCTGTCAACTTACGGTTGTGCATCAGCTCACGAAATGTTTGCAGAAATCGCCGGGCTTCCTGTTTGCCATGCTTTAACAAAATATTGTCGATTGTCTCTGTAAATTCATCAACCATGATAATAAGTTTACCGCCATTCAAATCAATCTCCTCCAGTAGTTTTTCCAAGTCTGTTTGGAAGTTGATCGCTTCTCCTTTGTCGAGTGAAACATCAAGAAACGGAATGGAAACTTTCAGGTTTACCCGGTTCAGTAGTCCACTCGCAACTTTCTTCAACGTGTCTGTAATCTTTGACATTGTACGGAAAGCCGGACTATCAATGACCTGCTTAGCTAATTCCTTGTAGAAATTATCCACAGAATCAATGGATTGCGTAATTACATATACGTAGTGGTGATCAGGCTCAGGATTATCCTGGAGGAAGTTCATGATTGACGTCTTACCTACTCGCCGGGGTGCTGATAAATAGATTGAACTGCCATTCCGAATGGCCCGGCGTATTTGATTGATTAATTGTGGCCGTTCAAAGAAATCCTTCCCTGATACTGCTTGACCAATGATATTCCTCATTTGACAATGAATTTTTTGTCAAATTTATTAACAATAAAACTATTGTCAAATTATTTGACAATAGTTTTATTGTTAAGTGAATATTGCCTTTACAAATACAGAGTAATCGAGGGCCTTACGTATCTTTACTTATACCAAGAATACTACCATTATGAACATAATCGGTGATGCGAAAGCCGCCCGTACCTACGATGCCATCGTAGTCGGCTCTGGAATTAGTGGCGGCTGGGCGGCTAAAGAACTGTGCGAAAAAGGGTTGAAGACCCTCGTGCTTGAACGCGGACGAGATGTGAAACACATTGTCGATTACCCCACGGCTACGCTCAATCCCTGGGAGTTTTCGCACCGAAATCGCATGCCAGAGGCTTTTGATAAAGAAAATCCGATTGCGACCAAGTGTTATGCACTGGACGAAGGCACCCAACAGTTTTTTGTAAAAGATGCCGAGCATCCCTATGTGCAGGAAAAACCGTTCGACTGGATTCGTGGCTATCAGGTTGGCGGCAAGTCGTTGATATGGGCGCGGCAAACGCAGCGGTGGAGTAAATTCGATTTTGAAGCCAACGCCCGCGATGGTGCCGCCGTCGACTGGCCCATCCGCTACGAAGACATAGCTCCCTGGTATAGTCATGTCGAGAAATTCGTGGGCATCAGCGGCAACAAAGACGGGCTGGAAACCCTGCCCGATGGAGAATTTTTAAAGCCCTGGGAGCTAAACTGCGTGGAGAAACACATTCAGAAACGCGTTGCTGAACAGTACAAGGACCGCCATGTGATCATTGGCCGATGCGCCCACCTGACAGAGCCGAAACAGATTCACTACGATCAGGGACGAGCGCAGTGCCAGGCCCGTCATCTATGCTATCGGGGTTGCCCGTATGGCGGGTATTTTAGCAGTAACTCATCGACCATTCCGTGGGCGGCTAAAACGGGAAAGATGACCCTGCGGCCCGATTCGGTGGTGCATTCAATTATTTATGACGATGCCAAAAAGAAAGCAACCGGCGTTCGGGTCATTGATACCCATACGAAGCAGATGACGAAGTATTATGCCCGCATCATCTTCGTCAATGCGGCTTGTCTGAATACGAATCTGGTTCTGCTTAATTCAACGTCCCGTCGTTTCCCAAATGGGCTGGGCAATGATAGTGGTGTGTTGGGCCGCTATGTTGCCTTCCATAACTACCGGGGTAATATCGTGGCCGATTATGAGGGCTTTGACGACGGCTATTATTATGGCCGTCGGCCAACAACGGCCTTTATGCCCAACTTTCGAAATGTTCGTAAGCAGGAAACAGACTTTCAGCGGGGCTATATGGTAGCCTTTAGCGCGGCCCGGGGCAATTGGCAACGCGGAACCGGGCAGGAGGGATTCGGCGCTGACTTCAAAGATAAACTGAGTGACCCCGGTGCCTGGCACGTGTTCATGATGATGCAGGCCGAAACCGTTCCCCGCTACGAAAACCAGGTTCGGCTTAGCAGCGACCAGAAAGACCCGTGGGGAATTCCGCAGCTTGTCACATCAATCGACTATACCGACAATGATCTGAAAGTCATGAAAGATTTTCTGGAGCAGGGAGCCGATATGCTGGAAAAAGCGGGCTGTAAACATATCAATCCATATGACGATCACCGAAATCCCGGCCTCGATATTCATGAAATGGGTGGTGTGCGCATGGGTCGTGATCCGAAAACGTCGTTGCTAAACGCCCATAATCAGCTGCACAGCGTTAAGAATGTGTTCGTGACGGATGGCGCGGCCATGACATCGACCGGTACGCAAAACCCCTCGATTACTTTTATGGCGTTGACGGCGCGGGCCGCAAACTTTGCCGTGAGCGAAATGAAGAAGGGTAATTTGTAAGCTCTCCGGCAAAGACCATATTCTATACAGTAAGGTAAAAAATTTCCAATCTGACTTTTAGTATAGATACGGCGTGGGCCGTTTCGCCTTCGTTAAACCAATTCCTAAAGTCTTTACGACGATATTTATGAAAACCATTTTATTGACACTTATTGCCCTGTGTGGTGTATTCACCATCAATGCTCAGGCGCAGGGTAAAGAACAGGCTGCCGTTGAAAGTGCAGTTCAGCAACTGCGGTTGCTGATGATCGACCCCGATAAGGGCAAGCTTGAGTCGATTGCAGCCAATGAATTAAGCTACGGGCATTCGACAGGAAAACTGGAAGATAAAAAGGAATTTATTGAAGCCCTTACGAGTGGTTCATCGGATTTCAAAACTATCGACCTAACCGAACAAACTATTTCGATTGTCGATAATACCGCTATGGTACGGCATAAATTGATGGCTGAAACGGCAAACGACGGAAAACCCGGTACCGCAAAATTGGCAGTGCTTTTGGTATGGGTGAAACAAAAAGGAAGCTGGAAATTACTGGCCCGTCAGGCCGTAAAAATCTAATAAAATAGCCCTACACGCGCTAACACAAGCGTTCTTGAAAGAAACAAGCCCATCTGAAGTCAGGTGGGCTTGTCTGATAATAACGTAACCTATGATATAACGTATTGACAATATAGACGTTTTTTTTGACTTCACTCTTCTGAACTCACCTGCACACCCATCATTAGTTCACTTATTTACTTTTCTGAGTCAATTGCAGAGAGCTATCATTGATTTCAAATGTCTTGTTTTTTAGCATCTTTATTACCTCTGCACTCGCCAATAGTGCCGGGCCATACCCGTGAGCTGCATACGGATTAATGGGTCGGTGATAATAGAATGCCGGGTCAAAACCCATACCCGTACCCACGCAAACGCCTTCAACCTGACCGTTTTGGGTAACTTTTGTGGCTAACGCGTTCCAGCCAAGTAAGGTTGCCGGGGCATACGCCAGCGGATCGAGCCAGCCTTGATTAATAGCGTGCGCAAAGCAGTAAACATAGATAGCCGTTGCCGATGTTTCCAGATAGGAATCGTTCCGGTCGAGCAGCTGGTGCCAGAATCCTGAACCCGACTGCTGGGCCGCCAACCCTTTGGCATGAGCTTTCAATAAATCAAGAATAGCCGGTCGGCCGGGGTGGTTGGCGGGCAGCACATCCAATAATTCAACGGCGGTCAGGATACCCCAGCCATTGGCCCGCGCCCAGTGAAACTCGGGGTGTACGGTCATGCCTTCAACCCAACCATGCATGTACAATCCTTTCTGCTGGTTAAACATCCGTTTTGAAAACTGCGTAACCTGCTTCACGGCTTCGTCGTAATATTTTTTGTCGCCGGTGAGTTTGCCCATCTGCGCCAGTGCCGGAACGCTCATAAACAGGTCATCGAGCCAGAGCGTGTTCGGTTGGGGCCGATTGCGGGCCAAGGTTCCGTCCGCTAACCGGTATTCTTTTGTCTGGATGTAGTTGATGTAATTATCGATCATGGGCCGTAGATTGGCTTTCACACCACCGGCGCGACTGGCCTTGATCATGGCGGCACACATGGCACCGGCATCATCTAGGGCGTGGGGGGCCATTACCGCCCGCATAGGCGTGTTGGCCTTCGGATCGGCCGTCACCTGAGCGCGGAAATACGGCACCTGATCGGCAATAAACTGAAGCCGTTTGTTTGTATAATCAGCGTATTTGGCATCGCCGGTCGCTTCACTGGCCAGTAACATGCCGGAATACGTGACGCCCCATTCATAACTAATCAGCCGGAAATCGCCCGGTTTGAAAATGGCGTTTTGGTTGAAAGTGCCACCGGATGTTATATCTTTTTTTGTCTCTTTATCAATGAGTTGCGTAGGCGTATTGGCTTCTAGATAGGTATAGATTCGATCGAGTACCTTCGTGACATCCTCAAGTTTTGGCTGACCGTAGGGAACCGGGTAATCAGGCTGGAGCAAATGCAGGGGCGTGGTAGAGTCGTTGGCTTTAGGGGCACCAGGTTGGGCATGGAGTGTGCCGCAGGCAAGCAAGCCAGCGAGAAGTAAACCCACTGGACGACAGGTTACGAAGCGGGCTCTGGATATAGACATGAACATGATAGGTGTTGCAAATCGAGCGTTTAGAAATACGGATTGCGGTGGGTTAATTAACAACTGCTGTTTATAATAGACCAAATATTGCCAAACTCTACTGGCGTTCTATCATGTACCCTCCTGCCAGATTCAAAATAGGAACAGCCTGCACAAAACTTTCGGGTTCGTTGCCGGGTTGTTTTTACAGGCGATTTACTCGCTAATTCATTAAAAAGTTGTTTCATTCATGGCAGATAACACCAAAATTGCACTCATCACGGGTGGCTCAAAAGGCATTGGCTACGGCATTGCGGAGGTTCTAATTCGTGACGGTATTAAAGTGGCCATTACCAGCCGTTCGTCGGTAGCGGCCGAACTGGCAGCCGCTAAACTCAATGAAATCAAACCCGGCTATGCGCTGGGTATTGCCGCCGATGTGCGCGATCTGGCCTCCCAGGAGCAGGCTGTGGCAACCATACTGGCCAAATGGCATCAACTCGACTACGTGATTGCCAATGCGGGCGTAGGTCATTTTGCGTCAATTCAGGAGCTTACTCCCGAGCAATGGCACGAAACCATTGACATTAACCTCACGGGTGTTTTCTATACGGCAAAAGCCACGCTGGCTTCGTTGAAACAAACTGAAGGGTATTTTATCTCTATCGCGAGTTTGGCCGGTACGAATTTCTTTGAAAAAGGAGCGGCTTATAACGCGAGTAAATTTGGCCTGGTTGGTTTCTCGCAGGCCATTATGCTTGATTTGCGTAGCGAAGGGATCAAAGTGACGACCATCATGCCCGGCTCTGTAGCGACCTATTTCAATGACCACGAACCGAATGAGAAAGACGCCTGGAAAATTCAACCCGAAGACATTGGGCAGATCGTGGCTGATCTTATTCACATGCCTGCCCGGACGCTTCCCAGTAAGATTGAAGTTCGCCCTACGCGGCCGGGAGGGAAGTAGTAAGCTTCATCAATGCGTTTTACCATTTAACTAAAAACATTGATGATCAATTGAAAATTGGCTTATCTTGGTGAGGAACACTAACTCTTTTACTATGCTCCTCACCAAGGTACAAATGACCAGCTCACTAAGCCACTTTCTCGGCTTCTTTTTGCTGGCTTTATTAACGACTCCGGCACTCTATGGGCAGACGGTACCAGCCGCTAAAGCACCCGTTGCCGGGTTTGATATTCCAGTCGACTATTACAAGCTACCCAATGGATTGCGGGTCGTGTTGTCGCCCGACCACACTAGTCCAACCGTAACCACGGCAGTGTACTACAACATCGGCTTTCGAATTGAGCCGAAAGATCGTACCGGCTTCGCCCACCTCTTTGAGCATATGATGTTTCAGGGCTCGCAGAATTTAGGGAAAATGGAGTTTATTCAGTTGGTGCAGAAGAACGGGGGCATTCTGAACGGCTCCACTCGTTTTGATTTTACCAACTATTTTGAAACGCTCCCGGCGCACAAGATGGAAACCGCCCTATGGGCCGAAGCGGACCGTATGAAGGGATTAGCCATTACGCAGGATAATCTGACCAACCAGCAGGGAGTTGTGAAGAGTGAAGTACGGGTCAACGTACTCAATGCGCCCTACGGTGGTTTTCCGTGGCTGGATATGCCGCAGTACGCGAACACCAACTGGTATAATGCGCATAATTTTTATGGCGATCTTAAAGACCTCGATGCCGCTAAATTAGACGACGTAAAGAAATTCTTTAAAACGTATTATGTGCCTAACAACGCCGTTCTGGCAATTGTAGGCGACTTTGAACCCGCCGAGGCTAAGCGTTTTGTCGAAAAATATTTTGCCGGTATTCCATCCGTGCAACTACCTACCCAGCCCGATATTTCGGAGCCCCGTCAGCAGAAGGAAAAGCGGGCTATCAAGAAAGATTCGCTGGCAACTAAACCCGCACTGGCATTCGCCTATCACATGCCGGATCGGAATACCCCCGAATACTACGCCATGGGCCTGCTCGATCAGTTGCTGTTACAGGGGAACGACAGTAAGCTCTATCAGGCACTGGTGCAGAAAAAAGGATATACCAGTACGGTATCTGGCGGTATCAACTATCTGGGCAACATGTTTAACTACAAAGGCCCGATGGTTTGGATGGGCGATCTGATTCATGACAGTACCGTACCTGCCGATTCAGTCGTGCGGCAGTTGGACCAGGTCATTGCCGACATTGACAAAAACGGTGTCACACAGGCGCAGTTAGACCTGGCGCGGGTAAAGCTCCGGTCTACCCTATACGATGAGATCAGTTCTGGATTCGGCCGGGCTGACATGCTGGCTTCGCTTGCCCTTTTCGATAATAAGCCGGATCGAATCAACTCCCTCGAAGACGAATTTCGGAAGATAACCCCCGCTCTCATTCAGCGCACCGTTCGCGAATACCTGCGCCCGGCCAATCGCACGCTCCTGTTGCTCGAACCTGTTAAAAAAGCTAATTAATCCATGAAGCGCATCCTCTTATTGCTCACGGGCCTAACCTTACTGGCGGGTTCGGTAATGGCTCAGAAACAAACCCCGCCTGAAGGTGGCAAACCCAAGGATTTTATTTTGCCAAAGCGGCAGGTGATTACCCTGGAAAACGGATTAAAGGCCTCAATGGTACCCTACGGCACTGTTCCGAAGGTAACCATTACGATGATTGTGCGCACAGGAAACATGCACGAAAAAGCCAACGAAAGCTGGCTCTCCGACCTGCTGGCCCAGTTGATGCAGGAAGGAACAACCTCCCGCACAGCACAGGCCCTGTCGGAAGAGGTAGCCCGGATGGGTGGCTCATTATCCATAAGTTCTAATTTCAGCGCCATGATGGTGTCGGGCTCGGTGCTGTCGGAATATGCGCCCGCTCTGGTGAGCCTGCTGGCCGATGTGCTGATGAATCCCCGGTTCCCGGCTTCGGAAGTCGACCGGCTGAAAGCGGATCTCAAGCGGCAGTTAACCGTGCAGAAAGACCGCCCGCAGTCGCAGGCCAACGAGAAGTTTGCAGCCGCTATGTACCCTGACCAACCCTACGGTCGGATTTATCCAACCGTAGAGATGATTGCCAATTATGATCTGGCCAAAATACGTGGTTTCTATGATGCCCAGTTTGGAGCGCAGCGTACGCAAGTGTATGTAGCCGGTAAATTTGATGAAGGTGCCGTTGAAAAAGCCATTCGTACATCGCTGAGTAGCTGGCGTAAAGGGCCAGCCCTGGAAATACCGATTGCCAAACCATCTACAAACAAGGGGTTTGCTTTGATTGACCGCCCCAGCGCACCCCAGTCGACCCTCATCGTGGGACTGCCCATACTTGACCCGTCGCAGCCAGACTACGTGTCGATGGTTGTGGCCAACTCGTTACTGGGTGGTTCATTTGGATCGCGTATTACGAGCAACATCCGGGAAAACAAAGGGTATACCTACTCGCCTTACAGCTCGATCAATAGTTACTACCGGGGGGGCACCTGGACTGAACGCGCCGACGTAACGACGGCCAACACGGGGGCGTCGCTGAATGAAATCATGAAAGAAGTGAACCTGTTGCGAAGTACGGCCCCGTCGAAGGCGGAGTTAACGGGTATTCAGAATTATGAATCCGGGATTTTTGTGCTTAGAAATTCCAGCCCGATGGGTATTATTAATCAATTGTCGTTCGTGGATTTTCACGGATTAGATGAAAGTTACCTGACTAATTACGTTAAAAACGTTATGGCTATTACGCCGGACCAAGTGCAACAGGTTACCCAGAAATACATCAACCCACAGAATATGACGGTGATCGTTGTGGGAGATCGCAGCAAAGTAGAGGGTCAGTTAACGGACTATAAACCAGCTGGTAAACTGTCGGGGAGCAAGTAGTTGATTGACCGGAAACAGATGCGGTGCGGCAGCAGGCGGTTCATTCAGCTACTACCGCACCGTTTTCTGTTTGCGCCATCGGTTTGGCAGTAGTCTAGCCCCGAAGCAATAGCCAGGCTTCTTCGTTGTTTTGTTGTATCGCTAAATCAAGAGCGGTAAGTCCTCGAACATCCTGAATGGATGTATCGGCGCCAGCGTCAAGCATGACTTTTACTAACTTATTACGGCCAAACAATGTAGCAAACATCAAAGCCGTACCACCATTGCCATTCTGTAAATTCAGGTCTGCACCCTGATCGATTAGCAGTTGAGCAATTTCAGAATAGCCTTTAAAACAAACACCCATCAGGGCCGTATTGCCGCTCACGTCCTGTACATCTACATCGGCCCCGGCGGACAAAAGTGTCTTTGCCGCTTCCAGATGACCATCATAGGCCGCTAAAATTAAGGGAGTAAAACCTTTGTCGTTGTACGTATTAACGTTAACACCGGCATCTAATAGTTGTTGTATATAGGTAACATCACCCTTGCGAGCGGCATCGAAAAGTAGGTCTTCGGGTCGGTCTGAGGAAAAAGACATAATAGATCTGTATTGAGTTTCTTGAAAATTGTGGCTACCAGATAGGTAAACAACAGAAAACCGATTGTTTCTTTTAAAACATACAAAGTCTATGATACAGGCTCCGAAAAGTCAGGAAAAAATAACGACTCGCTGCTGTATCGTAGGTGGTGGACCGGCCGGAATGATGCTTGGTTTTCTGCTGGCGCGTTCCGGTGTTGAGGTCGTCGTTCTGGAAAAACACAAAGATTTTCTGCGCGATTTTCGGGGCGATACCATTCATCCCTCAACGCTGGAATTACTGGTTGAACTTGGCCTGTTAGATGAATTTCTTCAACTTCCGCATCAGGAACTTCGAACGGTTCAGGCAACAGTCGAGGGGAAAACTATTCCCATCGCCGATTTTGCCCATTTGCCAACGCACTGCAAGTTTATCGCTTTCATGCCTCAATGGGATTTTCTGAATTTTTTAGCCGACAAAGCGAAACAGTACCCCACGTTTCACCTGCATCTGGAAACAGAAGCTACTGATTTGATTGAAGAAAATAAACAAATTGTGGGCGTAAAGGCTATCACGCCCGATGGCGAGCTAACTATCCGGGCCGATCTGGTGGTGGGCACAGATGGACGAAAGTCTATTATTCGGGAAAAAGCGGGCCTCTCTGTGCAGGATTTTGGCGTACCTGTAGATGTACTCTGGACACGGATTCCGAAAGACCCGGCGCTTGGCGAAATGTCGCTGGGCTATTTTAAGTCGGGCCAATTTATGGTTCTAATTGATCGGCATGATTATTTTCAATGCGGCTACATCATTCCTAAAGGGCAATATGAGTCGATAAAAGAGCGGGGTATTGTTGCCTTACAGGATAATATCCGGAAGCTGGCCCCCTTTGTAAATGACTATGTAAAGGAGTTGAAAACCTGGGATCAGATCAGCTTGCTAACCGTGAAAATTGACCGATTGCGGCAGTGGTATCGACCCGGTCTACTCTGCATTGGGGATGCGGCCCACGCCATGTCGCCAGCGGGTGGAGTAGGGGTTAACATGGGTGTTCAGGATGCCGTCGCCACCGCTAATCAACTGACCGCGGCACTTCAAAAGGGGGGCGTAGGTATTGACCAGCTGGCACGTGTTCAGCGACGACGACAATGGCCAGTACGAGTGATTCAGACCGGTCAGATTTTTGTTCATAAGCGACTGATCAATGCGTCTGTTGTTAAACCAGCAGTCATTCCTCCCTTCATTCTCTGGCTATTCCGGCAGGTGCCATTTATTCGTAGACTACCCGCTTATTTAATTGGTGTGGGACCGCGCCCCGAACATATACGCACGAAGTGAATCATTTTCTATGGCGATACAGGTTGGGATGGATGCTGATTTAAGAAACTGATATCACCTGCCATCTACATGTTCACTGCCTTCACGGCTTGTCCATCCCGAATCTCTTCCGACGCTTTTTTTACGATGGGCATACCCGCCTGTACGTCGCCAAATACTTCCACCAGCGTATCCACGACATTACCTTTCTGCACCGATACCCATTGCGCCCGGTTGTCGTTCACTTTAATAACGAACATTTTTTCGCTCGAACTGACCACCGATGTCGTCGGTACAAACATTGTTTTGCCTGAGCGGGTAACGGGCATTGTCACCTCGGCATACATGCCCGATTTGAGTTCATGGGAGGCATTAACAACATCAAATTCGGCCATCATGGCGCGGTTGGCTTCCACCAGACTCTCTGCCGAACGAGCCAGTTTTGCATTAAAATGCCGGTTAGGCATGGCGTTGACGGTGAAGGATACCGCACTTTTCGTTTGTAATTGATTGGCAAAGGTTTCGGGAATGGCGACGGTCAGGCGTAAGGTGCGGCTGTCTTCCAGCACAAACAGGGGTTTGCCGCTATCGCCCGCGCCAACCAGCGCACCGGGGCTGATGTTCCGCTCAATCACCATGCCGTCGAAGGGAGCCGTGATGGTGAGGTATTGCCGCAGTTCGGTTTTGGCCTGGTAGTTGGAGCGGGCAGCCTGTACTGTTCCCCGCGCCACGGCGACCATCGCGCTGTCGCCCTGCATTTTTGCCAGTGCCTGATCCAATTCGTTGGCTGATACCGCCCCTTCCATTTTGGCCGTTTGCACCAACCGGTTATAGGTCAATCGGCTGGCACGGGCACGGGTTGTTTGCTCCACCAGCGTAGCTTCCTGCGCCTGAACCTGCGCCTGTGCCTGACTCAGTTCCGATAGCACTTCGGGCGCGTCAAGTCGGGCCAACACCTGTCCTTTGCGAACCAGTGTGCCCCGGTCTACGGAGATGTCGCGCACAAAACCTTTTACTTTGGCGTAGATGCTTACCTTGTTCCAGGGCTTCAATTCCCCAGGCAACATAACCCGGTTGCTGGGCTGTAAGGCTTGCACTGCCGTTACTTCAACCTGTTGTACCTCCGGCTCTTTAGCAGCAGCCGGTTTATTGTCGCTGCTGGCCGATGAACAGGCCGTAAACCCAACGGCAAGGGAGGCAATTCCGAGTAGCGTTACTAGCGGTTTCATCGTCAGAAAAGAACAAAAGGGTGAATGTGCGAAAGAGCGATTAATGATTGGGAGATGCATGTCTGATTCAATTGAACGTGGACAGGAGATACATACGAATGTTGGCTACACACTGGGACTTAGCTCCCGATGATAGAATTTGCTTTCGGGATCATCCGGATCGAGCGATACCGATTGCGTGGTGGCAGTTGACTGGAATTGCGTAAACACACAAGGCAAAATCAGCAGAGCCGCCAGCGTTGAGGCAATCAATCCGCCAATAACCGCCTGACCGAGCGGGGCAATCTGGTCACCCCCTTCGCCAAGTCCCGATGCCATTGGCACCATGCCCGCAATCATGGCGATACTGGTCATCAGAATAGGGCGAATCCGGCTGTTGGCGGCCAGCACCACAGCCTTGCGTGTGTCGCCTATTTCCAGCCGCAGATTCTCGGCATTAGTCACCATCAGAATAGCGTTGGCTACCGATACCCCCACCGACATGATCAGGCCCATATAGGATTGCAGATTGAGCGTGGCCCCACAGGCCAGCAGCATCAGCAAAGCCCCTGCAACCACCGCCGGGATGGCGGCCAGAATCACCAGCGATAATTTGAACGACTGATAGTTAGCCGCCAGTAACAGGAAAATAATCACAATGGCAACCAGCAAGCCCGTTTGCAGACTGCTCAGTGTATCGGTCAGCAGGGTGGTTTGTCCACCCAGTTCGACCAGCACACCACGGGGCGGCTCACCCGCTTCTTTGATAGCCTGTTCAACGGCTTTTCGAGCTGTGCCAAGGTCTTTTTTCTGCAAGTTGGCCGTTATCGTTACAAGCCGGTTTGGCCCGGCGCGGTCGTATTCGCCGGGGGCTGTCCCTTCCGAAAACGTGGCTACGTCTGACAGAACAGGGTGCATCTCGCCACTTTTCAGGGGGATGTTGCCAATGTCGCTGGCGCTACTCATCTGATATTCGGGAATCTGTACCTGCACCTGATAGGCCAGCCCTTTCGATTCATCGAGCCATAGATTTTTATCGGTAAAACGGCTGGACGAGGTTGCCGCCACCATCGACCGGGCGACCTGCGTAGAGGTTACGCCCAACTGGCCCGCCCGTTCGCGGTTCATCGTCACTTTCAGAACCGGGTAGGCCAGTGGCTGGGCAATCTGCACATCGCGCAGGAAGTCAATTTTTAACATCCGCTCCCGAATCTTGTTGGCAAATCGGCCTGCTTCGCTCAGGTCTTTGGCCGCAACCGTCACTTCAATAGGCGTCGACGCGCCCTGACTCATGATCTTTTCAGTCAGCTCAATTGGCTCGAAGGAGATGGTGGCCGTGGGCAAGGCTTTGGCAATCCGTTTCCGGAGATCTTCCTTCAAATCGTCCATCTTCACCGGATGCTCTTCCTTCAACGATACTTGTAAAACAGCCTCGTGCGGGCCGCTGTTGAACACAAAAATGTTGGACGTTCCGTAGCTGGATGGTACTGTGCCAACATAGGCCGATGAAATTTCTACCGCATCTGCCCCTACCGATTCCTTAATAATATCGAGTACTTTCAAGGTCGCGGTTTCGGTGCGTTCAACCCGCGTGCCATCGGGAATACGCAGGCGCATCTGAAACTGGTGACTGTTGCCGTGGGGTAAAATATCCGTTCCGATCACCATAAAGCATACGACGATAATGGCCATTGTACCTGCCAGATAGCCACCCACAATCAAGCCACGGCGGTTCAGGATTTTTTCGAGCACCGTCGAATACCGCTGTTTGAATTTCTCGAATCCTTTGGCGTTGGCTACCGGGTGAGCGCCTTCTTCCAGCATGGCATGGCGTTCCTGCGCATCCAGTGCCAGTGTCGGGGCTTCGTGTTCGGGATGGCTTTTCAGCAGCCAGTTGGCCAGTACCGGCACGAATGTTTGTGAAAGCAGAAACGACGCGATCATGGCAAAGCCAACCGAGAGTGACAGTGGAAGGAACATGGAACGCGGCACACCACTCATTACGAAAGCAGGGGCAAATACGGCCAGAATCGCCAGCAGAATCAGAAATTCGGGAAAAACGATTTCCTTACAGGCATCCCATATCGCCACCGCTTTGGGCTTGCCGGTTTCCAGATGCTGATGAATATTCTCAATCGTCACCGTGGCCTGATCGACCAGAATTCCGATGGCCAGCGCCAGACCCGATAGGGTCATGATATTGATGGTTTGTCCGCACAGATTCAGCATAATCACCGCCGACAGAATCGAGATCGGGATGGTTACGACCACAATGATCACACTGCGCCAGTCGCGCAGGAAGAGCAGCACCATCAAACCTGTCAGAACAGCCCCCAGAATACCCTCTGTCACCAGACTTTTCAGGGCGTTGGTCACGTATACCGATTGGTCGAATTCGTACGAAATCTTGACATCTTCCGGTACCGCAGCCCGAAGTTCGGGCAGGGCTTTGCGGATGTTGTTCACCACATCGAGCGTCGACGCGTCCGATTTTTTTACTACCGGAATATACACCGCCCGACGGCCGTTTACCAGTGCATAACCCACCGTAACGTCGGCACCATCCTCTACCGTACCAATATCCCGAACGAAGACCGTTGGACCCGAACCCACCCGGATAGGTATATTCAGAAAGTCTTCGGGCCGTTTTACCAGCGAGTTCACCGGGGTCATCAACGCTCTGTCGCCAATACGGATGTTCCCGGCGGGCGAGGGCTGGTTGTTGGTAATAATCGACTTGATAACCTCTTCGGGCGTAAGCTGATAGCTGCGAACCAGTTGCGGATTCACCTTGATTATTACCGTTCGCTGGTTACCGCCAAAGGGTGGGGGACTGGATACGCCCGGAATCCGGGAGAACATGGGCCGCACCCGCGAGGAGGCATAATCCTGAATTTCGTTCAGCGAGCGACTTTGGCTTTCGAAAACCAACTGCCCCACCGGCACCGAACTGGCATCGAAACGCACCACCTGGGGCGGTACGGTGCCCTCGGGCATGTAGGCTTTGGCCCGCGACACGTTGTTGGCCACTTCGGCAGCCGCCTGTGCCATATCGGTGCCAGGGTAGAACGAAAGTTTGATGAGCGATAACCCCTGAATGGTCTTTACGTCAATGTCGCGGATACCCGACACATACAAAAAGTGATCCTGATAGCGAGTGGCAATAAAGCCGTCCATCTGGTCGGGTGCCATCCCGCCATACGGCTGCACCACATAAATAGTGGGCAAATCGAGGTTCGGGAAAATATCCACCGGAATGGTGAACAGCGACATGACCGAAAAAAACAAAAGCCCCATAACCGCCACTACCACCGAAATGGGTTTACGCAGCGCAGAACGAATAATGTTGTACATATAATTATATGGTTTGTGGTATATGGTTTTCGGTTTGTGGTTTTCGGTTGGCTGACGCAAAAACGTCCAGCATCAGCCATGCTCGCGTCAGCCGACCGTATACCGACTACCGTAAACCAACCATCCTATTTCACCTGATTCATAAATAGCGACAAATCTCCTTCGGCGGCCGCTTTCAGGAGCAGGAAACGCCACACGTTGCTGACCGATACATAGCCATCAACTTCGGCGCGGTTGAGCGTCAAAACGCTTTGGAGTAAGGTTGGTAAATCGGTCAGGCCGCTTTCGTAGCGGGATTTTGCCTGATTGTAGGCTTGCCGGGCGGCCTGTAGCTGAACAGGTGCCTGCCGGGCCTGTTCCAATGCCACCTGGTATTGGGTTTCGGCTTCCTGATACTGGCGGGAAATCTGAAGCCGCTGTGTATTGAACAACTGCCGCGACCGTTCGACCAGAAACTGATCGGCGTGGTAATCCCGGTTGGTGCGGATTAGATTGGTCAGATTCCAGCGGGCCACAACGCCCACCAGATAATTGGCCACCTGGTAACCAAGGCCATTGAGTTGGTTCGCCTGAAAAATGTCCCCCTGATTGGAAAAGCCCGAGCCACGGGCATTGCCCACACCTACCAATGATATTGTCGGCATCCCCGATCGCTGTGTGGATAAACTCCGGGCCGCCGACAGGTTGATCTGCGATTGAAACAATCGCAGCGTTGGATTTTTGGGTGAAATCGAGTCAGAGAGGAAATTGCCGTTGGGAAGCGTAGTGTAAAAACTCATGCTATCTACAGGCATACTGGCCTGTACCTGACCTGCCAATTCGGATAGTCGCAGTCGCTGAACCTGTTCCTGCTGTTGGCTACCCAGCAGAAGCAAGCGTGCCCGAACAGCCTCGGCGGTAGCCAGCGAGCTATCGACACCCGCCCGCATTCCCGACCGAACACCCGCATCGACCACCCGCTTGAATGTTTGCGCCCGATCCAGATTACTGCGCTGAATCTGAACCAGTTTCTGGTTGATCAGCAAAAGCAGATACGAATCAATGGTGCGAACCTGATGCTGGAAAATTTCATTTTCATAATCTACTTGGCTCCGCTGAAGATCAGCTTTCGCAACGCCTATATTGGCTTTGATGCGCCCGAACGTAATGGCTCGCCACTCGATAGATGCGCTTGTAAAACTGCCGAAACTCGCCTGCGAAACGTTGGTAGCTCGTACCCCGCCCGACGTCGAAATGTTCGTCCCTTCGTTCGGAAAAAACGAACCATTCAGGCTGTTGCTGGTGGCATAGGTGTACTGATCCTGAACAATGAGTGTGGGCAGTAAATCTGTCTGACTGGCCTGCACGCGTCGTTCGGCACTGCTGACTTCGGCCTGTTTGGCTTTCAGAAACGGGTATTGCCGCACGCTTTGGTCCACAACCTGATTCAGGTTCAATACCTGCGCTTTTGCCTGAAACGTAAGAACGCTCATTGTCAGCATGAGCAGTGTGCCCGCCGTTCGGCCATGACCGAAATCGGTTAGGCGTTCGTGCAGGACATAACGAAAACATAAGTTTACCAAACGTGGGTTTTTCATTGGCAACAACCTGACCCCGGTTGAGCTTACGAACGGTCAAGTGTCTGCAAAACACGATCTCAATGTTGGAAACATTTGGGAAAACGGATATTAGTGCGAAAGATTATACGGCTTTTGTAATGACAAGTAAGGAAAGTGAAGTCTGCTCAATCTGACTTAGTCGCGTTAGCGACGAGATGTTTGTAGTAAAAGGGTCCAGCGCAACTTTTGTTCGTGCCGTTAGGTACAAGACATCATGCCTCATTTCTTCATTAATTGCTCCAGGACCATATCCAATTCCTGTATCGACATATCCCGGCCAATCATAATTTTATTGGCATCCAGCAGGACATTGTCTGGCATTTGATGAACGGCGTAGTCTTTAGTTACAACCGCTTTTTCCATAAAGTCCTGGACTTGAATCCAGGGCAATCGGTAATTCGTCGCTGCATTTTGCCCATCCAATTGGTCGAATTCGACGGATACGGTAATGATTTCCAACCCTGAAGCGTGATATTTTTTGTAGAGTTTTTTTAAGTCGACATGGCGTTTCTGGCAGGCGGTTAGAATACGCATCGAGAAGTCGATAAGAACAAAATGGTCGGGCAAGGCTGATAGATGAGCAATTTTCTGGTTCTCTCCGGGTAAACTAAAGTCGGGAGCTTTATTGCCCAACTGTTTACGAGCCAGTTGCTCTTTAATTTCTTGGTAGGATGGGTAGCCAGCAAAGAAAGTAAGGCCGTTAAATAACTCAAGTGTTTGCTTGTATGGGAAGTAGTCTGAGGCAAAAAGGTACCAGCTGGATGCCAGTTGCGGCTTCTCCAGAATTAGTTTCGCTACTGCATTTTTGCGGATTGTTCGTAGCGAATCCCTGGTGTATTCCAGAGAAAAAACTTTAAGTGAATCGCCGGAACGTAACGCGTCGAACAGAGTTGATTGGTTATCTGACTCAATGTCAATATCTTGTCTCAAATGGGTAAGTTGTTCGGGCCATAGTTCACTACTGGCCGACCCCGTTATAATAGGCGATCCAAATAGCCCTGATTCAATCCCGATTGAGATCGTTGGAGAGTCAATGAAAAACTGTATATCGTCTTTGTTGCCCTCTACCCAAAGATAAGCCGGGCAGGGCTCTGCTAAATTTATTGTAAATGTGGCACTTCGATTAACGATGGTCGTGGTGTCAATGATTTTGGGATGATGCAATGGGTTGGCAACAATCATGGCTTGCTTGCCCTCCCAGGCTTTCGGAAAGTAGCCATTTATCGTACTACTAAATTGAGCCTGTAAGTTGCCCTGCGCACCCAAAACAAAAACGATGACTAACCAGAGGGCGGCTTCATGCCTTTGTCTTTTTATCCTTTTATTTATTATCAGATAATTGGAGAGTTCGCTCATGTTTATATCATTGATAGGTTTGAAACGCGCTGTCTGTCAATTTTTTAAACGTCTGAAAGTCTTCATGTAGTCTAGGGATCAAACGTTTTGCCATGAATACGAAAAAAACATCAACTTTCTTTTGACTCTCCCCTTACGTCATAGCCTACATTTGATTCGTCAATGATTTGCGGTATACGCAGCAAAACGGACAGGAAAACCCTGAATACGCAGCTTTTCTGAATAAGGCAATGACGTATTTTGCTGAAGGGCTTTAGGGGAATTGGTGAAATGGTAGATTTAGTGGAGTAGGTGAAGAACGTGGAGTAGTAGTGGCGTTCCAGGACCCGACATTACTCATTTCACTTATTTCACCCATTCCACCAAGTACCTTCCAGAATCTTTCCAACATTGCCCCTTATTTTAGCGACCTGTTAGGAAAGGCAACGTTATGAAAGTACTGGTGGTAGAGGATGAACAAGGGCTGGCCGAAAGTATCACCGAATACATGGTGAAGGATGGCTACATATGCGAAACCGCAGCCACGTTTCGGGAGGCTGAAGAGAAAATTCACCTCTACACCTACGATTGCGTAATCGTCGATCTGACCCTGCCCGATGGCAACGGCTTTCAGATTATCGAAGCCCTGAAAAAACTCATCGCCACAACCGGTGTTATCATTATATCAGCTCGTAATGCACTGGAAGATAAGCTAAAAGGGCTGGAAATTGGCTCAGACGATTACCTGACAAAACCTTTTCACCTGTCGGAGTTGAATGCCCGTGTCAAGTCGTTGATGCGTCGGAGGCAGTTTGGCGGTCATACCGAAATTCGGTTTCAGGAAATCGCTGTGGTGCCTCATACCCGTAAAGTTTTCGTGACCGGGCAATTGACGACCCTATCACGGAAAGAGTATGATTTATTGCTGTATTTCCTGTCGAATGTAGATGTAGCACTGACTAAAGCATCCATTGCCGAGCACCTTTGGGGCGACAATATCGACTCGGCCGATTCATTCGATATGGTGTATTCCCACATCAAAAACCTGCGCCGGAAATTGCTGGAAAAAGGCTCCGCCGACTATGTGCAATCCATTTACGGCATCGGTTATAAATTCAGTCAGTTTTGAAGCTACTCAACAAAACCAATCGAATCTACCTGGCCTTTTCGCTGGTCATCTACCTGCTAACAGCAATTGCGTTTTACCAGATTATCCGGCTGGTGATCTATGATGAAGTCGAGAATCGGCTGCGGGTCGAAAAGCGTGATTTTCAGGCCTATGTTCGTGCTCACAACACCTGGTCGAACATCCCCTACTTTGTTGAAAACAAGATTGAAATTACGCCCGTGAATAGCAATTCGACTCGGCAGGAAGAGTTCTCGGATACGCTCATACTAAACCGATACGATAATGAACTTAGTCCGTTTCGGCAGCTAACGTTCTATCAATCCATTCAGGGCGTTGTGCATCGGGTCGAAATTCGAAAATCGCTCCTTCAGACCTATCGACTTATTGAAGTCATGACCCTTGCCATGATGCTCTTTCTGGGGCTGCTGCTGGTGGGCACATTCTGGTTTCAGAACAAACTGTCGGGACGGCTCTGGCATCCGTTCTACGATACCTTGTCGCGAATCAAGGGGTTTGATTTGAGTAGTGGCACATCACTGGCGCTAGAGAAGCCCGAGATAACCGAGTTTCGGGAGTTGAACGACGTGTTGCAGAAAATGGCCGACAAGATGCAACAGGATTACAGAAGCCTCAAGGAATTTACCGAAAATGCTTCTCACGAGATGCAAACGCCCCTGGCACTTATCAATGCCAAAGTAGAGCAACTCATTCAAAATGAACAGCTAACCGAAATCCAGACGCACTGGGTTGAGAGTATTTATCACGCGTCGCGACGTATATCGCGCCTGAATCAGGGATTACTGTTGCTGGCTAAAATCGAGAATAAACAATTTAACGATAGCCAGTCGATTGACTTGTCGAGTTTACTAAGCGGAAAGTTGACTGACATGGAAGAGGTGCTGACGTTCAAAAAACTGTCGGTAAACATTCAGATAATAGCTTCATTCGATGTGGTTCTCCCGCAGACATTAGCCGATATCCTGGTAACGAATCTGGTGAATAATGCAATCAAGCACAATCAGACTGCAGGCCAGATTGAACTGGTGTCAACGGCCGACCAACTCTATTTGAGCAATACGGGCGGAGTGCTCAAGTCATCGCCTGAGCGGTTATTCGAGCGGTTCAAAAAGGAGAGCGCGAGTCCCGATTCGGTTGGATTAGGCTTGTCAATTATCCGGCAGATAGGGGACAGCTATGGCTTGACTATCTCGTATGAGGAGACTAACGGTATTCATCGGTTTTGCCTCGAAAGAGTAGTGAGATAAGCTCCTTAATCGGACTGTGTTGGTAGCTTTTCTGCGGCATTTTTCCGTTTCAGCCGATAGGTCAGGCCTATGATCAGATTATTTTTACCGGTTGCCAACTCAGGCGTAAAGATGCCTTTATCGAAGGTTGCAGCATCGTAGTTAGTCTGGTTCATCCAGCCAACCTGCAAAATCCACTGGTTATCAAACTGGTAACCAACGCCGGCATATATTCGATTACGCTCAAAAACGGGACCAATAGGGTTGACAAAAATCTCGTCGTAGATTGACAGGAAGGCCGTTTTGTTAGTAATCGTATAGTTATTGAGCGGCAAAAGCGTATTGAACCGATAGCGAATTCGATTGCGATAGGGCATTGTGCCATTTCGAAAATTGAACCAGCGTTGTTCTATCCGATAGCGATGCTCGAACTTTATACGAGACACAAACTGATTAAGTGTCAGTTGTTCCCATAGCCGGGTTTCTGTATTAAGCGGCCCATCTGCCAGTGCTTTGTAATCGTATGTAGATACCTGCGCACCCGCCACCATTAGCGAAAGGGTGCGATCAATCTCGTAGGTAATACCGCTTTTTACGTCAAAATAAAAAAACTGATTAAATACCCCATTAGAACGGGCCTGTAATTCAGCAAAACCACCCCACTTTCTTTTACCGGCAGGAAGTTGTATCGTTCCAGTCATCCATGACCCCCAGGTTGTGGATGGGGTAAGGGATGTTTGGGCAACAGAACGACTAAACGTACCGACAAGCAGGATGTTTACTAAACTAAGCGTAAAAAGAAGACGAATCACAGGAGACCGGGCATACTCGATAGTGTAAAAATAATCAGCAATTGTGCCAGATTATAGCCAACAGAATAGCTGGATAAGAATTACACGAGAAAGCTTTTCTCTTTAATGTCGGTTTCCTAATCGGGCTGTGTTGGTAGCTTTTCTGTTGCATTTTTCCGTTTTAGACGATAGGTCAGGCCCACCACTACATTGTACTTACCCGTTGCTAACTGGGGAGTAAAGATACCCTGGTCAAATGTAGCTGAGTTGTAGTTGGTCTGATTTACCATTCCAAGCTGCACGATCCACTGCTGATCGAATTGATAACCAACGCCCGCATACAATCGATTTCGCTCAAAGGTTGGCCCAACTGGATTCAAAAAAACCTCGTCGTAAACGGACAAAAAGGTCGTTTTGGCCGTAACCGTGCGGTTATTAATCGGTATAAACATATTTAGCCGGTAACGAATACGGCTGCGATAAGGCGTAGTACCATCCCGAAAATTGAACCAGCGCTGTTCTACCCGGTAGCGATGCTCAAACTTCACTCGGGTCAGGTACTGGTTGATAATAAGTTGCTCCCACAATCGCTTTTCAGTATTGAGCGGGCCGTCAGGCAGGTCCTTATAGTCGTAGGTAGCATACCGCCCACCGGCAACTGTGAGGGTGAAATTCTTGTCGAGATCGTAGCTGACACCACCCTTTAATTCGCTGTAAAAAAACTGGTTGAAAACGGAATTTGCACGACCTTGTACTTCGGCAAAACCACCCCATTTTTTTTCGCCACCCGGCAACACCAACGTGCCAATTAACCAGGTTCCCCAGGGGGAGGAAGGGGTAAGCGATGTTTGAGCAAGGCTACGGCTGAGGGTACAAACCAGCACTAAGACTACTAAAGATAACGTAAATCGAAAACGGATCACAACAGATTTGATATATTACGGTGCGTAAAATTACTTACTATTATCCAGAGATGAAGTCAATCGCCTTATTATTAACAATTTGATAATTCAACTTGTTGGTTTGGCTAGCTGGTACCAACCTACAGCAGATTCTGAGATAATGTATGCGTATCTACCTTTAAATCAAATCATTCCGAAAAATAGCTGTAGACATAAGTAAGCTTACGGTTAATTCGTCAAATTTGTAAATGTTGCCGTGAGCCTCTATAATGGACGTAAATTCATTTCTCTTCAAACTACCTACGAATGAAAACTCGACATATACAACGGATAGCATTGATGCTAGCCTTATCGGTATCGGTTGGTGTGGTTATGGCCGGACCTGTCCCCAAGCCATCCGCAGTCCGCAAATACACGATTGAGCAATTCATGAAAACCATCCGGTTCGGCGGATCCGATATTTCGCCGGATGAGCAGACCGTGCTGTTCAGCAGCAACCAGGATGGCGTATTTAATTTATATGAAATTCCCTTTGCCGGAACGGGCCAGCCCAAACAGCTAACAACATCGAAAACGAATGCTATTTATGTGATCGGGTATTTGCCTGATGGCCGTATTTTGTACAGCAGCGATCAGGGCGGCAATGAATTAAGCCATATCTATCTGCGCGAAAAAGACGGTGCCGTTGCTGATCTGACACCCGCCGAGAAAGCTAAATTCCAATTTGCGGGTCTGAGTTACGACCGCAAAAGTTTCTTCTATCAGTCTAACCAGCGCAATAAGGCCGCTTTCGATGTGTATGAAATGGATCTGGCTACGATGAAGCCAAAGCTGATATTTGAAAATCCGGGTGGCTTCTTTCCCGGCGATGTATCGCCTGACAGACGGTATATCGCACTGGCCAAAACCATGACCACCAGCAACGGCGATGTGTATCTGTTCGATACGCAAACCAAAGAAAATAAACTACTGACCAAACATGAGGGGGACGTGAACAATGGTCCGGGAGAATTTACACCCGATGGGAAAAAACTCCTGATTTCGACTGACGAAGGAAATGAGTTTGCTCATATAAAAGCGTATGACATAGCCTCGGGCCAGAGTACCGTGCTTGACAAAGCCAATTGGGATATTTCGGGCGATTACCTGTCGCATCGGGGTCGTTACCGCGTCCTGTCTGTTAATAATGATGCCCGTACTGAACTCAAAATCATTGACACGCGGACTAATCAGCCCATCAAACTACCCGCCCTTCCTGATGGCGATGTAACGGGTGTGAATATCACGGACAGCGAGAGCCGGATGACCTTTTATGTCAATAGCTCCAACTCCCCCGCGACACTTTATTCATACGACTTTAAGACCGGGAAAGTGACGCCTTTAGTTCGTGGCCTTAATCCCGAAATCAACGCTGACGATCTGGTGGCGGGTGAGGTAATTCGGTATAAATCGTTCGATGGGATGGAGGTGCCTGCTTTGCTTTATAAGCCCAAAGACGCTGGTGCCGGTGCAAAACTACCCGCTATTCTCTCAATTCATGGTGGTCCGGGTGGGCAAACCCGCCTGACCTATTCGCCCCTGGTGCAGTATCTGGTGAACAGCGGCTATGTGGTGCTGGCCGTCAATAATCGGGGTAGCTCGGGCTATGGCAAAACGTTCTTTGCTGCCGATGATCGCAAACATGGCGATGCCGATTTGAAAGACTGTGTGGAATCGAAGAAGTTTCTGGCCGCAACAGGCTACGTCGATCTGGCAAAAATTGGCATTATGGGTGGGTCATATGGCGGCTATATGACACTGGCCGGTTTAACTTTCACGCCCGATGAGTTTGCCGTTGGTGTCGATATTTTCGGGGTAGCTAACTGGCTTCGCACGTTAAACAGTATGCCCGAATGGTGGGGTCCTCAACGTGATGCCCTGTTTAAGGAAATTGGTCACCCCAAAACAGATTCTGTTGCCTTGTACAACAAATCACCTCTGTTTCATACCGGGCGTATCAAAAAGCCGCTCCTGGTTATTCAGGGAGCCAATGACCCACGCGTATTAAAGATCGAGTCGGACGAGATCGTGGCGAATGTGAAGAAAAACGGCGTACCGGTCGAGTATGTTACCTTTCCGAACGAGGGGCATGGTTTCGTGAAAAAAGAAAACGAAATCACAGCGTACAAAGCCGTAAGGGAGTTTTTGGATAAATACCTTAAGGGGCCAGCAAACTAAGGTAGTACCTTTCCAACTGCTGTTAAGACCGTTACCGTGGCCGAAGTTGTTTCGGGTTTAGCCGGACCTGTGGGTAATTCGCCAATAGAGATGGCTGCCCGCGGCTCCAGCGTCCGCTCAACGGTTTGTTTGGCCGAGTCGATCTTGTGATGAGCGCGATCGTAATAATCGAATCGAACGGCAATCTTATTGTACGAATATTTGGGCGAGGTGTTGGTAATCGTGAATCGGTGGAGATTAAGCGGTGCTTCACCAGCTTTACCGGTTGGACCGGGCTTCCAGAAAATGCGGTCAATCAACAAATCACGGACTGCATTTGGGGTATCGGTATCGGCAACCTTCTGATTGCCTGATTGACAGGCCAGGGTCGACACCAGCAGAATCCCAAAAATTACAGCTTTATATATGGACGGGCCGCTATTCATTCTCAATCGAATGGATTAGTTGGGTTATGGTATCTCGCTGAGCAGGCGAAACGTTCTCCGAGAGGGTAACTAAATCTGATTTTACCCGCTCCCATAGCGGAAGACTTAACACGATGGCATCGGTCTGAAACTCGACTTGATCGCCCTGATCGGATTGTGTAACGGGTAGTGGTTCTAAAACTGTGCGGGCAAATTCGCTTCGTACACGTTCTTTTATAAACGGAATTGGGTCCAGATTAGCCTCAATTAACCGTTGCTTACTAAATACTTTGGTTTTCTTCCACCACATGCCTGTATTATTAATTCAGCGATTGGCTATTTAGACGCCCAATCGCCATTGGGTATTTAACGTTGATGAACAGCTTCGTTTACCTGAGTGAGCTTACGTGCCGATGAAAAAACTTGATACCAAAATAGGTATAGGCTACTAAAGCCCCCGATTCGAGTATTGCTTCTGTATGATTACGAACATACACACCGCTTGAATAATCCTGTACCCAATTAATCAGTATCGCGCAGTAAGCAAAAAAGGCCAGCGATGCACCAGTAATAACGATCAATAAAAAGAATGTCTTATTCATAGTTCATAATCCCGAACAGGGAGTCAAAGTTAAGAATGTAAGTGAATCTTATGACCCCTATGTCGTAAAAGGGTTTAATTTGGGTTAACACATTTTTGCATTTACTTAGTATACGGCAAAAACAGCTTGACAGATGCGCGACGGCTGAGCGGGATACCAGAAAACTTTACAAGATTAGTATATAAATAGCTAAATGCTGTAACATTATTGAGGAAACGGTTAGTTTCTTAGTTCAACCACTTGAATGCTGTAAATTGACAGACTGTAGACATCTGTTCTTACTTTTGCTGAATTTCCCAAAAGCATTACCCTATGATTGCCGTTATTCAGCGCGTTTCTCAAGCTTCTGTAGTTATAGACAATCAGGTGAAAGGTCAGATTGACGCCGGATTTTTGATTCTGCTCGGAATCACTCATGCGGATACCCGCGAAGACGTGGACTGGCTAAGCAGAAAAATTGTTGGCATGCGCATCTTTAGCGATAAAGAAGGCAAAATGAACCTCGATCTGGCGGCCGTTGAGGGTGATATTTTATTGATCAGCCAGTTTACCCTGCACGCCAGTACCAAAAAAGGAAACCGGCCCAGTTTTATCGAAGCGGCTCGACCAGACGTTGCCGTGCCGCTCTACAAAGCCATGATCGCTCAGCTATCAACTGACGTAGGTAAGCCAATTCAAACCGGTGAATTTGGTGCCGACATGAAGGTTTCCCTGCTCAATGACGGACCGGTAACTATTTTGATCGACTCAAAAAATCGGATTTAGCCACCGGCATTACCAATATGTTACCGTTATCCGTTACTTTTACTAAAACCAGCCCTAACCTGCCGCCTTCACGGTAGGTGAATTGCCGAATGGATTTTTTACCCCTTGATATCACCGCTTACGCCGACGCTCATACCTCACCCGAAAGTGAGTTGTTGAGTAAGCTTAATCGCAACACCCACGCGCACATAATGGCCCCCCGCATGTTGTCGGGACATATACAAGGGCGATTCCTGTCGATGATTTCCTGGATGATACGTCCCCGGCGTGTGCTTGAAATTGGTACATATACCGGTTATTCGGCGCTTTGCCTGGCTGAAGGGCTGGCCAATGATGGTAAGCTGATTACCATTGACCAAAATGAGGAGCTGGAGGACTTTGCCCGGTCTTACTGGCAGCAATCACCCCTAAACGACAAAATTGATTTTCGGCTTGGTATAGCCAAAGATATACTCCCAACCCTCAACGAAGCGTTTGATTTGGTGTTCATTGACGCTGATAAGCGTAATCTGGCCGTTTATTTCGACTTGATAATTGACAAAATACAGCCCGGCGGGTTTATTCTGGCCGACAACGTATTGTGGAGTGGCAAGGTTGTTGAACCAATAAAAACATCGGACCTGGATACACTGGCCGTGCATGGTTTTAATCAAAAAGTTCATAATGACCCACGTGTAGAAAACGTGTTATTGCCCATTCGCGATGGGATTATGATGCTTAGAAAACGAAACTGATTTACTTTAATGATGATGAATAGACTTACCCCCTTACTGTTTTTCTTTGTTCTGATAGGACTGACTGTGTCGGCGCAAACAGTTTCAGTTCCGATTGTGCCGGAGCAGGTGACGTTTGCCGATATAATCGTACGCCTGAATCCTGATGCCCGGCGTATTGTGCAACAGGATGTCAATGCACTTCTGTCCAATCGGCAATACTGGACCGCAAAACTCGATCGGGTCGTACTGTATTTTCCCATGATCGAGTCTATCCTAATTGACGAGGATGTTCCAACCGATTTTAAATACCTCGCCGTTCAGGAGAGTTCACTCACGCCCGATGCCGTGTCGTCATCAACAGCCGTAGGGTACTGGCAGTTTAAGCGCGAAACAGCTATAGATAATGGCATGCGTGTGGATGAGGTTATCGACGAACGTAAAAGCATTACGGGGTCAACGCACGGAGCAGCTAAATACCTTAAGCGGAGTAATGGACAGTTTAATAACTGGGTTGCGTCGCTCTATTCCTATTATCTGGGGGCGGGCGGCATTGCTAAACTGATTCCACCCGATTGGTCATATGCCCGCGAAGTGGCCTTGGATGGGAATACCGACCGTTATATTTTGCGATTCTTCGCCCACAAGGTGGCCATTGAAAATGCCTTGAAATTCCACCAGACGAGCAACCGGTTTGCCCTCATCGAATACCCGAACGGGGGTGGGAAAACCATGAAGTCCATTGCCGAAGAACTGGGCGTCGATGAGTTTGAATTGCGTAAATACAACCGCTGGGTGATGGGCGATGGCGTGCCGACAGACAAAATGTATGTGATGGCCGTTCCGGTTGCAAGCGACCAGATCAATGATATTCGGCAAAAAATCGTCAGCGTAAGTTCGAGCAAAAGCCCCGATTTCGTTCAGAGCGACGTTGGTTTCCCTGTCCTGCGCCGGGTTACTACGGGTGTCAGCAGCAAAAATGACCCAGTTTTGTACGAAATCAATGGCCTGCCGGGTATTCAGGCACAAGCTGGCGACAATGCCGGATCGCTGGCGAGAAAAGCTAAAATCAGTTTGTCGAGCTTTCTGCGATACAACGATATGACCGACCGCGACCCAGTATTGGTGAACGATGTATATTATTTAGCCAAGAAGCGTAAAAAAGCCCTGGTACCCTTCCACACGGTTCGCGAAGACGAAACCTCTCGCAGTATTTCGCAACGCTATGGCATTCGACTCAAGAAATTAATGCGGTACAACCGCCTTGATCGGGTACAAAAACTAGCGACTGGCCGGGTGATGTGGCTTCGTGAACGCCGACCCAGCAATAAACCTGTCGAAATTATTAACGCTCCAACGCCACCCGTATATGACCGCACGCCAACTGTAGCATCGAATGCTACAACACGGCAGGTAACGGGCAGTGACGGTGTTCCACGCAATGCATCGGAGCGTAAATTATATCAACCCAAATTAGTTGGCGGGGGCATTACCCCGAACGATGGCACATCGGAACCGGCTACACCGCAACGGGCAGAGCCTCAATCCCCATCAATTCAGTCTGGAACAGCCCGTCCGGCTCCCGCTCGTAAACTTGTGCCAACTGTAACGACGCCCCTGGATGATAGCAATGGATCGCAACGGGTAGTTATTGTCAGAACGCCCGACGGACCAGAACCTACCAGGGCCGTACCCGTTGCCACAACACCCGAGCGTGCCCAGTCTGCTGGCAGTTCGGTAGCGGCAATGCCCAGACCAAAAGCATCGGATACGTACGCCAGTACCCCTAAAACCAAGCCAGCGCCAACTACAGACATGGATATGGGTCGCCCTGAAGTGGGTCGCCCTGACGCGGGAAAATATGATGGCCCACGTGAGCAACAGGCAGATGGGTCACTCACAATCCCGACCGCCGTACCGACCAGCAAAGCGCCACCGCGCCCGGCACCACCGTCCGTTACCAAAACGGATACACGCCCAACAACACCCGTTATGACCAGCCCGGAACCGAAGGAGGCTTCTATGCCAGCCACCACGCGGTCTGCAACATCAACAAGCGTGAACCGGTCGGCCACTACGCACTCCGTAGAGCCGGGTCAAACGTATTACAGTATTTCAAAACTCTACGGTCTGACCGTTGATGAATTACTGGAAATCAATAACCTGACTGCGGATGATAAGCTGGAAGTTGGTCAGAAACTTGCGGTGAAACTTACACCTGGTGGTCGGGTTGTGAAGCCATCATCAGGCACCAAGCCAATGTCAACATCAGAATCGACCGTTACGTACCATACGGTTGCAAAAGGCGAAACTATGTTTCGTATTTCGCAGCAATATGGCGTCAGCATCGAGCAAATCCAGTCGTGGAATAACCTGACCGATGCGGGCGTTAAAGTGGGGCAGAAGCTTAAGATTATGAAGCCGTAACGGGTTAACGTTATTCAGTTGAAAAGCCGTCCCAACCTGGGGCGGCTTTTTTTATAACCGGCGATTATCATCAGAATTTGTCAGTCACCTAGTATCTTTACGTATATGATACTCATTGATAATACTTGTATTAGCGACGATGTCGCCGAAAAGTTCTTCGTCTGTAACCTGGATAAATGTAAAGGAGCCTGTTGCGTCGAAGGCGACATGGGTGCACCATTGGAGGGCGATGAGCCCGCTATTTTAGATCGTATTTACGAAAATATAAAGCCTTATTTATCGCCCGAAGGCATTAAAGTCATAGAGCAAAAGGGGGGTTATGAATCCGACGAAACGGGTGGCTTTGTGACGAATACCGTTGCCGGACGCGAATGCGTTTATGCAACCTGGGATAACAAAGGAATTCTGAAATGCGGCATTGAAGAAGCTTATAACGATGGGAAAGTCGATTGGAAAAAACCCATTTCGTGCCATCTTTATCCCATTCGCGTTACAAAATATGAATCCTTCCATGCGCTAAACTACGACCGGTGGCCCATTTGCAGCCCGGCCTGTGGCCTTGGCGAACAGTTGAATGTACCCATCTATAAATTCGTTCGGGAAGCCCTTGTGCGGGCTTACGGCGAAGAATGGTATGTACGTTTATCGAAGGCCATTGAAGAAAAAGGCGAAGCACATTAAGTAAATGGACAATGAAAATTTGTCAATTTATTAGATAGCCGATTTACCCGTTAATTTCGTTCATGTAACAACCGTCCCGCAGGCTTTTGACGCACCCCTGGCTACACGTCCATCAAAAGGAGAATAGCGTCGTTCGACAGGGCTTCAAATGCCAAAGTGTACCCACGCTCAACGGTTAATGCTAAACTATCTTTTTCGTGAAGAAGTCGGTTAGCTACTTCAAAAGTGCCCTGCAAAACAAAGACAAAAATTCCCTGCGTTTCTGCAGTTGCCCCTACGATGTACTCGCCTTCTGCCCGACCGTCATACTGGCCGATAAAGAGCCGTTTATCTGATGACACGGTAAGTGGCAAAAGTGTGTTTTTCGTTGTAAGATCGAATCCAGCCTGGTTAATTGTTGGAGAGCTATGCACCGACAGGTTGCTCAGCCAGATTTGTAAAAAATTGATCGTTTCTGTCTCGTATGGATTACTGACCGTGTAACTCATGCCTGTATTCAATGACAGAATGCCAACTTGGCCGGGTTCAAGAAAGTATGCTACTGGTGTCCCGTTCGATAGCTCTTGCCCGTATTCCAGACCGCCAGAAACCGGCAGCAGAATGACATCCATTTTCTGCTCTACCTGCATAGTCAGGCTCATGCCAGCGCGAAGCATATCGTCGTTTAACAGACATAACGAGCCAAAAGGCTGGCGGCTTTCTTCCATATATCCACCGAAATTGAACGTGTGATAACTTCGAAAATCGGTTTTTTCGGAGCAGCCCCGCTGGTCGGCCAGATAAATTTGAGCCTGTGTTTTCGTATCCATTCGTTACGGATTAAGTGCTCAGGGTTGAAATGACCAGATAGTCAGCTTTGGCTGAAGCGCAATCAGGTCGGTCGATACGTCGCTGCCGGTTTGCAAGGCCTGCCTCTGGTCGCCATACGCAATCAGCATCTGATCGCCAATTGTGTCGATCCAGGTAATTGGGTCACTATAAAAGTGGATGGCAATCTTGTGAGCCTCTTTTTGCTCCATATGTGATGCCAGAATCTCAAATTTGAATTGAGTAAATGGCATGCATAACTTCTCCAAAGCATTCACTACATCTGGAATCGTTTGATTCAACTGTTGTAAATAGCCCATAGCCACCCGGCTGGTCAGGTAATGCAGTCGGTCAGCACCGGGTACATTGTCGATCAACTCCTGAAACGTCAGGTAGTGTGTCGACTGATTAAAAAACTGGGCCTGCATAAAGAACTCCTGATATGTTTCCTCAAAAACGACTTTGTCCCAGGCTTTGGTGGCCGATGCGTCGATGAGTTTAGTATAACTGAAACGAATAAGGCCTTTCATAGCGAATGTCCTGCTGCTAAGCACTCACAACAATCGTGTGAGTTAGTGTATAACCGGCCGAAATACTTCCGGCAACAGTGCCTAACTCGTTCGCAACAGAATCGGAAAACACATTGTCTCTTTCATTTTTAGTGTCCTGTACGCCCTTGGTATAGCCATACGATTGCGCTGTGGTGTATACTATGTTGGAGATATCGTAAGGGAAAGCGATCTGCGTCACCAGTAGCGATTTTCCGGCCGAATTGTAGATGTGGACGTGAATATGCGGTGCCCGTCCACTATACCAGCCGGGAAAAATCGACGTGAACGTAACAAGGCCATTGGCGTCTGTTGTTTGCCGCCCGCGCAGGAAATCGACAGTGGTAAAATTGACGCTCTGCATGCCGGTTCCGCCATATTCCGAGTAATATCCATCTTTATCGCAGTGCCAGATATCGACAATTGCCCCCGACAAGCCAGCACAGTTGCTACTCGAATTTTTAATGGTAATAGTCATGGTAAAGGCCACACCAGTGCGATCTGAGCGAATATCCTGCCGAACAAAGTTGGCGGGTACTTTGGTTGGGAATGGCCCTTCTGTTTCGGATGGGGTAACCGTGCAGTTGCTCGACGAACTACCGTTACTTGACCCCGTTGATGTGCTGGTACCCGTGTTGGTTGTTGTAGGCTCGACACTTGTGTTCGAACAAGCGCCTATAACGGGAACAATGGCCGCAACGCCCAATAGACTGCTGAAGCCACGCTTTAAAAATTCTTTACGTTCCATATTACTTTATAAATGAGGGTGTTTTTAGTGAGTAGTTTTTGACCTGGTACAATGAACCGTTTCATATACCTATAGCGTAAAAAACACCCAAACGTTGCATTGGAAAGCTGGTTTTATGCTAGATGAGCTGTTGGTATAGCGTAAATACCCGAATACGTCGACGAATAAATTACATGGATAAGCGCTTATTTACTCAAAACTTTGCCCGTTATCCGTAACGAGCCAGCCTTCGGGGAGTTTCTGGTAGTTGTGTGCTTTTAGTGTTGACAAAACCAACAACCGCCATGCGTTCCGACACGAAAAGATTGACCTTATGCTATAATGCAACGATGCAAACAGGGGGAATCTATCGGTTCATCTTCGGCCGACCAGATTTATGGTATCTGTTAAATACAGCTGTAAAAAGGGTGTGGCAGCGACGATTATTTCTTTTATCACTCTGGTTCTGCCTGCAAGTCGGTAGCTTATTTGCCCAGTCTCGTGCGGAAGTTCAGCAAGTAAAATCAGATACAAGCTGGCGGCTGGTGTGGGCCGATGAGTTTGACACAAACGGGCCACCAAATCCTAAAAACTGGGTATTTGAAACGGGTTTTGTGCGCAATAATGAATACCAATGGTATCAGGCTGAAAACGCTCATTGTGAAAACGGTGTGCTCATTATTGAAGGAAAACGTGAGCAACGCTCCAACCCTTTCTATA
Organism: Spirosoma pollinicola; assembly: GCF_002831565.1. Taxonomy (NCBI): domain Bacteria; kingdom Pseudomonadati; phylum Bacteroidota; class Cytophagia; order Cytophagales; family Cytophagaceae; genus Spirosoma; species Spirosoma pollinicola. Next base: position 2,128,378 of record NZ_CP025096.1, on the reverse strand, counting down.
AAGCTAACAGTGCCAGTTGGCGAACCAATCGCCCTACTATTGAGTACACGTCTTCGAGTATGAAAACAGAAAAACTGCACCAATGGCAATATGGGCGTTTCGAGATGCGGGGCCGTATTGAGACCAGGTCCGGTCTCTGGCCAGCTTTCTGGACACTTGGCGTGTCGGGCGAATGGCCATCGAACGGTGAAATCGATATCATGGAATATTATCGAAATCAGTTACTGGCAAACGTAGCCTGGGCCACCGCAAAACGCTATACAGCTGAGTGGCGAAGCGTAAAAAAGCCAATGACTACGTTTGACGATCCGGACTGGTCAAAAAAGTTTCATATTTGGCGTATGGACTGGGATGAAACGGCTATTCGCCTGTATGTTGACGATCAACTGCTAAACACGGTTCTCCTTGCCGAAACCATAAATCAGGATGGTTCCGGTCTTAATCCGTTTCACCATCCTCATTATGTGCTGCTAAATCTGGCCATTGGGGGCGATAATGGAGGAGACCCGTCCAAAACGCCATTTCCAAGTCGATTTGAGGTCGATTATGTGCGTGTTTATCAGAAATAAGCTCGTCGGATTAATCATTCAATGAGATCTGGCTCATTAGAAGAAGCCTTAAAATTATTTTTACCATGACCACTATTTATCGACTGCGCTATACATTAACCGTTGCTCTTTGGTTAGTAGGAGCTTACTGTAAGGCGCAATCCCCCTTTCCGGCCAGTGTTCGCCGGGTAGTGTTTTTAGGGAATAGCATTACCTATTCCGGGAAATACATTACCGATATCGAAGTATATTACAGAGCGCATTACCCCGATCACCCCATTGAATTTATCAACGTTGGTTTACCAAGTGAAACCGTTTCCGGACTTTCGGAAGAAGGGCACGCTGACGGGAAATTTCCGCGCCCCGATTTACATAATCGATTGGCCAGCGTACTGGCGCTTACCAAACCAGATCTGGTATTCGCCAGTTATGGTATGAATGATGGAATCTACATGCCCTTCGACGAGAGTCGGTTCCAGAAATTCAAAGAGGGGATCCATTGGCTACACAACGAAGTAGTAAAAAGCGGTGCCCAAATTATTCATCTCACGCCCCCTGTTTATGACGAATTAAAGGGCGGAAAAATAGGGTATGCTGCCGTGCTTGACCGTTATGCTGATTGGTTTATAAGCCAGAAAACAGCAGCTCGGTGGGAGGTAATTGATGTTCACTACCCCATGAAGCAATTTCTGGAAGCTCATCGGCAGGTCGATGCCCGATTTTCTGTAGCTGCATTTTCGCTGGCTGAGGACGGTGTACATCCCGGTGATGTAGGGCATTGGATAATGGCAAAAAGCATACTGTTAGGGTTAGGTGAAAAAGCCATTGCCCAGGCATCAGACGTAGTTGCTACACTGGCAACGACGCCCCATACTGCTCAGTTTGTAGCCCTCGTTGCCGAACGTCAACGTATTTTGAAAGATGCCTGGCTAACGGCAGCAGGGCACGAACGGCCAGGTATGAAAAAAGGGTTGCCACTCGAAGAAGCAAAAATAAAAGCTGCTAAAATAGACCTCCAGCTCAAAGAGATTATGCCCTAATAAAACGATTTGTTTACTTCCATTTTTGGGTATGCTGGGCATTCATAAATACATAACCTTACCCTCTATACGTGTGACATACTGATTGCATTTACAAGAAGAAAAGGAAGTTTGAGCGTATAAGAGGTGCCTAAGTAAATGCACCTTAACTATCAGTCTATATAATACAATTAGACACACTCTATTATGTAAATAATTGAAAAAATCCAGTTGACTTTAGGCTGAATGAATAGCTTATATATGTTTACTTGATAATTATAAAATATATCCGTTGTAATTTACTTTTATTGAAATTATATTAGAAATTTACCTATATCTATTTATATTAACTACATATTCGGCAGATAATAATCTAAATTTAGATCATATTACCTTAGCGATAGCGTTCAAATTTTTCTACATATAAATTGATTTTTCTGCCTTTATTTCCACTATTAAATAAACTGTAAAAGATAATTTAAATTAAGAGAAATTTATCTATTTTTTTAAATGGTATATACAACTCAATCAATCTTAAAATGAAGAATATTTTTCAGATTGATATCAATTATATCAACAGCAAATACATTTATTTAATAACCTTTTACTAGTTAGCTCTTGATGGATCATCAAAAAATGTTGCGTATTTCAACTAGTATATATGATCAAGGTCAATTTAATTTATAACTCATTCAAAAATGCTGAAAAATCAAGTTCTAAATAAATCTAAAGATTTTCTTTAAACTATAAACGCAGTATTATTTTAAATACGAATAGGCTGAAGTTTATTTTGCTCAGCAGTAGATGTATATTATCAGTTTTGATATGGTCATTACAAATTAATAGTAATATTTGTGAACATATCTTTGACAGATTTTTTATAACCTATAACAGTCGACTGCCCACCAACTAAATACACATTTTAATTAAAATGTGTATTTAGTTGGTGGGCAGTCGACTGTTATAGGTTATAAAAGGAGTAAACTATGGTGTTGGAAGCTTTAATTTTACAGCCGTTTGCGGCATCCTCTTTCTGGAAACCGATAGAGTATGCCCGCTACTTAATTTCACCCAATAGTCTTGGTAGCCCTTACTTGTTAGTTCCTGGACGTACATAGGATTAACTAGACTTGATTTATGAATACGGACAAAGTCTGGCAATTTTTCCGAAATAAATTTTAATGTGTAGGGTAATGACTGCAACTTTCCGTTCTGCAAATGAATTCGGGTATAGTTGCCATCACCCTCTAACCAAATGATCGATGGAATTGGAATTAAAAACAGATTTTTAGGGTACATATTCATAAGTGTATAGATTATTAGAGAGGTTGATTATGGTGTTGTTGTTCAAAAAGATATAAAAAAATTGAGGAAATACGTTATTAATATTTACTCAAAATTTAATTAAGTCCACTGATATTTAATGATTACTTATATAAATTTAACTATTCACTTGTTCATTAACAGGCTAGTTAATCTTAAGGAATATAGTTGAATGTGTGCCTAGTTTTGATTGGCTTGTATCGCTTTATCGCATTGAATTTGATAAATTTATATAGCTCAAATGTTTCTATGCATTCAATTATAAATCAATTTGTGCGTCCACACAATATTTACCTCATATATTGATTTTGAGATATCTATCTAAAAATAAATTTTAATATAATATATTTATATTACACTATAAATAAACTTATAGTATTCGAGTTTTATTTATTTTTAACTTTAAGCAATGGTATTTTAGTTGTTCTTTAATTTACATCTGGCACTAGTTTTAGTTACTATTTTACTACATATACGAATATTAAACTTATAGTTTATTAGCAACAATGTTACAGCTTGAAAAAATTGTTAAACAGTTAACGCCAAAAAATGGAACATTTAAGATAAGTAATCTAACACTTTAGTTAAGTTGAAGAAAATAATTTATTATTTTCATATGATAATAAATAATATTTAAATGTGATGAGTGGAACGGGAATGGGAAATCTGTTCAGGTGAGAATGTTCTAATTAATACAAGATTGATACTGCCAAGCTAATTTTTTTTGTAAGTCGATATAAATATTTAGTATACTTCTTACTAGTAGAGACCTGATAGAATTGCACTAGATATCTAAGCTCTTTTTCTCCGTAGTCAACTAATGTTTCCCAAGTTTTAATATAGTTGACATGACTTGGATCCGTTTGTAACAAGGTCCAAACAAGCTTTGTCATACGTTCATGGCAAGTCACTAACTTAATAGGGCCGCCCCTAGCACTCAATTTCTGAATGATGCATTTTTCGAGCAATATTTGACTAATTATAGTCGGTTCCATAACGTAACGGATAGGCTAGGAGAGCTTGAAATGTTATGGAATGATAGAAGAAATTGACATTACTGTTCACTGGAATTGTAGCGGATGCACGGGGATACTAATGGTTGATATCCATTCAATGAGTGTCCGGGACTATAGCAGCGAAACGTCTCGCTAACTAAAGAGTACTTGTTTTACTTCTATATATATACTACTAGATATATAATGAGTCGAAATAAACTTTTCTCGGATAACTATATGTGTGTTAACGTAGAGCGGTGACTTTGTTCTCGTTTCCTAAAAAGTCTGCAAACTTAACTATAATTTTTTTGTAATTATTTGAAAATTAGTGATTTATTGACTTTAGAGAGAATCATGGGGTTCGTTCATGGAAATAGCTGGCTATCTGGTATAGGTTCTTCTTTTAGTTAATGCTTTCTTAAAATATAAGATAAAGTTTTTACATCACCAGTTTTATCCGTAGTGCTGGTGGTAAATGATCAATACAAGCCTATTCTATTTCATAAGGAATCTAGTTAAAGTGTGTTATACTATTTACGTATACATTTATGGGGCAAATTATTTCATTTTGTTTATTATTGTTGTATTTTTATGATATAAATAAACATGTTATTTTTTATAAATAAAGCCTAATGTATAGCGTAATTATTTTTACTAAAATGAGTTCATGGGCTCTATACACTTGGTTGCACAAATGAATATAGCTTGAAGAATAATGTTTGCAAAGATTTATAATTGGAAAAATAGGTGACAGATTCGACACGTATAATAAATCGTAAAGTTTAGTAAATTTCAAACAGTTTGGTAAAGTATATTTATTGACTAAAATGTTAGTTGAGCATCACTTTGAGGAAGTAACCTTACTAATTACACATTATAATCGCAGTAGCTCTCTGGAACGTCTACTTCGTACATTTAATGAGCTAAGTTGCTCATTTACAGACATAGTAGTGTCGGATGATGGCAGTCTGCCTGAGCATCGGAGTATGTTGCTTAAGTTGAAAGATACATATAATTTTCAGCTCATTACAACACCTGCCAATAGAGGGTTAGGACATAATATTAATAAAGGCCAGGATGCAGTAAAGACTGCTTATACGCTTTATGTACAGGAAGATTTCGTACCTAAGACTGATTTTCCTATTCATTTTGAGAATTCATTAAAATTAATGAATCAAAATAAACAATTTGATATTGTTCGCTTTTATGCTTATTTTAAATACCCCTATTTGAAGCCTTATTCTTTGGGTTTTTCCGAAATGATTTATAAACCAACGGTATGGTATTCAAATCACTTAAAATTTTATTACTATAGCGATCATCCACACCTTCGAAGAAGCACATTCTTTACTAAATTCGGCCGTTATATTGAGGGGGAAAATGGTGATATTACAGAGTTTACAATGTGCTTATCGTTTATAAAAAATGGAGGGAAAGGCTTATTTTTTGAGCGTTTCACAACAATATTCGATCAGGTAAACACTGTAAGCGAACCTACTACAGCTTCGTTTCGGAAAAAATGGAAACTCAATGAAAAGATGTATCTTTTTTTGAGAAAATTTTATCTTGTCTATCGACTTATAAAAAATACAGGTGAACTAGCATTGTTCGGCACTAAAAAATATGAGTAAAAATGATTTCCCTACGTCAGAAATCGGATATCGTAGTTGTATCTGATTTGCCGATATATATATCGGACAATGATAATAAATGGATTTTGATGCTGCGTCCATTCGGCCCGTTTCATGGTGCTGGGTTCCTGAGCATCGTTCTCCTGGATAAGTAGACTTTCATAATCGTTGTAGAAAAGAGCTTTTCCCCTCTTTTGCAAAAAGGAAATACACATTCGGTATTCAGCCCGATCGCCTTTTATACCTTCCACATAACGGCCGAATTTGTCGAGAAACGTGCTTCTGCGCAGATGAGGATGATCGCTATAACAGTAAATTTTGTTGTAGTTGGCTGCCCAGGGGGAAAAGACCATCTCCGAAAATCCATTCTTAAAGGGCCTTAAATAGGGATATATAAAATAGGCATAGAACCGTACCATGTCCAGCGTATTGTCTTGCTGCATGAAAGCTACTGATTCCTGCAACTTGGGGACGAAGGATGGCTGAGGTACAAAGTCTTCCTGTATGTAGAGCGTGTAGGGCGTTTGTACGGCATCCTGCCCCTTATTTAGATTATTCGCCAATCCACGGTTACTGACCGACGTAACCAACCGAAAGTTATACTGTTTTTGCAGGGACTTTAAGGCTTGAAAGTGTACGCTCTGGCTGCTATCATCCGAAACAACAATATCCGCAAACGAGCAGTTGAGATCATGAAAGGCAGATAGTAAACGCTTTAGAGAATTGCTTCGGTTAAAGTGGGTAATGAGCAAAGTCACATTGTCAAATGTTGTTTTACCAGGTACCATTATATATGTAGATTTGGAGATAAGGTCAATAGCCTAAACGTGATTTATATAAATTCTATGTTTGTTATAAGCTCTACAAGCTTAAAATGTAAACTATATGTTACACAAATAAATATTGATAAATCAAAATTTTAATAAATATCTATAATGATAATTTAAATTAAAAGTTTAATCCAGTAAAATTATTTTAAATATATAATATAAATACAGTAGTATATATAGAAACCACACAGTTCTCTACAACATGAATGTATTGACACATATTTATAGAGAACTGTGTAACTTTATCAAGCAGTTATAGTAATCGAAATGGGTGTCGTTTTTCCTTCCGGCAGTAGTTCAGGAATAGGCTCCACCGTAATAATGACGAACTTAGATGTGGGCGTGTTGCTGATATAGGCGACACTGGCCACAGGCACCAATGGATTTACTTCGGGGTAGTAAGCGGCTGTATTACCCTTCGGAATATTATAAGGAATGGCGATGAATTTCTCCAGTTTCCGTCGCTGTCCGTCAAAATGGCTGGTGATGTTTACTAGCTGACGCTCCCGAATATGGCGCTCGCTCATGTCCTGTGCATTCATGAAAATGACCCGCCGTTCGCCGTAAACGCCCCGATAGCGGTCGTTGTACTCGTAAATGGTGGTGTTAAACTGGTCATGGCTTCGAATGGACATAAGTACCAGTTGGTCGGGTTCGATCTCGTGCCTGACCATGTCGGTCACTGTAAAATTAGCTTTCCCATTCTCGGTCGTGAAATTTCGTTCGCGGGGGCCGTTGGGCAGATAAAAACCACCGGGCTTGCGGATCTTCTCGTTGAATTTGTCGAAGCCGGGGATCACGCGCGCAATTGAATCCCGAATTCGGTCGTAATTCTCGGTGTAGCCTACCCAGTCAACGTTTGAGCGATCACCCAGCGTAGAAATGGCAATCCCCGAAAGAATAGCCACTTCACTGAGCATCTCACCTTCCAGCGGCTTCAGTACGCCTTTGCTCTGGCTAACAACGCCCATCGAGTTTTCGCAGGATGTGAACTGCTGTCCCGAACGCTGCATGTCGATGTCGAGGTGAGTCAGGCAGGGTAAAATCAATGAGGTTTTGCCGGTGACTAAGTGCCCCCGGTTAAGTTTTGTGCTAATAAAAGCCGTAAGCCGCTGTTTACGAAGCCCTTCGGCTACAAGTTCTGTGTCGGGCGCAGCCGACAGGAAATTGCCGCCCAGACTTACAAATACCTTGCTTTTTCCTTCATACATGGCCTTAATGGATTCCACGGTGTCAAACCCATGTTCGCGAGGGGGTTCGAAACCATATTCTCTTGCCAATGCATCCAGAAACTCTTTATGCGGACGTTCCCAAATGCCCATCGTGCGGTCGCCCTGGACGTTGGAGTGGCCGCGCACAGGGCAGGTTCCGGCACCGGGCTTGCCCATCGCGCCCTTCATCAGCTGAAGGTTCACGATCTCCTGAATGCTCATCACGCCGTTTTTCTGTTGGGTAAGGCCCATTGCCCAGCAGGTAATAATCTTCTGTTTTGGGGCAATGATGTTAGCCGCTTCGAGCAACTGATCGCTTGACAAACCACTCATTTGCTCAATAGCTTCCCAACTGGTGTTGTTGAGCGTATCCAGAAACTCCGCGTAATTGGTCGTGTATTCCTTAATGAAATCATGGTCGATCACCTCGCCCGGATTCAGTTCTTCGGCTCGTAACAGGTGTTTCATAATACCCCGTAACACCGCCATATCGCCGTTAATTTTTACCTGCAAATGAAGATCGGCGATGGGTGTGCCAGCACTTAGTAACGTGCCTACTGCTTTAATAGGATTCATAAAATCCTGCGGATTCTTGAAGTGGCTTAAACCGGCTTCATGCAGTGGATTGACGGCAATAATTTTAGCTCCGTTTCGCTTGGCTATTTGCAAAGCCGTGAGCATTCTCGGGTGATTGGTGCCGGGATTCTGCCCCATAATCAGAATGACCTCAGCTTCGTAAATGTCGTTCAACGTTACGGAACCCTTACCTAACCCTAACGTAGGACTCAGTGCCGATCCGCTGCTTTCGTGGCACATGTTCGAGCAGTCGGGCAGGTTATTCGTGCCAAATTCCCGGACAAAAAGCTGGTACAGGTAGGCGGGTTCGTTAGGTACTTTGCCGGACGTATAAAAGATAGCCTCGTTAGGCGATTGTAAGGAGTTCAACTCATCGGCCACTACCTGAAAAGCATCAGGCCAGGAAATTTGGGTGTAATGCGTAGCGCCGGGCCGAAGCACCATCGGGTGCGTTAACCGACCGGCGTTGTTCAGATCGCGGTCGGTCATGCGCGATAAATCGACCAGGCTGTGTTTGGCGAAAAACGCAGGATCGGCCCGGCGGGTGTCGGCGTCCGACGCGGTTGCTTTGGCCCCATTTTCGCAGAATTCCGCTACCGACCGATGGTCGTCGGGGTCGGGCCAGGCGCAGGATGAACAGTCGAAACCATCTTTCTGATTGAGTTTCAGGAGTGCGTGCGTACCTCGGCTAACGCCTGCCTCGCTCCACGAAAACTCCATAGATTTCAAAACGGCTTTAACCCCGGCCGCCACCGTAGCGGGTTTGCCGAGCGTAAGACCTGTGAATTGGTCGGGGGGCTGGGCCAGTACCGGGTTTTTATGTTTTGCCCCCACATTATCAGGTGCGGGAAAGACCCGTTTATCGGCATCTGGCTTGCCCTGTGGATCGTAATGATCGTTCGTCATTTCAGTGCCCTGATTAGGGCGTTCTCCACTTTTAGGCGAATTGCTAACTTCCTGTTCAGCCGGATTGCTCGGTTTTTGCTCGTTGTTTGGGGACTTTTCCATACTAGTAGGATGACTTGAGGTCAGGCAAAAGAACGTTGGTCGAGCTGATTCAGTAAACTCCGTTCGTTCACAAGTAACAAATAATAGGAGATAAGGGCCAGCCTGGAAGCTATTTTGTTCGTAAACAGGCTGGCTTGTACAGTTAACTAGCGGGCAAATTACATCCTTGTTTGGTCAATAAGCTGCTAGTTGATTGATTTCAAGACAACTTATAGATCAGTTAAGTAAATTCGGACTTCGAACGTCTTAACTTGATAAAGTCAAAGAACGCGCATTCGCATGCAACTATCAAAAATCAAGATGGCTCTACCAACGAAGAATAAGATCAATGGATTGCTGATTGTAGCCGGATTACTACTAATTGCGGTTAGTGCTTTTCAGTCGAACCGACTTTCGGTTAGAGAGTCCGTTGCAATTCCTGTTCAAAAGGGCTCACATATTATGTTGCTGGGTAATAACCTGGGGTCGCGCATGATGAATTACGGCTATTTCGAAACCGAAATGCAGCTTCGTTACCCGGAGAATAAACTCTTTATTCGCAATATGTGCGATGGGGGAGATACCCCCGGTTTTCGTCCACATGCCAGCCGGAATACGCCCTGGGCGTTTCCGGGTGCCGAAAAATTTCAGACAGAGCTAGCCAATAATTCGGAAAGTGAAGGCCATTTCGACTACCCCGACCAATGGCTCACCCGCCTGAAAGCCGACGTGATTGTTGCTTTTTTCGGCTACAACGAGTCCTTCCAGGGTAAAGATGGGTTGGCCAATTATAAGGCTGAACTGGATGCGTTTATCAAGTGGACACTGAAACAAAAATACAACGGGGTTTCTGCCCCGAAACTGGCCATTGTGTCGCCCATTGCGTTCGAAGATTTGTCTGCCACGATGGATTTGCCAAATGGCAAAAAAGAGAATGAAAACCTGTTGCTGTATACCAAAGCGATGCAGGAAGTTGCCGGTCAGAATAAGGTATTATTTGTCGATGCGTTCACCCCATCCAAAGAATGGTACGATGCCAACGCCGAGCCATTGACCATCGACGGTTCGCAACTCAACGACGCCGGATACAAAAAGTTAGGCCTGCTGCTAGTCGATCAGATTTTTGGCAAGACGCCCGCCAAGGCCGAAACCAACCGGAAACTGGTTCAGGATGCCGTACTGGAGAAGAACTGGATGTGGCACAATGACTATAAAATTCCGAATGGTGTTCACGTTTATGGTCGCCGGTACAATCCATTTGGCCCCGATAACTACCCCGCCGAAATCGAGAAAATTCGGGAGATGACTGCCATCCGCGATACGGCTGTTTGGCTGGCCGCAACGAAAGGGGAGAAAATGGATATTGCCGCTGCCGACAAGCGAACGAAACAACTCCCAGTCGTTAAAACCAACTTTAATCCAGAGAAAAACGGTAGCCTGACGTATCTGTACGGGCAGGAAGCCCTGAGCAAACTGAAGGTGCCATCGGGCTACAAGATCGAGCTTTTTGCTTCCGAGGAAGAGTTTCCTGATCTGGCCAAACCCATGCAGATGTCGTTCGATGGCAAAGGGCGGCTATGGGTGGCGGTTATGCCCAGTTACCCGCACTACAAGCCGGGCGATGCCAAACCAAACGACAAAATCCTGATTCTGGAAGACACGAACGGTGACGGAAAAGCAGATAAAGAAACGGTTTTTGCCGATGGACTGCACCTGCCGCTAGGGTTCGAAATCGCGAAGGAGGGCGTTTACGTCTCGCAGGGCACCAACCTGAAACTCTACACCGATACCAACGGCGACGATAAAGCCGACAAAAAGGAAATTTTGCTGAGTGGCTACGATGACCATGATACACACCACAACAGTCATGCCTTCACCGTTGACCCTTCCGGCGCTATTTATTCGGGCGAAGGCGTGTTTTTGCACACCAATGTCGAAACGTCTTATGGTCCCGTTCGGGCTACGAACGGCGGTTTCTATCGCTATGCGCCCCAGCTGCACAAATTGGAACGTACGGCTCAGTTGTCCATTCCAAACCCCTGGGGTATTGCGTTTGACGATTGGGGACAGCCGTTTTTTGCCGAAACCTCAAGCCCTGATGTTCGCTGGATGATGCCCGGTTCGGTGTTTCCGCGTTATGGCGAAGCCAACCATAAATCGGTTCAGTTAATTGAAGAGGCTCACCGCGTTCGGCCAACGTCCGGCCTTGAATTTGTATCGAGCCGCCACTTCCCCGACGATATTCAGGGTGATTTCCTGATCAACAATACCATTGGTTTTCTGGGTATGAAAGAACACACCCTTGTCGATAATGGTACGGGCTACGTGAGCAAGCACCGGGCTGATCTGGTGGTGAGTGAAGACCGCAACTTCCGCCCCGTTGACATGGAGTTTGCGCCGGATGGCTCACTCTACCTGATCGACTGGCATAACATTTTGATCGGGCACATGCAGCACAACGCCCGCGACCCCCTGAGAGATCACTCGCATGGTCGTGTTTACCGGATTACATACCCATCGAGGCCGTTGGTGACGCCAGCCAAAATTGATGGAGCCAGTATTGAGCAGTTGCTGGACAACCTTAAACTCCCCGAATACCGCACCCGTTACCGTACCCGACGCGAACTTCGCGGACGCGATGCCTCGCAGGTACTGGCAAAATTAACTACCTGGACTGCCGGACTGGATAAAAATGACCCTCGTTACGAACACCACCTGCTCGAAGGCTTATGGGTGAGCTGGGGTCTGGATAAAGTAGACCAGAAACTCCTGCGGCAAGTGCTTCAGGCCAAGGATTACCATGCGCGGGCCGCTGCTGTTCAGGTCGTTCGGTATACGGGGCATCAGGTTGCTGATCAGGCCGATTTGCTGATGCAGGCCGTTAAAGATGATAACAGCCGGGTTCGGTTGGCGGCAATTGTGGCGGCTTCCTGGATTGGGAAAGAAAAAGGACTACCCATTCTGGCCGAAGCGACGAAGAAGCCGCTGGACGACTGGATGATTCACGCACACCAATCTGCCGTGGCCCACTTAAAGGGTATGAACGTGAAGAAAGAGGTAGAAAAGGCGGTTACCTCGAATCTGAAAGGGGAGGAGCTGGTCTTGTACAACATGGGTAAACAGATCTATGCCAAAGAGGGCTATTGTGCCACCTGCCACCAACCCGATGGCAAAGGGCTAACGGCTTCCGGTTTTCCACCGCTTACGGGTACGAACTGGGTGTCGGGCAATGAAGATCGTCTAATAAAAATTGCCTTGAAAGGGTTGATGGGGCCTATTGATGTGGTGGGTAAAACCTATCCGGGTCAAGTGCCCATGACACCCTTCGGCGGGTTGCTGAAAGATCATGAAATTGCTGCGGTGCTAACCTATGTACGAAATTCGTTTGGCAATAATGCGCCGGCTATTTCTCCCGATAAGGTGAAGAAAGTCAGAGCCGCTGTTGAACGCAAAACCGATTTCTATTCACCAACCCAGTTGCTCAAAGAGCATCCAATGGAAAAGTAACAACCTAATAGAACGCTGGTTTGGTACTGTAGTACCGACCGTCCCGGTCGGGTGTGTAGTGAAAAGATCCTCACCCGACCGGGACGGTCGGTACTACAGTACCAAATCAGCGTTCCATATTTTCTATGACATCATCCTTTCGCTTTGGCGCCGAAGCCTACACGTGGTTCATGAACAACAACGGTTTAACCCACGTCAACAGGCTGGGGCATATGATCGACATTACGGCTCAGGCGGGTTTTGCCGGCATCGAACCAATTTTCAACTGGATGGGCGACTTGCCTGATCCCGAAAGCCTGGCCAAAAAACTGAATGAGCAAGGTGTAGAACTGGCCGCCATTGCCCTCGCTCTTGACTGGAACGGAACCGAAGAAACCGAGCAGGAACGTTACGAAGCCGACCGGGCTATTGCACTGCTCAAACATTTTCCGGGTGCGCTGCTCTGTACGGTGCAGAAGCCAACGGGGCGGCACGATCTTGAGATTCGTAGGCAGAACCTCGTTAACATTGTTAACCGGGTGTCGCGCCGGGCGGTAGATCAGGGCATACCTTGCTCGTTTCACCCCAACTCACCGCATTCGTCCATAACCCGTACCGAAGAGGACTATCGCGTCATTCTCGAATCGCTCGATGCGTCGGTAACAGGCTGGACACCCGATGTGGGCCACATGATTAATGGCGGTATGGACCCGTTAACGAAAATGAAGGAGTATGCCTCGCTTATCAATCTTGTTCATTTCAAAGACTGGAATGGCGAACCCGAATTCGCTCTTTTAGGCAAGGGTAAAGTTGATTTTGACGGTATCACCCGATGGCTGATTGAGCAAAACTACAGCGGCTGGATCATCTGCGAAGATGAAGGGCCTGAAGCGATGGACGACCCGGACGGTGTTACCCTGCACGATGGACGATGGGTGTATGAGACGTTACTTCCTTCTGTTCTGTAATCAATGGAATAGTTAAGTAGTGGAGTTGTGAAGTAGTGGAATGGTCAAGTTGTGTAGTCGTTCACAGGCGTTGACTAGCTATTCCACCATGCTACTACTTTACTATTTAACCAATCCACTACTCCACTACTAACTACCAAATACATGCCTTTCGTAGAGACCAACGGCATCAACTTATATTACGAAGAGCGCGGCACGGGTGAGCCGCTGTTGCTTATCATGGGCATTACCGCACCCGGTTCTGTCTGGGAAAAGCACGCTGATTATTGGCAGCAGGACTTTCGTTGTATAATGGGCGATAACCGGGGCGTTGGCCAGTCCGACAAACCTGCCGGGCCTTATACTACCGCACAAATGGCGGATGATTATGCGGGTCTGATCGACAAACTGGGCTTGCAATCCGTTCGGGTGATAGGTGTGTCAATGGGTAGCACCATTGCTCAGCAACTTGCCCTGCGGCACCCCGACAAAGTGCGCTCGCTGGTGCTGATGTGCCCGTGGGCGCGTTGCGACCGCACTGCCGAGGCCATCTTCCGGCATATGGCAACAATCAAAGCCCGGCTCAGGCCCGAAGAGTTCGCTACTTATATTCAACTCCTGATTTATGCGAAACGCAGTTGGGACGACGATACTATGTTTGCTGCTTTTTTGACTGGACGCCAACAGGCTGCCGTTGATTCGTCTCCTCAGCCCTTGCATGGTCTCGAAGGACAGGCCGAAGCGTGCATTACGCACAATACACTGGCTGAGTTGCCAACTATTAACAAACCCTGCTTAGTGATTGGCGGGCAGAACGATATTTTTACGCCATTCTGGATGAGTGAGGAAGTGGCCGGAGCCATACCAAACAGCGACTTGCACCTGTATGAAGGTGCTGGCCATGCGTTCCACTGGGAGTGTATCGACGACTTCAATCCGAGGGTTCGTGATTGGTTACTAGCCCATTAAGCGTACGTTGGTCTGTTGGAATACGTTCGATAACTATGCCCGAACAGCGCGATTATTTTGAGGAAGTTTATGAGGTAGTGCGCCTGATACCAAAAGGCCGTGTAACGACTTACGGCACTATTGCTAAGTACCTAAGTCTGCGGGCGGGTGCCCGAATGGTTGGCTGGGCAATGAACGGGTGTCATAATCGCCCCGATATCCCCGCGCATAGGGTTGTTAACAGTATTGGTGTATTGACCGGCAAACACTTTTTCGGGGAGCCGAACGTCATGCAGCGACTCCTCGAAGACGAAGGCGTTCGGGTTGAAAATGACCGGGTTGTCGATTTTAAAACTATGTTTTGGGACCCAATGATCGAGTTGGCGATTTAGCCATGCGATTTATACCGGTTGTCTGTTATCCTGCACGGCTTGCACCAGCGCATCAACTACATCCCGGAGTTGCTGATTTAACGCGGGGTCTATCACCTGACCATCAGCATCTATTTTTTGCCGAACGAATGGCACAATCAGCGATGCCTTCTCGGGAAGTTGAGCGGTCAAAATTTTCAGGGTGTACGACAGCGACGCGTGTGCCCTTGAGCCGCCCATATCCGAAGGTCCGGCGCTAATTACACCAACAGGCTTATCGACAAATTCCCCTGATGAGGCCAGCCAGTCGAGCATATTTTTCAGGACACCGGGCATACCATGAATGTATTCGGGTGTGCAAAAAAGCACAGCATCGGCTTCCCGAAGCAACTGGCGAAGTTGGTTGACAGACGCTGATGTATTTTCCTTATCGCGCTCGGGACTGAAGGGCGGAATATCGTCCAAGCCGTCATATAGTATGATACGTACTATATCCGTGGCCAGTTCGGCGGTAGCGCGTAACAGGGCGGTGTTGGTTGAACCAGCTCGAAGGCTGCCCGAAATAGCGAGAATATGCATGGAGGACGTTGACGTAGTTTGTACCCACGGGCTTTAGTCCGTGTTTGATTTACAATGCAACACGGGCTAAAGCCCGTGGGTACATCTATTTCAACACTTTCGTTATCTCGTTTAGTTTCTCCATTTTTTGCACAAAATCACCCTTAAGCTGGTTGCGGATGGCGGTCAGGTTGTCGAGCGTTTCCTGCAAGCTATCGGGCAGAATGTCTTCCAGCACTTCACGGAAACGTTTGGCAAAGGTGGGCGACTTACCATTGGTCGAAATGGCGATTTTCAGGTCGCCTTTTTTGACAACCGAACTCAGGTAGAAATCACATAACGCGGGGGTGTCGGCAACGTTGACAAGAATTCGTCGGGCTTTGCAGTCGACCTGTACCTGCCGATTAACGTCCTTATCATTAGTACCCACAATAACCAAGTCTTTGTCGGAGAGATAAAGCGCATGGTAGGGTTCCTGAATGAGCTGCAGTTTAGGGTACTGCGTTGCCATTTCCCGGATTTCGTCGCGTATTGCGGACGCCACAAGCGTAACGCGGGCATCCGGCGAATTTCCCAGAAGCGCTGTCAGTTTTTCGAGACCAACATAGCCGCCCCCCACTATAAGGATGTGCAGGTTTTCAGCCTTGACGAAAATAGGGAAGAGGGTGTTCATAGATTAGTCAGTTGATACCGGGATGGTCCCGATATCAACTGACTGACTAACTTAAAACTTAAAGCCAAGGTTCACGCCCAGAATCCGGCGCTTGCTGTTACCGCTGGCCAGCACATCGGCAAAGCCATAGTGATAAACAAAGTCCAGCGTAATTGGGCCTGCATCGAAACCAAGATTAGCCAGACCATTGATGGTAGCGGCCTGAAAATCGGCATTGCCCAAGTTGAAGTCATTTTTGTCGGTGCCCAATGGCGTGGCATACTCAGCGCCAAGTGCCAATCGTATACCCGACACCCCGCGTTCTGACTGCGCCAGTTTTACACCTATATAAGCCGGAATATGCAGGTAGCGCTGATCGATGTTAGCCGTGATGTCACTAACGCCATTTACTTTGCCATCGCCCGCCTGAAAAAACTGCGAACTGGACGCTAAATATTCAGCGCCGATCTGACCATAAACCCGGCCACCGGCCCGTACCAGAAAACCTAACTGGTAGCCTAAGCGACCTGTCAACCCCTGACCATTTACGGTTTCGCCCTCAAAACGGGTTGAGTTGGCACCACCATAAATACCGAAGGTGAAGTGTTTGTAGTTTTCACGGTGCTCCTGGCGTTCACTCACAACCTGATTCCGTTGACCATCTTCGAACCCTTCGTCGTACGCTTTACTTAAGTCGCGCTCATCATACATGCGGTCATCCCGCCGACTGTCGCCCCGTCGATCTTCATACCGATTGTTATATCGAGGCTCCTCTTCTTCCCGGCGATTGTAGTCGCGCCGTTCGTCAAGGCGGTCATCTAAACGCCGGTCATCTCTGCGTTCATCGCGACGGGATGAGCGATCGTCGTAACGATCATATCGGTCATTATATGAGTTTTGTTGTGCAAATACGAGACTCGTACTGCATACGCCTGCTACTACCAGGACTGTTTTTGTTAACGTTTTCATAATTTAACACGTTGAGTATTTACGATTACAACCCCTCACCAATAGTGAATGTTTGGGGAATTAAACCAAAAAAGTCGCCCTCGTTGAAAGGCGACTTTTACTTTTTGAACTAACAAGTCCTAGAATTTGAAGCCTACACTCGCACTCAGGATACGACGAGCCGAACCATTAAAGCCCGTTGACGTCGTGTTGCCGTTCGTTGGATTTTTGATCGAATCGCTAAGACCGTAGTGATAGGTAAGATCAATAAGAAGGGGACCAATGTCAAAACCAAGTTGACCTAAACCATTGAACGTACCGCTCTTGATCTCAGCATTGCTTAGATCAAATTTGCCGCTGTTCGAATTGATACGGTTGGCATACTCAAGACCAACTTGCAGACGGATCGCCGAAATGCCCCGATCTGATTCAAGCAATTTATAGCCAATGTATACAGGGATCTGAACATACTGAATATTGATCTGATCCTGAATCTGAGATGCCGTAGTACCATCTCCTTTGGTAAAATAGTTAGAACTTGATGCAAAATATTCAGCGCCAAGTTGACCGAAAAGCCGACCGCCACCGCGCACGAAGAAACCTGCCTGGTAGCCAATGCGCCCCGAAATGTCGCCACCCGTTGTTTCGCCTTTAAGCTTGGTCGAGTTCAAACCCGCGTAAATGCCAAATACAAAGTTTTTATAATCTTTCGTATTCTTAATGCGCTCCGGGCGGTCTGTTGTGCTATAATTTGTCGTGGTAGTCGTTGTTGTACCATCCGTTGGCGTTGCCGTGTTAGTCGAATACGTGCTGTTTGGCGTTGTTGTATTCATGTTGTTCATCGAACCATTGTTCGTTGTGTTCGCATTATTCATCGAACCATTGTTCATCGAATTCGTGCTGTCCGTTGTTACCGGCGAGGTATACGTCGGATTAGCTGTTGCACTTGTGGTTGAGTACGTATTGGTTGTTGTCTGGGCATTCGCGATGCCGATTCCCATAAGGCCCAGGGCCAGAAGTGAAAATTGCCGTTTCATAGCGTTTCGTTTTTATCGTTGAGTGAGAAAAAAAAATGGGGTGTAATTTAGATTACACCCCATTAACAGGCCATTTGCAAGCAATGTTTTGAACTAGTGTAACTCAAAGCAAAAATTTAATGTGTGCGATGAGTAGAAATTTAATGTTAGCCGAAACTGAGCGCTACTCATTCCGCATAGATTTAAATGCGTTCATTAAGCCATTCGTTGAGCTATCGTGGGTATTAACGGGCGCATCATCCTGTAGCTCGGGCAGGATGCGGCTGGCGAGTTGCTTGCCCAGTTCGACGCCCCACTGGTCGAAGCTGAAAATGTCCCATATAACGCCCTGAACGAAGATTTTATGCTCATACATAGCAATCAGGCTACCCAGCGTTCGGGGGGTTAGCTTTTTGAATAAGATCGAATTTGTCGGGCGGTTTCCCGAAAACATTTTGAAAGGAGCCAGGAATTTAATCTCGTCTTCAGTCTTCCCTGATTTGCGTAATTCATCGGCTGCTTCCTGCTCCGTTTTGCCATTCATCAGGGCTTCTGTCTGGGCAAAATAATTAGCCATTAAAATTTTGTGATGCTCGCCAACGGGCCGCTGACTAACTGCCGGAGCCAGAAAATCGCACGGAATTAACTTTGTTCCCTGATGAATAAGCTGGTAGAACGCGTGCTGCCCGTTGGTGCCGGGTTCGCCCCAGATAATTGGCCCCGTCTGGTAGTCAACTGGCTGACCATCCCGATCAACCGATTTGCCGTTACTTTCCATATCGCCCTGCTGGAAATAAGCCGCAAAGCGGTGCATGTATTGGTCGTAAGGGAGAATGGCTTCTGTTTGCGCTCCGAAAAAATTGTTATACCAGATACCCATCAGGGCCAGAATAACGGGCAGGTTCTGGTCGGCAGGGGTATCGCGGAAGTGATTATCCATGGCATGCGCACCATCCAGCAATTCTTCAAACTTGTCGTAGCCAACATATAGGGCTATGGAAAGCCCAATGGCCGACCAGAGCGAGTAGCGACCACCAACCCAATCCCAGAAACCGAACATATTGTCGGGGTCGATGCCAAATTTCTCAACGTCTTTCTTGTTCGTCGAAAGGGCTGCAAAATGTTTGGCAATAGCCGCTTCGTCTTTAGCCGTGTCCAGAAACCACTGCCGCGCCGTTTGGGCATTGGTCATGGTTTCCTGCGTAGTGAAGGTTTTCGACGCAATCAGAAACAGTGTTGTTTCGGGCCGGACGGTTTGCAGCGTTTCGTAGATATGAACACCGTCGACGTTGGAAACAAAGTGTACGCGCAGTTTTTTGTCATCGGCGTAGGGCTTCAGGGCCTCGGTAACCATTACGGGGCCAAGGTCCGACCCGCCAATGCCAATGTTTACCACGTCGGTAATGGCCTCGCCGGTATACCCTTTCCACTCACCCGACCGAATCCGCCCGGTAAACGATTTCATATGGGCCAACACGTCGTTTACGTCTGGCATTACGTCTTTTCCGTCTACCAGAATCGGCGTATTTGAGCGGTTCCGTAAAGCGATGTGCAGCACGGCCCGGTCTTCGGTCCGGTTAATTTTGTCGCCCGAGAACATCTTGCCGATCGCATCGGTCAGGCTGGCCTGTTCGGCTAGTTGCTCCAGTAAGTCAAGGGTTTCGCTGGTGATGCGGTTCTTGGAAAAGTCGAGCAGGATCTCTTCGAACTGGCGCGTGAATTTGGTAAACCGTTCTGTGTCTTCGGCAAACATATCGCGAAGGTGACGGTCTTTCAGGCTATCATAATGGGCTTTTAGCTGTGTATAAGCCGGTAAATTCGTGAATCGATTATTGGCGAGCATAAATTTCAGGGTTGCGGTAATTGGGTATTCGACTTGTCGGCGCGAATATCGTGAATCCCGGCAATCTTTTTTCGGCTATTTTTGCGCTTACTTTTTCGAAGGCAGACGTACTTTTTTGTCATTACATACATTGCTGAATGAATCAAAAACTTTTTTATTCGTTGGTGCTGGTCGTTGTTGGGGCCTTATTTTTTATTCCATTTTTGGGGGGCGTTCGATTATTTGACTGGGATGAAATCAACTTTGCGGAATGCGCCCGTGAAATGATGGTACTTGGTGATTATCTGCACGTGCACATAGATTTTAAGCCTTTTTACGAAAAACCTCCGTTATTTTTCTGGTTCCAGTCGACCATGATGCACCTGTTTGGTGTCAATGAATTTTCGGCCCGACTACCCAATGCGGTATGTGGCGTTATCACCCTTGTTTATCTCTACAACCTCGGCCAGAAACTGCACGGTCACCGTTTCGGCTGGCTGTGGGCATTGGCTTATCTGGGGTCTGTAACGCCCCATTTGTACTTTCGATCGGGTATTATCGACCCATTTTTTAATCTGTTTATCTTTATTGGCTTAGTCAACCTGATTTTTGCGTCCTGGAAACGCGAACGGCTGGGCGGTGCCATGACTGTGCCCAAAAGGGAGTGGACCTATATACTGCTTGGCGGCTTTGTACTGGGCCTCGCCATTATGACCAAAGGCCCCGTTGCTTACCTTATTGTGTGTCTGGTTCTGGTCATTTATTGGATGTTAAGTCACTTTCGGTGGTTTATTTCGCCAGTGCAGTTTATTGCCTTCTCGGCAGCCGCTGCCGTTGTGTCATTGGCCTGGTACGGCCTCGATATTTACCTGCATGGACCGGCTCTGATGCAGGAATTTCTGGCCTATAATTTCCGGTTGTTCAGTACACCCGATGCCGGTCACGTTGGCTTTCCCGGTTACCACATCATCATTTTATTAGTGGGCTGTTTCCCGGCGTCAATATTTGCGATTCGGGCATTTGGCCCCCTGTTTATCGAACGGAACTACCAGCGGGAGTTTCGGAAATGGATGCTCATTTTGTTCTGGGTCGTGCTGGTGCTGTTCAGTATCGTCCAGTCTAAAATTGTCCATTATTCGTCGCTCTGTTATTTTCCCCTGACCTACTTTGCTGCCCTGACACTCTTGCAACTGGAGGAACGAAAAATACAGTTTAACAACTGGATGCGGGCGGGCCTGATTCTAATTGGCGGCATCTACGTAGTCGCCATTGTTGCAATGCCCATACTGGCGAATCACATGGACATCGTCAGGATGTATGCCGATCAGGATGCATTTTCGCAGGGGAATCTGGACGCGAAGATCAACTGGACAGGCTGGGAGGCTCTGCCCGGCGTCTGGCTCTTTGTGATATTGATTTTGGCCATTATCTGGTATAATCTGCGCGAATCGGTCCGGGCTTCCCTAACGCTTTTTGTGGGGATGGCTGTCTTTATTACCCTTACTCTCTGGTTTTTAATTGGTCGGATTGAAGGTATATCGCAGGATGCCGCAATGCGTTTTTTCGAGCGGGCCGAAGGGCAGAATGTGTATGTGAAAACCTATGGCTATCACAGCTATGGACCTTATTTTTATACGAAGAAGCCCGCTGTCACGAACCCGAATCAGTATAACGATGAATGGCTCCTGCGTGGTCGGATCGACAAAGATGTGCTGTTTATCCGAAAAGCCAGCGAAGAGCCAACCCTGCTCGATTCGTTACCCGACGTTCGGAAAACGGGTGCCGAAAATGGCTTCGTTTTTTACCGGAGAACGGCAAAATAAAGGTATATGTCAGGGTTTTTATTGATTGAAAACCCTGACAACCCGGTAATCCTGTCTAAAAAAAATACTAGACTAACCCCTATTTAAAACCGTTGCTGCTATCCGGTAGTTATAACCGTTATGGCTACTACGCGCAAAATCCAACGAGAATCCTGTCCGTCAAAGGCAGGCAGAATTACGGCAAAATCAATGGTATTTGCCGGTTTACTGATCGGGCTGTTTGCCTGTAGTCATTCCAGCCAACCCGGAGGTGGTTCTCAGAAAAAACTACGTGTTTCGGTTGGTGAAATAAAAGAAATCTCCCTGTCTGATCGTGGCGATAGTGGATCGGAGTTAACTGGAACCTCAGATAATCAGGAGGTTGTCGAAGTTTCTCGGCAGCAACTTGCCCCCGCTGTCGATACACTTTCGCGTAACAAAACAGGCCCAACAGTTTTTCAGATAAAAGGTGTCACCGTAGGAACGGCAAACGTCGTTTTTTCGACCAAGCCCATGAATCAGGCTGGTACCGGGCAAACTGTTCGAACGTATGTTGTGCAGGTGACGGCAAAATAAGCTGGTCTTTTTACAGATTCATGCCGCCTGACACTTCGATACGCTGGGCATTAATCCAACGGGCATCTTCGGTACATAGAAAGGCGACAACACCGCCAATATCATCAGGAAGGCCAACTCGCCCAAGGGCCGTAATTTCAGCGATATGCTTGTTAATGCCTGGATTGTCGCGAACTGTGCCTCCGCCAAAATCGGTTTCGATAGCTCCCGGTGCTACAATGTTGACGGCAATGCCTCGGGACCCGAGTTCCTTCGCCAGATACATGGTTAACGTTTCGATAGCCCCTTTCATAGAAGCATAAACCGCCGTACCAGGTGTGGTAAAACGAGTCAGGCCGGTTGAGATGTTAATAATGCGGCCACCATCGTTGAGCAGCGGCAGGGATTGCTGCGTCAGAAAAAAGACCCCTTTCAGGTGAATGTTCGTTAACTCGTCAAAGACCGATTCTGTTGTTTCGGCAATGGACGAGCGACCGGCAATGCCGGCATTATTGATTAGGAAGTCGAAATGGTCGCTGTCAAACGTAGCAGACAGGACTCCGGTTAATTGACTAAAAAACGCATCGAAGCTTTTTACGTCGCCGGTATTGAGTTGGAGGGTAGCCGCCTTTCGGCCCATCTGTTCAATCTGAGCAACAACAGTCTGTGCTTCTTCCTGTTTGCTATGGTAGGTCAGAATGACATCAAATCCTTTTTGTGCCAGGCTTAGCGCCATGTTTTTACCTAAACCCCGGCTTCCACCGGTAACCAGTGCAATTTTTGTGCGGGTTGCTATTACTGTATTTTCCATCGGTTGTTTTTGTTATGATTTCGATGGAACAAAGGTCGGTCATAAAGGAAGCGCGCAGTTTGCAAAGATCAATCCGATCGTTGCAAAATTCAAATCGAGGGGGTTAAGCCCGGAAGGCTACCGGCGAGAGGGACGTTTGCTTTCTGAAAAAGTTTGAAAAGTGGGCAACCTCTTCAAAACCCAGGCTATAAGCAATTTCCGATACGTTCCAGTCGGTCTGTTTCAGCAGGATTTTGGCTTCCTGAACAATCCGGCTGCTGATGATATCAGTGGTGGTTTTGCCGGTGTTCTCTTTCAATACTTTGTTAAGATGGTTCACATGGACAGACAGCCGGTTGGCGTAATCTTTTGCCGTACGCAAACCCAGCTTTTGATTGGGAGATTCAATGGGAAACTGCCGTTCCAATAGCTCAATAAAGAGCGATGAAACGCGGGCCGAAGCGGTATGCAATGGATAAAGCGAGGTGGCGGGTTGCAGTTTCTGCCCGTAATGGATTAGTTCGAGCACATAATTACGCAGTAAATCATACTTGTAGACGTAATCGGAGGCCAATTCCTTCTCCATTTTTTTGAAGACATAGGCAATGTCATCGGCATCTTCGTCGGTGAGTTGAAAAACGGGGTAACCGCCCGGCTTAAAAATTGGAAGCTCATCCAGGACAACACCACTTTTGCTCTGAATTAAAAACTCGTCGGTAAAGATGCAGAAGTGCCCGGTCTGGTTGTCGTCCTGCGGCAAATAATGGTAAGGTACTTTTGGCGTAGCAAATAGGAGAGCGTTTTTCTCAATGTCAATCACCTTATCGGCGTATTCGGCCCGGTTTCGACCACTAATCAGACTGATCTTGTAGTAGGCCCTCCGGTTATAGGGCATGACCGGATTTTTCTGAAGTCGTTTGGTCAGCTCCACCATGCTGAACACATTGAAATGGCCAATCTCCCTGTTTATGCCATCGGGAAGAAAATCCCGTATATCAGTGTCAATGCTGTTGGTAAGCTGCTGATAAAACTGATCGACGGTTGTGGTTTCCATGATGAGCGTATTTGTAAAATTCAAAGGTATGAATTTTAGAGTAAGGAATGCGGACGGTTTGTTACACCGCAAACCGCCCGCATTGGATTAGGTCCAATACTCAAATTTCTTCTTCGTAAATATTGACTTGGGTATCATGGCATGAACGCCCAGGGTCTGGTCTACAACCTGGCTAACCTCAAAATCGACGCCGGTACTGGCAATGGAAAGGGCTTCATTGAAGGTGAACCCCAACTCATCTTTTATAAACGCACAGGCTTCGGAAAGGGCGTTTTTCATGGCTTTATTCAGGTCTTTATCAAGCCCGACGGCAATGAAATGGGTGGGCGTTTCGGCACGGGGTTGCTTGAGTGCTTTGCCTTTATGGACAATGAATTTAACCGTGAGGTTAATGGCCGTTTCGATGGCTACACCGCTTACTTCGCCATTGCCCTGCGCACCGTGTCCATCACCGGTAGTGAACAACCCGCCCGGCACGGAGACCGGAAGGTGTAAGGTCGTGCCTTTTACCAAATGTTTGATGTCCAGATTGCCGCCAAAAAAGTTAGGTGGAATCGAACTCTGTCGACCCATGTCGGGCGGGGGCGACAGGGCCATAACACCCATAAACGGCTTTAACGGAATTTCGAGGCCTTCTTTGAGCAAGGCCATTTTACGTTTGGCATCGTAACGATACACGAAGGTTTCTCGGGTCTTTACTTCATCTGGAATACCGCCCCCACCCGGCCACACGCTGTTAACGCCAAAACCGGCAGGAAACGTGAGGTCAAGGATGCGAATTTCGAGGCTATCGCCGGGCTGTGCGCCGTCGATATAAACGGGTCCCGTTAGCATATGCCCCCGAATACCTGATGGTTCGGGCTTTACGTTTTTGAGGATCGCAATAACTTCCTGCGCGTGCTGATCGAGCGGCAGGTTGTTTTTGGTATAAAACTCTTCGGGATTTGTCCGGCTCACGCCCGATGGGTTGACCGTTTGAATTTCGACTACATCACCATCTTTTACCTTATAGGCAGGTGGTACATCGGCCCCAAAATAACCCCAAACCATATTTTCGGGTAACGACCGAACGACATGATCGGGTTTGATGACCGATGCCTTACTGGCTGGCTCATTAATGCCGGACGTTTTTGTGTCAAGAATTGATTGAGCTGTTAAACCGCCTGTTGACAGAAGGGCTAAACTGTTTCGGCTCGTTTTTTGTAAAAAACTGCGTCGGGATGTTTTCATCAGGTTGTATGAAGAATGATGGAACACAGATTTTCAGGATCTGTCTGATTTGTCAAGATCTTAAAATATCATATAGGTCCTGAAAATCTGTGTTCCATACTGTTTAGATTGCTTCTGTAAGATAATGAATTGCTGAACAACCGACTTATTTAACAAGTTAGGATTCAGAATTAACCTGATTTGTCAGTGTCATCACCAACTGTACCAGCGGCTACTGTATCGTCGCCAAAAAAATGGATTATACTGGGTACGGTCATGTTCGGCACGTTCATGTCCACGCTCGATAGTAGTATTGTGAATATTGCCCTGCCAACCATCCGACGGGAATTACAGGCGGGCGATAGTGTCGAATGGATTGTGCTGTGCTACCTGCTCACCACAACCAGTACGTTGCTCATTATGGGTAAACTGTCTGATTGGGTGGGCCGCCGACAGATGTACATCGCGGGTTTTTGCGTCTTCGTGCTTGGCTCATTGCTTTGCGGGCTGGCCTGGAATTTATGGTCGCTGGTCGCTTTTCGCGTCGTTCAGGGGTTAGGTGCCTCAATGATTTATGCCATTGGTCCGGCTATTATAAGCGATGCATTTTCGTCGAAGGAGCGCGGTCAGGCCATGGGACTCATGGGCTCAGTAGTGGCTGCGGGTTCTAGTGCCGGCCCCGTTATTGGCGGGCTGTTACTTGGTAAATTTGGCTGGTCAAGTATCTTTTTTGTAAACGTCCCCATTGGTTTGCTGGCAATCTGGCGAGCCTGGACTATTCTGCCCGAAAGCCCCAAAGTAACAGGTCAACGCTTCGACCTGGTTGGAGCCGGGTTGTTTCTAGTGGGTGTGACAACCTTGCTTACAGCCATCGAATTTGGTCCGGAACCTCGTTACGGTTGGGATAATCCGCTGGTTATTGGGCTGCTTTCTGTTGGGGCCGTGTTGCTGGTCGCTTTTCTCTTCTGGGAAATGCGGGTTAGTGATCCTATGCTGCGACTAAGTCTGTTTCGGGTGCGCCCGTTTACAATGGCTATTCTGGCGGCTTTCTGTGGCTTTCTGGCCTCGGGCGGAAACTTGTTCGTAATTCCGTTCTTTCTGCAGCAACTCCTAAAACTAGATCCGGCTCAGGCTGGCCTCGTTCTGCTGGCTGGTCCGCTGACATTGAGTGTTATAGCTCCCTTAGGCGGCTATCTGTCCAGCCGGGTCAGTACCCGGTGGCTCTCCAGTTTTGGTTTGCTGATTACGGCCAGTGGCTATTTCGCCTTTTCCTTTCTGGATACCAGCTGGACTTGGCAAGATGTAGTGTGGCGGAGTTCGCTGGTCAGTCTGGGTTTCGGTTTGTTTCAGTCGCCAAACAGCAGTAGCGCCCTCAATGCGGCTCCATTGGCCCAGCGGGGTATTGCCAGTAGCATGATTTCCTTTATGCGTAACCTGGGGTTTGTCGTGGGTATAGCCCTGGCAGCCGCCGTTTGGTACAGCACTCGTAACCGGTTTGCATTGGCCAATGGCGTTCACCCCGAAGAAACAAACGCTCAGCTACTGGGCATGCATTACGCCTATCTGGTTATGGCAAGCCTTGTTCTTTTGGGAGCCATTATTTCTTTCTCACGAGGTAAAAACTCGGTAGCCCCATAGTGTATAATAGATAGTGTATAATAGATAGTGTATAATGGATAATGGATAGTGTATAATGACTAATGCGCGGTGCATCAGGAGTTGCCGCACCGCGCATTAGTCATTATACACTATCCATTATCCATTATACACTATCGGGTTACCGCTTTGGCCCTACAGAGTCGTAGATTACGACTTTCTCCCAGAGCGATGCATAGTTGTTCCGGAAATCGTCGTGGATGGGGTGTTTCTGATAGGCTTCTTCATCGGCGGCACTATCGAAGAAGCATAGCCACGAGTAGGTGTATGCGCGCTCGATAACTGTGCGGGTTGTGCCTGCGGGCGTGCCAATGTGTACCATTTTGATGGTTGGGCATTTGGCTAGTTTGTTTAAGCCTTCCAGTAATTTGGCTTTATCGGCTTCATTGCCAACATTTTTCAAATAGAAGAAAACGTGGTGGACAAACATTTCCTTTGGGGCTGCTGATAAGGTAGGCAAACTGGCTCCCATGCCAGCCGCGACGCTTTTCTTAACAAAACTTCTCCGTGATTGATCTTTCATCGACAAGTATATCTTGGTTAATAGAATATGGTGGAATCACCAGGGAATTTTTTAGATTAGCTAGATACGCATCATAATCAACATTCACAGTAAAATTCTGGATATGCATTATTGCTTCGCATATATGATCAATTCGTTGCCTATCGCCCAGGTTATTTTTCATAAACCAGAATACGATCACGATATATGAATGGGCGAATATGATGAGAAAGCCCACTCTCTGCTATTACGTCCACCTTTCGGTGTAAACAGTCTTCTAATTGCCATGACATCCTGGCCTGATCGAACAGCGTTGCCCCTTTGTCAAACTCAACCAATACGTCTATATCGCTTTGCGAAGTAGCTTCTCCACGTGCTACAGAGCCAAAAACATAGGCCCGTTTGACAGGTTGATGCACGAAATAATACCTAAGGGTATTTGCTAGCTCTTCATCTAGTGGCATGGCATTTAAAACGCTTTAATGGACCAATAGCAATCTTGAGTAGGCAAGATACTATAAAGTTGCCATTTGAGTCACTAGACTGCAAATGGAACTAGTGTTGATTTGAGGTTGACCAAGTCATAATTTTCTCATGAATAAATGGATTATGAAGACGCTAAATCTGTGTAATTCTATCGGTCAAATAAACTTTTGTCTGTTAAACGAGTCAATAGAGAAAATCCATTTACGAATAACACAGATTTCAGGTAAAGAATAACACAACGTATGAACTACACAAAAAGCTTATTTTTTATAGTCGTTTGGCTTCCATTGGTAAGTCAGGCGCAAACGAATACCAAACCCAGCCTGATGCAGGCATTGATGGAAGCGGTTAGTTCGGCTACTGTATCAGATGCGCAGGTTGCCGAGGTGTCCCGGCAGGCGATCAAGGAGATGGATGCCAAAAATCCGGTGGCCGACGCTAATGATCCGTATACGCTTCGACTAAATAAAATCGTTAGCCGCCATCATACTATTGGTGGGTTACCCCTCAATTTCAAGGTGTATAAAGTGCCCGATGTAAATGCATTTGCTACTGCCGATGGTAGTGTACGTGTGTTTAAAGGCCTGATGGATATGATGACCGACAACGAATTGCTGGCCGTTATGGGACACGAAATTGGACACGTTATTAACCACGACTCCAAAGATGCTATGAAAAGGGGACTTCAAACGTCGGCTTTACGCGATGCCTTAGCTTCGGGTTCTGGTACGGTGGGGAAACTGGCTCAATCGCAATTGGCCGGGGTTGCTAACTACTTGTGGGACGCTAAGTATAGCCGTCAGCAGGAGACCGAAGCCGATGATTACAGCTACGATTTTTTGAAACGCAATGGCTATAGTGTTTTAGCCTTGGCTACGTCGTTTGAGAAACTGGCCAAGCAGGGCGGTGGAGCACAGGGAGGGCGTATCGCGTCCATTATCTCAACGCACCCTGATAGTAAGGCGCGCGCCCAGCGGGTGCGTGACCGTGCAAAACGAGATGGGTTGTCAAAATAGTCGGGCTTGCACTGTATTGAGTAGAGGTACCAGCGGGCGTATATGTACTGCAAATTCGAGTTGGGAGCCGACCGGCCACGAAGCGGATTGTGAAGTTGTAAGTGAGTGCTATTTTTTCTTGTAAGCTTGCTTTCGGTCAGCGATTTCAACTACCGTAATGGTCAATACACTGTCCTGGATTTCATAAATGATACGATAGTTGCCAACTCGAATGCGGTACGCATCAATATTGGTTAACTTAATATGATTATGTGGTCTGGGATTTTGCGCTAAGTCTGCAATTGCTTCTTTAAGCGAAGCAATCATTTGCATATTGATTTTCTTTAGTTGCCGTAGCGCATACTCGGTAATAACAATCCTATACATTATGAAGCTTGTTCGCGGTGATAAGCTTCAATTTCACGAAAGGCTTCGTCAAACGGCACAACTTTACCTGCTTTCTTTTTGGCTTTTTTATAGGCTGTAATGTCGGCTAATTCTTCCGCATCAGCCAACAGTTTTTCGTACTCTTTAACAGGTACTTGTACATAAAGTGGCTTGCCCTTGGTATCGGTAACGTATTGAACGTTTAGCATAAACGTACTAATTATTGGTTGCTAACAAATATAAGCAGATTAGAGATAAAAAAAGCCCGGCCACTTTTCAGCAACCGGGCTTCTCTGTCTATCTATCATTTACAGGTTTTCAATCTCGGCATCCAGATTGGTGAAAGCAATCTCACCGTCGTGGCTCAACTCCATCAGCACGACAGAGTCTTTCTTGACTTCACCCGATAGGATGCTTTTCGACAGTTCGTTCAGTATCCGGCGTTGTAACACCCGTTTGAGCGGGCGGGCACCAAACTGCGGGTCGAATCCTTCTTCGCCGAGTTTATCCAGGGCTTCATCGGTGGCATCGAGTTGAATGCCGTTTTCGGCCAGTCGCTGCTTAATTCCACGGAACTGAATGTCGACAATCTTACGGATGTTCGCTTTCGTCAGCGGTTCGAACATCACGATTTCGTCAATCCGGTTCAGGAACTCAGGGCGAATGGTTTGTTTAAGCAATTCCATCACCGCCGATTTGGCTTCTTCCAGCACCAGTGTATGGTTCCAGCCTTCGTCTTCGGCAAATTTCTCCTGAATCAGGTGACTGCCAATGTTGGAGGTCATGATGATGATCGTGTTCTTGAAGTTCGCCACACGACCTTTATTATCCGTTAAACGGCCTTCATCAAGCACTTGCAACAAAATGTTCCAGACATCGGGATGTGCTTTTTCGATTTCGTCGAGCAGCACCACCGAGTAAGGTTTCCGGCGAACGGCTTCGGTCAGTTGACCCCCCTCGTCATAGCCTACATAGCCCGGAGGGGCACCAATCAGACGGCTCACGGCGTGGCGTTCCTGATACTCTGACATGTCAATTCGTACCAGCGCGTTCTCGTCGTTAAACAGATATTCGGCCAGCGTGCGAGCTACTTCGGTTTTACCAACACCTGTGGTGCCAAGGAAGATAAACGAGCCAATAGGCCGTTTGGGGTCCTGCATACCGGCGCGGCTCCGACGAACGGCATCGGCTACTACGCCAATAGCTTCGGCTTGTCCGGCTACACGTTTGCCTAATTCTTTTTCCAGATTGAGCAGTTTCTCGCGGTCACTTTGGAGCATTTTTGAGATCGGAATACCTGTCCACTTGGCCACTACTTCGGCAATGTCCTCAGCGGTAACTTCTTCCTGCATCATCCGGTCCGACGAATCATTATCGGCACCTTCTTTCGTCAATGAGTCGAGCTTCGTTTCGATTTCGGGAATGCGTCCGTATCGGATTTCGGCTACTTTGCCGTAATCACCCGACCGTTCGGCTTGTTCGGCTTCAAAGCGTAACTGATCGAGCTGCTCTTTCAATGTCCGGCCTTCGTTGACAGATGCTTTCTCCGTCTCCCATTTGGCCTTCAGGTTGTTTCGTTGTTCACTCAGATCTTCAATCTGCTTGTTCAGCGAGCTTTCCTTTTCCTTGTCGTTTTCGCGACGAATGGCCTCCCGCTCAATTTCCAACTGCATGATACGGCGGTTCAGTTCGTCGAGTTCTTCGGGAACGGAATCCATTTCCAGCCGGAGCTTGGCGGCTGCTTCGTCCATTAAGTCAATGGCCTTATCGGGCAGAAAACGGTCGGTAATGTAGCGTGTCGAGAGTTCGACAGCCGCAATTACGGCATCGTCCTTAATCCGAACACCGTGGTGTAATTCATATTTGTCTTTTATCCCCCGCAGAATTGAAATGGCATCGGGCATGTCGGGTTCATCGACAACAACCGCCTGAAAACGACGCTCGAGGGCTTTATCTTTCTCAATATATTTCTGGTATTCTTTCAGCGTGGTGGCACCAATCGTGTGCAACTCACCACGCGAAAGGGCCGGTTTCAGCAAGTTGGCCGCATCCATAGCCCCTTCTCCACCAGCACCGGCACCCACGAGCGTATGAATCTCGTCAATGAACAGAATGATCTGACCATCGGAGTCGGTCACTTCTTTGATAACGGCTTTCAAACGTTCCTCAAACTCGCCTTTATACTTGGCACCCGCAATGAGCAGGCCCATGTCGAGCGAGACGATGGTTTTTGTTTTCAGGTTTTCGGGAACGTCGCCCGATACAATTCGCTGGGCTAGTCCTTCAACGATGGCCGTTTTACCAACGCCGGGTTCGCCAAGCAGAATGGGGTTATTTTTAGTACGGCGGCTCAGAATTTGCAGCACCCGCCGAATTTCTTCATCGCGGCCAATAACGGGGTCGATTTTACCCGTGCGGGCGCGTTCGTTCAGGTTAATGCTAAACCGCTCCAGGGATTGATATTTAGCTTCTGCGTTCTGATCTTTCACCGAATTTCCTTTTCTAAGTTCATTGATGGCCGCTTTCGTTTGTTTCTCGTTGAAACCAGCATCTTTCAATAAGGTTGCAATTTGGTCTTTACCGCCCATTAGTCCCAGCAGCATTAATTCGACGCTTACAAACTCGTCGCCGAACTCTTTGGTATAGCTACTGGCTTTGGCCAGAGCAGCGGTTGTATCATTGCTCAAATAAACACTGCCATTCCCCCCCGAAACTTTAGGGTAGGTAGTCAGGATGGCTTGTAAAGCCGCGTTCGTATTTTGTAGGTTGACATTCGTCTTTTTGGCAATGAAACCAACGACGTTTTCATCTTCTGATAGAATCGCCTGAAGCAGATGTCCCGTTTCTATACCTTGTTGTCCGTTGCCGAGCGCAATTTCCGACGCTTTCTGGACAACTTCCTGTGCTTTTATGGTGTAATTCTTAAAGTCCATGATGGTGAGGGCTATTCGCCGTTGAGAGTAGGAATTTTATTGTATACCTATCCTGTAACAAATCACGGGCCGAGGTGATTTTTCGGTCATTTTGGCGCATAAAAAGCTATTTCCAGCGGTTATTACGCCATTATGTCTTAAACAAAAAAGCCGCCCTGTGTTTACAAGGCGGCTTTGTCATTAATCGAGCCCTTCGGTTTCTATCGGTTTCATTCGTTCGCGGGCTATTTCTGCCTGATGCGGCTCCCATGTCTCGACCGGCCCAGCCAAAACCTCCGCTTCAGTATCATCAATTACCCGTTGTTCATATTCATGGAATTTACCTTTAGGGAGCCAGTAGGCCAGCAAGCCTACATAGGCAGCAGCCAGCATAGCCGCCGTCCAGCCTACTATGGGTTCCTTTTTCCACTGCCGGGTAGCAATACCGCCAAAACCAGCTACGAAAGGAACCATATACCAGGGGTCGTTAAGCCGGTTGGCAATCAGGTAACCGGCACCAGCTGTTGCGCTTAAAATTCCTGCCGAGACGGGTTCATCACGTTTCTCGTCGGGCTCCCAGGCATTGAGGGTTAGTAAGGTGTTTGGCGTGCCAACAACCGTTGCTGCCGTAAGCCAGCCTGCATACAAACTAACCGGAATACGAAGGTATTTTTCGGGCGATGGTACATCCGTTTTACCAATTTCCAGACTTTGGTGCAGAGCCAGGGCCGCCGGTAAATTAAACTTCGTGGTCAGGTCGGAAATGACAATACTCCGTGGGTCATTTTGTGAGAAGAAACGGCCGAAGATAGCGTTGAGCGTCCAACTTGTCCACCACCAGGGCAATGCCTTTATATAACGTGGGTTGTTTTCCTGAGTGGGTAATGCCTGATGAACCAGCAGGGCCGCCAGACCCGTGTAGACTGTAGACCAAACAACGCCAAATGCCCAGCCTGCTGGAACAATCATGTTCTTCTCAAATACAGCCTCGTATTCGACTGGTACGTCATATTCGTATTCCGATCCGTCCGAACCGGCATCATGACGCTCTTTGCTTTGTTGCCGCGACCGACTGCTGGACGCAGTCGTGTAAATGATGCTGCCAACGGCAAATACTGCGGTGGCAATTCGCCAAAACGATGAGTTTTTCATAATGAATTAGACTGAAATAAGGACAATCGACCAGAGCCACTGTGGCCTTGGTCGATTGATTGATACGTCTGTTTGTGTTCTGTTATGCCGCTATTTCCTCCTGCACATCCTCTTCTTTCTCCGCCAGTTGTTGCGCCTTCTGTTTCGTCGTTTTGTACGCATCGGCAACTCCGGTAACGACCGTGCTCAGAACGGATGACAACGTATTTGACAGCGAATCGCTTGCCGATTTAGCTTTGTAACGGTACCGTATTTTGTCGTAGGGGCTCGCGTTTTTGTAGCCTACTGTTAAGGCGATACCGGCAATCACGGCGATGCCAAACCCAATTCCCCAGGCCAGCGAGATAGAGGCTTCTTTCTCTTCTTCGGGCTCCGGTTTCTGCGACATTTTATCCCGCATCAAAGCCGCCAGAGTTTCCTGGGGAGCCACGTAGGCCATCACTTCATAAGATTTGTTCTTGAAACCGCCCGGAACAATTTTAGGCTTACCGGCCATGAGCGCATCATAACCCTCCTGAGCCACCATGACCGGATCTTGTAATTCGTCGGTCACTTTCGTGTTCTCCGCATTCGCTTTGTTGAAGAAGTCGGTATCCGTTGCGTTTGGCAGCAGCGCGGTAATGGTAACGTTTGTATCCTTCAGCTCGTTGACAAGCGACTGTGTGAAGTTGTACACATACGCTTTTGTGCCTGCATAAACAGCCATCAAAGGAGAGGGCGTGATGGATAGGAGAGAGGCCAGATTCAGAATTTTGCCCTCGTTACGTGCCAGCATATCATACAGAAACAGCTTCGTCATTTGGGTCAGCGACAAGACGTTGAGGTGAATCATTGCCTTTTCTCGCTCCCAGTCTGTATCGGTAGCAAACAAGCCATAAAGACCAACGCCCGCATCATTGACGAGTACATTGACCGTAATTCCCTTTGCCTTTATCTGGTTATAAACATCCTGTGCAGCATCTTCCTGCGCCAAGTCTTTATGAATGACCGTAATCTGATCTGTACCGTAATTATTTTTAAATACCTCGTCCAGCCTGTCCAGTTTATCATCACTGCGACCTACTAAAACTAAGTTATAGCCATCCTGTGCGAAGAGTTTGGCGAGTTCCTGACCAATACCACTTGAGGCACCGGTAATCAGGGCAGTTTTCCCCGTTTCTGAGTTCATACGTTTATATGGTTAGTGAGTACACACTTCACCTATGCAACTGCAACCAGTGAAAGTTGTTTCAATATCTGTTGTTTGAAACCATGAGAAACGCCAACATGGATATACTAAAAAAGCCTCCCTGAATCTCCAGGAAGGCTTTTTTACTGATTTATTCAGCCAATAGACTGAGTAATGACTATTTGGATACTACTTTCAGGATGATTTTTCGCATCGCTGGTTTAGGTACGCGGGAGGTGTCGCCTTTGGCAATACCTGTACCCCGTCCAATGGCGTCGATTCGCATAAAATTAATGCCTGATGATACCAACTGCTGCTTTATTGTATTCACTCGCTTAAACGATAGAGCCTTGTTTGTAAGCACCCCTCCTGGTGCATCATTCGCGAAGCCAACGAGTAACACCTGCATTTGCGGGTAGGTTTTTAACAACGTAGCCAACTCGTTAACGGTGGCCTGCGAACCGGGAGTCATCGATAAAGAGCCTGGTTGAAACGCAATGCCTGTTAAGGGAAGTGTACGACCTTTAGGCAAGGCAGCGTTGCCGAGGTAGGGAGCTAGTTGTTGAGTCAAACTGCCAGACGCAGCGGCTCCGGCAAGCCCTGTTGCACTCAATGCCGATGCCGATATGGCTGACGTGGATTTTGGAGCGGTTTTAACCGCCTGCTCTTTAGGGACGGCCAACGACCGGGTAACGGTATCGGCCTGAATTGTATCGCTGGTAACCGTAGTAACATCGGTCGCTTCTTCGGTTCCGTCCGAGTATTTCTGGGTGTTCTGATAGAGGTAGTAACCACCAAAAGCGAGCGCCAGGGCAATTAGTGCGCCAACACCCCATTTTGTCAGGGCACCATTATCTGTTTCAGAATCGTCGCCAAGGTCATAATTGATTGCCGGACGTGTGGCCGTAACAACTGTCCGCCCGGGCGATTCAACAACGGCTCGTCGGGCGGGTGTTGCTAGCCCGGCCACAACCTGATGGAGGCCAACTTTCTCAACCAGGCGGGGCATAAACTCTTCCGGCACAATGCTGACAAAGGCTTCCCGTTCCGAAAATAGCGACGTGGCCAGGCCATCGGCATCTAATTTCTGGTCTTTCACCTGTTTGCCAAGTACCTGTAGCACAATAGTTGTGGTTAAACCCAGCAATGAAATCGCCGACGAATTACGAATGCCGGCATAACTCGAAATCATACTGCCAATGGAGCTTTTCATGGCGGGCAGTAAATGACTAATGACATCGTTACCCTGCGTAATCAGCGTATTCGTTTGGGCGGGGTCACGCAGTACCGTGGGTAGGTTATCGAGTGAAAGTCCGTCGTAACGGCCTTTCTGGATGTGGTTATACAACTGATTAACGCCAATTTCACTCGTTGTGCGTTTCATCAGGCCCCCCACAATTGTATACACAAGGCCATCAACGGCTTTGCTGGTTTTTTCGAACGGTTCGTCTATGTATGCAGCTATGCGCGACAAAACCTCCGAATTTAAAACATTAGTCAGATTGGCAAATAAATTCATAAAATAATGACTCAATCAGGCAAAAAATGGTGCTATTGACTACCTCACAACCTAAACAACGCTGAGCACCTCGGGACATTTGCCCTGGAGTATCCATTCCGGGGTTAAAATTAGGGAAGGTTTAGCAAACGTTACTCATGGGTATTAATAAATTCTGGATATCAACGCTTTGGCAGACGTTCGATTACCTCCTGATATTCCGTCTCAACGGCTCGAAGGCGCTCCTGACAAAACGTAATCAACTCAGTAGCCAGCCGGATTTTTCCGGGCAGCTCATCAAGTGGAACCTGCTCATTCTCAATTTCATAGACCAATGTACTCAATTGGTCATAAGATTCCTGATAAGTCATTCTCTTTTTAAGTGTATCGTTCTAAAGTAATGAAATTTTAAGATAGTAATCGCAACGGGCTTAAGATCAACGCGATAAACCAGTCTGGAAGCCTTATGATTGCCTGACCTTGATGGGTATGGTTCCATCACGCATTTGTACCTCAAGCATTTCGTCAGGCTGAACGCTGCTTGCCTGGGTCAGAATTCGGCCGTTGCGAAGCAGCAAAGCATAGCCACGACGTAGCACATTAGACGGGTCCAGATGGCGTAGGGTAACCGCCTTTTCAGTGAGATTTGTATGACATTCACGAAAATAGGTTTGCGAAACAAACCGAAGTCGTTCTGTTTCACGATCCAATTCCTCCCGGGCGGTTTGCAGAGCGTCACGCGTGACAACCCGCAGACGGTCACGCAGCTGGAGACAGGTTTCTTCAAATTTTCGATTATGTTCAATCAAGAAGCCAGCCGCTTTTGTCGGCGTTTTTACACTCTCATGACAGAGCAGGTCAGTAATACTCACGTTTCGTTCGTGGCCAATTCCTGCCAGAATTGGAATGCCAAAACCAGCAACGGCTTCGCCCATCAAATAGGAATCAAATGAGCCAAAGTCCAACTGCGAGCCACCTCCGCGCACAATCACAACGGCATCATACCCTACACTGCTTGTGCGGATACGTTCCAACTGGCCGCAAATAGCCCGTTCGGCACCCTGACCCTGCACCTGCGTCAAATATTCGTCAACAACGAAATCGTAGCCAAAGGGATTCTGGGTCAGTTCGTGCCGGAAGTCACGCCAGCCATCTGAGTTAGGGGCCGTAATAAGTGCCACCCGCTGAATAACGGCCGGGCGGGGTAATAATTGATTGGCCGTAATATATTGTCCGTCTTCGAGCCAAACCAAATCGGGATGGTTTTTGACGAGTGTATCGAGTACCGTTTGCCGCTCGCGTTCGAGGTTGCCGAGTGTATAGGATGGGTCAATTTTCAGGATCTCCAGTCGTAATCCATAGACGGGGCTAAAACTAACAGACACCAGCAGTAGAAGCTGGATATTCCGGGCGAAAGCAACGCCCGTTGCCCGTTCAAAATCGCCGATAGCATGGTAGTTCTTACGCCAGATGCAGGCATCGAGTTTCGCCAGCGTGTCGCGGCCGTTAGCATCGCGTTCCACTAACGTCAGAAAACAGTAGCCTCTGTCAGGATAGTTTTTTATGTCGCTCGTTTCGGCCACTACCCATACGGCCTTCTGCCCAAATGCTTCGTCTATAACGGCATCGAGCGTAAATGCTAAATCTGAAAGGCGGAGGGGAGACATTCGTAAAGAGTGAAAGAGCGAAAGAGTGAAATAGCAAAAGTGTGCAATGATTAGTCGCTCTTTCGCTCTTTACACTCTTTCGCTTTTATGATTAAAGTCCTTCAAACTGGCGCAGGAAGCGCACATCGTTTTCGGTGTATAGACGTAAGTCGTTCACTACGTATTTCAACTGTGTGATGCGCTCGATACCCATACCAAAGGCAAAGCCTGTGTACTCTTCGGGGTCGATGCCGCAATTGGCAATAACCTGTGGATCAACCATACCTGAACCGGCAATTTCGACCCAGCCCGTATGTTTACAAATGTTACAACCTTTACCTCCGCAGATCTGGCACGATATATCAATCTCTGCACTTGGCTCTGTAAAAGGGAAATATGAAGGCCGGAAACGAATTTGGGTGCCAGGCTCGAACATTTCCTTTACAAAGTGGTAAAGCGTGTCTTTCAGATCTTTGAACCCGACATTTTTGTCAATATAAATGCCTTCAACCTGATGGAACATACAGTGCGCCCGCGCCGATATGGTTTCGTTGCGGTATACCCGACCCGGCATGATAGACCGTATAGGAGGTTTCTGACGCTCCATCAAACGGATTTGTACGTTCGATGTATGCGTACGCAG
The DNA here is from genome assembly GCF_002831565.1 of Spirosoma pollinicola. Lineage (NCBI taxonomy): Bacteria > Pseudomonadati > Bacteroidota > Cytophagia > Cytophagales > Cytophagaceae > Spirosoma > Spirosoma pollinicola. Next base: position 2,090,055 of record NZ_CP025096.1, on the reverse strand, counting down.
CAGCATATCGGCAGGGGCACTGTCGCTAGCTTTCTCGACAAAAAACGTGTCCTGCATATCGCGGGCCGGGTGATTGTCGGGGAAGTTGAGGGCGCCAAAGTTGTACCAGTCCGATTCGATCTCGGGACCGTCGGCTACGTTAAATCCGATTCGTTCGAAAATTTGAATGATCCGTTGGCGAACGAGGCTCAGCGGGTGCTGCGTACCCGTAAGATTTGGTATCGTTGGCAGGGTAAGGTCAACGGGTGGTGCATTGGTGGCCGATGTTTGTTGCTCCTCTATTCGTTGGCTAAAAGCCTCAAAGCGCTCCTGAGCTAGGTTTTTAAGGCCGTTGAGTTCCTGACCCACCGCTCTTCTATCGGCGGGCGGAACGCTTTTCAAGCCTTCAAACAACTCAGTCACAACACCTTTACGGCTAATAAATCGCATCCGAAACTGCTCCAGTTGCTCGGCCGTATTGATATCGTACTGTTTAATCTCCTGGTGTAGGTCTTTTACTTTATCCAGCATACGCTACGTGTTTCACTACTTTCTTGAACAAAGGTACGCAAAACTGAGGAGAGCAGAGAAATCAGTTAGAATCAGTGTGTATGAACTATGTTTTATGCTACTCATTGCCTAATATTTAGTATACACTATAAATTTTTGTGTTTATATATTATTTGTTTATTAATCGGTAATTTGGTGCTGAATGGTAAGTAGTTATACAAATAAAATAACTCAGTTTTAAGGATCTGGGTAAGTAGGTCTGATTCTTGTAACTCTATTCGATATGACAGAAGATATCGACAGCAGTTTCGGTACCCAGAATAGTGCAGCAAGTGTCTGAATGTCAGCTTCTAACTCTTTATACACAATCATCTTATAAGACGACTATGAACGCATTCGCTAACGACTCTATTTTCGAAACTATGTCCAGACCTTTCCACAATAGTGTGGAAAAAATTGCCGATTCTACGTGTTTGCAAAAGCTCCTCATTCCGTTTTATGATCGTAAACGTACAGTTTCCGTCGATGAAATTGTACGGCTGGAAGGTTGTGGTAATTACACAAACTTCTTTTTAAAAGACGGTACTAAGATGCTGGTGTCTCGTACGCTAAAAGAATACGAAATCCTGCTGGATGGTCAGGCTTTTGTTCGGGTGCATAAATCCTGTATCGTCAATCTTGGTTTTGTTCGTAAGTTCTTTATTAAGAAGGAAGGCGAACTTGAATTAACTGATGGCCAGCAGGTGAAAATTTCACGTCGTCGGGCACAAGTGTTTATCGATCGTATCCGTGATTTTCAACCGGTAGTAGTCAGTTAAACTATGTGAATGGGTTTTCCCTGAAAACAGGAGCAAATTCATACGTATAGCCACTGCGTAGTTTTACGCAATAAGTTGGGTAAATCCACCCGAAGAGTAACGCAAGAGAAGGCGTAATGGCTTGATTAGCAACTGGTTATTTGAAAAAATGAACCCTTGCTGATCAAGCCATCCTTTTTGAAGAAGCGACCATAAAGTAGCTTTGTTTCATCAGTCAGCAACTAAGGCACTGAACCAAAACTATTCTCTACTATGGAAGCCTCAATTTTCACATCTCCTCAGCCACTTGCCGTTGTTCCACAATTTCCAACGTCTTACCAGCGTGGTACACAGCGCATTGCGCTGCCTTACCTGAATCGAACAATTTTCATTTCGGTTGATGACATACTGTGTCTGCAAGGTGAAGGCAATTATACGTTTCTACACACTCGCGACCGTAAACGGTATTTAGTGTCAAAAACGCTGAAAGAATTCGAAAAGACGCTGGATGGGTCCATATTCCTGCGTATTCACAAATCATATATCGTCAATCTGGCTTACGTCCAGCGTAATATCTTCAACCGTGAACGTCAGGTCAGAATGGCCGATGGACGTGAAGTGGCTATCTCGCGTCGTCGTATGAAAGACATCACACAGCGGCTTGCTCAATACTGGCTTCGGTTGTTGAATTAAATTGTGCAGTAGGTTTAAAGTAGACTTGGCTGACGCGTTGGTATTTTACCAACGCGTCAGCCAAGTCTACTTTAAACCTATTACTTTTAGAACAAACGATACGCCAGCGTCACTTGCCACGATTTTAGCCGTTGGCTGAATTTGCCCTGACTATTCTCGATTTGCGCAATATCGGACAGATTCCCCTCGTATCGAACATCGAGGCCAAAGGAGCCCAGATCTAAGCCGCCCCCAACCTGATAACCATAGTAGGCTTTGGCCCAGGCATCATTGAGCGAGCCGCTTGTATATTGGCTTAGGGCTTGCCCCAACTTCTGATTATCATTTACCAGGAATGAAACGACTGGCCCGGCCATTACCCGGATTGGGCCACCTTTAATACCCAGCAAAAGGGGGACATCAAAACTGCTGGTCGTGATCGTTACAGTCTCTGTCTGCCCATTTCGAATAACACCAAACTGCCCCGCCCGGGTAGAGTAAAGTAATTCAGGCTGAATAAACAGGTTTCTGCCGAAGCGCATGTATATGCCGAACGAGGTACCCGTTTTACTATTGAAACTATCGCTGATGCTATTTCTAAATGTTTGTCCATCAACGTTTACAACGGGCGCTCCCGTTCCGTTCGTGCCTGTTTTGAGGAAGTCGCCAAAGCTAAGTTTGGAAAGATTAACGCCACCCTTAATACCAATCTGGAAGCCTCCCTGTGCAAATGATAGCGCAGGCATAATGAGTAATGATGCGAAAAGCAGGATTTTTTTCATTGCTGGTTGTGTCAAAGAATATACCGGTTGTTAAACGTAAATTGACCTGATACGGTACGGAACATCAACTTATTTCGAGCGAACGGCGTTCTATTAGTACCGGCTGGTCAAAGCGAAATGAGCTGCTGAAGCGCTGCGTTTTGGTTGGACTGGCTGGGTTACCAAGGGTTTAATCGGCCCATAAATTCATTGTCTATTTCGGGCCGTTCCTGCGGTTCGTTAGCTATCTACCAACTGCCGAATGGCCAAGTTAAAAACCACTTTTTTTTGTCAGAGTTGCGGTAATCAGTCTGCTAAATGGATGGGCCGCTGCGCGTCGTGTGGAGAATGGAATACGATCGTAGAAGAAGTTGTTCAAAAGGATGAGCCCGAAAAAGGCGGCTGGCGTAGCCCATCGGCCGGGCCGGGTAGCCTGAAAGTAGCCGCCAAACCTAAGGCGCTCCACGCGATCAATTACGAAGAACAACCCCGAATTTACACCGTAGATGGTGAATTGAACCGGGTACTGGGTGGCGGCATTGTTGCCGGTTCACTTGTCCTGATTGGCGGTGAGCCGGGTATTGGCAAATCGACACTCCTCCTGCAAATTGCCCTCAGCCTGGCTGGTATGCGTGTGCTCTATGTGTCTGGCGAAGAAAGTGAGCAGCAGATTAAAATGCGGGCCGAACGTCTGGATGCCCCCACCAGCGATTGCCACGTTATGACCGAAACATCTACCCAGAACATCTTTCGGGTAGTGGAACATTTCGAGCCGGAAATCCTGATCATCGACTCGATTCAAACCATGCAGTCGTCATTGGTGGAATCGGGAGCGGGCAGTGTTTCGCAAGTGCGCGAATGTGCGGCCGAGTTTATGAAGTATGCCAAAGAAAGTGGCGTACCTGTGTTCATGATTGGCCACATCACCAAAGAGGGCACACTGGCGGGTCCTAAAGTGCTGGAACACATGGTCGATACGGTGCTGACGTTTGAAGGTGATCGGCATACGACTTACCGGATTCTACGAACCAACAAAAACCGTTTTGGCAGTACCGACGAGCTCGGTATTTACGAAATGCTCGGTTCGGGACTCCGGCAGGTAACTAACCCTTCCGAAATCCTGATCTCTCAGCGCGACGAAGCCCTGAGTGGCGTTACTATCGGATCGATGCTGGAAGGAAACCGGCCGCTATTGATTGAGAGTCAGGCTTTAGTGAGCGTGGCTACCTATGGTACACCCCAACGAAGCAGCACCGGTTTCGATGCCAAGCGGCTGAATATGTTGCTTGCCGTATTAGAGAAACGCGGGGGCTTCCGGCTTGGTCAGCAGGATGTATTTCTGAACATTGCTGGTGGTTTGCGTGTCGAAGACCCGGCCATCGACTTAGCCGTTTGTGCTGCCATTGTGTCTAGTTACGAAGACATTGCCATTCCGCCATCCATCGTTTTTGCTGCCGAGGTTGGGCTAGGGGGCGAGGTGCGGGCAGTAAGCCGGATCGAATCCCGCATTGCCGAAGCCGAAAAACTGGGTTTCAAACAAATGTTTATCTCCAAGTATAATTTAAAAGGGCTGGATACGAAAGGCTATAAAATTAATATCAAACCCGTATCCCGACTTGATGAAGTATTCCAGGGTGTGTTGATGTAAGTGGGGTCGCTCAAGAATTATTTACAGTTTAGCCTCTATCCCTTTATGAACTATGACTCCCGCAGGAAACCACAACGAAGTATTACCAAACCTTCTTGGGTTAAAATCGGCTGAAGAAATTGGTCTGGCTGAGTTTGATGGGTTTTTACGGGCAGAAATATACCTAACCGAGCGGCTAACGAACCGAACCAAATTCAATACTGCCTATATTCTCAAACTACATAAGTTGTCGTTAGCTCACCTGTATGCTTTTGCCGGTAAATATAGGGATGTCAATATCTCAAAGGGAGGGTTTCCGTTTGCTTCGGCTCGATTTTTACCCGAAACTATGAAAGCCTTTGAGGAGGAAATTCTCGCGGCTTTACCCAATAGCTACGCTGATAAAAACAGCCTGATTAAGGATGTGGCGAGTGTTCATGGCGAATTCCTGTTTATTCATCCGTTCAGGGAGGGGAATGGACGAACCGCTCGGGTTCTGGCAAACCTTATGGCCATATAACAGGGGTTTGCACCTCTGTTATATGGTGAAATTGCGGATGGTCGGTTTGACGAATATGTGCAAGCCGTTCAGGCATCTGCTGGCAAGGAGTACCAAAAAATGGAACAGTTAATTGGCTCTATTTTCCCGGACTAGCTCCAGTAGAGTTGTTTAGCTTCTGATTATCAGCTACTTAGTTAATTGAAAATTTCGAATACTTACAAAAACAATAAGAAATAACTCGTGTGAATTAACCTTAGGTGCACGCCTGCCCTGTGGTCTGTTCAACATGGCATTAATCAGGATGGCTGCCTTATCCTTGATACAAAACTTCATCTGGCAAAGCTGACCCGTTGCAACAATACTAATAAGGTTCGGTGGATCTTACTGGTTGGCTAACTAACTGAAATCCCGCCGTCTTACGTTAGCGGGATTTCAATTTTAACAAATTATAGTTAAGCCTCTGGATAGTCGTGGGGTAATGGAATGTTAATACGTTCCTGAACGGTTAAACCCTGCTTGTTCATCTGTACGATAAATGGATCGGGGTCCAGTTCTTCGCAATTCCACACACCGGGTTTCATCCAAACGCCTGTAAGCATCAGCATAGCGCCAATCATGGCCGGAACGCCCGTTGTGTAGCTAACCGCCTGTCCGCGCACTTCGCGATAGGTTTCGGCGTGGTCACAGTTATTCCAGATGAAATAGGTACGTTCTTCGCCGTCTTTCACGCCTTTGATCTGACAGCCGATACTGGTTTGCCCCGTGTAATTCTCGCCGAGCGAATCGGGAGCGGGGAGCACCGCTTTCAGGAATTCGAGCGGGATAACGTCCATGCCCTGAAATTTAACCTTGTCGATACGCGTCATGCCCACATTCTGAAGCACTTCTAAGTGAGTCAGATAGGCCTGCCCGAAGGTCATCCAGAATCTGGCACGCTTCAGCGTTGGAAAGTTTTTAACGAGGGATTCCAGTTCTTCGTGGTAAAGCACATACGATTCGCGCTCGCCGATTTCCGGGTAGGCAATCGGTTTATGAATGCTCATGGCCGGAATTTCAATCCATTCGCCATTTTCCCAATAGCGGCCGGGTTGGGTAATTTCGCGAATGTTGATTTCCGGGTTGAAGTTCGTGGCAAATGCTTTGCCGTGATTCCCTGCATTACAGTCTACGATATCCAGGTAGTCCATCCGGTCGAAGTAGTGCCTATTAGCGTAGGCTGTAAAGACCTGCGTAGCCCCCGGATCGAAACCGCAACCCAGGAGAGCCATCAAACCCGCTTGTTCAAAGCGCTCTTTATAGGCCCACTGCCAGCTATACTCAAACTTGGCTACATCTTTAGGTTCGTAGTTAGCCGTATCCATATAGTGTACACCGGCTTCTAGGCAGGCGTCCATAATGGGTAAATCCTGGTAGGGGAGGGCAACGTTTATAACCAGCACGGGCTTGAATGCCCGGATAAGCGCGACCATTTCGGCCACAACATCGGCATCTACCTGCGCGGTTTGAACGGTTATACCGTGCATTTCCTGAATTTCGGCCGCAATACGGTCGCACTTGGATTTAGTGCGGCTGGCCAGCATAATCGTTGTGAAGACATCGCTGTTCATGGCGCATTTATGCGCGACAACGCTGCCAACTCCACCGGCTCCAATAATGAGCACGTTTGCCATTTATCTGAAATGATTAGTTTGAGTGTTCTTTCTGGCGCAAAGATAAGGAAAGTGACTAAGCCAATAGGTTTGTGGACTATGAACTTACGATGATGCTTTGTTTTCCCATTGCATAGAATCCCAAGGTTACATAGTAAATAACGGATTTTGTTGGAAAAAATAAACAACATATTTAGTATATTTGTTAAGTAGACAATACAATAGCTCCCTAAATTATACATACTATGAAATTTGTATCCTCTTCCGATTCACCTGGCTCATTCGAACTAGCCATTTTGGGGTATGGTAAGACTACAACTACCTGGCGGGATCGAAACCGGCTTCAATGCCAGTTTTCCACGCTTTGGGGACAGAAGGCTGATACACAGCTAGCGCGCTTGCATACGTGGGAAGTTAAACGGTTGCTTGTTGGATTACGGTCACTCTGGAATAAGGCCACTAATCATGTTGCCCTGACGTTTTCGGAGCCGGGTTTAAGTATGGATGCCAAGGCATTGCCTAATGATAAGTATCGGTTACAGATTCAGTTAGGACACGATTTGACGCCATCCTGGCACGAATACCCTGATTTTCCGTTGGAAATGGATATTATGCTGAGTCGGAATCAATTGCAGGAAGCTATACAGGATTTGTCGGGTCAGGTAGAAACGTTTCCTGAACGGTAAAAGTCAACTACACGATTTATAAAAAGCTGCGGGGCAATCTGATGTTAGTCAGATTGCCCCGCAGCTTTTTTGGTTGGCGTTACTACGGACGTACAGGTTCTGTTTCAACGGCTTCCTGATCGTCCAGTGCCTGATAGATCATCATGCCGAATTTATCGTCAAGCTCTCCACCATAGCTTGTTCCCCACATTTGCTTCATCAGGACAGCACAGATTTTTTCTTTCGGGTCGGCGAAGTAATCCGTGCTGAAGGCGCCACCCCACGAAAACGTACCTACACTACTCAGGTCTTTCGTATGTCCCTTTTCATTAGTGACCGCAAACCCCAGGCTAAAATAACCGTGTGGATCGGGGAAAAGTGTGCCGGTCTGGTTCGAGTTAGTGAACAGATCAACGCTTTTACGGCTGAGGAAACGCTTGCCATTATAGACGCCGTCATTGAGCAACATCTGCAAAAAAATAGCGTAATCATAAGCCGTACTCGACAAACCACCCCCACCGGAGAAATAAGCTTTTGCCCCAACAATCGGGAAATCAGGATCGGTAGGCAGGCTTTTTATTGTTGCCGTTTTGACCAGATTTTTGTCTTTGTCTTCGGAATACAAGGCTACCAAACGTTCTTTTTTCGAGTCAGGCAAATAGAAATAGGTATCTTTCATACCCAGCGGCTCGAAGATGCGTTTCTGGAAAAACTGGTCCAGCGGCATACCCGAAACGACTTCCACTAAAGCGCCCAACACGTCAATACTCAATCCATAGGTCCATTTTTCGCCGGGCTGGTGATTGAGAGGAAGTTTGGCCAATATCTTCACCGCATCCCCAATTTTGACATTCTGGGTCGTGAAGGCATCGATAATGCCAGCTTTTGTATAAATGATCCGCATGTGTGGATCGCTGGCAATGACGTTGTAATTGAGTCCCGACATGTGGGTCAGTAAATGCCGAATGGTAATTTCCCGCTTGGCCGGAATGGTGGTATAGGTGCTGTCTTTGTCGTTGAACTTGTCGAGAACCACTGGCTTGGCAAACTCGGGAATGTATTTGCTGATCGGGTCATCGAGCATGATTTTACCTTCTTCGTGGAGCATCATAACGGCCAGCGATGTAATGGCCTTTGTCATGGAGGCAATGCGGTAAATCGCATCTTTCGCCAACGGTTTGTTTACCGCCAGATCTGACGTGCCGAAGGCTTTATGATAAACGATCTTGCCATTGCGCACCACGATAGCGGTTACACCGGGAAACGCTTTTTTGTCGATGTACGATTGAATTAGTCCGTCGATACGGTTGAGTCGTTCAGATGAAAATCCAACGGTTTCGGGAGCGGCTGCAGCCAGTAGCGGGGGCGCTTGTCTGGTGCCTGTTTGCGCATATAGCGAAACGATAGTGAGTGCAAACAGTAAAACCGTCGCCCTGAATTTAGAGATAAACGTCATACAGCTAAAGGTTTGAGGATAAGGAATTTGTTGCCTGTAAATTAGCGGATTTTTTAGTAAAATGGTGCGGGTTGATTCAGGCTGGCGCGGGTATTTACCCGTGCCTATTTATATAGCAAGCCGGTCCGGCGCCCCGGTTCGCTTGCGTCAGTGAATACTGACTTTATAAACAGGCACGGGTAAATACCCGCGCCAGCCTGAACCAACCCGCGCCAGTGTAATCAGATCTCAATTATCGACATCTTTTACTATTGGCCGGTTGTCATTCACTCGTTTTTCGTAGGAGATTTTGAATTGACTCAGGTTGGGTGTGTACGTGCGTTTGCGTTTCAATTCGTGCTGATAAATGGTTTGGCCCAGCTGGTATAGAAATGGGTGCCCTACCGATTCATATTCGTACTTGTCGTCATTCAGGATACCATCACTATTCGCATAAAGTGTTGCGGTTAGCATATACTCGACTTTGTTGGTGAAGTCGACCACGTATGAGGCATCCGTCAGAAAGCCATACGCCCATCCCACTTTATTGAATACCCGAACACCTTTGGGTAATTGGTGGTGCAGGCTATCCATGAAAAAGAACTTTACATAAGTGTCGTAATACTGGCTGGCATCGTATTTAGGGAAATTGGTTTCGCCGGGCAATTGCGACAGGTATTGACGCAGAAACTGATAATCGTCAGTGGTGAGGTTGAACCGTTGTTTCGCCGGAACCGAGAGCGGAAACATCACCGACTGCAGTACCTGCTGAAAGCTTTCCAGTGGAAATTTATTCCGTTCGGTGAAGTTGAACGGCTCATGAATCAGGCTGTCTTTGGTGTAATACCCGTTGCCGAGTCTGGCTGTCCGGGAGAAATCAAACGGGTCTTTGTTGTAAGCTGCAGCCTGTGCATAAATCAATTTTCCATCTTCCTGAATAAAGCGCACCGGATTGGTATGGCGATTTTCTTCGCCTGTCATTCGCACAAACCGGTGTGTAATACGCGTATCCAGATAGCCTTTGGCATGCAAATTTCGGTTGATGTTTTCCTGACCGACAAACTCATACATACGGCTGTAAGGGTCATTCTCGCTCACCAGAAAAGCTTTTTTGATGAGGTGAGCTATGGAAGGATAGCCACTCTGCGCGGTCTTATCTGTCCACTCTTTCGTTTGCCCGCTATACGCACTGTCGAACTGCATAGCCGTAAACTTCGTCAGCTTCGGATTTTTCAGGCTGTTCAGTTTATCCAGTGATAGCAGTGCCAGCGGCAGCTTCACCGTCGATGCCGGGTTGAAGTAGTTGGTGCTGTCGACATTAAAATAGTAGTTCGTGAAGGAGGGCGTGTTGTTCTTGTCCCGATCAATTTTCGTGTAAATAATCTGCAACCGATACGCGTCCGGGTGATTGACAACCTGCTGAAAAACGGGGTGGGTATTTTTAGAAAGTAAGTTTTTGAGAAAATCGTCCGTTCGCGGTTGAGCAAAGGCGGTTGCTGAAAGTAATAGGAGAAGATTGAGCAGATACTTTGTGAATGGGTGCATAGTCGTACAGTAAGTAGCGCGGACATCCTGTCCGCATAGCCAAAATTGTTACAGGTTAGCTGATGGCTATGCGGACAGGATGTCCGCGTTACATAAGCTACAGAACCAACTGCTCAAACAATTTTCTGAGCGTTTCTTCGGGATCGTTGCACAAACCCGGATGAACGGGCGACGTTTGCACGACGGTGCTTCGGGTGGCCGTGAGCCAGCGGAAACGACCCGAAATGGGCAATTGGCCAATGGTGCCGCCTTCTTTACGCCCCGCACAAATTCGCTCGAAGGCAAGCAGACGTTCCTGTAATTCCTGACAGTCGATTTCGCTTGAAAATGAACACAATCGACTCTCGTTCAGGGTATACATCGTTTTCAAAAAGCCCTGCGATGCACAGTACAAGATGACGCCGACGTTAAGAAACTCTTCGCGTTCGACACGTGGCATGACGCGGATAACAGCGTATTCAAATAAGTGCATGTCGGGCGTCGATTGCTGCGTTTACGAAAATTTCTGACGAGGCCAACCGGGCCTCTAAAAACCGGGCGTACACCTGTCGCTGCTCATCGGCCGACTCCGGGGTCGATTCGTTCGTCAGCCATTCGTCGGGAATTAGCGACACAATAGCCTGGATTCGTTCGGGTGTGAGAATCGCGTGATACTCGGTATCGACTGCTCTAAGTTCAGATGCCTGAGGCAGCAATACGTGGTCTTTGACCTGTACGAATGGTCGCTGGCTCTGCGCTTCCCAATTATCCCAGGAGTGATGAAAATAGAGCGACGCGCCGTGGTCGATCAGCCACAATTCTTTATGCCAGATGAGCATATTTGTGTTGCGGGCCGTGCGGTCTACATTCGTTACGAGGCAATCCAGCCACACGATTTGCGAGGCAAGTTTGGCCTCGACGGTGGTTACCAGTGGGTCGAACGTAATCGAGCCCGACAGGTAGTGCAGACCCAGATTCAGCCCTTCGCTGGCGCGGAGTAAATCCTGGATTTCTTCGTCGGGCTCAGTGCGGCCAAAGGCTTCATCGAGTGTAACGAACACGATTTCGGGTATTCGCAGACCCAGCAAACGGGCAATTTCACCGGCTATCAACTCGGCAATCAGGGCTTTGGCACCTTGCCCGGCCCCGCGAAACTTGAGAACGTATAAAAAATCGTCGTCGGCCTCCACAAGAGCGGGCAACGAGCCACCTTCCCGCAAAGGTTTAGCATAGCGCGTTACATTGACGGTTCGGAGTTCTGGTTGATGAGTAGGCACAAATAGTGAACGGGAAATACAGATTTAGCTGCTACAGGACTTTCAATCGCCTAAATTTATGGGGCATTCGGTACTTTTACTACATTCAGCTTAAATCGCATTGTGAAATAATTCAACCTGAATAAACTGAGCACAACCTACTCCTATATGAAAATCCATTTGCTTGTCTACTTATTTCTTGCTGTCTTGTTAATTCCTCTACCCACCAGCGCCCAGCAATCACTACCCGCTGAACTCGACAAACTCATTGCCCAAACCCCCGACTTCAGTGGTGTGGTGCTCATCGCCGAAGGGGGCAAGCCCGTCTACGAAAAGGCATTTGGCTACAAACGTTTCGAGACAAAAACGCCCCTAACAACGTCCTCTATTTTCGAACTGGCATCCGTATCAAAACAGTTTACGGCCATGACGATTATGATGCTGAAACAGGCGGGTAAACTGGCATACGATGATCGGATTGATAAATACATTTCCAACTTGCCCTATCCGGGTATTACCATCCGGCACCTGCTCAACCACACATCGGGTCTGCCCGATTATCAGGACGTAATGGACCAGCATTGGGACAAAAGCAAAGTCGCGAACAACGCCGACAACATTGCTTATCTCATCAAGTATCATCCTGCTAAACTATTTGAGCCGGGAGCAAAATACACTTACAGCAACACAGGCTATATGTTGCTGGCGAGCATTGCCGAACGGGCATCAGGACAGGATTTTATCCAGTTTTGCCAGACGCACATTTTTAACTCCGTCGGCATGACGCATACGGGCATCCGTACCCGCGAGGAGAAACTAAAACTACCCGACGTGGCCTGGGGTCATATTTATGTACCTGAGAAAAAACGCTACGTCCAGGCCGATTCCTTTCCCGAATTTAACTATGCCATCTGGCTGGGCAACCGCAAAGGCCCTGGTCGAATCAGCTCCACCGTCGAGGATTTGTTGAAGTGGGACCGCGCACTTTACTCCGATCAACTGGTTAGTCAGCAAACGTTGAGAGACGCTTTTACCCCGGCCAAACTCAACGATGGCTCCTTGTCACAATACGGCTTTGGGTGGGAGTTGGCACAAAGCCCTAAGCTCGGCCGTCTTGTCTGGCACGACGGCGACAATCCCGGCTACAAAACCCAGATCATGCGCTACATCGACGCCGATAAAACAATTATTGTGCTCTGCAACAATGCCCACGAGAAAAAGGCCGACATCATAAAAGCGATACAGGCTTTGCTGGAAAAATAAAGCAGGTCTGCTGTTATGCTTACGCCTTATGTGGTGTAAATTATGGCTATACTCTGTCCTGAAAAGGCATATTTTTTGTCATCCTGACGGCAGGAGGGATCTTCGGACGAGACGAAGTGCTCCAACTTGCCGAAGATCCCTCCTGCCGTCAGGATGACAAAAGATTAATTGTAAACAATTGATTGTAAGGGTGTTGTGTCTATTTTATTGTTACGTCAAAAATATGTGGTCTGGTCATTGGATATCCATCCGTTTGATTTTACCTGCATCGAATGTGTATACGTGTTTGATAAGACCATCTGTCACGATATTTCCTTTTTTGTCGTGGATCAGTTGATGAACGATCACTTCGATTTGGCCAGTGGGCATTGACCGAACCGAAACGGGCGTTACTTCCGGATCAATTTCCTGCCATTGCCGGGTCCAGTAGGTTCGAACTTCATCATGTCCATGTACATAACCGCCCTCCCAGCCGTTGGGCCATTGTACATCCGAATGCATGAGTTCTAATACGCCGTCAATATCCCGGGTGTTGAAGGCGTTGTAGGCTCGGTTGATTAGGTCTTGATTGTCCATCGCTTTTGCTGAAAGAATAGGGTTGAGTTTTGCTTCCCAAAAAAAACAGATGCTGGCGAAAGATAGCATCGGTGAAAGTTGAGATTTTGTTGGATGTAGCGTGGGATGGTCCTCCGCGTATCCGTAGTCTAACAATGCAGCGCCTAATTCGCCTATGGGGCGGTCTCATCCGCCTATATACGAGCGTTAGCAGTAGAATTTGTAATAAACCAATATGGTCGATTTAGAAAGAATCCGACAAATCGCCTTATCGTTTCCTGAAACGACCGAGCAACCTCATTTTGAAAAGCGGTCGTTTAAAGTCGGCAAAAAGGTATTTGCGACCTATAACGGGCCGTATAATCGGGTGTGTGTGAAGTTGTCAGAACTTGATCAGGATGCTTTTTGCAGCTTCGATAGCTCTGTTATTTATCCTGTTCCCAACAAGTGGGGTAAGCAGGGGTGGACACTCATTAATTTGGTCAATGTGCTTGATGAGACCCTAATCGACGCCCTGACAATGGCTTATTGTGAGGTTGCTCCTAAAAAATTGGCGGCTATTGCCAAAGGAGATCGGTATGAATAGGCTAGTTTTTATTACCTAATTCACGTACCTGTTAACGTCACATCGGCCTTATTCAAATAAATACTCAAGTACAAATAGTCTAGAGTATTAAGAATAGTTGCTTTTGTCATGCTTCGGCTCCGGCCGCCCGGCTGCGTCAGCATGACAAAAAAATCAAATGTATATCCGTTGATTAACCATGACTTTTTACGCTGAAACAGTACGGCAAATCAAGCAGGATCATTATCCAAAGGAGCAGTTGACCCGGCAGATAATCAAGTCAAAACAATTCATTGATAGCAATTTTGCCGAATCTATTGATCTTGACAGAATTGCCGAAGTGGCCTTCTATTCAAAATTTCACTTCATTCGGTGTTTTAAATCGCTTTACGGCCGAACGCCAAATCAATACCTGACGACGGTGCGGATTGAAAAGGCCAAACAACTTCTGCAAACCGACGATAGCGTAACCGGTGTATGTTATGCTGTTGGATTTGACAGCGTTACATCGTTTAGTGCGCTCTTTAAAAAGTCGACAGGAATGACACCCTCCGGTTACAGAAGTCGAAAAAAGCAATTTTCGAGACGTGGAATCGGGAATCCGTTCGGAGATTTGTTGTCCAATCGGCTAAACAACATCGAATGAAAATTAAACTCACCAGCGTCATGGTCGATGACCAGGCCAAAGCCCTTGCCTTTTACACAACGATTCTGGGCTTCGTAAAGAAGACCGACATTCCGATGGGCGAACATAAATGGCTGACGGTTGTATCAAAAGACGAACAGGACGGTGTTGAGCTACTATTGGAGCCCATGAGTTTTGCTCCGGCTCAAACCTATCAGAAAGCCCTTTTTGACGCTGGCATCCCCCTGACTATGTTTACAGTCGGGGATGTGGATAAAGAGTACGAACGACTGACAACGCTGGGGGTTTCGTTCAGTATGCCGCCTACTCAAATGGGCCCGGTTAAACTCGTTGTCCTGGACGATACATGCGGTAATCATATCCAACTGGTGCAAATGCTGTAATCAATTACGTCTACACAATGCCGAATATCCGTTTGGGTGCCTGACTTTCCTGCCGGGAAAGTTCACGGAGAGTAGTTTGGGCTGGTGCCACCGAGTTCAGTCTTCTCCCCGAAGCGGACTTTGCCCGGCTTTGACGACAATGCCTTTATCGGTACGCTCGGTTGCTCAGTTGCTCAATATAACTTGCCGTTCACTCAAAAAACCTACCGTTCACGCAAGGCTGGTTGCAAGGCCGTTTCCTTACTCGCAGGTTTGTACGACAAACCAGATATGAACAAAATAGATCGTTCGGTGAGATACCCATTCCTGACTGTTGCTCTTGCAATCTTGAGCTGATAGCTACCCCACGAATTGGTCTTTCTCGATCAAATCAACCCATCATTCACATCCAACTCATTGTCAATCATGGAGAATTCGTACAAAAATATCGGCTATTTTTTCATCCTGATCTGGATATTTGCCCTCATCGGATTTCATCAAACCTACACAGTTTTCTTTCCTTCATTCAAGGGATTTCGCTGGGAGCAGCACGTTCATGGGGCCACGCTCATGGCCTGGTTTTTTATGCTCATCGTGCAGCCTTTTCTCATAAAATACGGGAAGTATGACTGGCACCGGGCTCTTGGTAAAATAGGTTACGTGCTGGCCCCGCTGGTTTGCTTTTCCATTCTGGAAGTAAGCCGGATGGTGTATCTCCGCGAAACCGCCCATCGTCCCGAAAACGAGGTGTTGGCGCAATTGTCGTTGGACATCCCGACTATTTTAACCTTCGCCCTGTTTGCTTTACTTGCCTTCGTGTATCAAAAACAGGCAGCCGCGCATATGCGGTACATGATTGCTACGTCACTGCTTATGATTGGACCGGGTTTGGGCCGGGCGTTAATCATTTTTGGCGGTGTTCCCTTTCCGATCTCTGTTATGTTCGTCCTCGCCCTGTCTACGCTGATCGCATTGGTATTTCTGTTGCTGGATATCCGGAATCGGAAAAGCCCAATTCCATTTTTGGTCATTTTTCTCGTCATCGGCCTGAACCTGCTCTGCTGGCTATTCCAGACATCGGGCTGGTGGCTCTCATTCGCCAAAACCTTTGCCAGTATCTTTTTTTAAGGACAAGTCTGCTTTTATACGAACTGGTAGTAACTGCCCGCGCTTCGATGGCTGGCAGGTTCTGGTCTGTGCATACGGCTCCACTAGTCTCCAAATAAAATAGCTCATGGAAAAAGCGCTCCAAAACCGCGTTGGCTACTTCTTCGTCGCTCTCCTGATCATCACTACGATGGGTTTTTATCCAACCTATCTATAAAAATTTCCTGTGTCTGAAGGGTTGACTACGGCTCATCATTTTCTTGGACTGTTCATTCCACTGCTCTGTTTGTTTTTGTTCGGTAAGCTACGCTGAACGCGCTCTGGGAACTGTGTTTTGGGTGAGCATGTAGTGTCGCAACTGCGTTCCGGAAACCAGCCCGCTTGTTTGACTACCAGATTGAACTAGTCGTGTCTGAGCGGTTAAACGGCCGAACGTATACCGGTGGCTAATCTAAGTTGACCTACAGGTAAGTATCCGCTATATTGGTTATTTTAAAAGCTACTCCGGGAAACTATGGTTTAGGTTTTGAAAGGGGACAAGCCTATTTGTTCGATCAATGCAGACGCTGTTATGTTCTACAAAAAATATCAACCCAGTGCTCACCTGACCCCGTATGTGGCCTGTTATTATGTTTGGGAACATAGCGTCGATCCTTCATCGGGATCAGCTAGCGATTCCCTCCAGATCGAATCACCGCCAACTGGATTTGGCTCGTTCGTGTTTAATCTAGGAACCCCTTACAGAGTTGAAGCCAGCCTGCGGAATCCCTTCCAGGTCGTACCGGAAGCGTTTCTGACGGGTCAGGCTACTCGCCAGTACCGGCTGTATCTGTCCGGAGCGATTCATATGGTCGGTATCGTGTTTCAGCCAGCGGGGATCAGCAGTTTGTTCGGGTTGCCCATGGTTGAGTTTGCCAATGAACGCGTGGCACTTGCCGATGCACTGGGGAACTCGGTGCAGTTTCTGACCGAGCAGCTTGCCGAAGCCCCCGACTACCCGGCCCGTGTGGCTATTCTGGATCAGTTTCTGTCGTTCCAGCTACTTAAACGGAATCTACTTCCCGACCGCATCGACCATTCGGCCAATCAGATTGTGGCTCACCGGGGTATTATCAACATAAATGCGCTGGTTGATGACGCCTTTCTTTGTCGGCGGCAGTTTGAGCGTAAGTTTCTACAACGGGTTGGCGTAAGCCCTAAATACTACGCCCGAATTCGACGTATTAGCTATTTATGCGCGCAACTGGCCTCACAATCCTGGCAAATTGCCGATTGGCAGGATCTCGTTTTTCGCTGTGGTTACTACGATCAATCCCATTTTATCAAAGAGTTCACGGAGTTTACCGGCAAGAATCCATCGGCTTACGTGCGGAATAATGTCGAACTGGCTAATTATCTGACCACCTGAGCGCTGATAGGTTGAAAATGTCGCATTTTTACAAGTAGTACTGCTGATGAGGAGATAGTTTTGGCTTACTAATCAAACTCTTATGCAACGCTATCACACCCTCTGTCTATTATGGCTGCTAACCAGCCCTTTACTGGCCCAAACAACAAGCCTGGCTAAACTCTGGACCGAAACCGACCGACAGTACACCCTCGACAACCTGCGCCGAACCCGCGATTTGATTGTGCAGGAAACGCAAAACCTGACACCTGCCCAGTGGAAATTCAAAGAGTCACCCGACCGCTGGAACATTGGCGAAATTGTTGAACACCTTGCCCTCTGGGAAATTATCTGGGCGCGGGAAGTAAGCATGGGCAGCCGCAGTAAGCCACAGCCCGAACTCAACCAGACCAGCAAGCCCGATAGCTTTTACGCTACCTGGATTATGGAAGATAGTCCACACGTATCGCCTGATTTTTCGCGGCCAACCGGCTTTATCGAGGGGAAAAATAACCTGGCTTTTTTTCTTAAACTACGTGAACAAACCATCGCCTTTGTCGGAAAAACAGGGGCCGATATGCGGGCGCAATTTGAGCTTGCCGGCACCGATAGCCCCAGAAACATGCATCAGGTCTATATTTTTCAGTGGGGCCACGTCGACCGCCATCTACGGCAGATTCGCAAGGTAAAAGCCGATTCCGGTTATCCTACTTCTTCTCATTAATCTCGCTAAACATATGAAAACGATCAATCAGGAATCCGTATCCGAAGTAACCCGTAAGGGCGCTTGCCTTGCTTTTTTTGACGCATACAGCGACCTCGACACGGCCCGGATGATTGGCCTGGCTACTGCCGATGCAACGGTTCACTTCCAGCCATTGGGCAACGATGGTAAGGGGACTTTCTGGGAGTTTGGTAAGGCTGTCTGGCAGTTGCTTATCGATTGCTTTCCGAATCTCGACAACACCGTTGATACCCTGACTGCCGAGGGCGATACGGTTTTGTGCCGGGTGGCTATTTATGGTACGCAGGAGAAAGAGTTTATGGGGCTTGTCAGCAAAGGAAAAACCTTTAACAGCGACCATGTCTTCGTGTTTCAATTTGATAATGCCGACCGGATTACACACCTGAACATCAACTGGGATCATACTGACTTTGTCAGACAGCTTTCGTAGTTTGGCGTAGAACGGTAACACGGTAAACCTCTTATCACATAAGTGTCGCATTCAGTTGGGAAAGCGTCTTATTTTGCCCGTTCTACACGATGACTACACTGGTTATGGGCAAGAAAATCCTGATTTCGTTTGCGACAGCTTTACAAAATATTCGGTCGCGCTTCTTCCATACCATTTTGTCAATACTAGGTATCGTGATTGGCGTGGCTGCGTTGGTGGCCATGCTGTCGTTGATTGATGGCATGGAGCAATATGCTCAGGAGCAAATCACGAAAACGACGTCACTGAAAGCTATTTTATTGCAGCCCAATCTGTACAAATCCGTGAACGATGTAGGGGTAAAAAAACAGACCTACGCCTATTTAAACTACGACTCCTTTGTGAAACTGCGGTCGGCCCTGACAAAACCGGCAGCGGGCTATCTATACAGTCGGCAGAATGCGGAGATTACCAAAAAAGCCGATAACCGCCCCATTGGCACGATCGTTACCGGTCTGGGCCTGCCAACTCACCCAGACATAACCATTATCTACGGCACTGCCTTTAGTGAAGCGGACCTGACAGCCAGACGAAATGTCGCCTTTATCAATCAACGACTGGCGAAGCAGTTGGTTGGGAAGAAGCCGGAGAAAACGGCGATTAATCAGCAGATTGTTTATAAAGGCATGGTACTGACCGTCATCGGAATTTCAGCTGACAAAGATGCTAAAGTTGGTCAGTTGCTGATGCCAATCACTTTATTGCCCGATAGTGTGTTAAAAGCTACTCCACCCATGGGCATCATTGAGGCCGGGAACGTTGAAGATGTACCGGAGCTGAAAAAGCAGATTGAGAACTGGCTGACTGTCAATATGAAAACCAAACTGGCCGATTTCTCAATTATTACCAACGAACAGCGCGTTAGTCAGGTGGCCAAAGGGTTCCTTCTGTTTCGTCTGATCATGGGCATGATCGTCGGTATTTCGGTGCTGGTTGGCGGCATTGGCGTCATGAACGTACTGCTGATTTCCGTATCGGAACGTACGGTTGAAATCGGCGTGCGCAAAGCCCTCGGCGCAAAACGGCAGGATATTTTGTGGCAGTTCCTGTCGGAGTCCATCACAATTTCGACCTTCGGCAGTTTGCTTGGATTGGGGCTGGGACTATTAAGTACGCTCGCGTTCGTACCCATTGTAAAAGCGCTCATCGATGTCCCTTTTCAGATGGCCTATACCTGGAATACATTCATCATCATTATGGTCATCGCCATGCTGATCGGTGTTGTTTTCGGAACTTACCCGGCTATGCGAGCCGCCCGTCTTGATCCTGTCGAAGCCATTCGGCGCGAGTAGAGCTGGTATCAATACGGATACGAACCTGACGGCCTGGGTTCGTATCCGTATTGCCCTTTTATACAATCAGCTTGCCTTCAATAGAATCGTCCAGCGTTTTTCCCAGAATGGCACCAGCGGCCATTTTGACGAACGCCACCGCATCGCCGTGTTTGTTGTCCCAATAATAGGCTTCGAGGGTATCTACTTTTATGACCGTGATACGTGGGTCATCCTCACCTTCAGTAAACCATGTTTTCAAAATAGGCTCCCAAAGCTCTTTGATGAGCGCCTTATCTGTCGATATGGTAGCCTCACCGTATACACTCAGAAAATCGGAATACTCTGATCCCTGAAACAGGAGCTGAACCTTGTTGTCGGTCTGAATGGCTGCATTTTTATGGCTGTCATTGGCGCTCAAAAACCAGAAGTTTCCCATTTCATCGACCTTCTGTACCGACATAGGCCTTGTTGTCAAGGGTTCTCCAGCGGTGATTTTTGTGCAGAAAAAGCAGGTACTGTTCTTGTCGACCAGTTCTTTTATTTTCTTCCCGGCCTCGCTGCCGATCAAGTCTTCATGATTCTTTTCGGGTTGCTGCCGATTGATACTGTCCATACCGATTGAGTTGAGTTGTTAGATGGTAACTTGTTAATGGCTAACAACCTGTTTGGGTAAACCTCTTTTTATGATGTCTGGAAAATGTCTTTCCTTATTGAATGGTTAGAACAAACCAGCGCCATGCTGTCGATGAGGATTATGAACGGATGACCAGTCGGGGTGTGTCGCTCTGTGTACTATCCGTTGTTAGAAAGCTCAGACAAGCCAGCGATTTTGTGTGTAAGCGTCATTCCAGAAATACCATTCCAGCCTACTCGACACCCTAAATGCTTCCCGCATCTGGGCTAACTCCAGCGCACCTGCTGTTTCGGCATATTTATCGGTCAGGGCCAGCATTTGATTCACCGACTGGTCGAAGGCGTCGCCCGCGTAGGTATCGATCCAGCTTCGGTAGGGATTTTCCTGAATGGCCCGCTCGTAAATGTGTTTGCCCACCTGCCGATAGATCCAGAAACAGGGCAGCACCGCAGCCGCACCTACTGCAATGGATTGAAGCGAGGTGGTCGCTAACAAGTAGTTTGTATAGGCGAAACAGGCGGGCATTTTCGCCGTTTCGGGCTGGATATCATACAGCGAAAAATACGTCTCGTGCAGAGCTCGCTCTACCAGAATGGCATTCTGGGCAAAGAGCGTGAAAGTCAGCATATCGTCGGGCGTGGTGGCCCGCGCGGCTAGTTGATTCAGTGCCCGGCTGAAGTCCGTCAAATAAAGTGCGTCCTGCTGAATGTAATACTGAAAGGTGGGCGAGGGCAGATTACCAGTTTGTAGTTCGTTTACAAAACCGTGAGTCAGGATAGCCTCGTAGGTGGGGCTGATGTCCTGCCAGAGTTGGTCTGTGAATGTCATATTGATTTACTGCCAGACGTTGAAAAAATGGTGGACCGGTCCGTGTCCGTGCCCGAGTTTATAAACAGCACCTGTGCGAAGGGCCTGAGTCAAATAGTCTTTAGCCTCCGTCACGGCATCGACAACCGATAACCCCCGAGCCAGCCCGGCGGCAATAGCCGATGAGAGCGTACAGCCCGTTCCATGCGAGTTACCCGTCTGTATACGGACTGTTGGAAACGAGTGCTGTTCACGCGCAGATATATAGAGCAAATCGGTGCTTTCGTCTGTCGTTAAGTGACCGCCTTTCATGAGTATGGCCCCCGGACAGAGCATTGCCAAATCAATGGCGGCCTGCTGCATATCGGCCAGTGTCTCGACCGGGCGACCGAGCAATACGCTGGCTTCGGGCAGATTAGGCGTAATCATGGACGCGATGGGCAAAAGGTGCGTCTTGAGCGCGTCGACGGCCTCGTCCAGCAAAAGTTTATCCCCACTTTTAGCCACCATAACGGGGTCGAGCACGATGGTTTTTACCCCAAACTCGACCAGTGTTTTGGCCACCTGTTCAATGACTTCGGCCGAGTGCAGCATGCCAATCTTTACGGCATCGACACCAATGTCGCTCAATACCGCTTTCATCTGTTCGTCAATGAACGCTGGGGATACCGGCATAATACCCGTAACGGCCTTCGTATTCTGGGCGGTCAGCGCGGTAATCACCGACATGCCGTAGCAGCCTAGTGCGGCAAACGTTTTGAGGTCGGCTTGAATACCGGCTCCTCCGCCACTATCCGAGCCTGCAATGGTAAGGGCACGTGCGTATGTTTTCATGGAGTTAAAAGAGTGAAAGGGCGAAAGAGCGAATCTCAACTTACACGCCGTTGAATAGCTTAATTAACTCCCGGCTAGCCGCATATGGCGACGTTTGCCCACAAATGGCTGATACAACAGCCACTCCTGAGGCTCCAGCCTTTACTACAGATTGACTATTGGTCGCATTTATCCCGCCAATGGCAAAGGTGGGTAAGCTGGTTTGCTGGCAAATGGCAGTCAAACCGTCTAATCCAAGCAGGCTCGAAGTGTCCTGCTTGGTGCCGGTCTGGAAAATGGTGGCGATCCCAAGGTAATCCAGATCGGCACCCTGAGCGGCTTTCAATTCGTCCATATTGTTGATAGACAGGCCAATGATCTTGCCTGGCCCGATGAGCGACCGAACGAGTTGGTGCGGCATATCGTCCTGACCGACGTGAACGCCATCGGCATCAACGGCAAGGGCAATGTCGACACGGTCATTGATAATGAGCTTCGCCCCGTAGTGTTGGGTAATGTGTTTCAGCGCAACGCCCAGTTCCAGAAAGGCACGCGTAGTCAGGTCTTTTTCGCGCAGTTGCACCCATCGAACACCTGCCCGACAGGCTTCTTCGACTACGAAAGGCAACGTATGGCCCGCCTGATGGGCAATGCCGCTATCGGTTACTAAATACAGTCCGTTCACGCGTAGGTCAGTTGGAGTCGATCCGTAATAGTGGCCTCGGTTAGTTCGTAGAGGGCGTCGAGGAAGTTGAGTTGCAGGCTGCCGGGAGCTGGTTTTTTCTCAACGGCCAGTTCACCCGCAATACTCATAACGGCCATCGCGTGCGTGGCGGCCAGGAAGTAATCTGAATTGACGGCGGCAAAGGCACCGGTCAGGGCCGTAGCGGTGCAGCCCATGCCGGTAACTTTGGCCATGAGTGAATGCCCGTTTTTGATGGTGGCTGTTCGCTCGCCCTGAATGATGTAATCGGTTGCCCCACTAATCACGACCACGCTACCCAGCGAAGCACTCAACCGTCGGGCTGCGTCACTGGCGGCTTCGGAACCGTACAGGCTGTCGACACCTTTGGTTTGGGCGTTCAGACCCGCCAGTGCCATAATTTCGGACGCATTTCCCCGAATCACATCGGGTGCCGCTAATTCCAGTAACTCAGCACTTACCTGATTCCGATAGGCGGTGGCGCCCACGCCCACCGGATCGAAAATAATGGGTTTGCTTAACGTTTTGGCTTTCTGCATGGCTAGCCGCATACCCGCCACGAACGTTTCATCGAGCGTACCGATATTGACGACAAGCGCAGACGAAATCGAAACAAAATCTTCGACCTCGTCGGGGGCATGAACCATAGCGGGCGATGCCCCCAAGGCCAGCAGTGCGTTGGCCGTGTTGTTCATGACCACGAAGTTGGTGATGTTATGGACAAGCGGTGCCTGAGCGCGAATACGCTCAATGTCGGTCCAGATGGATTGCGGAGATGGGTTCATGTTGCTGCTACTAAGTTTATTGGACAGCAACTTTAGGAGAGCAGAGCGCGTCTCGTTAACTTTTTCCTACGGCAGTACAAGCTGCATCAGGTAATGAGGGTATCCTCTCAGTCAGTCCGGTTTGGCACTGACACCCCTAAAGTTGTGGGGCAAAGGTAGGGGATAATGAATTACATAATTGTAAAAAATACATAGCTGTCTGCTGACTTTAGAAAGTTTACGATAGCTTTACAGCCAACATTCCTATTCCTCAAATTCTGTGAAATCAACCTCTGTTCGTTACCTGATTCTTCTGGTTCTCACGCTGGGAACGTCCTGGCAGACTATCGCCCAAACGCTCAATGATACGTTCGTCAATGGCGATCTTATGCCTAATTCACCCGATCTATCCCCGCGCGGTACCTATGGCGTTGGCGTACGAACGCTCAAAGTAGTCCACAAGGATCAGGTCGATGTGCTGCATATGAAAGATGGAAAGCACCCTTTGTACGACCGTCAGCTAACCCTTGAAGTCTGGTATCCGGCCAATATTCCTGCCGATAAAGCGTCTAGCGTAACGTACGAATCTGTGCTTGGCCGCGCCAACGACCCTAAACGCCCCCTGGTTCCATTCACCTTCGCAGGCCGGGCCAGTCGTGATGCCGAGCCGGATGCCAGTGCGGGTGCTTATCCATTGGTTATTGTGTCGCACGGGTATCTCGGTTCTCGTCTGCTGCTAACTTACCTGACCGAAAATCTGGCGTCGAAAGGCTACGTTGTCGTGGCCATCGACCATATGGAGTCGACCTACAGCGATGCGGCCGGATTTCCCAGTACGCTCCTGAACCGGGCTCTCGATGACCTGTTTGTACTAAACGAAATGGCCGGGCTAAGTGCTAAAGGGAGTAAATCATTCCTGTCGGGGTTGCTCAACGCTGAGAATGCAGCCCTTATTGGTTACTCGATGGGTGGCTATGGCGCACTGAATGCCACAGGGGCGGGGTATAGCCCGCAGGCCGTTAAGGCGTTTGGTCAATTGGCGCAGGGCAGTACTGCCCTCGACGTTCGTTCGATGGATTCGCCCGCCTACAAAGCCACACTTGATCCCCGTATTAAAGCGGTCGTTGCTTTTGCGCCCTGGGGTATGGAACGGGGTATGTGGGATGCCAAAGGACTGGCGGGTCTGACCTTGCCAACGCTGTTTGTGGCGGGTAGCAAAGACGACGTGTCGGGCTACGAAAAAGGCATCAAAGCCATTTATGACGGAGCCGTCAACGCCGACCGCTATATGCTGACCTATGTGAACGCCCGGCACAACGTAGCGCCAAATCCACCACCAGCCGCTTCATTACAACCCGGTGTGTCTGTCGATGAATACATGCATTACGCTGAACCCGCCTGGAACGAGCGCCGGATCAATAACATCAACCAGCACTTCGTTACGGCTTTTCTGGGTATTCACCTCAAGAAGATGGAGTACGCCAAATACCTGGACGTACCCGAAACAGACGCTGCCGGAACGTGGACCGGTTTCAAGCCCCGCATGTCGGTGGGGCTGGAAATGCGCCATGCAAAGCCGTAGGGTTGTTAATTGGTTGAGTAGTGTAGTGTTTCACGACAATCTCTTACTTCGGGAGTTGGCGTGAAACACCATACATTCATCTACTTATGCTTCATCGTGGATCAGGCTCTTCATGCCTATGGCTAGTTCGGGCGTTACCGTTACACCATGAACATGTTGGGCGTGTTCGGCAGCCTGGGCCAGCACTTCCTCTTCTGTATCGGCCCGAACAACGGCCTCGCAATCAAATCCGGCATCTCTACAATGTAGCGTTTTCATTTGTATTGGTTTGGTTTAAGTAAGAAAGGTTATGACCGCATTGTAGAGCAGCGCAACACGGACAACTTTATGTTAATACGTCACTTTTAACACAGACCCATCGCCCAGACTGGATACGTAAGCCGTATGTGCGTCAATTTGCCGAAGGTCTGTTGGCAGATTTAACCCATCGACCAGAACCGAGCTACCGCTAGCCGTTACCTGAATCACCTGACCTGTTTTAGCCCCAAAACCTTGCTGGCCAAATACGCCATGCTGAATCAGTAACAGCCCCAGATCTGTGTCCAGATTTAGATCGACTAAACTGGTAAAACCCTGTTTGAAAACAGAGATTGCTGCTGACTGGTCTACCTGGTAAACGATAGATGCTCCCTTAGGGAATGGAAAGCCAACCAGTGTGGTAACCAGCAAATTCTTGCCGTCGAAAACAATACCCGTGGGCACTGAGTCAATAAAGGGCGGGCCAACGGGCGTTGGGTTCTTGAGCCGGGGTATATTGGCAAACACACTCCACACACCTGCTTTTGTTCGGCGGATAATGGCGTTGGCAGCCGCATCGCTAAAGAAAAGGTCCCCGTTTGGCCCAACGGTCATGTTGTACAAATGAGACTCACCGGTATCCTGATCAGCTGGAAATGGAAAGTCGATAATAAACTTACTCACATCCTCAACGGGAAGCGACGTTGCTGAAAGCGGGGTGTCACCGGGTTTGAACGAAGCTATGTTGACGCTATATAATCGACTTTTAGACCCTAGCACATACAACAGTCCATCTGCAAACAGCAGGTGATTTAAGCCATCCAGTTCGCTCCCCTGAAATACTTCTGAATCAAAACCAGTAATGACAGGATAGACTTTACCGTCTGGTGTAATAACGGAGACTTTCCCATCATTTTTGCCGGTACCTGCTTCGGTTACCCAGACTCGCCCGCTAGCGTCTGTTTCGAGGCCGATAGGTGAGGCCAATCCCGTTGCAAAAGTGGAAACCTTAACTGTTTCAGGGGCCGGAATCCGGTGGTCCTGACAGCTTATAACCAGAGCACCGGTTAACAGAGAGCATAAAAGAGGGAGTTTGTAATTCATAACTGATTGTGGAAAGAAGTAATGAAAAATTTGATTGACGGTCCATTTAATGATAGCCTGGTTCAAACTTATAGATTTGGATGGTTTCTGTAAAATCTTTTGAGTCAACGGTTTATGTATTTTATTATTCGGCAAATCAGTCATGATTTTGTTTTGGCTGCTTGCCTTTAAGCAGGAATAGCTAACGCTTATGTATATAGTAGAAATGTTGATCCGTACGCCTTATCCGTATTGATTAATCGGATTCAATTACATTGACTTATCCCAAATGATACGTTTAACATTACTTGTAGGTTTATGGCTGGCTGGCGCATCAGCCACTCAGGCACAGCCCTTTGGAAAACTGGTGAAGAAAATGCCCGGCATGGTTTCCTATACCCTGCGCGAAAGCTTTTCGAAAGATGTGCCCGGTACACTGGATAAAGTGAAAGCCTGGGGCATCACCGACATTGAGTTTTCGGGCCTGTTCGGTAAAACCGCCCCTGAACTGCGAGCCCTCCTCGACCAGCGCGGGCTCACATGTAGCAGCTACGGCGTGAGTTACGATGCCATCGCCAACAAACCGGACTCTATTCTGCAAAATGCAAAAGCACTTGGTGTGAAATACATCCGTATCGGTTCTATACCACACAAGAGCGCAGCCACGCTGGAAATGATGCAGCAGGCCGCCGAGGTGTTCAACCGTTTCGGCAAACAGGCCCACGAACAGGGTGTTATGTTCTGTTACCATAATCACGGGTTCGAGTTTCAGCCCTACGAAAATGGTACGCTGTTTGATTATTTAGTAAAGCAAACGAACCCCGAATACGTAGGCTACGAAATGGACGTAACCTGGACGTACTTGCCCGGTCAGGACCCGGCTGCACTTCTGATGAAATACCCTAAACGGTTCCGGCTCATTCACCTGAAAGACGTGCAAAAAGGAGTTGCCCGTAATGATAAGGGGAGCATGGCCAATGAGGAATGTGTTGTATTGGGAACGGGTCAAATTGACTGGCCTTCTGTTCTCAAAGCCGTGAACAAGTCGTCGATAGAGCACCTGTACATTGAGGACGAAAGTAAAGCCGCCGAGCAGCAAGTGCCCAAAAGTCTGGCGTATCTGAAAAGTTTATGAACAAGTTCTTCTGACATGGGTCGAATCAATTACGGAAAACGACCTAAATTGCCTGTATTCCTGTAATTGATTCGACCCATGTCAGAGGAACTGGTAGATGAATTTGAGCGATCAAAAGGACAACTGAAGTCCTATATCCTGCGAATAACGGCAAGCGTAGCAGACGCAGAGGATATTGTCCATGACACCTTTATTAAAGCTACTGAAAAACTGGAGTCCTTCAGGGGGCAATCGTCGCTGAAAACCTGGCTGTTTGCCATCGCATCAAATTTGGCCCAAGATAATCTCAGAGCCAGAAAACGCTGGGTGGATAACGTGACCGACATTGCGAAAAAAGCCGCTTTAGCTAATCCGACGTTCTTTCAGCAGGCGATGCACATTCAGGCCACTTCACTTCAGGGGCAATTCGAAATAAGAGAACATATTGCGTTTTGTTTTACCTGTATTGCCAAATCATTACCTCTGGAACAACAGCTCAGCCTTTTGCTGAAAGAAGTGTATGATTTCAGGATCAACGAAATCGCGCAGATTCTTGATAGCACCGAAGCCATGGTGAAGTATTATTTGCATACGGGCCGGGCAAAAATGATTCATGTTTTTGAAGGTAGATGCGCCCTAATTAACAAACAGGGTGTTTGCCATCAATGCTCGGAATTGAATGGATTATTCAACCCAAAACAGAAATTTCAGGAAGAAGCGGTTAAAATTGATCTGGTCAGAAAAGCGGCTACTGCCGATAGAGAACACCTTTTTGATCTTCGAATGAAGGTGATACAGGGTATAGACCCCTTTGAATCGAACGCGGCCGAATTACAACTTCATCATTTAGAGCACAATAGGCAGGTTATTGAAAACTATCTGGAGAAAAATGCCAGTTAACCTATCGTTTCGTTCTGCCCAACCGTCAAACGGTAAACTAAGCAGACAAACTAACGATAATGGCAAACACTCCATATCTCACTCAAGACGGTAAAGCCAACACGGTAAAAAAACTATTCAGCCGCGAAACATCCGTGAGCATTACAATTGATGCCGATCCATCCATCATCTGGGCACTATTGACCACGGCGTCTGATTATCCCCGATGGAATTCGACCATCGTGTCAATAGAAGGCACGATTAGCCCAAACGAAAAAATTAAACTTACCTCAACCCTCGATCCCAAGCGAGTTTTTACCTTACAGATAAAACAAGTTGATCCGGAAAAAAAACTCGTCTGGGGAGACTCAATGGGCAACCGTATTTATGCACTAACCAGTAGCGGAAAAGGCTCTACGCGGTTTTCGATGACTGAAAAAATTGGCGGCCCGTTGTTTCCTCTGTTTGCCAAAATGATTCCCCCATTCGACCAGTCTTTCAACCAATTTGCTGCCGACCTGAAAAAGGAAGCAGAACGAATTATGAACATGAAATAACGAGAAATAATCTGATGGCACCAGGCTTCGCTTAGTTGCTGAAATCTACGTCGGGGCGGTCCATTTTACGCTGATTTCGTTTGGCGGTATCACTGCCAAGCGGCAACTGGAGAGACAGTTTGTAAAATCGTACTTCCCGGCGATTCATCGACACCTGATAGGCACCCGGTTGGTCGTAAATACTGATAAATCGGCGCGAATTGAACATGTCATTGACGCTGAAGGTAAGACTGGCCCGATTGGCCCAGAAACCTTTCCGAATAGCAAAGTCAACACCCCGTACTGCCTGACGATACCCTTGCAACGACGGAGCCTTGCCGTCGTTGGTACCTGTTAGTTGCGCTGATATGTTGGCCGGTAAGCGGTAGGTTAAATTCAGCTTGGCATTGTAAGAGACCAACTGGTTCTGTAAATTGACTGATTGCAGAATTACATTGAATACATTGATGTTCGCTACTGCACTCAGATTTGGCCCGATGTTGAACTTCAGCGTGTTGTCAAAACCATAGCGAATGTCGGCTTTTACGTTAACGAACGTGGTTACCAGTACCGACGAGTCGGTTGATGATGGCTGAGTGAAGGGTTTTATGGTGTGATCTTCGTAAATATAGTAGGCTGTGGCCAGCCAGCTTACGCTCCCGAAACTCTTGTTGTAATTAACTTCAGCAGTATTGACGAACTCGGGACGAAGGGCAGGGTTACCAATCGTGATGTTCTGACGGTCGTTGGACTGAATGCCAATAAATAGTTGCCGGAAATTTGGTCTACCTACTTTACGACTTAAATTAATACCGATCTCATCGGTTTCGTTCAGCTTTTTGGAGAGCGCGAATGAAGGAAACAGCGACTGAAACAGATTCTGGCCGTTGGCAGACGGGTAGTTATAGCCAAAGGTCGTTGTATCGAGCCGGGAGGTACCGTGCAAACTCGATTGTTCCAACCGCAGACCTGCCTGTAAACTAATATTCCGGCGAAACTGACGCGTGTACAGCGCATAAATCGCATTGACGGTTTCGGCAATCCGCGCATCCTGCGAGTAACTCGGGAGCAGTTGATACGCTTGTGTATCGTTGTTAAGTTTATTGAAGAAATACTGCTGGTCGCGAACGAAGGTGTAACTTCGAAGTCCCATTTCAAGCTTGGCCGAGTCGCCCAGCGGATGCGTATAATCTAACTGGGCAATAATCTGATTGCCATTGGTGCGGCCCGTAATTTTGTCCCGTTCCGGGAAGCCTGATTGCGAATTTCCGCCGGCATCCAGGGCCGTTGTCAACCAATCGGCCGCGTTGGAAAAGTGGTTGCGGCTATAGGAAGTAACTAGGCTCAACTCCCGGCCTTTGCGAGCAAACTGATGTTTCCAGTCGAACTCCAGGCCCATGTTAGTGAAGGCATTTTGAGGCACCGTTGTTCGATTGCCCGAACTGGTAACTGTCTGATTCAGATCGAGATAGGTGTATGGCTGTGCGCTAACGGTGTTGAATGCCCCTCCCACCACTGTGCCCGCCAGCGATAACGTATTTCTATTATTCAGCGCATAATCGGCGGCAATTCTCCCACTCTGGAATGTGTTGTTGAGGCTAATACTGGTAGTCTGTGTAAAGTAATTTAATGGACTGCCATCGGCCTTTCGGTTCGTTCGATTCACGTAGCCTGTTATCGGGTTCCTGGTGGCATTGATGGAGTAAAAACTGGTCAGATTCCATTTGCCCTTGCGCCAGTCAATGTTAACTGTACCGTCGAAACGCGAGTTATTACCGATACCCGCGCTAACGAGCCCGTTGTAGCCAGGAAGCCGGTTTTTTTTCAGCACCAGATTGACAATACCACCCGATGTAGAGGCATCATAGCGGGCCGAGGGATTAGATATTACTTCTACCGACTCGATCTGGTTGGCCGGTATTTGGGACAGCGTCAACTGGGTAGGTTTACCGTTGACATAAATGGTTGTCGCCATGTTGCGCAGGCTGGGATTGCCACTTTCGTCAAGGGTAATCGACGGCACATTTTTAAGGACGTTTTCGGCTGTTCCGCCAATAGTGGTCAGATTCTTGGCCACGTTGAACGTTCGCTTTTCCATCGTCATAGAAATTGCGCTTTTCTCGCCCGTTACGTTCACCTCTTTTAGCATACTGGCGTCAGGTTTCAGGGCCAGCGTTCCCACATCTGTCTGCGCCTGATTGATTCGAATGGTTTGCTCAAGGGTTTGATATCCAACAAAGGTCACCCGCATTGTCAGCGAACCCGAAGGTAAATTCGAAACGACAAACACCCCCTCACCATTTGCCTGACTACCTGTCAGTAGACTGTCTTTGCCATTTCGTTGCTCGAAAACAGCAACCGACGCAAACGATAAGGCTTTATTGGTGCCTACATCCAAAATCTTACCTGTCAGTCGATTCGTGTTGCTCGGCACCACCTGTTGCGCAGAGGTAGATTGTGCCAATAAAAGAAGAAAGAGCAGAAAGGAAGGGTAGATTACTGATTTCATAATAGCAACAAAACTGGCTGCTAAACTTGAAGTAAATCTGAAGCTTTGACAGAATAGATCAGGCTCTATGAACAATACAGTTTATCCTTCTATTAGTTACAGAATCAGGAACAGGAGATGGTTGATAAACGTGTTTTAGATAGGTCGTTGCATTAAGGAGACATCAATATTTCTTCAGATTCTTTATCGAAGTTTACTTCGGAATTACCGCTTTTACTCGACGGGGAAATTATGACGTCAATCCAGATTCAGCAGCGAATTCGTCAGTACATGGGTCATTCTGCTGCCCGATACACAGGCTTTGTCCATTGGTTGGCCGAGCGTTTGTCAACGGAACACTTCCGGGGTTTACCCCTTACGATGCTGATCGGCTTATTAATCGCCAATACGTTGATTTTATCGGAAATTGCTGAAAACGTGGTCAATGCCGAGCCGATGGTTCAAGTTGATGTATGGTTTACCCACTTTCTGTTTCAGGGGCGAGTTACCTCGATTAGCCAGGGACTGTATGTGCTTACGTGGTTAGGGTCCGCATACGTAACAGTTGGTTTAACCCTACTTGGATCATACGTTTTGTTTCGGCAGAAAAAGAAACGGAACATACTTATTCTATGCCTGCTAATGGCAGGTGTAGGGGTATTTGTACAAATTGGCAAACGAACTTTTTACCGGGCACGGCCAACTCAGGTTGCTTATTATCCTGAAACGGGCTATTCATTTCCCAGTGGTCATGCGGCTACGGCCATGACACTGTATGGCTTACTCGGCTACTGGCTGGTTCGGGGGCGACGTCGTATCCGAAACCGATGGCTGGTTGCCATAAGTACCGTTTTTTTGATTTTGGTTGTTGGCTTCAGCCGAATTTATCTGGGTGTTCATTATCTGAGCGATGTGCTGGGCGGCTATCTATTGGGGTCCTGCTGGCTGATTTTGGGCATTGTGCTCACCGAATGGCAGCGTACCAGCCACCGTACAGAGAATAAATGAACTACGCTCTGTCTATCTAACTCATATTTAATCCAATATCCTGCATGATTTTAGGTCTATTGTCGTTAGTTATTTGCCTGCCCATCTGTTGTAAACTGAATGGATTGTCAATACGTACGCCATGAAAAAGACCATTATTGTTGGATTACTGGCCAGTATAGGGCTGGGGTTAGCCGTTTTTTCGTGTCACACCAACGATACGCCAAACCCGACTATCACAGGCCGGATGCGGATCGCGTTCGATAATGTAGCTGGTACATCGGATTTGGCGTTGAATTCGGGCACCTACCAAAACGCCGTTGGCGAGTCGTTTACAGTTACGAAATTCAATTACTTCGTCAGCAATATTCACCTTCGTAAGGATGATGGCAGCGACTATGTTGTGCCGCAGGATAGCTGCTATTTCCTGATTCAGGAAGAAAAGCCAGCTTCTCAAACGATTACGCTTTCCAATGTGCCAACGGGTAATTATACCGGGATGACCTTTGTTGTTGGGGTCGATAGCACTCGTAGTCTGGCCGATATCAGTAAACGAACGGGCGTGCTCGATCCGGGACTAAACGACGGCATGTATTGGGAGTGGAATTCGGGCTATATTTTCCTGAAACTCGAAGGTATATCCAATGTGGCACCAGCGGCTCAGAACAACGCCTTTTTCTATCATATAGGTGGTTTTGGCGGAGGCTATAACGGTAAAAAAACGATCAATAATCTTCGTACTATTACAGTTCCTTTCAAGACTGATGTCGCTAAAGTACAAAACAATGCCACGCCATCTATTCAATTAAAAACAAACGTTCTATCGTTATTTAATGGCACAACGAAACTGAGTATCGCCCAGAATTCGTCGGTTATGTTTGATCCATTCTCTACAAATATTGCTGACAATTACGGACAGATGTTCAGCTATGATCGTATTCAGGCTAACCAATGAGGCTTAAAAATACCATATTGACCTGGTGGCGGCTGATAGCAGGCGGATATGTTAAACGCCATGTCTTGGAGATATGGCGTTTAACATATCCGCCTGCTATCAGCCTTACAACACGGGTAGGGTTGGGCTTAAGTGTACTCCTGTTTGCGGTAGCAGTTGCCTGCCAATCTGGCAAAAGTGTCGATCCTACTCCCGTAACGCCCGGTGGCGGGATTACCTACCAAACGACGCCCGTTACACTTCGGAAACCCGCGAACTTCCCAGAGATGGCCTATGACCTGACCAAAAATCCGCTGACGGTCGAGGGAGTGGCGTTAGGCAAGACGTTGTTTTACGATCCGCTGTTATCCCGCGATACGAGCATCAGCTGCGGATTTTGCCACCAGCAGTTTGCTGGGTTTGGCCATTCCGATCATCCGTTAAGCCACGGCATTGGGGGCAAGTTCGGAACGCGCAATGTGCCCGGTTTGGAAAATCTGGCCTGGGGACGCGAATTTTTCTGGGATGGGGGCGTGACTAGCTTGGACGAACTGCCCATATCGCCCATTCAAAATGCGGTTGAGATGGATTTGAAATTTTCGGAAGCCCTGAACCGGGTTCAGAAAAACCCTAAATATCCGGCTCTGTTCAACGCGGCATTCGGTTCCGATACCGTTACGACTGCCCGGTTTCTGAAAGCTATTTCGCAATTTTTATTGACGCTAGTTTCCGCCGATTCGCGGTATGACAAATACGTACGGAAAGAGGCCGGGGGCGATTTAAGCCCGGACGAACTGGCCGGACTAACGGTGTTTCAGCAGAAATGCACGACCTGTCATGCGACCGATTTATTTACAGACCGGAGTTATCGTAATAATGGCTTGTCTGTAGGTGCAATTAATGACCAGGGCCGCCACGCCATCACCTTGAATGAATCAGACCGATTAAAATTCAGGGTACCCAGTCTTCGAAATGTGGAGAAAACGTTTCCGTATATGCATGATGGCCGATTTGCCACACTAGACCAGGTACTCAACCACTACACCAGTGGCGTAAAAGATAGCCCTACACTAGACCCCGCTCTGAAAGTTAACGGGCAACTCGGCATTGCCCTGACCGACACCGAAAAGAAGCAGGTCATCGCCTTCCTGAA
Source organism: Spirosoma pollinicola (assembly GCF_002831565.1). Taxonomy (NCBI): domain Bacteria; kingdom Pseudomonadati; phylum Bacteroidota; class Cytophagia; order Cytophagales; family Cytophagaceae; genus Spirosoma; species Spirosoma pollinicola. Next base: position 2,055,591 of record NZ_CP025096.1, on the reverse strand, counting down.
AACCTTGACTGACGATGCGTTTATTAGCAATAGGTCATTCAGCGCAAACTAATGCGTATGACTAACCTTATGCTGCCGGATATTAAGCAAGTGGGTAATCACCAAACCAGCCGATGCAGCGTATGCGATATATTGGAAAACAGGAGACGCATCCTCTAGCAGGAGCGAAATGGAAAACAGGCCCAGAAATCCCCAGAGGCTCCGTTTAATAATGTGGGGCGCGTAATGTCGAGTGGCAAAATAAACGGCTACGATATTTACCCCAATAAAAACATAATCCAGACTAAGGTACCCAACACGCAAAGCTGAATTCTGAAATACAGAACTCGTTAGTAGCAGCACAGGCGTAATAAGGCAGTGAATAATGCACAGCACGGAGCCTGTGATACCTATGTAATCAGCCTTGCGGGAGAAAATATCTGTTTTCATGAGCACGCACAAAAATACGATGCTTTGGGCAAATGTACTTCCTTTTAACTGACTTTGTTGCAACAAAGTTGCGTAAAGAAAATATTAGATGTAGGATGTATTGCTTTAGCGGCAACTTCCTGATAGATAATGCATCCTATATCTTACATCTTTCTAAGCCCATATCATACTCACGATACCCATGAGCATAATCAGTTTGCAGAGATTGCTGAGGTAACCGAAATCGCGTCGGGTGTCGGCAATGATGAGCCGGTAAATGAGCCAGGCAATAGGAAAGAGTAATAACCCGAAAATAAAGGCGAGCCGAACGTTCTGTAACGAGTTGGCAATAAGAAAGAGGCTGATAAGAAACGCCCCGATTAGTACATAAAGCAGGTATTTTGTTCGGCGGAGGCCCCACACAATGGGCAATGTCCGGCAACCAAAACGAGCGTCTCCCCGAATATCCTGCATATCTTTGATGATCTCCCGAATCAGCGAAATGCCAAACGAAAATAAGGCGTAGATAAGGATTATTGCGGTGTTCTGGCGATAAAAAACGGCCATCACAATCAACGAAAAAGCGGTTAAGAGCGAGATAACCACATTGCCGATAAGCGGTTGGCGTTTGAATTGTGCCGAATAAAACCACAATAAGGATACCGATAGTACATCCACCACAAAAACCCATCGGCTCAGGTAAAGGCCAAGTAAACACCCGATTACATTGAGAATCTGATGCACGCCCATGGCTACACGACGTTTAAGATAGCGTCCGATAACAACCCGTTGAGGTTTATTGATCAGGTCGATCTTAATGTCAAAATAGTCATTGATAATGTATCCGGCGGCTGCAATACAACTTGTCGATACCGCCAGAATCCAGAGTTTAGGATCGGTGAGGGATTGAATGATTTCAGATTTTGGACCAATCAGAAACAGCCGTGCCAGAAACTGCGTCAAGACAACAATCAACAGGTTTTGCACCCGTATAAGCCGCAGAAAGCCGAGTGTGAACGCCGAGAAAGGAATGGACTGCCGCGCAACCATGACAATTGTTTTTATGAAACCAAACTTATGGGAAGCAGGAGGAGCATGGCCTAATGACGGCCAACACGCAAAGAAACAACAAAAAAGTAGTTCATCTTGCCTCTTGTCCCTTTCTTCTATTGTTAGGGATTCTTTTTACTCCCGTTTGTTGTTGAAAGACAAACTCGTTCTATCACGCATGAAAATTGGCATTGTGTGTTACCCAACCTTTGGTGGCAGTGGTGTTGTCGCCACCGAACTTGGCAAAGGATTGGCCAAAAAAGGCCACCAGATTCATTTTATTACCTACCAGCAACCACCGCGGCTTGATTTTTTTAACGAAAATGTCTTCTACCACGAAGTAAATATACCCGCCTATCCACTCTTTCAGTACGCGCCTTATGAGTCGGCGCTGGCAAGTGCTATGGTTAATGTAGTAACGAACGAAAACGTTGATTTACTGCACGTTCACTACGCTATTCCGCATGCGTCGGCTGCTTATATGGCTAAAATGATTTTACGGTCGCAGGGACGCAACGTACCCGTTGTGACAACACTCCACGGTACCGATATTACACTGGTTGGTAAAGATGAATCATACGCGCCTGTGGTAACATTCAGTATCAACGAGTCGGATGGCGTAACGGCAGTGTCAGAAAATTTGCGGCAGGATACGTACAAGCATTTCAACGTTCATCGTGAAATTGAGGTTATCCCCAATTTCATTGACTTGAGTCGGTTTAAGCGCCAGCAAAAAGAACATTTTAAAAAAGCGATCTGTCCCAACGGCGAAAAACTGATTGTGCACACGTCAAACTTTCGTCGGGTCAAACGTATCGACGATGCCGTAATGATCTTTTACCACGTTCAGCAGCAAACACCCGCCAAACTTCTATTGGTAGGCGATGGCCCCGAACGCGCCCGAATTGAGCGGCTTGTGCGTGATCTGGGCATCTATGATCAGGTTCGTTTTCTGGGAAAACTCGATGCCGTTGAAGAGGTGCTGTCTGTGGCCGACCTGTTTCTGATGCCATCTGAAAATGAGAGCTTTGGTCTGGCCGGTCTGGAAGCACTCGCCTGCGAAGTCCCGCTCATTACGACCAATGTAGGCGGCTTGCCTGAACTGAACGTACAGGGTGTTACGGGCTTCCTCAGCAACCTGGGTGATGTGGCCGACATGGTTAAAAATGCGCTCTACATCCTGGATGATGACCATCTGCCAACCTTCAAAGAAAACGCGTTGGCACGTGCAAAGGAATTCGAGATTTCGCAGATTTTGCCGCTTTATGAGGCCCACTATGAACGCGTGCTGCAAGCTGTCCAGCCTTTAGCGTTGTAAGTGAGCCTAACAAATATCAATCTTTGACGTTACAATGGTCAGTTACCGGTGGTCAATTTTTAGCGAATCTTGCCATCGGTTCAGAACCTTAAATGCAAACCGCACGACAGCGGCCTATTTTCGACGGCCCGGTGTAAACCGCAAATTTGAATGAACCCAAACATACCTCAAACGGATCGCAGACGCGTCGTTGTTGTTGGTGCTGGTTTTGGTGGCCTGAAGCTGGCTCGCCATCTGTCGCATCGGAAAGAGTTTCAGGTAGTGCTGATCAACAAACAGAACTACCATGAGTTCCAACCGCTCTATTATCAGGTGGCCACAGCCGGGTTAGAGGCAAATTCGATTTTGTTTCCGTTACGGGCCGTGTTTGGTGATTGCAAGAATGTGCATATTCGGGTAACCAACGTAACTGGTATTCGTCCGGATGATAAAACAGTTGATACCGAATTAGGGCCAATTACATACGATTACCTGGTGATGGCGACGGGGGCTGATACAAATTATTTTAATCAGCAAAACATTATCGAAAAAGCGTTGCCGATGAAATCGGTAGCCGAGGCTATTGCCTTGCGAAACCGGATGCTTCAAAATTTTGAGGATGCGCTGAGTGTGGAAACGCTCGACGAACGGGAAGGCTTAATGGATGTGGTGGTGGTAGGCGGTGGACCAACGGGTGTGGAGCTTTGCGGTACACTGGCCGAAATGCGAAAAACGGTGTTGCCCAAAGATTATCCGGAGCTGGATTTCAAGATGATGGATATTTTCCTTATCGAATCGGGAGCCGAATTACTGGGACCTATGTCGGTACAGTCGCAGGAACATTCGCTCGCTTATTTGCAGAAGTTAGGGGTGCATGTGCGGCTCAACACGCGTGTGAAGGATTTTGACGGTCGTACGGTAACGATGAACGATGGCTCCACGCTTCGCACCAATAACCTTATTTGGGCGGCTGGCGTTAAAGCTAACCCGTTGGCCGGTTTGCCACCAGAAGTAATTGGCCGGGGTGGTCGCGTGCTAGTCGATCAGTACAGTAAAGTACAGGGTTTCACGGATGTATTTGCCATTGGCGACGTAGCCCTGATGACCGAAGAGAAATGGCCCAATGGTCATCCGCAGATAGCGCAACCCGCAATTCAGCAAGGTCGGCATTTGGCGAAAAATATGATTCGATGGGAGCGTAATGAACAACCTGTCGTATTCACCTATCGTGATTTGGGCACAATGGCTACCATTGGTCGTGGATTAGCTGTCGTCGATTTGCCATTTTTGAAGTTTCAGGGATTTTTTGCCTGGATAACGTGGTTATTTGTTCACCTGATGTCCATCGTTGGCGTTAAAAATCGTCTGGCTATTTTTCTGAACTGGATGTTTAACTATCTGACTTACAATAATTCCCTTCGGTTAATTATTCGTCAGAAAATGCCTAAAGGCAATATGGCTGCCATGCAGGAAAAACTATCCGATCAGCTGGAGGTTAGTAAAACATAAGCTCAGATAGTAAATTTAGTTTACTATCTAGACTAATTAATTTGATTTCGTTTTAATTTTGTGCCTGTAATACTCTTTGTTAATGATCTTTCTCTATGGAATCAACTACTGAAAAGCTCCATACTATGGCCGGTCACGGTAAAACCCGGCCTAAAAATAGCGGTAGTAAAAAGCTATTTGATAACCCGATTCTGGAAGCCCTCTCGCGGACACACATTATGGTGCCCATTTCTATGTGGCTTGTTTTATCGGTATTTTTAGGTTGGTACGCGTTCACATACACCGATATGGGTACCAGTACCATCGCAACGCTATTTGTAACGGGCTTATTGGTGTTCTCGCTGTTTGAATACGTATTGCATCGATATCTGTACCACTTAACTCCATCGACGCCCCAACGCGCTAAAATCCAGTACACCTTCCACGGTATTCACCACGAATATCCGAAAGACAAGACTCGGCTGGCAATGCCTCCGGCACTGGCGATATTTGTGGCAGGTGCGTTTTTTGGGTTATTCTTTCTGGTCATGGGCGAAGCGGCTTATGCGTTCTTCCCCGGATTTCTGGTCGGTTATTCCGGCTATTTAGCTGTGCATTTCATTGTTCATGCGTATGCGCCACCCAAGAATTTCTTCAAGGTTTTGTGGATAAACCATAGCGTTCACCACTACAAAAATCCCGAAAGTAATTACGGTGTATCGTCGCCGTTCTGGGACTATATTTTTGGATCGTTTCAGAAATAGAGTTCGCCTGCATTAAAACAAAAAAATCCCTGCTGGCCTCCAGCGGGGATTTTTTTGTGTAGCGCGGACATCCTGTCCGCAATGCTATTTAATTTAACATATAGCATTGCGGACAGGATGTCCGCGCTACTTAAGTTTCTCATTGTCAAGATGCCGGGTGGCGTCTCGGATGTTTTTTTTGTCCAGATTCTTCTGGAATGCTTCTGTCAGATCGACGCCGGTTTGATTGGCTAGGCAAATGACTACCCAGAGTACATCAGCCAGTTCGTCGCCAAGGTCTTTGTTCTTATCGGATTCTTTTTCGGACTGCTCGCCATACCGCCGGGCAATGATACGAGCTACCTCCCCAACCTCTTCGGTCAGTTGGGCCATATTGGTAAGTTCATTGAAGTAACGAACACCAACCGTCTTGATCCAGTCGTCGACGGTAGTTTGGGCGTCTTTAATAGTCATTATTTTTGGCATGCTGGATCGCCAGCCCGACAAAACATTACTTCTCTGGTACAAACGTCAGGAAGCTGAATTGATCTTCATCAAAAACCTCCTGAGCGAGCGATTGCAATTGCTCGGCGGTCACGGCTTTTATATCGCTGAAGATGTCGTTCAATGCTTCGACCCGATCAATGTCGAGCAAGCTTTTCGCCATCATCAGCATAAAACTGTTATTGCTTTCTTCGGCCATTGCCAACTGCCCAATCAATTGCTCTTTTGTTTGGTGCAACTGCAGGGTTGTCAGCGGTTGTTCGCGTAGTCGCTTCAGCTCTTTGACAATGAGCGCCTGCGCTTTATCTACCTTTTTAGGGTCCGTACCAAAGTAGATGCCTAGAAAACCCGTGTCCAGATAGGGGGTATAACTGGCATCAATTGAATAAACGAGACCATACTTTTCGCGCAGGTTCAAATTTAGCCGCGAGTTCATGCCCGGCCCGCCAAGAAGGTTGACAAGCATAAAAAACGGGAGCCGCTTTGGGTCGGTCAGGCCATAGGCTGGTCGGCCAAGAGCGCACTGCGCCTGCGTAATGGGCCGTTCTACCCGTGTTTGACGCGGCATGTAGTTTGTCGGCTTGTTTCGCGCACGAGCCGAATGCTGCGCTGGTACATCCCGAAAATATTTTTCTGCTACCTTGACGACCTGTTTGAACGACAGATTACTCACCGAGGCAAACACGATTCGGCTTGTATCGTAGTTCTCGGCAATAAATTGCTGAAGATCTTCGCGGGTAAACGATCCCACCGTCTCGATGGTGCCGAGAATATTGCCACCGAGCGCATGGTTCGGAAATACCAATTCATCAAAATCATCCTGAATCGCATCTTCCGGCGAATCGTAGTACATCGCCATTTCCTCGAGGATAACGCTACGTTCCCGTTCGATTTGTTTTTCGGGAAAAATCGAATGAAAGGTGATATCTGCCAATAACTCCGTAGCTTTCTCGAAATGAGCATTTAGCACAGAAGCATGAAAACACACTTTTTCTTTAGTTGTGTAGGCATTAAGCTCACCACCAATGTTTTCTAAGCGAGTAATTATGTGGTAGGATTTTCGTTTCTCCGTACCTTTGAATGCCATGTGTTCCCAGAAATGGGCCAGTCCCTGCTGATGCGGTTGTTCGTCGCGGCTACCAATGTCGAGCATAATGCCACAGTGGGCAATCTGCGTATGCGGTATTTGTTTGTGCGCAATCCGAATTCCGTTGGGCAAAGTATAAACTTCGTAATCTTCCATTCTTAGCTTTTACGCATTGAGCGTACTAATGATAACCGCTACCAATCCGCCCCGGTTCCTGATTATCCAAACTGCCTTTATTGGTGATGTAATTTTGGCTACGGCTATGCTCGAACAAGTACACGAGGCATATCCTAACGCGATGCTGGATATACTGGTTCGCAAAGGTAACGAGGGTTTACTGGCGAATCATCCCTTTCTGAACGAAGTCCTGATCTGGCATAAAAAAGGGGCCGGTGGTGCATTTGCCAAATACACTGATTTTTGGCGTCTGCTAAAAATCATCCGCGCCCGCCAGTACGATACGGTGCTGAATCTTCAGCGATATGGTACGATGGGCTTGCTAACGGTTTTGTCGGAAGCAAAAACAACGATTGGTTATGATAAAAACCCATTGGCCCGCTTTTTTACGCACCGGGTAGAGCATCGGTTTGAGCCGGGTGTACATGAGGTAGATCGAAATACAAGCTTATTGCGGGCAATGGGCATCAAAGGCGGGTTTGCGCGTCGGCCCAAACTGTACCCATCGATTGCCGATTATGAGGCTGTCAACGTTTACAAAGCTCATCCTTATGTTTGTATGGCACCCATGTCGGTTTGGTTTACGAAGCAGTACCCGACCAAACGATGGGTTGAACTGATTCAGGCCTTGCCAGAAGACATGACGGTGTATTTGCTGGGAGCGCCAACCGATGTATCTGCCTGCGAAACGATCAAAACATTAGCTGCACCCCGAATGAAAATTGTCAATCTGGCCGGTACGTTAAGCTTGCTTCAGTCGGCTGCCTTGCAACAGGGGGCTATCATGAACTACGTGAATGACTCGGCTCCGTTGCATCTCTGTTCGGCAATGAACGCGCCAACAACGGCAATCTTTTGTTCGACGGTTCCCGAATTTGGCTTTGGCCCCCTGGCCGATGTATCCCGCGTGGTACAAACCCCCGAACGGCTGGATTGCAAGCCCTGTAGCTTACATGGCCAAAAGTCCTGTCCGCTTGGTCATTTCCGTTGTGCCTGGGGCATTCGGCTAGAGGACGTAGCGCGGGCGGAAACCCGCGATTGATGCGTTAGCAATGGGGTAGTATCAAATTGTACATCATTACTGACGAATTACTGCTGACGCATCAGTCGCGGGTTTCCACCGCAACGGCCGACCGTCCACGCTACGCTGTTGCATTTATTTGCAGTTTATTTGGAGTATATTTACTTATTAGAATTTTATAATTACAAAAAGGTTAATTGCCAGAATATTATTTGATAGATATAGGTAAAAGGGATATATTTGGTCTGTACGTAAGATCCATGTTCTGCTATGTCTATCAATCGTCGTGACTGGCTACGGGCCAGTATGTTATCTGGCCTGACGCTAGCGGCTGCTCCTGCGGCATTCTGTGAACCAGAACCAGAAATGCCCAAGGGCTACAAAATTCCGAAAGGAGCGTTGAAAGCTCGTTTGTCAGCCAACGAAAACCCCTATGGCCCCTCGCCTAAGGCGATTAAAACCATTACGGAGGCTGCGCCCGATGGCTATTTGTACGCTATGGAGTATGCCAAGCAATTCCGCAAACTCGTTGCCGACACCGAAGGCGTGCCTGAAGATCACGTGTTGCTGGGTGCTGGTTCGGGCGAGTTGCTAACGGCGGCTTCACTTTGGGCGGCTTACCGGCCTGATGCTGGTCGCACGATTGTCGCGCCAGACCCAACCTTCGACGCATTGCCCCGCACGGCGGTTAAACACGGCATCACGATGGACAAAGTTCCACTGGTGGCAGCTGATGGTTATGATATCAACCTGAATAAACTCAACGAGCGCGTTGGTAGTCAGACGGGCATGGTCTATCTATGCAACCCCAACAACCCAACCGCCATAACCGTTGATCCAACCAAACTGCGTGCTTTTTGCGAAGCGGTAGGGGCCAAAACGCCCATTCTGGTCGATGAAGCCTACATTGATTACACGCCCGATCCAAAAGCCTACTCAATGGTCGATCTGGTGAAGAAAGGCAGCAACGTTATCATTACCAGAACGTTCTCGAAAGTACATGGTTTCGCCGGTTTGCGGGCGGGCTACATGATTGCCAAGCCGGAGTTACTGGAGCAAATTTCCAAATTCGCAACCGGCGGCAGTTCGATGAGCATGACCACACTGCGGGCTGCCATTGTCAGTTTGCAGGATAAAGAGTTCGTGAAGTACTCGCTGGGTAAGGCGCAGGAATCAAAAGACTATCTGTATAAAGTGCTAAAACAAACCAACTATGAGCCGCTTCCATCGGGCGCAAACTTCGTGATGTTCCCGATTCGGATGAAGGGTGAAGATTTCGTAACCCGAATGATGGATCAGGGTGTGAGCATCCGCCAGTGGAAATTCGACGGTCAATACTGGTGCCGCGTTAGCCTGGGCACTATGCCGCAGATGCAGGCCTTTGCCGATGGACTGAAACTGATTTCGTAAATAAACGTAATGCGGCTGGAAAACCGCTACGCAGACATAAACCTTATAAAAAAGTGGTGCCCTACGTTGGCACCACTTTTTTTGCCTGTTCCAGAAAGATTTCTTGATGAATGCCAATCCTCGTTATTTACAAATGGCCCAAGCTAATCTACTTTAATAAATTCAAAACCTGGCCCATCCGAAGCCACGCCTAAATCTAGAAACATTCGCTTTTTATTGAGGTACAAACTAGGATTGCGTACATACCAATTATCAGTTCTGGGTTGAGCATTGGTCGTAATCTTCAGACCATTATTTACGCTGATTATTTCATAGTCAACTCTGTCAATCTGGCTACCATCTTGTAAAAGTTTAATTTGATTATCGTCTACTACCAAGTTTACACTCGGTATCACAGGATTAGGTAACTGGACAACTACATTGACGAGTTTCCACCGACCAAGAAACCATTTCTTTGCTTGTTGCACATTTTGAGTGTGTTCATTGATAGGATCAACCTCTTGGTGACAACCTGCCAAACCCAAGGTCACGTACACTAGTATACTTAATACAATACTTCTCATACCCCAATCGATTAATTTATCTTTAACCGTGATTCTAAAAAGAGTAATAAGGTTGGATTTCACGACTGTTGTATAAGAACGGTGGCTGTTGCAAAAGTAGAACAGTATATAATAAAACTGATCAGGTATTGGCAGAGCGATTACCATTCCACTTTGTTCAACGGGGGTAAAGCGCAGGTACTTCTTCAGATTGTAGGCCATGGCTGCCACATACATCACCTTTGCCGCAGCTTCTCGGCTCCGAGTATTGATTTGGCGGAGCCCAAAGTAATTGATCAGGCTACCTAAGACCGGCTCGACCGTCGCTGATCGTATCCGCATCATGCGCTTGCCGAATCGACTCGATAACCGCTCCACCATTCGCTCGTATTGAGCTTTAAAGTAAGTATGATGTAAGCGCTTTTCGCTAGCCTTCTTGCCCTTACAGGGCTCACAAAGGTTGCAGTCTTTACAATCGGACCCCTTGGCCATATAGCGTTTCTTAGGATTTCCCTGTTTATCAACCACCAGTCGATCAAAAGCCAAACGTTTCCCCTGACTACAGGTGTAACTGTCACTCGTAGGATCACAGCGGAAGCCTGGCCGCTCCTTTTTGTACTTGCCATGAGGAGGTATATAACCGGTCAATCCCCGATCTTCTAAGTGCTCATAGTTTTCCCCGGAACTATAGCCGCACCGGCGGCCCGGCCGCATCGGCCACTATGTTGCTTATGGACACACCAAAACTCGTCAAGCGGGTTTGAGTGGTATCGACGATTGGTAGTAGATTGCGACTATCGCGCCGGTCGGCTGAACCCGCCTTAATATGCGTGATCACATGTTGGGAGGCATCCACGCTCACGCTGGTCATGTACGCCAGTTGGCGAGGCTTACCGGTTTTGAACGCAATACGGGCATCTGGGTCTGTGGGGCTATAATGAGTGAGATTGCTGAAAAGTTGGCCCGTTTTGTTAGGGGCAGCTTTTTTGATGTTTTTATGAAACCGGTGGATGTGCTGTAAGCGATCCGCCGAAGCGGTTAGCCGAGGGGCGTTAAGCTTACTTAACGAAGAAGTCGTCTCAGATGACCAGATGGCCGGCTTTCGCTTCAGCCGACTCATCGACGCATTCGCTTTGATGTAGGCAGAGCGGTCCGCTGCCGCGGTCAATCACCTGGGTATGGCCACTGACGAGCCCCTTGTGGATGCATAAGCCTACGATGTGGGTAAAGCACCCGGGCCGCCGGTGCGGTTTCAAAGACGGAGACCGGGACGCGTTGGCGGGTTCGTGACAGCGTGCTATGCCAGGGCAAGGGCTGCTCTAGTGCATAGCCTAAAAACGCACGGATGCCTAGATGCAGGTTGGCCAGTTCCAGGAGCTTCCGATCCGAGGTAATATTCTCCAGATGTGCTACTAGTTGCAGCTTAATAAACACGATTGGGTCCAGCGAAGGCCGCCCCGTGGTGCTATAAAAGGGCTCAAAAAGCGGCCTGACAAAGCGAAAGTCGACCGCTTTTAGCAATTGCTGGTAAAGATGGTGAGCGGGTACCAGTTTGACCAACGAAGTTTGGATCGTGTGATAGCCTAGCATGAGCTCATAACTAATCTAACCCTCAATGAGTTAATTTTGCAACAGCCACTAACTTTATGTTAAGGGATAAAATCTAGAATAGATACTGTTTTCAAACATTATACTTAAAGCATATTTCTTCTAGAAGTAATCTCCTTTTTTATTTCTTTTAAATTGTTGATGTTTAAAAATACGATGGGCAGTAGAGCTAGAGGCAGAATAATGAATGTGTATTGACCATTCTTATAAGCCGATATAATACCAATCGCAAGTAATGCTATCAGTGCTCCAATTAGTATGCCGGTTAAGAACTTTATTGATTTCTCTTGTTTGAGCAAAGCTTCACTATCCATTTCGCTCAGATTTTTATTCTTCATATGTATAATTTGATAGTAGTTAAAAATGCTGTTGTATAAGTGCAGTGGTTGTTGCAAAAGTCTAAAAGGGGTGTGATTGTCCTGGATCAGTCGCCAATTTCACCCGTTCACAAGGCAAGAAATTGCTTATCTAGCCGCTGGGTTCATAGCTCTGTTGACTTTTGCAACAGCCACAACGATTATAGTAATCTGTCAAACTCACTTGGTCAAGCAATAGCCAACAGCCAGTTGAGCCGTAAATGAACCGTGCAAACGGCTGTCTGGTTTGTTAGTATTCACTTGGAGACCTGCCGAAAAATCGTAGTAAAAGCGCTTAGTGGGTAACTGCCGTTGCATGCCCCATAACAATCGGATATTTACGGAATTGCCTGACCCTAAGGGGTAGGTAGTATTAAAAAGACTTTGCTCTCCCCAGTGAGTAATAACTGGTGAGGTATAGTAAGCGCCTAAACTCCAGTAATTTCCACTGTTATACTGGATACTCTTACCAGCCGCTAGACGACGGTCTAAATTGTAGTAATAACGCGCACTTAAGCTGGCTTGAGCTGCCAATGATCGATACCAGATTGTGGGCTTATTTTGTTCGCTGTGGCTAATGTAACCAGTACGTAAACTGGCCACTGAGAGTACTGAAACATTACGAGTGACTCGTAGTTCATGGCTGATTCCAGGTCTAACCAAGTTGAACAAGCTTACTCGCCAGAGCGATTTTCTAAGCAATGGTGAGGTCAAATCGGATTGTGCGTTACTGGTTAAAGGGAATAGAGCGCAACTAATCATCACTAGTGAGGTAATAATATGTGTCCGCATTGTCGTGTTCTTTGAGAGAAGACCTTATTTGTATGAAGCTGGTTGGAAACCCTGCTATTAGTTCTATAATCTCGCTTATATGGGCCTTTTGACTGTACTATCCTTGTAAGCCAGCTCAATCCCGGAAAGCCGACTGCTTCGCCCAAATAGAGTAAAATTATGTTGTTTAGATAACCGCCTGGTGAACCAGCATAACCGATTATGGCCCTTGCTTATCTGTCCTACATAAGTATAAATGACAGTATAAAACGAACATTTCTTATGATTTCCATAAACAGGAAGGGTACGCTAAAGTTGTTACACAATCAGCATTATACTGATTAGTTTAAAATTTTAATCAATTTATAAAATAATTTCAACATTATATGGTATTTCTATCCTATATATTTCAATCACACGCCTTTTATCGTCACCGGTTTAGTTGGGTCAATTCGCAGCCATAGCAACGCGCTAACCAGCAGGCAACCCGCAATCATAAACAATGGGTAATTGAAGTTATTGGTGTGTTTGACGATGATGCCAAATAGGATGGTGATGAAAAAGCCACCCAACTGCCCGGCAAAATTCATGGCACCCGTTACCGAACCCGCGTTCCGCTGCCCAATATCTACGCATACCGCAAAGGCAACAGGTAAGGCCAGATCTTTAGCTAAAACGCAGATCGCCAGAAAGTAGCCCGCCAACTGATTGTCGGTGGTGAGACCGGCCAGCAGGAAGAACAGACTCGACAAACCCAGTCCGCCCACGCCCACCGCCCGACGACCTATTTTAAGGCCATAGCGCTTGCTGAGCGCATCACTTAACACTCCGCCCACCAGACAGCCAACGGCTCCCAGGAAATAAGAGAGTGAGATAAAGTTTTTCGTCTGGTCTTCGGTCATACCGCGCCCTTCCTGAAAATACACCGACGACCAGTTGGTGAAGAAATAGGACCCATAAAAGAATAGGTGGCACATCAACATCAGCGCCCATAAGTCGGGGTTGCGGAGAATGGTTTTCCACGGAATCAGGTGATCCGAATCTTTGATTTTTCGACCCCGTTCAATCTCCCGAACCTCGTCGAGATCAATACTCGAATGGGCCGCGGGTTCGTCGCGAAACCAGATGTACCAGCCTATAGCCCACACAACTCCCAGCAGGCCTAAAGCGCCAAACGCCCAACGCCACCCCGCGTAATGCACCAGCGGAATAACCAGTAAAGGCGTTAAGGCACCACCCAGCCGACCAGCAGCCCAGATAACGGACTGTGCCCGGCCTACCTCAACCGCCGGAAACCATCGGGCAATAACAATAGACGCATTTGGATAAGCCCCCGCTTCGCCAGCCCCAAACAGGAACCGGACCACCAACAGGTAAATAAAATTAAAGGCAGTGCCCGTAAGCATCGTGAAGCCGGACCACCAAAGTACCACCCGCGTCAGAATACGCCGGGGGCCAATTTTGTCGCCGAGGGAGCCGGTGGGGATTTCAAACAGAGCGTAGGCCAGCGAGAACGCGCCGAGAATCCAGCCAAATTGTTCATTGTCGAGATGGAGGTCGGCTTTAACATATTTGCTCACTACGTTCATGCAAACGCGGTCGAGGTAGGTAATGGTCGAGAGCAGAAATAAACCCGCCAGAACGCGGTAGCGAACCTTCATAAAGGAGATGATGAAGTGTGTAAAAAAAAGGAGTAGGGTAAAGATAAGTTGGCTGATCGGAAAAGCAACAGATGTCACTGATTGTCAGTAAGTGACATATATTTTATTTGGTAGGATTGCCTGATCTGATCAATTTGTATTGAGGAATTCGTTAAATCAGCCCAAACGCTTCTGACATCCTAGACGGAAAAATAAACTCGGTCACTCTCGTTCCACCAACCGTTGACCGCCGTACTTTTACAGTATGTCGACCGTAACCATTGCTCCACTTGCCGAAAGCCTTCCCGCTTTCCTCGATTCCTACGATTTTTCGGCCATCGCCGTCATTGCCGATAACCATACATTTCGTTTCTGCTACCCTGAGTTGAAAGCGCTTTTGCCAAAGCACACGCTCGTTCGGATCAAATCGGGCGAAGAGCAGAAGCATCTGGCTACCTGCGAAATGATCTGGGATGCGCTGACCCGCGCTAATTTCGACCGTCATGCGCTGGTGCTGAATCTCGGTGGTGGCGTCATTGGTGATATGGGTGGTTTTTGTGCGGCTACCTACAAACGCGGTATTGCCTTTGCTCAAATACCCACTACCTTACTTTCTCAGGTAGATGCCAGTGTGGGCGGCAAACTCGGTATTGATTTTCGGGGCTTCAAAAATCACATTGGGGTGTTCCAGCAACCCAACGCGGTACTTATTGATACAACCTTTCTGACCACCTTGCCGGAGCGCGAACTTCGGTCGGGATTTGCCGAGGTGATTAAACATTGTCTCATTGCCGATGCCGCTAAGTGGGACGAAATTCGTCGGCGCGATCTTGAGGAGCAGGATTGGTCGGCGCTGGTAGCGCATTCTGTAGCCGTTAAAGAAAACGTTGTCGCGCAGGACCCAACCGAAAAAGGGCTTCGTAAAATTCTGAACTTCGGTCATACGCTGGGTCATGCTGTCGAGACTTATTACCTGACACAACCGCGCAAACGCCTTTTACATGGCGAAGCCATTGCTGTTGGTATGGTTGCCGAAGCGTTTATAGCGCATCACAAAAAAATGATCGACCAATCGCTATTGACGCAAATCGAAGAATATATATTTGCCGTATATGGCAATGTGCGGTTAGTCGAGGAGGACATCGAACCAATATTGTCGCTAACCTTGCAGGACAAGAAAAACAGGGGTCGTGAAGTACGAATGTCCTTACTGGATGGGGCCGGAAGCTGTGCATTCGATATTGCCGTAACGGCCTCTGAAATGCGCAAGGGACTTGAGTTTTACCGAGGCATAAATAAGTAGATAAATGTGGACGTATAGTATTGTTTAAGAAACATTTACGTCTATATTTGGGTTTGTTCAAATGTTGTCATCGCAGTTTATTTAATCTCAGTTATCTATTGAAAACTTTTTACAAACGGGAGTATGAAAAAGTGCATCGGAATTCTGTTTACGCTGGCTGTAATTGTGGTGGCGGGTTGCTCGCCGAGTAGGTTGTTTGTCGAGCATGACTACAGCTACGAAGGGCACTTCAAAAACTACGAATCGTTTAATTTTTTAGAATGTGAATTCGTCGATTCAACACTTCTCTGCTCCGATATTCAGGATGCAATTCGACACCAGATGGAAGCTCGGGGTTATCGGGTTAGTAACCGCAGCCCAAATCTGTTGATATCCTACAATATATTCCGGTCTGACCTGCGCTTCCGGGGCTACCAGCAACCGGTCATTAAAGACTGGGTGGTACGTGAAGATGACGACGCTACCTACAAACGAATTGACTACAATCTCGATGAAGGTACGTTGATGATCTCGCTCATCGACGCCGAATCGTATCAGGTTATCTGGAAAGGATACGCATCGAAAATGATGCGAAACCAGAACTTCAAGAACAACTATTTCAAAGGCATCGTCCGATCTATTTTCGATCAGTACCCCTTAATGGCTACAGCCAGATAGTGTAGGGCGGACATCTTGTCCGCAGTGTAAGAGGCTTGAATGGCTTTTGTATACTGCGGGCAGGATGTCCGCGTTACTTTCGACTAATACAGATAATCTAGGGCGGACATCTTGTCCGCAGTGTATGAACTTAAACGTCTTTCTACACTGCGGACAGGATGTCCGCGTTACTTTTTACGACGGTCTGCGTATACTGTATATGCACGAACCGTACCGCCGACGTTTGCCACATATCATGCCGCCTGGCGAAACGCTTTTTATCACATTTAGGCTTAATGGTACTGTTCCTTACACTGTGTTACGTCAAATGCAGGAGGAACACAGTCGGCTTGTTCAACAACATATCAAAGAAAATGAGTCGATAGAAGCTGTTAAAAAACGGCTGGAAGGTAGATACTTTGTGCTGTTTGATCAGTACATAGATAGCTGTATGGGTTCTATAAACTGGTTGCAGAATGCTGAAATTGCTGAACTGGTTAAGGGTAGTTTATTTTTCGGAGATGGCACCTCCTATGATCTACATGCCTTTTGCATTATGCATAACCACGTTCATGTGCTGTTAACGAATTTATGCGAAGGCGTGCCGTTTTATAAAATACTACAACGTTTAAAAACGTATATGGCTGTTCGGGCAAACCGGATACTAAATCGTGTAGGCCAACCATTTTGGCAACCTGAGAGTTATGATCACTCTGTAAGGAATGCGAAATCATTCGAGCGGATAATTGCCTACATCTTGAACAATCCAGTTAAATCCGGTCTGGTTGACAATTGGGAGGACTGGCCGCATACATACTGTAGACACGAGTAACGCGGACATCCTGTCCGCAGTGTAAAAATGATGAGCAACTCGCTTACACTGCGGACAGGATGTCCGCGTTACTTCGTCAACTCTTTAAAAATTCCTTCCAGTGAGTTTTCCTGTTGACGCAGGCCGACAAGTGTTAGGTTCTGGTCGGCGGCAAGCCGGAAAATAGCTACCCGCAGGTCAGTGTTCGGCATGGCGGTTATCCGGTATTGTCCGCGCTCTATAGGTTCCACACGTTCAACGCCCGGTATGGAGGTCAATACATCCGGGTTGGCTAATGGGCCTTCAAACTCAGCGACAACAACAAGGCTGGCATTTGCCGAGGCACTTCTTAGCTGGCTTAAAGGTTGATCGGCTACAATAACCCCCCGATTAATAATAATGACACGGTCGCAAATGGCTTCTACTTCCTGCATGATGTGGGTAGAGAACAACACCGTTTTGTCGCGTCCGGCTTCCCGAATAACCTGACGGATTTCGGCGAGTTGATTCGGGTCGAGGCCCGTTGTTGGTTCATCCAGAATCAAAACAGGCGGATTATGCAGCAAAGCCTGCGCCAGTCCAACGCGTTGGCGGTAGCCTTTGGAAAGCTGTCCGATACGCTTGTGCTGTTCGCGGCCCAGACCTACCAGCTCGATCATATCTGATATGCGTCGACTCAGGTCGGTTCCGCGCATGCCATGCAGTGACCCGGCAAAACGCAAATATTCTTTTACGTACAGATCCAGATAAAGTGGGTTGTGTTCGGGCAGATAGCCTACACTCCGCCGAACGTCCATAGACTGAGTCCTGACGTCGAAGCCATTTACCTCCACTGTGCCATCGGTAGGAGGGAGGTAGCCTGTTGCAATCTTCATAGTCGTGGACTTGCCCGCACCGTTTGGTCCCAGAAAACCGACGATTTCACCCGCCTGCACAGTAAGTGAAATTTGATTCACAGCCCGTTGGTGATTGTATTCTTTCGTAAGATTCTGGACTCGGATAGACATGCTGACTGTTGACTAATAAAGGATAAACGACAAACAGCGTACGACTGGCATGTACGCTATGTGAAAGTAACGTACAAAAAACCGGAAAGAATTTCTATTTTTATCGGTTTAACATCAATAGACATCGTTTTTCTTTCTCTGCCTATGTCGCTTTTACGAAAAAAGACCGTAACCCAAATCCTGAGTGATGCCGCCGAAGGTGAATCAAGTACACTGGTAAAGACGTTGGGCGTCCGTGATTTAACCTCCTTTGGCATTGCCGCTATTATTGGGGCCGGTATTTTCAGTACAATTGGATTGGCGAGTTATAACGGTGGTCCGGCGGTATCGTTGCTGTTTGTTTTCACGGCTATTGCCTGTGTATTCACGGCATTAAGCTACGCCCAGTTCGCCAGTACGGTGCCCGTAAGCGGTAGCGCCTACACCTACGCCTACGTCGCTTTCGGTGAGATTTTTGCGTGGATTATTGGCTGGGCGCTTATCCTTGAGTATGCTGTCAGTAACATGGTCGTTGCCATATCCTGGTCGGAGTATTTTACGTCTATGCTCAGTGGGTTTGGTATCACCTTCCCCAAATACTTTGCTACCGACTATGGCTCAGCGTCGCGCGCCTTTACGCTTGTTGAGCAAACCAGGCTAGCTGGAACATCGCTCGACACACTGCCCGAAAATACACGTCTTCTTGCCGATGCCTATGCCAATGCACCCGTTGTTGGTAATCTCCATCTTATTGCAAATCTGCCTGCCGGGGCCATAACCGTGCTTATTACAGCGCTGGTATATATTGGCATCAAGGAATCGCGCACAGCGAGCAACATTCTTGTTGTTCTTAAACTGGCGGTCATTGCTCTGGTCATTGGCGTGGGGGCCTTTTACGTAAAACCCGCTAACTGGTCGCCATTTGCACCGAATGGTATTTCTGGCGTGTTGAGTGGGGTGGCTTCGGTGTTTTTCGCCTTTATCGGCTTCGACTCGATTTCAACTACTGCCGAAGAATGCAAAAACCCCCAGCGCGACCTTCCCCGCGCTATGCTTTACTGCCTGGGTATCTGTACGGTTTTATATGTGTTGATTACACTCGTATTGACAGGAATGGTTAACTATAAAGAGTTGGGCGTGAGTGATCCACTAGCTTATGTTTTCCAAAAAGTGAACCTCGATTTTGTCGCGGGTGTGATTTCGGTAAGTGCCGTTGTTGCTATTACCAGTGCGCTTTTGGTGTATCAACTTGGCCAGCCGCGCATCTGGATGACCATGAGCCGCGACGGTCTTCTATGGAAGCGTTTTTCGAAGATTCATCCTACCTACAAAACGCCCTCGTTCGCTACCATCGTCACGGGTTTTCTGGTGGCTATTCCGTCGCTGTTCATGGATCTTAAGTTCTTTGTGGATCTTACCAGCGTTGGAACCTTCTTTGCCTTTATTCTTGTGTGTGCCGGTATTTTGTTTCTGGACGCCAAAGGGCTCACGGCACAATCGAAATTCAAGGTGCCTTATGTAAATGGAAAATACATCATTGGCCTGGTATTGCTGGCTGTACTGGCTTATGCACTGACAAAAGACGGACTGCTGCAAACTGTAGAAAGCAAGCCTTTATTAGTCGTTTTCTGGGCTGTTTGGGCGTTTATGGCAGTGCAGGGATTTCGTTACAATTTCTCGTTGTTGCCCGTCATCGGTGTGCTAACCAACCTCTATCTTATGACCGAATTAGGAGCCAGCAACTGGAAGATTTTCGGAATCTGGTTAGTAATTGGTTTGGTTATTTACTTTTCATACGGATTCAGAAAGAGTAAATTAGCCATACGGGAAAAGGCATTGGAGGTGTAAATTCATGGGATTACTTTCCAAAAAACATAATGTGCTGTTGAGGTAGCCGGTCGTCGTTTTTTAATAGTTTCAAGCCTATCGCCTTCATCTCTTTGGTTGCCTGCGGTACGCTCAATTTGTGAAGTTCTTTAATCTGAACATTAGGGTCTTCGGCGCGGTATTCGACTAGTACGATGCGCCCGCCCGGTTTTAAGGCCGATGCGATGTGGGACATCATTTCGCGTGGATACGAAAACTCGTGATAGGCGTCGATCAGAATGGCCAGATCAATACTATTAGCCGTTAATTTCGGGTCAGACTCTGTACCGAGTACAGGCTCTACGTTAATTATTTTTCGGTTGGCTTTTCCTTCGTTTAAGTAATCGATCATCTCGGGCTGAATATCAACCGCCAGAACTTTGCCTTTTGATACTTTCGGAGCCATCAGGAAGGTAAAGTAGCCTGTTCCGGCGCCAATATCAGCGACCACGTAGGTTGGCTTAAGCGCGAGTGCTTTCAGTAATAAGTCGGTGCGCTCTTCCTGCTCCCGCCCCGGACGTTCGAGCCACGATGCGCCAAGGTGGCCCATGACCTGGGCAATTTCGCGGCCCTGATAAAACTTGCCGATACCGTCGCGGCTGGCTCTATCAAGACGGTAAGCTGGTACCGAATCGGTTTGAACAGTCGCGGGCTGTTGCTGTGAGGCTCCCCGGCAACAGGAGAAGAGCAGCGTGAAAAGTAAAATCGGGATACGGTGCATGGCAAACGTGTTCGTGTATAGAGTATCAAACCATCCTGACGCAAAACAGTTGTTTAAAAAACAAATTACAACCTGATTATGAATCTAATCCTACATTTATTACTCGATGCCGCTGTCATTTTCGGTCTGGCGTATCTGATGCCACAAGTTGATGTTAAAAACTTTGGAACAGCTATTCTGATTGCTGTTTTGTTGGGCTTACTCAACTTCGTTATTGGCTGGCTTATTCGGTTTCCGCTTAATTTAGTTACGTTTTTCTTGTTGACCGGCATCGTTCGAATCATCGTCACAGCTGTTTTGCTGAAGCTAATTGATAGCTTTCTGGACAGTTTCACGATTGTTGGATTCTGGCCTGCGCTTGTTATTGCGCTGGCAGTAGCCGTTGCCGGAACGCTTATTGACCGCTCCGCCCCAACGCAGGAAATGGTAAACTCCGGCTATGTGGTTAGCGTATTGACGGATTTACGAATGGGATAATGCCAATAAAATAGTTTATTGGCATTCGACAAAGGTTTTTTAACCACAGAGGCACAAAGAGCACAGAGATCTAACGGGATAATTTCTACCCTATTGAACCTCTGTGCTCTTTGTGCCTCTGTGGTTAAAAAACCTTTCAGATCAACCTATTAACTTTAAATTGGCTTTCGAATAAATTAGTTGCTTCGTCGGCCACCCATTAAAATGCTCGCGTAGTAAAGTAAGGTTGCCAGTGAACCCAGCGCGGCTACGACGTAAGTCATGGCGGCCCACCAGAGTGCATCTTTGGCAAAGCCATATTCGCGTTCATTCACAATACCGCGCGTTTGAATCCAGGCCAGTGCCCGACGGCTGGCGTCGAACTCAACAGGTAGTGTTATAAAGCTAAAAAAGGTTGTTAGCGCAAACAGACCAACGCCCACTGCCAGCGGAAGCGGGGTTGTCCGAAGTAGCAGAATACCCCCCAGCAATATCCACTGCATATACCGTGATGAAAACGTCAACACCGGCACCATTGCCGACCGAAGTTTGAGCGGTGCATAGGCTTTCTGATGCTGCACAGCGTGACCGCACTCGTGGGCAGCTACGGCTGCTGAAGCAACACTACGGCCATAATACACGTCGGCGCTGAGGTTAACGGTTTTTTCCTGTGGGTTGTAATTATCGGTGAGCATACCTTCGACAGAAACAACGCGAACGTCGTAAATGCCGTTTTCATTCAGCATTCTCTGGGCCACTTCGGCACCGCTCAGGCCGTTGCTCAAGCCAATTTGTGAGTATTCATTAAACTTGCTTCGTAACCGCCAGCTCACGAATGCACTGGCACCGAAGATAAGAATCATTATTAACCAGATCATCTTTGTTCGTTAGGTTTGTGGTTTCAATTAAACGGCCAATGTATTGGCTCGTTATAGGTAAAACAACTATTGGGACGAAAAAGTATCCCAATGGCTTCACCATTTATCAAGCTGGGGAGCCTTTTGACAAGCTAAACCGCTCCCGAGTGAATAGATAGAAAAGTTGCCTAGTAACTCGCCTTTATGCGGTCGATGAGTTTTGTAGTCGAATAGCCCGGCACAAGCGCAACCGTTTCGACACGGCCACCCCGGCCTAAAACAAAGTCGGCCCCAACAATTGTGGCAACTGTATAATCATCGCCTTTCACGAGTACATCGGGTTTTACTGCCTCAATTAGTTCGAGAGGTGTTGGCTCGCCAAAGAGCGTAACCGCATCGACAAATTCGAGGGCAGCCATGAGCCGGGCGCGAGCGTATTCATTCACGACAGGGCGTAATGGGCCTTTTATACAGCTAACAGACTCGTCGGTATTCAGGCCCAGAATCAGGCGGTTGCCCAGGCTGCGGGCTTTTTCGAGGTAATCGATGTGGCCGAGATGAACGATGTCGAAGCAGCCGTTGGTAAAAACGATTTGCTGGCCTTCGGCTCGCCATTTTTCGGCTTGTTGAATTGCCTTCTCCCTCGTTAAAATTTTAGATTCGGTCATAAAAATAAGCTGGATTACCGCTCAAGTTTGATTGCTTTGGGGTCGTCCAGCACGTCCATAGCCATGGTTGTTTTATTGCTTCGGAACAGGACCACCAACAGCGAAATAATGCCCAGAATAATAATCATTATTGTCGACACACCATGAATGAAGGTAGCCAGTACTTGCCCATCCTGGCTGGTAAGGCCATACAGCAGTGCTACTTGGCCTACCAAGAGGTGGAAAGAACCAATGCCGCCCGGTGTTGGAGCTGCCATACCTAAGGAACCAACCACCAAAATCGTCAGACCCGCCAGTGGGCCTAAGTTTGCTGTTGCGGGCATGGCAAAGAATAACGAGAACGACATGAGGTAATACATCGCCCAGATCAGCAGCGTATAAAATACAAATGCCCCCGGCCGACGAATTTTTCGAACACTTAACAAGCCTTCCAGTAGTCCTTTTGCAAAGGCACTAACTTTTTGGTAGAGCGGATGACGACCCAGTGCCTCCCGGTACCGACTAAACAAAAACCATCCCAGCAATGCCAGACCCAATACAACGGCAACTGCCAGCAGCAATACCCCGGAACCACTAGAGCCTTTGGGGAGCTTGCCGCCAATAAATTCCATGAAGAATTGGCTCAATCGGTCAAATTCCAGAATAAACGTAGTACCTAGTAAAAGGATCAGCATCAGTAGATCGAACAAGCGTTCGGCTACAACTGTACCGAAACTAACATTAATCGGCACGCCCGACAGCCGGTAAAGCGTACCACAACGGGCTACTTCGCCCGCACGGGGCAGGGCTAAATTGGCTAGATAACCTGTTAATACACTGGCTGTTGTATCGAGCGAATTTGTGCGTTGCGGTACGACCGGTTCCAATAGAATACGCCAGCGTTCTGCCCGGCTCCAGTGTGCTACAATGGTAAATACCGCCGATAGTAACACCCATCGATAATCGGCGCCCTTTATTTTTTGCCACAAATCTGCTGCGTCGAGGTGACTTTGCTGGAATGTAAACAAGAGTAGCCCCCCGGCAATGGCCAGCGAGACAATGTACTTGATAATGTTTTTGAGATTCATATAGAAGTGGCACGGCTGGCAAGCCGAGCAGAGATGGTTACGAATGCGGCTATTCGACCGCGAAACAGAAAACTCCGCTACAAAGTAACGGAGTTTCGCTGAAACTGGGGTAAATGGTTAGTAAAAGGGCTATCCGTTCACTAATTGGTTATTCTCATTTGGGAAAACTACGGTTGGCTTGTGCATCCTAGCTTCTTCTGCGGTCATCATGGCGTATGCTATGATAATGACAATATCGCCAACCTGTGCCCGGCGGGCGGCTGCCCCATTCAGGCAGATAATTCCGGAACCGCGCTCGCCTTTAATAACATAAGTAATGAGCCGTTCGCCGTTGTTATTGTTAACAATATGAACCTGTTCGTTTTCGAGTAAGTTGGCCGCGTCCATCAGGTCTTCATCAATGGTGATGCTGCCAACATAGTTTAGTTCAGCCTGCGTGACTTTAACTCGGTGCAATTTTGATTTTAATACGGTAACAAACATGATAATTGAGTAATATCAATCAATAACTAATAAATAGCCATCTCGGGTTCAATATCCCGCGCCCAGGCGTTAATTCCCCCATCCAAATTGAAAAGATTTGTCAGGCCACCCTGTGCGTAGAGGTATTGAGCTACGTTGGCCGACCGGATACCGTGATGGCAATAAACAATAACTGGCTTGTCGGTCGGAATACGTTTCCGGTTGTTGGGAATCATGCCCACCGGAATCAGAACGGCTCCTTCCAGATGGCAAAGTTCGAACTCGGGACGTTCGCGCACATCGAGCAGGAAGAGGTCTTCGCCCAATGCCAGCCGATCTGCTAATTCCTGAACGGATATTTTTTGCGGACCTAAAGCAGCAGGATTAGGTCTGGAGCCCGCCGAAATCAAGCCTTCGCGGGCAATCTTCTCCGCGTCGGCCCGGCGCTTTGTTTTAATCTTTTGCTGACTCATGTTCAGCAGATCGACCATAAGCAGGTGTTCACCAAGCGACTGACCAATGTCTGTAATAAGTTTTATGACTTCGTTGGCCTGGTAGGTGCCAATAACGCCAGGCAATACGCCCAATACACCTGTATCATTACAATTGGGAATTTCAATGTCGTTTGGGTACTCCGGGAAAAGGCACCGGTAAGTAGGGCCCCGTTTCCCATCGCCGAGGTCGGCATTTAGTACTGCCACCTGACCCTCAAATCGATGAATGGCCCCATACACGAAGGGTTTACCCTGCGCAACGCATACGTCATTCACTAAGTAGCGTACCTTGAAATTATCGGTGCAGTCCACTACAATATCATACGCGTCAATAATGGCGCGGGCGTTCGTGATGTCCAGAGCCGTTGTGAATGTATCGAACGTGATGTCTGGATTAAGTCGGTTTAAATGGTTTATCGCGGCCTTCACTTTAGGTTTACCAACCTCATCGGTCGTGTAAAGAACTTGCCGTTGCAGATTGCTAAGGTCAACAACATCAGGATCAATGACACCAATTGTACCTACCCCGGCCGCTGTTAAGTATAGCAGTACCGGGCAACCCAGACCACCCGCGCCCACTACCAGAACACGGGCATTTTTGAGCCTTAACTGGCCCTTTGTGCCAATTTCCGGTAAGTTTAAATGCTTCTGATAACGTTGTTTTTCGGCAGGTACCAATGTTGTCGCTTCCATAATGTTGCAATAATAGGCAACCCAAATTAGTGTTGCATTAATCCAACAGATTTAGACTATCTAAAATTGCATGTAGATAAGCCCAAGGGTAAATATTTAGTAAACGTTATGGGTGTGCATTTTTTTAGTACTATTGCCCCGACAAAATCCTAACGATTCTCAACTATGAACTATCTGCGTTTTCCAGCAAATGGTATTACATTTCGGCCACCGCTAACGCTTGGTCTGCTGGCTCTCACTCTGACACTTAACGCTCCATCTGTCGATGCGGGCATCAATCCCCACAATCCATCTGTTGCTCAACCAACTCATCTGTTGAAGAAAGGCAAATGGGAAACGCTGTTCGATGGTAAAACCCTGTCGGGTTGGCATGTTTACCTGAAAGAAGGACAGCCTGTGACCGAGAAATGGACTGTTGATGATGGGGCTATTCACCTTACGGCGGGTGGTGTTGGTGATTTAGTGACAAACAAAGAGTACGGCAACTTTGAGCTGGAAATCGAGTGGAAAATTGCCGAGGGTGGAAATAGTGGTATTATTTTCCACGTTCACGAGGACCCCCAGTTTAAGGCTACTTATCAAACGGGTCCTGAAATGCAGGTGCTTGATAACGAGCGTCACCCGGATGCTAAACAGGGGCGGGATGGTAACCGTACGGCGGGTTCGCTCTATGATCTACAAAAGCCCGTTACACTCGGAGCAGCTAAACCGGCAGGTGAATGGAACAAGGCTCGTTTGGTCATCAACAATGGCAAAGCGGAGCAGTACCTGAACGGCAAAAAAACCGCCGAATATCCAACCAGTGGCCCCGAGTGGGATAAAATGGTATCGGAGAGTAAATTTAAAGGGTGGGAAGGCTTTGGTAAATATGCTACCGGCCATATTGCCTTGCAGGATCATGGCAATAAGGTATGGTACCGCAATATTCGGATACGCGAACTGTAACTAACGTGAAAGAGTGAAAGAGCGAAAGAGTGAAAACTGCTGCGCCAACTAATCACTCATTTACTCACTCATTCTTTCATTCACTCATTATGATACGCCGATCGGCTCTCAAAACGCTTACTGGTACCGCATTGACGCTACCCTTGCTGTCTGACTCATTTGCAAGTTCTATGGCACAATCCGAACAAACAGCCCCTTTGCTGAAAGGGCACATCAATCACTCCGTTTGTAAGTGGTGTTACAGCAAAATTCCGCTCGAGGATTTCTGTAAAGCTGCTAAAGAAATTGGCATCAAGTCGATTGAACTACTCAATCCAGACGAATGGCCAATCGTGCAAAAACACGGCTTAACGGTCGCTTTGCCACAAGGTGCAGGCAAGGGTATCAATGACGGCTTCAACAATCCAAAATTTCATGACGAGCTGGTTGCCAGTTACGAAGCGATTTTTCCAAAACTGAAAGCTGCGGGCTTAACGACCGTTATTTGCTTTTCGGGAAATCGGCGGGGCATGAGCAACGAAGAGGGGCTTGACAACTGTGCCGTAGCGCTGAAACGTCTGATGCCAAGTGCCGAAAAGCATGGTGTCACCATGATCATGGAATTGCTGAACAGCAAAGTCGATCACAAAGATTACATGTGCGATCATACGGCCTGGGGCGTCGAATTATGCAAACGCGTCGGGTCCGAAAACTTCAAGCTGCTGTATGATATTTACCATATGCAGATTATGGAAGGCGACATTATCCGCACCATACGGGAGCATAATAAATACATTGGTCATTATCATACCGGTGGCAATCCCGGTCGTAACGAGATCGACGAATCGCAGGAACTATACTATCCAGCTATTATGAAGGCCATCGTGGATACTGGTTTCAAAGGCTTTGTGGCTCAGGAATTCATCCCTAAACGTGATCCGCTCACCAGTTTGAAAGAAGCGGTGATGTTGTGTGATGTGTAGACGGTAGTATTAGGAGCGAATAGCGAGTAGTAGAAGTGCAGATGCGTTGTTGTCGTTGAGCCTACTATTACTCGCTTCTCACTCCTATTACTTCAAAATATAATTCTTATACTCCCCAATTCGCCAGCCTGTCAGGTTTTCCATAAACGTCAGAAATCGAACTCTGGGGGTGTAGCGTTTCTGACTGGTATCGAATGTGAATGGCCAGTTCAGCCGATTTACGCGGGCCTGCATTACGGCTGGATGTGTGTCTGTGAAATGTGCCAGTGAATCAATGTGGCCATAGTCGAATGCATCAACGCCGGCATCGGCTTTGGCTATATTTTCGCCTGTATTCCAGAAGTGATTAGCATTACGAAGCCGTTTTTTCTGGGTTTCGGGGGGCTTTACCCACCCATAATGGTAAATGTAGGCGTCAATTAATTTTACCCTTAGTTTCTTGTTGTCGCGGGTTCGGAAGCCCTGAGCATCCTTATAGGACACAATGTTGCCCGTATTGCGAATTACCCGAACTTCCCGCCTATACCACCGCCGGGAGTCGCCTACGTAGTTGTATGAGCCGTAAAAATGTAGGTAATTGAAGAGTAGTCCGTCTACATGTTTATCCGTCACGTACCGCTGCATGGCCTCCCGAACCACCGGGATATATTTCTCATGTAGTACCTCGTCGCCCTGAATATAAAAAGCCCAGTCCACATCCGGCGAAATGGCGGCCAGCGCTTTATCTGTTTCCTTTGCCAGCACGCGACCACCGGCTTTCGCGTTTTCATCCCATGTCGTTCGAATGATTCGAATTTTATCCGACGACATTGCCTCAATCAATCCAATTGTGTCATCGTCTGAATCGCCAACGGCAATGACAAATTCGTCGCACAGGGGCAGGACAGAGGTAATGGCCTCAATAATTGGGTAATCGAACTGGATGGCATTTCGGATAAAACTGAATCCGGCTACTTTCATAAGATACAGGATGAATGGACGACAAAGGCCAAAGATAAGACCGTTTCACAATTCGCCGTCTTAATCCTGGCCGGGGATGTTTACTTAATTGCGAAGCATTTTTTGGCTGACAGGTTGTCCGTTCGCATTCAAGTGCAGGAAATAAACTCCGGGTGTAGAGGGCAGTGACCCGGCAGATAATACTTGTCTGTGCTCGCCCGCTGGCTGACCAAGCCAAGATGTATTATGAACGGTTCGCCCGCTGTCGTCTGTAATTGTTAGTTGTAAATCAGTACGTTGCTGGAGTTTATAAAACAGAGTAACATCGCTGGTCGATGGATTTGGGCTGATCGTGAGTTTATAGTCATCAGTAGGTTCTGTCGCCAGTACTTCTGAGCCAAAGGGTATAATCGCGTTGTCTATCCATTCCAGCCGATTTTTAACCCAGGATTTCAGGTAGTCAACTTCCTGCTGATAGGTTTGTCCCACATAGCCATTTGGCCAGACATAGGTGCCAATAATGGGCCAACGCTGGAAATTACGGGTTCGGGCTTCGGTAAGTTCGGTTGCCACCGAATCTATATAAGCCTGAATTCGCTCCGTTTTGAGAACATTCTTGCGAAGTGCCTGATATTTGATACGCACATTGTTGGCAAAGCGACGGTCACTAAGCAACCGGTCCCACCAAAAGGGCATTTGATACGTATCGGTTGGGCAGATGCTATTGAAACTGTAGACCCATCCCTGATACGGGTTGCCGTTACAGTAATTGGCATTGCCATAGGTGAGGTTATAATCCCAAATGGGACCCATAATTAACTTCCCTCCTTTGCTATCACGATCTTTATAAAAATAACTGCTTAACCGATAACCGTCAACATTCTTACATACCTCAGTTAACAGTAGATAATCGACAAACGAATCGTCGTTGATGTATTTGCGGTAACCTGTGGTGGAATCCTGATATTGAGCGCCTTTCAACGAATTCTCAAAATCGGTAACGAATTGTTTCGCATACTGGAATTGGGTTTCGGCAAGATCTTCGGGCTTTGGTCGGTCAATCTGAATGGGAATCAGTTGTCCATTTGAGCTTCTGTAAGGCGAGTTCCACGACCGTGAAGGCGACCCTTCTGTTTTGTCTAGTTTAAAAATATAGCCCCCTGTCAGTGCATCGCCCGATATATCAGTTGGTTTGATGCTACTAACATTGACCCGGTTTTTGCCCCGTTTGATCTTCTCGAAAAGAATGTAGACGCCATTGTAACTGCCGTTTAAAATCACCTCGCAGTAGCGATACCGGGGCGTAAAAAAAGGGCTTATCTGTCGATTTAAGTCATAGGTCAGCGTTTCCCGAATAAGCGTTTTGTCGTTGTAGGTTGCGTTTAAGACCCAATCTGATTCGGAGGGCATGCCAAGCAGCGAGGCATTAATGGAATTTATACCAGAACTATCCCGAAGTTCAAAACCATAAGGCTTTTTGGGGAATAACTGTTGGGATGTTGCCCCCCGCATTTCAATGCCAATTTTACTGATGAAAGCAGGTTTGTCTACTACATCGTTGCGTTTACCCGCACCGTTATCAATGATACGAAGTTCAGCCACGAGTTTAGGTTCGTCAGGTATGGACTGCCCATTTGTATTGATAATGATAATTGGTAAATTTGATGTGCTCAGTATTTGGCCTAAACCGGTACTGTTGAATAAACTGATATTGAGAAATAAAACAAGCCAAATGATACGCATTGTCCATAAATTTTATCTATAAAAATACGGCTATTTTATTGGACGAAACGAGTTGATTTTCATTAAGTTATATTTTAAAGTTTTTTAATTTGCTGACCTATAATAACTTATTTAAAAATTAAATAATTTTTACTGAGTATTTGTACTCAATTAGTCTTAAGTAATTATGTATTTATTTATAGGATTAAAGTCCTGATAAGCATTTAAGTATATAATGAGTAAAGTTGACATACAAAAATATAGTATACCCAGAATAGTGTTACCTAATAAGTAAACTGGAGTTTTAGTTTTTTTTGATTTTCTACTTTGTAGCTTGAAAACATCGGCTCTAATACCCATATTTGCGCTTACAGTAAATTTGTGAGCCTTTTAATAAGGTTTTCTTTTCTAAACGGAAAGAAACTGATTGATTCCTCCTCTTAACAAAAACAACGACCAATCTATGAAAGTCGTCAAGCGTAGAAACCGCCAGATGACCATGGAACGTATTTTACGTGCCATGGGAGAAGTAATGGCCGAACGAGGCACCGAAAAAGCAGGCATTAATGCCGTTGCTGACCGCGCTGGTGTCAACAAAGTTCTCATTTACCGTTACTTCGGGGGCTGGAATGGTTTGCTGGAAGCCTACGTGCATCGTGGTTTCTTTCTATCCATGTTCAATGAGAAATTTTTGGACTCAGTGCCGGACAATGTGCCGCCCGAAGCACGTAGTAAAGCGTGGTCTGAATACACGATTCAGTTTATGCGTGAGTTTAGAACGCGTAAGTCCTCACAGGAACTGATTCGTTGGGAAATGTCCAATGGCGAAACAGAACTGGCCCGTCGGCTAGCCGATTTCCGGGATCAATCATATAAAAATATGGTCGCTAAACTAGCGCCTTATTCAGATTTCGATCCTCTGGCAATCACCAGTCTGATGGTAGCCGCTGTAACGAACATCGTGCTCACCAGCACACAGCGCGACCACATTGGCGATATCGACCTCACATCCGATTCGGGTTGGGAGCGTCTGGAAACGGCTATCCGCCGAATCTATTCCAGTCTGAATATTGCGCTTGAGCGCGAGCAGGCCAAAACAAAGTAATTTACTAATTACGATGTATGAGTTACGATGTACAAGCCATGTGGCTGCCAAATCGTAATTCGTACATCGTAACTCGTACATCAATTCATCAGGTCTTCGATTTCTTCAGCCTCAAGTGGAATGTTGGCCATCAGATCAATGTTACCTGATTCAGTGATCAGCACATTGTTCTCTAAACGTATGCCTAATTTTTCCTCCCGAATGTAGATGCCCGGTTCAACGGTAAATACCATACCCGGTTCCATCCGTCGGTACTTATTACCTACATCGTGTACATCAAGACCCAGAAAGTGAGACGTGCCGTGCATGAAGTATTTCTTGTATAAAGGTGCGTCAGGGTCCTGATTCGCAACGTCTGTGCGGTCAAGTAAGCCCAGGCCAATCAATTCGGATTCCATGACCTTGCCCACTTCGCGGTGGTACTCGTCCCACAGGTTGCCGGGACGAAGCATTTGAGTTGCTTCTTTCATGACACGGAGAACGGCATCATACACAGCCCGCTGGCGGTTTGTGAAGCGGCCATTTACCGGTACCGAGCGAGTCATATCAGCATTGTAGTTCGCATATTCGGCACCAATGTCGAGTAAAATTACGTCGCCGTCCTGGCATTGCTGGCTGTTGTCGATGTAATGAAGTACACAAGCGTTGGCTCCCGAAGCGATAATGGGCGAGTAAGCCGCTCCCCGCGAACGACTTCTCAGGAATTCGTGCATCATCTCGGCTTCTATTTCGTATTCCCACACGCCGGGTTTAATGAAGCCCAATAGCCGACGGAACATCTTGTCGGTAATGTCGATGGCGGTCTGGATTAGTGGTATTTCCTGTGGTTGTTTAATGGCTCGCAGGTAGTGCATTAAGGGTGCAAGCCGTTCTAACTGGTGCAAAGGATATTTACTGCGGAATTCGTCTATATAGCGGGCATCGCGACTCTGGACTTCAACACCGGCCCGCGTGTGTTCATTGGTGTTCAGATAAATGTGCTCGGCTTCAAAAATCATCTGCCCAAAAACCTGATCGAACTGATGCATCCAGTACACTTGTTTCTGAGATAGGCCCGTTACTTGCTCGGCTTCGGCTTTGGTAAGTTTATGGCCCTCCCAAATTTCAATAAGTTCGCTCGTTTCACGCAGGAACAGAACCTCACGGAATTTCGGATCTGGATGTTCAGGAAAAAGAACCAGACGGGTTTCTTCCTGATCAACTCCTGTCAGGTAGAAAAGGTCATTATTTTGGCGAAATGTCATTGTGCCATCCGCATTGGTGGGCATAATGTCGTTGGCATTCACCACCACCAACGATTTAGGCTTCAGCAGACTAACTAGTCGCTGGCGATTTTGAACAAAAAGTTGGCTATCAATTGGTAGATAACGCATATCGTGGCTGTTGAGGGCGCATTTGTGTTTAAGTTTGCAAAGAAACTCAAAAGCAATAAGAGTTTCTGCGCGTTTTTGTGTTTAGACTCTATCCGGTTTGTATTTAACGTTATTGCCAGCTTATCTGTCTTCCTAAACTAACCATGACACGTCGACTATCTGTAGTATTTTGCCTGCTGACGCTTTTTGTGCAGGTCCTGCCTGTATTGGCACAGCCCGCACAAACCCAGGTTGTGCCTGCCCCGCCAGCCAGAGACCTTAAATATTGGGTTCTACTAACTGATAGAGACCGTGTATCGCCTGCCGCTTTATCGCCAACGGCTATTGCTCAGCGCAGGACGCAGAATTTACCACTGGATGATACGGATCAGCCTGTATCGACAGCCTATCTAAATCGGCTTAAACAAGCAGGGGTTCAGCCTATTTGCCAGTCACGCTGGCTCAATGCGGTGTCGGCCCGGCTAACACCCCGGCAATATGCACAGGTCGTGAAGATGCCTTTTGTGAAGGGAATTCAGGCCATTGATCCGGCAATTGTAATCACCTCGATCGACTTACCGGCAAACCCTCAACTGGCTCCGGTCATGTCGCAGATTCAGGCTCCCGACTTTGTAAGGGCGGGACTGACCGGTCGATTCGTGAACATTGGTGTTATTGATGCTGGTTTCTTTGGTGCCGATTCGGCCAATGCGCTTAAGCATGTATTTGCCCGCGGGGGCGTTAAGCGTGTGCGCGATTATGTGAACGAGAAGAAAACCAATAATGACCTCCTTCGAACACTCGAATCCAGCGCCGATTTTCACGGTACGGAGGTGCTGGCGGCCATTGCAGGCAGCGACCCGACCGAAAACATCCAGTTCGGACTAGCCACCGATGCAACATTTTACCTGGCCCGCACAGATCAGGGAAATCGGGAATACCGGGGTGAGGAAGATAATTGGGTGGCTGCGATGGAGTGGATGGACAGCCTCGGTGTTCGGCTCATAAACACTTCGCTGGGCTATGCGAAGGGCATGAGCAACCCTAAAGACAATTACGAACCGGGCCAGATGGATGGCCATACAAGTCTTATCAGCAAAGCCGCGCAGATAGCCGCCGATAAAAAAGGGATTTTGATTATTGTATCGGCCGGTAACGAGGGTGAAGATCGCTCGTGGCGCATTATCAGCACGCCCGCCGATGCGCAGGGTGTGCTGGCTATTGGCGCTACAAACGCCCGACTTTGGAACCGCATCGGTTACAGCAGTATCGGCCCTGAGAATCTGGCGTATTTAAAGCCGAATGTGTCTTGTTTTTCGCTATACGGAACGTCCTTATCGGCTCCGGTAATTACCGGATTTGCCGCCTGTATTATGCAGGCAAATCCAAAACTGACAAACAAAGAAGTGATGGCTATTATTGAAAAGTCAGCGCATTTGTATCCGTACGGAAATAATTACGTTGGGTACGGCGTCCCTCAGGCATCGCGGGCGCTGGCATTACTTCGCAATCAGGAATTGCCCGCTGTGCCGCGTGTTGTGCAGGCCACCGGCAAAACGATGACCCTGCCTATTTCTACCAGTGAGGTGGCGGTTTCTGTATTCCATAAAAAAGACGCTACGCATGTGTTGCAGCAGGAAGCCGTGAAAGTCAGTAACGGCAAATTGATTTTACGTCGGGCAAGCGACGAAAAACAGACGACAGTGGATATGAAAAAGGAAGTTATTGAAGTGATCTGGGAGTAAATCCTGAGATGAAGAAAAATTAATTTCCAGTTCAGATGGGCCTTATGTGGCAGTTATAGTTTTGCTTCCGTAATCAACAGTAAACAACAATTGACTAATGGAAACTAACGCAAAATTAATTGCCCTCGCCCTTATTATTTCGACTTTATCTTCGCCCTTAGCTCATGCTCAGAACCCGGCAGGGCCCGTTCCACCAAATGAGCCGGCATTAGCGATGAAAGGGCCTGATGGCGATGCTCCACATCCCGGCGGACCAGGTCGTCGGCATGGTAAACCCGGTCCTGGATTCGGGCGCGATGATAGAGGTGATGAACAGGAGCCAGGCAGGAGGCATCCGGCTGGCGGACTCACCTCATTAACAACCGTTTCGGGTACAGTCGGGCAGTTTGTCGGCAATGACGACTTCATTCTTGATGGCTTCACGCTCAACGCTGGCTCAGGCCCGACAACTACCGTTAAATTTCCCCCTCACTTGGGTACGCAGGTTCAGAAAGCTATCAAGGCTGGCAGCACCGTAAGCGTTACCGGCTTTTCTGAAACAGCACCAACCGGCGAAACTCGTTTCCGGATGAACAGCCTGACCGCAGGGAAAGTGACGGTTCTCGATGCGCCCCCCGTTCGTCCCACAACAGTACCCGATGCACCCGCGTTAACGACCGCTACCGGCAAGATTGCCGATTATCGACTCGATCGGGGAGGGCGTGTTAGCGGGTTGGTGCTGGATGACAAAACTATCGTGAGCATTCCGCCCCATGTAGCGTATCAACTTACGGATTTGGCCAAAAAAGGAAGCACAATAACCGTGCAGGGCTATCCTAAGACCCTCAGAGATGGGCAGGTGCACCTTGAGAAAGTGAACGTTCTCCGAGCGTCGGTATTAACCATTAACGGACAACAATATTTGGTACGCTAATTAAAGAGCGAAATAGCAAAAGAGTGGGTACGGGAAAATAGCATGCCTAACAACTTTTCGCTCTTTCGCTCATTCACTCTTTCGCCAATTGAAAATCCTGATTATCGAAGACGAGCGTAAACTGGCCCGGTTTATTAAACAGGGGCTGGAGCAACACGGCCATGTCGCCGATCTAACCCACTCAGGTTCTGAGGGGCTCAATCATATTGCCGGTGGACTATATGACCTGGTGCTTCTCGATCTGATGCTGCCCGGACAAACGGGCTTTGAAGTCTTGCAAAACCTGCGTTCGTTCGGGCTAACCGTTCCGGTTATGATTCTGTCGGCGCTGAGTGATCCGGATAAGGTGGTGCAGGGACTGGATTTAGGCGCAGTCGATTACTTGCGAAAGCCGTTCGATTTTAATGAATTACTGGCTCGTATTCGCGTGCTACAACGCCGAACTACCACAGGCGATGATGTTGTTTTACGGGTAGCCGATCTGGAAATGCGGCTCATTAAGCATGAGGTTTCCAAAAGTAAAACGACGCTCGAACTGACTAACCGTGAATTTGCCCTGCTCGAATTGCTGATGCGTAAGGCCGGGCAATTGGTGACTAAAAATGAAATTGCCGAGAAGGTCTGGTCGGTCGATTTCGATATGGGCAGCAATGTTATTGAGGTCCATATTTACCAACTGCGGAAAAAACTTGACGCCATTGGTACCACTGGCCTGATTGAAACGCTAATTAGCCGGGGTTATCGGCTCAAAACGCCATGAGCCTGCGCAGTCGCATTGTGCTGGCCGTTACGGCGGTTTTTGCCGGGGTAAGCCTGCTGGCGGGTTGGTTGATGCTCAATCACGCTGAAAAAAGCTTGCAGGTTGCTTTTGACCGGGCTACCCAAACACGGGCCAGCTGGTTGTTGTCATTGGTGAGTGTGGACCCGGTTATCTTGCCCTTGCCCACCGAACGCGAACGAATGCAGGTGGTGTATCATGCCTACGGCCGACAACGTGAACTCTTCCACAGTCCTGGTTTTTCAGATATATCGCGTTCCGGTCGGGCTAAAGGCTCGCGTCCGCATTCGTATCGGGCCATAACGGCTCAAACAAGCACTGAGCAGGCACCCGATGGGCTCATTACGCTAACACTGGCTGTGCCTGACATGAGCCTGCGGCAGGATATAAATCAGCTACGATGGGTGTTCAGCCTAGGTTGGCTGCTAAGCCTTGGGCTCGCTTTTGGGGCTGGCTACATTGTTGCCGGTTGGCTGCTGCGTCCGATTCAGTCAATTGTTGATCAGGCTAATGCGATAAGCAATGCCACCACCAGTAGCCAGATTACACTGCCAAAATCCCGTGATGAACTGTACCAGCTAACCGATACCCTGAACCGTATGCTGGAGCGAATTCGGGAAAATGTAGACTTGCAGCGCAATTTCTTTGGCGCGGCTGCCCATGAACTCCGAACACCCCTGACGATCATGAAAACGGGTCTGGAGGTGACCATTGGCAATGAACAGCTTGATAGAACGGTAAAGCCGTTTTTGGCCAGTCAACTGGATGAAGTAAGCCGGTTAGCGCGTTTGCTGGACGAGTTTCTGACATTGAGCCGCCCCGAAGATACCAAACAGGCGCTCAAGCTTAGCGACGTCAGTGTGCCTGCTTTAGTCAGTCGTTGCTTAACTCAACTAACAAGTTTGTCTACTGACTACGAAGTAAATGTGCAGTTTGAGCCAGACGATTCGAGCCAGGAAAGTGTATTGACGGATGCTGTTAAACTGGAACACATCGTACTGAATTTGATCGAAAATGCAATTAAGTACGCAGCAGGAGGGACCAACGTTCTCGTTCAGGCTACCTATTCTACTGGCTGGATCATTAAGGTGCAAAATCAGACGATTCGGAAGAGTGGCTCTACGCTCGATCTACTACAACCCTATTTTCGGGCCGACCCACTCAAAGAAGGGCATGGATTAGGCCTGTGGATTAGCCACCGTTTAACCATGTTGTTAGGGGGAGAATTACATCTCGACTGGCAGGACTTTACATTCACCAGCGAATTGATATTGCCGGGTACAATCAATTAACTGTTTTCTGTCGTCAAAAAAAGTATTTACAAATACTCACCTTTGCTCAGGTAGTTTTTTACGTAATCCGAGATACCCTCTTCCAGCGATGCGAATGGGCGGTCGTAGCCTATAGAGCGAAGCTTGGCCATGTTGGCTTGTGTAAAATACTGATATTTATCTCGAATATCGACGGGGGTATCTACGAAACTAATAACAGGTTCTATGTCGAGGGCGTAGAACGTATTTTTGGCTAAATCGAGGAACGTGCGGGCTTTACCACTACCGAGATTATAAATGCCGGAGTTGCGCCGATGGTGCATTAAAAACGAACAAACTTCCACTAAGTCTTTCACATACACAAAATCACGCATCTGCTCGCCATCGGCAAAATCGGGGTTATGCGACCGGAACAGCTTCATTTTGCCTGATTCTTTGATCTGCTTGAACGTATGGAAAATGACCGAGGCCATTCGTCCTTTGTGGTATTCATTGGGGCCGTAGACGTTGAAGAATTTCAGACCTGCCCAGAAGAACGGCTTACGTTCCTGTTCCAGCGCCCAAATGTCGAATTCGTTTTTCGAGTCGCCATAGGGGTTGAGGGGTTTTAACTGCGGAATCAGCGATTCATTATCATCATACCCCAACTCGCCCAGGCCGTAGGTCGCTGCCGATGAGGCATATACGAGCGGGATTTGATACTCGATACAGCGGTTCCAGATTTGCTTGGAATACTCAACATTCAGGTGTTCGAAAATCTGCCGATCAAACTCGGTTGTATCTGTGCGGGCACCAATGTGAAAAATAAACTCGACCTCGTGATAATTCTGGTCAAGCCAGTCAAAAAACACTTCCCGATCTACACGCTCCTGAATACGTTTACCGACCAGATTGGCTTCTTTCTCAGGATACGAAAAATCATCAACGGCGATGATGAAATTGAAATTTTCCTGATTCAGCTTGCTGATTAAACAGCTCCCAATAAAACCGGCGGCTCCCGTAACAATGATCATAAAGAGGTGGTCGTAAACGTGTTTGTGGTGATAACTAGTTAAGTAGTGACGTGTAGCAGGGCAAAACGGCTGTAAAGATACGGGTTTTTAGATACACAAATGAATAGCGTATTTCCTGATTAAATTGGATTTATTTTATATGGTACTAGCTTAATGTCTGTCTGTGTTTACGAATGAATAAGGCTTTTATAGCGTCTGAAGTGTTCGTACCTTTGCGTTTTAATTGTCAAATCGGCGTTTCTGGCAACCGCCCCATCTAAACCAGAGTAATGGTATATATTAACAGAGTTGAACATTTCAACGCAGCTCACCGGCTCTATAATCCGGCCTGGTCAGAAGAGCGTAATAAAGAGGTATTTGGCCCTTGTGCAAACGTAAACTGGCACGGGCACAATTTTGAATTGATCGTGACAGTGAAGGGCCAACCCGATCCTGATACGGGATTTGTGATTGACCTCAAGTTGCTGGGCGATATCGTTAAACGGGAAGTGATCGAAAAGGTGGATCACAAAAATCTGAATCTCGATGTAGATTTTATGCAGGGCAAAATGGCCAGTTGCGAAATCTTCGTTATGGAAATCTGGAAAATTCTCGAACGTGCGCTCGAACCCGTTACAGACGCACACCTGCATCAACTTCGACTCATTGAAACCCCGAAAAACTTCGTGGACTACTTTGGCGAATGATATTTGCTGACGCATATGAGACGCAATCCCTTGCGTCTCTACCTATATATTCATGACCTACTACCTCATTGCGGGTGAACGCTCCGGCGATCTGCACGGTGCCAATCTCGTTC
Source organism: Spirosoma pollinicola (assembly GCF_002831565.1). Lineage (NCBI taxonomy): Bacteria > Pseudomonadati > Bacteroidota > Cytophagia > Cytophagales > Cytophagaceae > Spirosoma > Spirosoma pollinicola. The sequence goes on along the minus strand of NZ_CP025096.1, from coordinate 2,016,925 downwards.
GGGCTATTCGTCAATATGATCCGGCAGCTAATTGTCGGGCCTATGGTGGGGAGCAAATGGAGGCCGCCGGAGCGGTGTTGGTGCGGCATTACCGCGAAATGGCCTTTATGGGCTTTCTGGAAGTAGTAAAGAACCTGGGTACCATTCGCCGAATCATGCGCGAATGCCAGGCCGATCTATTGGCCCATCGTCCTGATGTGCTTATTCTGATCGACTATGCGGGATTTAACCTGCGGATGGCCCGCTTTGCCAAAAAACACGGCATTCGGGTGTTCTATTACATATCACCGAAAGTGTGGGCCTGGAATCAACGACGGGCATTAAAAATCAAGGCGAACGTCGATAATTTATTTACGATTTTACCATTCGAGACGGAGTTCTTCTCTCGTTACGATTATAAAGTTGAGTATGTAGGGAACCCGCTTCTCGATGCTCTTTCCGAATTTCGGCCTGATCCTGCTTTTTGTGAAAAAATGGGCATAGATGCGCGACCTGTGGTCGCTCTGCTGCCTGGTAGTCGCCATCAGGAAATTACCTCTATCCTCCCCGCAATGCTTCAGGTTGTTGCGCAGTTCCCGGCCTACCAGTTTGTAGTTGGTACGGTAAGTAATTTGCCGAAGGATCTGTATGATAATTTGCTGGCCAATTACCCTGCCGTGATTCGGGTAGAAGATGCCGCGTATGATCTCCTGCACATAGCAACGGCCGCACTCGTTACCTCCGGCACTGCTACCCTCGAAACGGCTCTGCTTAACATCCCGCAAGTGGTATGTTACAAAACAACCGGTATCAGCTATGCTATAGCCAAACACCTGATTGCCGTGCCGTTTATTTCGCTTGTTAACCTGATTGTTAACCGCGAAATCGTGAAGGAGTTGATTCAAAACGATCTTACGCCGAACCAAATTACTACCGAACTCCGCCGTATACTTCCGGGCGAAACGGGACGTACTGTTCAGCTGGATGGCTACGTTGAGGTACAGAAAAAAATGGGTGGCCCCGGCGCTTCCGAACGGGCCGGTCGGTTGATGGTAGAGGACCTGAAAATGCACCGATAGACCCAAATCCATTGGATAGAATTAGTATGTAAATATGAGAATATAGACTAGTGAATTTCTCTTTCGGTAGTAGGTTTGGCTGAAATTTTAGCCTGTCTATGCCGTTTGTGCTTTTCTCTTCACGTACTTATTCTAGTAGTCTTTTCTTACTGATAGTATTTTTATTCATTACATTTATCTCCAGGGCCGAATACTTTGATGAAGCCTGGTTTGCTGAACAATCCTTCTGGTTTTTACGGGATGGTCAGGTTCGATCCGAATTATTTCGCGGCTACAATGGGTGGGAAACTGGCTTATACGTCTTTCATAAGCTGTTCGTCTATGCTGGTGCGCTAACCATGTATTTCACAGGCTTTTCTGTAGCGAGCAGTAAATTAGTAAGTATATTTTTTGGCCTGTTGGCCGGATATCTAGTGTGGCAGTACAGCCGAAAGGCTTCCCGTGAGCAACAATGGCTATCGGTATTGCTCTATTTCGGCTGTGGCACCTTAATTCGATACATATCCGTTAACCGGCCCGAAACGATGTGCATGGCGTTGGGATTGGCTTCTTATCTGGTGCTGGATACACAGGATTCCACGAAACCCAAACCAATTCTGGCGGGTATATTGGCTGGGTTATCGGCCCTGACTCATTTAAATGGCCTGATCTATTTAGTTACCGGAGCAGGTTGGCTTGTTTTACGAATAGGTTGGCGACCTGCTTTTTTGTTTTCCATTGCTGGTGGGCTAACTGTAAGTCTATACGGGCTCGATGCCTGGCTGGATGGCAATCTGGCTGTGTTAGCGAAGCAGTTTCTTGGCGACCCAGCTACGCAACAAAATCTTCATTTGAGCGATAAACTGTCTGTTCTTGCAGATTATCATCAAATCTTTTTCTACGGTCAGAATGAAACTGCCCTAACGGTATTGGTTCTCTTGTGCGGCATTGCCTTCCGACGCTATATTACTTTGACACAGCCCGTTTTTCTGTATACGCTGCTACTGATCATCTCCTTCTGGCTACTTACCAAAAGCATTACAGACATTTATTTCCTGCTGATTATGCCTTGGTTTGCTATTCTGATAGCTTTCTGGCTAACGACTTATCTGCCTCGTCAGCCAGCCTGGCAACGGAAAGCTGCACAGGTCTTACTGGTTCTTTACTGCCTGGTATCGGTTGTGCAATTTGTGAACGTCATCAATGAGAATAGAGAGGCACTAAACACCGAAGCCCACAACGCCCTGTTGGCTTCCTACATGCCAGAGAAGCATACGCCTGTAATTGCGCCTATCGAATTTTTCTTTGGGCAGATGGACAATTACAAAATTCTGGGGATGACCTATTTCCACTTGCTCGAACGGGAAAAAGGCGCGATACCGCTGAATACGTTTTTTAAACGGGCTGAACAAGCCAACGTCACTTATATTATTAGTGATCACCGACTGAATGCGAGTTACGATATTCCGGTTAACGCACCGGCTCAGATAGGCGTATATCGTCGGGTATTTCAAGACAGTTGGAATACTGTTTATGCACGTCAACGCATGTAACTAAACTATCAGATTATCTGGTTATCATCGTCCTGCAACCAAATGACTTTTTGTTCGGGTGTGTGTTCCTGACTAATTATGTCTCTATATAAATCGGGACGTCTGGCCTTCCGATAGCGATATCCACCTGCCTGCTGCAACTTTTCGGGTGTACAGGTCGCTATGGCAATATCATTATCCAACTCGCGACATTCAGCAAGTATGTCGCCGAAGGGATCGATAATCATCGAACAACCATTTTTTAGCTGGTCATCGTCCATACCGATGGGATTGGCGAAAACGGCGTAAATGCCATTATCATACGCTCGGGCCGGTAACCATTTCATAAGCCAGGCCCGCCCTTTCATGCCATCAAATTCCAGACGTAGTGATGTTGGATCATTCTGGCGGTTGTACCATAAAGCGGGATCTGCAAAACCAGCTCCTGGCCGGGTAGACGGGGTTAACATCGTTACATGAGGCATAAAAATAATGTCGGCACCTAACAAGGCAGTTGCTCTGACGTTTTCAACGATGTTGTTATCATAGCAGATTAAAATGCCACACGTCCAGCCATATAAATCAAAAACTACATATTCATTGCCGGGCAGTAGATGTAGGTTGATAAAGGGATGCAGTTTGCGGTATTTAGCTATAAGCCCATTCTTGTCTACACACACGTAGGCTTTGAAAAGCTGATCCTGCTGGTCTTTCTCGAATAAACCGGCTAGTATAACGATGTCATTTGCCCGCGCAATTTGAATGAGAGCCTGAATGCTATTGCCTTCGGGAATGTATTCGGCTATATCAACCAGTTGCTCTTTTGTTAAATGTCGGGCAAACGTATATCCTGTAATTGAGCATTCATGAAAAGCAATAACCTGAGCACCTTGTTGGGCTGCCTTTGCCGAGAGCGCGTCAATGATACGAAGGTTATAAGCTTTATCGCCACTGGCATTTTCAAATTGGGCGGTAGCAATCTTGAGGTTCTGCATAATAGGGAGAATGAGTTACCTAAAAGACATGTGAAACGTTTATCTACACAGATACCTTAAAGAATAAAATTCTACGCTAATACAAAAGCGGTTGATTCACTCAACGACACCTGTCGCTTCCCATTTTCTCAGCCAGTCTTTTTTGATGCCATGGACCTGGGAAAAAAACTGGTAGAAAGGCAGCATATCTTTTTCGTAATTACCGGTCAGGTAGACAGGCTCGCTCAGGATGACGAGCTTGCGGGGCCAGTCGAAGCCAACCAGAATAAGGGGTACGTTAGCCTTGAGGGCAATGTAGTAGAAACCCGTTTTTAGCTTGGATACATTGCTGCGGGTGCCTTCGGGGGCGACGCAGATATGAAGACGCTCGTTCTGGTTAAAAACGTCGGCCATGGCGTCGACTAAGTTATTCGATTTGTCCCGGTAAACGGGAGTGCCGCCAAAGGCTCGAAACAACCAACCTGAATACCAGGAGAATAGGGAGCTTTTGGCCAGAAACTGGATCCAGATATGAATGGTTGGGCGAATGCCCAGACCAATTAAAAAATCCCAGTTGGTTGTGTGCGGAGCAACGGTCCAAATCGCTTTTGGTACGATCGGAACAGAACCTGCAATCCGCCATCCCCAAACTTTAAATAACCAACGGGTAAGGGTACTCAGCATGAAATTAATGTGGTTTATCGTTTACGGTTTACTGGTTAGCCTTGCAGTTGATAGCGATTACGTCAAAACTGTGAAGCATAAACCGTAAACCGTAAACTGTAAACCATTTTAATACTTCCGGTCGTTGCGCTCTAACCAGCGGCCAGTGATGAATGCAGATATCAAAAGGACTGCATAGAACAGAAGTGTCAAAGGTGTTGATAAATCCATATCGATTTTCAGTTGAATTCTGACGCAAAAATACGAGAGTGGTTGGATTTTAAACCTATAAGGTCACAAAGACCTTATAGGTTTTTTGATTATAACACGCCTTTTGTACTCGGCATGTTGTCAAGTTCATTAATATCACGGCGAACTGCCATTTTGATCGACTTAGCAAACGCCTTAAAAATAGCTTCGATCTTATGGTGCTCATTATCGCCTTCTACCTTAATATTCAGGTTACAAAGGGCTGTGTCCGAGAATGATTTGAAGAAATGATAAAACATCTCTGTGGGCATATCGCCTATTTTTTCCCGTCGAAATTCGGCATTCCAGACCAGCCAGGGGCGACCGGAAAAATCAATGCCAACTTGCGCCAGTGCTTCATCCATTGGCAATAAAAAACCATATCGACTAATGCCACGTTTGTCGCCGAGAGCCCGCCGGTAGGCTTCACCCAGCGCCAGCGCGGTATCTTCAATAGTATGGTGTTCGTCAATGTGCAGATCGCCGTTGACACGTATGGTAAGGTCGGCACCGGAGTGTTTCGCCACCTGGTCGAGCATATGATCGAAAAAGCCAAGACCCGTGTGGATATCGGCACGACCACGCCCGTCGAGATTCAGGTCGACCTGAATCTGAGTCTCTTTGGTCGTGCGTTCAACGGTAGCGGTGCGGGCAGGCAAACGAAGAAATTCATAAATTTCATCCCAGTCGCTAGTTTTAAGCACAATGGCATTTTGCATAGCCTCTGTCAGTCCATCCACATCGGCGCTCTGAACAGTCGATAGACCGTTGGGTGGCAAGAATAAAATTGCCTTTGCGCCGAGGTTTATAGCCAGTTGAACATCGGTGAGCCGGTCGCCAATGACATAGCTATTGGCCAGGTCATAGGGAGACTCAAAATACTGAGTCAACATACCAATGCCGGGTTTCCGGGTAGACGAATTATCACGTGGGAAATGGCGGTCGATATGAACGGACGAAAAGTTGACATTTTCACCAGCAAACGTGTCCATCATTTTCATATGAGCAGGCCAGAACGTATCTTCGGGAAAAGAATCGGTGCCGAGGCCGTCCTGGTTTGTTACCATAACCAGTTCATAGTCTGTTTCTTCGGCAATTTTACGCATTGCCGAAATTGCTTTCGGAATATAGTCGAGTTTGGCTAGGGAGTCAACCTGCTGATCGGGCTGTGGCTCAGCAATGAGCGTTCCGTCGCGGTCAACAAATACTATCTTTTGCATACTATGTATAATAGAAATTCGACAAAGATACGGTTACCGCGTATTACAAACGAAAATATGCTACTTTTGTAACATAGTTCCTGCCTAGCTGGTTTTACTGTTTCCTATCAATATCCATATCATCATTTAATGTATTCGTTTCAGCTATCTTTTTTGCCGTACTGTTTGAATAAGTCCCTGTAAAATAAGCTGTTCGTATTATTATCGTTCATACCAACTCTACATAACAGTAATAGAAGAACTGACTTTAAATTAATTTAATAATTACTGTACACCTAACAACACTTAGTAAATAACATGTCAGCAGGATCAAGACTAACCCGTATTGGGGTATTTTATGACGGAAATTATTTTCTACACGTAAGCAATTATTATAACTATTCTCACGAACGTCGCAGTCGTATTAGTATTTCGGGTTTACACGCATTTATTCGTCGGCAGGTAGCCGAAGAAGAGGGCGTAAATGAACGGTTATGTCAGATTGTAGACGCCCATTATTTTAGAGGTCGACTGAATGCTCACGAAGCAAATCAGCGGGGTAACCAATTATTTTATGACCGGTTATTCGATGATATTTTAATGTCAGAAGGGGTCGTAACGCATTATTTGCCCGTTAAAACGTATCAAGGTTACCGTCAGGAAAAAGGTATCGATGTGTGGCTCGCGCTTGAGGCATTTGAATTGGCTCAGTATAAAAAATTCGATGTTGTCGTACTGATTACGTCCGATGGTGACTATGTTCCCCTCATTCGTAAACTTAATACGCTTGGTTCCCGTATTATGGTACTAAGCTGGGATTTTGAATTTTTGAATGAGCAGGGTGAAAAGCAGGTAACGCGTACGTCGCAGGATTTGCTGGAAGAAGTTTCGTACCCTGTGGGTATGCACGGGCTTATCGACGACCGCAGCCGTCGGAACGATATTGTCATTCAAAACTTATTTGTGAAGCAACAGGCACGGCCAACCTTCACGGCCGTTCCCAGCAATAGTAATGCCTACACGAACGGCCATAGTTTTGGTGGCCTTAGTGCCAGCGATGCCTATGAAGAAGCCTATTTGCCATCCGACGAGCCAAACTATAACCTCGCCGACACAGTTGATGAAGACCCTGAAGGCCGGAAAATCAGCACGATCCGCAGCCTGAAAACGGGTTATGGCTTTGTAAATTATCCGCCTAATAACCTGTTTTTTCACTATACCAGCCTGATTGATACCGATTTTAATGAGTTGCAGGTAGATGATGAAGTTGAGTTCACGTTAGGCCGTAATGCAGAAGGAAAAGATATTGCCGTAGACGTTCGGTTATTGCCTGCATAAAATGAATAGTGTTCGTGTGTCTGTCGAAGACCTTCCGGGCTGGCGTTGGCAGGCTCTGGCCTGGGCAGTGACTGAACAGACACACAAAGACGGTTTTGTTGCATTTTTGACAAATAATGGGATTCCATACCCAAATGACCCCTTTCCCAACCGACTATTTATCGGAGCGAAAAGGGTCATTTCGTTTTCGGGCGAGAAGGCGCCAGGGGTAGATGCCTTTCAGGAACTGCAAAACGCACACCGCGAAAAGCCGTCGTTTCTGGTGGGTTATTTTGGATACGACCTTAAAAATCAACTTGAGAAACTGGACAGCCGAAACCTGGATCGGCTACAGTTTCCAGACGTTTATTTTGTTGAACCCGAGTGGATTATCGATTTTGATAAATCCGACGATTTAGGAAATGCGCTGATTATACAGGGAGAAGGCGATGTCAGCACGTTACTGAATCAATTACGGTCATTCATGACAATGGCTACGCTGGTTATTCCATCTGTTGCCCCAATTAGTAGCACCCATTGCCGTGTCACACCCGATGAGTATCAAGCCAATGTTCGCCGGATTCAGGAACATATCCGGTTGGGCGATGTGTATGAATTGAACTACTGTATTGAGTTCTTTAAAGAGAACGCCCACCTGGACCCATTGGCCACATACCGTGCGCTGAATGAACGGTCGCCTATGCCATTTTCGAGTTTTGTGAAACTAGGTGATCGGTATATACTGGGTGCGTCGCCGGAGCGGTTTTTAAAGAAAACAGGTCGCCAAATTTTGTCGCAACCCATAAAAGGAACGGTTCGGCGGGGGCAAACGCCAGAAGAAGATGCTGCCCTGCGTGCTTATCTGCTGAACTCGGAAAAAGAGCGGGCCGAGAATTTAATGATTGTCGATCTGGTGCGTAACGACCTCGCCAAATCGGCCGAAACGGGCTCAGTCCACGTCGATGAGCTATTTGGTATTTACGGTTTCCAGCATGTGTTCCAGATGATTTCGAGCGTTTCGGTAACCTTACGCGCCAATGTTTCGTGGACCGAAGCTATTCGCAATGCATTTCCGATGGGTAGTATGACTGGCGCACCCAAAGTGCGGTCAATGGAATTGATTGACGAACTGGAAGTGAGTCGGAGGGGTGTGTATTCGGGGGCGCTGGGCTTTGTAACACCCGACGGCGATTTTGATTTCAGCGTCGTTATCCGAACGCTGCTTTACGACGCTCAACGTCAATATGCTTCTTTCTCGGTTGGAAGCGCCATTACTTACGATGCCGACCCGGCGCAGGAATGGGAGGAATGTTTGCTCAAAGCTAAAGCCATTCGGGATGTGCTGGAGTCGTAAGAAGAAGCTTGAAACCGCCTTTCCCTAAAAAGTTTTTTCCATTATATGGAATCCGTTGAAAGTTTTCATCATATGTGCTGGTGCGTGCAACTCTTTATGGCGGAAGTGACTCATTATGAGTGCAGTTAACCTTTAACTAAATCGCCTACTATAAATTTAGTTAAAAATCGTTAACTGAATGAACATTTGTTTCTATTCCGTTTAGCTTTGCCATCCTAACACCTGGTCAACCTTTACCTTTTTATGTATGAAAAATTTCTTCTTACTGGCCGTACTATGCCTGTTAACGGCTGGGCTCTATGCGCAGAGTCCTACCAGTCCGGCTCGATTCACGTTACAGGGCAGAGCTGTCGACACGTCGGCTGCACCGCTGGCATCGTCTACAGTCATGCTGCTGAGTGCCAAAGATTCATCGCTGGTGAATTTTACCCGAACAGGTGATAATGGTGCATTTTCGTTCAAAAATTTAAAGTCGGGAAACTACGTACTGAAAATTTCCTTCGTCGGCTTTATTCCTTATAATCAGGTTATTAAGCCCGCCACCGAGGCTGTTCTGGACTTAGGTGAATTGAAGTTGAAACCCATTACTCGCGAACTAATGGAGGTGGTGGTTAGAACAGCAAAAGCCCCATTAACCATTAAGGGCGATACAATTGAGTATAATGCCAGTTCATTTAAAGTGCCACCCGGCTCAACGGTTGAGGATTTGCTGCGCAAACTGCCTGGTGTGCAGATCGATCAGGATGGCAACATTCGAGCGCAGGGGCAGGAGGTAAAAAAGGTGACAGTAGATGGGAAAAGTTTCTTTGGCAACGATCCTAAACTGGCTACCAAAAACTTACAGGCTGAGGCTATTACCAAAGTGCAGGTCTTTAATGACAAAACGGAACAGGCCAAACTTACTGGTATTGACGACGGGAAGAAAGAGAAAACAGTTAACCTGGAGCTGAAAGAGGAGTTTAAAAAAGGGGGTTTTGGTAAAGTTACAGCGGGAGCAGGCCCCGCTTCCAATAATGTATCAACCCGGTATGACGCGAAAGGAAGCTATAATAAATTCGATAGCAAGCAGCAGTTTTCGGCGTTATTGTTGGGCAATAATACAAACCAGCAAGGGCTATCTTTCAACGATTATCAGGATTTTCGGGGAAGTAATGCCTTTAATTTTAACGATAATGCTGATTTTGGCTTCAGCGGAGCCAACCGATATATTTACTTTGGCGACGATAATGAAAGCCTGACGGTACCGGTAGGCGGGGGTGATGGGCGGGGGTTTTCGAAAAATACAGCGGGCGGAATCAATTATAATTACGATACTAAAAAAACGAAACTCAGTACGAGTTACTACTTCAACCGAACACAGGTACAGCTAGATGCTCTTCGGGAAAACAAACGCTATTTGCCGGCATCTGCCTCGCTCCGTACAACGGATACCAGTAACCAGGCCAATCTAAATACCAATCACCGGGTAAGCTTTCGGTTTGAGAAACAACTCGATTCCATGCAGACATTGGTCGTTATCAGCAATGGCCGATTTGGTACCGGGAATAGTAATCTGCAAAGTCAGCAACGTGTGTTTCTGAATTCCGGAACCACCAGTGAAATACCAACTACAAATAGTCAAACGCTGAATAACACATCGGCAAATCAGTTTGCCATGGCGAATACCGCACTTTATCGGCTGAAGTTCAAGAAGAAGGGGCGAAGTTTCGGCGCAAGTGCCACCTATCAGATCAACAAAAATGATGGTGATTTACTGCTAAAGGCCCGAAATGAATTCTACCAGGCAACCAGCGTCAATGATATGCTCCGTTCCTTGAATCAGGACCAGGGCACGAACTCGCGGAGTAGCCAGTATAAAGCCAATTTGCTATATGTGGAGCCTTTTGGCAAAAAGTTTACCTGGGAGACATTCTATAATTTTAGTCTGCGTAATGACGAGGTTGATCGCGATGTGGTTAACCTCGATGATAGCCGCAGGCGAATCGACTCGTTGAGTTTATACTACAAAAACAATTACCTGTATAATCGACTGGGAAGCAGCTTGCGGTATTCGTTCAAAGGGTTGAACATATCGGCAGGGCTGGCTGGTCAGCAATTTCAGCTTGACGGAAAATTCGCCAGAGATCAGGACCAGCCGCTCCAGTCAATACGCCGAACGTTTACGACGGTGATTCCAAATGTAGGCCTTAATTATTCCCTGAAAAATAATAAATCACTCTATGCAGGCTATGATGTAGGGGTACAAATTCCCTCGTCGCGGGATTTGCAACCGGTAACGAGCAACAGCAATCCACTGGTCGTTACGCGGGGTAACCCGAATTTATTACCCCAGCTGAACCACAATGTAAGTGCCTATTTCAATTATTTCAATCCGGGCAGTTTTACGAACGTTTGGGCTAATATATACACAACCTACTACGTCAACCAGATCATTTACAGCCAAACGGTCGATCCGCAAACGAACATTATCACGACCATACCCGAAAACCTGACAGGTGGCCGTAACATAGGGAGCTATCTGGATTTTGGCTTTCCGCTCAAAAAAACCAAAGCCACCCTCAACTTAAATTCACAGTTGAATTTCGGGCACAACCTGACGCGCGTGAATACGGTATTGAATGAGACCAATAATCAGAATTACTCGTTTGGTACCCGGCTTGAATTAACGCCTAAGGATTGGATCACGTTTTACGGAAATGCAAACTTCAGCATTACAGATACTCGTTATTCAATCAACACTACCCAAAATCAGATCATCTACAATAATTCGTTTCGGGGTGATCTGAATCTGAAGCTTCCCGGTAGTATTTACATCAATACGTCGTTCAATTACACAACCTATAAAAACGAGCGACTGGCGTTTAATCAGCAGATTCCCATTTTGAATACGGCCATTTATCATATTCTGGGAAAAGCCAAAAAGGCTGAAATACGGCTATCGGCCATTGATTTGCTCAATCGTAATATTGTGGTGTCGCAGTATGCCGGGCAGAATTACACCAGTACCGAGCGTATTCAATCGCTGGCGCGTTATTTTATGTTGAGCTTTACGTACAACATGCGCGGAGTTAAGGCCAAGATGCGTCAGGATGGATTTTATTGATCTTAAATAGCTATATATCATGAAGAAACTGTTCATATTCCTTTGCCTGCTGACCAGTTCAGTAACAATGGCCCAAAAAACCGAAGGCGTTGTTACCTACGTTCGGAAAGAGTACTGGCTGAAAATCATCAACCGCCTAACGTTTCTAAGTCAGGAGGAGAAAGACCGGGAAGCGCAAACGTGGAAAAACTATGCGGAAGATAACAAAGGCATCAAAATGAAGCTTGCCTTCAATCCCGACGAGAGTCTGTATACTTACAATAGCGATGAACCTGAAGAGGGGGGGTATTCGTGGCGTAAGTCGGAGTTTTATTTATACCGAAATTTCGAAAAAGAGAAGAAAACGGATATTATCGAAATGCTCGGTAAGACATACATTGTTGACGATTCGCTACATGCCCCCGTTTGGAAGATTGGTAACCAGATTAAAGAAGTAGCGGGCTACATCTGCATGAAAGCTGAAACGGAAGACCTAATTAAAAAGCAGAAAATCACGGCCTGGTTTGCGCAGGATATCCCGGTTTCGGCCGGTCCCGAACGGGTAAATGGCCTGCCGGGCCTGATTCTGGAGTTGGATGTTAATGATGGAGATGTCGTGATTGAAGCCACAAACGTAAGTTTCCGCCCGCTCACTCCGAATGATCTGAAGCTACCGAAGCAGAAGGGGAAAAAGATTACCGATGCGAACTACGATGCCGTGATTAAGCAGCACATCAGCGAGCGGATGACATCCCAGCAAAATCCATTCGGTTGGGGAGGAATTCGCTATTAACGAGCGGAGAATGAGTTCAGACTGGTGTGGGCTGTAGAGAGCTAATTAAACTGTTCAGTTTAAATGACATTCTTTATTTACATGTCTTATTGTAAACTGGAAAAATATGGAATCAGATTCCATATTTTTCCAGTTTGAGTTAGTCATAAACAAAATCGCCCCGGACAGTAGTGTCCGGGGCGATTTTGTTTATGACTAACTCAAACTTACATACCTTGTGTTGAGAACTGTACTTTGTCTAGCGCAAAGAGCGGTTTCTGTTTGGCTTCGGGATTTACAAAGATTAGATACAGCTTATGGACACCAGAAACCGGTTGACGGAATGGTAAATTCACGGCCCCCATTGTTCCCTGTTTCACGTCGGCTTCGCCCAGCAATGTGCCGGTGGGTGAGTCGAGCCGGGCTTCGAGTTTGCCACCAGCTACCTGGTCGTTTGCGGCAAAGACAGAGGGGGTTAGTCCCTGAATACCGGTTAAGTCGATGTCGTTAAACTCCAGATAGCTTCCCGACTTCGTGCCAATAGCGGCTGGCCCCAGTTTAGGAATATCATATTGAAAAATATCCTGTTTAACATCGGCCGAAACGGCTTTTACAGATGGCGAACGTAGCGCCAATGAGTTTGAACTGGTCAGGGGACCAATAACCCCATTGCCCCGGTCGGTGTAGCTGGCGGTCAGGATGTATGAACCGTCTTTCTTCTGCTGTGCCGGAACGTAATCACCCGCCAGTGGCTGACGATTGACTTTCTTCTCATCGGCTAGGGTCAGAATGTAGCGTACCATATCCGTTGCTTCGCTTTCTTTTAGTTGTGGGTGGGCACTCATGGCCTGTTCGCCCCAAACGCCACCACCACCGTTGATAACCTTGCGGGCTAGTTTTCCTTCAATCTGGAAAGCACCTTTGTATTTCTTGGCTACGTCGATATAAGCAGGTCCAATAGACTTTTTGTCGATCGAATGACAAGCTTTGCAGTCATTCAACTCGATCAATCGCTTACCCGTCGATGACCCCAGATTCGCTTGGTGTCCCTGAGCCAGCATCGTTTTGTCGAAACCTTCGAGGTAGTCAATCGTCATCGTCACATCTTCGGGGCTGATGCCTTTCTGCAACGTGCCATCTTCTTTATCGGCCACCTTCACCGAATATTTCACCGGCTTATCAGGAAAATAAAACGTCTTGTTTCCGGCAATGGCTACTTCTACCTGTGGCTCAGCGTTACCGACTTTAATGTCCATTGTTTTTGTCGCCGAATTACCAACGGCATCCGTTACCGTTAACGTAGCGGGGTAAGTGCCCGGTTTCGAGAAGGTAACCGTTGGGTTTGCCGTTGTTTGTTTCGGCATTCCATTACCAAATGACCAGCTATATTTCAGCGCGTCATTATCATAGTCCATTGATCCTTTGCTGTCGAACTTCACCGTTAGGGGAGCCGAGCCAACGGTTTTGCTGGCATTGGCCATAGCAACGGGTTTCCGGTTTCCGGCATTGTATGTAATGTGCGACAGGCGGGCGTCGGAATTGGCCGCAAACCACTGTTGACCGTATTCGAGCGTGTAGAGCGAACCGTCATTGGCGAACTGCATGTCGATCACGTGCGAGAATTTTGTGCTGGGCATGAAGGTTTCCATCTTCACAAAATCGCCGTTTTCCTTCATCGTAACCGGGTGAATCCAGTCGCGCATCCAGTCGTAGGCGAAGAACTTGCCATCGTAAGCACGCGGGAATTTCACCGACGATTCGGCATAGTCGTCATAGTAATAAACGGGGCCACCCATTGCATTCCGACCACCCTTGCCAACAATTGCACCAAACTCCGGCGAATCAGCATAGGGGTAATAAATGAATGCTTTTTGTGCGGGAGGTAACTCGGTTAGCCCTGTGTTGTGAGGAGAGTTATTGATCGGCTTCATCGGATCAAACAGGGGGCCGGTGGTGCTGTCGGCAAAGGTACGGGCGTGATACGGACGGTTATCCGCTACAAACAAGGGCCAGCCAAAGTAACCCGCCTTACGAGCCTGGTTCATTTCATCATGACCGCGTGGGCCGTATTTTTCGCTGTTCTCCCCGGCATCCGGGCCAACTTCACCCCAGTACAGGAAGCCTGTGCGCTGGTCGACCGAAATCCGGTAAGGGTTCCGGTTACCCATCACATAAATCTCAGGCCGGGTTTTGGCTGTTCCTTTTGGAAACAGGTTTCCTTCGGGAATGGTATACGTTCCATCCGCTTCGGGGTGGATACGCATGATTTTTCCACGCAGATCGTTCGTGTTGCTCGATGTTAAACGAGCGTCCCAACCTCCGCGATCTTTGCGCTCATCAATAGGCGCAAATCCTTGGGAATTGAATGGGTTAGTATCATCACCCGCCGACAGATATAGATTACCCTTCCGATCCCAGGCAATAGAGCCGCCCGTGTGGCAGCAACCATCGCGTTTAACAGGAATCGTTAACAGCACTTTTTCGGTATTCAATAACAGCGTATCGCGTACGTCGTCATACACAAAACGCGACAGATGTTGAGCCGTATCAGCAACCGTTTTACCTGTGTTTGGGGAGTAATAGGCGTAGAGCCATTTGTTTTGTTTGAAGTTTGGATCAACGTTTAAGCCCATCAATCCGTACTCAAATTTTGTGAACACCGGAAAGTTAGCGACTACTTTAACCGTTTTCTTTTTTGGGTCGTACAGTTTCAGCGCACCTTTGCGTTCGGCAAAAAGTACCTTACCGTTATCGAGTACAACCAGTTCAGTAGGTTCATCCAGATTGGCGGTCAGAACTTCACGATCAAAGCGGTTTTCTTCTGGGAAGGGCTGGGTTTTCGCCTGACCGAATTTCAGACTTGTCGCCATAACCGATTTGATGCCGCCCAGAATGTGCTGTAAAAACAGCGGATCGGCATAAGACTCATCAGTATGGCCGCCACCCGTATAAAAAGCTTTGCCACCCTCGAAATCGTGATGCCAGATAAACGGGTGATTATCACCGTTTTTGCCGCCTTCGTAGGTTTTCTCATCCAGCTTACCCAATACTTTGAGGTCAGGCTGAATGTTCTTGTAGCTATACCATTCGTCAAAGCGTTTCCAACGGTCGGGCAGCATTTTAGTTGACGGGTGATTTTTGTCAACAATCTCGATTTCAGCATTTTGCTGTTTAGGGTGGTTCAGAAACCAGGCACCGGCCAGTTGATTATACCAAGGCCAGTCGTACTCCGTATCGGCCGCTGCGTGAATACCAACGTAACCGCCACCCGCTTGGATATACCGTTCAAATGCCGCTTGTTGCGCATCATCGAGCACATCGCCGGTGGTGCTGAGCCAGATTATAGCACTGTACTGTTTGAGGTTCGCTTCGGTAAACTTGCTGGCATCTTCGGTGGTGTCAACGGCAAAGCCATTTTCTTTACCCAACTTCATAATGGCCAGTTTACCAACCGGAATAGACGCATGGCGATAGCCTTTCGTTCTGGAAAAAACCAGCACCCGGTTTAAGGCAACCGAACTTTCGGCCGACTTCATAGCGGGTTTAGTAGCCGCAGTACGTTTGGCCGCTGTTTGAGCCTCGGCAGTTATGCCCGGCATAGTAACTGCCAGCAGACCCGCCAGTAACCAGGCACGGGAGGGAAGCCGTGAGTTTTTCATAGAGTTTTTCAATTTATGCAGATTGTTAGGAAACCTGTAAGAAGTCAGTCAAGCTTGTTAACTTATTTGACGATTCTATTGACTTTTATTAAGAAACAAAAGTAACGAAAAAGCGAACGCTGTGGTGCTGTTTTTTACTTAAATTAAAGGTTAAAAGAGCATTAATCTACTTTTTTGAGCTGCATCACTGCCTTTCCGTTCTGCATAAACGTTAACCTCCCATTACTTACCCGATAGGTAAGTGGATTGGCTAATATGTTCAGGAATTTGGACTCTAATTGGTTCGCATCGTCCAGACAAGCCATTTTTGTCGTTACCAAAGGACCAAATAGAATCTGGCGTGTATCGGCCTTAACAGAGCCGCTTAGTCGATTACAGCCCGTTGTGCCGGTTACCCGGTTTTCGGACAGTGAAATCTCCAGACGGGGTACTTCTTTGCGGTTATCCGTGGCTGTAATAGGGCTCCCCTGAAAATCGGTTAACACCCATATATCGTTGAGCAACGTGAGTTGCAGTAGGGATGATCCACAACCTACATAGCTTTTGCCCCGAAAATCAACTTCTACCCGGTAATCGAACCGTTGGCCCGATAATTTATCGACACAGCTGTCGGGCCGGAACACGATATTTAGTCGCGATGGTGCAGTACCGACACTGTACCTAAAAACACCATCCGAGTCGGTTTGCCGCTCCGGTGGAGCCGTGTTGACACTATCGCCAGCCAACGCCTTAAACCGCAGGACACCTTTTGAGGAGTTAATCGTTAAGGACCAGGCTGGATTGTTGCCCATTGCAATAAGTTCGTCGCCCGCTTTTAGCTGTTTACTGTAATCAGTAATGTCTACCTGATTGGCGGGCGTAAGCATGGCCGCAAACTGGGTGGAAGGACGGCGACAGGCAGTGGCCATGAGTAATAAGCCAAGCAAAACAGTACGCATGGTATTTGTATAAATGAGGTTCGTTTATAAGACCTGCTGCGGCTTGAAAAGTTTAATACAATGAGCTAACTCAACAATCGGTATTGGATTTGAACAGTCCTCTTCCGGTGGCAGTTACGTGTTCTTTACATCAAACGACACGTTATGAAAAAGGGAGGATTAATAGTACTTATGCTGTTACTGATTGGCATCGGTGGCGCCTACATTTGGTATAAAAATACAAAAGATAAGCGGGTAGCCGATGGCGGAGCATATGACAACACATTGAAGCCCCGTCTGGAGATGACCCGCTTTGCCATTACTGACATTGGGGTAGATACGATTCGGATGGACCTGTATATGCTCATTGATAATCCATTACCAGTCGGGTTTAAATCGCCTAGTATGGACTATACGTTTTACATTGCCAATACTCCCGTGATGGTCGATGCATACAAAAAATCAATTGAGGTGAAGTCCGGCGACAGTACGCTGATTGTGTTGCCGGCTAAACTGATCTATAAAAAATTGACTAAAGTGCTCGAAACCCTTGAGCGCAAGGATATCGACAGCACCAGCTACAAAATGCGGGCAAAGTTTGCACTTGACATTCCTATTCTGGGTGAGAAAACATTCGTGACGACCGTCGACAAGCGAATGCCCACACTTTATCTTCCGAAAATTAAGATTGATGACATCGACTTTGGCAAACTGGGCCTGAAACGAACCGACGTGGCGGCAAAAGTGAGCATTACAAACAAGAATAAGATGCCATTCAACATAACCGATGCCCACTATACGGTTATCATTGATGGAAAGGAAATTGCCGATGGTGAACAAAGAGAGCCAATTCTGATAAAAGCGAATAGCACGACCCCGGTTGTGTTTCCGGTAACGGCCCGGCCCGGTAAAACCCTGAGTGTATTGCCTAAAATGCTGTTCGATAAGAAGGATACACCGTATCAGGTTAAGTTTCGGTGTAAGCTCATCGATAAAAAAGGTAATTCATCGTTTGCCGATAGTAAATTCATTTCAACTATTACGGGGACGCTGGATGATTTCAAGAAGTTGAAAAAGTAAAAATTCACCGTGCTACTACCAGTCGCTTTGTAAGCAACCCCTGGCCGGTTTCAACTTGTAACACGTAGCTGCCAACCGGTAAGCTGCTGACATTGAACCGAACCAAGCCCGCCGTTGGCTGTGAGGAATTTAAGGATATAAACCGGCCTTGCATATCCGAAACCTGTACTGATTTTACGCCTTTGTAAAGCCAGTCCGATTCAAAAATCACTTCACTGGAAGCCGGGTTGGGATAAAGTCGGGCATCTGCTGCCAGTGGTTCTACAGCCGTAACAGTTTGTCGAAATACTGGTGCCAGAGGAAAGTCCCGAAAAAGTGTTGCCGTTTCTGTAGTTGCTTCAGTGCCGAACCAGTCTGTCAGGATAGCTGCATATACCTGCCGGAAATCGGTCTGCATTTTCAGGTTGTTGTTATCTAAATCGCTCAGGTTTGGGTTTTTGCCCACCATCGGTGATTTAATCGCTGTTCCAAAGACAAACATCGGCGCCGAGGTGCCATGATCTGTACCCCGGCTACCGTTTGAAATTGCCCGTCGACCAAATTCCGAAAATGTCATACCCACAACCCGATCTTCCAGTTTTAATTGAGCTAAATCGGTTTGAAAAGCAAAAATGGCATCCGATAAAGTTCGAAGCAAGGTGGCATGTGTACCCGTTGTGGTATCGATTGCGTCGACCTGGTTAGCATGGTTGTCGAACCCGCCCAGTGTAACGTAATACACTTTCGTTTGCAAACCGCCACTAATGAGCCGGGCAATGATTTTAAGCTGGGCCGCCAGTGAGTTAGTCGTCGGGTAGGTCGCCAGGTTTTTGCCTTTACCAGCCGCCGTTTTAATTTGCCCGGCATAGCTCACCGAACTAGCCTGCTGCTGCCGGATGTAGTCAATTTGCTGACCGGCATAACCTGCCTGAGTAGTAACAGGATTGTTGGGTGCATCGCCCACCAGTCGGGCAAAGGCGTCTGGTCCCTGCAAAACAATAGCCATCGAATCTGTTGACCCAATCAATGACGTTGCCGTTACATACCCAATCTGAATGGCAGGTGGATCGGGTGCTTTGTCGGTTGGGTAATTGTTAGGGAAGCCGGGAAATTGTGTATCGAGGTAGCGGCCAGCCCAGCCTGAAGTTGCTGTCTGCGTGGAATCGACGGCCGTCATCCAGATGTCGCTGGCTCGGAAGTGTGAAAAATTAGGCGTTGGATAGGATACCCCCTGCACAATACTCAACTTGCCATCGTTGAATAGTTGCTGCATGCCTGTCATGGCAGGGTGCAGGCCCGTTCCGGCAAAATTCTTGAGTCGAAGGGCTTTGGCCTCTGGAATGGCAATGTTACCCCGAAAATTCGGCGCTGTATATACACTCATCTGGTCGAGCGGTAATACCATGTTCAACCCATCATTACCCCCCTGCAACTGAATGATTACCAGCACCCGGTCGGTTTGATCGGCCAGTTTTATGAGTGCCTGTACAAAGGACGACGGACGGGCAAAGGCTTTTGCTCCAAATCCGTCAACCAGAACTGGCAGAGCCAGCGACGATGCTGCATAGTATAGAAAATGACGACGTTTCATAAGGTGAAAGAGTGAATGAGCAAAATAATGAAAATGCGAATGAAACGACGCGTTAGCTGCTCTTTCACTCATTCGCTCTTTCGCTAAATTACCTGATATTCGGCCATGCGAAAAATGTATTGCAAAAGAGCCGTCAACTTAATCTGAACGGCCTGCTTCTTAGCATCATCGGTTGACGCATTTGCATAGTCATTCCATTCGCTGGTCCACTCATAACGCGGAATGGAATTGAGTAGAATAGTATCCGTCAAAAAATCTTTCTGGGTTTGATCAAGCGGAAGGGCCAGCAATTGAGTCGTTAAGTCATTTACCAGTTTGGCTGCATCACTTGGATCGGAGAGCGTCTTAACATACGTCAGTATATCAATAACGGGTTTGCCAGTTAACTTTAAGGCATTGGTCGTGAGCGCATCGCCGAAGTAGCCGCGTAGTCCCAGCGTATTGGAATTGATCCACTGTTGATAATAGCCTGTTTGATAATAAGCCGTCCAGCCAAATACGGTAGGCGGGTTTAGCAAATCCTGTTGCTGTTCCAGCACGCGGGCGTAGATATAATTTCCAATCTGATAATAACCACTTATGTTTTGGGTTGGCGCCGGGGCTTGCACCCCCCAGAAGCGTAACGTGCCGACAACTAAATCGGTTGGCGATTTGATAACGGCTCCTCGCAAAGACTGATCGAAGAAATGCTGGCTCTGAAAAAGCGCATTCAGGACTGGTTTTATGTCGAAATTACTTTTGTGGAATAACTCAGCAAGCGGCTGAATAAAGTTTGTTTCAACAGCCTCCGGAATATCGGCATTGATAAACCAGCGGTAAAGTTTCCGGCAGATATTGCGGGATGTTTCGGCCTGTCGAAGAATCATGGCCAGTAAATCGTTCAACTCATCCAAACCGGCTGTGGCTCCTGATCGTCCTTTAATAACAGTGTTTTGATAAGTAGCCGAGAAAGTTTTGTCAGTTGTATCATGCCGTGTTGACTTAAATGAACTACTGATGGCGGCATTCGTTGTGTCACGATAGCCTGTATCAACCCAGCCAGTAAGAACTTTAGCGGCAGACCTGACATCGTCTTCCGTGTACCCACCGTTTCGGCCAATTGTGAAAAGTTCCTGTAACTCACGGCCGTAATTTTCGTTGGCTGTTCCAACTATATTCTGATCGCCATTCAGAAATCGCAGCATGGCCGGGTCCTGCGTAATCGCCACGGCGAAAGATTTGAAATTGCCCAATGCATACTGCCGAAGTAAAGTATTATACCGATACATGTATCGATAATCTTTAACAGTAAGACTGTTTGTTACAAAATGGTTAGACCAGAAAAGGGTCATTTTTTCGAGCAGTGACACCGATTGATTGAGCATCAAATTACCCCACCACATTTTAACATAAACGTTTAATTTGGCGGTATTAACCGAATCGAAGGGCTGATCAATAAACGGTTTGCTCGTTGCTGGATCGAGTGGAGGAGCAGGCGCTGGTTGATCGGTTAAAAGCTTCGCAACAATCTGGGCGGCCGTCTGCCCCGTCAGATTTTTAAGTTGATCGGATGTAGGGCCAAACGTAGCCCGCCTAAGCAAATGAGCAACCTGATACGCTGTCAGGGGCGTTATGTACGCATCGAGTAAAGCCACGGCCTGCTATATTAAGAAAGTTAGATCAGGAAGATAAGTAACTGACAACAAACAGACCGTTAGGTTTAATAGATAGTGGCTAATTAATTGATTTTTAATTGTTTAGTTAATGAAAATGCCTAAAACTGTTAAGTTTTAGGCATTTTCATTAATGTAAAATATACTTCGTTAACCTATAACTGTGGCTGTTCCATTACAACCGTTTCATCGATAGGGCCTGATTTGCGATTACGCATCCAGAAAAACAGGGCGGTGAAGGCAAAGATCAGAATAATCGGGAATGTCATCATCGTGGCCAGCGTTGCTTGTCCGGTTGCCAATTCCAGGGCTGAGCCAGTAAGACCTGCCGCTGCTTTTTCGGTGTGATTTTCATCAATCCAGCGGCCAATAAAAGGCTGGAAGATAGACGTGGAAAGCATGCCCACGCCACCAACAATCGACATGCCCAGTGCTCCACTCAAAGGAACCCGCTGAGCCACGAACCCAATCATGGTTGGCCAGTTGAAACATACGCCGAGGCCAAATATAACAGCGGCTACATAGGCGATTGGGCCGGTAACGGTACTGAACATATAAATACCGATGGTAGCTAAAATTGCCCCGCCAAGTAAAACACCCGTCTGACCGAATTGTGCAACAACCGGACCGTTGAAAAGCCGTCCAATCGTCATTACGCCGAATGTCAAGGCTAAAACAAGCATGGCATCTGCTCCGCTACTGCTCAAGACAACGGCTACCCACTGGTTAGGTCCGAATTCGGTGATGGCTGTAAGGGCCATGCAGAAGAACAGAACCGCGTATAAAGGGGTTAGCATAGCCTGGAAGTTTTTCGCTAACGATGTAACGCCTTCTACCTTTGGTCTTGGGAAAGCCTGACCGAAAAACAGGAATGCATACACTACCGTTGGAAGCATAAGGACCCAGATTTGAGCCTGCCAGGAGAAGCCTGCACTGGTCATAAATTTAGATATCAGACTACCAATAACAATGCCTCCGGGAAACCACATGTGAAACCGGCCAAACATTTTGTTCAGCTTGTTGCTGGGGTACATGTCGGCAATCATTGGGTTACAGGCCGCTTCTGTACAGCCATTACCGAAGCCAATGAAGAATGTCGAGAATAACAGGCCTATGTAGCCACCCGCATAAATAGTCATCAAAATTCCCAGCGTGTGCGCTACAACGGCTACCTGCATAATGATTTTGGGGCCAACCGAGTGATACACGATGCCGCCAATGACCATAGAAATAGGGAAACCAAAAAAGAACATCGAGTTGATGAACCCTAACTGCTCGGCAGTTAGACCAAAGTCAGTGGCCAATTGAGGGAGGATACCGGCCCTGATACTAAACGAGAAGGCCGTTGTTATAATGGCTAAGCAACTAGCCAAAAACAGGCGCGAGGGATTTACAGTTTGATTCATTTTCTGTAAGAGAGGTATTTAGTGAGTTTAGTTACAGGTTTAATTAAAAATTAAAAGACAACGGAGGGAATAAACTCCCTACTAAGTTGTCGATTTTGTGCAAATTTTCCGAAAAATAAGAGAAAACAGCTAATTTTCGGTCGTAAAAGGAAAGGTTTACTGGTTACTCTATTCGGTTTGTAGTGGACTGGCGCAAAAAAGAGCTGGCGAGTCAGGCTACCATACGCTTAATACAGTAAACCCAGACCCGTAATCCCCTTTTCTAACCTGTTTACTCTCAACTCAAATACCAATGCATAGAAAATTGCGAATGGGTATGGTTGGCGGAGGCCTCGATGCTTTCATTGGTGCTGTTCACCGCCGAGCCGCTGGTTTCGATGGTGAAATCGAATTGGTCTGTGGCTGCTTCAGTTCATCGCCCGATAAATCGAAAGCAACTGGCCACGCCCTGTATTTACCCGAAGATAGGGTCTACGCTTCGTTTCAGGAGATGATTGAGCGGGAAAAAACACTGCCTGAAGGCGAACGCATGGACTTCCTGACAATCGTTACGCCGAATCACATGCACTTTCCGCCGGCTAAAATGGCGCTCGAAAATGGCTTTCACGTGATGTGCGACAAGCCCATGACATTGAACTTGGCCGAAGCCAAAGAACTGGCAGGCATAGTCGAAAAATCGGGATTGGTGTTTGGACTCACGCACAATTACACCGGTTACCCGATGGTGAAAGAAGCCCGCGATATGGTTCGGAATGGCAAACTCGGTAAAATTCGGAAAGTTGTCGTTGAGTACCCGCAGGGCTGGCTCTCGAAGGATGAAGAACATAACGACTACAAACAGGCCATCTGGCGTACTGATCCGGCCAGATCAGGGGCAGCCGGTTGCATGGGCGACATTGGTACCCACGCCGAAAATCTTGCCGAGTATGTTACAGGCCTGAAAATTGACGAGCTCTGTGCCGACCTAACGGCATTTGTGCCGGGCCGCCAACTTGACGACGATGGTAACGTGCTGTTGCGTTTCGATAACGGGGCTAAAGGTGTTTTGCACGCCAGCCAGGTTGCCAATGGTGAAGAAAACTCGCTGAAAATTTACGTCTGGGGCGAACTGGGCGGTTTGGAATGGCACCAGATGGAGCCTAATACCCTGAAATATAAAACCCAGGAAGGCCAACGGATTATCCGGCCAAACGTGGGCACACTGTCGGCATCGGCATCGGCTCACTGGCGATTGCCCGCTGGTCATCCCGAAGGATTCTTTGAAGCCTTCGCCAATCTGTATCGCAATTTTGCTTACGCAGTAAAAGCCAATATGGAAGGCCGCGATCCTGACCCTATTTACGATTTCCCCAAAGCCGCCGATGGCGTTCGTGGTCTGGCCTTTATCGACACCGTCATTGCGTCGAGCCAGGATGATTCTAAAAAGTGGACTAAGTTTGTACAGTAATGAAAAATGTTGGGCCACAGAGATGCACAGAGTAACCACAGAGATACACAGAGAATGTATTAAAAATCTTTGTGTGTCTTTGTGGTTACTCTGGGCATCTCTGTGGCATAACCTTTAACCCCTAATCATGCAAAAAATCAATATCGGTGTCGTTGGCACTGGATTCATCGGGCCCGCGCACATCGAAGCCCTGCGTCGCCTTCCTAACACAAATGTCCTTGCCCTTTGTGAAGTAACACCCGAACTGGCTCGTCAGAAAGCCGATCAGCTTGGTATCGAACGGTCCTGTACGTTCGATGAACTGCTGGCGATGGAAGACATTAAGGTCGTACACATCTGTACACCCAACTTCCTCCACTTCTCGCAGTCGAAGGCGGCTTTGCTGGCCGGTAAGCACGTTGTGTGCGAAAAGCCTTTAGCCAAAGATTTGCACGAAGCCAAAGAACTGGTTGAACTGGCCGCCCAAACGGGTCTGGTCAATGCGGTGCATTTCAACCTGCGCTATTACCCGCTGGTTCGTCAGATGAAGGTCATGCGCGAGCAGGATGCTTTGGGCGATGTGTACTCAGTAATTGGTTCCTATCTACAGGATTGGCTGTTTTATGATACGGATTACAACTGGCGTCTGGAACCCGATAAATCGGGCGATTCGCGGGCTATTGCCGATATCGGCTCTCACCTGATGGACAGCCTCGAATACATCACGGGCCTGAAAACCGTTGCTGTAATGGCCGACTTCAACACGATTCACAAGTTACGGAAGAAGCCGCTCAAGCCCGTTGAAACGTATTCGGGTAAGATGCTGCAACCCGAAGACTACGCCGATGTTCCCATTAATACCGAAGATCATGCCAACGTGTTGCTGCGGTTCGACAACGGAAACCGGGGTGTTATCACAGTATCGCAGGTATCGGCAGGTCGGAAAAACCAGATGAAACTGGAAATTGCCGGTTCGAAGAAAACGTTTGCCTGGAATTCCGAAGCCCCCAACGAAATGTGGATCGGTAACCGCGACGGTGCCAACGAATCGTTCATGCGTGACCCATCGCTGGCTCACCCCGAAGCCCGCTCGGTAATTAGTTTTCCCGGTGGCCACAACGAAGGTTTCCCTGACACATCGAAGCAGTTGTTCAAAGAAGTATATGACGCCATTGCTGCCGGAAAACAACCCGAGAAACCAACGTACCCAACCTTCGCCGACGGCTACCGCGAATTGCTTATCTGCGAAAAAATCCTCGAATCCAACCGCAAACAGGGGTGGGTGGAGATTTAAGAGTGAAAGTGCGAAAGAGCGAATGATGGAACGTAAGCAACCTTAATAACATGGATCAGGAAGGAGACTTAGTGAGTGAGGCTTGGGTAGATTATTCTGCTCACTCAAAAGGCCAATTTCTGGATGACCTTGAAAAAAGGCTTAAAGTGTTTATGCTTCGATGTGTTAAGGTCTGCCGGACTCTTCCTAAGGATTATGATGCGCAGCACTTTGGCCATCAGCTTATTCGCTCCTCTTCATCGGCTGCGGCTAATTTTAGAGCTGTTCGTCGGGGTAGAAGCCAAAAAGAATACTTTGCTAAACTCAGTATTGTACTCGAAGAATTAGATGAATCTCTTTTCTGGCTGGAAACCTTTGTATTCACTGAAATTATTCCCGAGCATCGCTTACAAGAATTAATGGATGAGGGTTATCAAATACTGAAAATTTTAGCCAAATCAAGAAAAACAGCGAGCGACTGAAATAAAGAGTGAAAGAGCGAAAGAAGGAAAGAGTGCTAATCCGTCTGTGATTTTACTCCTCCGCTCTTTCACTCTTTCACTCTTTCGCTCTTTATCGATATGAAAACAATGAAAGGTCCGGGCATTTTCCTTGCCCAGTTTCTGGGCGATACGGCCCCATTTAATTCGCTTGAAACGATTGCCAAATACATGGCCGATCTGGGCTACAAAGGTATCCAGATTCCAACCTGGGACTCCCGTTTGATCGACCTGAAGCAAGCGTCTGAAAGCCTGACGTATTGCGACGAGCTAAAAGGCAAACTTAAGGATATCGGCGTTGAAATCACCGAACTTGCCACGCACCTGCAAGGGCAACTCGTAGCCGTTCACCCTGCGTATGGCCCCATGTTCGATGGCTTCGGTCCGGCCGAGTTGGCGGGTAAGCCAAAAGATCAACAAGCCTGGGCTGTTGATCAGTTGATGATGACCGCCAAAGCCAGCAAGAACCTTGGTCTGGTAGCCAGTCCAACCTTTTCGGGCGCTTTGTTATGGCCATTCGTTTACCCCTGGCCGCAACGCCCGGCGGGTCTGGTCGAGACAGGATTCAAAGAACTTGCCGACCGTTGGTTGCCGATCCTGAATGCCTACGACGAAGCGGGTGTCGATCTTGCCTATGAGCTTCACCCTGGCGAAGATCTGCACGATGGTATCACCTTCGAGATGTTCCTCGAAAAAGTGGGCAATCACCCCCGTGCCGGTATCAACTACGATCCGAGCCATTTTGTGCTGCAACAGCTTGACTACCTGCAATTCATTGACTTCTACCACGAGCGTATTTTCGCCTACCATGTGAAAGATGCCGAGTTTAACCCAACGGGTAAGCAGGGTGTATATGGCGGGTATCAGGGTTGGGTTGAGCGGGCTGGCCGATTCCGTTCGCTGGGCGATGGTCAGGTAGATTTTGCTGGTATCTTCTCTAAACTAGCGCAGTACGACTACGACCGCTGGGCTGTTCTGGAATGGGAATGTGCCATCAAACACCCGGAGCAGGGAGCCGCCGAAGGAGCACCGTTTATTTCGGATCACATCATCCGCGTTACCGAACGGGCATTCGACGACTTCGCCGGAACTGGTGCTGATGATGCTTTCAATAAGAAAGTATTGGGATTATAAGATTGAACTACTATGTAGAATTTTGTGGTGTCGGGTCCTCAGACCCGACACTTTTTGTTTCTTACTATCTATATATATACTAGCAATGTTAGAACTTCAGGAGATCAAAGCATTTTTAGAAGATCAAAGTAATTTAATAATTGATCTAAATATTTCTGCCAAAAATATGAATAGACTATTCATTGATAAATACGAATTTGAGGGAAAAATTAAAGAACATGGTTTTTTTCAACATCATATATATCAATTAAAGTTTATATCTGTTATTCAGCTTTCTAAACTGTTCAGTCCTAAGAAAAACGAAAAAAGGAGCTTTCATAGACTATGCAATAAGTTAGAAACATCAGAATATGGAGCTAGTTTGAAAGAACTATTTGAAAGCAACCAAGATAAATTAACTGAAGAGGTGAAGGGGAAATCTGAAGTTGTAGGCTTAGTTGTTGAAGTTAGAAGCCTATTAAGCTCTCATAATGAATTGATTAATAGAGTCATTGCATTGAGGGACCAAGTTTACGCACACATAGACAAAAAATCCAAAACTCAATATATTACAATGGATGAAATTGAAATATTAGTTGAACTTGCTAATAAAGTTTATAATTTGATCCGGTTGAGAATATTTTTCTGGCAGACTAGATTTGAGCATATTGAGGATTGGAGCATAGATTATGTACTATTGTCAATGTCAGAGAATAAGAAGAGAGATATTGAAAAAATCCGACTAAAGAAAGGGCTTGATTTATAACAAAATTCTCTAAATTGTTTAAAAAATTAATACACAAACACGATGGCTGGTCAAGGTTCGGGTGGTAATGTACTCGCTGCTCTTTGTAGCTTCTTTATTCCGGGCTTAGGGCAACTTCTGCAAGGCCGTTTGCTGATGGCGATTCTGCAATTTATTCTGGCCGGTGCCCTTTGGTTTTTCCTGATGGGATGGATCATTCATCTGTGGTCAATTATAGATGCCGCCCGGTACAGTCCTGCTAATTGAGCAGCATATCAGCTCCGATAATTACACTACCATTTTTTGCCCGAATAGACTTAGCCTTTTCTTTAAACGGGGCTAACGTAATACGCTTGTGAATTTTTTTACGGCCCGCTCATGTCCACCTTCCCGGTAACCTCATCCATTTTATCGAAAACACACCTCGCTCAATTTCTACAGCGTGCATATAACTTATCGCCAACGGCAACGTGCCAGTTAGTAAAAGCCGGTGTAAACCATTCGTATCTGGTTACCGGTGGATTGACGAAGGCGATCTTTCGGGTGTACAGCCTGAACTGGCGAACGGAAACCGACATTGGCGAAGAAATAAAACTATTAACGCTGCTACAAGAAAACGGTCTGCCTGTTTCCTATACCTTGGCCGACGCAGCGGGGAAGTATATTCAGGAAATAGCCGCGCCCGAGGGCAAGCGATTTGGCGTTCTGTTCTCGTTTGCCGAAGGCGAAAAACTGTTGACCTTCTCCGCTGATCTCCATTATAAACTTGGGCAGATTATGGCGCGGTTTCATCAGCTCACGCATAACCTGACACTAGACCGCGTAACATACACGCCCCAACGTTTACTGGTTGATTCTCTGAAGCAGTTGGCGTTATTTCTTCCAGCGAATACGCCCGAAATGCGATTTATGTTGGATACCCAACGATACCTGTTAGCTGAGTTTGCGGGTATCGATTTAACGAAAACACGGCAGGGAGTGGTGCATTTAGACATCTGGTTCGATAACCTCAATATTGACAAAGACGGGCAGATAACCCTCTTCGATTTTGATTTCTGCGGGAATGGCATGCAGTGTCTCGACATTGCGTATTACATTTTGCAGATTCATAGTACAGAAACCGACGAGAATGAATTCAGGCAAAAGAAAGAAAGTTTTCTGGCTGGATACGAGTCGATTACCAAAATCAGCGATGAAGAAAAAAGACTGTTGCCCATGTTAGGGTTGAGTGTGTATTTCTTTTATTTGGGCGTTCAAATGCAGCGATTTGACGATTGGTCGAATACGTTTCTGAATGAGCTGTACTTGAAACGGTTTATTAATCTGCGCGTAAAACGCTGGGCCGATTTTAATAAACTGAATGCAAAATGATGCCAACGGTGCTAAACAGGCTATAAAAGCTTGTAAACGCCAGTGAATCAGCACAAAAAATATAAGTAAGTCCCATTTTCGATTACATACGTTAACCACCGGACAACTTAAATTTTGTCGTATCTTTCCCTGTAGTTATACAATAGCATAACGAATAGTGCCTCTTTTACTCAATAACGTTTCGTTCTTCAGTATGAAAAGACATTTGGGGGTTCTGGGTTGCCTGCTGGCACTTATACTGATAATAAACTACCCTGCTCAGGCCCAGCGTCGCTTGATTGACAGTCTTAAAACGACACTGAGACAGAAAATGCCCGATACAGCCCGGGCAGCCACGTACTACGATATCGCAAATACCTTCTACAAACAAAGCCAGCTCGATTCGGCGCTGTACTATCTGAAACCCATGTTAAGTCACTGCCAGCGGACACATTATCTGGCTGGGTTAGGGGATTACAATTTGCTTACATCGGTCGTACGATTGCATCAGGGCTTATTCGAAGAGTCAATCTTATGTGCTCAGGCAGCTATAAATTATTTTACGAGGTGTCATAAGCTTGGTTCAGTGGCGAAAGTGTACCATAACCTGGGGTTGCTCTACAAAACGATGGGCGAAGACCAGAAGGTACGCGCTCACCTCGAAAAGGGACGCTCCTATATGTTTCAGGCTATCAGTATTAATCAAGCGTTGAAGGCGAACCGATTTCTGGCTGAAAACTACGTTAATCTGGGCATCATTTACGAAGACCTGGGTGAGTTTGAAAGAGGAAAAGACTGTTTCTTTAAAGCACTGGTTATCAACGACGCGATTCATGCCAAACCAGAAGCTTACCGGGTTATTTATAATGATCTTGGTAAAAACTATACGGTGCAGGGTCAGTATGATCAGGCCATTGTGTATCTGAACAAAGCATTGGCTATCAATCTGGATCTGAACCGAACAACCAGTCTTGTACATAACTACCGCAACTTGTCGACTGCCTACCTGGCCCTGAAAAAGCCTGAACAGGCCATAAAATATGGTGAAAAAGCAATAGCCCTCGTCGAAACCAGTAAGGACGCGCCCTTGACCCGGTCTGTGTATAAAATGATGTCGCAGATGTATGCAAGCACGGGGAAATATGATAAGGCCTATTATTACAGTGTACAGCAGAAACGAATCGAAGATTCGTTGATGAACCTTGACAAAACACGTACGATAGCACGCCTTGAAGGTCAGTATACCCTAAAAAAAGCCAATGAATTAGCCACTATTCAGGCAAATCTGGCTTTGGCTAAGGCTCGGGAAATTGCGCGGATCGAGTCGATCAAAGAGAAAGAGATTGCGGCTATTCAGGCTGAAAAAAGTCGACGAATCGAGCAGATACGAGCCGCTGCCGATATTGAAAAAACACGGGCCATAGCCGAGGTTCAGGCTAAGTACGAAACGCAGAAACGCATTAATCAAATTTCAATTCTCGATCAGCAAAGCCAGCAGCAGACACGAAAAGTTCAATATATGGCGGGTATCCTGGGGCTACTGGGGCTGTTGCTAAGTATTTTAGTAGGTTTGTACTGGGCGTTGCGCAGGGCAAATCGGCGATTGTCTGCTCAAAATGAGATTATTACGAGCAATAGCAAACAACTTGTCAGCCAGTCTGACCAGTTGCGTACGCTGATGAAAGAATTGCATCACCGGGTTAAAAATAATTTAGCCATTGTGTCGAGCCTGCTTACTTTACAGGCGAATGGCCTGACAGATGAGAAAGCTATACAGGCCCTTCGGAAAGGACAGCAACGTGTACAGGCCATGTCGCTCATTCACCAGCGGTTGTACCAGACCGATAAGGTAACTATCGTTAATATACGCGAATACCTCACCGATCTGGCCGAAAGTCTTATGCAGGCTTACGGCTATGAACCTGCCACCTTCGACCTTCAGGTTGATGTAGCGCTGGAAGAGCTTGATGTCGATGTAGCGATGCCGCTTGGATTAATCGTAAACGAACTGATAACAAATTCGTTTAAGTATGCCTTTGCACATCAGGAGCGCCCGTTCCTGCGCATTAAACTGGATTATGCGGATGGCTCCTCACACCCTGGTATTACACTGGAAGTGCAGGATAATGGTCCCGGTATAAAAACCACCGATTGGCATACATCAGGCAACCGAGCATCTTTCGGAAGACGTCTGGTCACTTCGCTCACCGAGCAGTTAGAAGGTCAATTTGAGTTGTATAGCAACAATGGTACCTTATGCCGACTGCATATACCACAAACCCGTGTGGCGGCCTGAGACCATAGCAGAGAAACACCAACGAAGTCTTCCCTGGATTCGCTTTCCCGTCCACACAGAGTATAGGTTAATATACGCACACAGTGTCGGGCCGTATTCTAACAACATGCAACAATATAAGTTAATATATTGTTTTAGACAGGCATTCGGTGCCATTTACGCATTTTCGAGACCAATGGGTAAATATACTCGCTGACTGACACACCTATTTTCTAAGTTGCCGTGCTGGAAAATAATGTACACGAAACAAGGGTTAGTTATAAATCCTTGTTTCGATAGCGCTTAACGTTAGACCTGATCCATCCCGAAAAACCGAAACCTTTAATGAACAGTGACGAACGTATACATATATTAATAGTTGAAGATGAGGGTATTCTGGCTATGGAATTGAGCGATAGCCTGGAAGCCGACGGCTACTTCATTGTAGGAATTGCTAACAATGGCCGGAAAGCACTCGATTTGTTTCAGCGGCAACGGGTTGATTTACTGCTTTGTGATGTTACGATCAAAGGCGATTGGGACGGCATCGAAACCGTTCGACGAATGACTGCTGAACGCCCCATCCCTGTCATTTATTTAACCGCTCTTACCGACCGAGAAACGCTGGAACGGGCTAAACAAACATACCCAGCGGCTTATGTGAATAAACCCTACCAACTGGCTAGCCTGAGAACTGCTATCGAGCTGGCGATCCATAATTTTGGCCAGCGCATAAAACCTGTTCCGGTAGCAGCTATGCCTCTGGAACGGGGCGCAACACGAGACCGGGAATCAATTTTACAAATCAATGACCACTTATTTGTCAAACAGAATTACCAGTTCGTCAAGATAAATACGGGTGATTTACTATATCTGGAAGCTGATAACGTGTACACAACCCTTGTTACGGCCAATCGAAAATATGTCATTCGGTTAACTTTGAGTGGCATTCTGGAACGCATGAATCTGCCTGCGTTGGTTCGTATTCATCGATCGTATGCTGTCAACATTCATAAAGTGGATTCGTTTAACGATGTTGAATTAAGTATCGGCACACAATCATTGCCGTTAAGCCGGAGCTACAAGGAAGACTTTTTACAGCGATTTAATCATTACTGACGAGCGTATGCTGTATACAAGCAACCTGTTTCGATCAACTTTCTGATAGTTGAAAAACTGTTCACATCTTAATTTGGCCAGTTCACTTACCAATTACTGTTGTCCACTGCTTTTTTCGGGCGAATAGTAGGCACACCCGTTACTTTTATTGAGTCATTTACACAAACCTTCCTCTTGCTGAACCAGGTTTGCCTCTGGGCAAACACTGGTTCAGTACCAAATAAAAGATATACCTCCACACCGTGCGAGCCACTCTCTATAAGGGTGGCTCGCGGCTTTTGTGCCAATTGACAAGCAACCTTACCCGCCCATCTTCCGTATTGGGAAAAAACCTGTATCTTAGATACCCCTTGTTTGGTCGTTCGACAATCGATGCCATCCCAAGGCAATGGCATTTGGGCTATGCAAAACGGATATAGTTGGCTGCTGGTTTGGTTTATACTATTTCTTCCTAAACTGGCTGTAGGGCAAAACCTCATTCCCAATGGTGGCTTTGAAACGTATCGTAATTGCCCGCATCAGCAAAATCAACTCGTAGAAGCGACACCCTGGTATAATCCTACGAAAGCTACCCCTGATTTTTTTCACGATTGTTTTTCGTCGGCGCAAATGCTCATGCGTCCCCATTCGGGCCAGGGTTTGGGACAATTGTTTTATGCCGAAGGCTTCAATGAATATATGGGCGTTCGCCTGAAAAAGCCGCTTAAAGCCAATGATTGCTACTATTTCGAGATGTTTATCGCGACCGATTCGCCCGGTAAATACCTGACAGAAACGATGGGCGCTTATTTTTCGGTCAATCCGGCCATTGACCGCACAACAACCGACCGATTGCCGGTGCGCCCGCAAATTCTGGATACCCAACCTCAAAATACCATTGCTCGCTTACAGTGGCAACGCATCTCCGGTTTTTTACTGGCCAAAGGGGGGGAAGAATATGTAACAATCGGCAGCTTTTATAAGGATGCCCCTTTTCTGGGCTATTCCAACTATTTAGTTATCGACGATATTTCACTGGTTCCCATTACTCTTGACCTGGGCAAAGACACTACGCTTTGCGGTCATAAAAGTACGCTGTTGCTCGATGGCACAACGCCAGGGGCCTCTTACTACTATTGGAGTGATGGTAGTACCAACCCTACGCTGCTGGTAACCAAGCCAGGTAAATACTCCGTAACAGCCGTAACAACCTGCAAAACGCTGACCGATACCATCACCGTCGACTACTCGCTCGACTTCGAACTGGGAGCCGACACCACAATTTGCAACGGGCAAACACTCGCGCTGAATGTTCCGGCCAGTGCTACATCAGCGTATCGATGGCAGGATGGTTCCCGGAAAAATACCTTCACGGTCAGGCAGGAGGGTCAATATAGTATTCAGGTAACACAGGCCAGTTGTGTAGCGGCAGATACGATTCAGGTACACTATGTCAAGCGTCCTCAACTGGAATTAGGGCCCGATCAGGAGCTATGTGGAGCGGAATTATTTACGATTAAGCCAACGGTTGCCGAGGGTAAGTTTAGTTGGCTGGACCAGGTTGCTGGTGTTGACCGAACAGTTAGTAGTTCGGGTGTGTACAAAGCCTCTGTTCAAAATGATTGCGCTACCGTTACGGACTCGGTCATGATCGATTATGGCGCCTGCGATTGCGTGTTGTATGCGCCCAACACGTTTACGCCCAATGGCGATGGGCAGAATGATATCTTTCTGGCGTATGCCTGCGGTGATATTACAATTACATCGCTCCTCATTTTCAACCGTTGGGGGGAGGTTATTTTTCAGGCTAAAACTGCGCCGTTTGAGTGGGATGGCTATTATCACGGCGAACGTTGCGATACGGGCGTGTATGCCTGGAGTATACAATACCGGCTAAATCAACATGGAAAGGTAAAGTCTGGTCAAAAGCAGGGGCCGCTCAGTTTGATTCGTTGAAAATTGGGTGTCAACTACTGTTTTTCTATGAAGGTTCGTTTGTTTGTGTGTTTCTTTGCCCTTATTCATGGATGATGAAATACCTTATGCGACGGGTCGGTTTATTTACGCTTCTGCTTAGTATTGGTTTCTGTGGTTTAACGATTGGGCAGGTAAAGAAACCTCGATTTCGCGTACTGGCTATAGCCGAAGCGGGCGGTATTCATGCGCCTTTCGTGTCGGCCGCAAAAACATGGCTCGCAAACGAAGCGGCTGAGAATAACTTCACAATCGATTACATCGAAAACACGGAGCCTATTAATGATGCGTTTCTGGCTCGTTACCAATTATTTATCCAACTGAATTACCCGCCTTACATGTGGAGCGACACCGCAAAAGCGGCCTTCCAGAAATACATTATTGAAGGAAAAGGCGGCTGGATTGGCTTTCACCACGCTACCTTACTGGGCGAGTTTGATGGATATCAGATGTGGCCCTGGTTTTCCGATTTTATGGGTGGAATTCGCTATAAAAATTACATTGCCAGTTTCGCTAAAGCAACCGTTCATGTAGAAGCGAAAAAGCACCCTGTCATGAAAGGCGTACCGGTTGCCTTTGAGGTGCAGAAAGAGGAGTGGTATACCTATGATAAAAGCCCACGCCCTAATGTAAATGTGCTGGCCACTGTCGATGAGTCAACCTACTCGCCTGACTCAGAACTCAAAATGGGCGACCACCCGGTCGTATGGTCTAATGAGCGCATGAAGGCGCGTAACGTTTACATTTTCATGGGCCATCACCCCAACTTACTTCAAAATCAGGCGTTCTTGACCATCTTCCGAAATGCAATCTTTTGGGCAGCGGGCACAAAAAAGTAACTGCTTCTTTCTTGCCTATAATTGTCAACCGATCATACACCCTCATCTAATTACCCAGAAGTCAATGCGTTATCACTCCGCAAAAAAACTACTTTTATTTCTGCTTATTCATAGTTCATACGTGCTCAACGCGCAATCTGTCAAGGTTTTAACTAATCAGGTGGGTTATGAGGGGAGTAAGGCCAAGCGAGCGGTTATCATGGCCGAACAACACGTTTCAATTCCAACGTTTCAACTCATCAACACGTCAACTGCCAACGTTGTCTATTCCGGAAAACCTGTATTTAGCGGCCCCGTAAATAAGTGGAAAAACTGGCTTTTCTGGACAATCGATTTCAGCGACTATACTACTGAAGGAACCTACCAGGTTCAGGTTATGGCGCAAGGTAAGCCTGTCTCGTCCTATCCATTTTCGATCAGTAAAAATGTATTGGAACAATTTACTTTGTCGGATGTAGTCTACTATTTCAAAGGCCAGCGCAGCTCGGGATTATTGGATAAAGCCGATCATAAATTAATATTGGCAGGGCGCCCTTCCGACACGCTCGATGTACACGGTGGCTGGTACGATGCTACCGGCGATTACGGCAAGCACTTGTCACATCTGACGTTCACGTCGTATTTTAATCCCCAGCAAATCTCGCTGACAGCCTGGAGTTTACTGAAAACACATGCTCAATTGACCAAGCGGACAGGTACGGATTTTCGGCAGTATACACGCCGGTTGCTTGACGAAGCCATGTATGGGGCCGATTATCTGGTGCGGGTGCAGGCTAAAGATGGCTCGTTTTACCGGTCCGTAAAAGCACCAGGGCCGGGTAAGTTGGCAAAAGATCGTGTCATACAGGCAGAGGATAAAGCATACCGAATTAAACAAACTAAAGATCAAACCCTTGCCAGCGCAACCGACGAAACGAACTGGCGAAACTACCAGGTTAGCTACCGGTCGGGTGGTGGGCTGGCGATTGCTTCTCTGGCAATGGCATCGACTTATGCTGGCGAACTATCGGGAGATTTCAGCCCCGCCGACTACCGGAAAGCAGCCGAGGATGCCTTTGCCTTTCTGGAAAAAGAAAACGTAACCATGACCAATGATGGCAAAGAAAACATCGTTGATGACTACTGTGCTTTGAGTGCAGCGACTGAATTATATAAGGCCACGCAAAAAAATAATTATAGGCAAGCCGCTGATAAACGGGCACAGCAGCTTCTGAATCGACTTTCGTCCTGGAAAAACTATAAAGATTATTGGCGGGCCGATGAGCAGGACAGACCGTTTTTTCACCCTTCAGATGCTGGGTTGCCCTTAATTAGTCTGGTGTATTATTACCCGCTGGCAACTTCCGATATGCAGCAAAAAATCAAGCAGGTCATCAAACTGTCGATCCAGCATGAACTGTCCATCACGCACGAAGTCAAGAATCCCTTTGGCTATAGTCGGCAACTGGTGCAGGATACAGTAGGCAACCGACGCAGCACGTTTTTCTTTCCGCACGGCAGCGAAGCGTCCCCCTGGTGGCAGGGCGAAAACGCCCGAATTGCATCAATGGCAACGGCGGCCCGGTTGGCGGCTACACTGTTTGAAGATGACAAACTCCTTCGTACTCAGTTAGAAGGGTTTGCGATGGATCAATTAAACTGGATATTGGGGATGAATCCGTATGACGCCTGTATGCTGCAAGGGGCCGGGCATAACAACCCGACTTACGGATTTTTTGGCACTTTTGAATATACGAATGCGCCAGGTGGTATCGTGAATGGGATCACATCCGGTATGACGAATGAAGACGATATTGATTTTAACTTGTCATATAAAATGACCGGGAAGGATAGCGACTGGCGATGGGCCGAACAATGGTTACCACATGCGGCTTGGTATCTGCTGGCCGTAGCAGTCAACGAAGAGTAATAAAACACTTAAAACTCGATTCCTTCTTCGTGTAATAAATCAGCCAGATTCAGAACCACATCGTCCAGAACGGGTACGGTTGCATCCCAGTTTTGAATTAACCAGGGCGAAGTGCGTGTGGCCACAACTATCTTTTTGGGCTGGGTGGTAATCCAGATGACGGTCTCGACGCCAAAGGCGAGCAAACGCTCTGTTTTCTCATATACGTACCCCGACTCTTTCCCTTCAAATTGGCCTGGTTCAATACGTACGTCTACTTCAATAGCGATTTTAGGCGGTATGTCGAAATACTTATCCGTCAGTGTCAGACCGGTGGATTTATCGAAAATGGCAATGTCGTTGGAAAGATCAGTCCCCCTGTCGAGGTGAATACCCGACTCATTAGTTGCCAGTAAATAGTGTTTTCGGTCAATGTGCGTGAATAGAAAGCCATGTATTAGTGATACAAGTATGGCTTGTAATGAACTACTTCCCATAATTTCGGCAGGCGTTTTTTTTCCGGTGGTTACGTCACGGTAACCACGGTAATACAGCGCACGCCCATTGAGCGTCTCGTAAATCAGGTAGGCTGGTACCCCCGATTTCGTTCGCTTTTTCGGTGCTGTTGCAACGGCTACTGTCATGGATTCGTTAATTACGTTTGGTGAACAATAGGACACATTTTTTGGACAGGATTACAAATGGGCCGCCTTCAAAACAGCTTAACTACTTTGGCCAGTCCTGCCGAGATGAGCAAAATAACGGCCACGAACCCCAACCCATAATACAAACCAAAAGCTTCGGCTACGAAGCCAATAATGGGTGGTCCGGCCAGAAAGCCAATAAAGCTAAACGTTGCAAAGGTAGCCAGGCCCGCTGCGGGTGGAATGCCCGGCACGCGCATGGAAGCCGCATATAAAACCGGCGCCCCAAGCGAACAGCCTGCCCCCAGTAAGCCGAATCCGATCAGAGCAGTTGACGGATAGGGGAGGGCAATGGCAAACAGTAGCCCCAAAGCGGCCACCACACCGCCAACTTGCAGCCAGCGTTTGGCGCCAATTCGTGGGATGATAGCGTCGCCTAGGAAGCGAAAACTGGTCATTGTCAGCGAAAAAGCACCAAAACCCAGTGCAGCAATCTGACTACTGGCACCGAGCGTTTCGCGCAGGTAAACCGCGCTCCAATCGAAGGCAGCGCCTTCGCCCATAGCCAATGCCAGGCCAATGAAAATCATTAGCAGCAAGTCAAGGTTTGGTTTTACAAACGACGAACCGGCTTTTTCGCCCGTTTCTGTCCGGCTGCTCGACGGTATTTGCGCCAGTACCGGTTGCAGCACAAACGTCATGATCAATATCAGCCCGGCCATAACAGCAATGTGTATCGGTGGCGACACATGGAGGGCAATAACGGCTCCGGCAATGCCCGAACCAAAAAGACCGCCCAAACTCCACATGCCATGACACGACGACATGATCACGATGCCCTGCGTGCGCTCAATATTTGTGGCTGTGGTATTCATCGCCACATTGATCAGGGCGGCATTCAGCCCCATTAAAAATAGACCAACCGCCAGAACCGCCGGATTGGGGGCATTAAGCGGAATACAAACAGCCAGCGTTAAGCCCACTGCCGACCAGAAACAGGCCCGTGCTTCGCCAAGTCTGGCAATGATCCAGCCCGTTAGTGGGTTCATGACCAGCAAGCCGATTGGCATGGCAAACAGTGTAAGACCTAGTTCAGCATCCGAAAGTTGAAGTTTGGCTTTTACAAACGGAATGTGCGCCACCCAGCTACCGAAAAGGATACTGTCGGAGGCAAAGACCAACCCGACCGCCACTGCCTGTCGGTTCAAAAAGAACGTCAGTAAGTTTTGGATGAAGCGGTTTTTATGTGATTTAGGTAAAGAGGTAGATGTATTCATATTGCAAAAATAGCCGGTTCGAACCGGCTATTTTCATAATCTATTATCCTGTACTAATGCTGTATTGCCGGTTTGTTATTAATAATCAGTCATTCATTGTTAACGACGTATTATTTTTAAGATGCCCTACCATTGCCTTCCGTAACTTTTCAACTTTAGGCAACGAAACACTCTGGATGTAAGGCTGATTTGGATGCAGAGCGAAGTAATTCTGGTGGTAATTCTCAGCGGGGTAAAAAGCCGTCAAGGGTGTCACCTCTGTTACAACCCGGTTGGCATAATGTTTCGACTCATTGGTGCGTTTGATCGCGTCCATAATAGCCGTTTTTTCAGCAGGCGTCCGGTAGAATGCCACTGACCGGTAATCACGACCTACGTCAGGCCCCTGACGGTTCAGCGTGGTGGGGTCGTGGCCAGCGAAAAAAGCGTCAAGCAGTTCAGCATAACTAATGACTTTAGGGTCGTAGTAAACCTGCACAGATTCGGCATGACCGGTTTCATCGGTACCAACTTGTTCGTAGGTCGGATTTTTAACGTTTCCTCCGGCATAACCGGAAATCACTTCCCGAACCCCTTTGAGCTGGTTCATACCTTCCTCCAAAGCCCAGAAGCAGCCGCCCGCAAAGGTTGCCACCGCTTCACCATTTTTTAACTCAGGAAGTTTAGCGGGTGTATAGTCTTTCGATTGGCCCTGTGCGCATCCTGCCATCAATAGCAGGCTGAGCGCCAATATGTGAATTCGTTTCATGTCGTTTTGTGAAGTAGTATGTTGCTATATAAACGATTGAAAATGAATTACAGTTTCTTTGGTAAAATTGTTACACAGAGATGCACGGAGAAAAACGGAGATACACAGAGTTTCTATAATTTTTTCTTTGTGTATCTCCGTTTTTCTCCGTGCATCTCTGTGTAACAATACTCATATACTATGAAACGTCAATTAAAAAAAATAGAGCCCGAAGCAGGGAGCTTATTCAAGGTAATGCATCATACCGAGCCGGAGACCTCCTCTTAACGGGGTGACATTTCATGCCGATGGACTTTGTACCAGCCTTTGCAGGGGATATAAAATAAAAAAACCTATAAGGTCTTTGAGACCTTATAGGTTTAGGTTGACAAATTAACGCAGTTAAACGCCCGGGTAACCTGGATTCTGTGTTTTCAGGTTGGGGTTGTTCAGCAGTTCCTGCTTAGGCAGCGGAAGCAGCAGGTGTTTTTCCTGCAACGCCTGGTTGGAACTCAGGTTTATATGGCCCACAAAATTGTCGAAGCCATTGGTTTTCTCGTTATACACTTTCCGCAGCCGCACCATATCGAACCAGGTGATTTGCTCGTAGCACAGTTCATGCCAGCGTTCCCGCCATACGGCTTCCCGGAGGGTAGCCTGTGTATAAGCGCCCAGCGCCGGGGTGGTCAGCGTGGCCCGGTCCCGAATCCGCTTGAACGCATCGTAAGCCGCCTGGGTAGGTCCACCCACTTCGTTCTGCGCTTCGGCGTAGATCAACAGCGTCTCGGCATACCGGATTTGGGGTACGTTGAGGTTGTTCTGCCGCGAGCCAGCAACGCCCGCCGTACCATTGGCCGTCCGGTTGAAGTGTTTGAACACATAGGGAGCACCCAGATCGAAGGCAGCCCCATTGCCATTGGTATAATAGGTGGTGTAGAAATACCCCGCCTGATCCTTGGCCCGCAAGTCGCCCTTTTCATACGAATTATAGAAAGCTGCCGTGGGCACGGAGCTTCCCGTTCCACCCGGCCCGTTGTAAGTAACGGGTTTGAAGTTCGGGAAGAAGTTATCCATAGGGTTACCCGCTACCAGCGTATTGTACTGAAGCTCGAACAGGTGTTCAACGCGGTTTTCCGTGCTCTCGCGGTGGACATCTTCGTAGGTCGTGAAGAGGTTGATTACCGATGGGTTGGCATTGGCGTAGGTAATCACCTCCAGGGCTTTATCGGCAGCCAGTTTGTAATGCGATGCGCCTTTGCTGAGGGGAAATCCGGCCATTGTCAGGTAAACTTT
Source organism: Spirosoma pollinicola (assembly GCF_002831565.1). Classification (NCBI taxonomy): domain Bacteria; kingdom Pseudomonadati; phylum Bacteroidota; class Cytophagia; order Cytophagales; family Cytophagaceae; genus Spirosoma; species Spirosoma pollinicola. The sequence goes on along the minus strand of NZ_CP025096.1, from coordinate 1,976,040 downwards.
GGACAGCTGGGTTTTCACCGCAGCCAGATTCGCCCGACCGCTCACATCCATCCACGCCAGACCAGCCGCTTCAGCAGCAGTCAAGTCATCAACGATCAGTTTGTACACATCCTCTTTAGAGGAACGAACGGGCAGGAAATCATCTGAAGCGGCCGTTTGTGACTTGGTAATCAGGGGAATATCTCCCCAAAGCTGAACGGCTGTAAAGTAGGCCGAAGCCCGAAGGAATTTAGCTTCACCAATAATTTTGGTTTTCTGAGCGGCATCCATCGGCGTAATGCCCGGCACTTTCTCGATTACCTGATTGGCGTTGGCGATAACCCGGTACAGGCCGTTCCAATAGTTCACCACGTGCGCCGTGTTGCCGTCATGAACCAATCCATAGAGGTTATTAAGGTCGGAGTTCTGCGCCGTTTCGGTGGTGGATGTACCACTCAGAGCTTCGAGCAGCTGCCAGTTGCTGGAGAAGATACCCGCTCCGTCGCCCATAAACCGAAGGCTGGCGTATACCGATGCCAGAGCCGCTTCGGCATGGTCGGGAATTGTATAGAAGCTGGTAGGCGTTAGGTTCGATGGAGCTTGTTCTTCCAGAAAATCCTTGCAGCCAATTGGTCCGGTTAGGGCAATTCCGCATAGCAAGGCCCGGCTTATATGTTTTACGAGTGTATGTCTCATACTAGAAAAGAAATGTCAGATAAGTTAAATGCGTTTGTGGATTATAATCCGATTTGGAGACCTAGCAGGTACGTAGTTGGTTTTGGGTAGTTGTGCCAGATTTCACCCTGCGAGAAGGCGCTATTATTATCCCCGGTACCCTGATTGGTAGGCGTCACCTCTGGGTCGCCAATAATAGGATCTTTCACAAGCAGGAAGAAATTTTGCGCAGAAGCATATACGCGGAGCCGGTTTAGCTTCAACTTGTTCGTAACCGCAGGGGGTAAGGTGTAACCAAACAGTAAATTTTTACCCCGTAGGAATGATCCATCCTTTACCCAGTGGCTATCGACGTTGGTCACGTAGCCCGCACGTGTATCCCGAACCTGGGCAATCTGGCTTCCCTGGTTGGTTGGTGTCCAGGCATTGAGTACCGATGAGTAGCTGTTTGCCAGCGCCTGCCGGTCTTCACTAGGGTGCAGGTTCATGAGCAATACATCGTTACCGAACATGTACTGTAGTTCAAGTGTAGCGTCGAACTGGCCAAAGCGGAAATTGTTGGTCATGGCCCCCCAGCCTTTTGGACTGCCGTTGCCAATGATGCTGCGGTCGGCATCGGTGATGGCCTTGTCGCCGTTAACATCCAGGTACTTGATGTCGCCGGGCAGAATGGTCAGACCATTGCGGTAGCTGGTGAACTTGGCTGCTTCTTCGCGTTCAGCTTCGCTCCACACACCTGCGCGGGTTAAGCCCCAGAATGAACCTACTGGCTCACCAATCCGAATAATATTGGTCTGGTTCGTGAAGTTTGGTCCCCCTACGCCGAAGATATCGGATGGTGTAGCCAGCGACAATACTTTATTGCGGTTCAGCGAGATGTTAAAGGTTGTGTTCCAGCTAAAAGTACCCTTGTTAATGTTTACCGTGTTGAGGCCAAATTCAAAGCCTCTATTTTGCATCGATCCTACATTCCGGCGAATAGTAGCATAGCCGCTGGTGCGTGGAACAGGTGCATCAAGGAGCATGTCGGTGGTTAAGCGATAGTAGTAATCAAGTTCTACATTAACCCGCCCTTTGAACAGACCAATCTCCAGACCTACGTCGGTCTGAGCCGTTTTCTCCCATTTCAAATCAGGGTTGGCCAAGCGGTTGATCCCCGTTCCACTAACACGTCCGTCATTGTAGATGGTAGCGTAGGTAGAGCTAAGCAACGACAGCGACTGATAAGGGGGAATTTCCGAGTTCCCTGTCAGGCCATAGCTAGCACGAAGTTTCATGTTCGAGACGATCGGATTACCCTTCAGGAAGTCTTCTTCCGAGATCCGCCAGGCCAGAGCCGCTGAGGGGAAAAAGGCAAATTTGTTGTTCTCTCCGAATTTAGAAGAACCATCGGCCCGCCCCGTAGCTGTAAACAGATATTTGTTTTTGTAGCCGTAGTTGATCCGTCCGAAGTACGAGTTGAACGCGAACCGCGAAGCCCCCGAGCTAACCGATGGGTTGGTGGCACCAGCGCCCAGGTTGTTGAAACCAAAATAGTCAGTAGCAAATCCGCTCACACTGGCACCGATGCCAAAGGTGTTGGTTTCCTGCCACGACAGACCCAGCAGCCCTGTAAACGAGTGGTCCTGGCCGAACTGCTTGTTGTAGGTCAGGTAGTTTTCCAGCGACCAGAACGACGTACGGTTGTTGTTGGTCGATGCATTGCCGTTACCGCCGATGTTCAGCGTGCGGGTTTGCGATTGATTAACTTCCTGGGTCTGGATGTTGGTACCCAGTACAGTGCGCATTTCCAGCCCTTTCGCAAACGTGATGTTTGTAAATAAGCTACCCAAAATGGTTTGCGTATTCTGAATGTACTTGCGGTCCATTAAGCGGTGGACCGAACTCATCGTTCCTTCGGCATATGGATAATCGCGGTTTTCGGCAAAAACACCGGTATCGGGATAGCGTACAGGCAGGAACGGAAAGTCCTCAACAATCTGGCGGGCCACGGCGTCATTGACGTCGACCAGGTTTTCACTCTGGTTGTTGTAGCTCAGTGTACCCCCGATCTTAAGCCAGCTTTTTACCTGATCGTCAATAGAGAAGCGACCCGAGTAACGTTTCATGTACGACGTTTTGATCAGCCCTTGATCGTCGCGGTAGTTGAGCGAGAGCGAGTACTGAGTGCGCTCGTTACCTCCGCTGAATCCTAATTGATGGTTTTGCGATAGTACGCTCTGTGCTGATTCTTTGAACCAGTCCGTATCGTATAATGGATTCAGATTGGCATCGAACACACCAGGGTGAGCGGCACTGAAAGCGGTCCGGCGCACCTTGGGATCCAGATAAGTCCACTTGCCGGCGGCCCAGCCGACGGGATCGAATTTGGCCATGTTGGCATAGGCAAGATCTTCGGTAGCCAGATATTCTTTTGCATTCAAGACCTGGGGCTTGTTAGGCCCGATGGTGTTGACGCTGAACTGAGTGTCGTAAGTAACCCGGCTTTCGCCCGCTTTTCCTTTCCGGGTCGATACCAGAATAACGCCGTTGGCTCCCCGTGCCCCGTAAATAGCCGTCGATGAAGCATCTTTTAATACTTCGACATTGACGATATCGTTGGGGTTGATGTAGTCGATTGGGTTACTGAACTGGTCGCCGGTTCCCTGTGGAAGCATGACACCATCCACAACGTAAAGCGGGTTGTTGGAGGAGTTGATGGAGCTAAATCCCCGAATACGAATGGTTGTTCGTCCGCCCGGACGACCCGAGTTGGTGTTGACCTGCACACCGGGCATGCGGCCCGAAAGCTGCTGGTTGAGTGAAGGCGCGGGCCGTTCAAGCAACTCAGCCTCTTTTACGCCCGAAACTGCCCCTGTTAAATCTGATTTTTTGGCGGTTCCGTATCCGATAACGACAATTTCGTCCAATACTTTACTATCGGCTTTCAGGCTAATATCAATGGATGTTTGATTGCCAAGGCGTACCTCCTGCGTTAGATAACCGACAAACGAAAACACAAGTGTAGAACCACCATCGGGCACATCTAATTTATAACGGCCATCGGCATCGGTAACGGTGCCCCGCTGAGTACCCTTCAGGATGACACTAACGCCGGGTAAGGTTTCATTTTTCTCATCTCTGACCTGTCCCGTCAGCGTTCTGTCGGCAGTGGCTTCGGGACGTTCTGTACGTGGATTGCGGTCAAACGGACTCTTCGCATAGGTAAGGCTAACACATAGTATAGCTACTAAAAGCTGAGTAGTTAGCCCTTTAATTATCCTATCGAACATGAATTGAGGTGGTAAGTGTTTTTTCATAAAAAAGTTACAAGAAAGTAACCGTCTAAGATTAGTAGGAAAAGAAAATTAGACAATGAGAGGATTATTTTTAGAAATAATAACATAGTGCTTCTAAACTACTCGTGTAGATTAGAAAATAATTAAAAGATAATTTAAGGGTTATTAAAAAAATATACTTACAGTTGTTTATTTGTAAAAAAATATATAGAGATAATTACTCAAAATTAGTTGAGTAATTACACTTAAGTAGGTATGATGTTCTTCAAGTCCCTTCTAAAGAGTATTAAAATAAATATTGCTCGTTTTGATAGTTTTAACATATAGTTATAGATGAAAAAATAGTCGCTATGACGCTATGGAAACTTGACTTTACTACTTAAGTATAAATCCGATTTGATTCAATCGGTATCAGGCTTTATAGATAGAATGATACATAAAAAAAACCTATAAGGTCTTTGAGACCTTATAGGTTTAGGTTGACAAATTAACGCAGTTAAACGCCCGGGTAACCTGGATTCTGTGTTTTCAGGTTGGGGTTGTTCAGCAGTTCCTGCTTAGGCAGCGGAAGCAGCAGGTGTTTTTCCTGCAACGCCTGGTTGGAACTCAGGTTTATGTGGCCCACGAAATTGTCGAATCCATTGGTTTTCTCGTTATACACTTTCCGCAAGCGTACCATATCGAACCAGGTGATTTGCTCGTAGCACAGTTCCCGCCAGCGCTCCCTCCAGACGGCTTCCCGAAAAGTGGCCTGCGTATAGGCGCCCAGGGCCGGGGTGGTCAGCGTGGCCCGATCCCGAATCCGCTTGAACGCATCATAAGCCGCCTGGGTAGGACTGCCCACTTCGTTCTGCGCTTCGGCGTAGATCAGCAGCGTTTCGGCGAAGCGGATTTGGGGTACGTTCAGGTTGTTCTGCCGCGAGCCAGCTACCCCAGCCGTACCATTGGCCGTCCGGTTGAAGTGTTTGAAGACGTAGGGGGCACCCAGCGCAAAAGGCGCTCCGTTGCCGTTCGTGAAGTAGGTGGTGTAGAAATACCCCGCCTGATCCTTTGTCCGCAGATCACCTGGCTCGTAGGAGTTGTAGAAGGCTGCCGTGGGCACGGAGCTTCCCGTTCCACCCGGCCCGTTGTAAGTAACGGGTTTAAAGTTCGGGAAGAAGTTGTCCATGGGGTTACCCGCTACAGTCGTGTTGTACTGAAGCATGAAGAGGTGCTCGACACGGTTTTCGGTGCTTTCCCGGTGAACGTCATCATACGTAGTGAACAGGTTGATTGTCGATGGGTTGGCATTGGCGTAGGTGATGACCTCCAGTGCCTTATCAGCCGCCAGTTTGTAATGCGAAGCACCTTTGCTGAGGGGGAACCCGGCCATGGTGAGGTAGACCTTGGCGAGCTGGGTTTTCACTGCAGCCAGGTTGACCCGACCACTTGCATCCATCCAGGCTAAGCCAGCCGCTTCAGCCACCAGTAAGTCGTCGACAATTACTTTGTATACGTCTTCCTGTGCTGCCCGCGCGGGTAAGAAATCGTCCGAGGCAGCCGTTTGAGGCTTGGTAATCAGGGGAATATTGCCCCATAAGCGTACCGCTGTAAAGTAGGCCGAAGCCCGTAAGAATCGAGCTTCACCAATGATTTTAGTTTTCTGAGCGGCATCCATCGGCGTAATGCCCGGCACTTTCTCGATTACCTGATTGGCATTGGCAATGACCCGGTACAGACCGTTCCAGTAGTTCACCACGTGGGCGGTGTTGCCGTCATGAACCAATCCATAGAGGTTATTAAGGTCGGAGTTCTGCGCCGTTTCGGTGGTGGATGTACCGGTCAGGGCTTCAAGCAGCTGCCAGTTGCTGGAGAAGATACCCGCTCCATCACCCATGAACCGCAGGCTGGCATAAGTAGACGCCAAAGCGGCTTCGGCATGGTCAGGGATAGTGTAAAAACTATCCGGCGTCAGGTTTGATGGGGCCTGCTCTTTTAGAAACTCGGTGCAACCGAAAGGGCCTGTCAGAGCGATGCCGCAGAGTAGTGCCCGATTTATATAGTTTACAAATTTGCTTCTCATGTCAGTTAATTAAATACGTTGGTGGATTACAAGCCGATTTGAAGACCAAACATGTAGGTGGTTGGTTTGGGATAATTGTGCCAGATCTGACCTTGTGAGAAGGCGCTGCTACCAGAACCCTGGTTAGTAGGCGTTACTTCAGGATCACCTACGATGGGGTCTTCGACTGATAGGAAGAAGTTCTGAGCCGATACATACATCCGCAGGCGGTTCATTTTGAGTTTGGTGGTCATTGCGGCCGGGAAGGTGTAGCCAAACAACAGGTTACGACCCCGCAGGAACGAACCGTTCTTGATCCAGTGGCTGTCGACGTTGGTCACGTAGCCCGCCCGTGTGTCGCGCACTTAAGCAATCATGCTGTTTTGGTTAGATGGTGTCCATGCGCTGAGTACCGATGCGTAGCTGTTGGCCAGGGCCTGCCGGTCTTCACTGGGGTGCAGGTTCATCAACATGACGTCGTTACCAAACATATACTGGAGTTCCAGAGTAGCATCGAAGTTGCCCAGACGAATGTTGTTCGTCATGGCACCCCAGCCCTTGGGACTACCGTTACCAATAATGCTGCGATCGGCATCGGTAATGGCTTTGTCGCCGTTCACGTCGAGGTACTTAAGGTCGCCGGGCAGAATGGTCAGACCATTGCGGTAGCTGGTGAACTTAGCCGCTTCTTCCCGCTCGGCTTCACTCCAGGTACCTAAACGCGTCAGACCCCAGAAAGCACCCACGGGCTCACCCACCCGGATGATATTCGTCTGGTTGATAAAGTTAGGACCACCAACGCCGAAGATGTCGGAGGGCGTTGCCAGCGAGAGAACTTTGTTTTTGTTGAGAGAGATGTTAAAGTTCGTATTCCAGCTGAAGTTACCCCGGTTGATGTTGACCGTGTTCAACCCAAACTCGAAACCTTTGTTCTCCATCGAGCCTACGTTACGCCGGATGGTTGCGTAGCCGCTCGATTGTGGCACGGGGGCGTCCAGCAGCATGTCGGTCGTCAGACGGTAGTAGTAGTCGGCTTCCAGGGTAATGCGTCCTTTGAGGAAACTAACTTCCAGACCGACGTCGGTCTGGGCAGTTTTCTCCCAGCGCAGGTCGGGGTTGGCCAGACGGCTGATACCCGTACCGCCAACGCGGCCGTCGTTGTAGATAGTCGAGTAGTTCGAGCTGAGCAACGACAGCGACTGATAGGGCGGAATCTCGGAGTTACCCGTCAAGCCGTAGCTGGCTCGGACTTTCATGTTGGAGATAACGGGGTTGCCTTTGAGGAAGTCTTCTTCCGATACACGCCAGGCCAGAGCTGCCGAGGGGAAGAACGCAAACTTGTAATTTTCTCCAAACTTCGACGAACCGTCGGCCCGGCCCGTAGCCGTGAAGAGGTACTTGTTTTTGTAGCCGTAGTTGATCCGTCCGAAGTAGGAGTTGAACGCGAACCGCGAAGCTCCCGAGCTGACCGACGGGTTGGTGGCACCAGCGCCCAGGTTGTTGAAACCAAAGTAATCGGTAGCAAATCCGCTCACGCTGGCACCGATGCCAAAGGTGTTGGTTTCCTGCCACGACAGACCCAACAAAGCGTTGAAAGAGTGATCCTGGCCGAACTGCTTGTTGTAGGTCAGGTAGTGCTCCAGCGACCAGAACGACGTACGGTTGTTGTTGGTCGATGCGTTGCCGTTACCGCCGATGTTAAGGGTACGGGTCTGCGACTGGTTGATCTCCTGCGTCTGGACGTTGGCACCCAACACCGTACGCATCTCCAGCCCTTTTCCTAACGTAATGTTGGTAAACAGGCTACCCAGCGTGGTTTGCGTATTCTGGATGTACCGGCGGTCCAGCAGTCGGTGGACCGAGCTCATCGTTCCTTCTGCATACGGATAATCACGGTTCTCGGCAAGGACACCGGTGTCGGGGTAGCGCACGGGCAGGAAGGGGAAGTCTTCCACGATCTGACGGGCTACCGCATCGTTGACGTCTACCAGGTTTTCCGTCTGGTTATTGTAACTCAGTGTACCACCGATCTTGAGCCAGCTCTTGACCTGATCGTCGATCGAGAAGCGACCAGAGTAACGTTTCATATACGATGTTTTGATCAGGCCCTGATCGTCGCGGTAGTTGAGCGAGAGCGAGTACTGCGTACGTTCGTTACCACCACTGAAGCCTGACTGGTGGTTCTGGGAAAGCTTGTTCTGTGCTGATTCTTTGAACCAGTCGGTGTCATAAAGCGGGTTGAGATTAGCATCGAAAACACCGGGGTGAGCCGCGCTGAAAGCGGTCCGGCGCACTTTTGGGTCTAGATACGACCACTTGCCAGCAGCCCAGCCTACGGGGTCATACTTGGCCATGTTGGTATAGGCTAGGTCTTCGGTAGCCAGGTACTCCCTGGCATTGAGCACTTTTGGCTTATTAGGCCCAATGGTGTTGACGCTGAACTGACCGTCGTAGGTAACGCGGCTTTCACCGGCCTTTCCCTTGCGGGTCGAGACCAGAATAACGCCGTTGGCTCCCCGTGCTCCATAGATGGCCGTCGAGGAGGCATCCTTGAGGACCTCCACGTTTACGATATCGTTGGGGTTAATGTAGTCGATCGGGTTGCTGAACTGGTCGCCGGTCCCCTGTGGAAGCATGACACCGTCCACAACGTAAAGCGGGTTATTGGATGAGTTGATGGAGCTAAATCCCCGAATCCGAACGGTTGTTCGTCCGCCCGGACGACCCGAGTTGGTGTTGACCTGCACACCGGGCATGCGTCCGGAGAGAGCCTGGTTGAGAGAAGACGTAGGTCGTTCCTGAAGCTGGGCTTCCTTCACGCTGGTGACCGCGCCGGTGAGGTCGGACTTTTTGGCGGTTCCGTACCCGATAACGACGATCTCGTCGAGAACTTTGCTATCGGCTTTCAGGCTTATATTGACTGCTGTTTGGTTACCGATGCGCACTTCCTGAGAAAGGTAGCCAACAAAGGAGAAAACAAGGGTTGCGCCAGTTGGAGGAATTTCCACCTTATAGCGGCCGTCAGCATCGGTAACGGTGCCTCGCTGGGTTCCTTTCAGAATAACGCTCACACCAGGTAGGGCTTCGTCCTTCTCATCCGTAACGCGTCCTGCAAGCGTTCTGTCAGCAGTAGAGGTAGGATTAGGTAAGGTTGATGTGCGTGTAAATGGGATTTTTGCATAAGTAAAACTTACACAGATGAAAGCAAAAAAAACTTGAGTAATCAGATACCTTAATTGCCTGCCAGGTCTGACTTGAGGAGGTAAGTGTGTTTTCATGAGTAAGCTGCTAAAAGTGATTATGGTGAATAAATATGAACTTTATGCATTCACTAATTGCAATATTTATGGAAAAAACAGCTAATTGTAATTGTCTACTCATATTAAATTAAAAAATAATTAAAAGTTAATTTAAATGTGAGTAAGACAAAAATTGGTCATGGATGGTTGTGGAACTGATATAAATGAATTGAATAATGTTTATTTATTTGAGTATTTATACTAGTTTAGTTTTGTAGGCTACTGTATGAGTAGAGACTAATGGATAGGATGGTGCATTTTTTAAAAGTATATGTTGAAACCAGGTCTATGAAGTAGGGATTTATGTCCTTTAGCTTTAATCAGATAAAACAAACTCATGTATGCTCCGCACACTAAGTAGCTGTTTCATCTTGCTGATTCTAATCGGCGCAACGGCTCCCGAACCCGGTTTACGCTTCAACCGCTATTTTGTGGCTGCCGAAAGCTATGAATCAGTGGGGGTGTTTGATGTCGACAAAAATGATACACTCGATCTTGTGTCCGGCGATTTCTGGTACGAAGGGCCGCGTTTTAGAAACCGGCATCTGATTGGAAATGAGCCGCGAAAAGATCAGTATTATGATGATTTTTCGACCATTCCGCTTGATGTCAACGCCGACGGCCGAATGGATTTTGTAACGGGTGGCTGGTTTGATCAAACCCTTCGCTGGGTCGAAAACCCGGGTAAAAAAGGAGCTACCTGGCCCTTACATGAGATTGGTAAAGTCGGCAACGTCGAAACAACCCGCGCCTGGGACGTTGATGGTGATGGGACCATCGACATTGTGCCGAACAATCCTAGTCATCCACTTAAGTACATTAAACTGGTAAGCCCCGGCGTATTCAAGACCGTTACCGTTGCACCGACGCAGGGACATGGTTTGGGCTTTGGCGATGTCAATGGCGATGGCCGGGGTGACCTTATTGTGAGCGATGGCTGGCTCGAAGCACCGGCCAATCGGGAAGAAACGCCTTGGAAACTACACAAAGAGTTTACTTTTGGCACGGCCAGTGTGCCCATCATCGTGGCCGATGTGAACGGCGATAAACGCAACGACATTATTGTCGGGCAAGGGCATAGCTATGGACTCCACTGGTACGAACAAACCCGCGATGCCAGTGGGCAAAGAGGCTGGACGAAGCATCTGATTGACGATAAAAACTCGCAGTATCACAGTCTGGAGTGGGTTGACATTACGGGCGATGGCCGCCCTGAGTTATTAACGGGTAAACGTTTTCGGGCGCACAACGGCAGAGATCCGGGTGAAGAAGATCCCGTTGGATTGTATTACTTCACGTGGGAAGCGTCAAAAAAGCAGTTTATGAAACATGATATTTCATATGGGCCGGCCGGGGTCGGCAAGGGAACAGGCATTTACTTTGCTGTGGTCGATTTGCACAAAACCGGCAGAAAAGATATAGTCGTAGCAGGTAAGGATGGCCTATTTGTATTTTTTAATGAAGGTAACCTGAAAAAATAGAAGTTGTTAGTCTATATGCATTACAGATTTTACGTATTTTTATGATGCGTTTTTTCTCTTCCCGTAACAATCTGTTTATGCAGCGTGCTCAATTAAAAGAATTTTATGGCTATGGGCTCATCCTCGCCGTTTTAATAATCGTTCAGAGTTATTCGGTTTACGTAGCGTCAACTACTGATTTATCACTCACCTGGAAACATTATATAGGCTTTGGTGCCACCGCCTTGGCAGGTGTTTTATGGGCATTCCGTAAGCCGCACTACCTGTTCTATGCGCTGGGCCTGACGCTTGTATTAGGTTACGAAAACCTCATTGGATTTACGCCTTCGCTCGACCTCACGGCCACTCGCTATTATTTCAACAATATGGCGTTCCCGGTGTCGTATCAGGATTTTTCGATGTACATGCTGCTGATCTGGGCCTACGTAGCCCACGGGCGCTTGCGGACAATGGTGCAGTCGCTATTGGTGAAGTAGGTAGAGGAGTGAAATAGGTGGAATAAGTGAAATGGGTGGAGCAGGTGGAGTCTGTTGACTGACTTCACTTACTCCACCCATTTCACTTATTCTACTAACAACCAAAATCTACGCCGTCAACGACCAGCCCTGACGGTATTCGCGCTTAACGAACTGGTTCGCTTCGTCGAGGTTTGTGATTTTCATGCTTTTACCATCCCACATCAGTTTTTTACGGCCTGGGTAGTCAAAGCCTTTGCCGTTGGCATTCTGGGTGCGAAGCGTGTAGCTGCGAATGGCCAGGTTACCCATCAGCACTGATTCGGTGAGGGGACCAGCGAAATCAAACGAAGATGTAAGTGCTTTGTGCTCTTTGCTATTGAACCCCGCTTTGCAGGCTTCGGTCCACAACACCTGGTGACCGTTTTCAGGTAGGCCACCCGTTGGTTTGGGAGCTGCTACAAGTTTTTCCCCACTTTTGGTGTATAGCCGCGGGTTGTCGCCGTACATGCCGCAAACGATAATACCTTTATCACCCTGCATGATTACCCCATTTTCACCATTTTCGGGCATGGCTTCGCCTTCGGGCAGCATATCCGGGCGGAAAGGGCGCAGACCACCATCTTCCCAGATCAACGTTACCGCCGACTTGTTTTTGCTCGATGCCGGGAATTTCAGTTCAACGTGCGAGGAAGGTGGGCATCCTTCGGGAATGTACTCCGGTGTCCAGTCTTTCAGAAATACCTGACCGATGCTGGTTTCAACCTGGGTTGGATAGCTAAGGCCAAGCACGCGGAAGGGTACGTCCATGATGTGGCAACCAATATCGCCCAGAGCACCGGCACCGAAGTTCCACCAGCCGCGCCATTTGAACGGGTGATAGGCAGGAGTATAACCCACTTTTTGAGCGGGCCCGAGCCACAGATCCCAATCCAGATCAACGGGGGTTTCGGATGCAGGTTGTGGAACAGGAATACCCTGCGGCCAAACGGGCCGGTTAGTCCAGAGGTTAATGGTGTGTACGTTGCCTATTAATCCTTTATCGAACCACTCCACCATTTGTTTTTGCTGTGGATTGGACGAGCCCTGGTTACCCATTTGCGTAACGACTTTGTATTTACGAGCAGCTTCGGTTAGCATCCGGGCTTCGTAAATGTTGTGCGTCAGAGGTTTTTGCACATAGACGTGCTTGCCCCGCTGCATAGCGGCCATCGCAATCACGGCGTGGGTATGGTCGGCGGTTGACACCGTTACGGCATCAATATTTTTGCCTTCCTTATCCAGCATCTCCCGGAAATCCTTATAGCGTTTCGCATTAGGGTGCTTGGTGAAGTTCTCTTTCACGCGGGCAAGTCCCCAGTCAACGTCACACAGGGCCACCATGTTATTAGCGCCGTTGTTATACGAATTGTTGGTATCACTAAACCCTTTGCCACCGAAGCCGACACCAGCAATGTTTAGTTTATCACTAGGGGCAATAAACCCTCTGCCGCCCAGTACGTGGCGGGGCACGATGAAGAAGCTTGCCGCAGCCAACGCTCCGGTTTGCATAAATTGACGCCGTGACGTGCCGGAGTTCGTCTGTTCGGACGAATCTACACGGGGCGTTGAGTTATCTGACTTATTCATAAGAAAACAGATATTGAACTGATTTACTAGAGAAAAGACTGACAGACATTTTTTTTACTTTCAAGGGCAGGATGTTTTTAACTGAACATGTTATTAGACCCAAATATGGTGGTTAGACGGGTTCGTTTACTGGTTGCCTAGGAGCGATAATTCTTGGGCAAATCAAGCCAACTAACTTTATTAAAAAGAATACTGACCCATAATCTCTTACCAGTCAGTATTCTTTCACTACACCATTACTCTTTCTCAGCAACTAGGTACATCTGTTGATCGCCCAAATGATAATCCAGCTTTTCGGTTGAGTTATAGACGGCAATCGTCCGTAAGCCGTGCTGGATCAGCATCCGTTTTATTTCAGACAGCGTAAATACGTAGTGCTTAAAGTAATGCGTTTCTGTTCGATCTGGCTTTGTGTACGTAAGTTCAGTGGCCATATAACTCTCGCCAATTACGTACGAATTGCGGATGTCCATCGTCAGGTCGCCGAGGACGTGGTGGCCCGTTTGAGGAAAATGGGTCAGTATGCTTTCAGCGACCAGGCCCGAATTGATCACAAAGCGGGCTCCCGGTTTTAATGCACCAGCTACTCTCGCTACAAACTGATTCATGCCCTCGTAATCGACATAACCAAAGCTGTTACCCAGGCAATACGCTCCGTCGAACGAATAACCAACGTCTGTTGTCAGAATATCGCCCTGAATCACGTGGACGGATAACTTGTCTGCCCCAGCCTGCTTTCGTAGCATCTGAAGAAACTCGGCAGATATGTCGATGCCCGTTACCTGAAGCCCTCGTTTGGCTAGTTCGAGGGCGTGCCTGCCATACCCGCAGGGAATATCTAAAATGGAATTTCCGGGTTTGATTCCCATCGTTTCGATCAGGAAATCTACTTCACTCGTTGTCCATTCTGCCGAAACGGCTCGTTCCCACATTTCGCAGTTTAAGCCCGAAAAAAACTCTGTATACCATTCGTTATAAATCGTTGTGTTCATTGTCTGGGAAAAAATGATACGCATGGTCAATACGATAAAGCGCATCGACATGACAGGAGATAGAAAATTGCGTGCGGATAGACTCCGTGTCTGGCAGGTCGCGCAGAGACGGCACAAGAATGAATGACCCACAGGAGCGCGGGTTTGAAAGCGGAGATAATGTATGCTGGTGAACAGCATACGGGCCACGTAGGACCTAAACCAGGGAGATCACAGGCTAATCTGTTTTAGTTCGTGAATGTATACAGGCCGTTTATAGAGAGCAAGTTATCTTTAGGAAACGGTAGGTACTGAGGCCTCTCCAAACAACACCCCCAGAATCCGTTCAAACTCGCTCTGAAACGGGGCCTTAATCGTTATTACTTCCTGCGTGATAGGATGAGTAAACGTTAGTTGTTGTGCGTGGAGCAGCATGGTGTTCATCTCGAACCGCTCCTTGAATAACTTGTTTTGTTTGTTGCAGCCGTGCGGCCGGTCGCCGATGATGGGGTGGAGAATATGGGCCATATGTTTGCGTAACTGGTGCATCCGGCCCGTGGTGGGCGTTAACTCCACCAGCGAGTAGCGGGAAGTTGGGTGCTTGCCAAACGGTAATGCAATCTCCGTGCGTTGTAGAGTTTTCAGGTGTGTAAAAGCATCCTGAAGTACGCCCAGTCGGGATGCCGCACCACCACCGTTGCCATCGTCCTTGCGGAGGGGGTAATCAATAGCCTGCTCGTCGGGCGTGTAGCCGCGAACAATGGCGAGATACGTTTTGTGTACTAACCCATCCATAAACTGTTGCTGCATAATGGAGTTCATGGACTCGGAGAGGGCGAAGAGAAGGACGCCCGCCGTTTTGCGGTCGAGCCGGTGAGCGGGGTAAACGCGTTGCCCCAACTGGTCACGGAGGAGCTGAACGGCAAATTCGCTGGCATCGCTCGCGATCATCGACCGGTGAACCAGGAGGCTGTGCGGTTTATTGATGGCAACCAGTTCTGTATCCTGATACAGTATAGAGAGGGGTTGCGTTGTATTTGTCACTTGGTCCATTGGCCGCAAATAGCACAAAAATACAGACACTGTCTCCTATATGCTTCGTTTAAGGTTAGCTGGTATAAATGGCGATAGGCCTGTGGTTTGTACGCCGGAGTGGTACTCCGGTGGGCCGTCAGGCCTATTTGGCATCCCTTTTGGCCTGTCGGCNCACCGGAGTACCACTCCGGCGTACAAACCACAGGCGTACAAACTACCAGTGTACAGCCTTTTGTTGTTTGGCATCTTATGCCTGTTGTCGCTAACAACCACTTCTGCACAGCAAAAAACGCCACTCGGCTCAATCCATATTGATGTACGCGATGCTAAAACCGGCAACCTGACTCCCGTTCGGGTGCGGCTCACACAGGCGGGTAAACCCGTAAAGAGTCTTCCCCGCGAAGCGGTGGCCGTTTCGTATGGGTTATGGGATCATGCTGATGGCTATGGTTTTCAACCCGATAGTTCGTTTTATGTATCGGGCCAATTCAGGCTTCAACTGCCGCCGGGAACTTATCAGCTTATGTTGATGAAAGGCAATGAATACATTAATCAGCAACATACCCTGGTCGTTAAGGCAGGTCAGGCTCTCCAAAAAACTTATACGCTGAACCGTTGGATACACATGGCCGCACGAGGATGGTACTCATCCGACGATCATATTCATATTCGGCGGTCACCGGGCGAAAACCAGCCGTTGATGCAGTGGATTCAGGCTGAAGACGTCAACGTGGGCGTTTTTCTGAAAATGGGCGATTTCTGGGAGACGTATTATCCCCAATATGCTTTCGGTTCAACAGGTAATTATCAGCAGGGCAACTACCTGCTCACACCCGGACAGGAAGACCCGAGAACGCCCGAACTTGGCCACGCGCTTGGGTTTGGGGCTACGGGTTCAGTACGCTACAAACAGGACTACTATTACTACGACAAGGTATTTGATGAACTACACCGGCGCGGTGGCCTGACCGGCTATGCGCATCAGGCCGAATCGTTTCATGGGTATCGGGGTCTGACACTCGACGGACTGCGCGGCAAAGTCGATATGCTGGAACTGCTCCAATACTGCGTGTCAGACCAGCCGCTGCACACCGAAAATTATTACCGGATGCTCGATTTGGGGGTTCCTTTGACCGCTACCGCAGGGTCAGATTTCCCCTGGTGTGGGCATGACCACGATAAGGGCCCGCCCGAGCAATCGGCCCGGATTGGTAACGCGCGTTTTTATACTTACCTGAAAAAGCCATTCAGTTATGGAGCCTGGAAAGAGGCCGTAGCTGCCGGACATACGTTTGTAACGAGCGGGCCTATTCTTGATCTCAGGGTGAATAATACACTACCCGGCGACAAACTGGCGTTGGTGAAAGGCGACAAAATGACTATAAAGGCCAAAGCTTTCGGTCATCCGGTGAAAACTCCGCTCGAAACCCTCGAACTGGTGGCACATGGCAAGGTTATAGGGCGTGTTACGAAAAATGACCCCGGCCAATCGTCGGGCCGCTTGACCATCACGCTCGAATTACCCTCCGTCACAAAGGGGCTATGGGTGGCCGCCCGTTGTTATGGAAGTGGGAAGCAGGCGGCCCATACAACGCCCGTCTATGTAAGCGTCGATGGGGGAGGATTTCACAACCCCGAAACCGTCGGGAGCTATCTTACGCAAAGCGAAAAATACCTGCTCGAATTGGAACAGGAATTGGACACACACAGCGACAACCCGGAGTTTCGGGCCTGGTATTACAAGAAAGGACTCAAAATGCGAATTGACAAGACACGACAGGTAATTGGTGACTTAAGAGAGAAGTTAGTACCTCGTTGATTGGTTGTACCAAACAGCTTCTAGCTGTTTGAGTCGCGAAGCGGCTAATAAATTAACGTGAATAATGGCTAATATTGACAACAAACGCCTGATTTTTAGACGATAATGCAGGGGAGTTCTTGTCATCCCGACGTAGGACCGGGCCGCCGGAGCGGGGATCTTCGATAAGTTGGAGTAGTTCGTTTTTACCGAAGATCCCCGCTCCGGCCTTTAGGTTTGAGGGCTGGTAAGAAACCAAGATTTAGGTAGCTTGCCAGACAGACAACCGAGCGGGCTTCCCTAGCGTCTCCGGCCAGGCTCGCAACCTATGGGCCGATTCAGGTCCCGCTCGGTCTTTCTTACTTAACCTCGAATAGAAATTAGGGTGTTGTGACCCATTAGCAAGGTAACGAGTGATGAGTAAGCTGTCTGATTGTTGAACCCTAAAAGTAAACACTTCAATGGACATTCGCCATTTCATTGGTATTGATGTTTCTAAGAACACTCTTGACTGGGCTGTTTATGCCAATAAAGGCATCATCTGGCAAACCCAATCGGAAAATTCACCCGTGGCCATTCGGGCAATTATCAAACAACTCCTGGCTTTGCCCAACTTCCAGATCGCAAACTGTGTGGTCTGCATGGAACATACTGGACTTTACAACGCACATGCCCTGGAGGTGCTTTTTCAGGCTCAATTACCAATTTGGCTGGAAGCTTCCCTGCATATTAAACAAGCTGGCGGACTGCAACGAGGAAAGTCAGATAACGTTGATGCTCAGCGCATTGCTGAGTACGCTTATCGCTTTCAAGACCGGACTCGGCTCTGGAAGCCTGCTCGACCCGTCATGAAAAAACTGGCTGAATTTACTCGACTTCGTCAGCGTCTGCAAGGTATGATCAGCCAGTTGAAAGTGCCTCTGAATGAGCAAAAACGATTTGGCGACAGAGCCCTGACTACCCAACTAGGTCAGCATTGCAGTAGCTCACTAAAGGCCCTACTGAGTGATCTGAAAGGGGTTGAAAAGGCGATCAAACAGCTTATTACTGACGATCCTATCCTTAAGTCGCTCTTCGATCTGGTTACTTCTATCCCCGGTGTTGGTCAAGTCGTGGCCACTGAATTAATCCTGGCCAGTGATGACCGGGCCGCCGGTGCGGTTCAAAGCCATTAATGATCCCAAAAAACTAGCTTGCCATGCGGGCGTAGCTCCCTTTGAGCACTCCTCGGGCAGTAGTGTAGGGGGTAAGACTCGCGTGAATCATCATGCCCGAAAATCACTGAAAACCTTACTGCATATGGCGGCTATGTCGGCTCTTCAAATGCCCGGTGAATTACAGGAGTATTACCAGCGAAAAGTTAAAGAAGGCAAGAATAAGATGTTAGTTATCAACGCACTAAGAAACAAACTCATCCATCGGGTCTATGCAGTCGTCAAGCGGGGTAAAAAATATAACAAAAATTATACGCCAACCCTTGTTTGAACCATAGAAATCGGCCCGGCTCATAGGAGGTTCATTCTCATTCACCCTTTCGGTCTTCTCCTGGCCCGACTTGCGTCAAGGATTGACGCGCATCTTAGGCTTTATCCGCTTGCAACAGACCCCACCGTTACCAGTGACGCCCCTACGGATTGGAGATCGGTTCGAGCACTAACCGAATGGATCATTATCCATACTCAAAACGTGCAACTTCGTGTCGCACAATACCCGTATGCTCTAGGCAACTGACCGATTCAGCCACTGTAAAGCCAGGCAATGCCTTCATTAATTTGACGGTTGCCCTAATCGCTGCTGGTGAGTTAGTCGATTGAGTTTGCAAGACTATGGTTTTGCCATCAAAGACGGCCCAGTCGAGTGTAGCTTTCGAAACGTCAATACCAATGAAATGGCGAATAGTCATGAGAGATCGTAATTTAGGGGGTTGAAAAGTCCTTGCTTCGGTGCTCAAACCCTTGCTAGTGGGCCTAGTTGCCCTAATTTCCATTCGAGCCTTAAGCAAGTAAAACAGGGTGGGTCCTGAATCTGAGCATAGAGCTGACACTCTGCGGCCCTATAGGGTAGCCCACCCTGTTTGCTGATTGGCAAGCTAGACTAAATGTTAGAATCTTACCACGCTACGAACCTAAAGGGCGGCCCTGCCAGCCTTTGACCCGCCAGGGCTTGAGTTCATTTTTTTTAGTACCGTCGCTACACTCGTGTGCGATAGACTCTCAACTACTTGTGGCTCAACCAGTCGATCCGCAATGGCCTGGAGTTTCCAGCGGCTTTCACCCATCGGAGGCTCACTACAGGCAATGGCAATCAGATGGGCCTCCAACTCACCGGTCAGCTTTTTGTCCGAGCGAGGCTGGCGCGGTTTGGGTTGAAACAGAGCCATGCCTTGCTCAGAATAGTCTTTGCGAATCCGCTCTACGCTACGGGTTGAGAGATGATAAGTCGTGGCAAGGTAGGTTTGACTTTGCCGGTCAACTGTTTCATCGCTAGCTAAAAGCACTTGTGCTTTCTGAATGATTTTGGCAGCCGCTTTTTTCCTTTTTGGACTTTGGCCAGTAACTCAACCCGTTCATCAGGAAGTAGTTTGATCCGGTGCTTAATCATGCTCAAAGAGGTTTTATGCCTCAAAAGCAAAACGAGCCGACAGACTACCTTTTAAGATACACTAGTTCTGAAAACGCCCTTTTCCTGAAGCAGATGTATGAATATTCTTTCGTCTCAAATGGGAGCGTTTCATGATCATTGACTTTCCTGCATTATACTACTTAGAAGCTCGCGGAGCGATTAACGTAGGCGTCAGTTTATAGTGTAAAGAGATGGTGCGGTGATGTCCTTGCAAATAACTGACACCTGGGTACAAGAATCTCCATTTTAGTAGAGTTCTAGTCCAAAAACCGCTAATTGTACCGTTTTTTCGTCACTTTATACCGATAAGTATAAGCGACTTCTGGCCAACTTTATCGGGCTGAATCAACGGGCCCTCTGCCTGTTAGGTAAGCCGCCCAACTAGAAAAATTTACCCCTCTTGGCCATTCACTTTTTATCAGGATAGAAAACTATGCAACCACTCCCTCAACATCAATCCGAGTCCTTTCTTTCTGAAGAGGGATTAAACGTGGCCTACCGCCATTGGCAGGCCGTCAATCCCCCGAAGGCAATCCTGGTTTTTGCGCATGGCTTTAATTCCCATAGTGGATATTTTCAATGGCCTGCCCACCAGTTGACGGCCCAGAATTTTGAGGTGTATGCCATTGATTTTCCGGGCCGGGGAGACTCCGATGGCGAACGCTACTACATTGCCGACTATGAACAGTTTGTTAACGAACTGGATAAGCTCGTTGCTATTGCCCAAACCACCTATCCAAGCTTGCCAACTTTCCTGCTGGGTCATAGCGCAGGGGGCGTTTTAGCGGCCATCTATGTCCTGGAGCATCAGGCTAAGTTTAAGGGGTTCATTTGTGAAAGCTTCGCCTTCCAGGTACCGGCTCCTGATTTTGCCGTGGCGGTCCTGAAAGGGCTCAGCCACCTGTTTCCTCATGCCCACGTGCTGCGGTTGAACAATGAAGATTTCTCCCGCGATCCGGCAGTCGTTGAATTCATGAACGCTGATCCCCTGATTGCCAACGAAGTGCAACCGACCAAAACCGTGCAGCAGTTATCGCTAGCAGACGAGAGGCTCAAGACAGAGATGTCGGCTATCCAACTCCCCTTGCTGATTCTTCATGGAACGGCTGACAAAGCCACCAAACCCAGTGGCAGCCAGTATTTCTATGACCATGCCTCCTCGCCCGATAAAACACTCAAGTTCTATGAAGGCCATTACCATGACTTGCTCAATGACCTCGAGAAAGAAACGGTCATGGGTGATATACTGGCATGGTTAACTGAAAGGGTAAGTAGATAAAAAAGAGCCCACTGGATAAAGCAAAAATCAGTCTTGAGGTAAGAATAGTGAGAATACGAGTTGTTTTGTCTATCTCCTGAAAGAGTACGGTCTATAAAGTATAAGTAACATTCCATCTCATAGCATGTATGAATTAATGAGCAGATACGCTTTGCTTCATTCGTCTCATGGGGGAGAGAATTTTGAGAATGTACTCACTTATACTAGCTTTCCGAAATTTAACTAGCCTAAGCTACCTCTTGTAATCACCTCTTAATCATAAATCCGGACTTTTTCATGAATGATAATCCAGAAAGTGACCTCCAAACGGCCATTATTCCGACCCTTTCGGTTAAAAATGGCTTAGCGGCTATTGATTTTTATAAGCAAGCCTTCGGAGCCATTGAACTGATGACTAATACGGACCCCGATGGATCGGTGGTCGCTGAACTCTCGATTGGAGGAGCCCGATTGGTAGCGGCTGACGAAGCGGTTGACCATGGCAATTTTAGTCCTGAATCCTTAGGGGGCATCAGTATACGGCTGGGTTTACTGGTGGCTAATCCTGATGCGGTTGTCAATCGTGCTGTAGCGGCAGGAGCCACAGAAATCTACCCAGTCAGTGACTAAGAGTATGGCTATCGGCTTGGGCGTATTGTTGATCCGTTTGGTCATCATTGGGAGATCTTCAAGCCAATATCTGCTTCGCTTGGTTAAGTCCGGTATATGAAAATAATCTAGTTTTTGAAAGGCAGTCTATAGGAACTACTTTAGCATAATTCCTAGGTATGTTGTAGAACTAGAATTAGAGTTTGTTTTGGTAGTTTATTTGGCAAAGCGATTTAGGATAATGGAAATAAAGGCAATTCGTAGCATGGCCTCCGAACTTTCTACCGTTTTCTCCACATCCCTAAACAAACGACGTCTAAAATTGAGCCAGCCAAGACTGCGTTCGACTGGCCAACGATTCTTTTCTGGTACAAAGCCCCGACTGCTTTCGGGCTTTTGTGCAATCTCAACTCTCCAGCCGTGATGCTGCTCAACATGCTCGATGAAACTAACTTTATAGCCGTGGTCGGCAGCAACAACTTTCAGACGAGGTACTTTGCCTCGCAAGCGGTCTACGACTAATCGCCCGGCTTCATTATCCGAGGTGCTGGCGGAGGTAACAGCCAACGACCAAGGTAAGCCTAACCGATCAACTGCAATACTACGCTTACGCCCGTTAATCTTTTTGTTACCATCTATACCCGTCTCCTCTTCAATAAATTGCATAATCTTAACACTCTGGCTATCAATAGCTAACAAGCTGGGAGTCTCCTGGCAATGCTGGCGAACTCGCTCTTTTACAACCAGTTTATCCAGCATTTCTTCCCAGATGCCGCGCAGCTTGAACTGCCGAAAATGGTAGAAAACCGTTTGCCAAGGCGGGTACTTGCTATTCAACTCACGCCATTGAACACCTGTTCGGTTGATGGCCAGGATAGCATTAATAATCGTTCGCAACGAATGCCAACGCTGGCGTTGGTCGTCTACAATTTTTTTCGATAAGTTTCCACTGAGAATCGGTCAGTTCCTGGACGGCTTCGTTCATAATCTTGATAATCTGGCGATTTCAAGATACGACCGATTCTCGATTTTGTCCTATCCAAAACATACTCTTAGGCTATGAAATTCAACTAAGAAGTTGAACTGATTGGCTTATGACTTTGGTCAGCAATAGGGCTATACCATCAACCGCTTTAACCCGCTTTCGATTCCTTGCTTAATCATCTTCCCGTACCCATCCGTTGGTAAGTGATGCGTATACGAAAGAGCCCGTTGATAATAGCTCTTGGCCTGTTCTGGATCGTCCAGTTCTTCGTACCCTTTTCCCACATTCAAATACAAGGATGGATAGCTAGCCGTAAGACTATCGTCTTGACTTTGCAGCGCCAGTTGTAAGGCTCTCAGATCCCAGTCTAATTTTTCAGCTACTGAATCCTGCTGTCGGGCCAGATAGTGAGCGGCCGTAAATTTTTCAACATCCGTGGTGGCTAAGTTCCATGCCTGTATAAACAGATCTTTGGCTAGCTCTGGGCTTTTGGCTTCTATCTCCATGCCTTTCACACAGAGTTGAATAACGGGATTGGTGGGATCAAATGGCATACTCTATCATCGTTTGCTGTTTAACAAAACTGGGGGTTTGTTAAACAGCAAATTTAAATGCTTTCTAATGATTTTATCTCTGGTGAAGAAGATCTTAGTGTCAATGGGGCGGGCAGCCATCGCGTCCCTTCTTTACTCTTATTTTAGGCATACATCGCCTTATTATACCGTCTCATTAAAAGCCCTATTTATGAAGCATATACATGAATGCTCCTTCGTCTCACTTTGGGAAGCATTTTGTGAGATTGGACTAACACAACCTTTGGATGAGAATCTAGTCGTGTTGAGCGTCACTCCCTAAATATACTATTGCCTGTCCAGGATCGTACAGAAACTGTCCGTTTGTGGACAATGGTTATCTTCAAAAAGGCCTATTTCACGTAGAAATAGGCCTTTTTGCCTTTGGCAACAGATTTGTACGATAAAATATAAACTAATCAGTTGGGGAAATGCGTCGAACCTATTTGGGCGAGTTTGAAGAAGTGGTGCTCCTGATGGTAGCCATTCTCGATGGGGAAGGCTACGGCGTTACGGTCAGTCAAGCGCTGGAAGAACATACGGGTCGGGTGGTTACCTTCGGCACCGTCCACAACACCCTCATCCGGCTGGAAGAGAAAGGCTTTGTACAGTCTGAACTGGGGGGAGCCACCGCCGAACGGGGTGGTCGACGCAAGCGGCTGTTCCGGGTCACGGCCCTGGGTAGCCGGGCTTTGGAGGAGGTTCAGCAGCTTCGCCAGCAGCTCTGGCACCTGGTGCCGCCCCACTCACTTCGGCTCAGTGGCTTATGAACGCTCCCGACACGTCCCCACCACGCTGGGCCAAACGACTGCTCAGGCAGTTGCACCCCGCCGACACCCTCGAAGAAGTGGAGGGCGATCTGGACGAACTCTATGCGTACTGGCATGGCCAGGCGGGCAAAACCCAGGCCACCCTGCGCTATGTCCTAAATGTGGTATCGGTACTGCCCCCTTTTGCGCGCCGACGTGAGCCAAAACGAGTATCGAGTGAATATCCCAATCCAACCCATACGACCATGCTACGAAGCTATTTTAAAATCGCCTGGAGAAATCTTTTCAATAACAAAGCCTATTCGGTCATTAACATAGGTGGTCTAGCTGTGGGTATGGCCGTGGCGATGCTCATCGGCTTATGGATTTATGACGAGCTATCGTTCGATACCTACCACACTCACTACGACCACATTGCTCAGGTGATGCAACACCAAACGGTTGATGGGCAGGTCAGTACAAATTACTCAATCCCGCTTCCGTTGGAGGCTGAATTACGAAGTAAGTATAGGGAGAATAGTCCCATCAAACGCATTGTGCTGACTTCGTGGATTTATGGACATGTGCTGGACATGGGCGACCGGAAATTTGTCAAGAAAGGTGGCTTTATGCAACCCGATGCCCCCGAAATGCTATCCCTACGGATGCTCAAAGGAACCCGGCAGGGGTTGCGCGATCCAGGGTCGATTCTACTGGCCGAATCGGTGGCCAAAGCCTACTTCGGCGACACCGACCCAATGGGCAAAATCCTCAAACTCGACAATAAGATGGCCGTTCGTGTAACGGGTGTCTATCAGGATTTGCCCCACAATACCACCTTCCGCGACCTTACCTTCATTGCACCCTGGGATCTGCTGCTCAACAACGATGAATCGGTACGGCAGGCCAGTCAGCAGTGGGACAATAACTCATTTCAGCTCTTTGTCCAAGTGGCGGATAAAGCCGATATGGGGGCTATATCGAGGCTGCTTAAAAATAGTAAACTTGAGCATGTTGACAAAAATATCGCCCTGACAAAACCTGAAATCTTTCTGGAGCCTATGGCTCACTGGCACTTGCATTCGGACTGGAAAAACGGCGTAAACGTGGGTGGCCGCATTCAGTACGTCTGGCTTTTCGGCATTATTGGTTTAGTTGTCTTGCTGCTGGCCTGCATCAACTTCATGAATCTCAGCACCGCCCGGAGTGAGAAACGAGCCAAAGAAGTAGGTATCCGCAAGGCCGTTGGCTCGTTACGTGGGCAACTCATTGGTCAGTTTTTCAGCGAATCGATTTTGGTAGTCGCCCTCTCGTTTGTGTTGGCCATGAGTGGGACCGTGTTGTCTCTGCCTTTTTTCAACGACATCGCCGATAAACAGACGGCTATCCCTTGGTCGAATCCTGCGTATTGGATTGTAAGCCTTGTATTTTGTCTGCTGACGGGCCTAGTCGCCGGGAGTTATCCAGCCCTGTATCTATCGGCCTTCAATCCACTCAGTGTGCTGAAAGGAACATTCAAGGCAGGGCGATTTGCATCGCTACCCCGCCGGGTATTGGTGGTCCTACAGTTTACGGTGTCTGTAACGCTGATTATTGGCACGATTCGTATGCTACTGGAAAATCTAGTCAAAATCCAGTATGAATACGCATCTTAATGACTTATTAGGCTATAAGAAAAAGAAAACTCGACACCTATTCCGATGGAAGGTTGTCGAAGCCTATCGGGCCGAACGAGTTCAGGCTTCCGAACTGGAAGAAACCCTGGGCATCCCTATGAGGGAGCTACGCCGTCTTAACCGCAACTACTTCAGATTACGCTTACTTCCCCTTTTACAACCCAAAAACCGCCGAAAAACGATGAAACGAGACGCGGATTATGTCAAAACGCTGGAACGCAAACTAGCTGACATGGAGAAGGAGAATCAGTTTCTCCGCTTACAGGCTGAGGCCTACCAAACGGTGATCCAGATCGCCGAAGAGCAGTTTAACATTCCAATCGTAAAAAAGCCTGGCGCCAGGCGGCCGAAAAATTAACTCGTCGCTACCCCTTAGTGGGGATGGAGTTGATTTGCAAGCTGTTTGGCCGAGTGAGACAAGCCTGGTATGCGGCTACCCGGCGACAGGAGAAAGTGGGGTTTCAGACGGATGCTATCCTGCAGGAGGTCAGGCGAATACGCCGTGACATTCCGGGCATGGGTACCCACAAACTGCATCATGAAATGCAAGTATTTTTAACCCGCCATCATATTAAGCTGGGTCGGGATCGCTTGCACGCGCTCTTGAAAGAGAATGGCATGTTGGCTAAACGAAAAGCGCATAAAGTTACCACGACTCAATCGAATCATACTCAT
This sequence comes from Spirosoma pollinicola, assembly GCF_002831565.1. Classification (NCBI taxonomy): domain Bacteria; kingdom Pseudomonadati; phylum Bacteroidota; class Cytophagia; order Cytophagales; family Cytophagaceae; genus Spirosoma; species Spirosoma pollinicola. The sequence goes on along the minus strand of NZ_CP025096.1, from coordinate 1,950,253 downwards.
TTTAAATACCCCAATAAGGTCAAGAATGTGATTCCCGTTCGGGCTAATGAGCTGTGGGTGAGCGATCTTACTTACATTTCAGTTGGGCCAACTTACGCGTATCTCTACATCATTATGGATGCTTTTTCGCGTAAGATCGTGGGCTGGTCGTTTGAAAAGACCATGCATGCAAAAGGGGCATTAAGGTCGTTGAATATGGCTTTATTAGCTCGAAAAGATATCAGCCAGTCCTTAATTCATCATTCTGATCGGGGCGTCCAATACTGCTCCTGGGCGTATGTTCAACGATTGCGCCAGGTGAATGCCACCATAAGTATGACCGAGTCGGGTGATCCGAACGAGAACTCCCTGGCTGAGCGGGTTCTTCAGTCCCTGAAAGACGACTGCAAACTAAGCCGTACGTTTACCTCTTTTACCGCGGCTGCCGAGGGTGTTGAACGAGCGATTACCGCTTATAACACGGTTCGTCCGCACGCTTCGCTGAATTATTTAACCCCGCACCAGATGCACCAGCGAAAACGTAAAGTCAAATTACGATGGTACCCTTATAAAAAGGTGAGGTACGGAAATGTGCAATACGAGGGCCTCTTACGGTGATTTTAATATCTGTCCAATCTAATCAGTAGCATACGCAAGAACTAGGTAATACTGAGCTTCTACCCCAATGTTCATAAGCACACAGATTCTATAGCCGTCAAGTACTATTTACATAGTACTTGACGGCTTTGCGAGTTAGACGTAGGCGCGTTTAGTTTTGGAAATTTTCTTCTTAACAATACTAATTTCTCCATTACGCTCAATAAAGGCGCGCTCTATATCGCTCAGCGTGGCTTCATTGCTCATGCGTCTAACAGCCTCTTTTAGATCTTGTTCACTGACCAGCATACGTCTCATATTGCTCCGGTGAAGTTGCCCATTCTCGTACAGCACTTTATCGTTTCCACTCACCAAACGACTCAATAAGTCACTATGGAGGCATACATAGGCCAGGACTCGATGGAGAATAACCAAGGCTAAACAGGCACCCAGGGTGCCCGTAAACGAAGAAGCGCCAACAATACCCCGTCTCAATGTAGCGCCTAGTAGCAGGGAAATAACCGTATCAAAAGGCGAGCGCAGACCGAAGGCGCGTCGGCCCGCTAACCGAACCAGGATAATCGCGAGCAAGAAGGTGATCAAGGCCCGACCCATCATTTGCCCATCGGTTAACGAATCATCTTTATGAAACAAATCACCCAACAGTTGCTCTACCATACGCCTAAACTATTACTTATCGTTACTTGCTCGGGTTCTAGTACTGGATTACGCGGCTAACTATCCGCATTTTTCTGGCGGGTGGCAGCCGCTTTCTTGGCCGAGGTTGACCGCTCTTTGGCACTACGCGAAGCGGAAGCAGTTCCTCCTTTTTGCCCACCCTTGTGTTCAGGTTCCTTGTTCTCGCTATGGCCACGGCCTGAACCGCTTTGTTTACCACCGCCTGACGTTTTATTGACCGTAGCCCAAGCCCGGTGCTCGGCTTCCTCTTGGGGTACACCCCGGTCTTGATAACCTTCTTCGATGTGTTCAGCTTGCCGTTTTTGTTTGTCGGTGTACGCTGATTTGTCTCCTCGTGGCATAGTTATACTTGGTTTAGTGTCTGTTGTCCCTAAACTTGGGTCCACTCTGTATTGTGTTTGGTAGTGAGAAAAAGGTCAAGTATTTGGATGAACAAGTAGCGACCTTCCATAGCTTACTTCAGTAGAGGTGTCCGATGAATCAAGCTCGATGGGCACAACGGCCGCCAATATGGATCATCGGCTAAGTAGCAGACCGCTAGCTTATTCTATCTGAACTATTCCTGTATCATCGCGTTCACGGAGTTGTGGATAGTAACATTATACTGACTATCCACTAACTTTCTTCGCCTGGTCGCCTTATTGGGACTCACCACTTCCGGAACGAACCGCACAACCGGATGTTGATCCCTTACTAGCCCTTCATGGCAACCCACACTGCGAATACTGCTGATTCTCCACAGGCCTTAGCTGAGTTAGCCGCTTATTTATTTACCCGACGAGAATCCATTCTAAACAAGTGGCGTTCGGCTTGCGAACAGGACCCCACTTTAGGCAGGGTCTCCGCCTTGAGCCGCGAAGAGTTTAACAACCTGCTGCCCCTGGTGCTGAACATCCTCGAAGAACGCATCCTGAACAAACCCTCAGAAGTCGATGCTACTACCACCGCGCAGGCGCATGGGCTCCACCGCTGGCACAAAGCCCACGGCTTGATGGACACGCTGCACGAGTTGAACCACTTGACCCAGACGCTCTTCAGTGAACTGAGGCTATTCGGCCAATTGTTTCCCCGCGTGGAGCGGGATGTGTTGCTGGATGTGCAACAACACATCAGTGGGCTGATGCAGGAGACCATTGATGGCAGCGTGGCCAAATATGATAAACTGCAACGCTTGCAAGCCACCAACCGGGCCAACACCCTACAACAAGCCGTCGATCAAATGGCCGAGCTATCCCAGCAGCGAGGAGACGTGTTGCGCCAGTCTACCCATGATCTTCGGGGCAGCTTCGGCATTATTAATTCAGCGGCTTACCTGCTCAAGGACGAAGGACTTAGTGAGCCAGAGCGACAGCAGTTTGTCGATATGCTCAGTCGCAATTTGGGCACGGTCCAGACCATGCTTACCAGCTTGATGGATCTGTCCCGACTGGAAGCGGGTCAGGAGCCGCTGCAAATCGAATCGTTTGATGCCGCTGGGTTACTCCAAGAGATGGTGGCCAGTGCACAGCCAGTGGCCGCCGAGCGGAATATCATCTTACAGGCCGATGGCCCCCCTAGCCTGATGGTGAAAACCGATCGAATTAAACTTCAGCGGATTGTACAAAACCTGCTCCTCAATGCCCTCAAGTACACCAGGGCGACGCCTCAGCGTACGGCTATTGTCGCGGTCTCCTGGTCAGTGGAAGGGGACTATCGATGGGTGTTTAGCATTCAGGATTCGGGACCTGGCCTACCCCCAACGACGGTAGGTACACTGGGTCAGCAACTTAAGCCAACCGTCGAGCCGACTAGTGTGTTAGGCCCTGATCAGAGCGAACCCGTAGCGGTTTTACCCGATGACTTGCCCCCCATACCAGCCCCGGCGGACATGGACGCTTCAACCAGGCCCACGAAGGGAGGGGAAGGGGTTGGCTTACAGATTGTCAAGCGATTGTGTGAGCTGCTGGATGCGAATCTGGATGTAGAAAGCAAAGCCGGGCGGGGTACTTTATTTCGCATTCGAATGCCGATTCACCCGACAGTCTAAGACCGTTGCGTTTGGCCAAGCAGGGGTAAGGTAACCGTATGCAACCAGTACTGCTGGAGGGATTCAAAGTAAGCCTGCCACTGGGAAAGATCGACCGGCTTAACGATATACGAATTAGCACCCAACTGATAAGCCGTCTGAATATCAGCGGATTTATCCGATTGACTCAAGAGCGTTACTGGAATGAGTCGGAAAACAGATGTGGGTTCTTTCAAGTGTCGTAGTAAGGTCCATCCATCGTCGCAACTAGGCAGGTAGACATCTAACAGAATCAAGCGGGGGAAGGGCGAGGGAAGGCTGCTACAGGCGGCCAATTGGGCCAGGGCCTCCTCAACTGTGGCAGCCGTCAACAACTCAACTTCGGGCATCAGCGTTCGTAGGATGGTCCGGATCAAAAGTTGATGATCCGGATTGTCTTCAACCAGCAAAATTTTAGCCCGGCGAAGGTTACGCCGAACGGTGGTCTGCGAGTTGTCGTACTCATTCATGGCATAGGGAGTGAAGCTGTGACCCGGTTAGCTCTAGATAAACCTAGACAATTCCTTCTGTTACTAAGCGAAAGCGTATTTGTTTTCGTTTAGACCTTTGCCTCATTGCAAAACAATATCGTCTTACAAGCTCATGTCTGGCGGGTTATGCAGATAAATCTCAATTTAATTAACAACCGCATTGGCGGTCCAACTGTATGACTACGACTCCGCTGGTCTGCATCGTTGATGATGCAGCCGATTACCGGTTAATTCTTAAACAACTGTTTAGCCGCCATTTTCCCGCTTATTCGGTGTCCTTTTTCCCCGGTGGAAGCGATTTCTTAGACAGGCTTTCTCAACTAGACCCGCTACCAAGCCTGATTTTGTTAGATCGGCATATGCCTACCTTAGATGGCCATCAAACGCTGCTTTTTCTAAAAGAGCATCCGATCTATAAGAAAATCCCGGTGGTGATGATGAGCGCTGACGCTTCTATTGAAGAAATTAATGGCTCCTATGAAGCCTGTGCTAATTCAATTTTACAGAAGTCAATCGATTTCGACTCAATGAAAACTCAGATGGCTATCATTTGTCAATATTGGTTAGAAATGAATCTTAAACCCGTTGAAATGGCCTGACTACTGGCCGATCAAATCTTAGAAAAGTTTCTTAACGTAAGTCTTGTTATACAACTAGTCCTTGTAAAGTATAATACTTCAGTATATAAATAATCTACAGTTTTTTGTATTAAACCTATGTTCGTTTACAGGTAATTAGCTTCTAAAAACAACGTTACCCCATCTTCATCATTTGACTTCGTTACGTACCTTGCAACTTCTAATAAGGATGGAGTAGCATTAGCCATGGCAACGCCCACTCCACAAGAGGTCAGCATGGCTAAATCATTATGATCATCGCCAAAGGCTACTAAGTTCTCTATAGCGACTCCCTGCTCTCTAGCTATTTGTTCTAAAGCGACCCATTTACTAACCCCATAGGCCATAACTTGGATGATTAACCCATTGTCGGTATGGCTAACTGAGCAAATGTCAGCCAATGGTCCTATGGGCAACGAGTCAAGTATACTAGCTTCTCCTCCACAAATGATTTTAGTGATGCCTTCTTGAAAAACAGGATGGTTTGGGTTAGTGAAAGCGGTAAGGGTATGAATTACCTCTCCAAACAGAGGTTGGGGTGATTGATTGACATGAAAGGTATCTTGCGACTCAACACCAATGAACAAAGTAGACTGATAACTGGCTAATTGGCCGATGAGCTTATAAGCTAATTCAGGGTGAATAGATTGATCAAAAATCTTAGCAGTTCCTTTAAAAACTTGAGCCCCATTGTAACAAATCAAATAATGACAAAGTAGGTTAGCTGGAACTAACCGAGCTATGTCTCGAGGTGGACGAGCCGTAGCAATGGCAATTAAATGGCCTTGCTTCGCCAATTGATTAATAGTATTCAACGCTCGATCAGAGATTGATTTATCACTTCTGAATAGAGTGCCATCTAAATCAAAGGCAAATATTTTTTTACCTGTTTGTTGGGGTATTTTTATTCTGCTCACTAAATAGATTTTAATTGTTGTATAAGTAAATGTTATGTTAAACGGAGTCTACGACGCTGTATTAATTATTAGGGCTTTGCCTTAAGGCCCAAGGTTTTTTCAGGCATACAGTACCCCTAACTGTACTAAAAAAAGCAAAATAGAGAACAGAGTGTTATCTCTTAGATTTTAGAATGTGTAATGAATGGTGGGATTTTCAAAAAACGGCTGCTTAATGCGGCCGTTTTTTCTTTTAATACAGTTAGGGGTACTGTATGCCTGAAAAAACCTGTGGCGGTACGTCACAGAAACCGATAACAGGCGGCGAACTTACTTTCTGGCTTTCAATTTATTAAGTAGGGCTAGGACAAAATTAGAGAGCTGATCGTACTGCAGAAGCCCAACCGTTATCAAGACGACTAAAGTTAAAGCGATTATAATAAGTAACGTTTTCGTAGATTTTATTAGCTTTCTATCCATACGACTATCAATTAGCCTTAATGCCTTGGATCTTCAATTTTTACCCAGTATTCCGTTTGTTTACGATAACTATTCAAATAGGCTTTCACTACATGTCCCCTTCGCAATGCCGTTTCGATCGTGACCTGCATGCTAGTGCTTTTCGCCATCCAAACTTTAAACTTATCCTGTTCATCGGAGGGGAGAGCTGATAAGTCAACTTTATCAATTAGCTCTTCTAGCTGTATAGCTATTCGTTTAGCTGCGGCTTTTGCCATGAGTGCCTAAGTTATCAAAACTATTTATAAAGATATAGTACACACACTACACTTCACTCGGAGTACTTTTAGAGGCACTTGAAAGCAGCTATAGAATTGTGCGTAGAGCGAAAAGAAAGCCAGGTGACCTGATGTTGTCTAGCTTGCACTTTTTCTTCCGGCGGGGTTTTACTCACCATTACCAGGACCCGTCTAGAAATATCTCCTTAACATAATCCAAGACTTTTTTCTTCCCTTTCCAAGTTACAATTCAACCTGTTTTCACGGCTCATATAGGGTGGTCAATCTTGGAAAAGTTTCTTAACATAAGATAATATATGCAACTTGACTAAGAATTGTACAATTTACAATTCCGTAATCATTTTGCTGCATAGCCTACTTTAACGACTTTTCATCCAAAATTAGTCAGACCTTAAAGGCCACGGAAGAACTAGGCTACTAGGCAAACACGCTATCAGAAGCCTACCATTTAATAACCCTGTTTGGTAAGTTGGCCACTTCTGGCGTCCTTGAGCCAAACTTTAACCGTATTACAATGCCAACAGGGAGTGTCAAATTTTTCAATGAGAGTAAAGGCTTCGGATTTATTAAACCCGACGACGGGGGTGAGGATGTGTTTGTGCACATTTCAGCGACCAGCGAAGAACTTCGGGAAAACGACAAAGTAACCTATAATGTCGAGCAGGGTAAGAAGGGCTTGAATGCGGTCAACGTCAAACGCACCTAAGGCCATCGGGTCGGTCTGTAGGCAGTCAAGGGGAGAACAGGCCGCCAAAGCCTGTTCTTTTTGTGTAGGGGTAAGTCGGTTACCTGGAATTTACAGGGAGTAAAGCTGGATTAAATTAAGGTATCTAAACTGGTTAAGGGGCAACGCATTCACGACCGTTAATTGAAGAAATACAGTAGCGAATAGGCCTTTGTTGATCTTCGTACCAGCACCGCTCTGACCGAATGCTCAAAGTAAAGTTTTTCCGTTATTACGATTGAAGCAACAAGCGATCTGAGTTTGTTAACTAGTTGTACTTTTCATAGCGTGCGTCCATAAAAGGCAACCTTTTCGTGAACGATTTTAGGTTCACAAGTTAGCGGACTTGGCAGGTTGGTTACCCAGGTTAGTAGTTCAATTATTGAAGGGTTTTCATGAACGAAATTTACAAATTCGAGTATTGTATTTTGTCAAGATATGAATTGATGTAGCGTTAAAAAAAAATGATGCTATAGAAGTAGACTATTTCCAAGATACAGCAGTGGGTAGTGGAACGCACCATTGCTTGGACGAATTACTTTCGGCGGATTGTCAAAGATTATGAATATACCGTATCATCTTCGGTCTGCTGGCTGTACTTAGCTAACTTTCAGATCATGTTGCAACGAATTATTTGAATTGCAAAAGATAATTCCCAAACACATTCTAAGTCTAAGCTGCCTGATGGACTACTACCAATAAAGCCCGTGACTACATGGGCTTTATTGGTAGTGCCACTTGGGTAATACGAGTCAAGGGCAAAAGCGGGGAGACATCAATTGGGCTGTTGATTACGCTAGAGCGTCCTCGAGGTTTTCTTTAACCGTGTCATAAGCGCCCTTTACCGAGGCAGTAGCGGAAGTCAGCGCCTTATGAGCCGACCGTTTACCCTTGCCAGCTTTGTCCTGGTAACGGGCTTTGTCGTAAGCGCTGATCGTTGGCAAGGCCGACGAGTTATTGCGCGTTAACAGCCAGATACCGCCAATGACGGCGGCGGCTACACCCAGCACAATCATCGTCTGACGTTGCTGCTGTTCGGCTTCTTCTTTGGGCATCATATCCCTACGGGCACTGGCCGCCACCAAGGGGTCAGGCAGCAAATGAGCCATCGCCACCCGGGCTTTATTCATCCAGCCCGCCACGACGTGGTCTTTGCCGGCCATCAGGGCCTCATAGCCTTCCTTAGCGACATCGGCCGGATTAGCCGTCTTTTGGGGATCGGCTCCTTTGACATGGGCCGCTCCGGCCGTTTTAAAGAAATTGGTATTGGTAGCCCCCGGCATCAGAACCGTGATCGTTACCTTCGAATCACTGCCTTTCAACTCACTCCGTACCGATTCACCGAACGATTTGATGAACGCTTTGGTCGCCCCGTAGACGGCCTGCATCGGACTGGGCGCCACCGAGACTTCCGAACCCAGCAGCAAAATCTTGCCCTCGTTGCGGGCGACCATGTCGCGGAGAAACAACTTGGTCAAGTGCATCAACGCCACGGCATTGACCTGCACAATCTCTTTTTCCTGCTCAACATCAGTTTCGGTGGCAAATAAACCGTATACGCCAAAACCGGCGTCATTAACTAGTATGTCAACCACCTGGCCCTGCCCGGTCGTCTGGTCATAAATTTCCTGGGGGGCTTCTGGATCGGCAAGATTCTTGGCAATGAGGGTTATTGAGCTACCGTACTGATTCTGAAAGTGGCTGGCCAGCGTGTCTAAACCTTCCTGGTTCTTGTCGACCAGAATGAGCCGGTAGCCGTCTTTGGCAAAAAGCCGGGCCAGTTCCTGGCCGATGCCGCTCGCTGCGCCTGTAATCAGAACGGTCTTAGTCTTAGCATTGGGTTGTGGTTCCATACGAATTGAGATAAGAATACATCGTCAGCCCTGCTCGTCCTTTAGCTTATGGTCATGTGGATGGCGACCTAGAGCGATTGAGGCTAACGAGGGTGAACTGGTTAAGGTTTGAGAATAACTTTGGTACAGTCGTCCTGTTTGTTCTTAAAGATGTCATAGCCCCGTGAAATGTCGGCTAATGGCAGCACGTGCGAGATGATATCGTCCAGCACTACTTTACCCTGCACCACCAGGTCCAGTAAGTAATCAATATTTTTATGTACCTGTGATTGACCCTGCCGAATGGTTACCCCCTTATCGAACATGCGGCCCACCGGAAAATTATCAAAAGGCGTCCCGTACACCCCCACGATCGTGACGATACCGCCCCGACGCACCGCCCGAAAACAAGTTTCCAGTACGCTTACGGTGCCTTTCTCTAAATTAAGAGCTGCTTTTGCCTTGTCCAGCAAGGAGCGTTCGGCTTCCATACCCACCGCATCGACACATAAATCGGGGCCGCGGCCTTCGGTCATGCTGCGCAGGACTTCCACTACATCTACATCGTGCGGATTGAGCGTCTCGACTTTATTGATTCGGCGGGCTCGCTCCAGGCGGTAATTCTCTGGGTCGATGGCGATGACGCGGCCCGCTCCCTGTAACCAAGCCGACTTTTGCGCCATCAGCCCTACCGGGCCCGACCCAAAAATGGCCACCGTTTCGCCCCCTTTCAATTCGCCCCACTCGATCGAACTCCAGCCGGTGGGAAAGATGTCGGTCAAAAACAAAACCTGTTCGTCTTTTAGCTGCTGGGGCACGTGGCGAAGGCTGTAATCGGCGAAGGGTACGCGCACCGCTTCGGCCTGTCCGCCATTGTAGCCACCATAAAGATCTGAGTAGCCGAAAAGCCCCCCGCCTTTTTCGGTCAATAATCCGCCATCGGGTCCGTAATCTTCCTTATTGGAATTTTCGCAGTGCATTTCCTGATGATGCTGACAGAAAAAGCAGTGCCCACAGGCGATGGTAAAGGGCACGACCACCCGGTCGCCTTTCCGTAGATTGGTCACGCCCGAACCTACTTCTTCGACGATGCCCATGAACTCGTGGCCGAGTACTTCGGGGCGGAGTTGGGGCAAAAAGCCGTCGTAGATGTGTAGATCTGAGCCACAGATGGCCGTGGAGGTAACGCGGATAACGGCATCGCGTGAATCTTCGATTTTAGGGTCCTCAAACTGTTCGTAGCGGATGTCTCCGGCTTTGTGAAAAACGGCTGCTTTCATAAAATGAAACGGAATAAGTAACTATGCGAAACCTAAACTACGGCTGACGAAGATGGTTTAACGAAGTAGGCCAACGTCCCGCCATCGACCACCCAGGTTATCGGTATCAAATGTCGTTTAGGTACCGTTCAGAGCACCGGAGTGTTTGGTTGCCTGCCTCCGCCAGCGTATAAGTTCTCCTCTGGTTTCTACTGGGAATCAGACAGGTTAGTTAAACAAATAATTTTAGTACGAGTTGCCGGCTAGCTTATCTGGAGAAGAATGGCCCATTTAGTCGTAAACCGTTACTTAAAAAATGGGCTAGCCATGACCAACGGCCACGGCTGTTTTACGCCCGAACCGGCAAAACTTCAGACATAGGCCAGTTGGCCTAAGCCGGCACCGCATCAATCGAGGAGGGTTCTTCCAGTGATTGCTGGTTCCCCAAACGGCGCAGCCGGGACAGTTCTGGATAAGCCCGCAGCCGGGCCCGCATGATCGAGCCCAGCGGCTGGTGGGCGGCCAGGCTATGGGCCGGGCTGAACGATAGCGCTTCGACGTACTGCTGACGGGCCTCACTGTAGGCCTCCTGCCTGGGTAAGTGAAGGCGAGCGACGGGTAAATAGGGACTTTCCTCCTGGCTCCATTCTTTGGTGGCCTCTTCGACGGGCATCTTGGCTAAGTCCGTACAGAGCTGGATCCGAATCTCAAAATCTGCTTCATTCGCCTGTAGGTAGCTCACCGTGGCCGTTCGCAAGGCGTTCGGGTCTTTATCCCCATCGACGGCAACCGCCGCCTCGGCCAGGGCTTTCTGAGCGGGCGAAACGGGTACGACGGCCAGCTTGGCGATATACTTCCCGTAGCGGATTGGTACCTGGCTGTAGTAGGCTTCAGCCATCGGGTGAATCCGTGAGTCACCGAAAAAATCCAGCTTGGCACTGTCGGTGCCCATCGCCTGCAGGGCTTCGTTGGTGATCCGGGACACGGTCGATACCGCTTCTTTAACGGCATCCGGGAACTGAGGAAAATGCTCGGCTAAGCGATGTTGCCGTAGAAACGATGTCGCATCCGCATTGGGAAAATAGCTCGTGCCGGAGTCCAGCACGAAATCCTGGGTCGTTTGCCCCTCATGACCCGCCAGCATTGGGCCCTCAACGTCCAGAATTTTGACGGCAAAGCCCCGCTGGGTATTCACGGCATCGGTGATTACCTCACCCGGTACATTGGCCAGCCGGACAATCGCCGGATACGTCCCGGCTTGGCTGAATAAGCCCTGCGCCAGGTGTTCGGGCAGGCTGTCCAGTACGGTCAGTTCACCCACGGCTAGACCATGCGGTTTGGCATGGGATACCCGCACATGGTGCCCGTACATTTCCCGGGTACGCCCATCCAGCCGGTGCATCGAGGCTAGAATGTCGTCAATGACCTGATTCTCGTTTTCGTCAATTGTCTCCACCTGGGGACTGTATAAGACATAAGGCGTTGTCATAGAGCTGATTTAGCAACGTATATAGATTTACTAGATTAGTTTTTACCTCAGAGGGTAATGGTCGTTCTGCCGGATTGGCGTAGCGATCGGACAAATTCCCGGATGTCATTGGCCAGTAGCTCCGGCTCTTCCATCGCGGTAAAATGCCCACCCCTGGCTAGCTTTGTCCATCGGCTGATGGTAAAGAACCGTTCGGCAAATTCGCTGGGTGGTGAGGATATGTCTTTGGGAAACAGCGCAAAGGCGGCTGGCACGGTCGATTTATCGCCTGTCTTATCAAACGGGTTTAGCTTCATTAAGGGGTTATGCTGACTTTGCTGCAGGTCCTGTCTGGCTTCGTAATAAATCCGAATCGCTGAATGAATCGTTTGGGTAACCCAGTACAGGGTAATGTTGGTCAGCAGTTCATCTTTCGTAAAAGCGTCCTCCACCTCTCCATCATTATCGCTCCAGGATTTAAACTTCTCGACAATCCAGCCCGCCAGTCCCACCGGCGAATCCATCAGGCCATACGCCAGCGTTTGGGGTTTGGTGCTCTGAATCTGAAAGTAGCCGCCTTCCGTCTGCATCCATTCCTGGCGCTGCTGAAGGTACTTCTTTTCGGCCGCCGTCGGATCGTCAACGGGCATCAGGGCATGCTGAGAAGGCACATCCGTCAGGTGAATGCCTAGTAATGAATCAGCATGATATAAGCCCAGATTTTCGGTAATGCTGCTGCCCCAATCGCCCCCGTGGGCCACAAATTTAGGGTAACCCAGCTCATCCATTAAGTCCGCAAACAGGCTTGCTATTTTTTTGGGATTCATACCGGGTTCAGTGGGCCGGTCCGAGAAGCCATAACCCGGAATTGAGGGTACCACCACATCGAACGAGAATCCCTGTTCATCAGCTTGCGTCAGCAGCGGAATGATGGTGAGAAATCGAACAAAACTATCGGGATAGCCGTGGATCAGCAGGATGGGGATCGACGTTTTGCCCTGTCCCTGGTGATGGATAAAATGGAGGCCACTCTCGTCTATCGTCGTCTTGAAGTGCTGGAAGCTGTTGAGGTACGTTTCCTGTTTTGTCCAGTCAAACGCCGAAGCCCAATACGTGCATAACTCCTTGAGATACGGTTCATTCGTGCCGTAGTCCCAGTTGGCTCCCTCGATTTGATCGGGCCAGCGCGTGGCAGCGATGCGCTGGCGTAAATCAGCCAACACCGCTTTGTCAATGTGGATACTAAAGGGTTGTGCCATTCGTCTGTTCGTTGCGTAAAAAGGGGAATAAGCGGTGGTAGGCATGGCCGGTTCACTACGCTCCGTCAATCGGGCAGTTCGTCAATACTACGTGGTTCCAGGCGGGGCTGTGCGTTCATCTGGTGCCGGTAGCGACTCGACGTGTCATAGGCCAGTCGTCGGGCGCGCATGATGCTGCCCAGGGGCCGGTGTTCGGGCAGGCAGTGAAAGGGATTGAACGTCAGTACGTCATCGGCGTAGACCCGCCGGGCCGGGCTGTAGGCGTTCTGAGCCGGAATCACCAGTTTGGCAATTGGCTGATACGGACTCTGATCCTGGGGCCACTCCACCGACCCATCTTCCACCGGCATGCTGGTTAGATCCGTGCAGAGCTGGACCTGTAATTCATACTCGGCTGCATGGTTTATGAAGTAGGAGACCACTAAGTCACGCAAGGCTGACTCGTTACGGGCATCAATTTCCTGCCCGCGCAAGGGTTGTAACTCATCCGATACCGGTACTGCCGATAGTTTAGCGATATAATCGCCGTAGCGAAGAGCGGCCATGCTAAAGAAGGTTTCACCCAGAATGTGGGTGTTCGCCTTGCCAATGCCCAGATCATTAGGTTCTGGGTGAATACCAACCGCATCAAGGACCTTATGAACCCCCGTCATGAGCTTCGACTGGGCTTCTTGCAGTTCCTGGGGCAGACGGGCTTGCTGTTCCAGCTTCAGTTGTTGCTTCAGATAGGTTTCCACCGTACCGGTTGGAATGACGGGATGATTAACCAGTAAAAAGTCCTGGGTCAGCGCATCGGCCTCTTCGGGCAAGAACTTGGGACCATTGACGCCAATCACCTTGATGGCCATGCCCCGAAAGGTGGGCTGTCCATCGGGCATAATGGCCCCCGGTGCCGTCGATAAGCGAACGATAACGGGGTACGTAGCAGACGTCTTAAATAAGCCCTGGGCTAGTGGCTCGGGCAGGTTGTCATAAATCTGTAATTCACCTCGTAGAATGCCGTGGCTTTTGGCGTGAGCATCGCGGATGGCATGGCGATGTTTCTCAAACATCAGTCGATTCACGCGGGCCATTGACTCGACTACCTGTCGGGTTTGCTCGTCTTCGTTGGGTTGTTTGACTTCGATGTCGTCCGAATAGGGGACGTAGGCATGCTGGCGAAGGGTCATATAAACAAGTGAATTAATAGTAAAAAATCGGAGCGTATGGAGCCAATATCCGGTTGGTAAGCCAACCAGAGCATGATTTACCCGGTTATTGAGCAACGTTTCCTACGTTCCAACCAGAATATTAGCTTGACCCGCTGACACTATTCTAGTTAAGGCGTGTCAAAAATTGGTTACTATCCGACTAATTCAACGGAGGTATACGTTGATCGGGTACAGATGAGTGAATGATTCTTGATTAGATTCGTTGCGTAGTCGAATAAGGTTGTTCTCTACTACATTCGTATTACTCAATCTTTAATCGCAGCACTTCATAGGGCCCTTTGCGAGTGGACTTGCCCCCGTTATGTTTAGCCATGTGCTGGATGTGTGAGGTGGTCAGGTACAAATAACCGTTGTAAAGCGCGTAGCTGTCGGGCCACATCAGCCGATTTTTGTCGGTCAACAGGACTTGTTTGGTTGGTTTAAAGGTTCCCGACGACGATGCTCCCGGTATGCGGTAAAGTGTGTACGTCTGGTCGTCGCCCAGGTACAAATTTCCATTGTTATCCGTAATCATACCATCCGTCGAGGCTACCTGGCCTAAATCCTCCACCCGGGCTGACACTTCCTGTGCCGATAAAGCCGAATCACGAAGATGTTCGGTCTTAATGCGGTACAATTTATTATCACTAAGGGGTTTATAGTACAAATAGGTGAAGTCCGGTGTTAGCGCCAGCCCATCTGACTGGAACCGGACGGGGCCTAGATTGTCCCGAAGCTCACGCCCATCGATCACAAATTTATAGCTCGGATCCGCCTTTACGGATGAGTCGTTCTTTAGCAGCAATCGCGTTTTACCGCTTTTCATATCGACCACCACAATACCACCCTGTTTCGATTCGGTAACATAAGCTACCTCGTGGTCGGTATCGACCCGAATATCATTGAGGTAACTGTCTGAACCAACAATGCCCTGCATGGGAAAGACTTTTTCGACCTGATTGGTGGCCAGGTTAAGGCAAACGAGCCGATGCGCGCCACCCACGACCCCGTTTTGCTTAGGACTAGCTGCATCGACTATCCATAATCGGTCTTTAGCATCGACATGAACAGATTGCACGCAAATCCATTTATCAGGACTAACGGCCTGTCCTTCCCGCCAGGTGTTGTAGGTAGCCGTTGGATAGGGTTTTACCGAGCCATCTTTACCCACTTCAGCAACGGCATACCGATAGGTATCTGTCCAGTAGGGATAATTCACAAAGACCCGTCCCTGTTTAGACACCGCTACACCCGTTATCTGATAAGTGTTGTCCTGAAAAACGGGCTCCATTTTGGGAGATTGGGCCAGGACTACTTGAGCTACTAAAGGTAGTATGAGACTGACTACGAGTGCTATTCTTGGGCAGAACTTAAGCGGCATAAACGGGCTATAATAGATGATTAATAGAGAATATTTTATTTAACCAGCCCGAAGGAGTTTGGTTGAAAAAAAGAAGTTAATGGCTGTTAGCGGGCTGCAGTTAGTTTAATCGCCAAAACATCCGCCTCTATCCAGGGTTAATCGGAATTAAACCACAAACCAACATTGATGAAAAAATACACTTCAATTCCGCTAAACCACTGGACAGCTGGTGCATGTCTAATGGCTATCCTGAATTTGGCAGCTTGTACTCCATCCAAGAAATCAGCAGCAGGGGAAACTTCCGATAGTACCCAAACGGCGATGGGTAGCGATAGCGCATCCGGTAGCCCCGCTGAGTTGAAACCTAAAGGAGCTGGGCCTGGCTGGGCACCTGACATCACCCCGCCGATGCAGGTCGTCCTCGAAAAGCTGGCCAGTTATCAGGCCAAGCCCATTCCGCAGCTTCCACCTAAAGAAGCCCGGATGAATCCTACCCCAACGATGGCGGTTATGGCAGTCATGAAGGACTATAACATTACTATGCCGGAGCCCCGGGTGGATACGGCCGGGCAAACCATTCCGGTGGGCGGTGGGCGAAGCATCCACGCTCGAATTTATACCCCAAAGTCAGCCCATGCGCCTTTCCCCGTCATCGTTTACTACCATGGGGGCGGCTGGGTGATTGCCGATATCGACACCTATAATGTCTCGGCGCAGAGCATGGCCGAGCAGGTGGGTGCGGTCGTTGTCTCGGTAGGGTATGATCTGGCTCCGGAACACAAATTTCCGACGCAGCATAACCAGGCGTTTGCCGCCTATGAATGGGTGATAAAGAATGCCGCTTCGATTAAGGGTGATCCCCAAAAGGTAGCGCTCGTTGGCGAGAGCGCGGGGGGTAATCTGGCGGCTAACGTCAGCATTATGGCCCGCGATAAAAAGATAACCATGCCCAAGCATCAGGTGTTGGTGTACCCGATTGCCAACAACGACATGACCAGTGAATCGTATACCAAATACGCGGGGGCTAAACCACTCGACAAGCCGATGATGGCCTATTTTGTGAAACAAACCCTGACAAGTCCAGCGCTGAGCAGTGATCCGCGAATTTCGCTTGTTAAGGCTAAATTAGAGGGTTTACCAAGCACCACGCTGATTGCGGCCGAATTAGATCCGTTGCAAACTGAAGGCAAGCTCCTGGCCGATAAGCTGAAAGCCGCTGGTGTTTCGGTTACCTACAAACTCTACACTGGGGTGACTCACGAGTTCTTCGGCATGGCTACGGTTCTTCCCGAAGCGAAAGATGCGCAGAGGCTAGCCGCCGATGAGCTGAAAAAAGCATTGAAATAGACCTTAGATTCTTCGAAGACAAAAGCCGTTAAGCTCTATGCTTAACGGCTTTTTTATATAGCTATTAAAGAAATTTCGCTCTGGCTTAAACGATAAACCATCGTTTAGGTAGGGTATTGGCTTTTTTTCGCTTGATGGCAAAGATCAATTTCATTGGCACTAAATTTGCACTTTACAAATCTGTTCAAGACAAGATCAAGCCAAAGTTGAGAGGGTTAAATTTTGTACTTTTCATAGTAATCGTCCAGAAAACGTAACCTTTTCGTGAACGCTTTTAGATTCAAAGGCAATTAAGCGAGCTGCACTGAAAACCATTAAATCTTGTTCATTCGTCGAAGCGTTTTCGTGAACGAATCAAGTAAAATTATAACTTGTATTTATTCTAGAAGAAGACGATAAATTTCAGTAGAAATTTGAGACCTCGAAAATGGTACATTTCGACTATGATTGCTCATAGCTTCCCGATCTTAGCCACTACCCTAAACAATAAATTAAACGTAGATAGATTACGCTTTACTGACACTAACCTCAAGCTGTAGCTAATTAATCTGCAATGATTAACCAGCTAAAGCTTGGTCAGGGTTGCCCTTACTTTTTCCTGCCAAAGGCGAGAAACAGGCCAACCACCAGCACTGCAGCACTTAAACCAACAAAGATTTTTCCTGAAACCTCAGACGCTTTAGCCAAGGTGGGCGTTTGGGAATGGGCTTCATAACGCCCCTCCGTTACGGCCAGAATAAGCGCCACCGTTTCGTCGGGCACATCCAATTGGGGCACGTGACCACAATTCGAAAACCAATGAAGCTGCGCGTCAGGAAACAACTCTAAGGCCCGTTTCGCCTGACTGGGTGGACAAATACGGTCCTGACGACCCCAGCCAATGACCAGGTTCGGGATGGAACCAACTGCTGCACCCTGCTGCGGGGGACCATGAGCCAGACTATCCAGCAGCTTGGTGAAGCTGGGGGTGGGTAAAAACTCCCGAAATTCATTAAGAGCCACCTGTGCTGGGATCGTCCAGGGATGGGCTGAAAATTGAGCAAACAGCAGCGTACGGCTTACCGGATTGTTGACCAGGGGTGGTAAGACGGGTTGGATGAGTTGGGATAATTGGGCCGATAGCCGAACCGACTGATAGAAATAGGCGACCTGCCAGCCTTGCCAGAAGCCCCCTGGATCTAGGGATATGACGGCTCCCACAACTTGGCCCCGCCGGGCGAGTTCAAGCACCAGCCGGGCTCCCATCGAATTCCCTACGGCATCAATGCCCAGCAGCTGGTGCTGGGTTAAAAAGTCGGTCACCGCATCGGCCAGGGTGGGAACAGAAACCTCTCCGACCAAGGCTGGCGATTGGCCGAAACCGGGTAAGTCCAGCGCGATTACATCCCGCTGGGTGGCCAACTCATCCAGAATGAGATCCCAAGTCTTCAGGGAACTGCCAATGCCGTGAAGCAGCAAAAGTGGTTTACCGGACCCACGCCGGCTATAAGTCAGAGTCATACGTAGTAGGCAGTCAGATAGTCTGTTTAGGTTAGTCAGTTTTTCGCTAGACAACCTAGCATGAACCACGGATGGGGTCTTTAGTTTAGAACTGGACTTGCTACCTTTTTTTAGGCAGCTGTTTCTTACTGTAGTGTCCAGTTTAAAGTAGCAGATTCACTAGCTAGCTAGGCCAAATCCGTTGGGGTGTTGGCTAAATAATTCACTGTTAGCAATTTGTATCTGTCCGTAACGCGTTGTCATCTTTTTTTTTACGTCGGTCAGTTGGCACATCACTCAGGCTTTTTTCCAAGACTTGCCGACCCAATTCCTGCCAAATTTCATCGAACGACTTTTCATAGTCGTAGAAAGTTGGCTTGCTTTTAAGTTGTTGCAGGTCTTGATATTTTTGGCGGGCCAAGGCTATGTATTCATCTTCAGTCATGCCCTAAGCTAACGACATCAGGCGACAATTTGAAATGCACCCGTTTTCGTTGGAGCAGGTGTTTCTATGAACTCTGGTATACCAAGCTGGACAAATATGGTAAATCAACTTAAAGATGATATAGGGATAGAAAATGAGGATACCGAAGACCCCCTTCAGGTTGCTCAAATTTATTTCAACGAAAAGAAGCATAAAGAATACATTCAGAAAATAAGACATATCCTTCATCATAAGAAGAAAAAATATAATCAAATTAATGAAGCAATTTTTGATTTACAACCCGAACATATTATAACTACTAATTTTGACGACTTACTTGAACAAGTAGTAAGAAATAGGGCATTACCTTTTTCAATAATTAAAAAAGATTCAGAGTTCCCTTATGCCTCTAATTCAAACCTTTTAGTAAAAATTCATGGAGATTTAGATAATGATGATTTTACCTTGAAGGAAGAAGATTATCTTGATTATGATGTTAAGCATCCTTTATTTGATGCATTCATTAAGTCAATTTTCTCAACAAAACTTGTACTCTTTGTCGGGTATAGTTATTCCGACATAGACTTAAAAATTATCTTACAAAAAGTAAGAAACATCTTAGGTAAGGATTTTCAAAGCTCATATTTATTAGCTCCCGAATATTTTAGTGAGTATAAAATAAATTATTTAAAAGAGAAAGGTGTAAATGTCATAAGCTATGAACCTAACAAAGAAGTTGTAGAAAAATTTCTTAAGGGTGAAAATGCTAACAGTATATCATTTAAAAGAGAAGGTACAAATTTATTAGACAAAGGAATTGAACTATTAGATTTAATTACTTTTATTAATCAATATGATAGATTTATAGAAGGGTTAGCGAAGAAAGATTATTTTGAACAAATGTATTTATCTTTAAAGAGATTTTCTGAATTAAATTCATTACCCTACTTTTTCATAGCAAATGTTTATCCATTTAATAACACTGATAAGCAGACTTACTATAATGAGCATGAAACATATTCTTTAAAAGTAAATAATTCGGAGTTGGTAAACTTTTTATACAACAATACAATTTATAATAACGGAAATACTAAAATTACAGATGAATATATTAAACAACTAAATAATATTAATTACGCCAAAGAAATAAATAAATTTAGTGAATTTATAATAAAAATTCTAAACTATTCAGCAATTTCAATATTACATTCAAAAGAAACAGTAAATGAATATGGTACTATTGAAAGAAATGATATAGTTCTCTTAAATAGTATTGAGAAATTTTGTGAATGTCCTAATTGTTTAATAAATAATCTAAAATTTGACAAGTTAATCAATTTCATACAGACTGGAGAAATTACAGATGCAACTGACATTAAAGAAGATTCTCTATTAGCCTTTTCTCACTATAAGATGTCAAATTATTTTCAGGCATTCAATATGTTTGAAGATATTGCACAGAAAGCTTGGCATATGGAGAAATATATAATATATTTTATCGCAAAGTCTAATTTAATAAAACTCGGCCATAATATGGGCCTTTACGAATATAATAATATTGAAGCAAAACTAACTACTGAGTTAGAAGCTAAAGCTAGCTTAATTGATTTAGAAGCTGTGTATAGGCAAATAAATGATGTTTCAAAGGAAGAATCTGAACTTTTAAAAATTATAAGAGATGATGAAGTACTACGAAGGTCAGTGAATAATGTATATGATGAATATGAGAAAATAAAAGACTTATTTGAAAGTATCAAAAAAGGTACTTCTTATAATACCCACGACTCCTCAAAAATAATAGACTTTCACTTGGGTAGTGTTGAGATGTTTTATGAAAGAAATTGTATAGTAAGCGATATTTTTAGCGAATACAGGAATTTATTTAATACCGGTGTTGAAGCATTATTATTGAATCATAAAATTTATCAAAAATATTCACGCGGTGGACAGACGCTTAATCTTTCATTTTGTACTTATTTTATTAATTATGGAAATTTTAAGAAATTACAAAAAGTATTAAGAAATTATGAGATAAAGAATATTGATCTTGATGAAGATGCAAAAATAAAGTTACCAAAAATTATCAATAACTATCTCAAATCTTTATATTCTGAAAATAATATTTTTGGGAGAGATGTTGAAGCGAATCAAAAATTCACTTACCAAATTCAAAAAGCTGGTGTCCATAAAAGTAAGTTTACTGATATTTTCGACAATATCTGCTTACTATTAAGAATTGTAGACATAAATGAAGTAGAAATTGAGTTTATTGGCAATCAGTTTATAGATTTTATAAATGCGACTGAAACTTTATATTGGTATAATATTAATTGTCTAGTTTTTTTTATTGAGGGAAATAAAAATAATTTATCTCTTGACTTTTATCACAATTTTTTATCTGCGCTTTGTCGTAAGCCAAAACTTATTACCGAAGAAATATTTAAGTCAATGGCAGGAATATTTTCAACAAGAACTAATGAAAAAAAAATCAACGAAGTTAACCTTATTGAAAAAATTATTTTAAATCAAGAAGGTCTCAATAGTGGCGTTCGGTCTAAAACGAACAAATACTTATTTTATTTATGGTATTTGGTAGATGATAATATAAAGCCATTAATTATAGATAAAATTACACATCAGTTAAATCAAGATTTTTCAGATAGCCTTTATTGGGATTATTCTATCAATAATATTATTGATTATAAAGAACATTTTCCAAATTATATAAACTTCATAAAAAACAATACTACTCCTTTTGACTCATTTAATGATATTTATACTTTATTATCTGAACAAGCACAAAAAAGAGAAATAATAAATTATAATTTTCTCAATTTAATTAGACTTGTTTATTCTCTAAATATTACTATTACTGATGAAATATATGAATCTAAATTTATTAGTGAAGACTATATGAAATTTTATTTGTCGCCTGAAAAGTATAATTATAACAACTTTAATCCAAATTGGCTAAATTATATGCATGATTCATATATACATAAAAAGCTAAAAGAAATTCCACAAGTTGTAGAGTCTCTCACAACGCACATAAAAGCTGGAAATGCTAACAAGGAATTAATTAATTTGTACATAAAGTTTTATCTTCAATAAACAGATTAGAATTATGAATCACCATTTAGTTCTAAATTATTTATTGGAGATAAAACAGTTTGTAGCATTATAAAATTTATGTATGAGAATCTGATATATTATATCATATCATATCAACAGAAAAACAAAAAATGCCTTTTAAACAAGAGCATTTAAATAAATATCATAATTTGACAAGGTACTATACAAATTGAAGTTTACGCTTCCTCCTTGCGGCTTTAGCACACCCATTACAGCCGAAAGCGGAATCCATTCTAACACACTCATATTTATTGTTGCAGTGGAGACACAGTTTGTGATAATATACACGACCGTTAAAGCGTTCAGCACGTAGGTATTTTAAACTCCTCACTGGTTTAGTCTTTTCCGTTAATTCTATTACGAGCTGTCTTCGCCCATTACTTTACCATTCCCATTATTTCTGGTACGGACTTTGCTGAAAACTAGTTGAATCGACTACCCCAACTAGCATAGCCATGAAAATCCGTATCATCATTACAACAAGCCTTACGGTTACCGACGTTAAGAATGCTGTCGCCTGGGCCGTATTGGTCTCGTCGTCTGTCCTGTTTTGGTACGGCGTTGTCAAGCTGCTGGTTTAATGCACTAGCCAGACTAATAGCTTTGACTCTAACGGGTGTTTACTTCCCGTCGTACCAAACTGAATACCATTTGCATTTTTTATATTACAGCTGATCAATAGAGTCCCGCTTCTCACAGCCGATTTGTTGAATCACAGTCATCGCACCAATCTCCCCTAATGCCTTTAGAGGCAGTTTAACTTTCAGCGCCATCAGTTAAATTGATCTTGATTGGCAACTAGTCTTTTGCTGAATCTGTCAATTTATTGGCTTCCCTTCTTCTTGTTTATATACTCGCCTGATGGTCCTCAATGGCATCAGCGGTACGGTAGTTACTTCTTTTTCTGGGGATGGAGCTTCTTTTATAGCGAAACTATTCTATTATTGAGTGCGTATTGAGAGTAGACTGACCAATCGAGCCATTTTGCGAAACGAAAAGTTTACTTTATATCGATTTTGTTACGATAATCATTTATTTTTCCATAAATGCAAACCATTATCGACCGTTTACTAATGTGTCTATGTAGACTTTGTGGAAATTAGTTAACTTGCCATTGCTTATCCGTAACAAAACTATGCCGAACCACTTCCCTATCCTCATCGTCGATGATGATCCGCTGCTTACTGAGATTTTAAGTCAGTCTTCGCTGCTTGGCTTTCCGGAAGCATCCTTCCTGCAGGTTCACAGTACTGCCGAGGCAATCACCTATATCAAATCCCTGGACGGCTACGGGCCAAAACTCGTACTGCTGGACTGCTATTTACAGGACAGGGAAAATGGGTTGGACTTTCTTGCCTTTTTGCGTGGTAATCCAGAAACTCGCTATTTACCTGTCGTGATTCTAACGGTCAGCCAAATTCAGGCTGATATTGATAATGCGTATTCATTAGGTGCCTCCTCCTTTACCATCAAGCCCTCCTGCTTTAATGATTGGGTGGCATATTTAAGATCTTTGCGGCACTACTGGTTCAAAACCGTGACTCTGCCAAGAATACGATTCCAAAAGATGGCGTAAGCCAATAAGGCACAAGCTTATCGTAAACGTTCCATGCTGACATACCATGCCAGCTCGATCATCTGTACATTTATTTTTTTTGTTGTATCCATTTGCCGCTGTATTCTGTTTATTTGTTGGTAGGGTTTCGTGAAAACCGATAAACGAAGTGGCTCATGATGCTTTATTTGACGTCCATAGACCACAAATCCCAGGACCGTGAGTTTTTTTGTCAGCTGGATACGCTCGAAGTTGCCTTCGATTTTCTGAGCGATATCGTGGCCAAAGGAAGCACGCTGTCACAAGCATACATTTTGGACGATGGCCAACGAACCGACTTACCCATTGCGGTTTTTGATGGCGAGCCTTTCCTGGCAGCTATGCAGGAACTGGAGAAAGACTGGCAATCCCTGTTGACGGTACCCGCCACCTTATCGTTAGCCAACGGTGATGAACTTATCCTGCTTATTCAACAACGAGTCAAACAGTTTGAAAAGAAGATCGCCAATTACCAGAAGATGATTGACCGGCTTGAGCATTTGTTGCAGCGCACACAGAAAAATTTTTCTTCGGGTCCACTAAAATCTAGGGTTATTAGTCAATACGAATCTATGATAAGCCGGAATCGAGTCTGGCTGATCAAGGCCGAGATTTCCCATAAAGTTATTCTGATTCGCCTGACTCAGCTATCGGGATAAACGTTTCCGCAATTGTCTCTCCTGATCCCTAAGCAGGTACTTTCTCTGAGCATTCACTATATGTACCGGTTATACCTATGCGGTACATACAGGAAACTCTGATAAGAGTTTCAACCGTCGTACTAAATGGTCTGGTTCGGTTATGCAACTATTATATCTGGTACAATATCAAGGATATGATGTTGGCGGAAAAATCCCTGCACTAGTCGTTTATTGGATGCCAACATGCTATTTTATACGCAATTACCAGCAGATGAAAACAAATAAATTAATCAAATAGCTTAATTGCTAGTTGGTAACTAGTAGGGTTCCCTAACTCACAAACGTTATGAAAACTAATGATGACCAGTCAAGAATTAAAGCCAACTTTAGCCGGGCTAAATTATTGATCATTGATGATAACGACGATCAATGGATGTTGATTCGCAGAGCCATGCAGGAGTGTCTTTCTGAAGTAACTCCAATAAGAGCGTCCACTCCGGAGCAAGCGATAGACTTGCTGAGCGATTGGCAATTTCAGGAATGGGAAATTCCTAAATTAATCCTACTGGATCTGTATTTACCGGATAGTCAGGAAGGATGGGGATTGTTGAGACAAATTAAAACCATGCCATCGCCGTTCAATCACATACCTATTGTGATGTTCAGCTCGTCGTCGAGTGCCGAAGACATCTCAACGGCTTATCAGCTTGGCGTTTCTTCCTATGTTGTTAAACCAACTGATTTCAAAGACTGGCTTTCGTACTTTCAGGAAATTCGTTCTTATTGGTGGGAAACCATTACGCTTCCTCCAATTCAATATACATTCTAACTAAACAGGAATCGGTTTTAGCAACTTAGACTCAACCATGCTCTGGTGTTTATCTAGCTGCTTATACCGGTTCGACATGCACCAGTACGTCGTATACGGCTGGCTTTTCACTGAGTATAGCCGCTTTTACGGCATGGGCGATGTCGTGCCCCTGCCTGACTGTCAGATCGCCCGCTACCACTATGTGAAGATCAACAAAGTACTCAAATCCAGTTTTTCGAACCCTGTATTTATCAATTCCCCTGACCTGGGGCACTGTCAACGCAATGGTACTGAGTTCTTGCTGCCAATCGCCAGCTGGGGTTTCGTCCATGATTTCGCCAAAGGAAGGGCGAAAAATAAGATAGGCGTTGACGACTATAAAACCAGAAGCCAGCAAAGCAGCCCAATCGTCGGCGCTCTCGTAGCCCGGCCCACCAATGAGCGCGATACTAATACCCACAAACGCCGTTAAAGACGTAATGGCATCGCTGCGATGGTGCCAGGCATCAGCTTTAACGGCGCTGCTTTCTGTTTCAACCCCTACTTTAGCAACTCGACGAAACAGGATTTCTTTCACCAGTACTACGCCTGCCAGGACGGCCAGGGTAAATGGAGCCGGGATTTCGTGAGGCACCTGAATATTACGGATACTCTGCACTGCAATCAATATAGCCGCCCCCACAAGGGCCATCGACACAACTATAGCAGCCAATGGCTCGGCTTTCCCGTGGCCATAAGGATGGTTTTGGTCGGGTGCCTTTGAGGCTGTTCGAAGCCCGAACCAGACAAAAATTGAGGTAACAATATCGGTACCTGATTCCATGGCATCGGCAATCAGGGCATAGGAGTTACCCAGCCATCCTGCCAGTCCTTTAACCAACACCAGTCCAATATTGACGGCAATACCTATTAAAGTTGATTTCTGTCCACGCTCGGCCTGATGGGGTTTTACTGCTTGCTCCATTATGTTAGTAAAAACGGTTCTTCATTAAATCGTATTGTAACCAGTATCACTATACCGTAAAGCTTCTCCGGCTAAGGACGTTATGTGCAAATGGAATTGCTTTTCTGTGTCACAATAGTCAACTGGGGCACTCACGTAGGTAACACAACTATAGGCTGATGGTTTTGGCTTTTGCTCATCTCTTGATTGGGAATGTGTTATTCGGGGCTTTATGTACTTTGATTTTAAGGGAGATTTTAACCGAAAAAATAGAAAAACCATAGAATAAGAAATTGAATTTTAGCTAGTATAAATTTTATCTTGTAAGTATAATTACTTAGCTAATCACTATACCTATGAATCACTCTCCTCAAACAAGTGAAAACTATACTGTCAAGCGGATTAACGAATTGTTTTCGCATTATATTCAACAGGTACACAGAGTTTACAAATTACCTGAATCGGCAGAAAGCAGGTTAAGTAACATGCTGGTCAATAAAGTAGCTCCTGTCTGGGTAGTGGATGACAACATTAACGATCAGTTTTTTATCAAGTCCGCGTTTAACAGCGTTCGCCCCGATATTCCAGTAATAACGCTCGACAATGGTGAAGAACTGCTATCCAGAATGACAAAAACCAACTTATTACCTAGAGTAGTTTTACTGGACCTTAATATGCCCCGGGTGAGCGGTCTGGATATATTACAGAAAATACGAGATAATCAAAGTTATGATAATCTTACGGTGGTCGTGCTTACGACTTCATCGTGGGTTACAAACGAAGATCGACGAACAGCCCTGGCCTTGGGCGCCGATCAATTCTACACAAAACCATCTACTTATATGGACATGATTGATCTTATCAAGACAATCACTGACAATTGGTGTGATTAAGTACCAGAATTGAGACCAAAAAGCACCGTGTCTGTTCAACGACCCGATGATTTCAGGTTCTGATCGGTCCTGAACATTTGTATGGCAAACCAGTTTTGGGAGAGTCAATCTTAACGAATCAGTTAACCTTTTCTTTTTCAAAACATGGCAGATTTACCCATTCAATTTCAGCCCGGCGACCAGGTCGCTCTTTTAGATGGCAGTTCGCCTATGACCGTTAAATCTGTTAAAGATAATGGTCGCACCGTTACCTGTGAGAGCAGTAGTGAGGACAACCCCACTGAAAGCGATTATGATGCCACAAAGCTCACGAAACTACATAGTAGTGAACAGACAGGCTCAAAAGCGTAGTCAAGAGGGTATAAAACAGGAATGCCCGCGCTGGTTGCACGGGCATTCCTGTTAATATGTTTAAAACAGGCTCCAACAAACTCGTTTCCGGGAATCGACATCTATTTTTTAGCAGAAGCAATCAGGTCATTCGCCATTTTCACGTAATCCGCATTTTTTGCTTCCGTTGCCAGTGCAACTGTTTTCTCAGCACTGGTGATCGCACTGGCTTTTTCTTTAAGTTTCAGTTCAATCCGGGCTTTCAGCAACATTACCCAGAAGGCTTTCGGATTCTGCTCCGTGGCTTTGGTCACCCAGCCAAGGGCTTGCTTCAAATCCCGATTCGTATCATAATAGTAACTGGCTGCCTCAAAATAAGCAGGCTTATCAGAAGCGAGCGAAGCGTTAATATTTTTCACGATCGTTTGATCAATATCGGCTGTGATAGAAACGGGAACACGGGTTTTGTCCCACATAATTTCCAGCACGGCCGAATTAGGCAAAATGTCAGCGATATTGATGGTAAAGGTCTCTACTTTATTGGCAAGCGTAGTCGGTTTCACCTGAACCCGTACAACTTCATTTTCTTTTTTGTAATCGCCCACATTAGCTCCCAGGTCCAGGTCTTTGGAAAGCATTACTTCCCAACTGGTTTTACCCGGAATCGTGAATAACCCGTAGGTGCCCGCCTTGACCTCTTTACCTTCGAGTTTCACATCCGATGAGAAAGTGATCTTGGATGTCGCATTGGCACCCGTACGCCATACTTTATCATAAGGGACCAAATCACCGAAGATCGCCCGTCCTTTAACCGCCGGTCTGGAGTACTCCAGTGTAATATCGCCCAGGGCGAAACTTTGTTTGGTGGTTTGAACAGGACTGGCTGCCGGCACTCTAAGCTGAGCCTGAGCGATCGAGAGCGAACAGAGTGTAATCAGGATAACTACGGCTACTGACGGATAATTTATACTCTTCATGATGAATGATGAAATTAATTGTTTTTAAGTTTATCGTTTGACCACTAAAGATACAGTCTGATTTGACTGGAATGGACCTATTATACCCAGTTGATACCTTTTTGAAGTAGATTCAGTGTTTGCTCTTCGCGGCTGCCCGCTTCGGTTTTGAAATCGTAAATCCAGTTCGCCTGGGGAGGCATACTCATCAGAATAGATTCTGTACGGCCATTGGTTTCAAGCCCGAACTTGGTGCCCCGGTCCCAAACCAGGTTAAATTCGACATATCGTCCCCGACGAAGCAACTGCCAGTTTTTTTCGCGCTCACCATATGGGATATCCCGATTCTGGTGCATGAAATGCGTGTAAATTGGCGCGAACGAGTTGCCCACCTCCTGTACAAAAGCAAACAAGCTGACTTTATGAGCCGAATCTGTCGGCTTCAAGTAGTCGAAGAAGATTCCCCCTACACCCCGCGTTTCCTGGCGGTGTGGTATGTAGAAATAATCATCAGCCCAGGGCTTGAATTTCGGGTAATAGGCAGGATCGTGACGGTCGCAAACGGATTGCAGCGCTTGATGAAACAAGCGGGCATCTGCATCAACAACATAATGCGGCGTTAGATCTATGCCTCCCCCAAACCAGTTATGCCCCGTGCTCATTTCAAAATACCGGACATTCATGTGAATAATGGGCACCATTGGGTTGCGAGGATGCAACACGATAGATACACCTGTAGCGTAAAACTCGGCGGGTTCTGTCAGTTTCAATGTGCGAAGTGTAGCCTCCGTTGCGTCGCCATGTACAGCCGAGAAACCAACACCCCCTTTTTCAATAACAGCCCCATCAGTGAGCAGCCGCGAGCGGCCTCCACCCCCACCCGGCCGTTGCCATGCGTCCTCACGGAATGTTGCCGCACCGTCGGCCTCCTCCAGCGATTGGCAGATTCGATCCTGAAGGTCTTTAAAAAAATCGGTGATTGTTTCTTTAGAAACCGTTTCTTCCTGCGTTATCATACTCACAAAGATACAACAAGGATTACTCTGCCAGTTTAAGGGCATAGCGAACCGGGCGAGGTTTATCAATAAGGATCAGTAATCCCCGCTCAGCTAGTTGTCGGAGCAATTTGCCGGCTCTATAGTCTGATATATTGATCAGTTTCGCAAACTTATCGGCCGTAATATGATCGTTCTTACGAAGGTATTGAATCAATGTTCGGGCCATGGGTGATTTTAGTAATTCACGGTCCGCCATTTCAGGCGTGATAATGAGCTTGTTGGTCGGCACCGATTTATCTTTTGCGCGAACATAAATTGTTCGTTTACCAGATTCATCCAGAACATAATGAGGCTTTTCGCTGCTTTCGGGAATAGTAATACTAAGGACAAGCCGCCCATCTGGCGCAAGCGTTTCGTAGCTAACAACTAAGGATGGCTCTACCAACCTGTCGGTAGCTTCTTCAATTTTATCGATCTCCCGAAATTCCGATACAACACCAACTGTTTTTCCACTGTCAGTAATACCAATCAGGAGTGTACCGCCAGACGTGTTGGCAAATGCGGCCAGTGTTCGGGCAATACGGTAGGCTGACGAAAGAGTACGCTTGAACTCCAGGCGTGTATGTTCGCCCTGACTTATTAAATCATCAAGTTGATTACGGGTCATAAGAAGAAAAATAGGCACGCAAGCATTTATTCTTTAACTGATAATACCTGCTTCTTCATCCAATTTTGATAAAATATATTACACAAACTACCACCTGTACCGATTATTAACGGATGATTTTTTAATACTGATTACTATCTGGTAGTTCAGTAAAGCTTCTATAGCAATTTGTCCTGCTCATCCCTTAAGTTACTGAGGCACAAAAGTCATCAATTTAGACTTTTTATGATATTAAGGCGGTGATCAGTTCAAGAAACGGATTAAATTTTTCTATTTCAATTTCATCATTTATGGGTAAACGAACGATTCAATTGCCTATAGGTATTTATTACCAACGCAAACAGGCAAGTCAAATGAAAAAATCAACATCTATCAAAAAACTTAACGACTTATTTATAAATAATTTCTTATCCTGTAACGAAATCAACTAATGAAATCAAATTAGCTGTGTACTACTTTTTCTCGTAGTACCGGTGAGCCCCTAATTTATTCCGATTAACTAAATATGCTCACAACTCACTGAGAAAGAGCTATCAGAATTTTTGTTTAGCTCCTTTCCAGAACAACGTTAATTTTAACGGTGCTATACAACAGGCTTGAAATCAACATCAACCCTGGCCCATCGTTTCTAGTTGAATTAAATTTTCAGAACATAATTATAGCTTAACGAACTAATAGTTAAACCAACTTTCGGACCAGATGCAGATTACTTTGATAAAACAACTACTACATGGCTCAATAAAAAAGCGGATTACTCATCCGCTTTCTCATTCTTGTTACAAAAAAATTTCCTTCAAGACCAATCTGGCAATCAAAAAGAGAGACTATTCAACCGCTGAGTTTAGCTTTTTCCGACCACGTGGCTTGCCAGTATACTCTGGTTTTGGACTATCGCTCGACAATTTTAGCTCGTATCCTGTTACGTTCTCATCATAGTCAAATGGCTTAACAGTGAAACTATATTTTGCCTCTGCAAAGTCGATTCCGCCCTTTTGTAGAATGTAGGGCAGTGAAATACCGTAACTCTTAGCCCCCTGAGTCAGCTCGAACGTTTGCTCTTGCCCATCATCACCCGGGATCAGAAATAGCGATTTTATTTTCCGCTTTCCTTCCTGGGTACCTACTTTGAACCGATTATTATTCGGATCAAATCCTAACTGTGAAATAGCTTTGGCAGGAAACACCAATTTGCCCGTCGATGAAATATAGCCCGTTACAGGTGATGCCTTAACAACAGCTTTCTCAATTTTTTTTGTTGATTCACTATTCTCATCTGGAGAAAAGAACCGTATTTGTTTAGCTTTCATTGACAGTAAATGGATTATTTTTAGATACAGACGATGCAAATATACAAAGTCTGATTTTCAAAAAAATAAATCTATTAAATAAGTATTGAAAAATTAACAGAAAATTAGTTTGCAAGCGAGAATCGCATTTTAATTATAGCTAACTTTTTACCCTTATGTATATAGAAGTAAAGTTAGTTTTCCGAATATAGTTTATTTATGCGTCAATTTCCTTAAGCAGGAGACTCTGCCAGCCATGGTTCAGTTACCGATCTGTTAACCTTAACACTACTGAATTTATACTGGGATTTCACTATAAAGCTTGATCAACTGCCACCATAATTAATGATAAATTCAAGGCACTTTATTTTTAGTATTTAGTTGTGTACTTTCAAAATACGTAGTTATGTGTTTATAATTTTATTAGTAATAATAAAAGCGGCTATCCAGTTTCAACCATATATACTCCCATTTTCACCAGTTAATTTCATCAAGCTTGAATGGCCATATTTATCTATCTATCAGCAAATTAACTACTATCAATCGACCTTTTCACATCAGAAACAACTTACAGCATAAAACACAAGTGAACAGATAGTCTATCTGTTCACTTGTGTTTTATGACTTGAATGTAGTGGAGGAAAATATATGAATTTTACCAATAAATCCGTCCAAATCGTCTGTTCGATCATTTCTGGAGTAGGGTTAGGAAACTTCAGGTATGTTTGCGGCTAACTACAATGGATAGAGTGTAGTTTTCGCCTATACCGATTTAGTAGAGCTGATTTAAACCGGAAATAAACATTTTATAAGAACTCCGGATAGCTGAGCACAGATCGGACATACCTGATAGAGATATCAGGTCTAAACCCCTATGTTAGGATCAGTAACAACATTTGGCAATTTGTCAACCTCGTTTGCACGCATGAGTACTTTGGCAGTAGCCAGATTCACTACAGCCAGAGGGATATATTGTAGCCGTTGCACAGAACTAAAACAAAACTTTTGCAAGGCCAGCTGCAAGTAAAACAGAGACTGTGAAAATACCCACCCAGGCAATTGTATTGACTGGATCAAGGGAAACTGAGCGAGATCGTTTCATAAGAGTACAAATAATAAGCCGTATAATACAATAAACGAAATTCAATACATTTTAGCTTGTTGTTCGCTGGCCAAATGTGAAATTAGTTTAATGTATACGTATGTTTTGATTAACGCACGGTCGAAACCCTGAGTTAGTTGGCAAGTCATTGCGCCTTGACAAGTATAATAAGCGGTAGACTGCCTATTTTATTTGAATATCAATTATCGAACCAGTTTCTGAGTTTGAGAAACAATTTCTAAAACCTATGTTTGAGAACAGGATAAAAGCGAAATTTGCAGCATGAGAAGCTCATTTTTATTACTCCTACTTGCTAATCTTTTAGTTGCCTGTGGCCATACAGAAAACGCTAAAGAAAAAAGCAATCCCGCAAAAATTGATTCTGTTACAGCTACAACGCAGACATCCAAGAGTTGCCTGTCGGTGGTGAAACCCGAGAAACTGGGTAAATCAGATGAGTATCAGGAATCAGCCAAACCAATAAAAGTATCGGTAACAGTAGACCAGGATACCAGTTCAATGCAAGTTGCCGACGAATGTTATTTTAATAATACCGTTACCATTCTGGCAACAAAAAAGACTGGGAGCCGGGTATTTAAACGGACACTTCTTAAAGATGACTTATTGTATTTTACCAAATCCGACAAATCTATTGAGCAGGCAATCCTTCAGTCGGTAACCTACAAACCCACCTTTAACAGTCAGAAATACGTTACCGTAAATATGAGGCTGATTGAACCAGGCACAAAAAAAACCCTGGATTACCTAGTAACGATGAACTACTTCGGCGAGATTATAAAAGTAAAGTAGATAATCATCGTCAGGGCACAAAAAAAGTCGGCAAATCAATGATTTGCCGACTTTTTAGTGTGGAGACGGAGAGATTCGAACTCTCGTCCAGTCAAGGAACCCGTCGTGCCTTCTACATGCTTAGGTATACTTGGGATTGTCGGGAATCGGCCCGGTGTATACCAAACCAAGCGTCATCCGTAGGTGCTTGTGTCTTACTCGGCCGTTAACACCATAAACCGAGCCAGCGCTGCGAGTCGATGCCTCCTGATCCAGCCAGCAGCACGTAGGCCGGGGAGACAATGGCTAATGCTTAATCCTCCAGATTAGGCAGCCATGGCGTAGTTATATTCGCCAGTTATTGTTTTGACGATTTGTTTGGGCAGGAAATACCGTCAACTCCTGGCATGCTTACACGCGACCTCAGCAAGCTGTCAATTCCGGTCGTCCCCAAATTGACACACAAAACTTGAGTGTGCAGGTAAGTAACCCGGATCAATAGTCTTTGGTTCGACGTTTATACATTATTGTTACGTGCCTTTTTTTGTAGGTACAATCAAAACTTCTTGCTCATAAACCAGTTATACAGTCGCTAATAGCCGTATTTTGCTCTTTTGGCACTACGCTGATGACCTCTACTTCGTTTGAAACTTCACTGTATCAACACCTGACGCCTTTTTTCGAACGGCATCAATTTTTGCTGTTGCCAGAAAAGAAACAATACCGAAAAACGACGGATACGGGTTTCCAGCATATCCTGCTTTGTCCAACTTTTTATGCCCATGAAACGACGCTGGCTGTCAGGCTCGGTTGCCGAAATGAACAGATTGAACAAATTGCCCAACAGTTTTTAACAAGCCAGTCGATAAGCCAACTTGATACAAATACGTTGCTCATCTCGATCGGGCAGTTCAGCGATTTTACAATAGACCGGTTTTGCATTCATTCTGAAGATGAACTCTTGAGCGTTTGTGAACAAATTGAACATTTTTTCGCTACCTCAGGCTTTGATTTTCTAGCTGCTTCCAGTTCCTTGCTTGCCCTCGATCGATTACTAAATAATCAACCGGGCCAGCCCTGTCTTTATGTATTTAACCAAATGCATCGCTATTATAAAGGCCTGATTACGGCCCGCCTGAATCATAATACTCACTTCGATGCTCTGGTTGATACTTATCGTCATTTACTTCTCGCCCAGACACAGAACAGACACGAACAAATTCGTTTCGAGCGATTAATTTCTTATTTACACTACTACTCTGCCAACTAATTTCTTTTAGGGCAGTAGACTTCCAGCAAACAAGTTTACTCACCTTTTTTAGCGCTGTCATTGCTTCACAAACTGGGCAATTGTAGTTGCCAATCCTGGCGTAATTGGTAATTCAGGATTATTGTAGGTCTTAAAATTTTCTTTGGGGTCCAGTCCATCAACGTCTTTAAGAATATGATTCATAGTATCGAACAAAACCAATTTTGCGTCCGGTCTGGCAGCTTTCAGCAACTCGGCATCAGCCACGGCTACCTGTAAATCTTTCTTACCCTGAATAATCAGCACATTACCCCCATACTTTTTAATTACTGCCGCTGGATCGTACTTCATCCAGGAAATAAAACCCATTTGCGCTTTAAGCGGTAATTGGGCCTGTAAAAGCGGGTTTCTAGGGTGTACGGTATGGCCATCCCGCAGGGAATCCAAAGCGCTATCCACTTCAGCCTGAATATCCTTCGGATTTCCTCCTGCGCGTCCCTGTGCTTTCAATACATCGGCAATGTTACGCCCTGGACCGGCAATGGATATATAGCCTTTTGCCTTTGTCTGCTCAGCAGCCAGCATTCCCACTAGAGAACCTTCAGAATGACCAGCAACAATCAGGTACGAAAATCGTTTATCGGCCTGGAGCTGGCGAATAAATCCAACGGCATCACTCACATAAAAATCGAACCGATGGTCTTCTGATTTAAGGTTTTTGGTCGCAGCCTGTATGTTATTGCCTGACCCCCGCTTATCGTACCTGGCAACAGCAATGCCTTTACTAACCAAACTGTCGCTCAGCATTTTGAATGAGTTTGATTTTAGTCCGTAGGGACTATTACAGTCGCGGTCGGTTGGACCGGAGCCAGCGATGAGCAAAACTACCGGCACCGCTTTTTTTAGGTTATTTGGTATGGCCAATGTACCGTCAAGGGTTAATTCAGCTCCAGCCGGCACAGTTATTTTATAGTGCATTGGCTCTTCTGTTTGGGCAACCGCAAAAGAAGAAATGAAAAACAGATAATAAGCAAAAGCAAAAGAACGGTTCATGCTGATAGAAATTTAACGTAAATAAAGCGTTTGGAGGAAATGAATTAAAAGGTGTCTCCAGCTATTTTTTCAGGTGCGTTAAAGCCGGTAGCACTTGCCTCGGTTTTCTGAAAACTCATGAGCCATACCAGCAGCTCGTCAAGAACGGTCGTGTTTAAAGAATAGTTGATAAACTGCCCCTGTTTGGTAGCTTCAACCAGTCCGGCCTGTCGTAATAAATCGAGATGATGAGAAATACTTGGCTTAGTCATATCGAATCGCCTGGCAATCTCACCGGCATTCTGGTCGCTCCCACGCAAGAGGTCCAGGATCTGCCGACGGGTTGGATCACTTAAGGCTATAAAAAGGGTGTTCATTGCCGTACTATTAAATAGTTCGACAATTATCTAATTATTTCTTTAGACAGTTGCCTAAGTATATAACAGTGGTTATCGTTAATGATGAATGGCCGTTTTGCGGATAGGCGGATTTCAACTCGACTTTCGTAATGGATAACTAATTTTTGCAGTAAAGACGTCTGATACCATCGGTAGGCCTCACTTAAATTATTGTACCTCTTAACCCCAATAATCAAACTGACTGTAGACCGAAACAGGCTCTTTAGCGAGTCTGCTCGTTCAGCGCTTTGCTGTGTGTATTTAAGGAGTTACCTTTGTTAATCCTGTTGGGCATTACGGCATCATACTTTCTGTTTTGCAATGCCCTTTATTTGTCTGGACATTAACTGTTGATTTTACCATGAAGCCCCTTCAAATTCGCTTAACTACCCTTTCTATACTTGTTCTTTCGGCTACCTTGTTTCGCTTAGTACCTCATTGGCCTAACTTTACACCAATTGCGGCTTTAGCGCTATTTGGTGCGGCAATGTTCGAACGGAAATGGCTTGGGTTGGCAGTCCCGCTGGTAGCTATGCTATTGAGCGATACCCTGATTGGTTTTCATGGAAGCATGGGCGCAGTATATGCAAGCTTTGGCCTAACCTGGGTACTGGGTCTCATAGCCTTACAACGGCCAACAGCCGGACGCATTGCTGTAGTTTCGCTTGTTTCCTCTGTGCTGTTTTTTCTGATAACGAACTTCGCGGTATGGTACGGCAGCACCTATTACCCGCAAACGGCGGCTGGTTTAATGACTTGCTACGCGGCAGGATTAGCCTTTTATAATAATACCTCGTTCTTCCTCAATGGCTTGCTAGGCGATTTGTTCTTTAGCGCTGTTCTGTTTGGTAGTTATTATCTGTTGCAGCAACGCTATACGGTACTACGGCCTGCGCGGAGATAAATTTTTCGACTACATAAAAAAGGGTTCTGAACTACTAATCGATAGTTCAGAACCCTTTTTTATATATAGTTTACCCGGAAAATGTTCTTTATTCTCTTTCAGGTGTTAGTTATTGGTATAGTAACTGTAAACGTAGCGCCCTGATGTTGTTCGCTGCAAACCGTAAAATGCCCGCCGTGGAGCACAACAAATTGGCGGGAGATAGCTAGCCCCAAGCCTGTACCCTGCACTGTTTCGGCGTTTCCTGCCCGGAAAAAAGGCTCAAAAAGAAAGGGCATGTCTTCTTTTGGTATACCTATACCAAAATCGGTCACCGAGAATATGAGCTGCTTTTCGGTAAATAAAATACGCAGCTCAGGGCCACTCGTCGAAAACTTAAATGCATTTGTCAGCAAATTGATTAGTACATGCTTAATTAGTTTATCATCGATAAAAGCGTGGTAAGGCGCACCCTCAATTGACAGTTGAACTGCTCTAATATCGCGGTATTGACTAAAATGGGTAGAAATAATAGTCTGACTCAAATCTACGAAATCTACCAGTCGAGGTGTAAATGTAATTTTCCCTTCATCCATTTTACCTACTGTCAACACATCGGTAAGCAGCTTACTAAAAGCTACAATCTCATTTTCAATGACTGATATGTGGCGATAAATTGACAGCTTATCAACTAACTCTGGCTTGTCCAGATAAAGACTTATCAGATCAACACTGGATTGGATTGTTGCCAGAGGAGTTCTAAATTCATGGGAGGCAATGGCAACAAACTGTGATTTCAATCTATTAAGCTCTCGCTCTCTGGCAAGTGATTGCTGCAAAACCAGTTCCTTTTCTTTTTGACTGGTAATGTCGCTGGCAACACCGATATAACGAAGAGGTCGGCCCTGACAGTCCTTCATAATAAAAGTGCGAATGGTGAACCACCGATTCATCCGATTAGCCCCAAGCAATCGATACTGACCTGTCAATACCTCTCCATTTCCATACCTGACAAAGTCGGCCATAAACCGTGTGCGATCCTCTCCAGTAACTGCCTCCAACAGTAATTCGGGGGTTTCCCGTAACTGCTGAGCCGTGTAGCCCACACCACGCTCAAACGCTGGATTAATATATAAAAGCTGAAATGGCTGGGCTGAGTGAATCCATAAGGCATCATTGACATTTTCGGCAATTTCCCGAAAACGCTGCTCGCTTTCTCGTAGCGCATTTTCGGCTCGTTTCTTTTTCGTTATATCTCTGCCTTCCGAAATGAGCAATACTACTTTCGCCTGTTCATTTAGTATTGGCTTGATAGACATATCAAGGGCCAGCACTTCGTGGTTAGCATCCTGTATCTCCACTTCATACCGAACTAATTCGCCATTAGCAGCCTGCTGTATGGCGCGCTTGAGTTTTTGCCGCTCCTCCTCCGAAATTTGCCACCAAAAGTTTTCCCAGAACGGTTTGCCAATCACATCACCAAGCGTTTGTCCAGCTGCCTGTAAAGCCGTTTCATTTACCTCCAACAAAATGCCATCCGGCCTCATCAGGCCAATAAACTGATAGGTCAGATCGAAGATAGCCCGAAACCGCTGTTCACTTTGGCGTAGGGCTTCTTCAGCCTGCTTTCGCTCTATGCTGGCATCCCATATAGCTACTTTATCGACCGGCTCACCATTTGTAGATAACTCTTCCTGCTCGTACTGTCGCTTCCCGGTTAGTTCACGACCAGAGGCATATACGTGATCATCAACAAAACTGATGTGCCATTCGATTGACATGTACTCACCATTTTTTTTGCGTAATCTGAAACGCTTGATCTGTGCGGGTTGATGAGGAGACAGGTAAGGTGTTCCGGTCAAGGCCGCTATCATATCATTCGAATGGACCAGAACAAGATAATTAAGGTTTAAAAGATCGGCTTGACTGTAGCCCAATAATATTTCCCAAGCTCGATTTATTCTCAAGATATTACCGTTGCGATCTGTTATACAGTGCAGTTCATTGTCAAGATTAAAGAATGTTCTTAAATCATAGTTCTCCTTTAATAGATCCGTTTGGTCCACAGCATTTGTTTGACCCGGTAATTGTTTTGTTGAAGGAGAAGATTGCTCAAGGTAATTCATTGTTCGTCTGAAATAAATAAAAAGCAATTCTTTAAAAAAAGCTCTTAATGAACATTAATTATGTATATATTTTTTTTAATAAAATATATAAATCCTGTTAAATTACTTGCATCCTCACCAAATACGCAGTGATTACCATAGTCAAGAGTATACATAATAGGATTCACAAAAAAGAGACACGAAATCAAAAAAAAATCTGTATAATTTTGTTTTGAAAAAATTCCTTTCTAACAAAAAGGTTTGTAGGGTTGTTTAGCCAGAAGACTAATCAACTCATTGATTTTTAACACAATGTACGGCACATGCTTTAAGAAATCGCAAACTGCAACTAGTCAGATATCTGGCTTTCTTACCTGGCAGGCAGAGATACGAGAATTGTATAGAAATTATTTTTTAATTGATTTGATATTGAATCAGTCAACAAAATTATCGAACGAATCAAGATCTAACTTTAAGTATATAAAAAAGGGGTTAATGACTGCTTTGGAACGTTTTATAAGCGAATTAGATGAACCAAAAACTCGCCCATATGATGCTCAGAAAGTTATTTTTAGCAAGCATGTTAGCATGATAAAGCAGTTAAATAAATCAATTGATGATTTAGTTACACAACACTATTTCCATTAACAATCGCACCTGACGTTTCAACTTCATTTTGACCTAATGTAAATATGAATGTTACTCTTTTTAATCAATTAACGTTGCCTGAACAAGTTGTGCTAATTCCTATAAATGGACGCTTCATGGCTCAACGACAAAGTAATAATCATCAAGTCAAACTGTATTATTGGGCCAATCATTTTCTGGAGATTTACTACCGATGGCCTACACATCGGGGTTTGGGTGCCCATTGGGAACCCTATAAAGTAAATGCATTTGTCGATAAACCAGCGTGCTTAGACCAGCTGACAGCTTATACTGACCAGGTTAATTTAAGCGATCTGCTTCAATAAACGATCAGGGTACTGACTGCCGCGCGTCTTATCAGTTGTGTATTGTATAAGACTACAATCGGCTTTTCATTCGAAAACGCAAGGGCGACAATTTGAAGGCTTTTTTAAAACAAAACGAAAAATACGACAAACTGCTAAACCCACAACGGTTCGCAATCCATTGAAGATTTTGATCCGTTTGGGTTAAGTAGTGCGTAGCTTTTTGCAAACGATAGTCCTTGAGTAACTCGTTAAAATTTGTTGGAAAAAATGTTTTTATCTGCCGTTGAAAAGCCGATAAACTCATATTCATTGCTTCGGCAGCCTTACTTATTGTCAGCGATGAATCATCGAAGTGTCCGTCTAGCAAGGGCCAAAACTGCTTGACAAATTGAAAATCAGATTCCTCTTCAGTGGAATTCTGTAAATTATGTAGAATAAATTCTGCCCGCTGGCGAGTAATGTTGTTAACCTTTAATAACAATTCCCGGTGCAGAAACGGTTTCGATAAATAGTCGACAGCTCCCTCTTCCAACCCCAGAAACATGTCCTGTTGAGCTACTTTTGCCGTAAGAAATATGAACGGTACAAACCTGTAGTTTTTATTGCTTTTTACTGCCCGAATGAAAGCAATGCCATCCATTTCTGGCATCAAAACATCGCATAAAATCAAGTCAGGCTGAAAAGAAGGCAACAGATCAAGTGCCTTCAGTCCATTACTAGCCACTCGAACCTCATAGTCATTTAGCTCCAGTTGTTCCTGGATATTTTTTCTAAGCTGCTCATCGTCTTCAACCACCAATATCTTTGCCATATGCAGGTGAGTTTGTTGAGAGCCGAATGGCAACTCATGGCTAATTATGGCGAAAAATAGCCTATTTCGGGAACTTGTCTAAATATTTTAAGCCAATACAAAATTTTTTTAGTCCTTGTTGTTAACAATATCTCTCATTCAACTAGTTGTAATTATCTTATATACATACTAGGTATTTTTGATATAATGGTGGTTAAGCACTACTAAATCACGTCCTGAAGGCGCACAGTTTTACTGGAAATGAATGATAACCTATGGCTTACTGGAAAGGCTCAAATTTTTGTATTTTCTATTAATCAGTTCAGCCACCAGGCCAGTCCAGCCTGTTTGGTGGCTTGCTCCTACGCCACGGCCATTGTCGCCGTCGAAATATTCGTAGAATAGCACGTAGTCCCGGAAATTAGGATCCTGATATTTTGGATGCTGCCCAAAAACGGGTCGTTTGCCATCTGAGTCAATTGTGAATAAGCTTATAAGCCGGTTAGTGAGCTCCCGGGCAACTGCCTTTAGGGTAATTTGCTGCCCTGACCCTACTGGGTATTCTACCGTAAAACTATCTCCGAAGTAATGATAAAATCGCTCCAGACTTTCGACCAATAAATAGTTTACAGGCATCCAAACCGGTCCACGCCAATTGCTGTTCCCGCCAAACATGCCGCTATCGCTTTCAGCGGGCGTATAGGTTAGTCGAAAAGTTGTATTGTCTAAAGTAAATTCATATGGGTTATGTTGATACACTTTCGAGACAGCTCTGATTCCATGTGGGCTTAGGAATTCGCTCTCATCCAGCATCTTTGTCAACAGAGCTTTTAGACGAAACCCACGCAGAAGGCTAAGTAATCGTTTTTCGTCGATGCCTTTTTCCGTATAACGCGATACCTGATGGTACAAATCGGGGCGGTGGCCCTGAAACCAGCCCATACGCTTCACGAATTCAGGGTTGGCCTGAAGTAGTTCGTTGTCCAGTACCTCAACAGCAAACATGGGAATAAGGCCAACCAGCGTTCTAACCCGCATCCGCTGCACACGACCATCGTCAAGTCGTAGCTGGTCATAAAAAAACGCATCCTCCTCATCCCACAACCCTATATTGGACTTTCCAATACTGGTGATTGCCCCGGCGATGTAAAGAAAATGGTCAAAGAATTTCGTTGCCATTTCGTCATACACCGAATCATGCCGGGCCAGTTCGAGGGCAATTCGCATCATATTCAGGGCATACATAGCCATCCAGCTTGTTCCATCTGCCTGTTCGAGGTGGCTGCCGCCGGGAAACACGGTATTTCGGTCAAATACGCCAATGTTATCCAGACCCAGGAATCCCCCCTCAAAAATGTTGTTCCCCGATTCATCTTTCCGGTTTACCCACCAGGTAAAGTTGAGCATCAGTTTATGAAAAATGCCGCGCAAAAACGTCAAATCCTCTTCACCGGGAGGTTTCCGTTCCAGTTCGAGGTGGTAAATTCGCCAGGCAGCCCATGCCTGCACCGGCGGATTCACATCCGAGAAATTCCACTCATAGGCTGGTAATTGCCCGTTTGGGTGCATGAACCATTCATTGGTAAGCATCATTAATTGCTGCTTTGCCAAACCAGGGTCTATGATCGAGAGTGTAACACAATGAAACGCCCAGTCCCAGGCCGCATACCAGGGGTACTCCCATTTATCGGGCATGGATATAACGCCTGCATTAATCAATTGTAACCAGGTGTGGTTACGCCCGTTCAATCGTTCGGGTGGCGGTGGCGGGCCGTTTTCGTCGCCGGCCAGCCACCTCGACACGTCATAGTAATAGTACTGTTTACTCCAGAGCATCCCGGCAAAAGCTTGCCGTTGCACAAGCTTTTCGTCGGGAGTCGCTTCGGCAGCCTGAATTTGAGCATAAAATTCGTCGGCTTCCTTTTTACGAATGGCACATATTTTACTAAAATCAGCAAACGGTTTAGCCA
This sequence comes from Spirosoma pollinicola, assembly GCF_002831565.1. NCBI lineage: Bacteria > Pseudomonadati > Bacteroidota > Cytophagia > Cytophagales > Cytophagaceae > Spirosoma > Spirosoma pollinicola. The sequence continues at coordinate 1,908,302 of NZ_CP025096.1, read as the reverse complement.
AACCTGTGCCGGTTTGCCCAGTGTATTCGAGCCGAAGTTGAACAACCGTTGAGTTGCCGGGTGCAATGGTCAGACTGTAGTGTGCCGATGCTTTGGTGCCCGTCTGAGCTGGATTTACGGTATCAGCTCCATGCACAAGATGGTCGTTAATGCCATCTTTCGGATAGCGGGAACCGGTATGCGTATTATAAAGCCTGGCCAAGTTTGTTTCATTTTCGCAAAACAGCCAATCTGGACGACCTTCTGCGTGTAAAACATACCGGCCCAATGCAGAATCTTCGACCGACACCGTGTTGTCGTGCTGCAATACCAGCGAAGGTCGATAGTTTGGAACACCGTCTGAGTCGTCGCCAAACACCCAGGTATTCCGAAACCAAAGCGTTGGCAATACGTGCAGCACAGCCTCTTCCGGCCCACGATTATGCACCGTAACAGTCATCAGAATATCCTGCGGGCCTGCTTTTGCATATTCCACAAAGACATCGAAGTACCGATCTTCATCAAACAAGCCTGTATCCAGTAGCTCAAATTCGGGGTCCTGGCGCGTACGAAGGTGGTTTTCACCTAGTAGCTTTTCGTATGGATAAGCTGCCTGTGGGTATTTGTATAGCATCCGCTGATACGAATGCGTAGGCGTATTATCTATGTAATAATAAAGCTCTTTAACATCTTCACCATGATTTCCTTCGGCATTGGTGAGGCCAAAATAGCGTTCTTTTATTATAGGGTCTTTTCCATTCCACAGGCCCAATGCCAGACAAAGCTGCTGTTTATCGTCCGATATACCCGCTATACCATCTTCGCCCCACCGATAGGTATAACTGCGGGCCATATCATGAGTTGTATAACTCCAAGCATCGCCGTTGGCGCTATAGTCCTCACGCACGGTTCCCCATTGCCTGTCGGAAACATACGGTCCCCACTGCCTCCAGGCAGGATCTTCAAGACGATTGTGTTCGATTGTCAACTGTTTGTAGCTATAAGATATGGGTCTTCTCTTATCCGTTTGTCGCAAAGCCTTCGAACACTGTCATGCCGCCGTCGATGAAGATGCTGGCACCTGTAATGTAGTCAGATTGATCGGATGACAGGAAAACTGCCAGATTGCCAATATCTGCTGGTTGCCCTATCCGATTATAGGGTATAAGGCTCATCAGGCTGTTCAGCGCTTCGGGGGTTTCCCAGGCACTTCGGTTTATAGGTGTTTGAATGGCTCCCGGGCATATGCTGTTTACCCGAATCCGGCGATCTCCATACTCCTGCGCCAGGGACTGCATCAGCATTTTGATACCACCTTTTGAGGTAGCATAGTTAACATGACCACCCCAGGGGATAAGCTCATGCACTGAACTCATACAAATTATTTTACCCGTTGCAGCCGACACATCCGGACGTGGGCCCCGACGCAAAAACTCCCGAATCGCTTCACGCGCACAGAGAAACTGCCCTGTCAGGTTAACATTGATAACAGTATTCCACTGATCGAGCGTCATTTCGTGGAATTTCGAATCACGCTGCAAGCCCGCATTATTAATCAAAATATCGACGGTACCGTATTGAGCGACCACATCGGCAAACATCTTGATCACCTGATCTTCTTTGCTAACGTCGCATTGAGCAACCGTTCCGGTTCCCCCTGCATCTGTGATTTCTTTTAATACAGCGTCGGCAGCGGGTTTCGTAGCCTCAACAGGATAGTTTATAACAACTGTGGCTCCGGCATCAGCCAATGATTTTGCTACACCTGCGCCAATACCACTACTCGCTCCGGTAATTACGGCGACCTGTCCTTTTAATACCTGTTCCATGAAGTTCATTAACGATTTAGTTAATAAGCGACTACCGGGTTATTTTGTTACGCACCACGCGAAGTCTGTTTTTCTGTAAATATGGATTGAAACGTACAGACCTAACCAAGCCTGACCAACAAATTAATCAACTGTTAATGGTGCGAAATGCCCTTCAGGCAGTCAGCGTTCAAAATCAATTAGTTGTACTTTTTTGTGAAAATAGGATTATAAGCATGAAAACTAGACCCTCAAAACTAGATCGTCCTAAAATATAGAAATATTAGAAAAATACAATTCATAAGTATAAAATAGGGACTTGTTGTACTTTTCCAATAAACGCCCTAATTTGCTCAGAAGGAATATAATTTAAAAATGAATATTTCGTAAAACGTTGGTTTCCAGTGGTCGTCCTATTGCATTGATGTACGTTCTGCCCACACCTTTGTCCCGGTAAAACAAAAATTTCAAACCAATGAAAAAATTCCAATTTACAATCGCTGTTCTATTATCAGCAATGAGTCTGGCTAGCATGGGAGATGCAAAAGCTGACACAGGATCAGGAATGAATGGTGTGAAAGTTGAGAAGTCCGAGCAAAAGAAAGTACGCATTTATACACAGCCGGGAGCATCGGTTGACGTGGCAATTATTGATGTCGACGGCAACGTTCTGTACCGGGGAGTCATTTCAAAAAATGCCAAACGGGCAACAGCATTCAACTTGAACAACCTGCCGGATGGTCAGTATTATCTGACTGCCGGTAACAGTGCCTGGTGGATGTCGCAGGGATTAACTATCAAAGCCAATGCGGTTAATGTTGACGAGCGCAGCCTGCAACAATTGACCCATCCAACCCTGACGGCTTACGAGAAGAATAAAATCGAAGTGATCTTGCCAGCCAAGAACATTGATGAAGCCAACGTTGCCATTTATGATGCGCAGAATGTTCTGGTCCAGACCGATACGTTTAAAGGCTCGGTTCGTCGATTCGATTTATCAGGTCTTCCTGATGGTGCTTACACGTTCGTAGTTGGCCCAAATGAGAAGAAATTTACGAGTCGCATTGCAATTCAACACTAAACTGTTTGTTGTGTAGCGTCTGTTGCTTTTGTGCAGCTTAATACACTTTCTCAACTTACGTGTGGTCAATCTTTTCGGACAAGCCTGACTACCACCTGATTTCCGCCCGCTGCTTTCGTAAGAGAGCAGCGGGCTTTTTTATATACCCAACCAAGCTGATGTCTGTTATCAGACTTTATATTTAAAAAGGCCACTTATTTAAACATGTTGACCAAATCAGGCAAACAGTATTGATTTCTGGATTACACAATTCGTCACTCCGTTATTTTCCATTTACTTAAGTAAATACTTTTTAATTTCTTATATAAATTTTTATTTATGCTACTGGCGCAGTTGTATATTTGACACAGTCCCATAAATATAAAACTATGATCCCAATCGATGAAAAAATCAAAACAATTTTTGCTGCCCTTGATACAACCCCGCACAAGTTCCTGACGCAACACCGTTTTAATCGGATGACTATATACAATATTGTAGGTGGCAGGACAAAGCCGGGGTTAGAAATTCTGGAACGAATTTGTGTAGCAGAACCCAGAATTTCTGCCGAGTACCTGCTGAGGGGTGAAGGTGCTCCGCTTAAAGAGCTTGTGAAAGTTGGTTCAGGCACAGCCGTCAGACCGTTGCGTAGACAACAAGCTCAACCTCACTCTTCCCTTGATTAAATGAGCATAGCGCTAGCGAAACATTAATCACGAATAGTTTCCTGAAGCCCCGCTCTAAACCGGCGGGGTTTCCTTTTAAACAATTACTGGTAACCTACCAAAACCCGACTAGCCGTTATGGTAATACTATCTGTTTCATTCGCAGAATCGCCAGTTCTTTCATTTTACTTTCAAATACAATATCAAGTTCTTTACCATAGGTATTCACGGGTGAATACAGCCAGTCGGCATGAGCTTCGCGTCGGGCATTAGGGTCCTCATGGTCCCGGCGGGAATCTGAAAAGTGAAAAACAGGACGAACATCCCAACTGTTATAGGCCATCATAAAGGCCTCTTCTTCTGTTTGCTGGCCAGGGTTCAAGGCGTGATGGAAGTAATCGAAAACAATGGGAATGCCAATGATTTCGTGTAGATAGTTCAAGTCGGCAACACTATATAGCGATACCCGGTCATCGTTTTCGACAGTTAGACGGGCACGTAGATTTTCGGAAAGCAAGCTGAAATTTTTAGCAAATCGGGCAAGTGTAGCTGTCTTATCGCCGTAAGTGCCGCCAACGTGAAAGTTAATTTTGTTCCAATGTGAGGGCGGAAGACCCATCAGATCAAAGATTTCTGATTGTGATTCGAGATCGTGAATCGTGTTTTCCAAAACCCTGCCCTGCCCGGCCAATTGATTGAAAGGGCCGGGATGAGCAGTCAGGCGAATAGGGCGACTGCCAATTTCTTCCAGCGTTTCGCGAATGTCAGCGTAGTCGGGTAGATTGGCAATTCTGTATTCAGATGACCAGGGGAAAATATCGGATGAGATACGAAACAGTTTAAACCCATTTTCGAGATTCCAGTCCACGATTTTCAATAAATCCTGCACGTTTTTCAATGCCAGTTCTGATGCATAGACAATTCCTTTTTCTGTAAAAGTCTTTTTAATCATTCCTCGATTCGAGGTGATTTTATCGGCCTGGAGACTGAGGTTTATGCACGCATATCCAGTATTTACAGTTGTTGATTCCATGCACAATTAACTAAAAAGACCAGCTTGCAGTTTTGATGATTTGACCGTTCGTTCAAAAGTCGAATCAATTGGAAGATAATCGTCTGGAAGGGACTTATCTTCCGTCAAAAGTCACACCAATCATTAAAATAGTCTGATTCAGGTCAGATTAGCGTATGGAAGATTTTACATCTGAACAACTCGATGGAATAGCAACGGCATACGGTAACATGGCACGTTCATTAAATCAGTTTCAGGCCCAGCATTGGTCTGAACTTACCCACGAGCAGCAGTTAGATTTAAATGCATACCAGAATAGCCTGCTCAACCGGGCGCAGGATATTCAGACCCGCATTTGCCGACCGGCTTTTACGAATGCAGATCATATGGCAAATCAAATACTGGAAGCTACCGACAAGGCCCGTACAACCATACAGAAAATGGAGAATCTGCCTGTTGCCATGAACGTTGGTGCTATTACCGTAGCACTTGCCGCTTATGCGGCCCGGGCCAACGCGCGGGGCATTGAAATCGCGTTGCGGGAATTGAAGGAATTGATAGAATAGAAACAAAAAAGGCGTAAGCAGCTGGTTGACAGAGAGTACGACAAAGCGTATTCCTATCGAAACCCATTACTTACGCCTTTTTTATAGGCTTTGCTTCTGTTACAAGATTAACCCTGAGGGCGACTTTACACCAACCAGTTCAATATCAAACGTCAGATCCTGTCCAGCCAGAGGATGGTTGGCATCAAGGGTAACATTTGTATCTGTCAACGAGCGGATAATAACCGGAATAGGCCGTGGATTACCATCTTCATGCATATTCAGGGTCATTCCCAGTTCGAGCGGAATATCAGCCGGAAGATCCGACCGTTCCAGTGTAAAAATCATATCTTCGTTGGCTGGCCCATAGGCATCGTCAACTGGAATACTGATGGTTTTCTTTTCGCCCTGATTCATGCCCGTTACGCCATCATCGAAGCCTTTTATCACTTGGCCACTACCAACAGTAAACTCCAGGGGCGTACGTCCTTCCGATGAATCAAATACAGTTCCATCACTCAGGGTGCCGGTATAATGTACCTGAACGGTGTCGCCAGATTTTGCTTGTGCCATATTATTTTCTTGATTATTATCTTGTTTGTGGTAAAATGCATGCGTAAAAGTACCGGAACTTCCGGTAAAAATTCGTCTATACGCTAACTTTTGACCAACTACCGACTAAGGCCAAAAGTTCAAAATTTACCCAACAATACGTATATAAAACCCGTCATTATCGATCAGTCAATCCGAAAAAAGCTGTTATTTCAGTACAAACGATTGTGCCCTATTAACATCTAATTTCGTTGAATAAACTGATCAACTAACCACCTTTTTCAAGTAAGCATAACTTGTTGTAATACTTTCAATAGGCGTAGCGGCCATATCCTGTTCGACAAAAAAGTATTTAAGTCCGGCTGTTTTAGCAGCAGCAAAAGCGCGTTTAAAATCTACCACCCCATTGCCTACTTCTGTAATCGTTTTCAGATCAGCCTTAATGTCTTTTGTGTGCCACAAGGGAAAACGGCCCGGATGTTCTTCGAATAATTTGACCGGATCTTTACCCGCTTTAACAGCCCAGGCTAAATCCAATTCCATCTTCACCAGATCTTTATCTGTTTGCGATAGAATTAAATCATAAGGTGTCTTTCCACCCTCTACAGAGTCGAACTCGGTGGCATGGTTATGATAGGCAAAACCAATGCCAGCCTTTTTACAGGCTTCGCCGGTTTTTTGGAATACCTCTATCGACTTCTGAATTTCGTCCAGCGTTGACACGGGTGTACTGGCGCAAACTAAATAAGTAAGCCCACCTTCGCCCGCTTCGTCAACGAGTTGCTGGTAGTTATCCCGGAGGTTAAGCATGGGAGGCATTTTTGAAAAATCCATTGCCGGGCGCGGTGGCGTTTGTCCGCCAGTGGCTGCGGCTGTTGTGCTGGCGGGTGGCGTTGGTCGTGGCCGGAACGGAGCCCCACCGGCATGGTGTGCCCGCCAGGTCATACCCAGGCCTTCTACCAACGATTTGAATTCTTTCGCTTTATAGCCGTAATAGCCGCCCTTCAGACTAAAAGCCGATTCTACTTCCTTGTAGCCTACAGCCGCCACCTTTTCAAGCGTTCCTTTCGGATCATCACTCATCGGCCGAAACAACGTGAACAGTTGAAGGCCAATTGGCCGGGGAGCCAGCGATGGAAAAAGGGTTTCGGCTTCAGTAAGTTGTGGCAATACAAGTCCAGCCAGCGTTAAAGCCCCGGTATCGCGCAAAAATGAACGTCTGTTTTTCATGGAAAGTAACGAGTTATCTATAGGATCATTCCTGCAAAACTGTTCAGCAACGTTTAGTATTCCAATTATTTGTAGCTAAATCACCTTTTTTTCGGGTTCAACGCCCATTTAAACGGGTCTAACCAAGGGTAACCTAATGAGACTAGTCAATTCTATGTTTTTCTGGCCAATGGCCAATTCCGTCAAATAAAATCTTTTTTAATTGTATATATCGTAATCTTATATATAATTTACAGTAATTATTTAATCCATTTGTCTTTTTTAAGCATGGAATCTTCAGGAAACGAGTTTTTAAGGGGAACTTTAAAAACCATCATTCTAAAACTGCTTTCAGAGCACAGTTCTTCCGGTATCAGGCATTCCGGTCACGATGAAGCCCGGCAGGGCAGGATGTATGGCTATGAAATTACCCAGGCGGTAAAAGAGCGAACACAGGGCGAAATTGTTCTTTCATTTGGTGCCTTATACCCTGTTTTGCACAAACTGGAGCAGGAAGGCTTACTGACAACAGAAACAGAAGAAGTAGAAGGTCGACTCCGCAAATATTATACGCTTACTCCGCAGGGCAGTCAGGTTGCTGTTCAAAAAGTATCTGATTTTGAGCGATTTATGGTTACTATGCGAAATCTGCTCCAATTACCCAACGCTTTAGCAACAGGCCATTAATCAGTAATCAAACAACAAGCATAACTGAGATAAAGTCATGGAAAAACTCAGCCCGCAGCAACTGTACACGTTGCATAATCACTTGATTCATAGCGGTTCCACCGATGCCCTGATTGACGAATTACTTGACCACCTTGCCTGCGAGGTAGAACAGTATATATGGCTAGGTCTCCCCTTCGAAGCGGCCATGAATACCGTTCTGGAACAAGCTAATGTAAAAGCAGTTCGTCACCTGCGTGAAACGTACCAGATCGAGTTAGCCATGACTGAAGATCAGCTCCGGCAAGCCAGTCTGGATGATATTGTATTTGAGTTTCGCAACAAAGCCTACGGTGCCTACGATCTTCGACGGGCCTACCCTACTACCCTTCGAAATGCGTTCATTATGGCTATTAGCCTGTGTATGATGTTAATGGCTATGGTCGACGGCGTTAGTCGGGGAAGCTGGTCGTATGTAAGTACGGGCGGAGTTGTGTGGCTAATCGGGCTGAGTGGCGTCACGTTTGCCGTGGGTAACTGGTATCTTCAACACCTACGGCAGCAACAGTTTTCTGTTCGTTAATAGTATCAGTCACTTAAATGAAGACGCCGTGACCCGTTTCAAACGGGTCACGGCGTCTTCATTTAAGTGACCAACTTCTCCGTTTAATAAGCGCGGGCAAACACCACGCGTCCTTTTGATGGTTTGCCAGAATAAACGTCTACACCCTCTTCAGCTTCCTGATCGAAGGGAATGCAACGGATTGTCGCCTTGGTAGCTTCTTTAATAGCCTCTTCGGTTTCGCTGGTGCCATCCCAGTGAGCCAGCAAAAAGCCGCCTTTTTCGAGTTGTTCCTGAAACTGCTCAAAGGTGTCGACCTTAAATGTATTCTCCTGACGGAAGGATTTGGCTCGGTTATAAATCGTTTCCTGAATATCGTCAAGCAGGGATTTAATGCGCTCAGTCAATCCATCGAAGGGGACCGTTTCCTTAGTTTTTAAATCACGACGGGCAATTTCGACCGTACCGTTTTCCAGATCACGGCCACCCATAGCCAGCCGAACCGGTACACCCCGAAGTTCGTATTCCGCAAACTTCCAGCCGGGTTTGTTGGCATCAGAATTGTCGTACTTAACCGAAATACCTGCTTTTTTCAATTCCTGAACCAACGGTTTGATTTTGGCGGTAAGTTGTTCGAGTTGTTCGTTAGTACGGTATATCGGCACGATGACCACCTGAATAGGGGCCAGTTTTGGTGGCAGTACCAGACCATCATCGTCGGAGTGCGCCATAATGAGTGCGCCCATCAACCGGGTCGATGCGCCCCAGGATGTACCCCACACATAGTCCAGTTGGTTTTGTTTGTTCAAAAATTGAACATCGAAAGCTTTAGCGAAATTTTGACCCAGAAAGTGCGATGTAGCTGCCTGGAGGGCCTTTCCATCCTGCATCATGGCTTCGATACATAACGTATCATCTGCCCCGGCAAATCGTTCGTTGGCCGTTTTGCTGCCTTTGATCACGGGCATCGCCATCCACTCTTCCGCAAATGTCGCATAAATGTCAAGCATTTGACGCGTCTCAAACTCAGCCTCCTCACGGGTGGCGTGGGCCGTATGTCCCTCCTGCCACAAAAATTCTGTCGTGCGCAGAAAAATACGGGTACGCATTTCCCAGCGCACCACGTTGGCCCATTGGTTAATGAGCAATGGCAGATCGCGGTACGATTGAATCCAGTTTTTATAGGTACTCCAGATCACCGTTTCCGATGTTGGCCGCACAATAAGCTCTTCCTCCAGCTTGGCGTCGGGATCAACGATAACGCCAGAGCCATCTTCGGCATTTTTAAGACGGTAATGCGTCACAACGGCACATTCCTTGGCAAAACCCTCCACGTGGGAGGCTTCCTTGCTCAAAAATGATTTGGGAATAAACAATGGGAAATAGGCATTCTGGTGGTCGGTTTCTTTGAACATATCGTCCAGAGCCCGCTGCATTTTTTCCCAGATTGCGTAGCCATACGGTTTTATAACCATACAACCTCTCACCGCCGAATTTTCGGCCATGTCGGCTCTCTTAATTAACTCATTATACCACTCGGAGTAGTTTTCACTACGGGAAGGAAGCGATTTTGCCATGCATGAACGGGTCATAAACAGACATCGATTACCAACACCAGCTAGAATGCAAAGTATAGGCTCTCAGAGGACTATTTACAACTTTATTTTAAATGGGATTAAACCTTTACTAACAATTTGGAATCTAATACCTGTGAACTTGCAAAGATAGGTTTTTAGTCTATTTTTGTAATCAAACACGTGATTCCTGTGTTATATATTGAAACAGTTCTCAATATGAGCCTTTATTACACCAATTCTCTGGCCAAATGAAAACGCAACCCTTATATCGCTATTTATCACTGGCTGCGCTGATGGGCATCTGGAGTTGTAGCTCCAGTCAAAAAACAGCGCAGAATGCCGGTGAAACGGATGATTTGTATGGTAATTCCGGCAACGCAGCCGTGTATGCCAGCAACTCGTCTGACTACTCTTCGGTTGCTCCGCAAAACTCGCGGCAGCAACAACGGCTCGACCGTCAGCAGCAACGTTCACGTAATGCCAACCCGGATTACGTCGATGACCAGCAATACAGCACGAATAACAGCTCTAATACCGATGAATATTATGCGGATTTGAGCGCCCGCAAGTTAAACCGGGGTCTGTCGCCCGATCCGGGCTGGAATGATACGGGAACGAGTGCTTACAACTCGGGTTTCGCAAATGGCTATAATTCTGCTATGACATCGGCTTACAGCTGGAATCGCTGGGGTTTCAACAACACCGGTTTTTATAGCGGTCTCGGCCTTGGTTTAGGCATGGGTGCCTTTGGTGGATACGGTGGGTATAATAGCTTCGGCATGGGCTTCGGCAGTCCTTTCTATTCTCCCTATTATGGCAGTTCTTTCGGATATTCGCCATTCGGATATGGATATGATCCCTTCTATAGTTCGTATGCCTACGGTGGATTTGGTGGTTACGGTGGCTACAGCCCATTCTATTCACCTTTCTATAATAACTACTACGGTGGCTATTACGGCAATTCGGGCTACATCAACAATGGATATGTAACCGGTGCCGACCCGTATCGCAATCGGACATACAATCGGACAAATGACCGTTCGGCAGGACGCTTCAATGCGCCCTTCGACAATACGGCTCGTACATATAACCCAAATGGTGGTCGCAGCGCCAATACAGGCTCAGCTACCAACCGTGGAAACAGCGATGGGTATTATGCTCGTCCAAGCAATGGTAGCAGCCGAGGGTCGTATTATTACGACAACAGTTCGAGTGGAAATGGACGTTCTGGCAACACGGCCGCCACGGCACCTTCCTACAACAGTAACTCGGGCAACAATACCTACTATGCTCGCCCACGCGAAAGTAGCCGGGGTAGTTACACGCCATCTACCGGAACCAGCGGGTATAGTAATGGCAATAGCGGACGAAGCGGCTATCAACAACAGGCGCAACCCAGCTATCAACAGCCTTCGTATCAAAGCCAAAGCCGGGGCAGCTTCCAGCAGTCGCAACCAAGCTATAGCGCGCCAAGCCGTAGCTATAGTGCCCCTAGTTACAGTGGTGGAAGTGGCGGGGTTTCATCCGGCGGAGGTGCCAGTCACTCCAGTGGTGGTGGCGGACGTGGTCCACGATAGTTTTTTAAATTTTTATAAAAAAATCCCCGCTAATTAGGACAATTAGCGGGGATTTTCGTTTTGTATTTGTTGCGCTGGCTACGAATTTGTTAGATACCCCATTAAACGTTCTGACGTTTAGTTGTTCTAAGCCCTATAACCGTAGTACACGCCACCAATCGCTTTATAAACATGAACAAACAGTTCTTTTTTTCAGTAGCCCTTGTGCTATTATCACCACTGGCATTTGGTCAGGGGGCCGCTTTTGATTATGCCGATGATGCCTTCCGGTATTCTGATTTCGGGCAAACGGGTACTGCCAGATTTCGGGCTCTTGGCGGAAATCATGCCGCTCTTGGTGGCGATGCCAGCAATCTGTTTGGCAATGCCGCTGGCTTAGCCTTTTACAACCGCTCTGAGTTGAGCATAAGCCCAACGTTTACGTCGGTTAACAACCAAAATTCGTTTCTGGGCCAACAGACAAACAGCACAGGGGGCAAACTAAGCATAGGTCAACTGGGCTTGATTCTGGCGGGCAAATCGGACAGAGGTGGACGCTGGCGCCGAACGGCGTTCGGGGTTACCTACTCACAGTCGGCCAACTTTTTCGATTATACGAATGCCCGTGGATTGAACAACAACCCAAACTCGTCTATCGCTCAAACGTACGCCAACGCGGCTAACAGTGCCCAATATAGTGAAGCCGAGTTGAGTGATGGTTTTTTCCCCGGCGATCGAAGTGCTGATTTTAGGGAAGCGGCTGCTTACGGCTTATTTCTGATCAACCCTACCGACCTGGGTACTAATGGTTCCGGGCCACCATACACTCGTTTCGATGCTACAAAGCAAAAAGACCAGCGTGCGACGCTCAGCCGCTCGGGAGCACACTCCCAGTGGTCGATAGCTTATGCCGGGAATTTAGATGACAAGCTTTACATAGGTGGTTCTATAGCGTTAACTCGCTTGAATTATTCTTCCGAATATATTTTCCTGGAAAGTCCAATCAATGGCACTGTGTTCTCAAATTATGGTCAAACCAACAACTTGAGTGTAAAAGGAAACGGAATCAATGCTACCCTTGGCTTAATATATAAGTTAAGCTCCGATTTGCAGATTGGTGCTACAGTCGTTACCCCTACTTTTTCAAGTGCGAATGAAGCGTTTACTCAGACACTTTCGGCTGTTACCCTAAGTCCAAATTCAGCAAACATTACGTTGAAGGCGAACAGTGTAGATGTACTCGACCCATCCAACAACTTTCAGTATTCACTGCAAACACCTTTGCGGGCATCAGGTGGTGCTACCTATTTTCTTGGTAAGGGCAAAATTGGCTTCCTTACTGCAACGGCTGAGTATGTTGGCTATCAGGGAATGCGGGTGCGGACCTCTGCCTTTACAAACCAGCAGGACAATGTTGACTTCAGAAATGATGTGAAAGGATTTGTTCAGGAAACGTATCAGAACGTTGTGAACTTACGGGCGGGTGCTGAAATCAGAGCAGGTTTTCTCAGGCTGCGGGCGGGTGTTGGTTATATGCCAAGTCCTTATAAAATCGCACTTGATCGGGTGGCAAAAACAGACCGCGACAAATTACAGTTGTCTGCAGGGTTGGGCGTTCGCAACGACCGCTTTTTTGCTGACCTGTCAGGTACTTACATGACGTACAAATCTGGATTCACTCCATTTCAACTACCAAACGATGTGGATACGCCAACATTAGCGACTACTAACAAAAGTACAAATGTGATGCTTTCGTTTGGTGTGTTTTTCTAAACGATCAGCTCTAAACGTAAAAAGGCGGCCACATGGCCGCCTTTTTACGTTTAGAGCAACTTGCCTATTCGTCGCAGAATTTCGTCCTCCGTTGTCTCTCCGGAAATCGTGACATGGGCCTGGGAGTAGATTGGATATCTATGTTCATGCCGCCCTCTTAAAACAGCGGCTAGTTGAGGATCGGCAGCATTGTTAAGAGGCCGATCTTCCTGGGCGTGGGCCGTTATCCGCTTCACAAGTATGTCTACGGGTACATCTAGAAACACGGATACCCCCGTTGCATTGATATAGTCCATGTTCTCATGAAAACAGGGCATTCCACCACCTGTCGACACCACGAAACTGCCGCCCGGCTTAATTGTTCGTAACACACGGCGTTCGGCCTCCCGAAAATAGGCCTCTCCCGACTCGGCGAAAATCTCGGCCACAGTCCGGCCTTCCTCCCGAACAATCAATTTATCGGTATCAATAAAACGGTAATGCAGGGCATCTGCAATTCGTTTACCCAACGTACTTTTGCCAGACGATGGCATGCCAATCAGGAAGATATTTTTCATTCGTAGTGAATTTAGTTAAATGGGTGAAATGGGTGTAATTAACCAATCTCAACAATACTCCCACTTCACCTACTTCACTAAATCCTTAATTTCGGCCGCATCCGGCGTTGAATTAAAATGCCATTTGCCCCGTACCACGCCATTGCTCAACAGCCAGGTGCCCGGATTGGAACGCATAATGGTTTTCAATACAGTGGCATCTGCTTTATAATAGGGAATCGACTCTAATTGAAACTCCTTCCGGAACGCCTTGATTTCATCATCGCTGGTTGACGTAAGGATGTATGGTTTCACCGTTGAACCCTGTAATCCCTCTTCTAATGCACGAATGGCAGGCAAACTGCCCGCATCAATATCTTTCGTGTTTTTAACGATGATAAAGAGTTTATTACCCACAAACGTTTCCTGCGTAAAATCGCCGGTATCGTCCCAAATGCGGTAATCGGTAATTTTTGGCTTGGCATTCTGATTCACCAGAATCATCTCCTTGAACTTGTATGTCGTATCGGATGGGTACTGCTCGAATTCTGATGTCTTCCCGTTTTTTTCCATCAGATACTTATACCGCAAGGGTTCTGAGGGCTTCATCCCCGCCGGAATGCTCTTCCCAACGGCATAGGGTAACATATCGATTGGCGGCAAAAACTCAACAGCATAAATACCCAGGCCCAGCGTCAGCACTATGGTCAGTCCAACCAGCCAGCCCGTATTACGGGAGCGAAGGCGATTTCGGTGACCAATGATGAACAGAATAAGCACCATCAGGACAATGTCTTTACTGAACGAGGTCCAGGGTTTGAGTTTAATGGCATCGCCGAAACAACCGCAATCTGTAACTCGATCGAAGTAAGCCGAGTAGAAGGTCAAAAAGGTGAAGAAAACGATCAGGAAAAACAGTAGCCAGACCGTCACTTTGGGCTTATACGATGCCAGTAAGGCCACCCCCAGAATTACTTCAGCCGCACAAAACAGCACCGACATGGCTAAAGTAAACGGCACCAGTGCCATAAAGAAATCATGCATGAACGGTAGATCCTGCGCAAAGACTTCGAAATACTCCTCAAACTTGATTTGTGTGCCAACGGGGTCGTTGAGCTTGATTAAGCCTGAGAATATAAACACGATACCGACCAGAATACGGGCGACACGGGCGGCAATCAGCATGGGGGGCGTGCCAGTTTTAATTTTAGGTTGCGATGTCGTTGGATTCATAGTACAGATATACAGTTAAGAATGAAGAGTTAAAAGTGAAGAATAAGACAACGTCTAGTCTGAAAGCCATGTACTTATACGCTTCATTTTTCACTCTTCATTTTTAACTCGTTTGTCATTTTTATCAAACAAAAAACGGCGTAGTTGATCATATCCATATAATTGGCATCAACGCCTTCGGATACCAATGTGCTGCCCTGATTGTCCTCAATTTGCTTGGTACGCAGGAGTTTCATCAAAATAATATCGGTCATTGAGCTAACCCGCATATCGCGCCACGCTTCGCCGTAATCATGGTTTTTGGCAAAAAGCAGTTCAATAACCCGGCCAATTTCGTGGTCGTATAGTTTTTCGAGTTCGTCGGTGGGAATCTCTGTGCGCTTGTCGGAAAGCAACTGCATCTGAATCAGAGCCATAACGCAGTAGTTGATAATGCCTACAAACTCGGGTTCAATCCCCTCTCCTACGCGGCTAACGCCCGTTTCCTGTAGAGTACGGATGCGCTGCGCTTTTATAAAAATCTGGTCGGTGATGCTCGACAGTCGTAAAATACGCCAGGCCGTACCGTAGTCCTGGTTCTTTTTCAAAAATAAATCTTTGCAGCGTTGGATAACCTGCCGATATTCGAATTCGGTATTATGCACGGTTTTCTGTTTACGGTCTTCAGTTTACCATCGTTTAAGGCTCGTTTACCGTATCCCAAAAACCGTAAACCAAAACTGATTTTATGCCGAAAGTTACGAAAAAAACACTGAACTGCCGGGGGCGGCTGGTCGATTTAGCCACACCCGCAGTGATGGGAATTTTAAACATTACCCCCGACTCATTCTTCGCCAATAGCCGCGTTTCGGTTGAAATGACCCTCGCTACTGCCGAACGAATGCTTCATGAAGGAGCCACATTTTTAGACATAGGAGGCTACTCAACCCGGCCCGGTGCGGCAGACGTTAGTCCGGACGAAGAAGCTGATAGGGTGCTGCCAGTTATTACAGCCATTCTGGAAAACTTCCCCAATGCGTTAATCTCCATTGATACATTTCGAGCTTCGGTAGCACGGCAGGCAGTCGATTCAGGGGCGTCACTCATAAATGACGTGTCGGGCGGCACGTTGGACCCGGCCATGTTCGGTACTGTTGCCGGGTTGGGCGTTCCGTATATTCTGATGCATATGCGCGGCACGCCCCAAACCATGCAGTCGATGGCAACTTACACGAACGTAACAACCGAAGTAATTGACGAATTAGCGATCCGATTGGCTGAACTTCGGTCGTTAGGCCAAAAGGACATCATCTTAGACCCCGGCTTCGGCTTTGCAAAGACACCGACACAAAATTTTGAGATGCTCAGTCACCTACAGAATTTCAACCTATTCGAGGAACCTGTACTGGTTGGCTTATCACGCAAAACAACTATTTGGAAAACCCTGAACATCAGTGCCGATGAAGCCTTAAATGGCACTACTGTTCTGAACACAGTCGCGCTCCATAAAGGGGCTTCTATTCTACGTGTTCATGATGTTAGGGAAGCGGTAGAAGCGGTAAAACTCACTGGTCAATTAACTTTTTTTTTTAACCAATACTTGCGTTAATGAAAACAAAAGCCTACTTTTGCATTCCCAAACGACGAACAGCACGTTTATTGAAACGGGAAATGATCTGGTAGCTCAGCTGGTAGAGCAATACACTTTTAATGTATGGGTCCTGGGTTCGAATCCCAGCCGGATCACAAAATATCAAAGCCGCTTAATTGAGCGGCTTTTTTTATGCCTATTTACTGGTTTACGCTTCTTTTTTTTACTTATTTTTGAGGGAACAGACTTTCTGCGAACTGTTCATTTTCCATAAACTGTCGTGCCTGTCTTCTTGCCCAGCCCCTGGTCAAACCGGACACATCGTTTAGCGCTGACTTTACTCAACTACTGCCTAAATTCTACCCAATACTTGTCTCTTAACTAGCTTATGAGGTTAAAACGCTATGGTCTTCGTTTTCTCATAGCCTGTTGTCTCAGCACAGGCGCATTCGCACAGAAGACCGCTCTGCTCTGTAAACGCTTAATTGACGGTACAGGAAAGATTGTCCAAAACGCAGCGATAGTGATTGAAGCAGATCGAATTATAGCGGTCGGCAGTAAAGACATTATACCGAAAGATGCCTCCGTTATTGATCTCGGTGACTTCACCGTACTCCCCGGTCTAATCGACGCCCACGTCCACCCGTTCATCGACAAAGACGATTATCAGATCGATCATTTACGGCGATCCTCGGCCCAGAAAGCTCTGGAAGGGTTAAAAATCATGCAGGACTTGTTGCAGGCAGGCTGGACAACGTTACGAATTGCGGGTGACGCCGATGTAGCTTATGCGCAGTTCGACATACGCAATGCCATTAACAAAGGCTTGTTTACAGGCCCACATATTTACGGAGCCGGACACTATATTTCCGTGACCGGTGGTGGTGGCGACATTAATTTCACGTCTTATGAGCAACCCATCATTGCCGACGGTTTAATTGCCAACGGGCCGGACGAAATGCGGAAAGCCGTACGGGAAGAGATAAAGCACGGCAGCGACTGGATCAAAATAATGGTTACAGGCGCGTTCATGACCGTTGGCGACAATCCACAGGATGTACATTTCAGTTCGGAAGAATTGACAGCGGTAATGGAAGAAGCCAACCGGCGACACAGGCCCGTTATGGCTCATGCCCACGCCACCGAGGGCATCAAGATGGCCGTTCGGGCGGGGGTTCGTTCCATCGAGCATGCTTCATACATAGACGAAGAGGGCATCGACCTCATGCTCAAAAACGGCACCTATCTGATCCCAACCCTTTCTGTTGACCTTTTCTTCCAGGAAAAATACTTCAACAGTAAAGCACTGGCGAAAGCCGTTCAATTAGGGAAGCACGAGAAAGACGAAAATACAAAGAGCAAAATGCTTTCACTGGCTATTCGAAAAGGTGTCAAGATAGGATTGGGGACCGATAATGTAGGTTTTCCAGCTACGTTTCCAGCCCGTGAATTTGCCGAACTTATCAAATTAGGCATGACCCCTATGCAGGCTATACAAGCAGGCACCAAGGTCAACGCCGAACTATTGGGTAAAGAAAAAGACCTGGGTACTATCGAAGCCGGAAAGCTTGCCGATATTATTGCGGTAAAGGGCGATCCATTAACTGACATTACAGAGCTTCAACAAGTGAAGTTTGTCATGATTGGCGGAAAGGTGGTAAAGTCAGACAACTAATTCTATAACTGCCTCCATTCTTTTATGTATCTGTTTTGAATAGACCTTTTCGGAACAAATAGAGTCAATTCTTAGTGACATAAAAGTCATTTAACCCTAGAAAACAGGCAAAAGGGTTCACTAAAGTTGGCATATTTCAAGAACATTTATAACCAATTTCACAATTAGTACCGTCTACTATTAAATTCCGACAAAAGCGATTTTTGCCAAATTTTTTTAGTAGTATATTGCGTGACTTTGTCACAAACGCCCGTCAGCCCGGCTAATATCTTCTGTTTTTTTTACACGCCGGGCTACCTGTAAATTTAGATTTTCTTAATTTTCACCCCTATTTATTGCGATTCTGTCAATTAGAGTCGATAAATAGCGGCCTAATCCAACACTGTTACGACCATGTCTGATCAGGTTGACCAATCGGCGGGACTTTACCGCCCTGAGTTCGAACACGACAACTGCGGTATCGGCTTTGTGGCCCATATTAAAGGCCGCAAGTCTCACAAAATTGTTGCGGATGCCCTTCAGATGCTTCGGCGTATGGAGCACCGGGGTGCAGTAGGGTCCGAGCCAAATTCCGGCGATGGAGCCGGTTTGCTTATCCAGATTCCGCACGAATTTTTTGTAGACGAAACCCGTAAACTAGGCGTTCACCTACCTCCTGCGCTCGAATATGGCGTAGGTATGGTGTATTTTCCGAAAGATGTATGGCTCCGCGAAGAATGCCGGGCCGTACTGAATCGGAAAATGAAAATGCTTGGGCTGGAACTGCTTTGTTACCGTATCGTGCCGGTCAACAACAGTGATCTAGGCAACGGGTCACGGTCGGCAGAACCCCAAATGGAACAGGTGTTTATTAAACGCCCAACCGACGTTACGAACGCCGAAGACTTCGAGCGTAAACTGTATATCCTTCGGAATTATAGCACCCGTATCATTAATGAGACCATTGCTGGTGTCGATACGTTCTATTTCTCGTCGCTTTCATGCCGTACCATTACGTATAAGGGTCAATTAACGACGCTTCAACTGGAGCCTTATTTCCCTGACCTTCAGAACGAAGAGGTCGTGTCGGCTCTTGGTGTCGTGCATTCACGCTTCTCGACCAATACATTTCCGTCCTGGAAACTGGCCCAGCCGTTCCGCTATATTGCCCACAATGGTGAAATCAACACGGTTCGCGGAAACGTGAACTGGATGAAAGCCGCTGAGGGTTTACTGGAATCGGCTAAGTTTACGAAAGACGAAATGGATATGCTGTTGCCCATTTGCGACCAGCGTCAGTCCGACTCAGCTAACCTCGACAACGCCATCGAACTACTCGTCATGAGCGGAAGGTCGTTGCCGCACGTGATGATGATGCTCGTTCCGGAAGCCTGGGATGGCAACGAACACATGGATCCCATTCGGAAGGCGTTCTACGAGTTCCACGCGGCCCTTATTGAACCCTGGGATGGCCCGGCGTCGATTTCCTTTACCGATGGCCGCATCGTAGGCGCAACCCTCGACCGTAATGGCCTTCGTCCGTCGCGTTTCTGGGTGACCAACGAAGACGTGGTTATCATGGCCTCTGAAGTTGGCGTTCTGGATATTGACCCCGCAACTGTGGTATCAAAAGGACGCCTACAACCCGGCAAAATGTTCCTAGTCGATATGGAACAGGGACGGATTGTCGCCGATGAAGAAATCAAGGCCGAGATGGCCGGACGTCAGCCGTACCAAAAATGGCTTGACGAAAATAAAGTACGGATTCAGGATCTAGAAGCGCCCATTCGGACGTATAGCAATTATGATCCGGCGAAACTGCTTCGGATGCAGCAGGCCTTTGGCTTTACGTCTGAAGACCTTCGCATGATTCTGGCCCCAATGGTCGAAACGGGCAAGGAAGCTTTAGGCTCAATGGGTACCGATGTCCCGTTGGCAATTCTATCGGAGCAGAGCCAGCATATGAGTCATTACTTCAAGCAGTTGTTCGCCCAGGTGACCAACCCGCCTATCGACTCAATTCGGGAACGGTCGATCATGTCGTTGATTTCGTTTGTAGGCGCTACCTACAACCTGCTGAGCGAATCGCCGAAACATTGCCGTCAGGTTGAGTTAGATCAGCCGGTGTTAACGACCAAAGAGTTTGACAAACTGCGGTTTATCGACAAGCCTAATTTCCAGGCAAAAACCATCAACTGCCTGTTTACGGCTGATGGAGAAGGTAAATCCTTGGAACGCGCCCTCGACCGTATCTGTCGCTATGCCGAAGATGCCATTCAGGATGGTTACTCGATTCTCGTTCTGTCAGACCGCGCAATCGACTCCAGCCACGCGCCTATTCCGTCACTGCTGTCTACGGCAGCCATTCACCACTACCTGATTCGTCAGGGCCTGCGGGGTAAAGTTGGTATTGTAGTCGAAGCGGGCGACGTTTGGGAAACGCACCATGTGGCTACGCTGATTGGCTACGGCGCATCGGGCGTAAATCCCTACATGGCATTCGAAACGATTGCCAACATGAAGGAGAAAGGGTTGTTGCAGGTCGATTACGACATTGACAAACTCTTCAAGAACTATATCAAGGCAGTAAATGGCGAGTTACTCAAAATCTTCTCGAAGATGGGTATCTCTACTCTGCAATCGTATCAGGGTGCCATGATTTTCGAATGCCTTGGTCTGAACGAAGAAGTGGTTAGCCGCTACTTCACCGGAACCGTTTCGCGCATTGGCGGTATGGGTCTGGACGAGATGGCACGCGAGATTCTGGTGCGGCACTGCGTGGCGTTCCCGGATATGCCCGTATCAGCTCCCCGGCTCGAAGTAGGTGGAATTTACCAGTGGAAACAGCGGGGCGAAAAGCACATCTTCAACCCCGATACTATTCACCTGCTGCAACAATCGACACAAAAGAACGACTACTCGATATTTAAGAAATACTCTAAACTTATTGACGACCAGACGCAGAAAGCCATTACGCTGCGGGGTCTGCTAAGGTTTAAGAAGGGAAAATCAATTCCGGTTGATGAAGTTGAACCCATCGAAAGCATCTTCAAGCGGTTTGCTACGGGTGCCATGTCGTTCGGTTCTATTTCATGGGAAGCGCATACCACTCTGGCTATTGCCATGAACCGCATTGGCGGCAAAAGCAACTCGGGTGAAGGTGGCGAAGATGAACTCCGCTATACGCCCCTTGCCAATGGCGACAGCATGAATTCGGGTATTAAGCAGGTTGCCTCAGGCCGTTTTGGCGTAACGAGTTATTACCTGACCAACGCCCGCGAACTTCAGATCAAAATGGCGCAGGGTGCTAAACCCGGCGAGGGTGGTCAGCTACCCGGCTTTAAAGTCGATGACTGGATTGGCCGGACGCGCCACTCGACACCTGGTGTCGGCCTGATTTCGCCCCCTCCTCACCACGATATTTACTCGATTGAGGACTTGGCGCAGCTTATTTCTGACCTTAAAAACGCCAACCGGGCCGCCCGGATCAGCGTTAAGCTTGTGTCGGAAGCAGGTGTGGGTACAATTGCCGCCGGGGTTGCCAAAGCCCACGCCGACCATATACTGATTTCGGGCCACGATGGTGGAACGGGAGCATCTCCCCTGTCGTCGATTCGTCACGCGGGTTTGCCATGGGAACTGGGTCTGGCCGAAGCACACCAAACGCTGGTGCGGAACAAACTCCGTGGCCGCGTAACGGTACAGGCCGATGGGCAAATGCGCACAGGTCGTGACCTGGCGATTGCCGCCCTGCTCGGTGCCGAAGAATTTGGTGTTGCCACGGCTGCGCTGGTGGCCACAGGTTGTATCATGATGCGTAAATGTCACCTCAACACCTGTCCGGTTGGTGTAGCTACGCAGAACAAGGAATTGCGCGCGCTCTTTACGGGTAAGCCTGAACACGTAGTGAACATGTTCACCTTCCTGGCAACGGAACTGCGCGAAATTATGGCCGAGTTGGGTTTCCGCACTATCAACGAAATGGTTGGTCAGGCGCAGATGCTCGAACTGCGTGAGAACCTACCTCACTGGAAATACAAGAAGGTTAACCTCAACGCGTTACTCTTCAAAGAACCAACGAACCTTGATGTAGCGCTATACAAACAGGAAGAACAAAACCATTATCTGGACGATGTGCTCGACCGGAAACTGATCGACCTTGCCCAGCCTGCGCTGGAGTCTGGCGAATCGATGTATGGCGAGTTCACCGTACAAAACATTGACCGGAGCATTGGTACCATGTTGTCCAATGAAATTTCGAAGGTGTACGGCGGCCCTGGATTGCCCGACAGTACGATTCACGTCAAACTACGCGGAACAGCCGGACAGAGCTTTGGGGCCTTTGCTACGGCGGGTATTAAACTCGAACTCGAAGGCGATGCCAATGACTACTTCGGCAAAGGGCTTTGCGGTGCCCAACTGATCGTGTATCCCGACCGGACAGCCCAATTTAAACCGGAAGAAAACAGCATTGTCGGAAACGTATCCTTCTATGGAGCCACCTCGGGCGAAGCCTTCATTCGGGGTATGGCTGGTGAACGTTTCGGTGTTCGTAACTCAGGCGCTAAAGTTGTTGTGGAAGGTGTAGGCGACCACGGCCTCGAATATATGACAGGTGGTCTGGTTATCATTCTTGGCCAAACAGGCCGCAACTTTGCCGCCGGTATGTCGGGGGGAGTAGCGTATGTCTTTGATCAGGACGGCACGTTTGCCTCGAAAGTAAACCGGGAGATGGTAAATCTGGAGCGTCTGACCGACGAAGATCAGGGTATCGTTCGCGAGTACGTTGAGAAGCATTTTCAGTACACAACGAGTAATGTGGCCTTGAATCTGATTCAGAACTGGAACGATCAAATTAATCAGTTCGTAAAGGTTATGCCCGGCGACTTCGAGAAGGCACTTGCCGGACGGGGCATCTCGCTGGCCGATCAGATTCGCGACAAAAATATTGTTTATCAGGATATAACGGTTGATGTGACGCACGGGTAATTGCGTAGTACTATTATGGGAAAACCTACCGGATTTTTAGAATTTACGCGCGAACTACCCAAAAAGCGCGATCCGCAGGAGCGGATTCATGACTACAAGGAAATTGAAGTCCAGTTTTCTGAACAGGACTCGCAACGGCAGGCTGCCCGCTGTATGGATTGCGGCACGCCGTTCTGCCATAGCGGCTGTCCATTAGGCAACATTATTCCCGAGTTCAACGACGCGGTATATGAACAGAACTGGGCATATGCCTACGAAATTCTGGCAACGACCAACAACTTCCCGGAGTTTACAGGTCGTATTTGTCCTGCCCCCTGCGAAGCGTCGTGTGTACTGGGCATTAACAAACCACCCGTTGCCATCGAGTTTATTGAGAAATCAATTGCCGAAGTAGCGTTTGAACGGGGTTATGTGTCGCCAAAACCACCGAAAGAACGGACAGGCAAACAGGTCGCTGTTGTTGGCTCTGGCCCTGCCGGACTAGCGGCTGCCACGCAGATGAATAAAGCGGGTCATTCCGTTACCCTATTTGAACGCGCCGATCAGCTTGGTGGGTTACTCCGCTACGGTATTCCTGATTTCAAACTGGAAAAATGGACCATCGACCGTCGGTTGGCAGTGATGGAAGCCGAAGGCATTACATTCAAAACTAATGTTAATGTTGGCGTCGACATAAAAGCGAACGACCTGCTCGAACAGTTCGATGTGGTGATGCTGACGGGCGGCTCAACTGTTCCGCGCGATCTGCCTATTCCGGGCCGGAACCTCAAAGGGATTTATCCCGCTATGGAATTTCTGAGCCAGCAGAACAAACGCAACGCAAACTTGCCGATAGAAGTCGATCATCAGGGTGCAAAATACGGCGATGGTGAACTGCTGGCGACCCACAAAAACGTGGTTGTCATTGGTGGTGGCGATACCGGCTCCGACTGTGTGGGTACCTCCAACCGGCACGGAGCAGCCAGTGTGACCCAAATTGAGCTGATGCCAATGCCGCCCAAAGACCGGGCCGAAAACACGCCATGGCCTAACTGGCCAATGATGCTTCGTACCAGCACCTCGCACGAGGAAGGCTGTGACCGGCATTGGTCGATCAACACGAAAGAATTTATCGGCGACGAAAACGGTAATCTGAAAGCCCTGCGTATTGTTGATCTGACCTGGAAAAACGAGAACGGACGCATGCAAATGGTTGAGTTACCCGGTTCTGAGCGCGACGTTCCCTGCGAACTTGCGCTGTTGGCCGCAGGTTTCCTGCATCCACAGCACAACGGCTTGCTCGACGATCTGGGCGTTGAGTACGACGAGCGTGGAAACGTAAAGGCCGTAAATTACCAAATGACAACAAACCCAAAAGTTTTTGCTGCCGGGGACATGCGCCGTGGACAATCACTGGTGGTTTGGGCGATCTCGGAAGGCCGCGAAGCCGCCCGTGCCGCCGACTGCTACCTTATGGGCGAAACGACACTCGAAGCCAAAGCTGTTTCGATGATTGCAGTGGATTAATATGTAATTCCTCTAAACCTGTAAGGTCGTTGTGACCTTATAGGTTTTCACCCTTCAACAAGGAACTAAAAAGTCCGGCATCGTCAGTTGCCGGACTTTTTTTGTGGGAGTCAGGCATTGGCAAATCATTAGAAAAGTGTTATGGTTCGTTTCAAAGTACATCTTCCTTTTTGCGCTCTGTAGTACTGCTAACAAATCACTTAAGGCAATAAATGACAAACAGCAATTTAGAGTTAGCTTACAGAATAGATCAACTCTAAAATGGATATTGAATCACTGTCAACGCATACTATCAATGCTGTCGTTGAGCTTGTTCTGGAACTATGGCCAGAATGTCTCCTTGATGAAGAGTTAGAAAATTATGCCCGTATTCTCGATTCAACAAACGACGCTTGCTATCTGGCAAGTGTTGGGGGAGAGTATGTTGCCTTTATACTTATAAGTATTCGGCATGATTATGTTGAGGGTTCTGCTGATTTACCAGTTGCCTATATTGAAGGCATCTATGTAAAACCCGATTATCGGAAACAGTATATCGCAAAAGAGCTGGTCTTGGTAGCAGAAGATTGGGCTACACAAAAAGGAGTAAAGCAGATTGCCTCTGACACGGAGATAACAAATTTAGCCAGTATAGATTTTCATAAAAAGTCAGGATTCCACGAAGTCGTGCGGATCGTCTGTTTTATCAAAGACCTGTCATAAATAAACCACCATGTATCCCAAAGCTTCCTGATAAGTTCGCTACGGAAGATATGGCTTACCGACGATCAGCTTATCGCCCGAAAAGTCGACCTCGAACAAATGGGGGTTCCGGATATAACGACCGTTGCTGTTTCGATGACTGTGTACAGACATCAGCCATTTACCGGTTAGTGTTTGAAAAAGCATTCCATGACCGAAATTAGGTGGTGTAATCGGCTCTTTCTCGTGCTCCCAGGGGCCATCCAGCGTACCGCCTTTCGAATAAACAATCCCTTGTGTATACACATCATCAATCCAACTGGTCCAGATCATGCCGAGCCTGCCGGTTCCCGTACGGAATAAAAAGGGGCCATCCGTTACTTTATTCGGGCCACCTGTCGATTTCTCACGACTCCAGGGACTATCGCTAGCTCGAAAAAGCAATTTCCCCTCACCTATCGAACCACTCAAATCGGGCTTAAGCTCAATTTTCTCCATGGTTCCGTTCAGGTTTTGCAGCCATTCATAACAGTACACCATATACGGTTTCCCGTCTTTGTCAACCCAAAAAGTACCATCTAACGTAGGTTTGTCGGCAGGCAGATAAACCGGGTCTTTCATGGGCATGTAAGGCCCCTCCGCTTTGTCGCTGACTAGAATATGACTAGCCCGTCGTTCGATGACATTCTCGCCAACCGTATCAATTTTCACCTCCCGATTGGTGAACGTAGCAAAATAGTAGTACTTATCTTTATACGCGTGCAGTTCTGCGGCCCAGATCATCGGACTCTTGCCCATCCAGGAGTCAGGGTCAGTTCTGGCTACGATGAACGGGCCAGTCCAGTTTCTCAGGTCTTTGCTCTTCCATAACATGCCCCCCGTTCCCGGCATGTAGTACATCGACGTAGATTTATCCGCGAGAATAAACGGGTCACTCAGTCGAATAGAGTCCAAGGGTACGTTCTCTCTGATAACCGGCACTCTGTTTTGCGAAAAAACTGACGTTACCTGAAGGACGATCAATGCTGTGACTAGAAGTGCCTTGGTGACCATTGTATGAGTATAGCCTGTTTCTTTAAAACGTACACCTAATCATACCTTAAGCCTATTCGGTACTGATGCTACTGCCAGTACCTATTGATTTTTATTCTTGTACAAGCCATCTTAACGAATGTCAAATTCGTAAACCTGACATCACTATAGCCTGATTTATAAGGAAGTTGCTATGCCCTCTTTAAATCTAACTGCCAGCCAGTGGTGAACCGAAAATACCGACAGCCAGCTCCACCCAAATTAGAACAAGGATTACCAGAATCGCTCCACAGATGGCTACCCTGTAACTCAGTCTGTTAACGTTCCTGATTACTAATTCACACGCCAGACCCGTGCCGAGCAATAGGCCACCAGCAACAATAAAATCAGATAGCGTCCAGTTCACCTCAGGGGTAAACTGCATTGCGATGAATGGTCCAGACAGCAAAAGCGCTACGGTGAGCACAATCCCGATCAGTCGTTTGTTTTGACTAAGCATAGTCCTGGTTCTTTAGGTAAGTAGTTTGTGGAACAAATATATTATAAAGTACTTTGCTTTTCAAAGTGAATTGGGAAATATATTTTTAAAAGGTCATTTTCCAAAAAAACTCAGCAAGAATCTGGTATGTACGTTCGATCTACCTGATATTCTATAACGTCACCATCTCTTCCTTCTCGTCAAAAAACAGGTAGTTTAATAAGTCGCAGTAGGGTTTGATGATGCGGGAGCCCCGTACGATTTCATCGGCGAAGTTGGGCTTGAGTACTTCCTTGTCAGTATAGCGGTGCAGGAAGAATAATTCTTTCCGACGCAGAAGTTCAATTTCGGGGTGATCGGCGGGGTAACCTTTGGGCGTGGTTTTCATTGACTCCCCCGATGCTTCAGGGAAATAAGCTTTAAATTCATCGGCTTCGATGATATCCTTCAATTCCTGAACATTATAGTCGATCTCCTGCCGAAACTTGGCAAGGTTGGCAGGCGTTGGCTGCCACATACCTGCTCCCAGAAACGATTGATTGCCGGGCTGAATGTGCACGTAATAATCAATCCGACCCGATTGCCGGCCGCCGGGTCCGATGGCGAATGCCAGATTGGACTTATAGGGAGCTTTGTCTTTTGAGAAACGAATGTCGCGGTTGATGCGGAAGATGCAGTCTTTTACAGCTGTATTTGCCAGCGGTTCGAATGCACTCATGCCGGTAAGAACCCTTTCCACTACCCCAATAAGTTCGGTTTTGGCCGCATCATACCGGGGGCGATTGGCGTGGAACCACTCACGATTATTATTCTGAACGAGTTCGCGCATGAACTCAAGCGTAGGGGCTGTGAAGGCAGCTTTCAATGAAGTTTTTGTTGTCATGATTAGTCAAAGATAACCAATCATGTACTGAGTTGGGCAATCAAAATCGTCTTTACTAGCGAATGAACGGACGCATCAGGAAGGGAGTATCTGCTTTCGGTACTGGGTGGGCGACGAGCCGATCTCGCGCCGGAATAACTTCATAAAATAGGTCAGGTTGTTAAAGCCGCATTCCATGCTGATATCTTCTAAACTGCGGCTTGTGGTACGCAACAATTGAGAAGCCAGCGCCAACCGCTGCTGGTTAATATATTCGACAGGCGTCATGCCAAACGTTTGTTTGAACGTTCGATAAAAGTTCGGTTCGCTCATACAGGCTTCATCGGCAAGTTCTTTAATCTGCAAACTCCGGTGTAAGTGTTTATTGATATACTGGGCAACGTGAGCCAAACGATTAACGTTGGCAAAGGCCGTTTCGGGCGTGAGGAGTAGTGTGCGGGCCTGCGTTTGCATCAGCCGAACGACAAGTTCCTGAATCACCAGATTGGCAAAGACTTCTTTAGCCCGGTTATTTTCGGTAAAAATATATACCAGCCGGGCAATGAGCTGGTGTATGGGGACATCGTTTGTCAGGAAGAAATTATGGTGCCCAAACTGCCAACCTTGCTGCGTATCGACCAACGGAGCACGATCATTGAGCAAATCCGTTACCTGTCGAACCTTATCGGGGGCAATAGCCAACGCCAGACATTGCGTTGGATTTAGAGCTTGTGCTTCGGGAAAGTCGATACGCATCGTTTCATCACCGGGCACAATGACCGACTCACCCGGCAAAAAATCGAACGAGGGGGTACCGGGCAAATGCATTACCTTTTTACCCCGAATCATGCTGGCCAGTACCGGGCTGGAAAACGTCAATTCTACTTTCTCGGCAATGTGCTGGGTTTCGTAAATGTTCAGCTCTGCCGTGTCGATGGTATAGGCTGTTCTGTTTTCGACCTCCTGTTCGAGCTTTCGGGCTTTGAGATGCCGGGAAACATCGAAAGAAACAACCGTGTCGCGTTTCATAACAGGTTTCAGTAGGTTAGTTTATGGCTTTCAGAATGGAATAGATTGGCAATTTACTACAGCTTGTCCCCCTTCCTACCACTAATATTAAACTTTTTGATAGGATTGTGCAAGAAGCCGATACGATTGTCCAATTAATATTGAATAATTCTTGCAAAATTTGTAACGATTTTATTACAGCATAATCTCTTTAACATTTATATGGAAACCCTTGAACTCGTAGAGACCCACGCAAACCGGCCTAAGTTCCGGTCGCATTATGATAACTATATTGGTGGCAAATGGGTACCACCGGTTGGTGGCGAATATTTTGATAATACATCGCCGGTAGATGGCAGCCTGATTGCTAAAATGCCTCGCTCAAAAGCAGCCGATGTTGATCTGGCCGTTGCAGCAGCCCAAAAAGCATTTGAAACCTGGGGTAAAACATCGGCTACTGAACGCAGCAAAGTACTTCTTCAGATTGCCGACGTCATTGAAAAGAATCTGGAGTTTCTGGCGCGTGTCGAAACGGTTGAAAACGGCAAAGCTCTTCGCGAAACGATGGCGGCCGATATGCCCCTCGTCGTGGATCACTTCCGCTATTTTGCGGGCGTAATCCGGGCCGAAGAAGGTTCAGCCACCGAACTAAACGCTGATACCCTTTCTTTGATTATCAAAGAGCCTGTTGGCGTTGTTGGCCAGATCATTCCCTGGAACTTCCCGCTACTGATGGCTACCTGGAAACTGGCTCCTGCTCTGGCTGCCGGTTGCTGTGTCGTTATCAAGCCCGCAGAACAAACGCCAACGTCGCTGGCAATCATGTTCGAATTACTGGAAGGCATTGTACCTGCGGGTGTTGTGAACATCATTCAGGGCTTCGGGCCAGAGGCTGGTAAGCCACTAGCCCAACACAAGGGTATCAATAAAGTAGCCTTCACGGGCGAAACCACCACAGGCCGGTTGATCATGCAGTATGCATCGGAAAACCTGATTCCTGTTACGATGGAACTGGGCGGCAAATCGCCAAACATCTTCATGAAATCCATCGCCGATCACGACGATGAGTTTTTCGATAAATGCGTAGAAGGTGCCGTAATGTTTGCCCTCAACCAGGGTGAAATTTGCACATGCCCATCGCGTTTGCTGGTTCACGAAGACATTTACGACAAGTTTATGGAGCGTGTTATTGCCCGCACCAAAGCCATTAAGCTGGGTCACCCACTGGATGCCGACACCATGATGGGGGCGCAAGCCAGCAATGACCAGTACGAGAAAATCCTGTCGTACATCGACATTGGCAAGCAGGAAGGTGCCGAAGTGCTAACGGGTGGCGGTCCAGCCGACAGCGTAGAAGGTGGCTATTATATCCAGCCAACTATCTTCAAGGGCAACAACAAGATGCGGATTTTCCAGGAAGAAATCTTCGGACCTGTCCTGTCAGTTACGACCTTCAAAGACGCCGACGAAGCCGTTGCCATTGCCAATGATACGCTGTATGGCCTGGGTGCCGGTTTCTGGTCCCGCGATGCCCACGAGCTGTACACCATTCCCCGGCAAATTCAGGCTGGCCGTGTGTGGGTGAACTGCTACCATGATTACCCGGCGCACGCACCGTTTGGTGGTTACAAGAAGTCGGGCTTTGGTCGTGAGAACCACCTGATGATGTTGAATCATTACCGCCAGGTGAAAAACCTGCTTATTTCTTACAGCAAGAACAAGCTTGGTTTCTTTTGATAGAAATTAACGCATGAATGCGTGAAAGAGCGTTAAGTTTGCAAACGGCAGGCTTACGCTCTTTCCTTATTTTATAATAGCCCATATTCTTTTACTCCCCTTTACTACTCCGCTATGATTCGCTTAACCGTTCTTTACCCGAAAACAAACAGTAGTCAGTTCGATCTGGCGTATTACCTGGACAAACACATTCCCTTGGTGAAAGAGCGGTTGACGCCCTTTGGCCTTACAGGCGTTAATTTGAATGAAGCACTGGCCGGAGGTGATGCGCTCCCTCCTTACGCCATGATCACCTTCTTAGAATTTAACAACACAGACGAGCTGGATAAAGGTATGGGCACCCACGGCGGTGAACTGCTTGGCGATATCCCTAACTTTACGGATGTACAACCCCTGACCCAGGTAGTTCGGGTACTCTAAACACTTGCCAACAACGTTTACGTATGACGACACAAACCACTTCCCGCGTCGATGTAACACCGGCTGCGGCTGATATTATCAGTAAAGTTCGGGCAGAACACGGCCCGCTGATGTTTCATCAGAGCGGGGGCTGCTGTGACGGATCATCACCGATGTGTTTCGAGAAAGGCGAGTTCCGGATTGGTCAGTCCGATGTTTTACTTGGTCAGATTGAAGGGTGCGACTTCTGGATGTCGAGCGATCAGTTCGAGTACTGGCAGCACACCCACCTGACCATCGACGTAACCCCCGGACGTGGGGCCAGTTTCTCGCTCGAAATCCCGATGGGTGTTCGATTCCTTATTCGATCACGCCTGTTTGAACCCGACGAGTACGAACATATGGCCCCGGTTCATGTCGGGCCGCTGGACGAGGATTAAGATTTATGTTTTAAGGATGCTGGCTCGGGTAAATACCCGCGCCAGCATCCTTAAAACCAATCCCTTGACAATCAGTCATATTTAGCCTATATTCGGTTAGTTTTAACTAAACCGCTTACAGGTATGAATATGTTAAATCGCGTTGAACATTGGGGGGATACACATCACCCTGCCTGGACCGATGCCCTGCGTATTATGCTGGGCATTATTCTTGTTCTGAAAGGCGTTAGTTTTATTAGCGACACGGCTTACCTGACCCGATTGGTGGGTGGCTTGCATTTCGGACTTTTACCGGTTATCCTGGTTCACTATGTAGCGTTTGCCCATTTGATGGGTGGGTTTCTGATCGCCGTCGGCTGTTTGACCCGCCTGATGGTACTCATCCAGTTACCAATTCTAGTTGGTGCGCTTTTCTTCGTAAATATCCGTCAGGGGTTCTCCCCTTTGAATTCTGAATTGTGGTTGTCAGTCATCGTACTGATTCTGTTGCTCCTGTTTCTGGTGATCGGTTCCGGCCGTTTCTCAATGGATGAATATGTGAAACAACACGCTAGGTAGACCGGGATTTTAACAAGACTTGAAGGATTAAACAAGTTTATAGAAGTACAAACCATTTCCCCGATCCTTTAGGGATTAGGAAGGTTTGATTTTGAATGATTGCAGTAATCTTGTTTAATCCTTCTAATCTTGTTAAAATCCCGCAGGGCCGCCTGTGCGGTCTAGAAAATATACCGAATCTCGCACCAGGGAATTTCATCCCGAACCATGTCTTCAAAAACGGTAATCATTTTACGCTTCAGTTGGTGCTCGTATCGAATGTTCCACCCCCCAAACTGACTCACCTTGCTCTCTTGTAATTCAGGTACCCACAGCAATTCCTCGGCCTTGGGGTTGATAGCTAAGTTGGCCTGATGCTGGTGCTGATTGTGTGTCAGAAAGATAACCTCGCATTTAAGCTGTTCCCGAACATCGGGCCGGACGGCGGCATCCAGTTGCCGGAATAGTTCGCGGTAATCATTTCGCCAGGCCTTTTTGTCGCCGTCTGGTCCGCTATACACAATAACGGGCGAGAAATTGACGTGGACTTCATACCCTGCATCGTAAAAGTCATTGATGGCCGCCAGCCGCTTTTCTATGCTATCCGTGCGCACATCGACCAGTTTGCTTACATGGCTGGGCATCAGGCTAAACCGGACACGTATCTTCCGCTTCGGGTCGAAGTCCAGCATACCCGGATTAACAAACTTCGTGGCGAATGTAGCTTTTGCTTTGGGGTGATCACGGTAAAACTCGAATACCTGTTGAATGCCCGACGTGAGGTCGTAGTCAACAGAAATATCGGAGTTACAGCCGATATCATAGGTCCAGTAATCAGAATCTGTCTGGTTTTTAGGTTTGGGCCACGCCAGCGAAATGACATGGGCGTCAATACTCGCGAGGTTTTCGTCGATGTTGGTAAAGAGTGTGATGGGATTCACGTTCTTATGGCGATCAACGTAACAATACGTACAGGCACCATAGCAACCATTCGCCAGACTCGGCGCAATGTAATCCGAACTCCGACCACTCCATTTTATATCCTGCGTTTTCAGCTTACCCAACACAAGCACGTCGGATTTCACCTTGAAATGGTTCATTCCCAACTCCGGCAGACGATTATGTTGTTTTACTTCCAGTCGTTCGGCCTGTGGAAATTGAGACAAAACAGCTTTGCCCCTATCATTAAGCGCGTCGGCAGTATACAGAATAATTGATGGATTGAAATCGGGCATAAAATGCGTTTGCAGATGTAACTAAATAACAGAGCAACCCTTTTATTAGTTCAAGCCCCTCACTGGATAACTATCTGATAAACAATATATTATCTAAGAAAATTAATTTAATTGGGTAAGTTGGAAACTTGCATCAAATCGCCCACACGAAGCTTCTCCCAGGCAGAATTAGTTGAACGTAATTGTGTTGATTGTGTGTCAATTACCCATACTTTTTGACTTTCATCATACTGAATACGCGTTATCGTTTCTTCAATTGATAGTGCAGATTTTCGCGAGACACGAAGCTCATCTTTTTGAACGCGTCCCTGCACCAACCGAATAACCCGATCTGCCAGGGCTTTCACATCTGCTTCGTGATGACTCACCAGCAGCGTGGTTGTACCCCATGCCTGATGTAGTTCAAGTAACACTTGCCGAAGCAACTGACTGGAATCGGTGTCCAGTGCGGCAAACGGTTCATCCAGAAGCAACAGTTTCGGTCGGCGCACCAGGGCACGGGCCAGGGCTACCCGCTGCCGTTGCCCCCCCGACAGGGCATCTGGTTTTACGTGGCTGAATGCTGCCAGACCGGTTTTCTCAATCAATTCATTCACAAAAGCCTGCTGATCCTTCGACGTGGCGAATTGAATATTTTCCAGAACAGTCATGTTTGGGAACAGGGCTGTATCTTGAAAGACATATCCAATTGAACGTTTCTGGGGTGGATAGTTAATCCCTTTCTTTTTATCCAGCCAGGTAACGTCATCTACCGTAATATGCCCCTGAGAAGGGGTTTCTAGACCGGCCAGCAAGCGCAATAACGTTGTTTTTCCGGAACCGGACGGGCCAATAAGGGCGGTGAGGCTACCAGGTTGAATAGTAAGTTTGACCTGAAGATCACGAGTACCTTCAGTAAACAGGCGGGGCATCATCACATCGATATCAATCATACCGTAACCCGTTTGTTTATGGCATACACCAATAAAAGAATGGCGAAGGAGAGACCCAGTAAAAGGGCAGCATAGGTATGTGCCGTTTCGAAATGGAGCTGTTCAACTTCGTTATAAATGGCGATGGAAGCAACTCTCGTTTGCCCCGGCAAATTCCCGCCAATCATCAAAACCAGGCCAAACTCGCCAATGGTATGCGCAAATGTCAGAACAATACCGGTGAGTAAGGCTGGCTTGCAATTGGGCAACAGGACCCGCCAGAGCGTTTTTATGCGCGACTGCCCCAAAGTATAGGACGCTTCCCGCCACGAAACTGGCAAATTTTCCAGACCTGCCTGAATCGGGTGAACCATAAAAGGCAAGCTATACAGCAAAGACGCCACAACCAATCCTTCGAATGAGAAAACAAGTTGCACGTCAACGGTCTTCAACAACCAGGCTCCTAGCCCACCAGTGGGGCTAAACGCCAATAGCAGATAAAAACCAACCACCGAGGGAGGCAGAACCAGTGGTAAGCTAATAAGCGCTTCAACAATGGGCTTGGCCCGAAATCGGCTAAGCGCCAGCCAACCGGCCAGCGGAACGCCGATCAGGAGTAATAAAAAGGTGGTAATACCGGCTAAGCGCAGGGTTAGCCAGATAGGTTCCCAGTCAATGGGCATACGAAATGGGGTCAGGAAGCGGGTGAACGGTAACCAAATTGCTGCAAGATGCGTCGGGCAGCCGGACTACGTAAAAACTGAACAAATTGCTGAGCGGCTTTACCCTGATTCGTTCGTTTCAAAATTACAACGCCCTGTGCAATTGGGGAATAGCCCGTTTGTGGTAAATCGACCCAGCGCCCTTTTTTAGCAAGACTCGGATCAAGCACAACGGATTTGGCCGTAAACCCCACTTCTGACGCGCCCGACAGGATGTACTGGTTAACCTGCGCAATGCTTTCGCCATACACAAGTTTGGGTTTTATTTTATCCAGTAACTTTTTGTATGTCAAATAGGAGACGGCCGCTTCACCATAGGGCGCTGTGGCCGGATTGGCAATAGCTATATGGCGAATAACTGAATTTGACAGTATCGTCAAATCAGCTGTCAATGGAATGTCGCCCGCTGTCCACAGCACCAGCGAGCCGTAAGCATATATTACGGGAGCATCGACGGTAAGGCCCGCTTTATATAATGTTTCCGGATACGGCATATCTGCAGACAGAAAAACATCATATGGAGCACCCTGTTGAATTTGGGTAGTAAGTTTACCCGATGAGTTCACAATCAGTTCAATGCTCGTCCCCGTTTTTTTCTGGTAAGCTGTTTTCAGTTGCTCCATGACAAACTGCGCGTTGGCCGCTACTGCCACCCGGAGCGATTGTGCCAACAGGCTTATCGGGCAAAGGAGCAGGATTAGAATTAGTTTTTTCATATGTCAACGACACTATTTACTCGCAAATCGTATCTCAATAGCCTTAACGTCCCGAACCCAGCGGGCGGGTTTTTTTTCGTCGGGCACAACAATACGGTACGGCCCTACACCCTGCGCTAATGGGTTACCGTCAACGCTGTCGGCCAGCAGAATAATACGTGTAGTAAATTCGGGATCAATTTCGGGGAGCGCGAAGACCACTTCATAGCCGTCTGTTGCTTTCACAATAACAACCTTACTCAGGTTTTTCCCCCGTAATTCTGCTCCTGTTGTAGTGCCTGCCTGTTTCAGCAGCTCAGCGAGAGGTACGCCAGCGTATGTGTGATTTTTACCGTCTTTGTCTTTCGCAACAACTTCGGCGTGGGGCATCGCTTTCAAGTCAGCAGCCTGTAAAGAAAAGGGTTTGGTTACTTCGCCGGAGATAGTCAGAACCGTCTGTCCGTATACTATTCTACTGAACAGGCAGGTTAGTAAAATGACCGTAGCAATACGTACTGTAGACTGACGCATAGACTGCATTTGTTTGTTCAGAAACGACTTATCGTTATATCTTCACAAACATAACGTTTGTTTTGCTTCAAACCGGATGAAATTCGTAAGAATTGGTCATCAGCCAGCAACTTGCATCCACAACGGCTTGTACTCCATGACTCTGGCATACACAGCACAATCCTCCGTATGAGCGCCGGGCAGGTAGCCGATACTCATTAAAAATTCGTTTACTATTTCCCCACCTGTGAAACGGAACGTGTTTTTAAACAGCTTCACCCACTCTGTTTTTGTTTTGGGGTGGTTCATTTCCAGCCATTTCTCAAATGAACCGTGTTCCTGTTGAAGTTTCAGAATGGTGTTCGCATTATCTATGGCCGCGTTAACTTTCAATCGGTTGCGAATGATGCCTGGATCGGACAGCAACCGCTCCCGGTCGGCGTCGGTATAGGTGGCTACGGTTTTTATGTCAAAGTTATCATACGCTTTTCGGAAGGTAGCTTCCTTTTTCAGGATAGTTTCCCAACTCAGACCAGCCTGATTAATTTCCAGCACCAACCGACAAAACAGTTCATTATCGTCGTGGATGGGAAAGCCATATAAATGGTCGTGGTAGGCTTTGTGAAGGGCTTTCCGTTCTTCGGGCATGGTGTCGATGGCGCGGCAATAAGACATTGGGTGCTAGTTACTAGGTATTTGTTATTCGTTATTACTTACGAGGTTGGCAGTCACCGAATAACCAGTAACGACTGTTCAGGATTTAGTTCTGGATTTTGCAATTTTCCCCAGAACGACTCTTGCGTTTTCACCCATTATTTTGTCAACTTCCTGGCTAGTCAGTCCTTTCGATTTTAAGGCTTCTGCAACCTGAGGGTATTGGGTGTAATTGGTTAAAACCGGCTGGAAATTTGCACTCATATCGGTTCCGATACCGACGTGATCAATACCGACCACATCGACCAGCCGCTTAATATTATCAACATATTCGTCGAAACTTTTATTGAATCCCGAAGGCCATGCCCCAATGACCCCGCCCGTATCAGCCACTACTTTTGCATGTTCTTTAGAAATTGCCCGCAAAGCAATGGGTCGATCCGACTCCATTTGCAGTACACTATGCGATAAAATAATTGGGGCTTTTGTCACATTGGCCGCATCTTTTGTCGTTTGAAACGAAGCGTGGGCTAAATCAATGGCCATGCCCAGTTCATTCATTTTTTTGACGACACCCTTACCGAACGCCGATAAGCCGTTGAATGTGGTTTCAGATGTCTGAAGATCACCGAGGTTATTCGGGGCGTAATGCACCAACTGAATGGAGCGGACCCCGTCCAGATACGCTTCTTCGATTCGCTCTAACTGGTCATCCAGAAAATCGCCCCCTTCCACAGCCAGATATCCAATTGGCCCGCTGCTTTTTACACTCAGGTCATTGAGATCGGTTGAAAATGGCATTCCGACTTGCGAAAAGACCTCCTTTAGTCGCTGGAGCTGCCGCTTGTATTCTGTCCAGCCATCACCGGGCGCATATTTTCGGGTAATAATGATGCCTTTAGGACCGGGTTTTATTAGGGGCGCATCAGCCACCAAAGCGAGAAAACCACCGGTTAAGTGGCCTTCTTTCATGTCGCTAACCGTTTGCGTTGTCTCCGCGTTATGGGCAAAGTTTCGCTCGGTCATCGACCAACCGGGGTGGCAGTGGAAATCAAAATAGATAGACTTTTTGGGAGCGGGCATCGCAAAGCCAGCAAGTTGGTCTACCGATAGCCAGGAAGCACCAGCCGCTATCATACCTACATTTTTCAAAAACTGCTTTCGGGTTTGCATAGGAATGAGTTGCGTGAAGTGGGTGAATTCTTACCGGCAAGATACTGTGAGTTGCGGACATTACCCGATGGCGCAAGGCTCTGGCCTTGTGTCTCTTATTCGTCGGCCTCTGGCCGGGTTATAGTACGTTTCTTTTTATTCCGGCCAGAGGCCGGTGAAAAGCAGACACAAGGCCAGAGCCTTGCGCCATCGATAAGGCTTGCGCCATTACGCAAACTCAATCCGAAACTCCGTCCATCCATCTTCCTTTGTGTGAAGCGAAAACGCAAGTTTATGATTGAGAAGAATCTCGCGGGTGATTGTCAGGCCAATACCCTGACCTTCCGGCTTATTACTATAAAAAGGATTAAACAGGTTAGCTGCAATTTGTTCAGGAATTGGCTGTCCATTATCGCGGATAAGCAGGTATTGACTTGTGCTGACTACCTCAACGCACTGCCCCGCTTCGCAGGCTTCAAGGGCATTTTTAACTACGTTGATCAGTACCTGTTCCATCTGGTCAACGTCGACCAGCTGAAGATTTTTTCCCGTCGATACATTACTGAGGGTTACGCCCCTACCCTGCGCTATTGGCTGCATAAGTTGTACTGCATTGCGTACCAGTTCGGTCAAATCGGCAGGTCGTTTCTGCGGCTGTGGCAACCGAACGACATCGGAAAAACGACTCATGAACCGATTCAGTCGGTCATTACGCTCGATGGCAACGCGAATGGCATGCTTTACATCCGGCTCATTCACATACGATTGCGTGCTGTCGAGAATGGAATTTACGGCCCCGATGGAGTTGTTCACTTCGTGCGCCATCATCCGGATTACCTTGCTGTACGATTTCCGTTCGGTGGCCAGAATCTCGGGTGTCAACTCTTCGATGATCAAAAACGACCGTCGGAAACCGCGATCCATAAAGTATGACCGCAACACCCGGTAGGTCTCCATTCCGTTGGGTTTCATCGTTCGGGATTCACCATCGGCCAGATCGGCCACCTGAGCCAGTAGCGAGAAACCAAGATCGACCAGTTCTTTCCCGACTACATCACCGGTATTTATAGCCAACAGTTGACTGGCTCTTGGATTCACTGACGCAATTCGTCCATCGAAGTCAAAAATCAGAATCGCAATCGGGGCGGCATCAATGAGCTTTTCCAGAAAAAACTGCTGCTCGACCTGCCGCGTTCGTTCCTGCCGAAGCTGGTCGATCATGAGGTTATAGACTGTAATCAAATCATCAACCTCCTGATTGCCCGTGGGCACGAACTTGACCGTAAAGTCTTTATCCCGTATGGCTTCGATTCCAGATGCAATGAACTCCGACGGTTGCTGGAATTGCCTGTAAATACGAATAGCCTTATAAATGGACAGTAAAAGCCCTAGTTCACTCGCAATGAGCAGGAGCTTATTTTGTCGTAGGACTAAAAACAGCAACCCAGTCATTGCTATATGGACAGCAACAATGTATAGCAGATACCGAACGCGGAAGTTGACGTGCATATGATGTCAGGTAAACACGGAGATCAATATAGAGAAGAGAAAAACTTTGTGTTCTCTGTGTTGATCTCCGTATCTCCGTGTTTAAACGAATTAATCCTCACTATTGTAGGGAATGCCAAATTTCTCCAATCGGCGGTAGAGTGCAAAACGGGTAATGCCCAATGCCCGCGCAACTTTTGCTACCCGATTTTGATGAAACGCCATCGCCCGCTGAATCATCTGGTACTCCATTTCTTCCAGCGTGAGGCTACCCACATCAGGCAGAGACAGTCCCGCAGTACGGTCATGAGCTACCAGGCTAGCCATTTGTGGCAAGTTTCGCTCGAAGTCGTCGGATTGTAGTTCATCGTTTGCCGACAGGAGAACCGTTCGTTCAACTACGTTTTTCAACTGGCGGATATTTCCCGGAAGGGACAGGTTTTTAAGCCATTTCTGGGCCAATGTACTCACGCGAAGATCGGGCCTTCCATAGATGGTTTTCAAGTTATTGACGAAATACGTAACGAGCAACGGGATATCGCTGGGCCGCTCGCGAAGTGCGGGTAATCGTACCGAGATGAGGTTGATCCGGTAAAACAAATCTTCCCGAAACTGCCCCTTACTTACCATGTCTTCCAGGTTTCGGTTGGTGGCGCAAATAATCCGCACATCCACCGAGCGGGATTTACTGCTCCCCAATGGTTCAAATGTTCGATCCTGCAGCACCCGCAGGAGTTTTACCTGGCTAGACGGGTCCAGATCGCCAATTTCGTCCAAAAAGATCGAGCCTTTATTGGCCAGTTCAAACCGGCCAACACGGTCTGTTTTGGCGTCGGTAAACGCCCCACGAACGTGGCCGAAAAGCTCACTTTCAAATAATGAAGAGGAGATACCGCCCAGATTTACTTTAACGAAAGGTTGCCGATGACGTCGGCTGTTCTGATGAATGGCCTCGGCAATAAGCTCTTTACCCGTACCGCTTTCGCCCGTTATGAGCACCGGTGCATCGGTTGGGGACACCCGCCCGATTGTCGTTAAAATATCGAGCAGATTCGGGTCTTCGCCAACGATATTATCGAAGCGAAACTGCTGGTCGAGTTTGCGTCGATTGGGCGAAGCCGGTGTTGATTGGGCCAGATTGAGGGCCGTCCGAACCGACTGAACAAGGTAATCGTTTTGCCAGGGTTTGGTAATGAAATCCTTCGCTCCGGCTTTCATTCCCTCAACAGCCAGGTCGATACTCCCCCAGCCCGTTATCAGAATGACCGGCACATTGGGAAGCTGCTCCCGAATCCGGCGCAAGAGCCGCATACCATCATCGCCAGAGGTATCGACCGAGAAATTCATATCCAGCAGAATCAACTCCGGCGTTTCTTCGGCCATTATTTCGAACGTTTCAAACGGGCCATCCGCCAGACGCACGGTGAATCCTTCTTTCCTGAACAGCAGGGAAAGGGATGTTTGAATGGCGATATCGTCGTCGATAATTAGGAGCATACTTTTAAATGTAAGTTGAATAATGGATAATGGGGGCAAATGGACTATCATTCAGTTTACGTTATTCATCATCCATTATTCATTTTACATTCTTCTCATTCTTCATGCAACGCAGTAGCCGGTTGAATCATGGCGGCTTGCTGGCTGGGGAACAGGGCGCAGAGCGTGACAATGCCATAGATTATAGCGACAGCCATGACTATGGCAATTACATAGATACTAGCCTGTAAGTCAAACACATTAAGTAATGGAAATTGAACGGCAAAGAGCAGTCCAATCAACATGGCGAAAGTAGCCAAAACCCATATTTCGCCGATGAACTGAGTTGAAATCCCGCTTCCAGTCGCCCCTAACGCCCGACGCAGACCAATTTCGCCCCTGCGTTTGGCAATACTAAGGTTCAGCACGCCGAATAAACCGAGCGCTACGTTGATTAGCAGGAAACTAGACACAATCAAGGCGATGATGATGGGTACAAGAACTAGATTGTGCTGATTTTTTCGTGAATCGGTCAGGTAATCGACTTCAACATTCCAGCCGGTTAACATAGCCGCAACTTCTTTAACCAGTTTAGCTTCAAAGACAGCATCGGTTCCCGGCTTCACTTTTAGCAACACCGTATCATTCCAGATCGCATTGGGCTTGAACAGCTCGAATACAGCGGGTTTGTCTGACATAAATTCCCCCTTGGCTTTGAACGTATTGATAACCCCAACCACTTTGAACCGATCGCCAATGATTTTCCCCAGTGGATTTTCATTGTCGAACAGTTCATCCTTTATTCTCTGATTAATGACAATGGGGGCGTATTTACCAACGCTATCGGCGCTTCGGTACCAGTTGCCTTCGGTCACGTCGATGTCGAGTGTTTTGGCAAAATTCTCATCCGTCGCATAAAAATCAGCCATCACCTTCCGCTTCTTGTACTCGATCCCATTGTTCATTTGATTTGATGAAAACGGAAAATTACTACTCATACGCGACACCGACATCACTTCAGGATAAGCTTTCAGTCGTTGCGTAACCCGCTGGAGTTTCTCCGCAAGGGCAACGGTATCCTGATTACTTTTCAGCCCAATGGCCCAGACATTTTCATACGTAAAACCCATTGGTTCCCGATAATTTCGGACGTTCACAACAATGAGCGTTGCCAACCCAAAAAGCACCAGAAACGAAGCCCAGATCTCAACAATGAGTAGCGAATGAGCTTTCTTCTTGTTCCAGATTAATTTCAGCAGATGAGGAATCATAATGATTAAGATTTAAGCGCTTCTGCGATGTTTAGTTTCGACATGCGGAGGGCGGGTAAAACGCCGGATAGTAATCCAAAAAGCAGACAGACTAGCAGACTTATAATGAACACATTCAGATTGATCGTCAGATCGGAATAGGCAATCATGCCGCTGGCGTTGATTATGTGGATGACGATCAGGGCCAATCCCAGGGCGATGGTACCGCCAATGAGCGTAATGAAAACATTTTCAACGATAAACTGCCAGACCAACGTTTTCACGGGCGCACCAAAGGCTTTCCGTATGCCTATTTCAGAAGCGCGTTCCATAATACGGCTCACATTTATGTTTACCAGGTTGATGGCAGGTAACCCCATCAACATAAATAGGACAAAGCCAATTACCCCGAAAAAGATGGCCTTTATGCCAGCGTTGCCATCCAGAATACTTCCGACGAAATTCTCCAGGTAAGGCACACTTTTCACATCCATTACCGAGAACTTGTTCCCATCCTGAATTATGGGTAACGGAATTCGGTTGATATGGCCCTGAAATTCCTCCTGAATAGCCGGCAAGTCTGCTTTGTCTTTCCCCAATATCATCGCCACAAAACCACCCCGCATGCCGGCACTTTGGTAATTACTTTTGGGAGCCGTGTATGGAAAGAAAACATCAGCGTAGGTAAACGGCCGGGTAACCGGACTGGCTTTAACGACGCCAATCACCTTATAATGAATGTTTTCAATTTCAACATCTTTGCCAACGACGGATTCTACAGCACTTTCGAAATAATGTTTCTTAAAATCATTGGTAATCACGGCTACGTTGTCGCCGTTAGCAATATTCTGTTCGTTGTAGGGTTTACCTTCCAGAAACTCGAAGTCAGACACCTGCCAGAATTCGGCATCGGTAAATTTTGTATTGAGCTTTATTTTCTGCGAACCGACGTATGCATTCGAGCTATTGATAAATGTTGTGATTGTTACCCGCTCAGGGGTTTTCAGCGATTTGGCATACTCCGTCAAAAACTTAAAACTCATAGGCCCATTGGTACTTGACGTCCGACTCGAATCCTGGAGATGCATTTGCATGATGTAGAGCATTCGATCCCGCTTATTTTCAGGGTAATGACTACCGATGAGGTGGTCAAGGAAAGAGGTCAGCACCATCAGAACCGTCAGGGTCAGGCTGATACCGAAGAGGGTGATGAAGGTGTAGAACGGATGCCGAAGCAATACCTTCCAGGCGATTTTTATGTAGTTCAGTAGCATGATTAAAGAGTGAAAGAGTGAATGAGCGAAAGAGCGAACTAGTGATTCAGCTTTCCCGCTCTTTCACTCTTTCGCCATTCGCTCTTTATAAAACCTGCGAGCCGTCGAACAGGCGTATGAGCCGGTGGGTGCGCTTGGCCATTTGTTCATCGTGCGTGACCATCACAATGGTGGCCCCGCCATCGTTGAGCTCCTGTAGGATCGTCATGATTTCATTGCCCATCGCACTGTCGAGGTTGCCGGTTGGTTCATCGGCCAGAATAATTGACGGATTGCCAACGATGGCGCGGGCAATGGCGACACGCTGTTTTTGCCCGCCCGATAGTTGCTTCGGAAAGTGCTTTATGCGGTTACTCAGGCCCACTTTGGCGAGTGCTTCTTTGGCATATTCCTGCCGGGGTTTACCATTCGTGGCCCGGTAAAGCAGCGGAATCTCAACATTATCTAACACCGTCAAATCGTTGATCAGGTGGAAACTCTGAAAAATGAATCCGATCTTTTGGTTACGCAGCCGCGCCAGTTCTTTGTCGCGGTACTGCGTAACAG
Source organism: Spirosoma pollinicola (assembly GCF_002831565.1). NCBI lineage: Bacteria > Pseudomonadati > Bacteroidota > Cytophagia > Cytophagales > Cytophagaceae > Spirosoma > Spirosoma pollinicola. The sequence goes on along the minus strand of NZ_CP025096.1, from coordinate 1,864,763 downwards.
ACTGCCCATCGAGTTGAACGGTCCCTTTAGACGGTTCATCCAGCAGCCCCATCATGTTCAACAGGGTACTCTTGCCGCAACCCGACGGCCCCATAATGGAGACGAACTCGCCTTTTTTGATATTGAGGTTGATGTTGTTCAGCGCCAGCGTTTCTATGGTGCTGGTGCGGTAAACTTTTTCGATATTCTGGAGAGAGATCATAATGGATTATGAAGAATGAATATTGTAAAATGAACCGTATAAGCGTATCTGGATAAAACGAATTGAATGACTGGCGCTGAATTGTCCATTATTCATTTTCCGTTATCCATTACTTTAATCTTCAGGTTCGTGTCAAAGTCGTATAAAGTCAAAAGCCGCAAGGTGTAGTAGGCCTGCCAATAGTCGCGGAGGGCCAGAATGGCATCACGACGGGCGCGATCTTTTTCCTGCGTAGCAATCCCTAAATCCGTTACACTGAGGTCACTCAGCTTGAAACGGTCCTGTGCAATCTGGTACCGGGCCTGCCCGATCTGATCGGCTTTAGCCGTTAAGGTTACCTGCTGGTTCAACATTTGCAGTAAGGTCACCTGCGTAAAAATTTCCTGTTCGAAGGTAAGTTTGTCCTGCTCCACGGTTTGCTGTGCCAGCTCCCGGTTCGCCTTAGCCGTTTCGACCAGTGCCCGCGCCCGCCCCCAGGTCATAATGGGCAGCGTAAACTGAAGCGATACGTATTCCCGATTCTGCGGGCGGATGTACACGTCAATCAGGTTTGGCCCCTGATTCGAAAGGCCGTAACCCGCCGTAAGGGTAGCATTCAGACCATTATTTTTTCGGGCTTTTTCCAGATCCCGTTCCGCTTCGAACAATCGTCGCCGGAAACCAATAGCAGCCGCACGGTTGGCAACCGCTTCGTCGATAGCCCGTTTTACATCGACGACCAGCACTGGAATTTGATTAGGAATAGCCAGTTCAAGGGCACGAACTTGACCAGCTGCATCATCCCGATAACCAACAAACGTTTTGAGTCGTAGTGAGGCAACAGCCGCTGTCTGCCGTGCAGAAGCCAGGTCTTTTTCAGCATTCAGCACACTCAGTTGCAATTGCAGCAGGTCGTTCTGCGATATCTTGCCCATATCCAGTTTATGCAGAGCAATTCGGTAAAGGGTATCATTATTGGCGCGGTTGGTTTCGGCAATTTGCAGATTCACCTGCGCCACCAGCAAGTCGAAATAGAGGTTTGTAGCATTGAGCGACACCTGTTCGAGCGATTCGATAAGCTGCTGGTTTCCTTCGGCAAACAACAGCGGTTGAATTTTTCGATCCCATCGCATCGGGTTGAATTGGAATAAGGGTTGCGACAACCCAATTCCAAACGGGATACCATTATACAGGGTGTTGTTCTGGATAAAATTATCAAATCGCTGAAGTTGCTTTTGCACAAATATCGTCCCGCCCGTTGGGGCAATGGTCTGGCTCAGCGACAGATTCAGGATCGAATTATTATAGGATACCGGCTCAAATCGAATGTTTCCGTCTGGCTGGGTTACCTGCACATACGACCGCGTGAAGTTGGGCAACGATCCATCCAGACTAAGCTGTGGTTTGAACTGGGCCAGAAATGAACGGTACGACCAGATATTTGTACGCTGTTGGGTAATCGCCCGTTTTGCCGCTACCGACTGGTTTTGAGCAAGTTGCAACACGTCGGATAAGGTGGTGGGTTGGGGCTGGGCGGAGAGTTGGTGGGCTGATAGCAGCAAGATAATTATGTAATGAATACATAGTTTTCTCAAGTTTGACCTGTTTACCACCCCCAAACTTACCACCCCCAACCCCCTCCTAAAACAGGAGGGGGCTATGCCGAAGGGTCGCCTTGTTTTAGCCCCCTCCTGTTTTAGGAGGGGGTTGGGGGTGGTAAGTTTGGGGGTGGTAAACAGGTCAAACTTGGAAAAATCTATTTTTCTAACACTAATTAAAAGGCAATTCATAACAGTCTGGATTTAGCGTTTCGGTTCAATAGTAATTTCATCCAGATGCTCATATTGACTCAAATCCGTCAGAATAACCTGCTCACCAGCCTGTAAACCGGATTTGATTTCTACAAAATCGAAGTTCGACAGGCCAAGCGATACCTCTCGTCGACGCGCCACATTACTCCCCTTGTTCACAACAAACACATACTGCTTGCGCTTTCCTTTAAAAGCAGGGCCGTTTGCCACCCGAACGGATTTCGTCACCCGGTCGGTGATCACAAACACTTCTACTTTCATGTTCGGGCGTAATGATGCGTGATGGCTGTTGTCGAGTTGAATAACGAATTGCACAATGCCATTTTTCACGGCTGGTTTCACCTGCGTAATCAAACCACGCAAACTGGTTTCATTTACTTTGATAGTTACTGGCAGCCCGACCTTGACCTGATCGGCATACACGTCCGAGCACGACCCTTCGACCCGGAAACTTGCCAGATCGGCCAGTTTTGCCAGCATCTCCCCTTCGTTGACCGACGAGCCGATGTTTTCATTTACCCAGGTTAACACCCCCGGCCGGTCGGCAATGATGTCGGCCTGTTTTAGTTTGTGGGTCAACTCCTTCAGGTTCTTCTCTTCGATCTGTGCCTGCAATGTCGTTTCGCGCAGGCTGGCCCCCATCGACTGCCTATTGTAGGCGAGATCGTTTTCGAGTTGTTTTTTCTCCAGTTCAGCCACACGAAGGGCGTTTTCGGCGCGGGTAACATCCTCGCCTGTACTCCCACCCACCTTCTGTAAACGTCGGGTGCCTTCAAGATCTGCCCGGAGCCGATTGATATTCAGAAGCTTTATCTGGTCGTTTACTTCGGCATCGTAAAGACTTTTGTTCAGCTTCATCCGTAGCTGGTCGATGCCATTTCGTTTGAGGGCCAGTTGATCATCGAGTCTTTCAAGTTCAATTTCGGTCAGCGATTTGTCGAGGTCGAGAATGGGCTGGCCGGGTTTGACCGCCGTTCCAGGGGTGAGCAGTACCCGGCGGATACTGGCCCGGATGGGACTGGTGTAAATCTGCTCGTAAGCCGGAATAACTTCGCCCGTTGCATTCAGCGAATTTTCGACCGGGCCAATTTCAGCCGTTGCTGTACGGATTTTTCCGGCATCAACGGAAGTCTTGAGCGCGTTTCGTGCCAAGATAATAATCAGCACCAGAGCAACGACAACCATTACCCCAACGAGTAGGTTACGATTGCGGCCACGATTGGCGATCTCCGGGGCAAGTTCTTTATCCATCATCTGTGTAGTGTTCTCACAAATAATAAATCAAATGCTGTGCCAGCGAACAAAACCCTAAAAATCAGCAGTTTATCTGAAATCCAGTCAATTAAAAACGTGCGAAATCGCACAGGATATTGCGTTTACGCACAACACCTCGTCGGGTTTACAGGTAAATATTCAGGAATAGAAAACTTTATTGGAACAATGTAAGTTAATTATATTGTGCACAATTTAATTTTACACAATGAATCGTTTATCACTAGCTAATCAGGTATGTTTTCCGCTCTATGCCCTATCAAGGCAGGTAACGGCCCACTACCGGCCCTTGCTGGAACAACTGGATCTGACGTATCCGCAATATCTGGTAATGCTCCTTTTGTGGGAAACGGATAACCAGTTCGTCAGCGCAATTGGCGACCGGCTGTTGCTTGATTCAGGTACGCTGACACCCCTCTTGAAACGACTTGAACAAAAGGGGCTCGTTAGCCGAACGCGAAATACTGCCGACGAGCGGCAGGTGAGTATTAAACTCACCGATGCGGGCAAAGCCCTTAACGAACAAGCCGCCACCGTTCCGGAACAACTTCAACAACACCTGCAACTCTCAGACCAACAAGCTATTAATCTTCGTGATCAACTGGTAACGCTGCTTGATCAACTCACCAATAAATAACTAATTAGCTAATACAAGTATGTTTCAATCGCTTTATTCCGCCAACGCTACAGCCACTGGCGGGCGTGACGGTCACGTAACCTCTTCCGATTCTGTACTGGACCTCGACGTACGCACACCCCGTGAACTTGGGGGTTCAGGTGGTGCCTACACCAACCCCGAGCAATTATTTGCGGCTGGCTACGCTGCCTGTTTCGACAGTGCACTCAACCTCGTTATTCGTACGGCCAAACTAAAGACCGGTCTCACGTCTGTTGCCGCACAGGTGAGCATTGGTAAACTGGACACTGGCGGTTTTGGTCTGGCGGTTACGCTCGCGGTCAACGTACCGGGTGTTGATCAGGCACAAGCCGAAGACCTCGTTCAGAAAGCCCACGCGGTATGCCCCTACTCCAACGCAACCAGGAACAACGTTGACGTAACCCTCACCGTAACGACTCAGGAAACCCCGGTTCAGGCATGAAAAACAAGCAAATCAGTCTAGCATCGCGTCCCAAGGGTATGCCGGATGCCTCTACGTTCCAGTTCGATTCCGTAGAATTGCCAGCTCTGAAATCTGGCGATATATTGATTCAACCCACTTACTTTTCCGTCGACCCGTACATGCGGGGTCGGATGAATGCCGGTAAATCATACATACCTGCGTTCGAAGTTGGCCAGCCGCTGGCGGGTGGGGCCGTGGCGAAAGTTATTGAGAGTCAAGCCGATGGGTTTGCCGCCGGTGATGTGGTAACGGGCAGCTTGCCCTGGGCAACCCAGTCTGTTGTATCCGCTGGTGCGTTGAAAAAAATTGACACAAATCTGGCCCCCGCCAGTTATTACCTGGGCATTCTGGGTATGCCGGGCCTGACGGCTTATTTTGGGTTGCTGGACATTTGTAAACCTAAAGCGGGCGAAACTGTCGTTGTATCGGGAGCTGCCGGAGCCGTGGGTATTCTGGTTGGTCAGATTGCCAAAATTCAGAGATGCCGGGTGGTGGGTATCGCCGGTTCGGACGATAAGATAGCTATGCTGACCGAATCGTTTGGCTTCGACGCAGTGGTGAACTATAAAACAAGCTCGGACTTAAAAAAGTCGATTGCCGACGCGTGTCCTGATGGAGTCGATGTGTATTTCGATAACGTGGGTGGTGATGTATCGGATGCGGTCATTGCCAATCTCAACTTCCACGCCCGTATTTCACTCTGTGGTCAGATTGCTTTATACAACACGACCGAAACGCCCGTCGGCCCACGTATTCAGCCCATGTTGCTGACCCGGAGCGTGCTGATGCAGGGTTTCACGATCGGCAATTACAGCAAGCGCTTTAGTGAAGGCATTCAGCAGTTGGCCACCTGGCTTCAGGAAGGTAAACTGCACTATACAGAAACGACTGTCAACGGATTCGATGCCTTGCCGGAAGCACTGCTTGGCCTGTTCTCGGGTCAGAATACCGGGAAGATGATCGTTCAGGTATAGATCGTTTGTATTTTATTTGTTTGGCGCCGGACTGAATCTATTGATTCAGTCCGGCGTTTTTTTTGATGCTCGTACGGGGTCGTCGGCTTGTATGCGACAGCATTCATGCTATTGAGCCGCTAGCCAAAAAATGACCCGTAAGCGTTAATCTGCTTAATTTAGCCTGACGGCTCGACAGCAGGGATGCTGTCGGATACACTCGTTGAAACTAAGTTAGGAGACGTTAAAATTCTTGGAAGATCAGCGTAGGGCACTGGTTTGGGAAACGCTCATTAAGCACATCTTTCCGAAACCTTTTCGTACCTTTTTAGTCTGAAACTCCGCTAACGGGCCATATCTTTCAAAAATGCTAAAACTTAGTCTAACCTTCCTTTTCCAGTTTCTCTTTCTCCTTGCTCACGCTCAACAGAATCTCGTTCCTTTTGTACGTCCGCTCATTGGCACCGAAAAAATGGGGCACACCTATCCGGGGGCAACAGTGCCGTTCGGGTCAGTTCAGTTAAGCCCCGACACGGATACCTTGTCGTATGAACTCAATGGCAAATACAACGGTGATGTCTATAAATACTGTGCGGGCTATAAATATGAAGACAAAACTATCGTCGGTTTCAGCCACACGCATTTCAGTGGTACCGGCCATTCCGATCTGGGCGATTTCTTAATCATGCCCACACAGGGTACGTTGCAACTCAATCCTGGCGTAGCATCGAATCCGAAGAGTGGCTATCGGTCAGCGTTTTCGCACGCCAGCGAAGTGGCCGAAGCAGGGTACTACAAAGTCAAACTCGATGATGATGCGATCACGGCAGAAATGACGGCATCCAACCGGGTAGGTTTTCATCAGTACACGTTTCCAAAATCCGATCAATCGCACATCATTCTGGATTTGACGCATGGCATTTATAACTATGAGGACAAGGTAGTCTGGACGTTTGTGCGGGTTGTAAATGATACGCTCATAACGGGCTATCGGCAAACCAACGGCTGGGCCCGCACCCGCACGGTGTATTTCGCCCTGTCGTTTTCCAAACCCTTTAAATCTTACGGACAGAAGAATCTGGACAAACCCCAGGTCTATCGGGGATTTTGGGGGAAATTCAACCAGACAAAGAACTTCCCCGAAATAGCGGGCAAACGGATACGTATGTATTTCGACTTTGATACCGAAGAAGGTGAAAAGGTTAAAGTAAAGATGGCACTGTCGCCGGTGAGCCAGGAGAATGCGCTGGCCAATATGCAAACCGAAGTTCCTCACTGGAACTTCGAACAGACAAAAGCAAAAGCACAGGCCGATTGGAACCGGGAATTAAACAAAATCCAGATCGACGCATCTGAAACGGATAAAGTGAATTTCTATACTTCGCTTTACCACTCGTTTATCAATCCAACGACCTATATGGATGCCAATGGCCAGTATAAAGGATTGGATCAGGGCGTACATACGGCCGCGGGCTATACCAACTACACGACCTTTTCACTTTGGGACACGTATCGGGCGCTGCATCCGTTTTTCAACCTGATTCAGCCGGGACGCAATAGCGACATGGTACAATCCATGATGAATCATTTTGACCAGAGTACATTAAAAATGTTGCCCGTCTGGTCGCATTATGCGAACGAAAACTGGTGCATGAGCGGGTATCATAGTATATCGGTCGTGACCGATGCGGTGATCAAAGGCGTGTATAAAGGCGATGCCCAAAAAGCTCTGGACGCCTGTATTGCTACGTCGAACCACCGCAGTTATGAAGGAATCGGGGAGTATATTGATAAGGGCTATATTGCTTCAACAGCCAACCGAACATCGGTATCGAACACCCTTGAATATGCCTATGACGATTGGTGCATTGCCCAGCTGGCTAAGAAACTGAATAAGCAGGATGTATATAACACGTATATGAAACGCTCCGAAAACTGGAAAAACGTCTACGATGCCTCCATCGGCTTTATGCGTCCCCGACTGGCAGATGGTTCATTTAAAAAGGAGTTCGACGTACTGAAGACCGATGGACAGGGCTTCATTGAGGGCAATTCCTGGAATTTCAGCTTTTTCGTTCCACAGAATCCGGCGGCACTAATTCAGACGATGGGTGGCCAGAAGAAATTTGCCACCCGGCTCGATTCGCTGTTTTCGATGCATTTGCCCGATGAGTTTTTTGCCGAAACTGAAGACATCACCCGCGAAGGAATCATTGGTGGATACATACATGGCAACGAGCCCGCTCACCACATCGCGTATCTGTATAACTGGGCCGGACAACCCTGGAAAACACAGGAACGCATTCGCATGATTCTCAACATGCAGTACAAGTCTACCCCCGACGGACTAGGCGGCAACGACGACTGCGGCCAGATGAGTGCGTGGTATATGTTTTCGTCTATGGGTTTTTATCCAGTTGCGCCCGGTTCTGAGGAGTACTCATTAGGAAGCCCATCGGTCAGAAATGCCCGATTGAATCTGGAAAACGGCAAAACCTTCATCATAGAGGCTATCAATCAGGGTGATAAACATGTGTATGTGCAGAAGGTGTTATTGAATGGTAAGGAGCTAACGCAGCCCATGATTACCCATTCCGATATTTTGAAAGGCGGCACATTGACGTTTTATATGAGCGCAAAGCCCGTGAAAAAGTAGGATGTGGCTCTGATGGCGCAAACGTCCGCGTTCTGATAGCGCAAACGTCTTCGTTTGTGCTGGCTATTCCCCGGCCTCTGGCCGGTTTTCAATTAACTTACTTCCGGCCAGAGGCCGGGGAATAGCCAGCACAAACGAAGACGTTTGCGCTATCAGAATTTACAAACCCGGCACCTGCTTAATTATACCTTTGGGTTTATAACGGATTCGCTTACCAAAAACCAGTCGAATATAGTTGGCGTTGGTGTTAACCAACGCCTGCGAGAAAGTACGGTTCATCAGAGTGGAGGACCCATATATTCCACCATAAAAAATACTTGAACTATACCCAAGCGTGGCCGATGCAACGCCCTGCCAACCGGGTAGAACCCGGCTCTCGAAACCGGTCAACTCCGTACTGGTTTGCTGTAGCAAAACTATTACCCCCGGACGCACGGTAAAACTAAAAAAGTAGTGCTTTCGATAAACCATTGTTCTGGAGTAGCCCAGATCAATACCTACTGATAGTGATTTGAGGGTCAAAAGCCTGGCTTCCGGTCGAAAATCCTCCTGTAGTGCGGTAGGCACCAGCGACGAATCGGCCCGGATGAGCTGGTACGTTAGCGAAGTCCCTACATTCCAGGAACTTGCTCCTTTCCGCTGCTCTTCGCGTTGAAGCAGCGTAGCCGGGGTAGAGAGTTGTAGCGGGTTGAACTGGTATAATAAACGACTCGATACGGTCTGACTCCGCAGGTCGTTCCGGTACGGGTAAGCCGAATGACTATCAAACCAGTTGGCCTGAAGGATGTCTGGATTGCTGATGTAAAAGCCCCGGTAAAACTGGTACTGAGTTGATAACCAAAACCGCCGGTTATTTAAATTTATGGTGACGCCAAACGGTTTTGTCTTCCCCCTCAGGTCGTTATTGTAGCCAAAAAAGGGAAGTTTAATGGAGAATTCTGTACCGAACCATCTATAGTTCGCACCAAGTCCGAGCGACCAGGGCAAGTTTGGTCTGTATATGAGTGAATTAGGAGAGCCAACCACCCGCAAGGTGTAATCCTGTCGATCACTTACTGCATACAGATGCAGTTGTCGGTAGTAGGTTGTTATATAATTTCGGTCAACGCGTGGTATCTTGGTTTTCAGCAGCGTATCCAGCGGAATACCCAGTAAGCTAAGTCCCTGCCCGGAACCATTAAAATAACTTCCTATCAACAGGACAAGCAGTAACCACCTGCTTCCATAAACTTTACCCATTTTTGAAACAGGAAATACCCTAGACATTAACATGGGCATACCTGCTAATGTTTTACAGCACCACCACAGCTTTCCCAATCACCCGACGTTCCATCATATCAGTAAGTGCCTCTGGCGCTTCAGCTAATGTGTACTGTCTGGAAATATATGGTGTAATTTTACCCTGTATCGCCCAGGTGGCAATTTCCTGCATGTTTTTCATACTCAATGCGGCTTCCTTCTGGGTAAACGCTCCCCAGAACACGCCCACCAGCGAGCTGCCCTTGAGCAATGCCAGATTGAGGGGAATTTTGGGGATCTCGCCACCGGCAAACCCCACGATTAGGTAGCGTCCTTTCCACGCCAGTGATCGAATGGCCGGTTCTGCCCATTTGTCGCCAACGGGGTCATAGACCACATCGACACCGTTGCCTTGGGTAATTTCTTTAACGCGCTGCCGCAGGTCCTCAGTAGAATAGTTGATGAGATGCGTAGCTCCTTTTTCCTGACAAACGGCTAATTTCTCATCGGTTGAGGCAGCTGCAATAACGGTGGCACCCATCAGTTTACCCAACTCAACAGCGGCAAGCCCTACGCCCCCGGCAGCACCCAGAACCAACAAGGTTTCGCCAGGTTTGAGTTGGGCGCGATCTTTTAACGCGTGGTAAGACGTCCCATAGGCGTAGAGTGTAGAGGCTCCCGTAATAAAGTCCATCCCATCGGGGAGCGGAATTGTTGCTCGGGCATCTGAAATTCGCTCTTCAGCCAGACCGCCATGCGAACCAAACGTAAAAACATGGTCGCCGGGTTTGACATGCCTGACGCCCTCGCCCACCGCCATAACTATCCCCGACGATTCGCTCCCCGGCGAAAACGGCAATGAAGGTTTGAACTGGTACAAATTTCGGATGGTGAGCGTATCCGGGTAGTTTAAACTACAGGCCTTTACTTGCGTCAAAACCTCACCGGGACCGGGTACAAGGGAAGGAACCTCTTCGAGGGTTAGTGTATCGGGGAGGCCGAAGGCTCTGCAAAGTATAGCTTTCATAAGCAGTACAAATCGGATTTACAGGAAGCTGCAACCGTCGAATTCACGATCGTTACAGTAAATAAGGAATAGACCTTGGCAATTTCAAAAATTGCGTACAATTATACCCTACCTATTGTAAAAAAGCACTCAAGTCTTGCTTATGTTTACGGCATGGATTCTACTATCGACACCGATCTGGCGCAGCTGGCGCTTCAGGAAAAACAGCTTCAATTTGATATTTTCAACCACGAAACAGCTTGGCAACTGGGTACCAAACTCAAAGAAGCCGTTAAAGCCCGTGGCAAAGCTGTTGCAATTGATATTCAACTTAACGGCCAACCGTTGTTTTTCTACGCCATGCCGGGTACTACACCAGACAATGTGGACTGGATTCGCCGAAAGCGAAACGTGGTTCAACACTACCACCGGAGTTCCTACGCCATAGGACTTGAGCTAAAAAAGGCGCAAAATACGCTTCTCGACAAAGCAGGACTTGATTTCCGTGACTTTGCCGCACATGGTGGCTGTTTTCCGATCTTACTTCGGGGTTCGGGTTGCGTGGGTACGATCACGATTTCGGGGTTGCCTCAACGCGAAGACCATACTATTATTATTGACGTGTTGGCCGATTGGCTAAACCACACAATTAGTGAACTGGCATTAGCAGATACAAACTAGTAACAGTCGCTTAACCGTAGCTTTTACCATCTTTGCCAGCTACCTGTTGCGAATGGAGATGCGGTTACCAACAACACCCTGAACGGACTAAAGACTGTTACCGATAGTCACAACCTGTTAATTCAGTAACAGGTTGTGACTATCGGTAACAGTCTGGAATAGCTTATTGAGAAACAATATTTTGTATTTCCAGCCGATACCCAACCCCATGCACAGCGGCAATTTTGATGGTTGGGTCATCTTGCAGCAACTTTCGCAAGCGCGATACGAACACATCTACACTTCGGCCAACCGTAATACCCTCATCTTCCCAAACTAATTTCAGAATCTGGTCACGCTCAAGGATCTGGTTTGGATGACTCACCAACAACCGTAATAGTTTGGCCTCCCGATAAGTCAGACTATGCGGAGTCGTATTCGTGATAAGGGTAAGATTGGGTAAATCCAGCGAAGATCGACCAAACCGGATCAACGATGAAGCTGGAATCGACGCTATGGGTTGCTCTACAGTACTATTCGTGTGCTCTTTTCGATGCCTGACCGCGAATAACAAACCCACCAGCAGCCCACCGATGCCGAGTAGCGGCAAAAAAGGTACTCGTTTTGCCGACGGAGCGGGACTGTTGAAGGTGATCTGCAATGTATAACAACCCGCAGCTAGAGAGCGGTTTACACAGGGAATGGATTCGTTTCTCAGCAAGTCTTTTACGGAATAGCCCAGTTGTACTTCCCCCCTGGCACAATCCAGAACGGCAACATCGTAGGTGGCCATCACGTTGTGAAGCCGGAACGATTCCCGAAGGAGACCAGGTAGCCGGTCGTAGTCAAAATTGGTTGCCAGTTGAAGGCGAAATGTGTGAGGGTCAAGTTGCTGAACGGCCGGTATTCGGGAGGTAGAATCGCCGGCTGCCCGAAGCAGGTGGTGGGCTGTTCGGCGGAGGGCCAGGTTAACTTTTTGGGTAGAGTACAGGTTGTCCGTGGCCGCTGACAATCCCACAAACTGGGTGAACAGCAACCCTGTTATCAGCACTATTCCACTGATAATCAATAGACGGATAATCGTTAAAAAACCTGACCTAATCCTCATAATATGGGGCTCTAATTAGCCTTTAATCCGAACCAAAATGGTTTGTGTTTCATTGACCCGGGATCAACTACGTTACCGCACCAAAATCTCATTATGTGGCAGCGCATATCGATTACCAACAGGCAGCAAAACAATATAGTCACCTTTTTTACAGGAAGCTAATACCCGCTCTATTGGAATCTGCCGAAATGACTTACGCAAGTACATGTGTAACGTATTCGTCGCCTTATCGCGGATGGCTACGATGAAGTTAATCTTGTCCAATGCCTTGCTTTATTCGTTAGTGATGAAGCAAAGCTACTGGTCGACGCAGACCCGCTTGTCAATCGTCTGTAAAACATTGTAAAGGAAATGTAAAAGTTGACCTACTGACCCTATTGGCCACAAATGACGATACTGCCTGTTGTTGACATGTTGTCAACAACAGGCAGTATCACTGGTAAACCCGTTTATTTCGTTTCGGCTTCTTAGTGCCGAACCTTATCGCCACTCTGGCCATTGCCGTTGGACGGGGCAGGTTGCGTTTGGGCAACTACTGGCTCTTCAGGTTTATCTTCTTTTTTCGCTTTCTCGCCGTTCTCCTTTAAAGCCGCTAAGCCTTTTTTGCCATAGGCCAGCCTTGTGATGCCAACATATAGAACGGGCACCACGAAAATAGCCAGCGAGGTAGCCGCCAGCATACCGCCTAATACTGTCCGGCCAATGGTTGAACGGGCAACGCCCCCAGCTCCACTCGCCAACGCCAATGGAAACACGCCAAGAATAAACGCCAGCGAAGTCATCAGAATTGGGCGTAAACGAAGGCGAACAGCTTCGATTGTAGACTCCAGCAAATCCTCCCCTTTGTCAACACGCTCTTTGGCAAACTCCACAATCAGGATGGCGTTTTTAGCAGCCAGACCAATCAGGGTAATCAACCCAATTTGAGCGTACACGTTATTGGTCAGGTATGGGAAAATGATCAGGGCAGTAATGGCCCCCAATGCACCAATTGGCACAGAAAGTAATACCGAAAAAGGCACCGACCAGCTTTCATACAAAGCCGCCAGGAACAGGAATACGAAGCCAATCGACAGCATAAAAATATAGATTGAGCTGCTGCCCGCATTGATTTCTTCCCGGCTTAGCCCGCCAAAATCATACGCATAGCCAGCAGGCAGCACTTTGGCGGCTACTTCACGCAGGGCATCATTGGCCTGGCTGGTACTGTATCCGGGTTTGGCACCCCCATTCAACTCGACCGATCGGAACAGGTTAAAGTGCGAGATCAACGGGGCATTTTCGATAACGCTGGTTGTGATAACTGTACTGATGGGCACCAACTGACCCCCACTATTACGAACGTAATAATTATTGAGCGCCTTAATATCGGAGCGGTACATAGTATCGGCTTGTGCTACGACCCGGAACTTCCGGCCGTAAATAATGAAGTCGTTAACGTATTGACTACCCAACAACGTTTGCATTGTGGTATAGACAGAACTAACCGAGATACCCAGTTTTTTGCACTTATCGCGGTCAACGTCAACCCGATAGGCTGGTGATTTCGCGGTGAAATACGTAAAGGCCCGTGAAATTTCGGGGCGTTTATTGGCTTCTGTCAGGAACGTCTGTACCACATTATCAAACGCCTTGACATCGTCGTTAGACTCCCGTTGTTGAATTTCGAAGGTAAAACCCGATGACTGACCCAGGCCCGGAATAGCCGGTGGCTGCAACACCTGAGGCCGGGCATCGTTCAGAACAGCCAATTCTTTTTGCAGCTTGACCACCAGCGAATCGGCCTGCATGTTTCGCTCCTTACGCTCGTCCCAGGGCTTCAACTGCATAAATACCGTACCACTATTCGACTTGGAGGCAAATGTTATGGCGTTCAGACCGCCCAAAGCTGCAAAGTGATTGACGTAGGGCTGTTTTTTAAGAATCGCCATGATTCGGTTAAGCACCTCAAGACTACGCGTAGTTGAAGCCGCTTCCGGAATTTCATAGGTTACAATTAAACGACCTTCATCTTCTGTCGGGATAAATCCGGTCGGTTTAGCCCGGAATAAAAGCCCAGTTCCGATATATAAAACGACCAGCCCGACAATTACCAGCGGAGTTGCTTTGATGAGTCGCTGAACCCCGTTAGAATAGGCATTGGTTACCCGTTCGAACCACTTGTTGAACTTGTAGAAGAACTTGTTCAGACCTTTTGCGTTTTCGTCGATGTGCATCGGGCGCAGCAGAAGCGTACATAAAGCGGGCGTTAACGACAGGGCCACGAAGGCCGAAATCAACACCGAAACGGCAATCGTAATCGCAAACTGCTGGTAGAGCCGCCCCACAATTCCGGGGATAAAACCAACCGGTACGAACACAGCCGCCAGAATAAGAGCAATGGCAATTACCGGTGCTGAAATCTCGCGCATGGCCTCTCGGGTAGCCTCTTTTGGCGTCATGCCCTTGTCGATATTTACCTGCACGGCTTCCACCACCACAATAGCATCATCGACCACAATACCGATAGCCAGCACGAACGCAAAAAGGGTTAATGTATTGATCGTGAAGCCCAAAGGAACAAATAAAGCGAAGGTTCCGACGATAGATACCGGAATAGCCAGCAACGTAATGAGTGTAGCCCGCCAACTTTGCAGGAAGAGGAATACCACCAGAATAACCAGTACCAAGGCTTCAACCAGTGTTTTTATTACCTCTTCAATAGAGACCTGAATAACCGAAACCGACTCAAAGGGAACTACGTATTCAATGTCTTTGGGGAAGGTTTTCTTCAGGTTGTCCATTGCCGCATAAACGCCTTTGGCCGTTTCCAGGGCGTTACTACCCGGCAACTGATAAACAAGCAAATAGGAAGCCCGCTTGCCATCAACGAATGAGTTACTGGCATATGAAAACTTACCCAATTGCACCCGTGCTACGTCATTCAGATAAACCAGTGAGCCTTTTGCCGGATCGCTTCGAACAATGATTTTCCGAAATTCTTCTTCCTTGCTTAGTCGGCTGTTAGTAAAGACCGAATATTCAAAAGCTTGTGACGCTGGCTGTGGCGATGCCCCTACCGAGCCACCCGCCACCTGTAAGTTCTGCTCCTGTAGTGCCGCCACAACATCATCGGGAGTTAACCCTAATTGCGCTAGTCGATCCGGTTTAAGCCAGATACGCATACTGAAGTCATCGGCCCGGCTAAAAATATCGCCCACGCCCGGCACCCGCAACAGCGCATCCCGAATATAAATGTTGGTGTAGTTATCCAGAAACGAAACATTGTGAGTGCCTTTTGGCGAATACATAGCTACCAGCATAAACAGCGACGGATTTCGTTTCCGAACCACGACGCCAAGACGGGTAACTTCCTGAGGCAACTGCGGTTGCGCGATACCAACCCGGTTCTGTACATCGAGGGCGGCAATGTTTACGTCGGTGCCTACTTTAAAGGTCACGTTCATACTCATACGACCGTCGTTGGTGGCATTGGTTTGAACATAGTCCATTCCCGGAGTACCATTGACCTGCGTTTCAATGGGTGTTGCCACGGTTTGCTCCACCGTCTGGGCATCGGCACCAGTGTAAGTACCCGTTACCTGCACCACCGGGGGGGTAATGTCGGGATATTGGCTGACGGGTAAACTCAATAAGGCCAGTACGCCCAACAGGACGATCACGATGGATGCGACGATGGCCGTAACAGGTCGGTTGATGAATATTTCTGCGAACATAAGTCAAAGTGTGAAAGAGCAAAAGAGCGAAAGAGCGAATCAAGGAGCGAAATCATGAACCAGATAGTAAGTCATCTGGAAGGCCGCTCTTTCACTCTTTCGTTCTTTCACTCATTATTATTTTGCTGCCGTCTGTTTACTGCTCGAATCTTGTTTGGGGCCAGCCTGCTGACCAGCCTGGGTAACACGTACTTTCGCGCCTTCACGAATCTTTTGCGTGCCTTCCGTTACGACGGTTTCGCCTTCTTTCAAACCTGCTTTTACGATTACTTTATCGTTAATTCGGGCACCCAGCGTTACTTTCTTCTGGGTCACTTTACTGCTGTCGCCTACCACAAACACAAAGTATTCGCTCATCTGCTCGGTTACAGCCTGATACGGAATCAGCAGTTGCGGCTCGCCCGTACTGTTTTTCACCCGAACATTGGCGTTTATACCTACTTTAAGTTGTTTGTCTGGATTCGGGAAAGCGATACGAACACGCAGCGTACCCGTTTGCGGGTCTACGGCGCGGTCAATAATGCGCACAGAACCGGGGTATTTATAATTTCTGCCATCAGGCATCGTCAGTACAAGCGTTGAGTCGCGGCCAGTATTTTTCTGGTTTTGCAGCTTTTGAAATCGTGGAATTTCAGACGCATCAACCTGTAAGTCAGCCGCAATCGGATTGTCAGACGAGATCGTGTTAAGTGGCGTTGAGCCCGGTGCAACGGCGGCACCAAGGCGCACCTGCGAGATGCCGATTGTACCATCAAGGGGGGCGTAAATCGTCGTGTATTTCAAGTTCGTGGCTACTTGCTGAATAGCTGCCTGCGACGCTTCAACCTGCATTTTAGCCGCTTCCAGCGTGGCATTTGCATTATCGACCAGTTGTTTGGCTACGGCATCCTGTTCGGCCAGTGTATTATACCGATTGGCGTCTTTCTGAGCCCGGTTGAGATTCGCTTTCTGAACGTTAAGGTTCGCTACTGCCTGATCGTAACCGGCCCGGTATTGCTGAGGATCAATAGTATACAGTTTCTGCCCCTTACGCACCTGCTGGCCATCCTGGAAAAATATGCCTGTGATATTACCCGACACCTGAGGTTGAATTTCTACCTCAAGCAAGGCGGTCACCGTGGCGGGAAACTGATCATAATAGGTTGCATTTCCCTTCTCCGCCTTTACGGCCGAAACGGCAGTTGGTGGCGGAGGTGCCTGCTGCTGGTCATCTTTTTTACCACCACAGGCCCAAAAAGTTACCGTGATAACAGCGCTAATAATCGACAGATTAATATATTGTTTCATCATCTCAGAACACGTTTGCTATACTGACGAAGCCGGGCGGCTGAGTCGAAGCATGACAAAAATTTTAAAATTGTATAGCACCTAAGGCGCGTTGGACATCCAGTTTGCTGATCAATACCTGATACAGGGAGTTGAACACATTTAGTCGGGCGGTTCGTAAATCAGCTTCGGCAATGGTCACGTCCAGATACGTTTTTATGCCTGAACGGTATTGAAGATTAATGATTCGATACACATCTTCGGCAAGCAACTGGTTCTCGCGCAGGGCGAGGTAATTCGCCAGATTTCCTTTGTAGTTGGCTAGTGCCTGCGCATATTCAGCATCGACGGCACTTGTCAAAGCAACCAGATCCCAATTCAGCCGCTGTACCTGCAACTCCGCAATCTTCGTCTGCTGAATACGTCGTCCGCCCTGAAAAATGGGCAACGCGACCGACAGGCCAATCAATGAGTTTGGAAACGTCTGGCTAAATAGCTGGCCAAATGCATTGTTCTGATAAAGCAGGTTATAGTTGGCAATCGCATTCACTGTTGGCAGGTAGGACCAACGGTTATATCGTACGTTTGCTTCCAGTAATTGCCCCTGGCTTTGCAGCAGTTGGTATTCAATACGGCTCTGCGGGTTTACCAGTAACATTGTATCGAGAGCTACCTCATTCGCCAATTGAAGCGTATCGTAGGTTAAATTGAGCGTCAAATTCGGCGGATAGCCCATCAGTTGCTTCAACGTCTGAACTTTAGAACCCACCAAATCGCGGTACTGCTTTTGCTGAGCACGACTATTATTAAGCGCAATTTTCGCTCGTTGAGGGTCTGTTTTATCGACGATTCCGCCCTGGTACTGATTCGTAGCGTCCTGTAAACTGCGTTGAAGGCGGGCAATATCTTCGGTTAAAATATCTACCTGCCGCTGCGTCAGAATAACATCGTAAAAGGCTTTACTTACATTGACGACCACATCAATCTTGTTTCGAACTGTAGTCTGGCTCGCCTGAGCACGATATGTATCAGCGGTTCGACTGGCTAGCAGTAGGTCGCGGTTGAAAATACTTTGGGTTAGCGAGAATGACGCTGTCGATGTGTTTTGCGCGCCCAACGTGACAGGCCTTTTTTCGCCAGTTGTGGCATCGGGAATCAGTGTAACGGGTAATTTGAGGTAGTGCAATAGGTTGTAGCCAGCCGCGATTTGGGGATACCAGGCCGCCAGAGAGCTTTGCACAGTCCGCTCCGCTATTTCCTGGTCAATAACCGATTGACGAACAATTGGCTGGTGACCCAGTGCATACTGAATGCAGTCGGGCAGGTAAGCCTGTCTGGCTAATGAATCGGATGTTTTTTGTGCGAAAACCGCTCCAGAAAATGTACTAACGATCCAAAGTAGAACTATAAACCAACAAGTTTTCATAAAATGATGAGAGGCATTTATACCCGCCGAGAAACGAATAGTCAACAACGTGTACTATCCAACAACTGTTTCCGATTGCCGTTTTGTTCGCGATTTATAATAAATTAATTAAGCATTCTTGATTACTTAAGTAATATTCCTGCCTGTACTTTCATGAATTAACTAAACGAATCTCCCTGATGTTCAGGCGATTTACAGAAGTTAGTCAATTATTTAGTTGGATTGAAAGTCCAGCATTCTATCCTGATTTAGATAATTGATCAAACCCACTGTATCTGGCTTCAGTTAAGTAGTCGACAGCCCTTTCAAATCAGAACAACTCGCGATCATGTTTGTCAAACCCATACAAAGACCGTAATTTCGGGGCTTTATCAGTAGCGATCAGCAACATGACCGAAGTAACTAAAGAGGCCGGCGAACCCATGGGAGGTTCGTTGAATTTTATTGAACAAATAGTTGAAGAAGATATTGCTTCCGGTAAAAACGGCGGGCGTGTTCATACGCGCTTTCCACCCGAGCCAAACGGCTATCTGCACATCGGTCACGCCAAGTCTATTTGTCTGAACTTCGGTCTGGCAGACGAATATGGCGGGCAGACAAACCTCCGTTTCGACGATACAAACCCCGTTACAGAAGATACCGAATACGTTGATTCCATCAAGAATGATGTGCGCTGGCTTGGTTTCAATTGGGAAAACGAATTTTATGCCTCTGATTACTTCGATCAAATCTATCAATTTGCCGAAACGCTGATTCAAAAGGGGTTAGCTTACGTTGACGATTCGACCGCCGAAGAGATTGCCGCCCAGAAAGGTACACCAACGGAACCGGGTCGGCTGAGTCAATACCGCGACCGGAGCGTCGACGAAAACCTTGACCTGTTCCGGCGGATGAAAGCGGGTGAATACCCTGATGGTGCCAAAGTACTGCGGGCGAAAGTCGATATGGCATCACCGAATATGCAGTTACGTGACCCCATCATCTATCGTATCAAACACGCACATCACCACCGCACCGGCGACACCTGGTGCATATACCCGATGTACGATTTTGCTCACGGGCAGTCGGACGCTATCGAGCACATTACGCACTCGTTGTGTACGCTGGAGTTCGAAGTACACCGGCCTTTGTATGAATGGTTTATCGACAAGCTGGACATTTTCCCTTCCCGCCAAATTGAATTTGCCCGGCTCAACCTGACCTATACGGTCATGAGCAAACGCAAATTGAAACAACTGGTGGAAGAAGGACACGTAAACGGATGGGATGATCCCCGGATGCCAACCATTGCGGGTATTCGTCGGCGCGGCTACACGCCCGCCAGTATCCGCGAGTTTGCCGACCGCATCGGTATTGCCAAACGCGACAACCTGATCGATGTGGGTTTACTGGAATTCTGCCTTCGCGAAGAATTGAACAAATCGACTCACCGCGTGATGGCCGTTCTGGACGAAAAGCCGCTTAAACTCGTCATCACCAATTATGAAGTTGGTCGAGAAGAGGTCATGCACATTGAAAACAATCCGGAAGACCTAAACGCGGGCGAACGGAATGTACCCTTCAGTCGCGAGGTATATATTGAGCGTGACGACTTCATGGAAGTGCCGCCCAAAAAATTCTTCCGGTTGTTTCCCGGTGGCATGGTACGGCTGAAAGGTGCGTACATTATTAAGTGCGACGAGGTCGTGAAAGACAACGCGGGCGAGATTATCGAACTGCGCTGCTCGTATATACCCGAAAGCCGGAGCGGTTCGGATACATCGGGCATCAACGTAAAAGGCACGATTCACTGGGTATCGGTGCCTCATGCTGTAGAAGCTGAAGTACGTTTGTATGACCGGCTTTTCTCGGTCGAGAACCCGGCCGCCGACGAGCGGGATTTTAAAGAGTTGATTAACCCAAACTCGTTGGCTACCGTTCGTGCGTTTGTCGAACCGGCGCTGGTTGAAGCGGCCCGATCAGGTGCGCAAACTAATTTCCAGTTTATGCGCAAAGGCTACTTCATTCTCGATCAGGATTCTACTGCCGAGCGGCCCGTTTTCAACCGGACTGTCACACTGAAAGATGCCTGGGCAAAGGAGCAAAAGAAAGGGTAAAGGTTTTTAGTACGAGTACTATAAATGGTCTTTGATTTCCGATTTTATAATCATAAATCAAAGACCACTTGTTTTTCCATTATAGCAGTTGCTCAATTAAAATTCACTATGTCTACCATCCATAAATCGAGCAACATCAACGATATTCCGTCGTACGATAAAGAATATTGGTGGGCTTGAATGCCACAGGAACGACTGGCGGCAGCCCTAAAATTGATTCGTCGCGCAAAAGCTATTTATTATTCAAATCCCGCAAATCCACCCCTGGGCAATGGAGGACATGTACTTAAATCTGATAAGCCTATTCAACGAAGAAGGCGTTAAGTATGTCGTACTGGGTGGGCATGCCGTAATTTCGGTCGCCCGCAAGACCTACGAGATTTAGAAAACTTGCCCGGCCAAGGGGATTAAATCTATACGCAATTACTTCCCGCAGGCTGCACTTCCCGTACACGCCAAACTCACAAAAAGCTCGGAGCGAATTTTCCAGCCTTCGTTCGTCTTCCGCCACATAGTTAAATACGTACCCGTAATGGTTTGAACACCATCAGGGCGTTTAAAGCGACCCGTCCAATGGCCATGTTCGGCGGCTAGCGGATTCGAGGAGCTGATTTGTATGGTGTCTGTTGTGCGAACGTACCCAAGAAAGGCAGGGTCTTTGAATTGTACTGCTACCGATGCCAGCACCGAGTCCCGGCCTGACACATGCGACCCGCTTCCGCGCGTTACGTCGATTTCCGACATCATGGTTTCACCAAAACCGGCCAGATTACGGTTTTGAATGGACTGATTTGACTGGTTACGCAAGGAACGAATAGCTCGCTCGTCTACTGTTCTAAGGTTACCAAAAACGGTTTGCGCCGAGGTAATGTGTGATAAACCCGTAAGCGAAAAGAGTATAAAACTAAAATAAAGCGACTTTTTCATTTAAGAAAGGTAACTGGGATTTGCTCCTCAGATAATTAATATCATGAACTTATAGATATTATCTATAAGTTCATAAAAACAATGAATAAAAACTATAGCTCAGATTAATTTAAATTTGATCCATCAAACAGCACTTAAACTCTACCAAATAATGGGAAACAACGGAAGTTCGGATACAACAGTATGGGACGTCAATGATGAAAGTAAAGTTAACACTGTGGGCAAGTGCCCATTTACGAGTGGGGCACTGAACAAGAGTGCTGGCGGTGGTACGCGAAACCGTGACTGGTGGCCAACTCAACTGAAATTAAACATACTCCGTCAGCATTCATCCCTTTCCGACCCAATGGACGAGGGATTTAATTACGCTGAGGAATTTAAAACACTCGATCTGGCGGCTGTTAAGAAAGATATTACCGAGGTGATGACCACTTCTCAGGATTGGTGGCCAGCCGATTTTGGTCACTACGGGCCTTTCTTTATTCGCATGGCCTGGCATAGCGCGGGTACCTACCGCATTGGTGATGGCCGTGGTGGAGCGGGTGCGGGCATGCTTCGCTTTGCACCACTCAACAGCTGGCCCGACAATACGAACCTCGACAAGGCTCGCCTGCTGCTCTGGCCAGTCAAACAGAAATATGGCCGAAAGCTGTCATGGGCTGACCTTCTGGTCCTAACCGGCAACTGCGCCCTTGAATCGATGGGCCTGAAAACGTTCGGTTTTGGTGGCGGTCGTGAGGATCTTTGGGAGCCTCAAGAAGATGTCTATTGGGGGTCTGAAACCGAATGGATGGGAGACAATGTGCGTTATCCTAACCCGAATGAGCGTAAGCTGGAGCAACCCCTTGGGGCATCCCATATGGGTCTCATCTATGTGAACCCGGAAGGTCCAGGCGGTAAGCCAGATCCGCTTGGAGCGGCTTATGACATTCGCGAAACCTTCGGTCGGATGGCTATGAACGACGAAGAAACCGTTGCTCTTATTGCGGGCGGGCACACCTTTGGCAAAACCCACGGTGCTGCTGATCCAGGTCAATACGTTGGCACTGAACCGGCTGGATCGAAAATTGAAGAGCAAAGTTTTGGCTGGAAAAACTCATATGGTCGTGGTCATGGTGCAGATACTATTACTAGTGGACTTGAGGTAACGTGGACAACAACCCCAACCCAATGGAGCAATGACTATTTTGATCACTTGTTCGGCTACGAATGGGAACTAACGAAGAGTCCCGGCGGAGCGCACCAGTGGCAGCCAAAAGATGGTGCAGGCGCGGGGTCAGTACCCGACGCGCACGATCCATTGAAGCGGCATGCACCAACGATGCTAACAACCGATTTGGCATTGCGGGCAGACCCTGCTTACGAGAAAATATCAAGACGCTTCCACGAGAATCCGGATGAGTTCGCAGATGCGTTTGCCCGGGCGTGGTTTAAGTTGACCCACCGCGATATGGGGCCGATAGAACGTTATCTCGGTCCGGAAGTACCAACCGAAGAACTGCTCTGGCAAGACCCAATTCCTGCCGTTACGCATCAGTTGGTAAACGACCAGGAGATTGCTACCCTTAAAAATACCCTTTTGGCTTCGGGCCTGTCGGTGTCTCAGCTGGTATCTACCGCCTGGTCTTCAGCCTCCACCTATCGTAATTCCGACAAACGCGGTGGCGCTAACGGGGCTCGTGTTCGTCTTGAACCGCAGAAGGATTGGGCAGTTAATGACCCGGCCCAACTGGATACTGTGTTGAAGAAGCTTGAAGGAA
Source organism: Spirosoma pollinicola (assembly GCF_002831565.1). NCBI lineage: Bacteria > Pseudomonadati > Bacteroidota > Cytophagia > Cytophagales > Cytophagaceae > Spirosoma > Spirosoma pollinicola. The sequence continues at coordinate 1,841,565 of NZ_CP025096.1, read as the reverse complement.
TTCAGCAAGACTTCAATAATGCTCAAGCCGGCGACACGAAGATTTCACTCGCCGACCTGATCGTGCTGGGTGGATGCGTAGGTATTGAACAGGCGGCCAAGAATGCCGGTCATGAGGTAACGGTACCGTTCACGCCGGGCCGGGCCGATGCGTCGCAGGAACAAACTGACGTGCAATCTTTTGATGCCATGGAGCCAAGTGCCGATGGGTTCCGCAACTATCTGAACGCTAAACATAAGTCGCCTGCCGAGGATATGTTGATCGATAAAGCACAACTATTGTCAATGACTGTCCCTCAATTGACGGTGCTTGTTGGTGGTATGCGCGTGCTCAATACAAACTTCGATCACTCGAAGCATGGCGTCTTTACAGAACGTCCGGAAGCACTTACGAATGACTATTTCGTTAACCTGCTCGATATGGGTATCACCTGGCGGGCAACTTCAGATGCCCAGAGCGTGTTTGTGGGTAGTGATCGTAATACGGGCGAACCCAAGTGGACGGGCACGCGTGTCGATCTGATCTTCGGCTCTAATTCAGAACTCCGCGCTACTGCAGAAGTCTACGGGTGTAGTGACTCCCAGGAGAAATTCGTACGGGACTTCATTGCGGCATGGACCAAAGTGATGAATCTTGGCCGTTTCGATCTGGCCTGATTGCAGCTGTAGAAGTTATTTGGTTATTTAATGGAGAGGTGGTCTGGCAACAGGCCACCTCTTTTTATGACGACAATCAACTGAAGGAGAAAGCAGAATCACGTACTACCAGACAGCCAATATTGATCTTTGATGAAAAAGGGAATCATTACGACATGCTTCCATCAAAAGAAATTTATAAGCTACCAATATGGATTTTTTCAACATCAAAACAAGCTGGTCAAATGCAGAATTTATCCCATTAAAACTTTGTATAGCAGCGGCTTACATACTAGTGGGGAGTTATTTTCATGACTTTTTCCAAGACTATTACCTACTACTTTTCATACTGTTCAGTATTACCGTCAGCTGGAGCGTTTACCTGTGGATCACGAAGATGAAAAACAGCAGATCCTGATACTGGATCTGTTTAAACGACCAGGTTCAGCAACAACACGCCAGCAAGGCCAACGATGGAAACAATAGTTTCCATTAGCGACCATGTCCGAATGGTTTGCCCAATGGTCAGGTTAAAGTATTCTTTGAAGAGCCAGAAACCACCGTCGTTGATGTGTGAGAACATAAGGCTTCCGGAGCCAATGGCCAGTACCATCAACTCCGGCTTTATCGCCTGCGATTGAATAAGGGGTAAAATGATACCCACCGTTGTTAAACCAGCTACCGTAGCCGAACCAACGCAAACTCGAATAAAGGCGGCAATACCCCATCCCAGCAATAGTGGTGGGATGGCGGCATCGGCCAGTAAGCTCCCAATGTACTTACTAGTTCCGCTATCGCCGAAAACCTGCTTTAAGGCACCAGCACCGGCAATAACCAATAAAATTGGGGCCACCGCTTTCACTGCTTCTTCCATGTCTTTTGTAATAGCCTTTACGGTTAATCCCTGCCGAATACCCAGCGCATACATAGCCGTCAGCACCGAAACAAGCATACCGATATAAGGTTCGGCCAGCAACGTGACAATAGTTTTCAAGAACGATGGTTCGTGCATTGCGTTTTTCAATGGGCCAAATGTTGTCAGGAGAAGCACCGGCAGTAACGCCACAAAAAAGCTGATACCCGCCCCCGGCAAGTTTTGGGTGGGCACTTCGCGGTTGTTGAATAAATCCCGGTTGGGCGTTGCTTTAATGTGTAAAAGTGTTTTGCCAAACAACGGCCCGGCAATGATGATAGCCGGAATGGCAACGATGATTCCGTAAATCAACGTCTGACCGATATTCGCATTCAACTGACCCGCCACAGCCGAGGGAGATGGATGCGGAGGCAGGTATCCATGCGCTACTGACAATGCCGAAAGCATTGGCACCGCTACCGACATTAATGGCAAGCGAGACGAGGCTGCAATGGTAAAGATGAGTGGAACAACGATAATAAATCCGGCATTATAGAACAACGGTATCCCGATCACAAAACCGGCCAGGGCCAATCCCCATCGAATATTTTTGATGCCGAACCAGCCAATCAGTACATCCGTAATGCGCCGTGCGGCCCCACTTTCGGCGACGAGTCGACCTAACATGGCCCCAAAACCGATAATCAGTACCAGTTCGCCAAGAGTGCCGCCAATACCCGTTTGTATGGATTTCCCAACGGCCACCACGTCCATTCCCGACGCCAGGCCAATTCCTAGCGAGACGATAACAAAGGATATAAAGGTATCTAGGCGAACAAAAGCGACTAAGACAACAAGCGTCAGAATACCGATTAACGTTAAAATTAGGGGCATATAATGATTTTTCGAAGTACTGCGTTTAGTACGATAAAGCGTAATCAGCTAATTTTTCTACTTCACCAGCCAGTGAATTGCTCAGGTCGAAGGGCACGACGTGTAATCGGGTGGTGGCATCGTAGCCAAATACAGGCAATGCCTTGTGGAAGGTCTCATTGGCGGGATAAATCAGAAACAGGTCGTCGGCATCATACTTTTTTCCGTATGCAAACAACTGGTACAGATCAGACTGTTCGATACCGTATGACCCTGTAACCTCATTCTCTCCAGGCTGTTGTCCATTTACCTGCTTCCATTTGGTATCCAGTATGAATACACGGTCGTTATGCCGTATAATGATGTCGGGCCGAAGCCTGAATTTGGGTATACCCACATGCTCCTCGACCAAATGAACGGACGACTCCTGCACGCGGACCTCATCGGCATTGGGCCAGTAGGTTCGCAGGCCATATGCCACATAATCTTCAAACACCCGTTCCATTGGAAACAACAGGGACAGGCTCGATGTATTACCCGATCTAACCCCCAGCCCTTGTCCAAGAAGCAGCGTTTTTGCCCAGAGTAAGGCGGCTTCGTAACGCGCAAACAGGCGACTATTTCGCCGGATAGCGGTCAAATCATTGGTTATAGATTCGGTAGGTGGTACCTCGTCCAGCACCCACAACAGTTGCCGAATCCGATACTGATTTGCCTTGTCGGCCGATTTGCCGTTCAGATACAATAAAGCCGATTTCAGGATTCGGTTGGGAGGCACATTAGCGGTCAGCGTGTCATACATAACGGCCAACCGCTCTGCATGGAAGCCGTTTTCGCGTTGCTGCCGGGTGGCCTGAAATTTCCCTTTCCAGAAACGTTCGTTGCTGTCGACCGACACGTAAGCCCGCTGTATGCCCTGTTGGGCCAGGGGTTCAATCGTATCCAGAAAAGCGGTGATAAACACTTCCCATAATGGCATTTTTACGGCCTTTGACTGGGCAACCCGGATAGTCCGAAACGGGCTATGGCGCAAATAACGAAGCATATTGAGTAGCAACGGTTTGGCATTAGCTTGATTCTCGATCTTGGGCAAAATCTCAAGTTGTGAACCATCCGGTAAGGTCAGTAGGCCAACATAATTGCGAACGCGTATACACTCCCTCCCTTTTTGTACGGTAAATGAGAACAGCCCATCGGCATTTTCGTTCTCGAACACAAACTGCCGAAGTGCCTCAAAGACCGAATCGGGCAGAAACGTTCCTGCTGGCGGGGATTCAGTCCATCTCCCCTCCCGACCAATCAGCCCGTTTTCAATTACCGAAAAAAGGAAAGTCATAGTTTGTTTCCTGCCATTCTGGCGCGGGTATTCACCCGTGCCTGTTCATATAGCCAGTATTCACTGGCGAATCGAATCAAATTGCGTCAGTAAATACTGACTTTTTTAAAAGGCACGAGCAAATGCTCTCGCCAGATACATCATACCATCATTTAGCATTTACTGATTGATACGCCCGAATGCCTTGTTGATTAATACCAAACAATAACGTATTACCCACGGGCAACACCGTTCGCACATCACCCGACAGCCGGAAGCCTGAGCGAGGTTGTGGTACCGCAACAAATCCTCCTCGCCCATCGCCCCGTAGCAACAATCCTTCGTTGGCATCTGATCGGCCAAAACGCAATCGGACCTGTACCGCGTTGCCACACAATAAAAGGTCTTTGTGCCCATCCTGATCATAATCCAGCGATGTCAGTGTGAAGACGGGTGAAATTTGGGCCGATACCGGTAATGGTTTTTCGACCAGTTTGCCACCAGTTGTACTGGCAAAATAGGTCGTGGTCAACTGATTGGTGGTCAGTTTATTCGTGCCTGTCAGTTCCGCTTCCGTGAACACATCAGCCAACGTGGCATTTGAATAGCTATCGTAATTCGTAAATCGGTGGCGCAACATACCTAGCTGATCGAGGAGTTCGTCGCGGCTGGCATAGGGATAGCTTTTACCCTGCACATACAGGCACAAAATTGGGTCGACTTTACCGTTGTTATCGAAGTCTTTGTAAATCAACTCGGCAGGCTCGTTGTCCGTAGCCCGACATTGAGTGTTCAGACCCTGATTGCCAACGACCAGATCGGGGCGACCGTCGCCGTTGAAATCATCGATCAGCAGTTTATTCCACCAGCCCCGGTACTCTTTGTCAAAGTATGTTTTTGTCTGGTCGGTCAGCTTTCCGTTTGTCATACTCAGCACCATCACAGGCATCCACTCGCCCACAACGATCAATTCTGGTTTACGGTCGGCATTTAAGTCGACCCAGGCCGCATCGGTTACCATGCCTAATGTCGAGAGCATAGGCGCGAGTTGAGTTGTTTGATCGGTGAATTTGGGTTGGCCACCCTGTCCCTTACCAGTGTTAATGAGCAGGTAGCTCTTGGGCGCTTCGGGGTAGCGACCCGGTATAACCCTACCACCCACAAACAAATCAGGGCGACCGTCGCCGTTCACATCCGCTACTCTGGCGCAGCTTGTGCTGGTCAGCATGACGGGCAACGCGCCCAAGGCTTTCGTGAACTTTCCTTTGCCATCGTTCAGATAGAGCCGATCCTGCAAATTCGGGTCGTCGGGGAGCAAATTGTCGTAGCCGCCACTGCATACATAGAGATCAGGAAAACCGTCGGCATTGGCATCGAAGAAAACGGCATTGGCATCATTACTCAATTTATCGGCGTCAAAAGCGGGTTGTGCCAGTTTACTAAACTGCCCCGAAGCCTGCTGAACAAATAAAAAAGCCGCCTGCCCGCTCCCACCTCCAACGTAAATATCCTCCCGGCCATCGCCATTGACATCGGCCTTTACCATACAGGGACCATTGAACGACTGTGCATTGACTAGCTGAGACTGGCGTTTAAAATCATTAATTTTCTTTACCGGGTCTGCGTAAACGACCGGCGAGCTTACTTCCCGGAAAAGTGAGGGCGTACGTTGTGGCGCTTTGTAGACAGAACGCGCATCTTTCTCATCCACCTTTAGCAGTTGATCCGATTTTACGTTTGTCAGTACTTGCTGTTTACCCGTTGGCCAAATAATGCGTACCGAATCTATACCGGCATCGGTGCCTAACCCGAAGTGCAACTTTGGCGACATACTCGATTGATAGCCCCGTATGGGCATCTGCTCAATGTACTGCTGTTTTCCCTTTTGATAGAGTGTCACTTTGGTGCCTACGCCCTGTGTATTGGCTCCACTACCGGCGAGTTGAAGACTTAGATAATGGTGTTTTCGTTCTTTATTTGCTTCATTCTGAAAGATAAACGCTGGTTGGTTGGTGTTATTAACAATCAGGTCCAGATCACCATCATTGTCTAAATCGGCATAAGCAGCGCCCGTGCTATTGGAGTGCTGATTCAGCCCCCAGGCAGTGCCTACGTTGGCAAACGTCACCTCATTCGTTTGGCTGCCCCGATTCTGAAACATATAGTTCATAACGTTCGACGATGGAATTCGATGAACCAAATCAAGTACATCTTCGCGCCGGAAATTGGCCGGGCGGTTCTGCATGTAGTCAGTCATGTATTTCAGGAAATCCATGTTTGTGTAATCACGGACGTATCCGTTTGTGATATACAGGTCTTTCCAGCCATCATTGTCGTAGTCAGCCAAAAGCGGAGACCAGCTCCAGTCGGTGTTTGAAACACCCGCCATTTGGCCAACTTCACTAAATAAAGGAACGCCCTTTAGTGATGAGCTTCCCTGCCCTACGCCTTCATTTATCTGCAACATATTCCGCATGTGCTGATAATAAAATCCCGACTGAACAGCCAGATCAAATTTGTCGTAATTGTCGGGGGCCATTAACAATTTCTGCCGCTTGTTATCTTCGGGCAGCATATCGAGCGTCATAATGTCGGGGCGGCTGTCATTATTGACATCGGCCACATCGTTACCCATCGAAAAGTTGGATGTGTGCCCAATGCTGTTTTTCAACTGGTTTGTAAACACTGGCCCGCCATTCCGCCCGCCCTGGTTATTGATGTAGAGGTAATCGGGCACGCCATAATCATTGGAGACATACAGATCCGGCCAGCCATCGGCATTCAAATCCGATACACCCACGCCCAGACCATAACTCAATACCGAATTACTCAGACCCGACTTTCCGGTAACGTCTTCAAACCGCTTGCCGGTATTTTTCAATAGGCGAACACCAATATCCGGATTGGGTTGTTTCATTATTGCCGCCGTTGCCTGTGGATCGAGTATCGGTAACAGTCGCGGATTGTGGTTCAGTAAAAAGAGATCCAGGTCGCCATCGAGGTCGTAATCAAAAAAAGCACCCTGCGTGGTCTGACCTGGTTGATCCAGGCCATATTGCGCCGTTTGTTCTGAGAAGTGCGGAATTCCCTGAGCATCCGGCCCATCGTTAATGAATAATTGCGGAATCCGTTTTTGCGGTGGTAAACTCCCCGAGTAGCAAACAAAGAGATCGAGCCGCCCATCGCCATTGACATCGGCCATAGAAACGCCGGTTCGCCAGGGGCCTTCTCGCCCGGCGACACCTGCCGTTGCGGTAATGTCCGTAAATTTCATACCGCCCTTGTTGAGGTACAACTGGTTGGGAACCATGTTGCCGCTAAAGAAAATATCGTCCAGTCCGTCGCCGTTCAGATCACCAACGGCTACCCCCGCACCATTATAGAAGTACTCATACATCAGTACGTTGGTGTTAAGCCCTTCTGTTAGGTTATTGGCAAACGTGACCCCGGTTTGTTCTGGCGAAAGGGATGTAAACAGTGGTGGCCCACCAGCGGCAGTGGCATCATTCGGTTGCTTGGAATCTTGACAGGCAGCTAGTAAGACTATACTTAACGGGATAAAAAAACGGGCCAGCGTTTTCAAATTATTCGATATTTCAGAAGTTGACATGGTCAGTAAAATGTAGTCACGGGGAGCGCGCCGATCGTCAGATAATGGACTGATTACCCAAAAATCGTTTAAAAATAAACCAAAAAAATGCCAGTACCCGTGAGTACTGGCATTTTTCGTAATCAAATAAATTCAGATGCTACAATTAGTAGCCTGGATTCTGAACCAGTTTGCTATTTCGGTTGATCTCATCCCGGCTGATCGGCAGGAAATAGACTTTATCTGCCCATTTCCGGTTCTCTTTACCCGTTCCCAAATCTTGTGTGCTATAGCTGTAGGTGTAATTATCCTTACTATACTTGTAGGTTGTGACCGATTTGCCCGGCTTCAGTTTACCCGTAATAGTAATGATCTGCGCCTGCTTGCCCTGTGTGGCGGGAGCCGTCATCCAGCGACGCACATCATAGAAACGTTGCTCTTCAAACAGCATCTCGATGTTCCGCTCGTTCTGGTAACGCGCCACTAAGGCTGCACCCGACTCGGTAATGGCGGGCATGCCCACCCGGAAACGAATCTTGTTGATCCAGCTTTTAGCTTCGGCTTCCTGACCCAGCGCGAGGCAAGCTTCGGCATAGTTGAAGACCACCTCCGTGAAACGAATTTGAATAGAAGGAACTTCCTGACGAATGTTCTGATCCACCAACGTTGGATCCGGATCCATGAACTTGCGGATAGCGTAGCCGGTCCAGGTACCGTTCCAGTTCTCGATCGAACTGTTGCGGGTATCTAAGCCTGAAAACTTGGTTGGAGATGCTGAACTACCAACTTCATATTCACCCATCTGGATTTGACCAGCCGGATCAATACCGGCACCATCGGGTGTACGGGGCTTCCATTGCGCTCCATCATACAGAATCGACGCGTAGAAGCGAGGGTCCCGGTTTTCGTAAGGTGCCGACGCATGTGCCGGATTGCTCCAATCGAACTTACTACCGTCCATCATCTCATAGCCATCGACTAAGTTCTGAGTGGGTTCACTCGATGTCCAGCCGTGGTAGCCATTAGGCATGTTGTTGCGAGGATACCAGGAACCCCAGTCATCAGCCGATGCCCGGATGTAATACTTCAGGAAGATCCCATCCGCTTCGCCCCCGTTGCGGGACAAATACAGGTTGATGTAGTTCTGCTGGCCTTCGGCCGCGGTGACCGGAGCCGTCAGGTTGAGCTTGTAGCCGTATTGGTTGAGGTCAATTACAGCTTTGGCGGCATCTTTGGCTTTCTGCCACCGCGCCGTCCGGTCGCCACTCACGTAGCCCAGTAACTCAGGATTGCTGAAAGCGGCAATCACACTCGACTTAGCTTTGGCCGTTGGGATGTCGTGCAGATCACTGGCAGCATACAATAACACCCGCGCTTTAAGTGCCATAGCTGCCCCTTGAGTAGCCCGACCACTGGCCAGGGTCTTGCCTTTGAGCAGGATAGCGGCTGAGTCCAGGTCACTGACGATGGCATTTACACACTGTTCGTAGGTATTACGCGTGATGGTAAAATCAGGATTATCCAGCGTATAAGGCGATTTGATGATGGGTATCCCACCATGATAACGCAATAGCTGGTTATAAAAATAACCCCGCATAAAGTACATCTCCCCTTTCATCCGGTCGGCAATGCCACTGCTGTTATCAAACTGGGGTTTAGCCAGATTAGCAATGGCAATGTTTGCAGCCCGGATACGGGCATACATGGCACTCCATTCCATGGTATTCTTCACTGTACCCAAGTTGGATGGACTCACGTTTGCTTCGGCAACATCTTGCTTGCCAAAGCTAAAGAGGGCATTGTCGGTCTGGCAGTCCAGATTCATTTGATCCAGGATACCATCGCGCAGACCATTGTACACATCCGTTACGAAAGCTTCTGAAAGAGCCTGATCGTTCCAGACTGCACTACCCGACACCTTATCGAGGGGCTTAGTGTCCAGAAAGTCGCTGTTACAGGCTACCATCGTAACACCCACCAATAGGCCAAACGACAGTGTCTTTATTATATGATTCATACTATGTTGATTTTTCGGTTAGAAACTAACTGTTACACCCGTGTTGATAACCCGTGCCTGAGGATAATACTGTGCGCTGCCGCTAGTCGATTCAGGATCGAAGATGCCTTTCATAGCCGGAGCGTATGTTAGCAGATTCAGTCCGTTGACATATACCCGTAGGGTACTTAGGCCAATCTTGCTGCCAATTGTACCTGGTAATGTATAGCCAATTTCTACGTTCTTCAATCGAGCATAATCAGTGCTTTTCAGCCAGTAGCTGGTGCCATTGGAGAAGTACTGGTTGCTGCGGTCTACAATACGAGGATCAACCGTGCTTGGGTTGTCTACCGTCCAGCGGTGATCATAGCTGTATTGCAGGAAGTTACCAATCGTACCCGACTCGGTTTGCAGGAAGATCTGACCACCCGTTGACGCTTGCACCAACAGACTAAAGTCAAAATTCCGATAGCGGAGACTTGCGTTGAAACCACCCTGAAAACGAGGTTGGTTGTTGCGGTCAGCCCGCACACGGTCATCGCCATTGATTTTACCATCGCCGTTGATATCCTTCAGTCTCATGTCGCCAGGCCGTAGCAAGCTCGCGCCAACTCCGCTGTAATCCAGCTTATTGGCATCAATTTCAGCCTGGGTCGAGTAGATGCCATCATATTGATACAAGAGTGTACCGTTCTGCTGATTGGGATCATTGACGTTACTTGGAATTGGTTTGCCCGTCGACTTCTGCCATTCGGGTGCACCCGGCGTTTCGTCCCAGAACGTAATGGTGTTCTTGGCATACCCGCCGTTTACACTCACGTTATACTTCAACTCGCCCACCTGACCATTGTAACCTACCCGGAACTCATACCCTTTGTTGGTAACTTTACCGATGTTGGTTGCTGGCAGGGTCATGCCCGTTGTTTGGGGAATGGAAGCACTCTTACGCCACAGGATGTTCGACCGCTTGTTTTGGAATACGTCGAATTCGAAGAATACTTTACCATTAAACAACGACCCTTCCAGACCGATGTCAGAGTTGTTGGCAACCTCCCAGGTAAGTGTCGGGTTAGGTACACCATTTTCATACAGCGTTTGCGAGACCTGACCACCTGTTACGTACCCGAAAGCCGAGTTGGCAACGTCGCCATAGGCATAGGTTGGCAGGTAATCATACTCTCGTAAAGCGCCGTTGAAATACACCTGGTCATTCCCCAACTGACCCCATGAGGCCCGCAACTTGAGTGAACTGATGGCAGGCATGCTCTTCTTGATGAAATTTTCTTCTGACAGTCTCCAGCCCGCCGTTACGCCGGGGAAGAAACCCCACCGGCTCGATGCCGGGAACATGTAGGAACCATCATACCGCCACAGGAATTCAGCCAGGTATTTTTCTTTGAAGTTATAACCAGCCCGACCAAAATAGCTCATACGAGCCCGTTGCCAGGCTGCTGTCGTATTGCTGTTTTTCTCAGCACTACCACCCGCAAATAACTGATCGATGGCCGTCGACGCAAAATACTTCCGGTAACCCGAGAAGCCGTTCGAATTCGATTGCTCTTTGGTTATACCAGCCAACAACGTTACTGCATGACTACCACCGAAGACATGGTCGTAGGAGAGGATACCCGATAGCAGCGAGTTGAACTGGTCGTTGGTGTACTGGTTAAGCGTTGCCTGAGCAGGCCCTTTTTGTACCCGTTGTAGCAATGGTTGCTTGTTGGCATCGTAGGAGGTGTAATCCCAGCTATAAACGAACCAGGGGGTTTGCCAGGTTTTGCCTTGCTGAATATATTTATCCAGCGCCACACTACCGGTAAATTTCAATCCAGCTATCCACGGGTTGGTTACCGTTACGCTGGCATTGCTTTGGAGATAATAGCGGGTGTCTTTATCGTAACCCGTGGCATCTGTTGTGACCAGTACCGGCTGTTGGCCGTTTTCAATATCGGGAGCAGGCTGACCACTCGGCCAGAACGCGGGTTTGTTGGGATAACCCCGCATCAGCATCCGGAAAATAGAGCCTGCACCGACAGTTGGGAAAAACCGGTTTTCCTGACGACCGACAACACCCACAACCGTGCTGATGTACTTACTAACCTTGGCATCCAGGTTCATCCGGAAGTCGTACTGCTTGTAGCCCGTTGCCGAGTTCTTATAGTAGCCATCCTGATTCTGGTAGTTCACAGAGGTGAGGTATTTCACATTTTCCGAGCCACCCACCAGTTGCAACGTATGGCGCGACTGAGGAGACCAGGTTTTCAGGGCTGCCCCGAACCAATCCGTATTGGGGTGGCCCCAGGGATCAGACCCATCCTGAAACTTTTTAATATCATCCGGGGTGAAAGCCGCTTTAGCGATCGAACCATTATCAGGACGTGTATAACTACCGGTGGATTTGAAAGCCGCCGAGCCATCTTTCCAATATTGAGCCGGTAAGTTATATAAGTTGATCTCGTTGTTCAACTCAGCATACTGTGCAGCCGTTGCCATTTTAGGAATCACCGTTGCCTGCGCAAAGCCCTGGTTGAAGCTATAGGACAATTCGGGCTTGCCGGTCTTACCCCGCTTGGTGGTGACCAGAATAACCCCGTTAGCCGCCCGTGAGCCATAAATAGCTGCCGAAGCATCTTTCAGGACCGAGATACTTTCAATATCGGCTGGATTGAGCCGGTCGATCCCCCCGGCCCGAGCCGGAACCCCGTCAATTACGATCAGAGCGTCGTTGTTTCCTAACGTGTTCGAGCCCCGAATTTTAATAGCGGCCCCATCATAACCCGGTTCGCCACTGGCATTGGTTGCAATGACACCCGGCATCCGCCCCGCAATGGAGTTCGAGAGGTTCATGGCCGGTGATTTGATAAGTTCGCTCCCTTTTACAGTGGCAACAGAACCCGTTACGGTTTCTTTCTTTTGCTCACCATATCCCACCACAATAACTTCATTCAACATCTTGTCGTCTGAAGCCAGGGTAATGTTAATGGTCGATTTGCTAGCCGCTGACACTTCCTGGGTCAGGAAGCCAATGTAAGAGAACACAATTGTCTCGTTGCCACGCGCCAAATTCAATGTATAGTCGCCTTGTGCCGAGGAGACCGTTCCGGTGGTGGTGCCTTTCACCACAATACTGACACCGGGCAGGGCCAGGCCCTGAGCATCGGTGACTTTGCCCGTCACTTTCGACTGGGCCTGAGCGCCCAGTGAACCCAGCAGACTGAGTAAAAACAGGGAGCAGAACGCGAGTCGTCGTGACCAGGACGCGTTTGTCTGTAAGGTACTCTTCTGTAGAAAGAAGACCCTCTGGTTAGTAAATTGTTTTTGCATGAGTAACCCGTTTTTAATAGAGATTAATTACAGGGCAAAGCCAATAAACTGAGTGTTTCTACCTATTGTATATTATCTAATCTTAAAATTATTTTACCATTTTATATTGAAATTTCACAATAAAATTACCCAATAACATATCTAATAGTATACATATATGATCTATATGGTCCGTAGAAAAGTCTTTTTAACTGTTAAAAGCACATTTATTCGATAAAATCACTAATAAATTATATAAGTAAAAACCCCACCAGCTAAGACTCAGCTAGTGGGGTTTTTACTTATATAAATATGATGTCAATTTATCATACTATACTATAAACAAGTATAAAAGGCCATTGTATCAATGTCTTTTTATGCTTGCATTTAGTATCCTGGATTCTGAACCAGTTTACTATTTCGGTTAATCTCATCGCGGCTGATCGGCATGAAATAGATATTATCGTTCCAGCGCCGGTTTTCCTTACCTGTACCCAAATCCTGTACGCTATACGAATAGGTATAGTTGTCTTTGTTGTACTTATAAGTCGTTACTGTTTTACCCGGCTTCAACTTACCCGTAATGACGATGATCTGTGCTTGCTTACCCAGTGTAGCGGGAGCTATCATCCACCGACGCACATCGTAAAACCGTTGCTCTTCAAACAGCATCTCGATGTTCCGCTCGTTCTGATAACGAGTCACCAAGGCTGCACCCGACTCGGTAATAGCGGGCATACCCACCCGGAAACGAATCTTGTTGAGCCACGTTTTAGCTTCCGCATCCTGACCAAGCGCCATACACGCTTCGGCATAGTTGAAGACTACCTCCGTGAAACGAATCTGAATGGATGGAACTTCCTGACGAATGTTCTGATCCACCAGTGTTGGATCTGGATCCATAAACTTGCGGACGGAATAACCTGTCCAGCTTCCATTCCAGTTCTCAATGGTGCTGTTGCGGGTATCAAGGCCGTTATATGGGGTAGTAGCACCCGCAGTTCCAACTTCATAAAAACCCATTTGAATCTGACCCGCCGGATCAATACCAGCACCATCGGGTGTACGGGGCTTCCACTGCGCGCCGTCATACAAAATCGACGCATAGAAACGAGGGTCCCGGTTTTCGTAGGGTGCCGACGCATGAGCCGGATTGCTCCAATTGAATTTGCTTCCGTCCATCATCTCGTAACCATCGACCAGATTCTGGGTAGGCTCGCTCGATGTCCAGCCATGATAGCCATTGGGCATGTTGTTGCGGGGATACCAGGAACCCCAATCATCAGCCGACACCCGGATGTAATACTTCAGGAAGATCCCATCCGCTTCGCCCCCATTGCGGGACAAATACAGGTTGATGTAGTTCTGCTGGCCTTCGGCCGCCGTGACCGGAGCGGTCAGGTTGAGCTTGTAGCCATACTGATTGAGGTCAATTACGGCTTTAGCAGCATCTTTGGCTTTCTGCCAACGCGCCGTCCGGTCGCCACTCACGTAGCCCAGCAACTCCGGCTTGCTGAAAGCGGCAATGACGCTCGACTTGGCTTTGGCCGTTGGGATGTCGTGCAGATCACTGGCAGCATATAACAATACCCGCGACTTCAGGGCCAATGCCGCCCCTTGAGTAGCCCGACCACTGGCCAGGGTCTTGCCTTTGAGCAGGATGGCGGCAGAATCCAGGTCACTGACGATAGCATTCACACATTCCTCATATGTGTTACGGGCAACAGTGAAGTCTGGCTCGATCAATGTATAAGGCTTATTGATGATGGGTACTCCACCGTGGTACCGCAACAACTGGTTATAATAATAAGCCCGTAAAAAATACATCTCCCCCTTCATGCGGTCGGCAATCCCGGTAGTGTTATCAAATTTGGGTTTGGCCAGGTTTGACAGTGCAATGTTTGCTGCCCGGATACGGGCATACATAGCACTCCATTCGGTCATAACCGGAATATCGCCTAAATTCGAAGGAGAAACGGTTGCTTCGTTAACGGCTTGTTTGCCAAAGCTATACAAAGCGTTATCTGTCTGGCAATCGAAATTCATCTGCGACAGAATACCATCCCGCAAGCCATTGTACACATCCGTTACGAAAGCTTCTGAAAGGGCCTGATCGGCCCAGACAGCATCTGCCGACACCTTGTCGAGAGGTTGTGTATTCAGGAAATCAGCATTACAGCCTACCATCGTAACGCCCAAAAACAGGCCGAACGACAGGCACTTTACTATATAGTTCATACTATGTTGATTGATCGGTTAGAAACTAAGTGATACACCCGTGTTGATCACCCGCGCCTGGGGATAATACTGTGCACTGCCGCTGGTCGACTCAGGATCGAATAGCCCTTTCATAGCCGGAGCGTAGGTTGCGAGGTTAAGCCCATTCACGTAAATGCGCAGACTGCTCAAGCCAATCTTTTTGCCAATTGTACCTGGCAGTGTATAGCCAAGTTCAACGTTTTTCAACCGGACATAATCGGTGCTTTTCAGCCAGTAGCTGGTGCCGTTGGAGAAATACTGGTTACTGCGGTCTACAATACGAGGATCAACCGTGCTTGGGTTGTCTACCGTCCAGCGGTGATCATAGCTGTATTGCAGGAAGTTACCAATCGTACCCGACTCGGTTTGCAGGAAGATCTGACCACCCGTTGACGCTTGCACCAACAGACTAAAGTCAAAATTCCGATAGCGGAGACTTGCGTTGAAACCACCCTGAAAACGAGGTTGGTTGTTGCGGTCATTACGTACCCGGTCGTTGCCATCAATTTTGCCATTTCCATCAATGTCCTTCAGTTTCATATCGCCAGGCCGTAGCAAGCTCGCGCCAACTCCGCTGTAGTCCAGTTTATTGGCGTCGATATCAGCCTGAGTAGAAAAAATGCCGTCATATTGATACAAGAGCGTACCATTGGCGTTGTTAGGGTTGTTTACATCGCTAGGGATAGGCTTACCTGTCGAGCGCTGCCATTCGGGTGCACCCGGCACTTCATCCCAGAACGTAATCGTGTTCTTGGCATACCCGCCGTTCACACTCACGTTGTATTTCAACTCACCAGCCTGTCCATTGTAGCCCACCCGGAACTCATACCCTTTGTTGGTAACACGACCAATGTTCGTTGCGGGTAAGGTAGCTCCTGTTGTTTGTGGAATGGACGCACTTTGACGCCATAGGATGTTCGACCGCTTGTTTTGGAATACGTCGAATTCGAAGAATACTTTACCATTGAACAACGAACCTTCCAGACCGATGTCAGAGTTGTTAGCTACTTCCCACGTTAATTTGGTATTTGGCACGCCATTTTCATATAGCGTTTGCGAGACCTGACCACCTGTTACATAACCGAAAGCTGAGTTGGCAGCATCACCATAGGCATAGGTTGGCAGGTAATCATACTCGCGCAGAGTATTGTTAAAGTATACCTGATCATTCCCCAACTGACCCCATGAGGCCCGCAGTTTCAGCGAACTTACTGCTGGCAACGCTTTCTTGAAGAAATCTTCTTCCGAAACACGCCAGCCCGCCGTTACGCCGGGGAAGAAACCCCACCGGCTCGATGCCGGGAACATATACGATCCATCATACCGCCACAGGAATTCAGCAATGTACTTCTCTTTGTAGTTATACGCTGCCCGACCAAAATAGCTCATACGAGCCCGCTGCCAGGCCGCCGTCGTATTGCTGTTTTTCTCGGCACTACCACCCGCAAACAACTGGTCGATAGCCGTCGACGAGAAATACTTCCGATAGGCCGAGAAGCCGTTGGAATTCGATTGCTCTTTGGTAATACCAGCCAGTATTGTTACAGCGTGATTACTGGCAAATACGTGGTCGTATGTTAACAAGCCCGATAACAGCGAGTTGAACTGATCGTTGGTGTACTCATTGAGCGTTGCCTGAGCAGGTCCTTTCTGTACACGCTGTAGCAATGGTTGCTTGTCGGCATCGTAGGACGTATAATCCCAGCTATAAACAAACCAGGGGGTTTGCCAGGTTTTTCCCTGTTGAAGGTATTTATCAAGCGCCACACTACCGGTTAACTTCAGACCCGGTATCCAGGGGTTAGTGATGTTCACACTGGCGTTGCTTTGCAGATAGTAGCGGGTGTCCTTATCGTAACCCGTGGCACTCGTGGTAACCAGTACCGGCTGCTGGCCGTTCTCAATATCGGGAGCAGGCTGACCACTCGGCCAGAACGCTGGCTTGTTGGGATAGCCCCGCATCAGCATCCGAAAGATATCTCCTGGTGCTACAGTTGGATTGAACCGATTTTCCTGACGACCGACAACACCCACAACGGTATTGATATACTTACTAACCTTGGCGTCCAGGTTCATGCGGAAGTCGTACTGCTTATAGCCCGTTGCCGAGTTTTTGTAGTAGCCATCCTGATTCTGGTAGTTCACAGAGGTGAGGTATTTGATGTTTTCCGAACCACCCACCAGTTGCAGCGTGTGCCGCGACTGAGGAGACCAGGTTTTCAGAGCTGCACCGAACCAATCCGTATTGGGATGTGCCCAGGGATCAGACCCATCCTGAAACTTTTTAACGTCATCCGGGGTGAAAGCCGCTTTGGCAATCGAGCCGTCGGGTAATGTATAACTTCCGGTTTTGTTGAAAGCAACATTGGCATCTTTCCAATACTGAGAGGGGATATTGTACAGATTGATTTCATTATTCAACTGTGCATATTCGGCCGCGTTCGCCATTTTAGGAATCACCGTTGGCTGCGCAAAGCCTTGGTTGAAGCTGTAGGACAATTCGGGCTTGCCGGTCTTACCCCGCTTGGTGGTGACCAGAATAACCCCGTTGGCCGCCCGTGAGCCATAAATGGCTGCCGAAGCATCTTTCAGGACCGACATACTTTCGATATCGGCAGGATTAAGCCGGTCGATACCCCCGGCCCGAGCCGGAACCCCATCAATTACGATCAGGGCGTCGTTGTTTCCTAACGTGTTTGAGCCCCGGATACGAATGGCTGAACCGTCATTTCCAGGTTGTCCACTGGAGTTTGTGGCTACAACACCCGGCATCCGACCCGCAATCGAATTAGTCAGGTTCATAGCCGGTGATTTAACCAGGTCAGAGCCCTTCACAGTGGCAACGGCCCCCGTTACAGTTTCTTTCTTCTGCTCTCCGTAACCCACAACTACCACTTCATTCAACATTTTGTCGTCTGAAGCCAGCGTAATATTAATGGTAGTTTTGTTAGCGGCTGCTACTTCCTGGCTCATAAAGCCAATGTAGGAGAACACAAGCGTTTCGTTTCCCCTGGCCAGATTCAAACTGTAATCGCCCTCCGCCGAAGAAACTGTCCCTGTAGTAGTGCCTTTCACCACAATACTGACACCAGGGAGGGCCAATCCCTGAGCGTCGACGACTTTTCCTGATACTTTCGACTGTGCGAACGCTCCGACAGAACAGCACAGGCTGAACAAAATCAGAGAGAAGAACGCAGTTCGCCGAGACCAGGCTGCATTAGATGGAGAGGTTCTTTTTCGTAAAAAGAAGCTCTCCGGTTGAGTAAATTGTTTTAGCATGGTAAACGAGTAATTAACGTATATTAATTACAAGTTAAAGCCATTCCAATTCATATTTTTACTTATTCATTTCTACCCAATACCTAGTTTATTTTAACATTAAATGTTGATATTATACAACTTATATATGTTTCGTATACTTATATTTTACTTAGAATGCAGTTTCACAAAACGCCGTACTTCCTGCAGGCAATCTGCATGAACGTACGGCGTTTTGTAAGAGCGTATAATTATGAAATTCTTCCCCAGTTGTTTTCTGTCTGTTTCAGGTTATCGACGTGGTTACGGATGGGAGCATGTTGGGGCAACAAGAGTTCAGGGTCTTCAGTCAGAATAGCTTGTGCTGATTCACGGGCAGCAGCCAGAATGGCCCCGTCTTTAGCCAGATCGGCAATCATTAAATCCATAACACCGCTTTGTTGCGTACCCGACAAATCGCCGGGACCGCGCAGTTGAAGGTCTACATCGGCAATCTCAAAGCCGTTATTGGTACGCACCATTGTTTCGAGTCGAGTACGGGTATCACTGCTGAGTTTGTATCCCGTCATCATAATACAGTACGACTGGTCGGAACCCCGCCCTACCCGACCACGCAACTGGTGCAACTGCGAGAGGCCAAATCGCTCGGCACTTTCAATGACCATAACACTGGCATTGGGCACGTTAACGCCCACTTCAATTACAGTAGTCGCCACCAGAATCTGGGTTTCCTGTTTCAGAAACCGCTTCATCTCGTCGTCTTTTTCGTAGGCCAGCATCTTGCCGTGCAGCATGCCAATCTCATACTTCGGTCGGGGAAAAGCCCGCTGCATACTCTCAAAGCCATCCATCAGGTCTTTGTAATCCAGTTTTTCCGATTCCTCGATCAGCGGATATACGACATATACCTGCCGACCAAGTTCGATCTGCTGCCGCATAAACCCGAACACTTCGGCACGGTGCTTATCGTATTTGTGTACCGTTTTGATGGGTTTTCTTCCTTTTGGCAACTCATCGATGGTCGATACATCGAGGTTTCCATAAAGGGTCATTGCCAGTGTTCGCGGTATGGGTGTGGCCGTCATGACCAGAATATGTGGCGGTACAGTCTCGTTTTTACGCCAGAGTTTAGCCCGCTGTGCTACACCAAAACGGTGTTGTTCGTCGATGATGCACAGGCCCAGGTTTTTGTACTGAACCGCATCTTCGAGCAGCGCGTGGGTTCCAACCAGAATATGCATTTTACCCGATTGCAGCTCCTCATGAAGCACAACCCGACGTTTTTTATTGGTTGATCCTGTCAAAATCCCCAGGTTCAACCCCATTGCATCGGCAAAAGGCTTGAGCCCGTTGTAGTGCTGATCGGCCAGAATTTCGGTTGGTGCCATCAGGCAGGCCTGAGCGCCATTGCCAATAGCCATCAAACAGGCAATGAAGGCCACGATGGTTTTACCACTGCCCACATCGCCCTGCAAAAGGCGGTTCATCTGCTTACCCGTCAGAAAATCAGCATAAACTTCTTTGATAACCCGCTGCTGAGCACCCGTCAATTCAAACGGCAACAGTTCTTTGTAGAAATGCTTCATTAGCGACGTGTCCCGGAAAATCTGTCCCGGAAACTCCTCTTTCTGAATGAGTTTATTCTTGATCAGTCGCAGTTGATTGTAGAATAACTCTTCAAATTTCAGCCGCCGTTGGGCCTGTTTCAGCCAGCCCTGATTTTGAGGCAGGTGAATATTCCACATTGCCTCCCGCTTCCCGATCAGCCGATATTGCTGGATAAGAAAGTCGGGCAGGGTTTCGTGAATATGCGCCCAGGATTGCTCAAGCAATATACGCATCGCTTTCCCAAGCACTTTGCTATCCAGATGACGCTTGCGGAGTTTTTCGGTAAGGTTATAAACCGGAAACAAACCCGGCTCGTTTTCAGAAGCGGTATTGGCATTTTCCAATTCCGGATGAACGATACTGAACTGCCCGTTAAAGGATTGAGGTTTTCCGTAAACAATGTACTCGCCTTCACGCCGGAGTGCTTTTTCCAGGTAGGTTATACTCTGAAACCAAACCAGGCTCATGGAACCTGTCCCATCAGAAAATGTAGCGACCAGGCGCTTCTTTGGGCCTTCTCCCTCCAGATACCAATCGCGAATTCGTCCACGAATCTGTGCTGATGGCATCGAATCCATCAACTCGCTGATTGTGTAGTAGCGGGTTCGATCGTCATACCGAAAGGGGTAGTATTGAATCAGGTCGCCATAGGTGAACATATTCAACTCCTTGTTGAGCAGTTCGGTCCGCTGCGGCCCTAACCCTTTCAGATAAAGTAGCGGTGTATCGAAAAAAGTAGCTCGTTCGGTCATAACAGTCCCATTGTGGACAAATACTATATCCGGGTTTCTGGGCAGGATCTGATCAAAATTACGCATTTCTGCCGAAAGTGAGTAGAGTTGGTGGAGTATGTGAAGTGAGTTGAGTAGGTAGAGTAAGTGAAGTAAGCTCCTATCCGCTTCACCTATTCCACTCACTCAACTTACTCAACTCATTTCACTCACCTCCCTTATTTCTCCACCTGCCCAATCCCGAAAGCTACCCCCAGGTAAATATCCAGTCCGCGTGGTTTAATAGAATTAGAGCTATTACCCAGCAGGCCAAGTATATTATCGGAACCAAGCCATCCCGGCCCTACCCGAACAGAAGCCCCTGCCGTAAACCCGCCATTCAGATAAGCCAGCGGAACGGCCAGGCTAAGCCAACGAGCGTCATAACGGGGCGTTATAGCCAGTAGTGTTGGCTGATGAATTGCGGTTGCCTCCACCGAGCGAAGGTCTTTTAAATAGGTCAGGTTTATGCCTAAACCATCCGGTAACTGATAATCGGCACTCAGGTTTAAGGAAGTAGGTAAGCCTGCGTTAAAGCGTTGGCTATCCGGGGTGCGGCCTGTATTTAATTTTGTCTGAATGACTTCGGCAATGGCTTGTGGCCCGCTGATTTTATTAAAGTCAGTAGGGCGAAATTGTGCAGGATTAGCTCCAATATCGGTATAGTTATATTTTGGTCCTGTGTAGGTAAGCCCGCCAATATCAGTAATAGCCGCGCCTAGTTGCAGCGTTGGGCTATACTCGTCGGGCTGATCAATATAGGTTAGGCCAATGTCAACACCCAGTCCTTTGCCCGGTGCATTGGCATTAAACAACGTTTGTGGATTCAGGCTTCGGTTTTGCAAAAAAGTTGTATAGGCAAGCGACGCATCTAATTTATTAACCTCCAGAATTGCCGAACTTGCATTGGCGGGATCTGGTACAATGCGATAATTTAGTCCTCTATTGATTAACTGCTGGGCATTATACCCTAACAGAAACTTTGCTGTTGCACCCAGAAGAAGTTTTCGCCCATCGCCTTCCAGAATAGTGCCCGCATAGGTCAACCCCACTTCAGCATAGGTATTCGTGTTGGCGCTAAACTTGTTATCGTTGCTGGGAACGCTGTAGAAAGCACCATCATTCAAACTCGCCCGCATAGCCGACAACAATGGTTCTGACGCATTCAGAACCTGTCCCACTGCCCGAAAGCGTGTAGTTACCGCAAATGCCCCCCGGTCGCTGGTTTTAATTAAAAAGGACGGCCCGCGCACTTCGCCCCAGATCGTCCCATTTTTAGGGCTGCCATCCAACATTTCCTTTGTATAATCGGAAGCAAAGCGAAGCGAACCATCGGCGCTTTTGTATTGTGCCGGCACCGTTCCCGTAATCAGACGTGCCAGCGAAAAAGGAGCTTGGTATCGTACGTAGTCATTATCGACGTGGCCGTTGCCCGTAAAAACGTTCAGGTAAAATTTGGAAGGCGAATCGGCCGCCAGGGCCGGGTTGATATAAAGTCGGTTAGTTCCACCATACCGACTGGTCGAAATACCGAGTAAATTTTGGGCAAAACTGGTTGTTGAACAGAATAAAATTGAGGCAATTATATGCGAATACTTCATGCAGTCACGGGTAGAATGGCAGAGTGAATTGCAAAGTAAACGTGATTCTGTGAGCGAGGTTTACTAAAATCGAATTTATTTTGATTTAGCGGTAAACGGTTAATTGTACTAGTCAGGATATCTATCTGATATATAGTCGCTACCGAACGTTCCTGCCGCTTCATAAGCTGGACGAAAACCAGAACACCGTTACAGTAACTTGTTCTGGTTACTGTAACGGTGTCTAACACTTGATTCTCTATTAATCTTTACACACCTTCGGCTTCTACTAACTTTACTTCCGGCACCAACCGGGTCAGCAGATTTTCGATACCCGATTTTAGGGTTAGCGTAGATGATGGACAACCACTGCAAGAACCCTGTAACAAGACCTTCACGGTGCCGCTTGGCTCATCGAAAGAATAGAAGCTAATAGCGCCCCCATCCGACTCAACGGCGGGTTTGATATATTGATCCAGAACCGCTTTGATTTTCTGGACGGTCTCAGAATCCATATCCAGTTTGGTCGTATTGGTGTCTACGGTCCGTTGCGAGAAAACAGGCTTCTGCTCACCAAAGTAGTCTTTCAGAAAGAACTTTACCTCAAGCAACACCTCATCCCAATCGGTTTCGTCATCCTTGGTAACCGTAACAAAGTTGCCCGAAATAAATACACGGCGCACGAAGTCAAACCCAAACAAAGCTACGGCCAGGGGCGATGCTTTTCCGTCGAGCAGCGCATCGCCAGCGGTGGCATAATCGAAGGACAGCCCGTCGGGCACGAGTTCAAAATTAACGACGAACTTCATGGAGTTCGGGTTGGGGCTTCCTTCCGTAAAGATGGATACGGGACGGCTTAGCGTAGGATTCATTGTCAGGAAAGTTTTCAGTTAACCGGCGCATCGACCGGCATTGGTACAAACGTAACAGCCGGGTTGTTTTTTTAGTTTTTCTACACAAAAAAACCCCATTCAACAATCGTTAAACGGGGTTTTCTTATCAAACCTATTATGTTTTAAAAACTGATAGGTTTACGCAGCTACAGGAGCTGCTATTTCTGCCGGGATGATATCCACGTACGAGCGGTTATCCCGACCCGGACGGAATTTCACGGTGCCCGCTACCAGAGCGAACAGCGTATAATCTTTACCACAACCCACGTTCTTGCCGGGGTGGTGTTTCGTACCGCGCTGGCGGATGATGATGTTGCCGGCAATGGCCGTTTGACCGCCGAACAATTTAACGCCCAGACGCTTGCTATGCGAATCGCGGCCGTTTCTGGAACTACCTACACCTTTCTTGTGTGCCATTTTTTCCTATGGAAGTTAGTAAGTGGTAAGTTTACAAGTAGTAAGTTCAACTATAAATTGATACTTACGTCGTACAACTTACTACTATTATAGAGTTATGTCTTCGATCATGACCTTCGTCAAATACTGACGGTGGCCGTTTTTCTTTTTGTATCCTTTCCGGCGTTTCTTCTTGAAAATGATAACTTTCTCACCTTTCAGGTGCTCAAGAATTTTTGCCGATACTGTCGCTCCTGCGACAGTTGGAGCACCAACGGTAATGCTCCCTTCGTTATCAACAAGGAGAACCTTCACCTTGTCGGAGGCAAGTACAGCGTCCACATCGCCTTCTAACCGGTGGGTATAGATATGGCGACCTTTCTGGATCTTGAATTGCTGTCCTGCGATCTCTACGATTGCGTACATGTGTTTTGTATGAAATTGGAAATGAGGGTGCAAAGGTAAATAAAAAAATTACGATTTACGAATGATGAACTATGATTTTATTCCTGAATCAAACCTCTACCCCCTTCCTTTCATAAAATCTGCTGAGGCCGTTTTCAACAAACCGGCAAACGAATTCAGACAGAATAAAACACCCCGGTCAATCAACGCTCTGGCCTGATCGCCGGTGGCGGCTGTAGTGCCGGCAATCCGACCAGCTTTCCTGATTTTTTCGACAACCCCGGCAATTGTTCGTTTTACTTCATCATGGCCGGGTCCGTCATAATAGCCCATACTCATGGCTAGATCACGCGGGCCGATCACAAATCCGTCAATGCCTTCTACCGTTAGCAGGTCATCAAGATTATCAATGGCTTCTTTATCTTCAATCTGGGCCAGAATCAACACCTGTTCATTGGCAAAGGCAACGGCCTCACCCTGGTTCATTGTACCCAGCAAATAATCATTAGCCCGCACCGGCGCAAAACCCCGCAGGCCAAAAGGCGGGTACTTTACGGCCTGAACCAGCGCTTCAGCTTCGGCAACAGTGCTGATGGCGGGCATCATAATACCAATAACACCCGCATCCAGAAATTGAAGAATGAGCTTCGGGTCGTTGCTGCGAACGCGGGCCAGTGCGGTAATACCGCTCCCCTCGCAGGCTCGAACAATATCCTGCACTTGTGCTGTGGTAACTGAACTATGTTCGCCATCAATCATGTAAAAATCCAGTCCCGAGAACCCGCAAAGTTCTGCTACGGTCGGATCAGCACTATTGGATAGAACGCCCAGTACGGGCTGGCTGTTTTTAAGCCGGGTTTTAACAATATTTTGTTTCATGTTCTAAGCTAAACGGACGCATCTCTCTGCTTTACTGCGTTAAACTATAGGTTTTTTTTCGGGTGACCGCTTTATCATTAAAAAAACAGATCAGCGGCAACCCGGAATGTATTGCAATGCGCTTCCACAATATCTGTCAGACGAGGTGAATAACCCCCTCCCATCGAAACGGCAATTGGCAATCCGTTTTTTATTGCCTGCTCAAATACGAACGTGTCGCGCTGCCGACAACCGTCTCGACTAACATTTAATTTACCCAGCCGGTCAGAGGCCAGAATATCCACACCCGATACATAAAACAGGAAATCGGGTTGCTCTCGCTGAATCAGACCGGGCAACGTATCGTACAATGCATTCAGGTAAATTTCGTCTGTTGTACCCGTTGGCAAATTGATGTCCAGATCGGATTGTTCTTTTTTGAGCGGATAATTATCTGTGCCCTGCATACTAAACGTAAAGACCCGTGATTCATGCTGAAACATGAGGGCGGTGCCGTTGCCTTGATGCACATCCAGGTCTACCACCAGGATTTTTTTCATCTGCCCGCTTTCAAGTAAATAGTGAGCCGCCACCCCCACATCGTTGAGCATACAAAATCCCTCACCCCGGTCAGGAAACGCATGGTGTGTGCCACCCGCCACATTCATAGCCACCCCATCGCGCTGGGCCAGTTGGGTGCAGTCAATTGTTCCCTGTGTAATAATCCATTCGCGCTCAATGAGTTCCGGGGTTAAAGGGAAGCCGATACGGCGCATCATTTTCGGATCGACGGTGCCCGTTTTCAACGCCTGCACATAGTCGGGCGTATGCACACCTAGCACCCAGCGGTCATCCACAGGGGCCGGAGCGAAGAAATTTTCCTCCGTACAGGTGCCTTCATACAGCAACTGTTCGTGAATCAACTCGTACTTAAGCATGGGAAACCGATGGCCTTCGGGTAACCGCAGCCGGTACACCGGCGAAAACGCAATTTGAAGCATACTGACAAAAATAGGCGGGGCCGTTCGATAAAGATACGCTTAAGTTAACCGGTTCGGGCAGGCTTGTGTTACCAAACTCCCGGGTTTGGGCGTTAGTAGGGTTTATCCAACTTGTATGAAAACAGCTATTATCACTGGCGGTGGTCAGGGCATTGGCCGGGTGGCCACGCAGTATTTACTCACACACGGCTATCGTGTAGCCATTTGGGAAGCCGACACCGATGCATTGGCAGAGCTTCGGGAAGCCTTCAAAGCCTCTTCGGCGCAAATTCTGTTCGTTTCCTGCGACGTCTCCAGCGAGATGAACGTCAAAAAGGCCGCCGAACAAACTATTTCTCACTTCGGTCAGATCGATGCGCTCATTAACAACGCGGCCATCATGATTGAAAAACCCCTTAACTCATTAACGCTCGATGAATGGAATCGGGTCATTGGCACCAATCTTACAGGACCTTTCCTGTGCGCCAAACATACGGCCTCTTATTTAGCCGCTCAGAAAGGAAGTATCATTAACATTGGGTCAACAAGAGCCTTTCAGTCAGAGACCGACACGTTCGCTTATTCGGCCAGTAAGGGAGGTATTCTGGCACTCACCCATTCAATGGCCGTGAGTTTAGGACCAGACATTCGGGTCAACACCATCAGCCCCGGATGGATCGATGTTTCGGGATTGAAGAAAAAGGCGAAAGCTAAATCAGATGAACTTCGCCCCGAAGATCACAGCCAGCACCCGGCAGGACGTGTGGGTCAGGCCGACGATATTGCCCGCATGATTCTGTTTCTTATTGCCCCTGAAAACAGCTTTATTACCGGGCAAAATTTTGTGGTCGATGGAGGCATGTCACGGAAAATGATCTACGTATAAGACGGACTTTTCTCGAACACCCCACCCTTTTTTGGGTTTATTACCAACAAGTATGGCTGATTGCCGTGTTTTATTTATTAAGCGTAACAGCGAGCTATTGTCAAATACGATTATCAGCCATACTTTTATCAATACTATTTACTCTTCATCATATATGAATATAGAACTATCTACCGCATCAGAAACATCACCAATTGAAGTTATCGACTTACACGTATCGGCCCGTCGAAAAGCTGGCAAATCTCTTTTATCTGTTCGCTTTCTGTGTCGTCATAATCGATATGCGAACCATCTGCATATGCCTGAATTGTCCTGGTTCGATGCTCATCAGTTGCAGCAATTTTCGCAGGAATTAGCCCTTGCACAGTACCCTCAAAGCAATAGCACCGATTTAATTGATGCCGGTTTACGCTTGACGGGTTCTGTTCGTCGGCTGGCTGGCACATGGAACACTGGCCGAACGGTTCGGATCGAACCTCTGCCCTCATCTGCCAATCAGTTTGTCCCTTTTACCATTCATGCCTCGCATCACGATGTAAAAACCTATGCCGGTAAACTTTACAACCGTCTATGGGAATTATTTACGAGAGGCTAAACTGAAGTGTGCTTTGCGGGTTATGTGATTACAACATGACTCAATCTAACAGTTTACGTAATGGAAAATGTAAATCAGGATGCGATGCTCAACGAACAGTCGCAGACATTTAGCCCCACTACAGGCGGAACAGCCCAAACGCCGGATGACAGTATTATGCTTAATGAGGATTACAACCCTGCTGATCTGGCAGGTGATGTAAACTCTCCGCCAACCACTCCAACTGATGAGGAGGAAGCTGCTACTGGCAATGATGGTACTGGAGCATTTTCGGGTAGCCCAAACATGGAAGCCGACCGGACTAATTACGGCAATGGCGATTCGTTGGGAAACAATGACGGCACAGAGCCTGATCCAGAAATGAATGACCCAAATAGTACTTATTAAGTTAACCATCGACTATATAAGCCATTTATTTTCAGACCAATAATAAAAAAGGTCCGCTAACTGTAGCGGACCTTTTTTATTATTGGTGTATTCTGAATTACAGCGTTCGCGAGCCGCCCGAAATGGTATCATTTGTGGAGTTATAACCCGCTACTGAGCTATCACTGTAACGAGTACCATCTGGATCAACTACACTATTACCATATTGACCCTGACTAACGATCTGATTTGAGTCAGAATTATACGATGTGTTGTCATTGTCATTTTCAGAAGCAGCTCGCTGGTTAATAAATGACTCAGCTAATTTAGTCAGCTTCACGTCTGTGTTCTTTTCTTCTTCAAGCGTTTGCTGTAACATACGGGCAGCTTCGGAGTAACCCAAAACCTTAGCCAGTGTAACCGCCGACCCGTAGGCTGCAATTTCATGATGCTCTATTTTCTGACCGGCAATGATCAGTCCGGCATCACGTGTCAGCGACCCAGAGTCAGTCATAGAAACAACTTCCTGAGCATCATCGACTAATCCATCAATGGCAGCACAGGTTTTATCATCTGCTTCGACTCCAATGGAGCGGAACACGTCTTCCAGTCGGGCAACCTGGCCACGAGTTTCTTCCTGATGCTGCAGAAAGGCGTTCCTTACTTCGTCAGTTGTAGATGCATCAGCTTGTTCGCCAAGCGCATCAACAGCCTGTTTTTCTGCGTAATAAATGCCTTTCAACTCATTAACAAATAGGCCATGCAAGCCTTCTTGTGTGTTGTTATCATCACCACTAAAAAAATTTGCGATTTGAGATCCTAAAGAAGCCATGGTTTTGTTGGTTAAAGTTTAACGTTGAATTGTACTTGCCAAGGGACCAAAACCATGCCAGACGCTGATAATCTGATGTTTATAGTGTCAGGCTTACATATTATGAATATGTTTTTCTACAGATTTTGTAGAGTATAATCCCGAAATCCACAAAATGCCTCTGAACAGCCCTAATTTCAGCCTAGACCAGTAGCTTATTTTATTAATCTGCCCGACAACACGATCAATTATTTGAAGTTAAGCCGTTGTTAATTGCTTTTTAATTTGTTTGTCAAATCAACATAGGCACCAGAAAGAGGGGCATTGACACTAATCTCAACGGTATAGATAATTTAAAAAATCAATGAAAAACGTAGTCAAACCTACCATCTTATCCGGGATGGTTTTAGTCTCCATGCTTGCCTCCTGTAATAAAGATGAGGTATTCAACACGCAAATTCCAGAAACGAACCAGCAGCCAACAACAGCGCAGGTAGAGGGAAATGTTTTTGAACCTGCTCTGGTTGCTGCAACAAACGAGCGCATTGCGCAACTCAAAGTACCGGCGGGTTTCACTGTCGCTAAATTTGCCGACCAACTAGGCAAGCCTCGAATGCTGGCTGTTAGTGAAACCGGCAATGTCTATGTAACGAGCCGCGAAGCAGGGACCGTTACCTTACTTC
Organism: Spirosoma pollinicola; assembly: GCF_002831565.1. Lineage (NCBI taxonomy): Bacteria > Pseudomonadati > Bacteroidota > Cytophagia > Cytophagales > Cytophagaceae > Spirosoma > Spirosoma pollinicola. The sequence continues at coordinate 1,812,653 of NZ_CP025096.1, read as the reverse complement.
GGGATACAAACAACGACGGTCAGTTAGATCAGAAACAAGTCGTGGCTACGATTAAAGACGTTCATGGCATCACGATCTTCTCGGGCAAAATGTATCTGGTGGCAATCCACGAAGTCTATTCAGCCACAATAAATGCCGATGGTACTTTAGGAACGCCCCAGCAAATTATGAGTGGCCTTCCCGACGCGGGTCAGCACCCGAACAGGACCATTGCCTTCGGTCCGGATGGCTTCATGTACATTACAGTGGGTAGCACCTGCAATGCCTGTGCCGATACGAATCCGGAAAACGCCACTATTCTACGCGCAAACCCTGATGGTTCGGGCCGCCGGATTTATGCCAAAGGGCTGCGAAACACCATTGGCTTTGGCTGGCATCCCGAAACCAAAGAACTCTATGGACTCGATCATGGCATTGACTGGCTGGGCGATGAACAACAGAAAGAAGAGTTGAATTTGATTAAAGACGGTGCTTTTTATGGCTGGCCATACATCTATGGCGATGGCAATTACAACCCCCATCCAAGACCCATGGGCGATACGACCTACGCACAGATCTTAGCCAAAACTACTCTACCCTCTTTACAATATGATGCACACGCAGCACCGTTGGGCATGGTATTTTACACAGGAAGCGGAGCCACCGGAGGTTTCCCAGCCGAATACCAGAACGACGCCTTTGCCACCATGCGCGGCTCCTGGAATCGTAGTCAGCCTTCAGGCTACAAAGTAGTGCGTATTCATTTTGAAGCGGGCAAACCCACCCGCATTGATGATATGGTAACGGGCTTTGTTGTCGATAACAACCAGGCCCAATTTGGTCGACCGGTTGGCATTGCCCCTATGCCTGATGGGTCGTTCTTATTTTCCGAAGATAACAACGGGGTAATTTATCGGGTGAGCTATAAGAAGTAAGTGTCAAAAACTAAAAAATGCCGCAGAGAAAAACTAATATCTCTGCGGCATTTTTTAGTTTTTGACAACCCTATCAAAGCATTTTCTGCATAAAAAAAGCCCACCTGTCGGGGTGGGCTTTTTAGTCACTGGACTGTGACCGATACGGGAATCGAACCCGTGTTACCGCCGTGAAAGGGCGATGTCCTAACCGCTAGACGAATCGGCCGTCTTGTTTAAAAGACCCAACCTTTTGACTTTTTGTCGCTGTGTTGGCGAATCGTGGTGCAAAGGTAAGTGGATGTTTTTAAAATGCAATAGTACCCCCTAAAAAAAATTTAAAAAAAGGGTTTCTACGTGTTTTACTGCTATTTTTGAGGGGATTAGCCTATCAATTTTTTCATCACATTCATGAAACACTTTTTGCTGCTGGCGGGCCTTACAGCCGCGTCACTGACCATGCATTCCGAATCGGCCTGGGCACAGACAACTTCCTCTACTCCAGCATCTGCTCCATCGATTTCGGGGGTCGATTCGCCCGAAAAATTTCTGGGCTACAAGATTGGCGAACGGTTCACTCCCCATTACCGCGTGCTGGCTTATGCCGAACAAGTGGCCCGCCAACTTCCAAAACGAATTAAATTAATTCCTTACGGAACCACCTACGAAGGCCGACAATTAATGGTGGTGGCCATCGGCTCAGAAGAAAATATCAGCCGCCTGGAAGAAATTCGGACAAACAATTTGAAACGCATTGGCCTGATGGATGGCAATCCAACGGCAGCCGCTCAACCACCAATTGCCTGGCTCAGCTACAACGTTCATGGAAATGAGGCCGTCAGTTCCGAAACGTTCATGGATGTATTGTATCGCCTGCTCAATCCGTCGGATGCCGTTTCGCAGAAAGTGATGAACACCACAGTCGTTATTCTCGATCCGGGTCTGAACCCCGACGGGCATGATCGGTACGTGAACTGGTACAATCAAATGCTGGGCAGCACACCCGACCCAACGCCCTCGGCCCGTGAACACAATGAGCCCTGGCCTGGCGGTCGTTATACACACTATCTTTTCGATCCAAACCGCGACTGGGCCTGGCAAACGCAGGAAATCACCCAGCAGCGTATGGCGCTCTACCAACAGTGGATGCCACAGCTTCATGGCGATTTTCACGAAATGAGTGTTGAGAGTCCTTATTACTTTGCACCTTCGGCAAAACCGTATCATGAAGATATAACGCCGTTTCAGCGGAAGTTTCAACAAACCATTGGCGAATACTGTAGCCGTTATTTCGATAAAAATGGCTGGCTGTATTACACCCGCGAGCGTTTCGATCTTTTTTACCCCAGCTACGGCGATACTTATCCAACATATAACGGTGCCATTGGTATGACCTTTGAACAGGGTGGTAGCGGCCGAGCAGGGTTAGCTATTGAGAAAGCCGATGGCGATACACTTACTCTTCGTCAACGGATCGACCACCATGTTGCCTCTAGTTTCGCCACGCTTGAATCAGTAGCCGACCGCCCCGCCGAGATCGTGAAAGAGTTCGGTCAGTTTTTCGACAAGTCGCGGAACACGCCCATTGGCGTTTATAAAAGCTACGTCATCAAATCAAATGGCGATGCTGGTCGATTAAAAGCCTTACAGCAACTGCTGGAACGCAATAAAATCAGTTTTGGCTACTCAGGCAAAGCCCAAACGGTTACCAGCGGATTCAACTATACCAGCCAGAAGAATGAAAAGAACGTATCGGTGGGGGCCGATGACATTGTGATTAGTGCTTATCAGCCAAAATCGACTTTGTTGAAAATCCTGTTCGAGCAAAATTCGGCGCTGGAAGATTCGGCGACTTACGATATAACGGCTTGGTCTTTACCTTATGCTTTTGGCTTGCAAACCTTTGGCCTGACAACGCGGATTAACCCAACAAGCAATCAGCCAGCTACAGCTAGCTCATCGGCTTCGGCCGGAACAACGACTGCTACCCGGCCATATGCCTATCTCGTTCGCTGGCAGTCACTTCCGGCGGTTCAGATGCTAGCGGGCTTGCTCAAGCAAAAAATCCGGGTTCGGGCGGCAGAAAAGCCATTCGATTTAGAGAACAAATCCTTCCCATCAGGCACACTCATTGTGGCCAGGGCAGGCAATGAACGCCTGGGCGACCGCTTCGACGCGCTGGTACGGGCAGAAGCCGCCAAAACAGGTGCCGACCTGACGCCCGTTCAAACGGGGTTTGTGTCAAAAGGCTCTGACTTCGGCTCTGATTTCGTAACCGGCTTAAAGGCTCCCCGCGTAGGTGTAGTCGTTGGTGAAGGTACGCCCCCACCCTCGGCTGGAGAAGTATGGCATTACTTCGACCAGGAGTTGCACTATCCTATCGCCTTACTTGACGGCAATACGTTAAGCAACGTACAATGGAATAAGTTAGATGTGTTGATTCTGCCAACGAACTATAATTACAGCCGTTACCTGAATGAAAAAACCCTGTCCACAATAAGGGAATGGGTACGGGCAGGTGGCAAACTCATCGCTATGGAACGGGCAGCAGCCTTTCTGGCCGGAAAAGATGGGTTTAATTTGAAGGAAAAAGAAGATAAAGCGAAAGATAAAAGCAAAGATAAAGGGGCTGCCTTGGACTCACTTAAACTCTACATTGACCGGGAGCGCTCGGCTATTGTAGATGATATTCCGGGAAGTATTTATCGTGTAGACATCGACACTTCACACCCACTGGGTTTCGGCCTCTCGGGCGGTTATTATGCGCTGGTGCAGAATGCCTATAACTTTGATTTCCTGAAAGATGGCTGGAACGTTGGGTACTTAAAAGCCAATAACTACATAGCTGGTTTCTCGGGTAGAAACGCCAAAGAGAAACTAAAGAATACACTCGTCATGGGTGTTCAGGAGCTTGGCCGGGGTAGTGTCGTTTATCTGGCCGATGATCCACTTTTCCGGGGTTTCTGGTATAACGGCAAGCTGCTATTTGGCAATGCCGTATTTATGGTCGGTAATTAGACCATTAGTCATTTTTTTATTAGGTAGAGACGCAACGATTTGTTTTTCGTTGCGTCTCTGTTTTTAAAAGCAGCGGGGTAAATTTGCATGTGCATCCTCTTTTGTAATTGATTTTTAACGTATTCACTTTGTGAGATTTTTACTTATTCTTTCGCTTCTCATACTGGCTGTGGGCTATTCTCCCCTGCTGGCGCAGAAGAAAAACGAGCAATATCAGCTTCATATTAGTCGGGCCACGTCGCCTGTTATTGTCGATGGCTCGGTTGACGAACCCGCCTGGCAGGCTGCCGAACTGGCAACCGATTTCTGGATGGTCCTCCCGATGGATACCAGCCGCGCCAACGTTCGCACCGACGTCAAAATGACCTACGACGACCATCACATCTACCTGAGTGCCGTTTGCTATCACGGAAATGTAGACGGTCCCTACATTGTCGAATCGCTTCGACGTGACTGGGCGTTTGGTAAAAATGATAATTTCATCTTTTTCATGGATACGTTCGACGATCAGACGAATGGGTTCACTTTTGGCACCAATGCCGCCGGGGCACAATGGGATGGTCTGTTATATGAAGGAGGAAAGGCAAATCTGAGCTGGGATAACAAATGGACCTCGGTGGTACGCAACTATCCCGACCGCTATGTACTTGAACTCTCTATCCCGTTCAAAACCATTCGCTATAAACGAGGCATCACCCGGTGGGGCATTAACTTTAGTCGTCAGGATTTAAAAACAACAGAAAAATCGTCCTGGACACCAATCCAGCGGCAATTCCCTACAGCCTCACTAGCCTTGACAGGTGTGTTGGTTTGGGACCAGCCCCCGCCACAACCGGGCCCAAATATATCCCTGATTCCCTATGCACTAAGCGGTCTGAATCGTGACTATCAGAACGGCGTGCCCACCCAAAATAGATTTAATGCCGGGCTGGATGCCAAAGTAGCGATTACGTCATCACTCAATCTGGACTTAACCGTCAACCCCGATTTTTCGCAGGTCGATGTGGATCAGCAGGTAACGAACCTCGACCGATACGAGCTGTTTTTCCCTGAGAAACGCCAGTTTTTTCTGGAAAACGGCGACCAGTTCACCAATTTCGGTTATGCCACGATTCGACCGTTTTTCAGTCGTAGAATTGGGCTTGGCGGTGTTCCCATTCGGTTCGGCGCCCGACTTAGCGGCAAGCTCAATAAAGACTGGCGGATCGGTATTATGGATATGCAGACCGGCAGCGTGGATAATACGGGTTTACCCGCCCAAAACTTTGCGGTTGTAGCCCTTCAACGGCGGGTTTCGGCCCGGTCAAACGTAGGTATGATGTTCGTTAATAAAGAATCGCTCGCCTACACGCCCGACCCGGACAAGCCACTTTATAGCCGGTATAATCGAAATTTAGGCCTTGAATATAATCTGGCTTCGGCCAATAACTTCTGGTCAGGAAAGGCTATGTATGTGAAGTCATTCAGTCCTGAGCAGCTGGGTAACGATGCCGTTTATGCCGCCAATTTGCAGTATAATACACGCCGTTGGCTCATTAGCGGGCAGGTAGAATCTGTGGGTAAGAACTATACGGCCGAAGCAGGTTATGTACCACGCCGGGGGTATGAACGCTTTTTAACAAACGTTGGCTATACGTTTCTACCAACGGCAAGCGCTGTGCTGAGTCATGGGCCGACGTTAACATCGACTTATTTTTTCGACCCGTCGGGTAAGCAAAGCGACAACGAAAATTACCTGAGTTATTCCGTTACCTTTCGCAGCAAAAGTGTGCTTACAGGCTGGGTTGCTACAGATTATGTACGACTCCTACAACCCTTTGACCCTACGAACACGGGTCGCCAAACATTGGCAACCGGCACAGAGCACAACTGGACAGCCTGGGGAACCCAATTTATCTCGAAGCCCCAAAGTGTGTTTACCTATGGATTTTCATCCCGTTACGGTGGCTATTATGACAATGGCACCCGCCTGAACCTGACCGCCGATCTGGGCTATCGTTTTCAGCCCTATGTTAGTCTGGCAGCCAGCGCGAGTTATAATGATATTCGGTTACCTCAGCCCTGGGGGCAAACAACATTCTGGCTTATTGGCCCTCGGTTCGACCTGACGTTGACGAATACGCTTTACCTGACCACCTTTGTGCAGTATAATGAGCAGCAAAAAAACATGAATGTAAATGCTCGTGTTCAATGGCGTTATAAGCCTGCATCCGACTTTTTCCTCGTTTATACCGACAACTATTTACCTAATTCGGCGCAGATTGGTCAGGATGTTCCGGGCTTCTTATCGGTTAAGAATCGGGCGTTGGTATTGAAATGGACTTACTGGTGGAATCTCTAATACACAGGTTTTTAAACAAACTGTATTTGTGTAGGTTTATTTGAAAATCCGCCGAAAATCGAACGGATAATAACTACACTAAATTCGGTCAACGTTTATGAAAAGTCTTCTGCGTTTTTTTCCTTCAGCTTTGGTCGCAATGGTTTTAACCTTGTTTATGACCAGTTGCGCAGCTATCGGTGATATTTTTAAAGCGGGTGCCTATACAGGTATAATCGGCGTTGTTGTAGTTCTGGCCGTTGTCATCTGGCTCGTATCGAAACTGTTTGGCGGCAATAGAAATCCCTAATAAATTAGTCTATAGAAATCAAAAAGCCGGACCCATTGGGTTCGGCTTTTTGATTTCTATAGACTAATTTTTAAGCGACCAATTCCAGCAGACGATCCCGCTGTAACACAGCCCGTTGCCGTTCAACCAGATCATCGGATGCTTTCATAAGGGGCAATCGTACCTCCGACGAAATCAGGCCCATAATATCGAGAATACTCTTCACGCCCACCGGATTCCCTTCTTCGTACAGGAGTGGATCGATGCGCAGGAAATGGCTAAGCTCTTTCCGGGCAAAAGCAAAATCGCCCTGCAAAGCGGCTTCGATCAACCCCGTGAATTTAGCGGGAAACGCATTGGCAATAACCGACATCACCCCTACGCCACCAATGCTGATGATTGGCACGGCCTGAACATCATCGCCAGAGATAAGCAGAAAATCATCGGGTTTATCACGGGCAATTTCCATGCACTGCTCAATCACACATGACGCTTCTTTCACCCCAATAATATTTGGATGCTGAGCCAGCTCGCAAATCGTTTCGGCGCTCATATTGATTCCCGTCCGAAACGGAATATTGTATAGAATAACCGGTACCGGGCTGGCGTCGGCCACACGAGTAAAATGCTCGATCACACCCCGTTTACCAGGTTTATTGTAATAAGGGCAAACCGACAGTATAGCATCGACACCCTCAAAATCAATATCCTTCATACCCGACACCACATCAGCGGTAACGTTGCCGCCAACGCCAAAGACTACGGGAAGATTTTTGGCGTTGTTTTCCTTCAGGTATTGCAGCAACTGTGCCTTCTCCTGCTTCGTCACCGTTGGCGATTCGCCGGTTGTGCCCTGCAGGACGATGTAACGAACGCCACCATCAGCGATGTGTTGGACAATGCGGCCGAAGCCGTCAAAATCAATTGAATAATCAGCATTAAAGGGCGTCACAATAGCGACGCCAACGCCGTGAAATTTACCGTATTGGCTACGAGTGTCCATTAGTTAACTGGATACAGGAATTTATTAGGGCAAAGTTACGGGAATTTAGGCTGGAGTTATGCGTTACGCGGTCACAGTAAGCGAGAAATCTCTGGGGACGAAATAAGCCGGTGTTTTTAGCTCAAACACCTCATCATGAATTGACGCCACATATAAACCAGCGGTTATGGCTTTTTCCCGAACTTCCTGCGACCCTTGAACACAGGCCAATATACCGAATAGCTTCTTGTTGTTGTATTCCGGATGAAACCGCCGAAAGCGGTCCAGGTTTTTTAGTAGTTGATCTATATCACGCTCCTTGAGATGGCTTTTCACCTCCACAAGAACTACCGCGTTGACCATTCCATTCGCTATACCCAACACATCGACTTCCAGCGTATCCGGCCCGTATTCTGTTTTGTAGTTGGTCGTAATGGTGGTCATGCCAAACTGTTTTCGCAAAACTTTCTCCATTGAGGGAAAGGCCATGCCTTCGGTAAAGCTGCCAAATTTATTGCCCAGGTCTCCTATAAGCTTGGCATTCGATTTAGTTAAGCGATCTGTTTCCTTCTGGCTCTGAGAAAGCTCTTTCTGGCTTAAAGCTATATCCTGAAGTATCTGACGAATCGTATCAAAATTGGGAGATTCCATATATCGGTGGGGTTATTGTAGTGGCAAAGATAACGAATTCATTTTCAATAGAGTTTACATCACCAGCATGGCCATAAACTCATCTTCGCCAATCATGGGGACGTTGAGTTTTTTTGCTTTTTCAACCTTCGATGGCCCTGCATTTTCGCCGACGATCAGGTAATTCAGCTTTTTGGAAATCCCACTCAGAAGCCGACCGCCATTTGCCTCAATGCGTGATTCAAGTTCTTCGCGGCTGAAATTTTCAAATGTGCCGGTGTACAAAAACGTTTTGCCCGTGAGTGAATCCCCCTCCTGCTCCACCATTTTTTTCTCCCCAACAAATTGCAATCCGGCCGCCCGGAGCCCTTCGACATACTCCCGGTTTTCGGCATCGGCAAACCACGCTACAATGCTCTCGGCAATTCGAGGGCCGGTATCCGGTACCGCAAGCAGGGCTTCCGAACTGGCATTCATAATGGCATCCATTGACCCGAAATAATCGGCTAGTTTTTCGGCGGTGGTATTACCCACATACCGTATGCCGAGGGCGAATAATACATTTGGCAGCGATTGCGCTTTCGACCGCTCGATGGCAGTTAAAATATTCTCAACCGTTTTTTCACGAAAACTGACAATGCGCTTTTTGCCAGTCTCCTCATCGAGAAATATTTTTTCGATACCCAACAAATCAGTAACCGTGAGTTTATACAAATCGGCGGGCGTTTGCACCAATCCCCGATCAATGAGCAGTTCGATTTTACCTTCACCCAGGCTCTCGATGTTCATGGCCCGACGCTGGATAAAATGCTCGAACCGCGCCTGCCGCTGGGGTGGACACCCCCGCTCGTTCGGGCAGTAAAAATTGGCCTCGCCTTCCTTCCGAATCAGGGGCGTTCCGCAGGCCGGACAAGTGGTCGGGTAAACAATTGGCTGGCTCTGTCCGGTGCGACGAGTCAAGTCGACACCCGTAATTTTCGGAATAATTTCGCCCCCCTTCTCTACAAAAACCGTGTCGTGCAGCATTATCCCCAGTCGTTCGATTTCGTTCGAATTATGAAGCGATGCCCGCTTTACAACAGTACCTGCCAGCAACACGGGAGTTAATAAGGCAACGGGAGTAACAGCTCCCGTCCTGCCAACCTGATATCGAATGCCGTTCAACACACTACTTGCAGCCATTGCCTTGTATTTGAAAGCGATTGCCCAGCGCGGACTTTTGGCTGTGTAGCCCAGATCGCGTTGCTGATCGTAGCGGTTCACTTTAATAACAATGCCATCGGTATTAAGCGGGAGGTCGAATCGTTTGGTTTCCCACTCATTTATGTAAAGCATCACGTCCCGAATATCAGCGCATTTTTTCCAGGTTTGAGACACATTGAAGCCCCACCCTTTCAACGCAATCAGGCTTTCTTCGTGCGTGTCGAATACATCGACATCCGACAAAAATGAATACAAAAAGCAATCCAGACGTCGTTTGGCCACCGCGGCCGAATCCTGCTGTTTAAATGTGCCGGAAGCGGCATTTCTGGGATTTGCTAATAAAGCCTCACCAATATCTTCGCGTTCTTTATTGATCCGCTCGAACTCTGCCAGGGGTAAAAATCCCTCGCCCCGCACTTCGAACAAAGCCGGAACACTATCGGCATGTACCCGCAGTGGCACCGTGCGAATAGTTCGGATGTTATTGGTTATATCGTCGCCCCGAACGCCATCACCCCGAGTGGCTCCCTGCACCAATACGCCGTTTTCGTACGTCAGGCTCAGGGCTACACCGTCGAATTTCAGCTCACATATATAGTCGTAGGATTGGCCATTCAAGCCTTTCTGCACACGTTTATCGAACTCAATGAGGTCTTCTTCAGAATAGGTATTGCCCAATGAAAGCATCGGAAAACGGTGGAACACCGTTTTGAATTCTTTACTAATGGTGCCGCCTACCCGGGCGGTGGGGGAAGCAGACAAACGCAGGTCTGGGTATTGTGTTTCCAGATTCGTCAACTCAGCCAGCAGTTTATCGAATGAAAAGTCATCTACTTCCGAAACACTATTCTGGTAGTATTGATGGTTATAATAGTTCAGAAGAGTAGTCAGTTCGGCAATGCGTTCCTGGGGATTCATAAGTCAATCGTCAATCGTTAGGTAATGGTCTTCTATGGCAGATCGGCAAATTGTTTAGCTATTGCTAAAAACTTCGGTATGCACTTAACAGGCAACATAGGTATTGTTTCTTCGTTCATCCAAAAAAAGGTACTTTTACGGGATAAAAAAAGTTGTGTGTTACCAGTAATCTGTAAAGAACTGATTGCTTTGTGATTACTACGCTCCCAACATTTTCCAACTTCGTATATTACTGACATTATTGTATATGATACAGCCTCTCATTGCTCCTTCGCTGCTTGCGGCCGACTTTGCCAATATTCAACGCGACTTGGAAATGGTTAACCGGAGCGAGGCTGATTATCTTCATTTTGATGTAATGGATGGGGTCTTTGTCCCAAACATCTCGTTTGGCTTTCCACTGCTCAAAGCAGTTAAACAGTACTGTCAGAAACCGATTGACGTACATTTAATGATCACTGATCCAGATCGCTACCTCGACGAATTTGCGAAAGGGGGTGCCGATACTATTCATGTTCATTACGAAACCTGTCCGCACCTGCACCGTACCCTGACCCGAATTCGGGAATTAGGCTGTAAGGCTGGTGTAGCGCTCAATCCGCACACGCCTGTTTCGGGTTTGGTGGATGTGCTGGAACAGATTGATGTCATTTTAATCATGTCCGTAAATCCAGGCTTTGGTGGTCAATCGTTTATACCACATACGCTGTCAAAAATTGCCGATCTGAAGCAGTTGCTGGTAGCAAATCAATGTTCTGCCCTTATTGAAGTTGATGGTGGTGTTAGCCTAAGCAATGCACATGCGTTGCTAAATGTGGGAGCCGATATGCTGGTAGCTGGCAATTCAGTTTTCGGGGCAGTTGACCCGCTGGATGCAATTTATCAGTTAAAAAACAGTCGCCAGCAACTGGTGGCCTGATCGTTTCCGTAACCTTACCCTCCTTGACCTGGAATCAATTTCATGAAGAAATCATACCTGACCGTCTTGCTAAGTGCGTTGTTTCTAACAACAGCCTGCCGCAATTCTCAAACTAATCAGACTGAAGCTTCGAATGAAGATACAACAACCCACGGGGCACCGCCTGCTCCCGACTGGGCCAAAAACGCTACTATTTACGAGGTCAATACCCGTCAGTTCTCTGCCGAAGGAAACTTCAAAGCTGTAGAAAAACAACTGCCCCGGCTCAAAGAGTTAGGCGTCGATATTCTCTGGTTGATGCCTATTTATCCAATTAGCCAACAACACAAGAAGGGTACATTGGGCAGTCCCTATGCTATATCCGATTTCAAAGCCGTGAATCCCGAATATGGTACTCTTTCCGACTTTAAATCGCTCGTGAACCGGGCCCATGCGCTTGGGTTGCGGGTTATTTTAGACTGGATACCCAATCATACTGGCTGGGATCATGTTTGGATTACGCAACATCCCGATTGGTATACGAAGGTGAATGGCAAAATGACAACGCCTATTGACCCCAAAAGTGGAAAACCTACAGACTGGACTGATGTTGCCGATTTGAATTACGACAACCCAGCTATGCGTAAGGGCATGATCGATGCGATGGCATACTGGCTAACAGAATGTGGAATTGACGGGTATCGCTGCGATGTGGCCGGTTTTGTTCCGAATAGCTTCTGGGCAGAAGTCCGTCCGGAATTAGATAAAATCAAGACCGTTTTTATGCTGTCGGAATGGGAAGACGAGCCCGATCATTTTAAGAGTTGCTTCAATATGAACTACGGCTGGAGTATGCATACGCTCATGAAGGCAGTTGCCGTAGGTGCCCGGACCGCCGACAAAATTGATTCTCTTCGTTCCGCCAATCAGAAACGTTTTCCTGCCTGGTATTATCAGATGTTGTTCACACAAAATCATGACGAAAATTCGCATAACGGTACCCTGTCCGAATCATTCGGCCCGGCGGCTGATGCGTTCATTGTGTTAAGCAGCACCCTGGAAGGCATGCCGCTGGTATATAATGGCATGGAAGCCAGCCTGAACAAACGATTAGCTTTTTTCGAGAAAGATACAATCGCCTGGGGCAACTACGCAAAAAGCGACTTTTTTAAAACGTTACTAACTCTAAAGCACCGAAACCGTGCTCTATGGAACGGTTTAGCGGGTGGCAAGGCGGTAAAAATTCCGACTAATCACGATGACAAAGTATACGCCTTTTACCGACAACGCGATAATGACCGCGTTACGGTTGTCTTGAATCTTAGTGATAAACCACAGAATGTTCAACTCGGTGGTGATAGCTATGCAGGCATGTATACCGATGTTTTTAGCCATCAGCCAGTTGAGATGAAGCCCGAAATGCTTGTTTCGTTAAAGCCCTGGGAATATCGTGTTATGACGAATTAAAATCAGCTAGTTATACGGTCAAATTCGGCGTTCCGCATTACAGGGGGTTATCCATTTGTCAACTATTCCTTTTTTCAATAGGGTTTGCTGCCTATATTAGGGCTTATTGAGCGTTTATTCTTATGCATTCGCGACGTAACCTTTTCTTTATTAGTCTTTTACTTATTTCGTTTGCCGGGTCAGCACAATCAAATGAGCTTCGTCCGGCCGAAACGCGTACGGTAAAGCCCAATTCGTCTGAACTTAAGCCACAGGAAAATAAGTCCGCGTCGAAACCGCAAACCCTAAGCACAATTCAATGGGCCAGTCGGGTTATTGGTGTATCATCGGAAAAGAAAAGCGAACCGTACGGCGAGCAATATAAAGCCTCTCAAGCACTGGGCCGCCCCAGCAAATTGCCGGAAACAGGTGAAAGCCCCTGCGCCTGGGCACCGTTTTATGCCGATGGTACCGCCGATGAATGGATTCAGGTTGGCTTTGCAAAAGCCATTACTGCCCGGCAGATTGTTATTGCCGAAAATGTGAATCCGGGAGCGGTAGTTAAAGTGATCCTTATCGACGAAAAAGGGGTTGAACATCCTGTTTATCAAGCCACAAGCATTCAGGCGAGACCCGAACCGTTATTACGAATTTTTCCGAAAGATTCGGCGCTGATGTGTCAGCAGATCAAAGTAGTCATTAACGGAGCCGCCCTTAAAGGCATCAATCAAATCGACGCCATAGGCATTTCGGAAGACGTAAGACCCTTTACGGCCAGCGTCGTCGTCTCGAAAGAAACTCCTAAAGAAATAAAGAAAGAAAACCTTGGCAAAACGGTCAATTCGGCGGGGCAGGAAGTGGCTCCGGTTATCGCACCCGATGGCCGGACGCTCTATTTTACCCGAAATTTTAATAAAGCCAATACAGGCTCTTCCGACCGGCAGGATGTCTGGTTCTCGACACTTGAATCGGGGGTTGGCGGCAATCCATCGGGCTGGAATGAGGCCGTAAACATTGGATCTCCTATCAACAATGCGGGCGACAATGCCATAAGCGGCATGTCGGCCGATGGTCGAACAGCTTACCTCATCAATGTGTACAGACCCGATGGCGGCATGTCGTTTGGCATTTCCAAGTCCATCCGCACAAAAGCAGGCTGGTCGCAGCCAGTTGAATGTAAGATTGTGAACAACTACAACCTGCACGAAAAAAATCAACTGGAGTTTTGCGTCTCTCCCGATGGTCGGGCTATTATTCTGGCTGTTCAGCGAAAAGACACCCGGGGTGATCGTGACCTGTATGTATCCGTACAAAAGTCGGACAATAGTTGGTTAGAGCCTGTGTCGTTAGGCGGGGTTATCAACTCGGCCGACTTTGAGAGTTCACCTTTTCTGGCCGCTGATGGTCGCACCTTGTACTTTACGTCTGGTGGTCATCCAGGTTTTGGTAATGGCGATATTTTTGTATCGCGTCGGCTCGATGATTCATGGGGAAACTGGAGTGAACCCGAAAATCTCGGCCCAAGCATAAACACGGGTGAGTGGGACGGGTATTTTACCATTCCTGCTTCCGGCGACTATGCGTATCTAAGCTCACGAGCTGGATCACTTGGCGAAGATGATATTTTTCGATTAAAACTATACCCTGCCATTAAGCCTGACCCTGTAGCTATTATCACGGGTGTGGTGCTTGATGCGCAAAGCAAAAAACCGGTTGCCTCGGAGGTGGTATCAAGCATTTTTGGTGAACAGAAGAGCATCGATAAAGTTGAGTACAGCCCCGAAACCGGTGAATTTAAACTTATCTTACCGACACAAAAAGCCTACAGCCTTACGGCAAGTCGAGACGGTTACTTTCCAACGACCGAAGTCATTGATTTAAGCAAAGACAAACGGTTTCGCGACATTAAAAAGAGTTTGTTCCTGGTAAAAATTGAGCCGGGACAGAAAATAACCATGCGCGAAGTACTATTCCAGCAAAGCCAGTTCGCGCTGTTGCCGGGTGCCGATACAGAACTGGATCGGGTGGTCGATATGCTGCAAAAATACCCGACAATGGAGTTGCTCATTGAAGGCCACACCGATAATCAGGGCGATTGGGAACCCAATATGAAGCTGGCCGGCGACCGTGTTCGGGTGGTGAAAGAGTACCTGCTGGAAAAAGGAATTGCCCAAGAACGTATTCAAACAAAGTCCTGGGGACCCAGCAAACCAATCGCCAGCAACGAAACCGAAGAGAAGCGTAAACTGAACCGCCGGGTAGAATTCACCATCCTGAAATTGTAAAACAGACAGGTAGTGGCTTACCTTTGCGCCCAAATGCCGCATTCACTCACCACAAACCGCATGATGAACGATAACCGTTCTGGTTTATTTGCCCAGTTAAGTTCTCCACGCTTACTGTTATTTCTAATTCTGGTTCTTGCCCTTGGCCTTCGACTCTACAAATCAAGTATTCATGGGCTTTACCTGGATGAGAAATTTACTCTGATCAATACGGCGGGGGTAGCATTGGAAGGATTCAATCAGCACGATGTGTTCTTTACTCCCGGCAAGACGTACTTTACCCCCAAAGAATTCTGGAAAGAGAAACACCTTTACGATTACATACGGTCTATTATGCAGACCGATATTGGCAACAGTCCATCGCACTATGCCTTGCTTTGGGTTTGGGTTGAACTGTTTGGCAACAGCGACCTTTCCATCCGAATGCCATCTATTCTGTTCAGTACGCTTATTGTAGGTCTGGTTTTCATGATGGTGAAGCGGTATTTGCGATCAGAGCCACTCGCCTTGCTCTGCGCTTTTCTGGCGGCTATCGAACCGTTTTTTATTGCTTACAGTCACATGGCACGCAATTACTGCATGACCATTTTTTTGACAATGCTGGGCTCATACCTTTTTCTGCGTATCCTTGACCGACGTGAAGAGGGGAAACAACCCATCGGCTTGTATGTTGCTTATGGTCTGTCATTTGCCCTTGCCACACTGGGCCACTACTTGTCGGTCACCATTTTCATGTGTCATGGTCTCTACCTGATTTTGTACAACAGGAACCTGAAAACATACATTGGGTTGGGATTAAGTACTATTGGGGGAGCGGTTTCACTGGTTATTCCCTGGTTTGTCTTTGGCGGAGGCAAGTATACGTTCCAAACATTAGCTTACCAGGCCAAACTCTACGGGGGCCTTGCCTACACGAATCCGTATAATAATGGTTTCAACATCATTTTACCGGCTACTATTTCCAACGTCACCAAGAAGTCGATACCCCTTTGGGCTGATTTGATGCTGTTTACCAATGGTCTATCGTCCGAAACGCTGGCCTTCCGGAACATGATCATTGCGTTAGCGTTTGGTTGTATTGCCGTATTCATTGTTCACCAGTTTGGTCGGGGAAGGTCGGTGCCCGTTTGGGTTAGCGTTGTTATACCCGTGCTGCTGGTTGCTGGCTTTGCGTTGTACACTATTTTATCGGCCCGCCTGATTGTCACGGCTGCCTTACCCCTATTCTACTATTTGCTTTATCAGTCGTTCAAAAGCTATAAAAACCGGTCAGATCGGCGATTCCTGTTTCTGCTGGCGTTGATGACTGTTTTTCCAACCCTGTTTATCATTGGTATTGCGTTTCGTAATGACCACACCTACGGCCTTATGCAGCGGTACTCCGGCTTTTCCTTTCCGTACGCAGTGATTCTTGGCGGCCTGACTATTCGGCAGGTATTTCGACAACCTACCTACCTTCGGGTAACGCTGGTGGCGGTATTGTTGCTTCAGAGTGTTTATCTTGTCGATTTACTATACCGCATTTACGAAGATCAGGCACCTAAATACACGTATTATGGTCGCTATCGTATTGCAAATCCATACAATACGGCAGCGGATCGTATCAAACAGCTATATGCCCCCGGCGATACAGTTCTGTACCCATCAGCACGGACAGCCCCGCGCGATGAGATTGAAAACACCTATACCCGCCATTCAATTATTGATGCACAATACACGAATCTGTATCTACCCAAAGACGCGACTTACTATCAGCGAATGGATACGACTCAGACCGACCGAATCATCTTGGTAAAAGGGAAATCGGGTCAGCGGATTACGATCTTTAACTTCGAAGGCACCAAATACCGGTACTAATTGTGACCACACAACAGCTAACATCGAACAACACTCAACGCGCCGGTCTGCTCTTAAGAGCCAGCCGGTGGCAACGTGGCCTTGCCTGGGTGCTGCTCGTGATACCGGTACTTCTCTTCGGTCTGATTTGGTACGCTTACGCAGTGAACATTCCAAAATGGGACGACCACGCCTTACGCGCCTTTTTATACAATTATGATAAGGAACCAACGTGGGCAGGT
Source organism: Spirosoma pollinicola (assembly GCF_002831565.1). Lineage (NCBI taxonomy): Bacteria > Pseudomonadati > Bacteroidota > Cytophagia > Cytophagales > Cytophagaceae > Spirosoma > Spirosoma pollinicola. The sequence continues at coordinate 1,795,693 of NZ_CP025096.1, read as the reverse complement.
AAAATCTACCAGCTTTTCAGACAGCATAACGAACACCGGATTGTTTATGACCGTATCGTTACAGCACTTGATTACCGCTTGTTTGGGAAACTGAATTACGTTCACCTGATGCTGGTGGGTAACCTGAGTCTTGTTGGCTTGTTAGCTGTTTTTATGGCCACACTGCGCCGATCGAGAGCAGGCGTGTCTGGCCAGTGGGTATTTTACTCATTACCAGTAGCCTGGCTGCTGTTTAATCTGTCGCAGTGGGAAAATATGTTCTGGGGAATGGCTGCCCTTCAAAACTTTTCGGTCGTTCTCTGGGTAGTAGCTGCCTTTTACTTTTTGAGCTATACAACTCACTGGAAACTGGCCTTTTTAGCAGGTGTTCTGGCCACTATTACCAGCGGCAACGGCCTGATGGTGTGGCCCATCGGTTTCCTGATTTTACTGTTGCGACTACCCGTTTACGCAAGTCAAGGCAACCGCACACCGCTCGCCCCCCTGCTTGGCTGGTTAATTGGTGCGGCTGTCGTTGTAGGCTTATATTTTGTTGGTTTTGCAAAACCGGGCGATGCGAAGTATGTTAAACCGGGTATAATTGACTTAGGAAAAGGCTGGCTGGCGGTACTGGGTGCGGCTGCTGAAGCCGTACCTGTCAGCGCTCCGCTCCGCTCCAGTATTCTTCTCGGAGGTCTACTTGTACTGGCAACTGTAGGCATCATCATCTGGAGCCTTGTCGTTCATCGATTCGCGCTTGGCAAACGAGTGCAGAATTTACTTTCCCGCACAACGAAAGGCCATACGTCAGCGCACGAGATTCCATCAGTTACCGTGTTTTTCTGGAGTTGTGCCGCGTTTATCCTGGGAACTGCAGCCGTTGTTGCCTGGGCCCGAACAGGAGCCGGTATCGACTTGCTGATCACCAGCAGGTACAAAATGTATTCGTTAACAGCTTTGGCGCTGTTGTACGTCTACGGTGTTGTTAATTTAAACGAACGGGTTGTTTGCTGGTGGATGATAACCGGCATTGTGGGCAGTGTTTTATTCGCGATGCTTTCTTATTTTTCTTTTCTGGACGAAACAATCTGGTGGCGGCACTGGCTGACAACCAACCAGTTTAACTGGACACACACGACAAATACACCAGCTTTTTCTTCGGATTCGGTTTCACAAAATTATTCGTTACCCAGTCCGGCATTTTACGATAAGGCATTACCCGTCCTGTATGGGTCGGCTGGGCAACCGGTCGTAAATGTTCAGACAACTAAAACAAATTCCGGCTATTCTGTTCATAATACGACCATACCCGCTTTGGGCCTGGGTGATGCAGGCGCTTATTTATTGGCGCGCTCGGGCAAACGAACGTATTTGTTTCCTGTCTGGCAAAAACAACAGTCTATTTTTACAGCCCGTTTTGCACCCGGAAACTTATTTGTACACGGGTTTGAAGCCAGTATATTATCGGCCGAGATGGAAGCCGGTACGTATCAACTATTTATTCTGACGGTTTCCGATAAGGGTAAGTACGACCTGCATCCTACGAATCAAACCATCGTATCGTCGGGGCCGTTGGCTACGGAAACCGTTAAAAATTGGTAAAATCAGTTTTAAGTAAATCAAATCACCCATTGGTTCATAATCAAAGTCACCCGTCCGATTCGCATAGCCCTTCCTCTATGCCAACGACTACATCTGTCCGATCTACCCTGAATCACTTTCGGCAGTTAGACGGCATCCGGTTTTTGGCCGTAGGTATGGTCTTATTCGATCACTGGATGGTTGGCCGGATAGATGGGCTGCCGTTGGGCGCGTTAGGCGTCACAATTTTCTTTGTGCTAAGCGGCTTTCTGATTACCCGGATTTTGCTGTCAAGTAAAGACAAATTAAGCAGCCAGCCCAATGGGGGGTTGGGGAAATACCTGAAAACGTTTTACATCCGACGAACCCTTCGGATTTTCCCGATCTACTACCTTACGCTGTTTATTCTTTATCTGATCAACGAGCCGCCCGTTCGCCGAACGATAGGCTGGCTGGCCCTTTATGGCACGAATATTTATATAGCCATCACCAAATCCTGGATGGGAACGGTAGATCATTTATGGTCACTGGCCGTTGAAGAGCAAGTTTATTTAATTTTCCCGTTGCTTCTCTTTTATGTCCCACGGCGGCTTGTACCCGTCACAGCGATCCTCATGATAATTGGCAGTATTGGCTTACGGTATGTAATGTATCGTAGCCGAATGCCCTGGTTTATCGAGTACGTATCGACACCCACGTGCCTTGATTCCTTCGGTTTAGGCGCTATTATGGCTTACGGTTGGCTTTACCGACGGGAATGGCTCGTTCGTATCTTCTCCCCGGCAACGGGCGTCTGGTTAAGTATTGCCTGCTTTGCGGTCATTGTATACCTGAACAACTGGATCGCCGTTGATTCGCCAAGGGGCTACCATAACGTAGTGTCTGAAGTATGGGAGCGATTTGCCGCATCTCTACTCGGGTTCTTCCTGATTGGTCATGCTATTATTGGGTTCAAAGGGCCAATGAAATGGGTACTCGAACACCCTGTGAGTCAATATATGGGGCGTATCAGCTATGGGCTGTATCTGTTTCACAACTTTATTTTTAACGTTTTTCACACGCAGCCAACGCATTTTACCGTACGCGCCTGGCGACGTCTGTCTGACATCATGCCATTCCTTCACAGTTCCTATTTCTTCCAGTTCTCATTTTATCTGGCATTGACCGTTGTATTGGCAACAATTTCCTGGTTTGTAATTGAAAAGCCGATCAATGACCTGAAAGATCGGTTTTCCTATTGATCAATTGTAATCACAACCTCAACTTACAGGCAATTTCCAGTTCCCGCTCCCTAAGGTACTGCCGGGTTTAGCCATTTACCCGGCAACAATTTCCTATATTTGCAAGTCTTTATTAAATGCTTAATCAGGCACGCGGTTGACTCTATGGTTTACTGGCAAAGACGACTTATTCTAGTCACCTGTTTACTGGCCACCCGTAGTCATTGTACATAAATCTGTATTCACTAGTTATTAAAATATGAGTCTCCTGCTGTCAATTGTAATGCCGGCTTACAACGAAGAAGAAGTTATCGAAACTGTTGTCAAGCAGTGGACTGATTTGTTGACCCGCCAATTTCCTGCCGATAATACACGTCTTATTGTCGTTAATGACGGTTCTCGCGACAAAACAGGAGCCATATTAGATCAAATCAAGAATCGCTATCCTAAACTTATGGTTGTGCATCAGCCCAATGGCGGGCATGGTAACGCTGTTGTCAATGGGTATCGGCAAGCGGTTGCGCTGGATTCTGCATACGTGTTTCAGACCGATAGCGACGACCAGTTTGTTGCTGACGATTTTGCCAAATTATGGGCAAAACGCGATGATTCGCCTTTTATTTTAGGCTATCGTGAGGAACGGTACGATGCACCGGCCCGGCTGCTGATCACGAAAATTCTTCGTTTGAGTATCGCGTTCATTTATGGGACGTATATTATGGATAGCAATATCCCTTTCCGGCTGATTCGAGGTACGTTTCTCCGGAAGCTACTGGCCCAGCTCCCCGATCCAACTCCCTTTGCTCCTAATATTTTTCTTGCGGTTATGGCAAAGAAAGCAGGATTTAACACATTTGATATCCCTATTACCCATAAAGAACGCTTGACGGGTACCGTGTCGATTTTAAAATGGAAGCTTCTTAAAGTGTGTATCCAAAGTTTTAAAGAATTAGCTCAATTCCGGTTTGAACTGAGTGGCAAAGTGAAAGCTCTAAAAAAACCAGAGCCCGTAACCGCTTAAAAGAGGTTTATAGTCTGTTTACGGTTTACGGTCAATAAAAGACCATTTCATGAAGTATAAATATGTCATCATTGGTTCCGGCCCAACGGGCCTTGGAGCAGCATACCGCCTGAAAGAATTAGGGATTACCGACTTCATCGTCTTAGAGAAAGAAAATCGAATTGGGGGCTTGTCGAAAAGTTTTGTCGACGACAAAGGATTTACCTGGGATGTTGGCGGCCATGTGCAGTTTTCGCACTATAAGTACTTCGATGAGCTGATGCTGAAAGCCCTCGGCGAAGATGGCTGGCTCAGCCACCAGCGGGAGTCGTGGGTATGGATTGAAAATCGCTTCGTGCCCTATCCATTTCAAAATAACATCAAATACCTGACGCCCGAAACGATGTGGAAATGCCTTGACGGTATTATCCAAAACTACAAATTTCCGATCAACCAAAAACCTGCGAATTTCCGGGAATGGATTCTGGCAACCTTCGGGCAGGGGCTGGCCGATACATTTATGTTCCCGTATAACTTCAAAGTGTGGGCTTACCCGCCAGAAGATATGAACGCCGTATTGGTTGGCGAACGGGTAGCCATTACCGATCTTCAACGGGTTACGAAAAATATCATCTTCGACCAGGACGATTTTTCATGGGGGCCAAACAGCACCTTTAAGTTCCCCAAACAGGGGGGTACGGGTGGTATTTGGGAAGCCGTTGGTGACCTTGTTGGTCGGGAATACGTAAAACTGAATGCTTCGGTCGAAAAAGTTAATGGACCGGAAAAGAAGGTAATTCTGGCCAGTGGCGAAGAAATCGAGTACGAATACCTGATGAGTACGGTTCCACTCGATCTGTTCACCCAACGGGTAGAAGGTCTTGACGCTGAAACCGTGCAAATGGCTCAGGGACTTAAGCATTCGTCTACAAACGTGGTTGGGATTGGCTTGAAAGGTAAACCCAAGCAAAGCCTCGAAACCATGTGCTGGATGTATTTCCCGGAATACAACAGCCCCTATTATCGGGTAACGGTTTTCTCGAACTATAGTCCTAACAACGTGCCGGACAGTACGCAAAACTGGTCGCTAATGACCGAAACGAGTGAATCGTCAGCCAAACCGGTTAATCGCGAAACGCTGATCGATGATACCATTCGGGCGCTTATTGAAGATAAGCTCATTGAGTCAGCCGACGACGTTGTTTCGACATTTCATATGGCGTTTGACTATGGCTACCCAACGCCATCGGTTGAGCGCGACACTATTCTAAAAGCAGTTCTGCCTAAGTTAGAGCCCTTTGGTATTTATTCACGGGGTCGGTTTGGGGCCTGGAAATACGAGGTTAGCAACCAGGACCACTCCCTTATGCAGGGCGTTGAATGGGCAAATCGGGTAGCTGCAAATGTTCCTGAACTAACGTTGCCGTTCCCCGATACCGCCAACGCGATGTGGGGGAAATAAACGAGTAAGTTGTAAGTTGATAAGTGGCTGACGCGTCAATAGTAACCCGTGTCAGCCACTTATTAACTTATAACTAATACTGAAGTCAGCTATGAAACGAAGTCTCTGGATTGGTGTTGGTGCGGTGTTGCTGCTACTAGGTGGCTGGCTGGGTTACCGACAGGTATTTCCTGCGGGCCGCACCGTTGGCTCGCTGGTTCCGCCGGGTGCTTTGCTCGTACTAGCCAGCGACCGACTACAGGATACGGTTTCTGCACGAGTATTACGTAATCAGATTTCGCTCCGGCAATTACCGGTCTTCGATGAAGCCCGACAGAAACTAGACCGCTTCTTATACGCCACTGCCGATTCAGCAACAGTTCTAAATTTCGTTTCTGGTCGAACTATCCGTTACTCACTTCATTCAATTTCCAGGACAACGCTTGATTTCATATTTTACATTCCCATTACGGCCAGTGACAAGCCTTTCCTGAACCGGTTAACCAATCCCGACCCGCGCCAGTACCGTGTGCTTAATCATACGTTTGCCGGCGAGAAAATACTTGATTTAGTGCAAAGGGGTAATGAGCCTGTTGGCTCGTTTATTCTAACCGACGACTTTTTAGTAGGCAGTGTATCGGGTATTTTGATTGAGAACGTTGCCAAACGGATGCACCAGTCACTGAAATTTGCATCGGCAGATGCAGACTTTCAGGTAGACGCCGACCACCTGGCAGGTTTGTCCGTTCGGCCCGAAGTGCTCCAGTCGTTGTTTAGCAACGTGGGCTCGCTGGTCAGGCTGTTTTTACCCGAAGAGTTAACGCTTCAATTCCGGCCATCTGCTTCCCGTTCTCATCTGGTTGGCTACGCTGTCGATCAGATTGGGAACCGGCAGGATGTAGCGGCTTTGTTTGCCAACCAAACACCCCGGCGCATTCAATACGCGTATCTCATCCCACAAACAACCGCTACCCTTTATCACATCGGCATTAGCGATGCATCCCAGTTTGGCAAATCGCTTAGTAATCTGCTGGGATCTGCGTCCAGCGATTTTCTGCGGGGCCGCTTTAAGCAAATCGAACCAGAAACCAAGCCTTTATATCAGTCTTTAGGGCCGGATATTCTTCTGTGCCGACTGGAATCGCCAACAGGTTTTCTACGGCAGGTTTTGATTCTGACCGCTCAGGATGGTAAAAAGCTCGCGAATGCCTATCAGCAGATAGCCTTTCGTTCGGGAGCTAAAACGCAGGCTACCCCTAAAAGCTATCTGGGTCACAAGATCCTGTTGCTTAACGTTCCCGAACTACCCGCATCACTCTTTAGCAGTTTATTTTCCGGGTTTTCACAAAGCTGGATAACGCAGCATGGCTCGTCCCTAATTGTGGCCAACAGCGAAGATGCCATGCAGGATTACCTGCAGCAAGTGCAGCGGGGGGCCGTATGGACGGCCGATGCGCGACAGGCCGAGTTACTGAAAACCACATTACGCCCGGCTAATTTCACCGCTTTTGCCCGCGTGAATCGGGGTCATGCAAATATGCTCACCAGTTGGCCATTGGGCTGGCAAAACCTGCTCGATCAGGTCGACCCAACAACTGGCAGCCCGGCGCTGGCGAACCTGGAAAATATAGCTTATCAGGCCAGCTATGGGAATGAAAATATTCAGTCGACTGTCATTTTGGGCCGAACCACCCGCCGGGCCAGTCAGGCAGTTCTGAACAAAGTTTTATTACAAAAGAAAACCTTGTTCAACGCGCCCCTTATCTCGGCACCCATTGTTACGGGCAATCTTAGCGATAGCTCAGCACAGTTCTACGCGCAAAATAATGCGGGCCAGTTTGTACTGGTGACCCCCGACGGCGATAAGTTAGTGCAGAACAATACCGATGGGCCTATTCGCAGCAATGCACTGGGCGTCGATTTCCTAAACAATGGCCGGTTGCAGTACTTGTTCATGACCGACAGAACCCTTTATATAGCCGATCCGGTACGTATTAGTAAAAAAGTAGCCCTTCAGGCTATTCCACTGCCAAAAGGTATCGACCCATCTTTTTTAGCCAGACCCCGAGGAAGTCAGCAGCGCAATATGGTTGCCCTGGTTGCGCATGAAGATGGCCATATTTATGCCTTAGACCGCCAGCACCGGACTTTTGTTCGCCTTATGACGGCTCCGAATAAAGGCGCATTACAACTCCCTTTCCAGGTCATATCGACCCCTATGGGTATGGATGTGCTTGCCATACAGGCAGACGGAACACTGAATCACTGGCGCGAAAACGGTACGCAGTATCCGCATTTCCCTGCCAAAATTGAGCGTACCAACGAGGAAGAACCTGAAATACATTTTGATGGGCCTGCGCTATTACCCTCAGGCCAAACACAAATCCGTACCATTACTGATGAGGGCCAATTACTCACTATCAATACAACCGGGCTAATCGCAAAGCGGATACAATTGTATCGACCCGTTCGTAGCGGCTCGTTCAGGTTGTTCCCCGATGAAGACCAAACCAACTGGCTGCTTCTCCGTACGACAGATACAGAACTATCCGTGCTCGATCAGCAGGGGCAACGGCGATTTGATGTTCGAGCCCTACAATCAGGTCGCAACAACGTTCGGTATCATCGGCTTGGTGCCGGAATCGAGTTGATTAGTGTTAAGTCGGGTGGTTTCACGATGCTCTATGACCTGAATGGACGCATCCTGAACGACCGCCCCATTCCAAGCGATTTTCTGGTAGCCTTGCAGTTCGACGAACGTACAAATGAATTGTATGTTCTTAGTGGCGCACAGCAGGCTGTCCAGTTATTTAGTATTCGATTAAGGTAACCCTGAAAAGAGGATATTGCTCAGGCAACCTATACGTCCACATTCATGCGCGTACTACGCTATATAATTTTACTACTTGCTCTTGTGCTTTGGGGCGGTGGTCTATCGAGCACCCTACTTCACGGCCTTTATGAAGCGGGCATTGTTGTGGACGACTACCGGTTTGGCGACTTATACCGGCTCTCGGCTCTGCCTCAGTTTAAGCAGGCGCAACCCGTTTGTGCTGGATCAAATCGGTCAAGCGATACAGCCTCTACTCACCTTTACCTCATTGGCGATAGCTTTTCGGAGCCTCAACGGTTAAACAAATCTGATTTTCGGGTGAGCCACTTTCAGCGCGTGGCCTGGGATTACCAGCAGCGGGTGCAGCTTGACCCATCGAAGAAAAATGTGTTGCTGATCGAATCGGTGGAGCGACATATTCGTGAGCACTTTTCCCGGCCTGTCAGTGAATTTGTTGTTGAAAAAGATACCAGCCTAACCCCCACCCCACAGCTTCCGCTTCGTCAGCGCGTTAGCAATGAATTTCACAGAAGTGATATGGAAGAGCGGCTCGAATCAGCCCTGTTTAGCCACGATTGGGCTTTTTGGTTCAAGGAGTTGAAAGCAAGTCTTACGTTGAACTGGTTTGACCGTGAGAATTCGAGCGTTAGTCTGTCTAAAGATCACAAGTATCTGTTTTTGCGAAGCGATACGGATACCAGCAAAACCCTCAATTCATCGTTTGCCAATATTCCTGATCAGCGCATTACCCTTTTGGTTGATAGTCTAAACTCCGTCGCAGAACGGTATCGTCGTCTTGGTTTCGATGCCGTGTACCTTTCCGTTATCCCCAATAAGGCCAGCATTCTCGAAACGAATCGGGGTGCCTATAATCACCTGGTTGAGCGTATACAACAGCATCCCAACTTACGGGTGCCAACTATCAATACCTACGAAGCGTTCAAGAAAAGTCCTCAATCGCCTTACTTGAAAAGCGATACCCACTGGTCTTGCGAAGGGCGGGAAAGCTGGCTGAATTTGGTGTGGCAAACCGTTCATATTTGACGAGGAACCTGTTTAAACTTTTGAAAATAGCTGCCAAAGGTTGGGTTTTTGTCCTTCTGACGAAGGAAAATCTTAATATATCTTTACTTCCAAAAATGGATACGTTAAGATTCTTCCTTCGTCAGAAGGACAAAAACCACCTGCTGGTAAAGTTTAAACAGGTTCGAGAATAACGGAACCATAAAAATTAAATGAACTATTTTTTTGTCATCCCGACGCAGGAGGGATCTTCGGCCGAGACTGTGCTCCCACTTTACCGAAGATCCCTCCTGCGTCGGGATGACAAAACGTTCAACAACACTTAGCTCATTATCAGACGCTTAGAATTATATCATCCATAATTCACATTATTTGACCATAGAGACCGGCGCTTCTTTTAGTTGTGGGGCCGTTTATTTTCCAGGATAACCATTACCGTTTAAAGTACTTTTTAAACAAGAAATCAGCTTTTAGAACAGAACTCAAGTCGAGGATTCTGTTTTAAAAGCTGATTTTCACTATAGGTATATCAATGAAGGTCAAGCGACATTACATCGGTATCTGTTCAAACACCACGGCTGGCTGAGCGGCATCTTTGAAGGCTTTACGGGGACGAATGTTTAACGTCTGGAACAATTCTTGATCGGCGTCTTCGTTCGGGTTTGGTGTAGTCAGGAGTTTGTCTCCGGCAAAGATCGAGTTGGCACCAGCGAGGAAACACAGGGCTTGCTCTTCGGTATTCATACGAACACGTCCGGCAGACAAGCGCACCATCGCTTTCGGCATAATAATACGTGCTGTGGCAATCATCCGAATCATCTCCCAGACCGATACACGGGGCTGATCTTCCAGGGGAGTTCCTTCTACGGGTACCAGTGCGTTAACGGGTACCGACTCGGGGTGTTGTGGTAAGGTGGCCAGGGTAAGCAACATGCTAATCCGGTCCTGATCGGACTCGCCCATACCGATAATTCCTCCTGAACAAACCGAAATTCCGGCTTTGCGGGCGTGTCCCAGCGTGTCCAGACGGTCATCGTAGGTACGGGTACTGATAATGTCCCCGTAGAATTCTTCGCTTGTATCAAGATTGTGGTTGTAGGCATACAACCCGGCATCCTTGAGTTTCTGCGCCTGGCTCTCGGTAAGCATGCCAAGGGTACAGCATACCTCCAGCCCCATTTCATTGACACCCTGCACCATGTCGAGCACTTTGTCGAAGTCGCTGTTGTCGCGCACTTCACGCCAGGCGGCACCCATACAGAAGCGTGTGCTACCCGTGTCTTTAGCTCGTTGAGCGGCTGTCAACACCTCATCCACTTCCATCAGTTTATGTACCTTCACTGCGGTGTGGTAACGGGCAGCCTGCGGACAATAGGCACAGTCTTCGGGGCAACCACCCGTCTTGACCGACAACAGTGTACAAACCTGCACTTCCTGTGGATCGTGATGCTGGCGGTGAACAGTAGCGGCCCGGTACATCAGGTCCAGAACGGGTGAATTATAGATTTCGGCGATTTCGGCACGAGTCCAATCGGTACGCATGATATACGATTTTTCAGTTATAAGCTCCGAAATCAATGCGGAGCTGTGGAAAGCTTATCTCGAGAGCAAAGAATAATCAAAAATCGTAAATCAAACGCCATAAACCAACATCATTTCATGCCAAATAAAAACCGGGTCAGCTTGAACGGACGAATCAGAAGAAGATAAATTGCTACACAAACAACTAGCGAAGAAAGACTTATAACCAGAAATCCGTCATAAACACCCAGCCGGGTACGGGTCAAAATAGTATAGCCAATTAGTATAATAACTGTTTGATGAAGAATATAGAACGGATAGACGGCTTCGTTCAACTTTGGTAATATGGGTCGATTAACGTTCAAATAGCGGTGTCCATACGCAACAGTGGCCAGCACAGAAAACCACATCAGGCAATCCGAATTTGTTAGGTAAGCAATTTCCCAGGCCAGGATATCTGGCCCTTCGGTATCATATACTAACCCTATGGCGTAGAGTAAAACCGTACATACCAACGTCCCTGCCAGCAGTATTCGTCGTTGATCATTTAAAATTTGCCAGAAAGCAGGTCTACTGATAAGTATATACCCAAACCAGAATAACAGCAGATTCTTGACAAAATAAGCCCAGTCATTGACAAGAGCGTGGGTCTCTTCCGGGAAATAAGGTTTCAGTAGTAGCTGACTTATAAAAATAACGCCAAAGCCTGACCACATAACGCCACCGGGGCGGGCAATCAATCGACCTATTTTGTCCATAAATCGTTGTCCCTGCTCGCTTTTCAACCACCTGAATACGGGGATACTTATGAGTGAGTAGAAAAACAAATAGCAGATAAACCATAGGTGATGCCAGCTGAACGCCCCACCCTTACCACCATCGTGGTAGGCCTGAAACTTAAAAACTTCCGGATAAAAGTCGATATACCTGCCGCTAAACCGCCCTCTAAATAACCACTCGATGTATATCTGCGGTGGCACGATCACGAACATACCGAATACAAGAGGCACAAATAATCGTCGGACCCGTTCACCGGCATACGTCCCATATGACCGCTTCTTAAGTGCAAAGAATGTACCGGCTCCCGAAATAAAAAACAACAGCGGCATACGCCAGCGGTGGAGCCAGCGCATCACTTGCTCCATGACTGTACTGTGTTCGGCACTTTTGATATGCCACCCCCACGATACGTAAATCATGCCGGTATGATAGAAGAGCAAGATTAGAATGGCAATGATCCGCAGCCAGTCAAGATCATAACGACGCAGACTCAGGTCAGCAGAAGCAGCCCTGTTAGTAGCAGAAAATTCAGTCGGTTGCATGGAAGGATCGTTTTGTGTTAACGATCCAAAATTGACGTTCTGACGGCCAAAATCCCTATTTCCCGATAAGTAAGAAGTTCGTGCCGACCGGGACGAACACGCCTGAGACATTAACTTAACTTGTCGGCTCCCGGCCCAGGATCCTTTGCCCGGTACTGCGCCGGAGTCTGGTTAGTAAGCCGTTTGAAAGCCGTATGGAACGCCGACGTTGAATTATACCCTACCCGCTCGGCAATTTCGTCGATTTTAAGATGAGTTGTAGTTGGTTCGTTTAGCAGCCGTTGCGCTTCGGCAATTCGGTAAGATGCAAGCCAGTCGAAAAACGTTTGCCCAAGGCGGTCATTTAGTAATTGTGATAAATTATGCGGGCTCGTATCTAATCGGGCAGCTAGTTTTGGTAACGACAGGTCGCTATTGAGGTAAGGCTTTTCGGCTTCAAGTAATCGACTAAGTTTGCTGAGAACAGCATCTTCAACTTCTTCCGATAAGGCCGATTTTTCGTACTTTTTCTTCAACTCAGTTGGTTGCGGTTCGGCCTCAGTAACTGTTGGCTGACCCGGCATTTCAAGCCGAAAAAAATCGGACCCTCGCATCACCAGAAAGCTGGTCGTATAAATCGTAGCGGCCACATAGGTAGCCAGCAAATAATCGCCAACATCATGATAGAACTGAGGCTTAACAAGTACAATCAGAAAAGGCATCAACGCAAACAGTACGCTTAAAACGCGTAGCGAGGCAAGTTTATAGTGTCCGTTTATCTGATCTTCAGATCGGGTAGCCCTTCGAATCGTAATGAGCGATAACACAGCATATACCAGGCAGCTCAGCAATGTCATCTCATTAATTAAATCACGAAGCCCGGTGAAGTCATCATCCCAATAAGCATATTGACGGATAAAGGGAAGTTCGGGGTGCTGTGAGTTTACATAGGCATTGTATTTGACTTCTATGGGCTGATAAAGCCAGGTGACTGAGTTTGCCAGCCAGATAATGAATGGCACCAGATGCCAACCCCAATACTGAGGTAATCGCTGTTGAATACGACTAAAAACGAAGAAATAGAATAACGGACCCAGCACAAAATTGATGGATTCTGCAAAGTCGACGGTCCATAAAAGCCGAAACGTATAATTTGTGTAGTTGAGAAATATTTCTCCGCTCACTGCCGATAGAGCCAGCATAAACAAGCCCAGACAGCGATTTTCCACGCGTCTTAAGCGCTCACCGGTCAAAAAGAAGATACCCAGAAAAATACCTTGTGCTACACCCAGAAAAATAATGAGGGCAAACAAGTCAAGGTTAATGGGGAGTGTCTGCATCAGAATAACGTTGCGTAGCGCAAGGTAAAAAAAAGACCTGCACGTGAGGAAAAACGTGCAGGTCTCTATACTATAAACCAACTTAACTTACCGAATCTCTACCTCAAACGGCATCCTCATTTGCATGCCTTCCATCAGTTTAAGCTTATTCATATACTTTACGTAGGGAGCTAAATCGCCAAGTTTCGCCTGAATTTTAGCTTCTTCGCTATCGCTGAACGAATTCATCAACTGTTCGAAGAACTCTTTTTTACGAGGCTGGTATTTAATTTGATAATCGCCCTCTTTCAGCTTAGCTGATTGAGCCGCCAGTTTAATGGCATCATCGATACCCCCAAGCTGATCGACCAGCCCATTGGCTTTGCCCTGCGTACCGGTCCAGACACGTCCACCGGCAAGAGCCCGCAGACTGTCGACTGGCAGTTTGCGACCGGCAGCGGCTTTGCTGGTAAATTCAGCATAAATCCGCTCGGTTGACTTTTGCATCGTTTGCTTTTGGAACGGAGTCATTTCGTGCGTTCCGGTCGGAAAGTCAGCATTGGTGTTGGTATTGACCCGATCGTACGTGATACCGAGTTTATCTTTAAAGAAGGTTTCAGTATTGAACAGCAGGGCAAATACCCCGATAGAGCCCGTAATGGTGTTTGGCTGTGCAACGATCTTGTCGCAACCCATCAGCATATAATAACCGCCCGAAGCAGCGTAGTCGGACATTGACCCGATTACGGGTTTTACTTTGCGGGCCAGTTGAACCTCGCGGTACATCACATCCGACGCTAATGCGCTGCCGCCACCCGAGTTAACCCGCAACACAATCGCTTTTACTTTATCGTCTAACCGAGCTTTACGAAGTTCTTCAACAATCGTTTCGGAGCCAATGCTGTTTTCACCGCTTTTGCCCGAGTGAATATCACCCGAAGCGATAATGACCGCAATTCTATTCTTGGAACTCCCCTCGGTATCGTCGCCAGTTTTCTCAGACGTTTCGTATTTACTCAATGAAACGTAATTGATTTTCTTTTTCTCATCAACACCTAACTGTTTCTTGATAACCGTCTCCAGTTCGTCCTGATACCCAAGATTTGTAACGAGCTTCGTACGAAGCGCATCGGCGGGTTTCTGGATCGTCAGGTTATCTGCATAGCGTTTCAGCGAGTCGACCCGAAGGCCCCGGCTTTGCGCCACACGAACCAGCATCTGGTCGTTTATAGACCCCAGAAACGAGTTTACCTGCAAGCGATTTGGATCGCTCATGTTCTCACGAATGAACGGCTCAACGGCACTTTTAAAATCACCTACTTTAAAGATTTCCGGTTTAATACCCAGTTTATCAAGCGTTCCTTTAAAGAATGACAACTCGGCGTTGAGACCGTTCCATTCCAGGTCGCCAGCCGGATTAAGGTAGATTTTATCGGCTACCGAAGCAAGGTAATAGCCTTTTTCGGTCATTGTCTCAGCGTAGGCATAGACAAATTTCTTCGACTGCTTGAAGTCGATCAACGCATTACGAACTTCTTCCAATGAGGCCCAGCCAGCCATCGGGTTTTCGGTCTGGAGGTAAATACCTTCGATATTCTTATCCTCCTTGGCTTCTTTGAGCGTTCGCTTTAACTCGAACAGGCCGATGGCATCGCCTGTGCCGCTTACCGGCCCAAACCCTTTAAAGGGATTATCAACACTCCGCTCTTCGATTGGCTTGTCTAAATCTAATTTTAAAACCGTATTTTCTTTTACTGTCGTCTTGGTATCAGACGAAGACGATAAAGCGGCAGCAACCCCAACCAGAAGGAGAAAGCCGACGAATGAAAACAACAGCAGGCCAACGATTGTGGCCAGAACATATTTGAGAAACTGACGCATGAATACGAATGAATAAACGGACCTTATTAAACAGGCCCTATACAAATATAGCCCGGAAGTTAATTTCCGGGCTATAAAAGTGTTAAGTGAACGAAAACAACGGACGAAAGGCGTAAACCTTACATCAGCTTATAATCGTTGATAGAGGTTTGAATAACTTCCCAGGCTTCAGCTTGCCCGTAGATGTTCGCCAGTTCCATAACGGCTGGTTCTTCAGGAAGATTTTTGTAGGTCAGGAAGTAGTGGCGAAGGCGCTTAACGACCGCTTCGGGTAGTTGACCCAGTTCGGTATATTGCCCATACATGGCGTCTCCTTTAAGAACAGCAATGATTTTATCATCAGCCTCTCCTTTGTCGATCAGGCGAAAGCCACCGATAGGAATAGCCTGTAAGATCAGGTCACCGTGGGTAATTTCGCGCTCTGTCAGCACACAAATATCAAGCGGGTCACCATCGCCCATTTCAACGATTCTACCCGATTTTTCACTCGCCAGACGAGCAATCTGATCACCACAGTAGGTTTGGGGAATGAAGCCATATAAAGCAGGCAACACATTGGAATATTGCTGAGGCCGGTCAATTTTGAGGTAACCGGTTGCTTTGTCAATCTCGTACTTAACAGTATCAGTAGGCACAATCTCGATAAAGCACGTAACTTGTTTAGGGGCTAATTCTCCGATCGGGATGCCGTGCCATGGGTGAGCTTTAAAATTACTCTTCATTGGTTGTATATATTACTTATAAATTTATAAAATGAGTAAACATTGTTAACCAGCTATACCGGCACATTTTGTTCTGAAAATCCAACCTTTTCAGCGACAAGTTGTTCAGCCGAGCGGTTCAGGGTTTGTCGAACGAGCATTTCGCCCAGAAAACCCGCCAGAAACAGCTGAACACCCAGAATTATGGCGACTAAGCCAAAGAAAAACAGGGGATTATCCGTCACGTTCCGAAATTTCTCCCCTTGCGCAATGTTGATTAGTTTCTCAACGATTAGCCAGATAGCGAGCACAGAACCGACAAAAAACGAGAGCGTTCCAAAGGTTCCGAAGAAGTGCATTGGCCGCTTGCTGAACCGGTGTACAAACGCAATAACGAGTACATCCAGAAACCCGTTCACAAAACGCTCCAGACCAAACTTGGTGGTGCCGTACTTACGAGCGCGGTGTTGTACAACTTTCTCGCCAATACGACTAAAACCGTCCCAATTAGCGACAATGGGCAGGTTTCGATGCATGTCGCCATACAGCGAAGGCGCAATAGTTTTAACAACTTTTTGTCTATAGGCTTTTAGTCCGCAGTTAAAATCGTGCAGTTGTACGCCGGAAATCCAGCGCGACACGGAATTAAACAGTTTTGTAGGAAGTGTTTTAGTGATTGGATCGTATCGCTTCTGCTTCCAACCCGATACAAGGTCATATTTTTCTGCCGTAATCATTCGGTACAGTTCCGGAATTTCGTCGGGACTATCCTGTAAATCGGCATCCATTGTAATGACAACCTGCCCCCGAACAGCCTGAAAACCCGTTTGCAAAGCGGCTGTTTTGCCATAATTCCGGTTAAACCGAACGCCCCGAACATGGGGGTTACGGTTTGCCAATTGCTCTACAACAGCCCAGGAATCATCGGTGCTGCCGTCGTCGACAAACAGAATTTCATACGTAAACTGATGTTCAGTCACAACCCGCACGATCCAGTCGTGCAGTTCGGGCAGCGACTCTTCTTCGTTGTACAGTGGAATTAAAATGGTTAACTGAAGCAATTCTGTCATTTATTTTTGGACGATGTGCGCTATAAGCCACTAACGAATTTTGCGCATCAACAATTCTCCGCCCTAAAGGTCGTAAGAGAATCAGAATATTAAGTAATAATCGTGGAGTAATGTCCGAAATTCTGACGTATAGGTCTCTCCAGACGGTTTTTCGCCGGGATTAACGGGTTCTCGGGGTTCGAAAATAGTCAGGGTTTCATCCAGTAGGCTATTTTCTCCAAATGCAAATCCGGTAATTACCCGAAAGATGGGCTTTTTTGCATTGTGCCGTACCGACAACCGCTTAAAGGCAAATAGCCCGGCTTGTTTCGCCTGAGCAGCCAGCATTTCTGCTTCATAAGGCGGCAACAACACCCACCATTGTCCATTCGGTTTCATCAAACGCACAACAGCTTCAATCAACTCCGAAAACGGGAGTTCGTCGGTATGCAGTGCGCGATTCACGCCCACGTCTGGCGAGCGAAGATGGTTTGTATAAAAAGGAGGATTCGTTAAAACCCGGTCGTAGCGAATACCAGGCACAAAATCCTGAATGCGGCTCTGTACGACCCGTATTCGCTCAGAAAATGGGCTGGCGGCTACGTTGTCAATAGCTTGTCCAAAAGCCGATTCATCTACCTCAACAGCGTCAACAAGCGCTGTCGGATTGCGTTGGGCAACCATAAGCGCCAGTAAACCAGTGCCAGTGCCAATGTCGAGTATCCGCTCCACAGTAGGTAATAAGGCCGTTGATTCAGCGCCCATCACCTCCGCATACGCTCCAAGCACACAGGCATCCGTACACACTTTCATGGCGGTACGATCCTGCTGAATGGTGAATTGCTTGAAACGGAACATCAGGGTTTTAACAAATTCGTACTCATGATCATAAGCCTATAAGGTCTCGAAGACCGCTTCGGCGGCCCGGCTTGTAGGTTTTTGCTCGACTACCTATTTCCTACCAAAATCTGCCGGATTTTCTCCCCAAACCGTTGTTTCCCATTTCAAGACCGGATTCGCGAAACGGTGCGTCTGAAGCCAGCTTTCGGCTCGGTCGAGAAGTTCGAACAGTTCGGCATTGCGAGCGGTTTCTTCGAGTTTGGTATTGGCTTTCTTCTTCTTCACCCAGCCGATTGCGGTACGAGAATCTGAATAAACTGGGATGTTACTATTCTTTTGGTGAAGCAGTGCCAGGGCATGAACAATGGCCAGAAACTCGCCAATATTGTTGGTTCCGTCGCAGTAAGGCCCTTTTAAAAACAGTTTTTGCTTCGTGGCCAAATAAATTCCCTGATACTCCATATCGCCCGAAGCGGTATTCCAAGCGGCATCGACAACCAGACTATCCTGAATAGGCAGTCCGACCAAACCATCTAATTTCCCCTGCTTTGCTGTTGGCTTAGGCCCCTGACCGATGTGCGCGTGAGGTTTATCTTTAAACGCTTTCAACGCGGCCGGTTTACTGTCGAAGGACTTAAATAATGGTTTTGGAAAGCCATCCGTCTGCGCTTTGGCTTCATCCCAACTATCATAAACACCGGGTTTTCTGCCGTGCCAGACTACATAAAATTTGGGCTTTTTCTCAGCCATGTTGCCGTCGTCTTTCTGCAAAAGTACAGAGACAACTACGTTTGTAAAACTCAAATGCCCTGAATTATACAGTCAACCTAAAAAGCCCCGCATCGGCAGGGCTTTTTAGGTTGACTGTATTTCTTTATTCGTGCTTACTCATCGTCCCGAACACCTGCCCAAATTGCGTAAAGCAAAATACCGCCAAGTATGCCTAACCCGATGCCACGGGCAACGTGAAAAGACGTTGGTGTTGGCATGTCAACGATACCGTTTTCATCTGTAACGGCGGGTTGTTTTACATATCGCCCTTCTGACGGGATGGATCTTGACTCAAAATCGTGTGCCAGTTTATTCAATCCTAATTCCAGATCAAGCCCACGCACTGATACACCGTGTCCCGTTCCTACTGCCCTGGGGTTGAGGTTATTCAATGCCAAAACCGACCGTTTGGCAGCATCCCAATCGCAGGTAAAATAGGCAGGGGGGCCATGAAACTCTTCTCGTTGTGTAGCGACGGATGTAATCGCATTCTGATTTGTCGTTACGAAAGCATCGCCCGCCAGCAACGTCCGGTCTTTATCCCTGAAAAGTGAAATATGCCCCGGTGCGTGGCCTGGTGTATGAATGGCCCGCCAGTCTGGCAGCTCAGGAATCTTACCATCGTCGGCAATGGCTTTTATATGGTCGCCAAAATCCATTGGGCCAATTGGAAATACCCACGACATATACGACATTCCTCCCCCGCCAATGGCTGGATCTGGTGGCGGATAACTCGATTTACCCTGCAAATAAGGCAACTCGAGCTTGTGCGCATAAACCGGCACATCCCACTCTTTCAGTAGTGTTTTCAGCGTGCCGGTATGGTCAGCATGGCCGTGTGTTAGAACAATAGCGTCGGGTTGAGTACCAATGCCAAAAAGCTGTTCGGCCCGTTTTTTTATTTGTCCGGCATACCCCATAAAACCGGTATCGACAAGCACCCAGCGATTGCCGGGTCCGGGCGTACCAATAAAAAAAACATTAACAAATAAGGTCTTTATGCCAGCCACATCGGCGGTAACATCATAGGGGGTTTGCGTGCCGGTATCGGTCGGCGAATCAATGTCAAACTGAGTTTCCATAGGGTTGAGTTTGTTTAGGACATCAACCTATAGGTTCAGTAGAATGTTAAATGAAGTGCGCCAACGGGGTAAGGGAATAGATAATGGATAATGAAGAATAGAAGATCAGCAATCATTCTACATTATCCATTATCCATTCTACATTATCCATTCACTTTCAAGCCTAGCTTCGCTCTTCCCACACCTGCGCAACCTGTACGATTACGGCAACAGCCTTTTCCATATCCTGCACCGATACCCACTCCTGCCGCGAATGAAAGGCGTGTTCGCCTGCAAAGATATTCGGACAAGGCAACCCCATAAACGACAGCCGCGAGCCATCTGTACCGCCCCGAATACTGCGTCGTTGCGCCGACAGCCCTACTCGCCGAATGGCTTCGAGTGCGTTTTCCACAACCGCCGGATGTTGATCCAGCACATCTTTCATATTGCGGTACTGCTCTTTCACAACAAACTGCGCCGATGAACCGGGGTAATTTGTCAATACGTCGGTCAACTGGTTTTGCAGATAGGTTTCCTTTTCCTGTAAACCCGCTTCGGTAAAATCGCGAATGATAAACTCCAACACGGCTTTATCCTGATTGCCTTCCATCCGGGTTGGATGTACGAATCCCTCTTTCGCGTCAGTTGTTTCGGGCGAAAGCGCGTTTTTAGGCAGTGCAGCTAGTAGATCAGCGGCTATTTTAAGCGCGTTTTCGAGTTTGCCCTTTGCAAAGCCGGGGTGTGTGCTAACGCCCTGAATGGTAATTTTTACGGCATCAGCCGAAAATGTTTCATCTTCAAGCGTTCCCAGTGCTTCTCCATCAATAGTATAGCCAAAATCGGCACCGAGTTTCTGAATATCAACCTTTTCGGTTCCGCGTCCTACTTCCTCATCGGGCGTAAAGAGCAACCGAATCCGGCCGTGTTTGATGTCGGGATGCGTCAGTATATAATGGGCTGCATCCATAATTTCGGCCAGGCCCGCTTTATTATCGGCCCCCAGCAAGGTTGTGCCGCTGGCCGTAATAATGTCGTTACCAACCTGATGCGTTAGATCGGGGTGATCGGCTACGCGAATGATCTGAGTAGTATCATCCGGCAAAACAATGTCCTCGCCCTGCCACTGTTGGTGAATTAGTGGCTTCACTCCTTCGCCTGTTACATCGGGTGATGTATCAACGTGCGAGCAAAAACAAATGGTTGGCACGTTCGGCTTATCGGTATTAGCCGGAATCGTTGCATACACATAGCCCCACTCATCCATTTCGGCATCGGCAACGCCCATATCGAGCAATTCCTGAACCAGCACCCGGCTGAGATTTTTTTGTTTCCCGGTACTCGGATTGGTCGTCGATTGCGGGTCCGACTGGGTGTCAATCTGCACGTACCGCAGAAAACGATCAACGGCCGTATATTGGTAGTTATCCATCAAGTTTTTCTGTAAATCTCCCCGTGGTTTACTGGAGCGGTATTTCGTGGTTGAATGACCCAACCTTACACAGTTGGAACCAAAATCCCGTCTAAATCGGCGGGAGAGTAGTTTACGCTTTTGAGTGTTTTATGGTCGGCATCGCGATAAACGAGGAACTTGCCATCCGACTCGATAAAATGGCAGGGAACACCTTTTGCCTGATATTGTGCCACGGTGGCTTCGGCTTCGGCAACCGTCAGGCAAGCCTTACTCATGTTTGACCGTTGTACCTCATCGAACAATTCTTTGAATTTATCGCCCAGCCCAAACTCAAGCACCGCTCCCGACAACACATACTGCAAGTCGCAAAGTGCATCGGCCACGGCCACAATATCGCCTTCGGCAATTGCCTCGCGCAGTTCGTCCAATTCTTCGGCCAGAAGCGAAACCCGGAGTTGGCTACGTGCCTCCGACGGAATCTGGGGCGTTTCTAAAACAGGAGCATGAAAGGTGCGGTGAAATTCCGCCACCTGGTTAAGCGAGTCTGGTTGCTGCATTTTGTGTAGAATGAAAATGAAGAATGAATAGTGAAGAATACGGGTATACCGAACTATTCTTCACTATTCATTCTTCATTCTAAATTAAAAAATTAATCTTCGTCCTCTTCGCTGGTGAAGGAATAGAGTGTCGTATCCAGGGATAAGGTGTTTGCTTTGAAATGCGTAATGAAGTCTTCGATCACCTCATCGGTTATCTCTTCAACATTAAGGCAAACATCGAGAGCAATTCCATAATCGGACTCCATATCGACCTCTACATGCTCTTGAACCTTAACCGTTTCGGTTTCTTCGATTTCCTCGATAATTTCTGTCAGGGCCGTTTCGGCTTCCTCTTCCAGCTCAGGCGTGATTTTATAATTGGGTTTGCGTTCTTCGGGGGGAACGTAGGTTGGAAAGGTTTTTTGAACCTCTTCAACTGCCATTTCATACACTAAACTGCTGTGGTGCAACCGGAGTGTATACACCAGTGTATCGAAAATAACCTCTTGTCCCTGATACTGTCCCGGAAACTGAATGTGCCTGCATTCGCCTTCTTCGAGCACGTCCAGGTCGTCATCTTCTACATAAATAAACGATTTGCCTTCCTGCTTACACTCATCCTTGAGTGCGCTGATTTCTTCAGGGTCGAACCCGTCATTCTTGTAATTTGCCATGAGGCAAAGCTACTATTTCTTAATCAGAAACCATACCCGGAGCCCTTTTGACAAACGTATTCCTATCCTACTTATGTAAGCGCTTACAATTGAGGGGGTCCAGAAATGCAGTACCCTTCGCCCTGATACCATCGGTTAATATGCTCAGAAACATAATCTTTACAAATTCTTTCTCACACTTGAATTTTCAGTAAGTCGCAACAGAATTTACCTGACATGCGTAATCTGATGTAAACTCCATATTGCAACTCGCAACTCTATTTTTGCTTATCAATGAAACACATCTTCCTTCTTTATTCTTTAGTCAGCTTATCTATATCTGCGTTGGCACAGGAGGTCGTTATTGATACAAATTATTATGCACCGCCACCGGTCGTTCGGAAACGGGTGCTAACAGAAGACCCTGACAATAATTTAGAACCACGCCAATCGAGAGCCAGTCGGCGACGGAGCGAGTTGATCGACCAACTCAATGAAGTGCAGACCTGGTATATAGGTGCCGAAAGCGGTTTTCGCAGCGATGCCAGCATTCTCAGCAACTCGTTTGACAGGTTGGTGAGTAATCCAACTCCTACAAAAACTTCGTGGAGCGCCTTGGTTGGGTATAATTTTCGTAATGCATGGTCTATTGAGACTGGCTACACGCGTGCCCCTATTCACCTGGACATCAGCATCGCCAACAATGCGAGCCCACTTGCGTTCAATTACCTGAATAGTGGCTATGGCATTCCACTTCGAATAAAACGGCGAATTGGCTCGGGAAAGCAGGCTGCAAATGGTACAGGTTTCTGGATAACGGGCGGTGCCTGGCTAACACCAAATGGTGCTGGACAAACGGGCGATTTCAAACTGATTGGTTATAGTCACCTTGGCAGAAACCGTGTCGACACACTCAGGCTGACAAATTCAACTATAGTTTTCAAACGGGTTACGGGCGTTGCTGAACTCGGATTAGATTATACAACCCGTTTATCGCCCCATCTTGAACTGGGTTTTTATGCTCGTAAATACTGGGGTCTTGGCAATGCGCTCAAAGCAGATTTAGTCTATACAATCAATAATAGCGCAATGCAACAGGCCACCATCACGGCCAATGGAACGGGCTGGGGAATTGGGGTTGCTCTACGCTATATTTACGGGCGACAATATGAAGTAAAGACCTTATAAATTAAGCCTTATCGCTTGTTAACCAAGCGATCACAACGGCGGTGGCCATGTCGATGGCGGTGTAAATGGGGGATTCGTCTACATTGTCGAGGGTATCGTCCAATTGATGAATGCGTGGCATTCGCCCGTCGGCATCTACCGCGCAAAGGGCCAGAACAGGTATTTTTTTACGCACAAACCAAACACTATCAAAATCAGCGGTGTGCCAGTTTCGCATCTGGGCACGATCTCGAAACGCATCGGTATTGACTAATTGACGCGCCAGCCGGGTGGGTTCATTATCATACCGGATCACTTCTGCAGTGCCGGTTTGTTCAACAACAGTCAGCTTCCCAGCCCCCAGCGAATCGAAGTTTATGGCCAGTGTCTGGCCCCGCTTCCACTCTTTTCGGTGCGCTTCCACATAGTGATATGCGCCTATCATACCCACCTCCTCCGCACTTGTCAATACGACCTCAATATCCACATTGAGCAGATTAGCCTGTCGTAGCTTGTTGGCAGTGGCGAGGGCTGCCGCTACGCCAGTGGCATTGTCATTAGCTCCATTAGCATACCCTTTAAGCCAATACCCCAGAGTGCCCAAAACGGCCTGAACAACAAAGTAGACCATCAATCCATACCGGACATAGGTAAGATAGGGCGAGGCAATTCGGAAGGCTTCGAGCGTAGCCAGCGCACCCGCCAACAGCATGAGCCACAACGAACTAATGAGGGATAATCGGAAGTAAGCCTGTCGTTTGGGGCTGTAAAGCAATGATACCGGGGCCGTATCATAATGCGCTATCAGGATAACTTTTTTACGAACCTCCCCTTCCCTGGTTCGGGATGCCCATCTGCCAACTACGTTGTGGGCTGTATGCTGAACAGGAAACTTAGTGATGAACGAATATCGCCAGTTGAAGTACAGCCAGGCCAGCCATACGAAATACCAAACCAGTCCAACGGCAACTCCAGTAACCGGAATCAGGGCCAATCCTGTCAACAGCCCGCCCATGAGCCAGTAAACAATTGTTGCATAGGTTTTGGGCGTTTGAAAAGGCTCCTTTTTTACCGTTGCCCCCATACCGGCAAGGTAACCCTGCAGCAGATCGCCCGCTTTGGTTTCGTTGGCGGTAGCCGCTCCACGATGAGGCAACGAAGAGAGTTCGCGGAGAATTTTCTGAACCGTCAGACGGCCCTGCGGGATGTTCATTCTCAAACTTGATTTAACGTGAATAGTACGAATTCAGAAGGGTATTACCCCTCCGAATTCGTACTACCTATTTAATAAACAGCAATTCGCGGTACTTCACCAATGGCCAGTCTTCATCGTCAACGACTTCTTCAAGTTTATCCACCTCGTAGCGGATAATATCAAAATGATCTTTTACCTCAGTCGAATAGAGTTTCGCACGATCGCTGGTGTCAATTACGTTGTTGGCTTTTTTGCGCGCTTCAACCATCGACTCTACATTCCTTTTAATAGCGATAACGCGGGTCGAAATTTCGCGCAGAATAGCCTTTATTGGCTCAGCTTCGGCATTCATACCTAATTCGACTAAATTCCGGGCTGTTTCGGCCAGTTTGTTCTGGTATTTTAGAGCCGTCGATACGATGTGGTTCATAGCCAGATCGCCCATCACGCGCGACTCGATCTGTACATTCTTAATGTATTTCTCCAGCTCAATCTCATAGCGGGATTCTACTTCGGCATGATTCATAACGCCTGTCCGCTCAAACAACGCCAGCGATTCCGGCTTTACAAAAATACCCAGCGCTTCGGGCGATGATTTGATGTTCGACAGTCCCCGGCGGTCAGCCTCTTCAACCCATTCGTCAGAATACCCATTGCCTTCAAACAGAATTCGCTTCGTGTTGGTGTAATATTCTTTCAGAATATCGACAATTGCCAGTTCTTTCTTTTCGCCTTTCGCCAGACGCGCATCGAGATCCATTTTAAACTTATTCAGTTGGTCGGCTACGATCGCATTCAGCACAGTCATCGTCGAAGCGGAGTTCGCTGCACTGCCCACCGCCCGAAACTCGAATTTGTTGCCCGTAAAGGCAAAAGGCGATGTTCGGTTGCGGTCGGTGTTGTCGCGCATCAGGCTTGGAATCCGATTCAAACCAAGTTTATAATATACGTTATCGCCCTTATTGACGGTCACTTCCGACTTGACCTCCAGGTCATTTAACGCCTGTGTGAGGGACTCACCCAAAAATATAGACACGATAGCCGGCGGGGCTTCATTGGCCCCAAGACGATGTTCATTACCTGCCGAGGCAATACTGGCCCGCAATAGATCGGCGTTGTCATGAACCGCTTTGATGACATTGACCAGGAAGGTCAAAAACCGTAAACTCTCTTTCGGCTTAGTGCTCGGAGCAAGCAAGTTCACCCCTGTATTGGTCCCCATCGACCAGTTATTATGCTTCCCGCTACCATTGACTCCAGCGAATGGTTTTTCATGAAAAAGCACTTTCAGGTTGTGTTTCTCCGAAATCTTTTCCATCAAATCCATCAGCAGAGCGTTATGGTCTACGGCCAGATTGACTTCTTCAAACGTTGGTGCCACTTCAAACTGCCCCGGTGCTACTTCGTTATGGCGCGTCCGAACGGGCATACCAAGTTTCATGGACTCGAATTCAAAATCGACCATAAAGGCATTGACGCGGGGCGGAATGGAGCCAAAATAATGGTCTTCCAATTGTTGCCCTCTGGCGGGTGAATGCCCAAAAACCGTCCGGCCTGCCAGCACCAGATCAGGGCGGGCATAGAACAGCGCCCGATCAACCACAAAATACTCCTGCTCGGGACCGAGCGTTGGCGTCACTTTCGTAATGTTCCGGTCGAAGTACTGACAAACGGCCGTTGCCGCTTTATCGAGGGCATTCAGGGCTTTCAGCAGGGGTGTTTTATAGTCCAGAGCTTCGCCTGTGTACGAGATAAAGACCGACGGAATACAGAGGGTTTTCCCCCCTGCCCCGTTGTCCATCAAGAACGCGGGCGACGACGGGTCCCAGCCGGTGTACCCCCGCGCTTCGAAGGTGTTACGAAGGCCACCGTTTGGAAACGACGACGCATCGGGTTCCTGTTGCACCAGGGCACTTCCCTTGAATTTCTCAACGGCTTTTCCATCGAGCGTTATGTCGAAAAAAGCGTCATGTTTCTCGGCAGTTTCTCCCGTTAGTGGCTGAAACCAGTGTGTGTAGTGGGTAGCCCCTTTTGAGGTGGCCCACGACTTCATGGCCCCTGCTACTTCGTCGGCAATGGTGCGGTCAATTTGGCCATTGGTACTGATTGCCTCGGTTACTTTCAGGTACGCTTCGGGCGAGAGCAAGGCCCGCATCACTTCATTATTAAACGTATAGCTTCCAAAAAAATCACCAACCCGCTCGGTGGGTGCAGTCACCTGCATCGCATGGCGACTTTGGGCAATTTCAAGGGCTTTGAATCGAAAATTTGACATCGATTAGGCTTTGAGTGTTTAGGTCCAAATATTTAGCCAAACATACACGCCTTCTTCACGGATTACAACGGGGAAACTAAAAAAGCCCAACCACTTACGCGGTCGGGCTTTGTTGATCTATTGAATTGGGCTTAGGCTTCTTCCAGCACGTCAGCCGATTTAACGGTTTTGATAATTACAGCAGCTACTTTGTATGGATCAGCCGCCGAGTTTGGCCGACGATCTTCCAGCCAGCCTTTCCAGCCGCGTTCTACCGTAGCGATAGGGATACGGATCGAAGCGCCCCGGTCGGAGATACCGTATGAGAACTGGTCGATTGACTGGGTTTCGTGTTTACCCGTCAGGCGAAGTTCGTTGTCGGCACCATATACCTCGATGTGTGCTTTGATAACATCGGCTGGCGAGAACGACTGACAAATTTTGTCATAGACTTCTTTGCTTCCCGATGTACGCAGCGCAGTATTCGAGAAGTTAGCGTGCATACCCGAGCCGTTCCAGTCGGTATCGCCCAGGGGTTTGCAATGCCAGTTGATCGACACATCGTATGATTCACCAATGCGCTCTAACAGGTAACGAGCAACCCAGATCTGATCACCGGCGGATTTAGCACCTTTGGCAAAAATCTGAAACTCCCACTGACCTGTGGCTACTTCGGCATTGATACCTTCTACATTTAAACCGGCATCCAGGCAAACGTCAAGGTGTTCTTCAACGATATTACGGCCGTAGGCGTTCTGAGCACCTACCGAGCAATAATAAGGACCCTGAGGACGTGTTGGGAAACCTTCTTCCGGGAAGCCAAGTGGCTTGTCGATTGACGTATCCCATAGGAAATACTCCTGCTCGAAGCCAAACCAGAAATCGTTATCATCATCCTCAATCGTGGCACGGCCATTTGTTGGGTGAGGAGTGCCATCAGCATTGAGGACTTCACACATAACAAGGTAACCATTTTTGCGCTGAGAATCAGGGCAGATAAAAACTGGTTTCAGCAAACAGTCCGACGAACCACCTTCAGCCTGTCCGGTCGAAGAACCGTCAAACGACCACATTGGGCAATCATCGAGTTCACCCGAAAAATCAGCCTCAATTTTAGTTTTGGAACGTAAGCTTTGTGTGGGCTTATAGCCATCGAGCCAAATGTATTCTAACTTCGCCTTTGCCATGATGTACAAGTGGATTAATTGAATAGGGGTTTTGTCACAATACTTTTAGCAAATATAGTATCGCTTTACAATAAAAAATAAATGCCATTATACACTTTAGCCGTACTTCTTACTGTTTTTATGGAAATATTATAATTTAAATTCGTTCAGTACAGTAAAATGCAACATTTAGACTGATTATTTATCACATTATAATTTTGGGTGGTTAACCGAGAAAATAGACCGATCGTCTTGATATAGTGAAAAATAGTAGGTTTACTCATGCAAAAAGAGGTGATTTCTGTAGAAATCACCTCTTTTTGCAACTACAATAAAGAACGAACCTTTTGTGATCAGAAATCAGCAATCAGGTTGGTCTTGAACAGCTTAATGGCAATTGCCAGTAGGATAATCCCAAAGATTTTGCGCAACACTTCCAACCCTCCCGAGCCAAGCTTCGTTTCGAGCCAGCCCGACGATTTCAGAACGGCATAAATAAGGATCAGGTTAAGAATAACACCGATAACAATATTAAGTGTCTGGTATTCGGCCCGAAGTGAGATAAGTGTTGTTAGCGTACCCGCCCCGGCAATGAGTGGAAACGCAATAGGTACGATGTGGGTGGAGCCGCCCGAAGACACTTCTGATTTGAAGATCGTTCGTCCCAGAATCATTTCCAGACCAATCAGAAAAATAATCAGCGCACCCGCTACGGCAAACGAAGCCACATCTACCCCGAATAACTTAAGGATCTTTTCGCCCAGAAACAGAAACGAGATCATCAAAACGCCCGAAGCAAATGTTGCCCGCTCAGACTCGATTTTACCCGCTTTCTTGCGCAGGTCAATAATTACGGGTAACGACCCAATTACATCGATGACCGAAAACAGGATGAGCGTAACGGAAACGATTTCTTTAAAACTAAACATATACAGAGTGCAAAACAGACTGGCTTCAATAAACTGGCTGTTTATGATTGATACAATTTAGTATGACCGAAGAAATTGCATTAAGGTTCCAATCTCGTCGTCAGAAATAGCCGGGAAGTTGGCGATTCGGAAGGTCGTATTCTTCCAGTCCCCATAGCCGTTTCCCAACATGATACCAGCCTGTTGAGCAGCTACTTTGATGGCCTTTATGGCAGATTCGGAACCCTCTACGGCAATAACCGTATCGGAGCGATCAGGCTTGTCATTGATCAGCAGCCGGAAGTCCGGGCTGAGCGCTGGCTTAGTCAATGAACCGTGGGCCTGGCTGGAGCCTGGACCGAACTGCTCGAAAAAAGTATACCAGTCAGCCGCCCGTTTTTTTGTTATGATATCAACGACAGCTATGGGTGGCAGCTGTTGCAGCACACGCATCAGCATATAAATACCCAAACCATTGGGAGTATAGGGCGTTTGAAATTTCGAAAAATTCTCGTGAATAAACAGGAGACTGTTGTAATGGGCATTCTCACCAATTTCTTCTGCCCGTTTGAGCGCGGCTGGCGAATAAATAAGTACCGCCAGTCCGGCAGGCAAGCCAAAACATTTTTGTACCGAGGCAAACCAGACATCACCCAACGACCAATCGAAGGCGATACCCGCCATCGACGAAACAGCATCGACCGCTATCAGGGCCGAAAAATCCCGGCGAAACTGAGCCAGCGTTTCCATCGTGACCTGTGTGCCATTTGACGTTTCATTTTGAATAATGCACAATACATCTGCCTCGCTCAGGCTAACGGGGGGCTTAATTTTATAAGCATATTCGGCCCACTTTTTACCAAATGCGCCATTGTAGGGATGCAGGCTTGATGCTGCCGTGAGCGACTGCGCCACAATTTCCCAACACTCTGTAGCCGATGAAACCAGGGCAATATGGTAATCGGCTGGAATGTCGAGTTTGTCGTGCAGCAGCCGAACGGTCTCCTTTACGATGTCCATGAACCCCGCGCTGCGGTGGTTGAGGCTCACGATACCTTCACGCACGGCATCGACCGCATAATCGGCCACCTGCGGATAGACTTTTGACGGACCGGGATAGAAGGTTATCATACTGATGAATTGATAGTACATAATGAAGAATGTATAATGCCGGTACAGCAGGTTATTCATTGTTCACTATAAATTCTACATTTTTTATTCTACATTATTCATTAAATACCGCACTGCCATTTCATAGCCCATCAGACCAAGACCGACAACAACGCCTTTACATTTTGCCGATAGGTAACTATGGTGCCGAAACTCTTCACGCGCATGAACATTAGATATATGAACCTCTACAGCCGGGGCCGTTACGGCTGATAGCGCATCGGCGATAGCGATAGAGGTATGCGTATAAGCCCCCGCATTTATGACGATGCCAGTTACCTCAAAACCTAGCTCATGGATTTTATCGATCAATTCGCCTTCATGATTCGATTGAAAATAGCGAAGTTGCACGTCAGGAAACAGGGCTTCGAGCGTTTCAAGATATTGAACGAACGAGCGATTACCATAAATTGTCGGTTCCCGTTTGCCCAGCAGATTGAGATTTGGGCCGTTAATGATCAGAATTTGTTTCATACATGTATGATGGGTAATGAATAATGTATAATGAAGTTGCAGAATACAGGACCTACCAGCCATTATTCATTACCCATCATACATTGTACATTTACTTGATATGTGGCAAAGTTATATAAACGCCTTTAAGAACTACCTTAAACTGGAACGGTCATTGGCCGAAAATTCAGTAGAAGCCTATCTTCACGATGCCGAAAAACTTCATGAATACATTCTTCTTAGCAACCCCAGCCTGACGCCCATGCAGGTGACAGAAAAAGAGTTGATGAATTTTCTGATGTATCTGGGCGAGTTGGGTTTATCGGCGCATAGCCAGGCCAGAATGCTGTCAGGGATGAAGTCGTTTTTTAAGTACCTGATACTCGAAAATCTGATTCAGCACGACCCGACTCAATTACTGGAAGCACCAAAATTGGGTCGAAAGCTTCCCGACACGCTCAGTTTTCCCGAAATCGAAGACATGCTGTCGGCCATTGATCTCTCTACACTCGGTGGCACTCGCGACCGGGCCATGCTCGAAGTCCTGTATAGTTCGGGCCTTCGCGTATCGGAGTTGCTTAACCTGCGGCTAACAAATTGCTATTTCCAGGAGGGGTTCGTGCGGGTATTGGGCAAAGGCGATAAAGTCCGATTAGTGCCCATCGGCCAGGATGCCATGCACTATACCCTTATGTATGTCGAACACGTACGGGCTAAACTCGATGTTCAGAAGGGCGACGAAGACACTATTTTTCTTAATTTAAGAGGAAAACAGCTATCGCGAATTTCGGTTTTCACAACTATAAAAAAACTGGCTGCCGAAGCAGGCATCCAGAAGACAATTAGCCCGCACACCTTCCGACACTCGTTTGCCACACACCTAATAGAGGGCGGAGCAGATCTGCGGGCCGTTCAACAAATGCTTGGCCATGAGTCCATTACCACTACAGAAATCTATACTCACCTCGACCGGGATTACTTAAAACAGACGCTTCGGGAATACCATCCACGAGCTCAGCGAATCCATACAAAGACTCAACGGATAGAATAACCTAAGTATAAAGGCTAAATCCCAGCTAAAAAAAGTCCCCGCTATCGAATCCGATGGCGGGGAGCCCCAATTTAACTAACCCAAAACTTAATGATAAACTACACTCTTTATTTTTGACTATTACGCGTCGGCGAACTAGGCGTCTGCCGTACTTTTTTCGCCGACGAACTGTTGGTGCTGGTGTTTAAAAAGCAGATTGAACGATGTCAGGCTACCGTAAATGCGGGTGATGTATTGTTGAATGTTTACTTTCTCTTCGTCGTCGATGGCGCTGGCATTTATACGTTGTTCAAGTACCCGAAGGCGGTCGCGCACCATGACTATTTTATGAAAGAAGGCGTCAATCGGCATTTCTTTCGGGGATAGATCGGATCTTCCGGGCTTTAGAATCAGCTTGCCGCCTTTCCATTTATCGCCCAGTGGAACAATTTCTGTCTGGTCGACCCATCGCTGAAGAACACGCGTAATTGACTGTTCTACGTCGAATAAACTAACCATATCGCTATCGGGCTCCAGGGCTTCGATAATAGTCAGGGGCGCGTCGAATTTGAGTATCTTCACGCCATGATCGAGAAATGTTACGATATAGCCATTCGCTTTCAGATTGATAACAACGCCGTTACCAAACTCGTCGTGCTGAATACGTGAGCCGATGCCCAACAGAGTAGTCATAGGAATCGTACTGTTTAAGAATTTACAATAGCATAAACAAACCTCGTGCCAGACTGACTTAACCACTTCGCTTCTTCAACATGCTAACCGCTCTTACGCCACTACTTACCCAAAAAGATAAGTTCACGCTTCCCGAAGACATTCACTATTTAAACTGCGCAACCCGCTCGCCCTTAAGCCGATCGGTTGAACAGGCAGGCCATGCCGCTATTCAGCGCGACACGAATCCGTTTGGCCTGCGACCCGACGATTTTTTTAGTGGAGCTATTCGTGTGCGGACGTTATTCTCGCAACTCATAAACAACCCTGATCCCGAACGCATTGCCGTAGTACCCTCCGTATCGTATGGTATGGCCGTGGTGGCCCGAAACCTGCCCAATAAACCCGGTATCGAAGCAGGACAGCGAATCGTGCTGGTAGGCAGTGAATTTCCAAGCGATGTCTACGCCTGGGATCGCGCCTGCGACGAACTTGGCCTTGCGATCACAACTATCAACGTACCAGACGAATTTCCGAAGGGACCGCTTTGGAATGAACGCGTGCTGGACGTCATTGGGCCCGACACAGCGTTGGTTATCGTTCCCCCTGTTCACTGGATGTACGGCATTCGGTTCGATC
Source organism: Spirosoma pollinicola (assembly GCF_002831565.1). Taxonomy (NCBI): domain Bacteria; kingdom Pseudomonadati; phylum Bacteroidota; class Cytophagia; order Cytophagales; family Cytophagaceae; genus Spirosoma; species Spirosoma pollinicola. The sequence goes on along the minus strand of NZ_CP025096.1, from coordinate 1,762,912 downwards.
TGGAAGCGATAGGACAACGAGCACGGGAAGTGGGTGCATGGCTTGCCATTGATGGCACACAAGCCATTGGTGCTTTACCGTTTGATCTGGAAAAAATTCAGCCCGATGCCGTAATTTGTGCAGGCTATAAATGGCTAATGGGCCCCTACTCGCTGGGATTGGCCTATTTCGGGTCGGCCTTTGATGAAGGAACGCCGTTGGAAGAAGGCTGGATGAATCGGCTCGACAGCAACCAGTTTCATCGACTGATGGATTACCAGCCGATTTATCGCCCCAAAGCCTACCGGTACAATGTTGGTGAACACAGTCATTTTCTCCAGATGCCCATGCTCGAAGCTGCTCTGGAACAACTTCTCGACTGGCAACCTGAACGTATTCAAGCGTATACAGAAGAGCTTATGCGTGACGCCTGGCCTGCGCTCGAAAGTCTTGGCTGTCGGGTTGAGCCTGTAAATGAAAATCGGGGACGCAGCCACCACCTGGTTGGCTTGTGGTTACCGGATCATACGAATCCAATGACTGTTCAACAGGCACTACAGGCCGAAAAGGTATCGGTATCTGCGCGGGCACAAGCATTGCGCATCACCCCTCATGTGTATAACACCCCCGAAGATGTGGATGCCCTAATTCGGGTGTTGAGGAAGGTTATCAATTTATAGGAGCGCAACCCCTTGCGGCTCCTTTGCCTCAGCCAAAACCATCCGGTCAGGAGCCGCAACCCTTTGCGGCTCTACACTACAGTTCATAAAATTCCAGCGGCAAATCGTCGGGGTCGGGGAAGAACGTGAACCGTCGACCGCTGTGTTCATCTACCCGGATGGGTTCGGTAAGTACGCCTTTTTCGTTTAAGTGTGCAATAGCAGCATCGAGGTCTGGTACGGCAAATGCAAGATGGCGCAACCCCAGCGCTTCGGGTCGGGATGGACGCCTGGGCGGGTTCGGAAATGAAAACAGCTCAACGATATAGTGCCCGTTTAGCGCCAGGTCTAATTTATACGAATTACGCTCGGCCCGGAAATACTCCCCCAAAATGGTCAGCCCCAGCACCTCGGTATAGAACCGTTTTGACGTTTCATAATCGGAGCAAATAAGCGCAATGTGATGTACCGCCGATAGGTTGAGCATGAGGGACTAGGGTGTTAGAAGTGTATCGGTCGCCATTGTATCAACGGCAACGCCATCTTTTGCCGCCGGTAAAGCCCGTTCAACTTCCCGGCGTTTATTCCATGGAGCCGTAGTCCGACGGCCCATGTCAATGGCTATCAAGATCACGATCGAAGTAAAAACAATGAAAACAATGATGAAAATTCGGCGATTTCGATTCATATCTGTGGCATTGGTGGAGTGGTAAATTAGTTGAATTGTGGAGTGGTCAAATGGCCAATTCGCTGCTGTGTGCTTTTCTTTCTACTCAATTAACAATTTAACTAATCAACTACTCTACCAATTAACTAATTCGGAAGTTGTTTGGGGCTAATTTCAAACAATACGCTCCCCGTTCGTCCAGAGACTTCGGCCCAGTTCAGGCTATCAAATATAATTGCTATAACAGCGCCCTTACTCATTGAGCCAATAGATTGGTGCGTCAGGTATTCTGCCAGATAGGACACATCCGGGTTATGGCCAACAATCATTGCCGTCTGAACCGTATTGGACAACACATTCAGGGCTGCCAGATAGGCTTTCGGACCACCATTGAACAGCGCATCATCCAGATCAATTTTCGCTGGATCATACCCAATTTGTTCGACAATAATCTTGGCAGTGTCTTTGGCACGTGGTGCAGTACTACTTATGATTACATCAGGCAAAATAGCTTTCCCGTGCAGAAAATGGCCAATTCGGGCGGCAGCCGTGATTCCATCAGAGGTTAGCTGACGGTCATGGTCGGCCATAAAAGTAGCCCGATCTTCGGCTTTAGCATGACGGACAATAAACAGAGTAATCGACATGTGTTTAGTAAAGTTGATACAAAAATAAGACGGTATTTGGCAGCTAACTAACCAGTAAAGGACAAGTTTGTACTTAACGGCAATTTTAATCTTTTATAGAAATGTGTTTAACACCTTTATGGGCGATTCGGGCGACAATCCGTACTTTTACGCCCATAACCACTATACTGGTCGCCGTTTCGTATGAGTTATTTATCTATTCAGCAATTATTAAAAACCGCCCAAATCGGTGCCAGTGTAACCGTGAAGGGCTGGGTCCGCACTAAACGCGAGAGTAAAAATGCCGTTTTCATTGCCCTCAATGATGGGTCAACAATCAATAATATTCAGGCAGTAGCCGAAGCCGGTCAACTTCCCGAAGAAACCCTCAAGCTCATTACAACCGGTGCCTGCCTGGCCGTTACGGGTCAGTTGGTCGAATCGCAGGGGGCAGGCCAAGCCGTTGAAGTCAAGATTTCAGATGTTATCATTTACGGCCCGGCCAATCCTGATAAATATCCTTTGCAACCAAAACGGCACTCGCTGGAGTTTCTGCGCGAGATTGCCCATTTGCGCCCTCGCACCAACACCTTTAGTGCCATTCTGCGCATTCGGCACGCACTGGCATTTGCCGTACATAAATACTTCAATGACAACGGTTTCTTTTACCTGAACACCCCCATCATTACGGCTTCTGATGCCGAAGGGGCAGGCGAAATGTTCCGCGTAACAACACTCGACGCCACAAAACCACCGCTCACCGAAGAAGGTAAGGTTGATTATAGCCAGGACTTCTTTGGCCGCGAAACCAACCTGACAGTATCGGGCCAGTTGGAAGGCGAATTAGGCGCAATGGCTCTGGGCAAAATCTATACCTTCGGACCAACGTTCCGAGCCGAAAACTCCAACACGACCCGCCACTTGGCCGAGTTCTGGATGATTGAGCCCGAAGTAGCCTTCTACGAGCTGGAAGACAACATGAATCTGGCCGAAGATTTCGTTAAGACGGTCATTCGCTATGCCCTGCAACACTGCGCCGACGATCTGGCCTTTTTGGATAATCGACTGAAAGAAGAAGAAAAAACCAAAAAGAAAGAGGAACAAAGCGAACTCAGCCTGCTCGAAAAACTTCAGTTCGTTATTAGCAACGAGTTCGTTCGGTTAACCTACACCGAAGCCATCGACATTCTGGTGAACTCAAAACCGGCAAAGAAAGGCCAGTTTCAGTACGAAGTAAGCTGGGGCGTCGATTTGCAGTCAGAGCACGAGCGGTTCCTGGTTGAGAAGCACTTTAAAAAACCAGTGATTCTCACCAACTACCCCCGTGATATCAAGGCGTTTTATATGAAACAAGACGTCGAGTCAGAAGAAAACCCGGGGCAAAAAACAGTTCGGGCCATGGACGTTTTATTTCCCGGCATTGGCGAAATTATTGGCGGCTCACAGCGGGAAGACGATTTCGACAAACTCACTGCCCGAATGCAGGAAGTAGGAATCGAACCCGAAGCCCTCTGGTGGTATCTGGACACCCGCCGATTTGGGTCGGCACCCCACGCAGGTTTCGGCCTTGGCTTTGAGCGGTTAGTGCTGTTTGTAACAGGCATGGGCAACATCCGCGATGTAATCCCGTTCCCACGCGCACCTAAAACGGCAGAATTTTAAGGTAGTGCCGGACCTCTGGTCCGGTAGTGAAACCAAGTTTACATATCCGGACCAGAGGTCCGGCGCTACAATATGCTCGCACTCCCCATTTTTCTCGCTCTTGCCTCCGGCTTTGTCGTTGTTGGTGTGTACACGGAACGTAAGGTCTCGGCATTTATGCAGGATCGACTTGGGCCGATGGAAACGGGAAAATGGGGATTGCTTCAGCTTTTTGCCGATCTGCTGAAACTACTTCAAAAGGAAGATATCGTTCCAACAGCCGCCGACCGGCACCTCTTTCTGTTTGCCCCGGCCCTTATCTTTGCCTCTGTCTTTGCAGGTTTTGCCGTTTTGCCCCTTACGCCCGATTTACAGGGCTCAGGCGCGGCAGTTGGCGTGTTCTACCTGATGGCGATTGTCTCGTTCGATGTGGTGGGCATTCTAATGGCAGGCTGGGGTTCAAACAATAAGTATTCTTTGTTTGGCGCGATGCGTTCTGTAGCGCAGATCATCTCTTACGAAATACCACTCGGACTTACCATTTTGTGTGTGGTAATGATTTGCCAAACCCTCGATTTGCAGGAGATCAGCTTTCAACAAGGCATTTTCACGACCAAAAGTAACTACCTCTTCGGCCTCAAATCATTGGGAATCGATGTAACCCATTGGGGCGGAATATTCTCCTGGAATATTCTCCGTAATCCGTTTCTGCTCATTGCCTACGTTGTTTTCTTCATTTGTACGCTGGCCGAAAGCAACCGGGCTCCTTTCGATTTGCCCGAAGGGGAATCGGAAATTGTTGGCGGCTTTCATACCGAATATTCGGGCATGCGGTTCGCTTTGGTATACTTGTCGGAGTATGCCATGATGCTGCTGGTTTCCTTTTTGGGAGCCGTCCTGTTTCTGGGTAGCTGGAACACACCCCTACCCAACATCGGCCCCGTTCGACTCGCCGACTGGACGAGTGGTGACCCCGGCACCATATGGGGAAACCTGACAGGCGCGTTCTGGCTTCTGTCGAAAGTGTTTTTTGCCGTTCTGTTACAAATGTGGGTACGCTGGACCTTTCCGCGCGTTCGGGTCGATCAGATGATGTTTCTATGCTGGAAAATCCTGACGCCCGTAGGATTGATTCTTCTGCTGATCTCGGGAATCTGGCGACTGTTGATGGTTTGACTTGTAAACAGGATTGTCAATTATAAAAGCCTGTTCGTACCTTTGCGGCCTTTTACCGTTTTACATGTCCATTCTCGTACCGAATCCAACCAGTGACCTTATCTGGCAAACGGCCTGGAAATCACCTGTTTTTCGCTGGAAACTTAGTTTGGGTATCATTGCTACCCTTGCTCTACTATTTACATTTCCAGGTTTCTTCCAAACTATTGAGCATCATTCCGGACCTGTTCTCAATGATTGGGTGCTCAAACAATTGCCTCCACAGGATGTGTCAATTGGCATCTTCCTGACAATTTGGGTTACCGCCTTACTCTTACTCCTTCGTGCCCGATTCAGTCCTGCGGTATTCATGATGTTCATCTACGGATACATCATCGTCAGCCTATCACGCATGCTCAGTATTAACCTCGTACCGCTCGATCCACCTGTTGGCCTGATTCCACTCATCGACCCTATTAGTAATGCCTTTTACGGGAAGACGTACATTACCAAAGACCTGTTCTACTCCGGCCATACGTCATCTATTTTCCTAATGTTTCTCTGCCTTCGTAAGTGGTGGGATCGGCTGTTCGCACTTATTGGCTCGCTGGTAGTAGGCAGCTTATTGCTGGTACAACATGTACATTATACAGTCGATGTGCTGGGTGCCTTTGCGTTTACCTACCCACTCTACTGGCTTGGTAAGAAGTTTGCCCTCTCGGGTTGGGACAATATAGAAAAACAGCAGAATTGAGCGTAGTTGTTGTTGAGGGGTAAATAAAGGGATAATGGATAATGTAAAACCATTATGTATCAGCAATAATTATTCATTATCAATTTTACATTATCCATTTACCCCTCCCCTAAAAGGCCTCTCCTAACTGAAAATAAAGGCCATTGGATAGGTTCTGCCCTACGCCCCAACCATAATCGACTCGAAGATTCAGGCGTTCTTTTCGGTTTAAAGCTACACGCACACCTCCCCCGTAGGAGTATTTTATTTCCTGAAAATTCAGTTCGCTCACACGACTTCCCACGTTGCCTACACCCACAAAACCAACTGCGCCGATTCGCCAGAAAAGAGGTACACGGTATTCGGCCTGTGCGACTACCTGATTTTTGCTTCGGTAACGGCCGTCATAAAATCCACGCATGCTGTTCGATCCGCCAAAACTGGCCAGACTCCGCAGGGGAACATCACCCGAATTAAAAAAGCCATAAGCCTGTATGGCAAGCACCTGCTGTCGATAGAGACGAATAAATCGACGGAAATCTATCACATAATTAGTGTACTGGAAATTGGAACCAAAAGCGGGTGAAAAATGATTAAAAAAGACCTGTAAGAACCCGCCTTTGTCAGGCGCAAACGCATTGTTGCGTGAGTCATACGTTAAACTTAACCCAGCTCCAGAAATATGATATGGATAGCGACCCGGTACAGCTAATTGGTCAAACAGTCCGCCGGGCAGATATTCGACTCCCAGCAACCGCTGGTATTCGTAAAGAAGCCCCAGAAAAATGCGATCCTTGAGTTTGCGCTGAAAATGCAGATAAACATAATACTGTTGAAAAGTATAAGCCTCCTCATGGTTGTCGGGTGCGTTTTTACCCAGGCCCCAGAATTTGTCGGGGAAGTTACTGTACGACAGTTGGTGATTCAGAATAATACGCTCACCGGGAAAGTAAGTCGTGCCATTAATAGCAGCAATAAATTGTTTTCGAAGGGAGTATAATGCCAGCGCCTGAGTGTTGGAAGTACGGGTGAGAGTATCATGCCGATTGAATCGAAAGGTAAACGAACCCGCTAATCCTACCGACCAGTCCGTTTCAATGGAACGGGCTACTAAGGGTAGAATTAGGGTATTTCTGGTTTTTAATGGTTGAATTGGAATCGGTTGACGCGGTAGTGGTATACTGTCAGACTGGGCTTTTAAGGTTCCCAAACTACCTATTAACAGGCTGATTAACAGCAAAATCAACCTTTTATGTAGTAAAACGCACACAAGAATAAGAACGATCGTTAATTAAAGTCACATTAATTAAATTGCGGCAAAGTACTCCTAAAATTGTAAATTTCGTAGATTTGGCCCTTTAATATACCGTGAAACTTGCGCCCATCGGACAGAGCGCGGTCGCCGGTTGGCACCAAGGACGGAACCTCCGAATTGTAAACCACCGATATGAGCAAAATAAACCTGCCGCCCTTTACGCTGGGCGACACCATTACCCCCGAACAACGCCAATTTTTCAACAAGAATGGTGTTATCGTTTTTCGTAATTTTATTAATCCGGAAACAGTTAAGGTATTCATCAGTGAGGTTGAACGAATTGAAAAAGAGTGGCTGGCCGAAGGGCGGGACAAAGTCAATGGCGTTCCGCTGAAATTTGGTCAGGATGAAGGCGGAAATGCAATGATTCAACGAATGTGTTTTCTGTCTCAGCACAGCAAGGCGCTTCACGAATTTTTGCAGGACCCACGCCTTCAGGCCGTTGTTGATCTTCTTCAACCTTACGAAGGACGTATTGCTGAAATTGAAAAAGACGGCCTTATTCTCAACCATTACATTCGTACGCCTAACAGTAAGTTTTCGCAGATGGGCTGGCATACAGATAGCCCACGCGATATTTTTCTTGGTCAGCGGATCATGCCGATGCTTAATGTAGGCATTCACCTGAATCCGACACCTTACGAAAACGGTGGCCTGCGCGTTATTCCGGGTACACACAAACAAGGGCTATTCAAAATGTTGTTCCGAAAAAAATACTTCGTGGACAACGAGCCGGATAAGCATGAAATTGGCTTCGATATAAATGCAGGCGATTTGTCGGTACACGATGGTCGTCTCTGGCATCGGGCTCAACAATCACCTTTAGTTGGTGAAGGCAGCCGTCGGCGGGTTATGTATGTTCCTGTTGTAACAGGTAAATACATGCCTAAAAACGCCAACAGTAAAACTCCATTCTATCACCGCTTTATTTCGAAAGTAAACATCTAAATAGTCGGTAAGTCAATAAGTCGGTAACGGGGCCGCCCGCCCGGTCGGTAAGTGGCTGAAGCAAAAGCAATACGCTCGTGTTTGCCATTTACCGACCGGACAGGCGGCTCCATTACCGACTTATTGACTTTATAACTTATTTTTTATGCCCTACGCCTTAATTACCGGAGCCAGCAAAGGGATTGGTCTCTCCATTGCCAAAGAGCTTGCCCGTCGGAAGTTCGATCTGTTGCTGGTTGCCCGCTCCTCATCGCTGTTGCAGGAGATAGCGGGCCAGTTAGCCACCGACCATGGCATAAAGACCGATTTCCTGGCTATTGATCTGGCTGAAACCGGAGCCGCTCAACAGGTTTTTGACTGGTGTAGCAAAAAGAAATACACCATTGGCATGCTGGTAAATAATGCGGGCTACGGCCTGAGCGGTCCTTTCGAGAAACATGCTATGGCCGAGCACAACAGCATGATGGCGGTCAACATGACGACACTGGTCGAGTTGACCTACCTGTTTTTGCCGCAACTCAAGCAGCAATCTAAGTCCTACATTCTCAACATTGGCAGTTCAGCGGCATACCAAGCCGTGCCGGGATTAAGTTTGTATGCTGCCTCAAAATCATTCGTCCTTCAGTTTAGCCGGGGATTGCATCAGGAATTGAAACGCACGCCGGTGTCTGTTACCTGCGTATGTCCCGGCGCTACCGACACGAATTTCGTTGACCGGGCACAAATCGGCGATAAAGGCCGAAAGGCGGCTGAAAAGGTTAATATGACACCCGACGATGTTGCCAAACAAGCCGTTGCTGCAACACTGGCTGGTAAGACCGAAGTGGTAACGGGTGTGCTAAATAAAGCCGGGAAATTGATGGCGTGGCTACTCCCGAAGGGACTCGTCGAACAAACAGCCGGCAGTATTTACGATTGACATTCCCATAGTAGTCAGAAATGCGTGGACCTGCCTTACAATGTATTCAGGCAGGTCTATGCATTTCCGGCAAATTGTATTCCGCTAATAAATGGCACTTTATTTGTAGTGTCGCCGTTGTACACATATAACTTTACAAAGACGTTGGATGCTGGACCTACATTATTACCCTATTCCATTGCCTACCGACGTCCAGCCTACACATGCAATTTTCCGAATTATCATTAATTGATCCCATCCTGAAGGCCCTTGCCGAAGAAGGATATACTAACCCAACCCCAATCCAGGAAAAAGCCATACCGATTTTATTGAGCCGCCGAGACTTACTGGGTTGCGCTCAAACCGGTACTGGTAAAACAGCCGCTTTCGCTATCCCTATTCTGCAACTTCTCAACGAAGAACGCAGCAAAAGCACAGGTGGTCCACGACGCATTAAAGCGCTGATTCTGACACCAACACGCGAATTAGCCATTCAGATAGCCGAAAGTTTTGAATCGTATGGTCGCCATTTGAACCTTCGTCATACCGTTATTTTTGGTGGTGTTTCGCAGCATTCACAGGTAAACACACTGAAATCGGGTATCGACGTATTGATCGCCACCCCCGGCCGTTTGCTCGACCTGATGAATCAGGGTTTTGTGCATCTTCGTGATGTGCAGTTCTTTGTCCTTGACGAAGCCGACCGCATGCTCGACATGGGCTTTATCCATGACGTCAAGAAAGTCATCACAAAACTGCCATCTCACCGGCAATCGCTGTTTTTCTCAGCTACCATGCCGGTCGATGTAGCCAAACTTGCCGATACGATTTTAAATAACCCGGCTAAAGTTGAAGTGACGCCCGTATCCTCTACGGCTGATACTATCGAACAAGCTATGTATTTTGTTGGAAAAGATGATAAGCGCAAATTACTTGTACACATCCTCGACGACAAGAATATTAAATCAGCATTGGTTTTTGCCCGTACCAAACACGGAGCCGATAAGGTCGTAAAAGACCTTCTGAAAGCTGGTATTGGTGCGGAGGCCATCCACGGCAACAAATCACAGAACGCCCGCCAGCGTGCCCTCTCGAACTTCAAAAGCCGGGAAACACGTGTGTTGGTCGCTACCGATATTGCCGCCCGTGGTATTGACGTAGATGAACTGTCGCACGTGATCAACTACGAACTACCAAACATACCAGAAACCTACGTTCACCGGATTGGTCGTACTGGCCGGGCCGGGCACGATGGTATTGCCTTATCTTTTTGCGATGCCGAAGAAACTGAGTTTCTCCGGGACATTCATAAGCTGATTGGCAAACACGTTCCCGTAATTGACAATCATCCATTTGTACTCAACATTTCCGCAGCCGCCGTATCAGCAACGCCTAGCCGCCAGGGCCAGGGCCGCAACGATAACCGTCGGGGAAGTGGTCGCCCAAATAACAATGGTCGTTCAGCCGGATCGTCGAACAATGGCGGTCAATCAAGAAGCCAAAGTCCCCGATCTGAAAGTCAGGGAAATAACGCATCGGCACCTCGACGGGAAGAAAGTAGCAGCCGCCCGAGCCGAAGCACCAGTCGTCCGCAGACGCAAAGCCGGGGCACTGGAAACAGCCGGTTCAGCAATACAAGCAGTGATAAGAATTATTAGTTGTTTGCAATAACTAAGCAATTAGCCCCGGATATTCTTCGGGGCTTTTTTATGCGCCATCGTTTTTAGGATTTCCAGGCGTTTAGTGAACACAGATAGGGAGTAATACCAGGGCAATGGCTTTTGATGTAGATTTGTCAGACTACTCCTTTAGCTACATGAAACGATTGCTTTTTACGATCAGTACGCTGGTTGCTCTGGTGGTTGGCTGGTCTCAGTTCCGCCAGAATACTACCGACAGCAAACCCAATGACTACACCAACTGGGGAGAATACCTCGGCGGGCCGGACCGAAGTCATTATTCGGCTCTTTCCCAGATCACCCCCGATAATGTAAAAAACTTGCAAGTTGCCTGGACCTACGCCACCCCCGACAGTGGACAGATTCAAGCGAACCCAATTATTGTGGATGGCGTATTGTACAGCGTAACGCCTGCTGTTCAGGCGATTGCACTGGATGCAACCACAGGGAAGGAAATCTGGAAATTTGGTAGTCCAACGAAGCAATCACTTAGTACCAGCCGGGGCGTAACCTACTGGAAGGCCAGCAGCGGGGCACCTGAAGCCCGTATTTTATATACGGTTGGGTCGTTGCTCTACGCACTTGATGCCAAAACAGGAAAGCCTATTCCGGCGTTCGGGCAGGATGGGCACATTGATCTGCATGAAGGCCTGGGTGCCCAAGCAAAAGATAAATTCGTTATCTCGAATACACCCGGCACAATTTTCGAAGACCTCATTATCATGCCTGTGCGGTTGTCGGAAGGAGCCGATGCGGCACCGGGACATGTCCGGGCGTTCAACGTTCGGACAGGAAAACTGGTCTGGACTTTCCACACCATTCCGCAACCCGGTGAATATGGCTACGACACATGGCCTAAAGACACCTACAAAAATACCGATGTTGGCGGGGCTAACAACTGGTCAGGTATGGCCGTTGACCGGCCACGCGGTATTGTATATGTACCCACCGGTTCGGCAGCTTTTGATTTTTACGGCGGCAATCGAAAAGGGCCAAATCTGTTTGCCAACTGTTTGCTGGCACTCAATGCCCGCACCGGCAAACGGCTATGGCATTTTCAGGCGGTTCACCACGACATCTGGGATCGTGACTTTCCGGCACCGCCCAATCTCCTCACTTTGAGCAGCAAAGGCCCCGACGGGAAGCCCCGGCGCGTTGACGCCGTAGCACAGGTTACCAAGTCGGGTTTTGTCCTGGTCTTCGACCGGGTTACGGGAAAGCCGCTTTTCCCGATCAAGGAAACCCCAATGCCCAAATCCGATGTTCCCGGCGAGGAAGCCTGGCCCACACAACCCATACCTACCCGTCCTGCTCCCTTTGCCCGCCAGAATTTTGGTGAAGCCGACCTGAACCCCTATTCAACCGAACGCGACTCACTATTGGCTCAGTTTCGGCGAAGTCGAAAGGGTACTTTCCAACCTCTAAGCCGCCAGGGGACGTTTATTTATCCCGGTCTGGACGGGGGTGCCGAATGGGGTGGTGCCGCCACCGACCCAGATGGTATCATGTATGTGAATGCCAACGAAGCCGCCTGGCTTATTGCGCTCAATCTGGCCCCAAAACAGGACGAACTGGCGCATCTCACCCTTGGCAATCGACTGTACACCACTACCTGTTCCAATTGTCATGGTGCCCAACGTAAGGGCAATGCAACAAGTGGCTACCCATCGTTAGTAAACATTGGACAACGCAGAGACCGAGCCTATGTATCGGAAATTATCGGCCACGGTAAAGGGATGATGCCGGGTTTCACTCAGTTGTCGGCTGCCGAAAAACAAGCTATCATCGGCTTCCTGTTCGATGATGAGAAAGTTGAAGCTGTTGGCCAGATAGCTAAAGGCAGCAAGTCTCCTGACGTTCCCTACAAGATTTCGGGCTACACCAAGTTTTTGGACAGTAAAGGGTTGTCGGGCATTTCTCCACCCTGGGGTACCCTAAACGCTATTGACCTGAACACCGGCGAGTATTTGTGGAAAATACCCCTTGGCGAGGAACCGGAACTGGCCGCTAAAGGCATTCACAATACAGGCGTAGAGAACTACGGCGGGCCGGTTATAACAGCTGGTGGCGTCTTATTTATAGCCGCTACTAAAGACGGAAAATTCAGAGCGTTCGACAAAAAAACCGGCAAACTTTTGTGGGAAACGACGCTGCCAGCCGCTGGCTTTGCCACACCGGCCACCTATCAGGTCGGCACGAAACAATATGTTGTCATTGCCTGTGGCGGAGGGAAATTAGGTGCGAAGAAAGGGAACCAGTATGTAGCGTTCGCGTTGCCGTAGGCTAGTACACGATTCATAAATACACAAGGTTAAAACAGTAGAGCCGCACTGCCATGTACATGGCAGTGCGGCTCTACTGTTTTAACCTTAATTTGGCTTATAAATATAGATAATCAATACCCACCATAAAACTTTCGTAACCCCCACTCTATCGTTACCAGTGTGAGCACCACAAAGAACAACCAACGCCAGTTGATGAGTTCGTTCATCTCTTCAGTACTCGTTAACCGGGCTGGATGCGGACGGTTGGTCAGCGTGCGAACAAGCTCCTCGGTTTGGCTGGCGTTGTAGAATTTGCCACCCGTTTGCTGCGAAAGCTGCCGTAGCAAACCATGATCGGCAGTTGTGTTGAGGGCTTCGAGTTGCAGGTCGCGGACCACAAATTGCCCCGACGCCTGTTCAGCCTTGTTGTTGACTGTTACGCTCGCCCGGAAACGATAGGCTCCTTCTGGCAATCGACTAATTTCAAACCGGCTGTTAGCGTCTGTAGGCGTATAGTTATAAGTGCGCGTTATGCCCTTCTCATCGCTGATTTCGAGCCGGACAGGCTTGTCGTACAACCGCTCGTAAATGTCGTTGTATAACTCAGTTTCAAAAATAACCTTCTCCCCAGCCACAAATTCGTTACGAATTGGGTAGACCCGGAGTTTGCGCCGGTCCTCTTTCACCGAAATCAATTGAATCACTTTTTGAATCAGTTCATCAACGACTTCCTGTTTGTCGGTCAGGGCGTATTCTTCAAGCCGCCATGCCCACAGTCCTTCTCCGGCCAGCACAGCAGTTTTGCGCGGACTGGTGACGTTTAGTGCTAACAGTGGCTTGGTTGTGCGAACACTGCCCACCTGTTGCCAGAGTACAACTTCGCTACCGGCCTGCAACCTGAATTCCCCGTATGGCACTAACATAGGGGGCAGCTTGGATAGAATGTCAAGCCGCGCCGGGTCAAGATTGAGTTGTTTGAATTCAGGGTTAAATACCCCTGTCACTTTATCGCTCTGGTTCGGTTGGGCGTTTACCTGCATCACCGGGTTCGAGGTGTTGAATGGCCCCATCGACGACTGATTCCCCAGTACAAACAATACCGGCGTATTTTTTGCCAGGTATTTCTGAATCAACGCAGTGCCTGCTCCCCCATTGTCGGGAATCTGGTGCAGAATTATTAGATCATAGGTTTTGTCTGCGGGGGGCGTAGCTTCTGCGGGGGTTCCGGTAAGAATACGTACATCGAGTTCATAATTCTGGTTTTTCTCCAGAATATTGCGCAACGCTTTTACATCCGGGTGGGGTGTCAAGGCTAGCAACAGCACTTTTTCTTTACCGTCGATAACGTCTAAATAAACGTCCTGACGGTTGTTACGAGTACTGAATTCGCCGGGTTGCGGCAACACGTCCACCACATAATGCTGAACGCCTTTTTGGGTAGCTGTTGCCTGAAACGTCAGTTGGTTAAACGTCTCATTTTTCCCCAAACTAATTGACTGCCGCCCTAACTCCTTGCCGTTCTGTCGCAGCACAACGGTTGCGGCACGTCCCTGAAAGCCACTACTAACCACCTCGGCTTTTATAGGAAATTGATTACCTAAATAGGCAATTCGGTTGGCAATAATACCTTTAAGCTGAATATCTTTCTTAGGAATAGTATCACCAAGACCAATGGTCTGAACGGCAAATGGATATTGACCAAAGGTGGGCGAAAGGCCCTGGTTGAAGATGCCATCCGAAACCAGCACCACATCGGTCAGGTTGCGGCCTTCGTAATCAGATCGAATACTCGACAGCAAGCCCGATAAATCGGACGTGCGCTGGGTGAAGGGAATCTGCGTCAAGTCGCCCGAAATAGAATCGCCAAATGTATGAATGGATACATCCAATCCTTTGTCGGTCAACTGTTTCTGAAGCGTTTGCAACTCGGCCAGTGCCTTCGTAAGTGCGGGCCTGCCAGCAGCAGCCACCGACTCCGAATTGTCAATGGCAAGTACGACCTTTGGTTTTTCCGTTAACGTTCGCAGACTGCGAATTAGGGGATTCAACAGCAAAAAGGTCAGAAAACTGACCACAACGAATCGTAGTGCGGCCAATCCATAGGTTGTCCGTTTATCAAATCCACCCGTGGCAGTGCCGCTACCCACAAATCGGGGTATTGGTTGATACAAAGCAAACGCATAGACTGCTCCAACGAGCAGACATACCAAAATCCACCAGGGCGAGGATTGAAAAATGAAGTTCATAAATTGGTGGAAGAAAAGGAAGAAAGGGAAGAAAGGGGGAAGGGAACTACTGATAAACGAACCAAGTGACGTTTGCAATTTCCTTCCTCCCTCTCTTCCCTTTCCTCCTTCCTCCCTTTCTAGGTTAGCATTCCTCCATCCACTTGCAGCACTTGACCGGTGATGTAGCGGGAGAGGTCGGAGGCCAAGAAAACAGCACAATCGGCTATTTCCTCAGGTTGGCCTCCACGTTTCATTGGAATTTGCTGTTTCCACTCTTCAAGCGCTTTTTCATTGATTTCGCCAGTCATTTCTGTCTCGATAAAACCCGGTGCAATGGCGTTTGAACGGATATTTCGCGAGCCTAATTCAAGGGCAACCGACTTGGTAAAACCAATAATACCTGCTTTAGACGCTGCATAGTTGGCTTGCCCCGCGTTACCCCGGATGCCCACTACAGATGTCAGGTTTATAATCGACCCCGACTTCGCCTTCATCATAGTTTTGATGGCTGCTTTAGTGAGGTTAAAGACCGACTTTAAGTTAACGTTAATTACGGTATCCCATTGCTCTTCGGTCATACGCATCAGTAGACCATCTTTTGTAATGCCGGCATTATTAACCAGCACATCAAGCTTACCGAAATCAGCAAGAACCTGAGTAATGAGTTCTTCGGCTGCTTTATGATCCGATGCATCGGAACGGTAGCCTCTCACTTGTCCGCCAAACGCCCTAAGTTCTTCTTCCAGTGCCTGACCTTTCTCAACATTCGACAGATACGTAAAGGCAACACTCGCTCCTTCCTGTGCAAATTTCTGGGCCATAGCCCGACCAATTCCACGCGACGCACCCGTAATCAGCGCAACTTTTCCTTTCAGTAAATCCATTGATAATAAGTAATGGGAAATGAACAAAAAAGCAGATGAAGTCTACTTTATCGTTATGCATTTTCCGTTATGCATTATGCACTAATAATTTAATAAGTTTAGCCAAAATTAGTGGTTTGGTCGCAAATGACAAGGTACGCATAGGTTTTGGTTTCGCCGATAAGCTGTGTTACTTTGGCAAAAAATCAGGTACATCACCATGCAGTATCGTTTCCTCCTACTCCTCCTGCTATCGTCAGTATCGGTTACACTGGCGCAAAAGATTCACTCACACAACGATTATGCCAAGATACGACCGTTTACCGAAGCGTATGAGCAGAAAGCTGACTTTATCGAAGCCGATGTCTGGTTGCGGAACGGTAAACTAGTGGTATCACACGAAAAGCCTGACTCTCTGGCAATAGTGCCACCTACGCTCGATTCGCTTTATTTAAAGCCTATTGTGCGCTTATTCGAGCAATATAAGGGTAAACCAAGCGCCGATCGGGACTACACATTCGCCCTGGTAATTGACATTAAAGAAAACCCTGCCGGAGTGCTGCCACTACTTATGACTATGTTACAGGCAAATCTGGTTTGTTTCAACCGGTCGGCCAACGCCAAAGCTATACAGGTCGTCATCAGCGGGGAGCGGCCCAGAATCAATACCTTTCTTGACTATCCGCTTCTTCAGTTCGATGGGCGCCCCAGTGAAGTTTACGACCAGGAAACCCTTCAGCGTGTAGCTATGATTAGCGACAATTTCCAGTCTTACTCTCGTTGGAATGGCGTTGGCGATATTGCAGATCTTGACCGGGACAAACTCAAGCGGGTCATAAAACGTGCCCACAGCGACAATAAACCGTTTCGTTTCTGGGCCATCCCAGATACCCCTAACGGATGGAAACAGTTAAAGAAACTGGGCGTCGATATCATCAATACCGATAAAGTAGCGGAGGCCGCGAAAGATTTACGCTGAGATTTTCTTTCATCAATATTGACGACGAAACCACAGAGACATGCCAAAAACTCTGTGGTTTCATCATAAAATACCTTTTCTTTTGGTAAAACCAGTTAGCCCCTCCTATCTATAGTTAAGATCAACTATATCGCAAAATTTGAATTATATAGTAACCCGAAGTACCTTCTGGCTTTTGTAGTTACTGCATTTTCAACTGCACTAACCACAGTTTTTCCAGATGGATATTCCCCAACTAAAAAAGGCTCCTCTTATCTACGATGTGGCTATTGTCGGCTCAGGCGCAGGGGGCGGCATGGCGGCTTATATGCTTGCAAAAGCAGGAGCAAAAGTTATACTGCTTGAAGCAGGCGGTTATTATGACCCCGCCGATCCAAAATATATTACTCAATTAAAATGGCCTTGGGAATCTCCCCGTCGCGGAGCCAGCACCGAGGCCCGTTCGGGAGGAGATTTCGACGCAGCCTGGGGCGGCTGGGAAATTGACGGAGAACCTTACTCCGCCAAATCAGGCACAGAATTTGGCTGGTTCCGCTCCAGAATGCTCGGCGGACGCACCAATCACTGGGGACGTATTTCCATGCGTTTCGGACCAGACGATTTCCGGCGTCGGTCTCTTTCGGGCGTTGGCGACGACTGGCCAATTGGCTACGATGATCTAAAACCCTATTACGATAAGGTAGACCGGCTGATTGGCGTGTTTGGCTCGGTCGAAAATTTCCCGAACGAACCCGATGGCATTTTTCTGCCACCGCCAAAACCTCGTTTACACGAGTTAATGCTTCGAAAAGGTGCCCGAAGCATTGGTATTCCGGTAATTCCTTCCCGGCTAAGCATTCTAACGAAGCCCATCAACAAAGATCGGGGGTCCTGTTTTTATTGCCACCAGTGTAATCGGGGCTGTCAGGCTTATGCTGATTTTTCGGCCTCGTCGGTGTTATGCATCCCAGCCGTTAAGACCGGAAATGTGACGCTTATCAATGGCGCGATGGTGCGCGAAGTCTTGACCGATCCTCAAACTGGTCTTGCTACGGGTGTGAGCTACGTGAATAATCGCACGCTGGAAGAAGTGACCGTTCGGGCCAAAGCCGTTATGCTGGGAGCTAGTACCTGCGAATCGGCCCGGATTCTTCTAAATTCCAAATCGTCCCGCTTCCCAAATGGCTTAGCTAACAGCAGTGGCGTGGTAGGCAAATACCTCAATGACTCGACCGGTGCCAGCCGTTCTGGTTTTATTCCGGCTCTGATGGATCGCAAACGTTACAATGAAGATGGCGTTGGCGGTATGCACGTATTTACCCCCTGGTGGCTCGACAACAAGAAATTAGACTTCCCACGGGGGTATCATATTGAATATGGTGGTGGTATGGGTATGCCCGGTTACGGTTATGGTGGCGGTATTGAATCCATGAACAGCCTGGTTCCCGGCCGCGATGGGAAGATGAAAACCGGTGGCGGTTATGGAGCAAGTTTGAAAGATGATTACCGACGTTTCTACGGGGCTTACGTCAGTATGGCAGGACGGGGAGAGCCGGTACCGCTCGAAACCAACTACTGCGAAATTGACCCTAACGGCGTCGATAAATATGGTATTCCAACCTTACGTTTCCATTATAAATGGTCGGACTATGAGGTGAAGCAGGCCAAACACATGCAGGATACATTCGAGGAAATCATTCATTCGATGGGCGGCATTGCTCTTGGCCCTAAGCCTGGCCCAAACACGGCACATGGTTACGGACTAGCCGCACCCGGCAGAATCATTCACGAAGTTGGCACAGTTCGTATGGGCAGCGACCCGCAGAAGTCAGCCCTGAACAAATATCAGCAAGCGCATGATGTCAAGAACCTGTTCGTAGTCGATGCGGCTCCGTTCGTCTCCCAAGGCGACAAAAACGTAACCTGGACTATCCTGGCCAGCGCTATGCGGACGTCGCAATATTATATTGATCAGGTTAAGCAGAAGAATATTTAAGTAGCGCGGACATCCTGTCCGCAGGGCTGATTTTGATTTAGCTTTGCGGACAGGATGCTGGTGCGCCAGCCCGGCCGCGCTACAAAAAAGGCCGGACTCACACAAGTCCAGCCTTTTTCACTATATCCAAAATTTCAGATATCTATTCTACTGCCACTTCAGGCTTCCGCACCGTTATGGTCAGCGTTTCGCCTTCACCACTGTAGTCGGCCATAATCACATCGCCTTCTTTCAGTTCGCCTTTCAGAATTTCTTCTGCAACGGGATCTTCGAGGTAACGTTGGATAGCACGGCTTAATGGACGAGCACCATACTGTGGATCATACCCTTTCTCGGCCAGGAAGTCTTTTGCCTTCTCGGTCAGTTCGACGGTGTAACCCAGGTTTGTAACGCGGCCCAGCAGTTTGCCCAGCATCAGGTCAATGATCTTGTGTATGTCTTCGCGGAGGAGCGAGTTAAACACAATCACATCATCAAGACGGTTCAGGAACTCAGGCGAGAAGGCTTTCCGAAGCGCACTTTGAATCGTGCTCTTCATCAAATCATCCTGACCTTCGGCACTTTTCTTAGTGGCGAAACCAATACCTGCACCGAAATCTTTCAGGTCACGAACCCCAATGTTTGAGGTCATGATGATAATCGTGTTCCGGAAATCCACCCGGCGGCCAAGGCCATCTGTCAGGATACCATCGTCAAGCACTTGCAACAGGATGTTGAATACATCCGGGTGTGCTTTTTCGATTTCGTCCAACAAGACAACACTATATGGTTTCCGACGAATTTTTTCTGTCAACTGACCACCTTCTTCATAACCAACATAGCCTGGAGGTGCTCCAACTAACCGGCTTACACTGAATTTCTCCATGTATTCCGACATGTCGATCCGTACAAGGGCGTCATCTTTATCGAAGAGATAGGTAGCTAGTACCTTGGCAAGCTCTGTTTTCCCAACACCCGTTGGGCCGAGGAAAATGAACGAACCAATTGGCTTCTTGGGATCTTTCAGACCAACACGCGTCCGCTGAATGGCTTTCACCAACTTGTCGATGGCCGACTGCTGACCAATAACCCGACCTTTCAGTTCGTTGCCCATGTTGACAAGTTTCTTGCCTTCATCGTTCGACACGCTCGTGACGGGGATACCGGTCATCATCGCAACGACTTCGGCAACGTTTTCTTCGTTGACCGTATAGCGACGTTTCTTGGTATCTTCCTCCCAAACTTGTTTCGCACGGTCGAGTTGGTCGATCAGGCGTTTTTCTTTATCCCGCAGTTGGGCCGCTTCTTCGTACTTCTGGCTCTTAACAACCTGATTTTTCTCCTTCTTGATATTCTCGATCTGCTCTTCGAGTTTCAGAATATCTTCAGGAACCGTGATGTTCGAGATGTGTACACGAGCGCCTACTTCGTCCATCACGTCGATGGCTTTATCGGGCAGGAAGCGATCCGAGATATACCGTTCCGACAACTTCACGGCAGCCTCGATGGCTTCTTTTGTGTAGTTAACGTGGTGGTGTTCTTCGTATTTATCCTTGATGTTGTTCAGAATTTCGATGGTTTCATCAATGGATGTGGCATCGACCATAACCATTTGGAAACGACGGGCTAACGCACCATCTTTCTCGATATACTGACGGTATTCATCAAGGGTTGTCGCACCAATACATTGAATGTCTCCCCGCGCTAACGCTGGTTTGAACATATTTGACGCATCGAGCGAACCCGAGGCACCACCGGCACCAACGATTGTATGCAGCTCGTCAATAAACAGGATCACTTCAGGCGATTTTTCCAGCTCGTTCATCACAGCCTTCATCCGCTCTTCAAATTGACCCCGGTATTTGGTACCCGCTACGAGTGACGCCAGGTCAAGCGTAACGACGCGTTTACCGAATAACACCCGCGATACTTTCTTCTGCACAATGCGCAGGGCAAGACCTTCGGCAATAGCTGTCTTACCTACGCCAGGCTCACCAATAAGAATCGGGTTATTTTTCTTCCGGCGACTCAGAATCTGAGCTACCCGTTCAATTTCTTTTTCACGACCAACAATTGGATCGAGTTTGCCGACTTCGGCAAGTTTGGTTAAATCCCGGCCGAAATTGTCCAGTACCGGTGTCCGAGACTTCTCAGTACCTTTGGGATCTTTCCCTGAACTGGAACTGCTGCTGCCACCAAACATACCCCGGTCATTATCGTCATCGTCGGTATCGCTTGCCATTGTGGGGCGCGTTCCGGTTGATTGATATTCCAGCATCTCTTTAATGACTTCGTAGTTAACATTAAACTTGTTGAGAATCTGCGTGGCGACATTGTCTTCATCGCGCAGAATCGACAGTAAAAGGTGCTCCGTACCAATGAGCGGGCTTTTAAAGATTTTAGCCTCCAGGTATGTGATCTTCAGCGTTTTTTCCGACTGACGGGTCAGCGGAATGTTCGCCAGATTTTTCACATTGTTGGTGGCCGTTCCTTTCGTTGCCTGTTCGATGGTAACCCGGAGTTCATCGAGCGAGATGCCAAGTTTTTTCAGCAACCCGACCGCTACACCCTCACCCTCACGAATCATACCCAGCAACAGATGCTCTGTGCCGATATAATCGTGGCCTAAGCGCAAGGCTTCTTCCCGACTCAGCGTGATAACTTCCTTAACGCGGTTTGAGAATTTTGCTTCCATTCGTTTTAGGGTCTCCTTAGGTAACCGTACTATAGGCCTAACGAAGAGTTTTAAGGATTTGTTCACTCCCGAAGGCCAGCCAGTAACACGTCCGAAGCGGCCGGTCCCTGGCAGAACAACAGGTCTACTATACTAAGATTTGGTACAAATTTTTGGCCAAAATTCTGTTGATAACTGACAGGCTGATGGAATACATACGTTTCCGGCGCATTTCGCGGATTTATCCTCGACCGAGCGTCAAATAGACCGACCGGTGGAGTTTTATCGTACCATTCTGTCAGGCTCAGGTTTACCTTCAGACGCATTAGTTTCAGACAAATTGTCAGCAGTTCATTAGTCAGGTCAAATAAAAATGTCCAACTTTTCCGATAAACTGGTTCAAAATCGGGTACGTAATAGTCAAAAAATGGAGCTTTCCCGTAGGCAGCCTGTAAACATCGCCAGTGATGTATTTGCCAGGGTTGGTCATTTGCTATCCGTAAATCACGGATTGGCTGATGAGTTGTTCCCTGTTGCACAGGCACCGTAAGAACGTCAATTTTGTTTGCAGTCTGAACGTAGCAACGATTTCTGTAACTTTGCTTTTGATAATGTTCTCTGGCCTCAAGCAGCACCTGGTCAAACTGCATTAGCCCTGAGATGTAATCAATGCAAGGCAAATAATGCAGATCAATGAGTAAAGCGCTTTTTTGAGACCCTGGTTGTTCTTTTTCCAATTACTCAAATTAGTATCCGTTCACAATTAACGCAAAAAAGCGATACTGTCAACTGATTTTGGTATTTTTTTAATTTCCCGGCAAACGACCCTTTGCGCCTACGTTTGCCCTACACTCAACTAATGATCTTTTTTCGATTCCTATCGCGTTTGCCTCTCCCTATATTATATGGCATTTCCGATGTTTTGTCTTTTTTACTTCTGTACATTATCCGTTATCGACGGAAAGTGGTACTGGAAAATCTGCGACTATCTTTTCCCGAAAAATCACCGGCCGACATTCAAGCCGTTGCCAAAGGTTTCTATAAAAATCTGGGCGATTTGATTGTAGAGACAATAAAGCAAGCAAGTCTACCGCCAGAATTTTTCCAGAAGCATATACGGTTTCCAAATATTGACCTGATTCAAAAACGAATTCTGGCGGGCGAAACAGTCATAGGCATGAGTTCCCATCAGGCGAACTGGGAATGGATACCGGCGGCTTTGGTATTAAATAAAATGCCGGTCGATAGTATTTACAAGCCCCTGACCAGCCCGTTTTTTGAACAGTTAATGATTCATATCCGGTCGCATCTGGGGCCGGTTCCGACGCCAATGAACTCGCTGCCCCGGCAAATGGTGCTTCGCAAGCACATACCCCGAATTATTGGATTAATATCCGATCAGGTACCTGATGTACCCGAGCAGGCTTACTGGACTGATTTTCTACATCGGGATTCGCCTTTTTATCCCGGCTCCGAACGACTGGCCCGTAGTCGAAAAATGGCGGTCTTCTTCTTTGATATTGTTCGGGTGCGCCGGAGCTATTATGAAGTGACGTTCCGGCTTATTGCCGAGCCGCCTTATGATGATCTTCCGCCTGGAGCTATTATGGAAGGGTATCGCGACGTACTTGAAACGTCTATCCGAAATAACCCATCCGATTGGTTATGGTCGCACAAACGCTGGAAACACTGGCGCGGGAAATACGCTAAAGTAAGCGCAAAACTAAGCTAGTACACATACTGCCGGTAAATACATATATAGTTATAGCCTTTCAAACTTGTAATTTTTACCTTTAGGGCAGCCAATGGTTTTACCTTACTACTTGGTGTACCCACCAGATGATTTTTTTTCGACTTGTGTCCCATTTACCATTCGGTATCCTTTACGGTATTTCGGATGTCTTGTACTTCTTCATTCGATACATATTCCGTTACCGGGAACAGGTTATTCTGGAAAACTTACGACACTCGTTTCCAAGCAAGTCGCCTGACGATATTCGTCTGATAGCCAATGATTTCTACCGAAATCTGACCGATATTCTTGTTGAAACTATCAAACTTACCAGCATATCTCCCGTCGAATTAAAAAAGCGGTTCGTTTATACGAATCCTGAAGTTATAAAATCGTTTCTGAGCGCTGGCCAGACGGTAATCTGCACAGGTTCTCATCAGTGCAATTGGGAATGGGTTCCATCGGCGGCCGTTGTTATTGGCATACCGGTCGACAGCGTATACAAACCGTTGACCAGTCCCAGAATGGAGAAAATCATGCAGCAGGTCCGGGCCAGTCACGGTGCAGTACCTACACCCATGCAACTGCTACCCCGCCAGATGATCGTTCGCAAAGATATTCCCCGGGTTATTGCCCTGGTGGCCGATCAGGTTCCTGATGTCCCGGAGCAAGGCTACTGGATGGATTTTTTACACCGGGATACCCCTTTTTACCCTGGCACCGAGCGTCTGGCCCGAAGCCGGCATATGCCCGTGTTCTTTCTGGAATTGATACGAGTTCGCCGGGGCTATTACGAAGGCACCTTTACACTCATTGTAGAACCGCCTTATGAGAACCTGTCAGAAGGAGCCATTCTGGAGACGTATCGAGATCATCTGGAGCAGAGTATTTGTAATCACCCATCCGACTGGCTCTGGTCGCATAAACGCTGGAAACACTGGCGCGGGAAATACGCCAAAGTGATGGCAAAACTAGCGTAGGGCCGCACAATTGTGCGGCACCTATACGCTAGTTTTTATTACTATAGGGAATCACGACGGGCTTTTTCGGCACGTGACGAATCGCGCTTCGCTTTGATTTTGTCGGCTTCTGTAACAATTGCGTTTTCGGCCTTGTCTAACCCCTTATTGACCGTGCTGCCTACTTTTGCAGCACCCTTGCTAACGGCTTCGTCAGCTACTTTTGCTTTCTCTTTAGCTCCCCTACCCACCTCTGTAGCGGCACTGCCGACACGCTGGCCCGCATTTTTCAGATCTTCCTTAACGCGTGCTTTTCGCTCGGCACGCTCCTGCTGCCGAATTTCTTTCTTGCTCAAAGCCGTTGTGTCCTGAGCATAGGCCCCGGCACTAATCAATACTGTCAGTGCCAAAGCACTTATCCATTTCGTATTCATAACATATCGACTTTAAAAACCAGGTTGTATATATCCCTCCTTCGGTAAAAGGAGGAGACTATCATTTGTTGTTTTAACGAGCCAGTTCACTAATTTGTTTTCCAAAAATCAGATAACTATCTAATAATCAACCAAGAAAACATTTATGGATAATATGTATTCAGGCGAACATTTGCGTTCAGCATAACGTTTTTCAACTAAACAGGTAAACCGCCGGAAAGTGCTTTTTCCGTACCTTTGCCTGGTCAAACGGCCTTGCCGATACCTGTATGCTCGATTCGTTGCTTTCTCCTTCTTTATCAACTAATACCGATTCGCCGGAACGGTCTGAATCACTTATTCAGTACACGCCTTCACTCACGCAATACATCCGCCGAAAAACCAGTACGGTTACGATTGGCGATGTGCCTATGGGCTCCGATTACCCCATCCGGGTTCAGTCGATGACAACTATAGACACGATGGATACGAAAGGCTCTGTTGAACAGACAATTCGGATGATCGAAGCAGGTTGCGAATACGTTCGTATTACTGCACCGAGCGTAAAAGAAGCTCAGAATCTAGAAAACATTCGCAAAGAATTGCGGGCTAAAGGATACAACACCCCTCTGGTAGCTGACATTCACTTTACACCAAACGCAGCCGAACTTGCAGCACGTATAGTCGAGAAAGTTCGTATCAATCCGGGCAATTATGCCGACCGGAAACGCTTCGAGTTCATCGACTATACCGACGCGGCCTATGCAGCAGAACTGGAGCGCATTCAGGCTAAATTTTTGCCCCTCATTCGTATCTGTAAAGAATATGGTACGGCCATGCGAATTGGCACCAACCACGGCTCGCTCTCAGACCGTATTTTAAGTCGGTACGGCGATACTCCGGTGGGTATGGTTGAGTCGGCGCTCGAATTTCTGCGCATCTGCGAAGCCGAAAACTATTACAATATTACCCTCTCGATGAAGTCGAGCAACCCGCAGGTGATGGTGCAGGCATATCGACTTCTGGTACAACGTCTGGATGAGGAAGGGCTGAAACCCTATCCATTGCACCTTGGCGTGACCGAAGCCGGTGAGGCCGAAGATGGGCGTATTAAGTCAGCCCTGGGCATAGGAACGCTATTGGAAGATGGCATTGGGGATACCGTTCGGGTATCGCTAACGGAAGAGCCCGAGCGGGAAGCCCCCGTTGCAAAGGCGTTGATTGATCGGTATACAAACCGGGCAGCAACCAGTAATCCAATTCCGAAAATTACGCATTACCCGATCAATCCATTTCAATATACCCGTCGAAAAACGCACGAAGTAGCCAATTTTGGCGGGCAGAATGTCCCTCGTGTCATTGCCGACTTTAGTCAGATACCAGTTACGGAACATAGGGACCTTCATCCTGTCGGGCATTTTTACTTGCCCGAACCCGATAAGTGGCGGATGAACGATCTTGGTGCAGACTATATATACACGGGTTCGCAACCCGCGCAGTTCATGCTGCCTAATGGCCTTAGACAGATTCTGGATTATGCCGTCTGGCAAACCTATTCAGATCAGGTAAATACATCGCCGGTGTTATCCGCAACGGACTATCTGACAGCTCATGCGACCCAGACGCAATTGCAAACTCGCCTGAATTTTGTTCGTGTATCCTTGCCTGAGCTATCGAACGAACTGCTTGTCTCTTTGCGTAATGACCCAACGGTTGTGTTGATTATTTCGTCCGACAACGCACATGCTATGCCTGAGCTTCGGCGGTTGTTTGTCGAACTGATGAATCAAGGGCTAACTACGCCGGTAGTTATTAGCAGAGCCTATACCCAGGTGGCTGAAGAGAATTTGCCGCTTTATGCTGCCACCGATGTAGGCGGGTTGCTGATCGACGGTCTGGGTGATGGCACAATGTTGTCATCGGTGGGAATGTCGGGGTCTGCTGATTCACTAAAAGGGCTAAACAGTTTGTCGTTTGGCATATTACAGGCCGCTCGTACGCGCATCACCAAAACCGAATACATATCGTGCCCATCCTGCGGTCGGACGCTGTTTGACTTACAGGAAACAACAGCCCGAATACGGCAGCGTACCGACCATCTTAAAGGGGTTAAGATTGGTATTATGGGCTGCATCGTTAATGGGCCGGGCGAAATGGCCGATGCAGATTATGGTTACGTGGGCATTGGACGCGACAAGATTGCGCTTTATCGCGGTCAGGAGGTGATCAAAAAATCGGTTCCTGCCGACCGTGCCGTCGATGAGTTGATTGAGCTTATTCGGGAAGACAGCCGCTGGATTGAACCAAGCTTAGTGAATGAATAATGGTCGTAAAGTAAATGTTCTGGCAATCATTTTTGTTATGTAGTTAACTAGTTTCATTATCCATTTTCCATTGATTTCCCCGTGAATAAATTCGTTGATTATTTCAAAATTGGGCCTGTTTTCACCTATTTCTTACGGGTGTTTCGTAAACCCGACCCAAAAAGTCCAACTAGTGTGAACCTAAGGATGATGCATGGCATCAATCGCATCTCGATTCTTATGTTTCTGTTTGCGATTATTTTTTACACCGTTCGTCATTGCACCCGATGAACACGGAAGCCCTGCGCGACTATTGTATTAGCAAACCAAATGCGACCGAGTCGTTCCCATTTGGTGGTGATGCGCTGGTTTTTAAGGTTGGCGGAAAGATGTTTGCTTTGCTATCGACCGAAAGCCAGCCAACAACGATCAACTTAAAATGTGATCCTGAACGAGCGGTTCAACTTCGTGAAGAACATAACGCCGTAACACCCGGTTACCACATGAATAAAACGCACTGGAACACCATCACGATAGACGGTGGCGTTCGTACAAGCGAAGTTCAGGAGTGGATTGACCACTCGTATGAACTGGTCAGAGCGAGTTTACCGAAGGCAGTTAGGGCAGGATTAATCTGAGAAAATAGTTTGTCAAAACAGCCTGAAACGCTTAATTTCGTAAGGTTGGGAAAAAACCAGACTTGGTTATGGAAGTTGTACTCTTAAGTCTTTTTTTCGGAATTTATCTGACCCTCCGGTTCTTTCTGGTGGATCATGATACGCCATCTGACAAAGACCGAAAACGATTCCAGAAAGGTATTGACCTGGTTCAGAACCGGAACTTTATAGAAGCCCATCATTATTTCGATGATGCGGTTCGGCAGTACCCAAAATCAGCCATTGCTTACGCCTACAGAGGCAAATGCCAGCTTGTACAGGAAAATCATTTTTCGGCCATTTATGATTTGACGCAGGCTATCAACCGAGATAATACCCTGGCCGAATGCTACCTGGACCGTGGCATGGCTTATTACTATACAGCTGATTTCCAACAGGCTTTCCGGGAATTTGATAAAGCCGTTTGGCATTTTCGCGATGAAAAGCCTGATGCTTATCGGTGGAGAGCCTTAGCCCGCATTCAGGTTCGGCAGTTGCCCCAGGCAGAAAATGACCTCCGCCGGGCCGTTTCACTTGGCGACGAAAATTCATTTCACATTCTCCTTCAACCGCCGTTTACACGACCGGTGTACCAAAAGTAAGGTTTACGGTATTTGGTTTACGGTTGGCTGACACATCATCAATAGCCGCGTCAGCCAACCGTAAACCAAATACCGTAAACCTATTTCAGTTTCCCCAGTTGCTCTACATTCCGACGGGTGTCAAGGTGGCTTGCCTGAGACATCTCCATCGACTTTTGAGCGGCTTTCTGAGCATCAGCACTTTTGCCGCCCCGACGGTAGGCCTCAGCCATTTCGTAGTATAAATCAGCTTGTTCTTTCGGACCCGGTTTCAACGCAAGGCCTTTATTGATCCACTTGACAACCGTAGGTGCATCCACTGCATCGGGACTCGACCGGTTGAAAAGCCGTGAAATATACATATACTCTGGCACCGTCAACTGATTGGAATTAACCTGATTATCCATCCGTTCAACAGCTTTCGCCGTTTGACGGGCACGGAAGTAGGCGCTCACCTCGGATAACAATGTCCGGTTGGCTGCTATTTTCGGATCAATGCCAATTTTTATTAAATCCTGCTTCACCTCTAAAATTTTAGAAATCGGATATTGTGCGCCACGACCACTGAACAGCGACGACATTAGAATATTTTCGGCGACCTGCAAAACAGGCTCTGCACCATAGGCTTTCCGATAGGTCTCCAAATGTCCAAGCATGTACTGGAACATCGGATTTTCAAAATCCAGCACGAGTTTCTGTAAGGCCAGCCAGTTTGTTTGATTGGCAAACGTTGCCGCCGACTGCTGCCGGGCGTATTCATTCATTGCCGCCATATTGGCAACTGTATCTTTGATAACACGGCCATACATGGCATAGTCGATCAGGAAATTGGCCGCCCGCTCACCTTGTTGGTAACGGATTTTCATGTTCTGACTACGAGCCTGGGGGTCCATTGCATTGGTACCATGCCGAATCACTTCATCCGTCATATTGTTGCTCATGGCAAAGTGAACCAGATTCTGCTGCGGATCGAAATACAGAAACAAGGGCAACGAAGGCACATACAAGTGTCGACTTTCTAAAAACGCCCGTGTGGCAGGCTCGCCAATATCGAGCTTTGTACTCAGGAACTTGGCATTATAGAATTTACCTACCCGGCTGTCGGCCAGCGTTGGTATGAAACTCTGACAGGTATGGCAGGTGGGCGAATAAATTTCGACGAATACCGGCTTTCCCGCCCGTTTTGCTTCCTGGAAAACGCTACCAATCGGTGTGGTTTTGAATAGAATACCGCCAGACTTCTGCGCGAGCGTAATGTTAGCTACCAGAAGTAGCAAAAGTATCTTTTTCATAAAATAAGGACAGTCGTTACGATGTACATCTCAGCAAATTAACGACCAAAGTTGCCGAGCTGGTATCAGCTATTGCTGTTGCTGTTTTTGCTGTTTAATTTCCTCCTCCAGCCGCTTGCTCAACACCTGACATGTTTTCTCAATATCATCTGCCATACGCTGATCGCCGGTTGCACTCAGGGCAGTATCAGCAATGCCGCTCATGATCTCAATCATAAAGCGTTTCATATCCACCACTTCCATGTCCTTCGTCCAAAGGTCAATTTTTAGGGTGCTGTTATGGTAATGATCCCAAAGTGAAATGGCAATAGCCCGCGTATCGCTCAGGCCTTCGTTTGGGTTATCGGTGGCTTCCCAGTATATTTTCTCAGGGATATTTTGGTTGTCGAGTTCAACCGAAAAATGAATGTCTGATTTTTTCATAGATACAAAAATACGTAGCGCGGGCGAAACCCGCGACTTGACTGTCAACAAACATCGGCGTTTGCTAGAACGGGAAACGGCATTTTAGGTACTTTCGTCCCAAATTAACATCCCTCATGTACACCTTATATGCCATTCCCAACTGCGACACGGTAAAAAAAGCCCGTGTCTGGTTAGCACAACAGGCCATTGATTATCAATTTCACGATTATAAAAAACAGGGTATCAACCAGAAAACAATTGAAAACTGGTTATCGCAAAAGCCCTGGGAGGAATTAGTAAACCGCAACGGATTAACCTGGAAGAAGCTTTCTGATGCCGAAAAACCCACCGATGCCGCAGGAGCCATTGCCTTGATGATCGAGAAACCTTCCCTTATTCGTCGGCCGCTGATTGAAGCCGATGGCCGAATTATTGCCCTCGGGTTTAACGCAGACACTTACAAAGAAACGTTTTCTATCCAAGCCGGGGTTCTTCCAATAAAATAGTACTGAAATGTCAAAAAGAACGCTGGATTCGCCGGAAGCTGTTCGATTTCTGGTGGATTCGTTTTACGAAAAAGTACAGGCCGACGCATTTATTGGCCCTGTTTTTACGGATGTAGCCCAGGTGGACTGGACAAAACACTTACCTAAAATGTATGCCTTTTGGGAGTCGCTGATTCTCGGCAATAACGCCTATGACGGCCACCCTTTCCGCCCGCATTTGATTATTAACCAGCAACATACCCTCACCATAGATCATTTTGACCGTTGGCTTAAGTTGTTTTCGGCTACCCTATCCGAGAATTTTACGGGCGAAGCTGTCGATGAGGTCCGCCAACGAGCCACCCAAATTGCGCTTGTGTGGGCTAATAAACTTGAGTACCTGAATAATGACTCGTTTATGGGTTAATAGTAAACCCACTTACAAAAGATAATTACGCTGCACTAAACAATTCAGGAGTACGATTTTGGCTGTCAATTATTGACCAGATCTGTACTCTTCCCGCCATTACCCGCACTCTTCGAGATAATTGGCGTGATTGTCCACTTTCGTTTGGGTTATCCATCGCCTGTCTGCAACTTTGGCCGATTCCTATTCTGTTTAACCATGACTGACAGGTTAACTTCCAGGCAAAAATGGCAACTGGCCATCCGGCTGCTGTTGCTGTATTCTCCCCTCCTGCTCTATGTTAATTTACCTGAGAAAGCGCGCACCGTAGCCAGTCTGTTGCATATTCTGCCAATTCTTATCCCAATTTTGCTACTTGCCCTTGTATTGTATTTCTTCTGGATCAGCGTGACCGACTGGATTCAGCACTTGTTGTTCAGACGGTTCGGTGACGATTTTCTACTGGGATTCAACTGGGGAGCTTTAGCCGTAACCTTCCTGATTTCGCTGGTTCTATCTATACTCTATATCCAGGTCTTTCAACAGATCCTTCACCTGATTGCTACATTAATTTTTCAATTCTGGCCTGCTCTACAAGCCAAACCCAATAGTTCGGACATGCCTGCGGAGGTGTTCACCTATATAAAACGGGCTAATAATGGGTTTTCTGTGGTGATTATGCTATCAGCCTTCTATCTGACAATCATTGCCCGCTCGTATTTGCAACTCAAAGATGTGCAGCTTAAAGCTGAACAGCTGGAGAAAGAAGCAGCTATCAGCCAGTTTGAAGCCCTGAAAAATCAGCTAAGCCCCCATTTTTTATTCAACAGCCTGAGCATTCTCACGTCTATGGTTCACGAAGACGCTGATCTTTCGGAGCAGTACGTAAAGCAACTTGCCAAAGTATATCGGTATATTCTGGAGCAACGCGACCAGGCTACCGTACTGCTCAAAACGGAGTTGGATTTCATTCAGTCCTATACGTTTCTACTCCAGATACGCTTCGAAAATAAATTTGACGTTACCCTGGATGTACCGGCAGACATACAGCAACAGTACCGCATTGCCCCTTTATCACTGCAATTACTTGTGGAAAACGCAGTTAAACATAATCGCATGTCGGTACGCGAACCGCTTCGCGTGCATATTCTTGTGCAGGATGGGTATCTATGGATTACGAACTCCTTACAGGCTCGTGACCAGGCCGACGAATCGACTGGAATCGGGCTGAATAATATTGCAAACCGCTATAAATTGCTCACCGACCGTGCGGTATGGTATGGCGAGGATACTGGTCAATTTTTGGTAAAACTCCCCCTGCTATCATGAATGTCGTCCTAATCGAAGATGAAGATCGCACCGCCCGCCAGCTTGTGCGCCTACTAAAAAAATATGAGCCCTCGATTAACATTCTGGCCCAGCTTCCCTCTGTCAGCGAGACGGTTGCCTGGTTTAAGGACCATCCTTTGCCAGATTTGGCCTTTATGGATATACACCTGGAAGATGGACTGGTTTTTAACGTGTTCGAACAGCTTCAACTCCGTCTACCCATTATTTTTACGACGGCCTATGATGAGTATATGCTAAAAGCCTTCAAGGTCAATAGCATCGACTATCTGCTCAAACCCATTGACTACGATGAACTGGTGGCGGCTTTGGACAAATTCAAAGCCGTTCGCAACTCCTCAACGACGCCTGATCTTAATACGCTTCTACAACTGCTGCAAAAACCCCAGACAGTCGGTTTTAAAGAGCGGTTCATGATTAGCCTTGGCACCAAAATCCACAGTGTAGAAGTGTCCGATATTGCTTATTTCTACACAGAGGAGAAAGCTACATTTCTGGTAAACAAGGCCGGTCAATTTATGCCCCTCGAATACAGCCTCGACCAGTTACTGGGGTTACTTAATCCTTCCCTGTTTTTTCGGGTGAACCGCCAGTTCCTGGTTGCCCGACCTGCCATTCAGGCCATTCATACCTACTCGGCGGGCAAGCTCAAACTGAATTTGCAGCCCTCGGCAAAGGAAGATGTGTTCGTTAGTCTGAGCCGCCTGTCTGAGTTTAAAGACTGGTTGGGGCGTTAGCAGCTGCTTTGTTTAAAGGCCATTTCTCCCCTACTCATCGATAATTTCCCCTACTTGGGCAAAAAAGAAGCGTATAACGTCGAGACGAGGTATACGTTTGGATCATTAAAGAAAAATGATCCTTCGTTATGCGACTCCTATTCTTCGCCTTTACCCTTTTATGTTTACCCTCTGGTTTATGGGCACAATCGGCTCCGTCAACGACCACATCCGTTACTGGGTCAAGCCGTGTTCGGATTGTGCTGACCGACGCTAAACAACAGCCCATCTTTGGGGCTACGGTGCGGCTTCGGCTCTGGACGGATTCCACCAGCCAGGTCACTACCATCAGCGATACGGCGGGTATCGCTCAACTGAATTTGCGGTCTGATGCACTCTATGCGTTGAGCGTGACCGCGCTGGGCAAAAAGCCCCTTACTCAGGGAATCCGGCTGACGAAAGCCCAATCCACTTTCCGTTTCACACTCGAAGCCGAAGCCAAAACGTTAACGACCGTGACGGTCACGGCCCGGAAAGCCCTTATGCAGCAGGAGGACGATAAAACCATAATCAACCCTGAGCTCATTGCTAACAGCAGTACGAACGCTTTCGAACTACTTACCAAGACACCCTGCTTGTTTCTGGATCAGGATGGCAATGTTTATCTGAATAGTGCAGTACCAGCCACTATTTACATTAATGGCCGGGAGCAGCGTATGAGCGCCGAGGACGTGGCCACGTTACTTCGGAGCCTCCCACCCAACAGCGTTGAACGAATAGAAGTGATGCGGACGCCTTCGGCCCGTTATGATGCGTCGAGCGCCGGAGGAGCGGTAAATATTGTCCTGAAAAAAGGAGTCAAACTGGGCCGGACGGGAAGCGTAACCGCCAACATGAATCAGGGGAGATTTGGCAATCAGGGCGTTGGGTTTAGTCTGAACGATGGTAACGGAACTCGATCAACTTACCTGAATATAAATTACAGTCGACGAAATAATTATGACCTGCTAACCAGTTCACGACAGCTACCCGGCAACCAGACCATCAGCCAGGAAGCTTATACCCGTACGCCGGGCGATGCACTCTTTGCGGGGTATGGCCTGGGCTACCAACTAAACCGGCGATGGGAAGTGAATCTTGATGGACGGGCAAATTATGGGTTTACCAACAGTTTTGCTGATAACACCACCCAAATCCGGGCGACAGAGGGCAGCCAGCCATTCGTCGAAAATATCAATACACTTCAGAACAAAGGCCGAAACGGATCGCTAACGCAGGGGCTATCCAGTCGCTATAAACTCGATTCGCTGGGATCTGAAATCACAGCAGACTTTTCGTACAGCTACTTCGACAACCGTACGGACCAGGCATACCAGACCCAGTTTCAACTCCCGATAAACCCTACGCTGGTTAGTGAGGGCACCCTCCTGAATCGCCGACAACTGGCAACTGCCAAGCTAGACTGGATTCAGAAACTGCCGCATAAATTAACACTCGAAGCGGGCTTGAAAACCAGTAACCAATGGCTGGCCAGCAAGACTAATTACGTCAATATTCTCCAGGCGGTTCGCCAGCCTGATCTGTCCCGCACTAATACCTTCGACTATACCGATGGCATCCATAGTGGGTATGTACAGGCGGCTAAAACATTTGGTAAGTTCATCCTAAAAACCGGGCTTCGAGTCGAAAATACGAATATGGACGGCCATCAGCGTGTTCCGACCGACACTACCTTCCGGGTCCGGCGCACCGACTTCTTCCCCTATCTTTACCTGAGTCGGCCGGTGGTGTCCATCGCTAATTTTCCCGTTCAGGCATCGCTCATTTATCGTCGGTCCATTACCCGACCTGGGTATGAGCAGCTAAATCCCGCTATTCGCTACGTAGATCAGTATCTGTACGAAACGGGTAATCCAGCCTTACAACCCCAATTTACGCAAAACGTGGAGGCTAACCTAAGCGTAGCTAACCTGCCGATTCTGTCTGTGGGGCAGAACTACACGCAGCAGCTCTTTTCAAGTGTGCTATACCAGAGCCACGTTAACACCAGCATCGCTTACCGAACAACTGACAACCTCGGTCAAAATCGGGAGACTTACTTTCGCATGTTGCTCGGTATTCCACCCGGTGGCCGCTATTTCTTCGTTGTGATCGGGCAGTATAATTATAACCAATACCTGGGGCAGTATGAAGGCCAGCCACTTACCTTCAATCGGGGTTCGTGGACATTGCTGACCTATCACCAGCTTGACCTCGATAGTCGCTCTACGCTTCAGGTTAACGGGTTCTGGTCGATTCATGGGCAGCGGCAGTTTTATGAACTCGGTAATTTTGGTACTGTCGATATGAGCATCAACCGCAAGTTCTTGAACAGCCGACTGATGGTTACCCTATCTCTTTCGGACATGGTCTATACCAACCGGAATACGTTTGTTCTGAATCAGGGTAGTATTATGGCGGAGGGTTCTCGTCGGGGCGACACCCGCCGGGTTGGTTTTAGTGTGCGCTATAATCTTGGATTCAAGAAACAGCGGGAAGAAAGCGCAAATCCATTTAATTTTGATGGCCTTAACCAACCCAACAAATGAAAATTAGTCAGCCGAACTTTCGCAAGCCCACCCGCTCCGACTGGACATTGATGGCGATTTTGTGGGCGATGGCTTTCCCCTTTATGGTATTCGGCAATCTGGGCCGTCCCTGGTGGTTTATTCTGACTGGCTGGGCGTTCGATGTGCTCATCCATTCAGGATTAGCCATTCTGATGGTTTACATCCTGTTTCCTGCCTTTCTATTCACCCGCCGGTATTTGATGTTGTTTTTTTCTTTACTGGGAGCACTACTGATTTTTGCTACTGTCCATAGGTTCGGCCTTTGGCTGCTTCATTACCAGGATCAACCGTTCCGATGGTTCAGTGTCATTACCAGCCTGGTAAACATCGCCCCTCAGGCGAGTGTGTTGGCAGCGGTATTGACGGGGAAACAGTTTTTTGAGACACAACAACGGCTGGTCCACACCGAGAAAGAACGCGCAGAAGCCGAATTGCGACACCTCAAAGCACAAATCGACCCGCACTTTCTGTTCAACAACCTGAATGTGCTGGGTGCCCTTATTGAGCGCAGTCCTGAACAGGCCAGTGCCTATTTACACCGATTTTCGGCGTTGTATCGCTACCTCATTCGGAACAAAGATGAAGACGTTGTGCCGCTGGCCGACGAACTGGCCTTTCTCAGCGATTACATTTATCTGATTCGGCAACGGTTTGGGCGGGCTTACGAAATCGTGACTACGATGCGTATTGCCGACACGCTTAGTGTGCTGGTTCTGCCGGGAAGTTTGCAAACGCTGGTCGAAAACGCCGTGAAGCATAACCAGAGCAGCGACACCGACCCCTTGCTGATTGAGTTGACGATTACGGATGAAGCCGTCGTGGTGAGGAATGAACTGCGTCCTAAACTTACTCCCGTTGACTCTACGGGAACGGGCCTTCGGAATTTACAGGCTCGCTACCAACTGCTGTCGGATAAGGCCGTGCTGGTGCAGCCGACAGCAACCGAGTTTGTCGTCACGTTACCAATCCTGCGTCCCGCTGTTGTCGAATCGAATAACCCATTTACTGTTAGTAAATAGCTGCCCGTGACCATTGTTCTACTCGAAGACGAAGCCATAGCTGCCCGTCAACTCGTCGATTTACTGACTCGATTAGTACCTGATGCCCATATTTTGGCCACATTACCCAGCGTTCAGGAAGCCACCAACTGGCTGTCAAGCAACCCCGCACCCGACTTACTTTTTTCGGACATTGAACTTCTGGATGGTAACGTGTTTGCCTTGTTTGACCGGGTGCAGGTGAGCTGCCCAGTTATTTTCACAACGGCCTACGATCAGTTTTTGTTACGGGCCTTTCAGGGAAACGGTATTGCTTATCTGCTTAAGCCGTTTACCGAGCATCAGCTACGGCAGGCACTGGACAAATATACACGGCTGCAAATGTCGCTGACCACACTCGTACCCACGTTAACTGAAGCGGTCCTGAACCAATTGCGCGATGCGCTCCGCCCTGCACAAACGAGCTACCGACAACGCTTCGCCGTTAAACTTCGTCAGGGTATTCACCTGCTGGATGTTGATGAGATCACATACATGCAGGCAGACGAAGGGGTTGTTTTTGCTTACGATACAAAGGGACAAAAGTACCCACTGAATGGCAGCCTGAACGAATTGGAGGAGCAGCTCGACCCCGCCCGTTTTTTCCGGCTCAATCGGTCTGAGCTGATCCACATCCGGTATATTGATCGTCTGGAACCTTATTTCAATGACAGGCTGGCTGTACGCATCGTAGGCCGAACCGAACCGCTCATCGGTAGTACTGCCCGCACGCCCGATCTGCGTCGGTGGGTGGAGGGGTGATAATGGCCCGTCAATACCGTTTATGTTGCCCTGAAATTCGGAGTAACAATACTCACGATGGTGGTTCACCAGTTCGGTAAACCACCATCGCGGCTATTGCTTGCTGAATACTTTCTTCAGCAAGTCCGTAACCCGTGCCGCCGGATTTTCCCGAATCTTTTGCTCTTCCTGAGCCACTAAAATGAACAGCCCGTCAACCGCTTTATTAGTCGCATATTGAGTTAGATCTGGGTTAACTTTCTGCACAAACGGTACCTTGTTGTAGGTGTTGACCAGTTCAGAATAGTATTTGGTAGCATTGTTTTTCTTAAGCGTACTATCAACAATGGGTGTAAACTCAGATACCAGTTGCTGACCTGACGTCCGGCGCAGGTATTGCGTAGCGGCATCATTTTGCCCCCGCAAAATACCAACGGCATCCTGGATACTCATTGATGTTATGGCCTTGATAAACACCGGCTTTGCTTTTTTGGCAGCATCTTCAGCAGCCCGATTCAGCGACAGCTCGAATTGATCGACTTGCTTGCTGAAACCTATCTGCCGGAGGGTTGAAGCAACTTTCTGCGCTTCGGGTGGAAAGGCAATTTTTAGCAATGGGTTTTTAAAATAGCCGTTCAATGCCGACGCCTGATCAGAGCCCTTGCTAATGCCAATTTGAAGAGCCTCTTTCAAACCTGTAGCAATATCACTGCTGGTCAGGCCACCCGATGTACCCGAAGTCGCATTCGTGACTGCCTTTAGCACTTTACCAAAAATGCCACCACCTGATTGTTGCGGAGCTGTCGTTTTGGTTGAGTCCTGAGCAAAACTGCTTTGACTTATGGTTAGCGCCAATAAGGCGGCTGCGAAAACTTTTTTCTTTATCATAGGATTGACTTAATCAGGTTGCCAATTTATAACGGCCAATGGCCCTAAATCGTTTTTTCGTACTTTTGACAACACCGAATGAGTAAAGTAAACTGGAGACTGGATGTTTTATTCTGATACACTGACAATCAGACTCCCAATTCGTCACACTTTACTCAATTCTACTTTTTTTATTACTCAAGTAAAATGACCAACACCGTCCGCGCCGAAGTAATAACCATTGGCGACGAAATATTATTCGGCCAAATCACCGATACGAATACCGCCTGGATAGGCACCGAACTAACAAATATTGGCGTTCGTGTTGTCCGGAAAACATCCGTAGGCGATCAACAGGATGCCATTTTGCAAAGCCTGCAGGAAGCCCATCAGCGTGCCGACATCATTATTATAACCGGTGGCTTGGGGCCAACTAAAGACGATATTACCAAAAAGACGCTTTGTACCTATTTTGGTGTCGGGATGGTTCGCAATGAGATTGCCCTGGCTTTGGTTACGGGATTTTTCGAGAAGCGGGGCCGTGAAATGACCGACCTAAATCGGGGTCAGGCCGATCTCCCGGCCAATGCAACTTATATGCAGAACGATTGGGGCACCGCTCCCGGCATGTGGTTCGAGCACGAGGGGCGGGTGTATGTGTCGCTGCCAGGTGTACCGTTCGAGATGAAACACCTCATGTCGAACCGCATTCTGCCGAAACTGACCGAGCATTTTAAAACGCCCATTATCAAGCATAAAATGATTCGGACGGTTGGCATTGGCGAATCATTTCTCGCCGAACGGATCGAAGCCTGGGAAGATGCCCTACCCGACCACATTAAACTGGCTTATCTGCCAAGTTTTGGCGGTGTAAAACTTCGGTTAACCGCAACCGGCGACGATAATGCATTATTAGATCAGGAACTGGCCGAGCAAGTGGCGAAGGTGATGCCGCTTATAGAAAAAAATGTATACGGCTTCGACAGTGATGAGATTGAAAACGTTGTTGGTAAGCTGCTGGTTGAGAAAAATTTAACACTAAGCGTTGCCGAAAGTTGTACAGGAGGCTATGTATCGGCTCAAATCACAAAAGTGCCGGGGTCGTCGGCTTACTTCTGGGGAAGCGTTGTTAGCTACAGCAACAGCGTAAAAATATCGCAGTTGGGCGTACAACCTGAAACCCTGGATCAGTTCGGAGCGGTTAGCGAAGAAACGATTCGCCAGATGGCCGAAGGTGTTCGCAAAACACTCGGTACAAACGTAGGGATTGCCACGAGTGGCATTGCAGGCCCCGGTGGAGGAACGCCCGAAAAGCCCGTTGGTACGATCTGGATTGCCTGTGCTACCGACCAGCGCACCGTGACACGACTACTCAAACTGGGCCAATACCGCGACCAGAACATTCAGCTTACAACAATGTATGTATTGAATATGCTGCGGGAAGAACTTATAAACCAATGAAAAATGGATAATGAAGAATGTATCCTAATTATCTGATCATTCTTCATTATCCATTTTTCATTATTCATTAAAAGAATATGGCTCTCATTGATATGGTTATGCCCAAAATGGGCGAAAGTATAATGGAATGCACGGTTATCGCCTGGCTGAAACAGCCGGGCGACCGGATTGAGGCAGACGAATCGTTGCTGGAGGTCGCTACAGACAAAGTAGATACCGAAGTACCTGCCCCGCATAATGGCATTCTGAAAGAAATTCTGGCAAACAATGGCGACGTAGTCGCTGTGGGCGCTCCTATTGCCCGAATCGAAGTCGAAGAAGCTATTGATAAAGGAACAAAACCAGCCTCGACTACCCCAGCCGAACAGTCGGCAGCGAATTCCGATCAAACACCCGTTGGCATTGGTGATGTAGCCAACGTTCCGGCTCCCGAGGAAACAGAGTTGCACGAGTCGGTGGTTTTTACAGCCGCCCATGAACTCGAATCAAGTATTGCGGCTATGAGTAGCCGGTCAGCTCCTGTTGAGAAAGCCGTGGCAACGTCTGCCACAACGCTGGCTGGCGACTCACCTATTTTTGCCGACCGGTTCTACTCCCCGCTGGTACTGAATATCGCCAGGGAAGAAAGCGTTTCGCGCGATGAACTCGACCGAATCCAGGGGTCAGGCGCCGAGAACCGTATCACTAAAAAAGACATTCTTGCCTATGTCATTGATCGGGCAGAAGGTAGAGGGTATGACACAACGAGTAACGGGGCAAAAGCTGGCGATACACCACAGGCAACTAACGGTGTCCAGCTACCAACCCCAGCTATACAACCTGTGCCAACGCAGTCGGGAAAACAGGTAAATGGCTCTGTAAACGGCCAGACTGATATTATCCAGATGGACCGGATGCGCAAATTGATTGCGCAGCGGATGGTCGAATCAAAGCAGATTTCGCCCCACGTCAGCTCGTTTGTTGAAGCTGATTTGACTCCCCTTGTGGAGTGGCGCACCCGGATAAAAGATCAATATAAACAACAGACTGGCGAGAATCTGACCTATACGCCCATGCTGGTCGAAGCCATTGTGAAGGCGATAAAAGACTTCCCGATGATCAATGTTTCGGTGGAAGGCGATTCGATACTGGTCAAAAAGGCAATCAACATCGGGATGGCCGTTGCCTTACCGAGTGGCAATCTGATCGTGCCCGTCATTCACAACGCCGACCAGTACAATCTCGTTGGCCTGACAAAAAAGGTCAACGACCTGACAAAACGCGCTCGTGAAAATAAACTCACCGCCGATGATCTGGCGGGGGGCACCTATACGATCTCCAACATTGGCACGTTTGGCAACCTGATGGGTACGCCCATTATTCTTCAACCCCAGGTGGCCATCATGGCCTTTGGTGCTATTGTGAAGAAACCGGCTGTCATTGAAACCCTACAGGGCGACTTTATCGGTATTCGGCAATTAATGTTCCTCTCCCACTCCTACGACCATCGCGTTGTTGATGGATCGTTGGGCGGCCAGTTCGTGCGTCGCGTCGCCGATTACCTTGAAAAATTTGATACAACGCTTAAACTATAACCGGGGTTTCAAGACCGGACCAAACTAAACGACTACGGGTTTTCAGCTCGTAGTCGTTTTAGTTTGCGAAGTAGTCTTTTTGGCTTAAGCCGATTTCGCCCCATTGACGTTGTAATCTAATAAGATCAACATGTAGTAATCGATTACTAATCCAAGCCGCCAGATCAGTATCTTTGCCTATCAACTTTATAGCGAAACTGCTCCAGGTATGCGGGTTATACAACTCCTTATTCCAGCTTCTTTCCTGTTTTTCTATTCCGTCTGCAGTTTTGCTCAACGAGCACCCAGCCCCACAGACACGACCTACATCATGGCTCTGCTCAGGAAAGCAGAAGCCGTTGAAATGCAGCAGCCTCAAAAGGCCTTACAGGATTATCAACGAGCTTTTTCGTTCGCTCAAAAAATTGATTACACCAAAGGCTATTTTGAGAGTATCCGGCTGATAACCTATTTACTCGATGTACTGGGTCGCCATGATGAATCCCACAAATTAGCCAATGAAGGGCTACAGAAAGCCCTGCGTGATACTAATCAGCAATACCGGAGTACATGCTATTTCGCGCTGGCGCAATCGGCCAAATGGCAGGGTAAAAACAAAGAAGCCATTGGCTACTTCAAGCAGGCAGCTCCGTTTATGCTTGCCCATCCCAATCGCCGGAAAGCCGCCGTTCTCTACCAGAATCTCGGGCTTATTTATGAAACCGAAAAACTTTATCCGCAGGCGCTAACCTATTTTAACCGGGCGCTTACCAATGATCGGCTGGCCAAAAGTTCGCCCCAGGATATCTCGCTGGATTATCAAAGCATGGCAACGGTTTATGTGAAGCAAAACCGATTGCCGCTGGCAATGACCTATTATAAAAAAGCATTGCCACTACTCGACTCGACCCGCGACATTGTATTCCTGATCAATGTCTATGGGAATCAGGCCAATCTGCACAAAGAATTGACTCATATTGATTCATCCCTTTATTACTACCAAAAGGCCCTTCGCCTGAATCATTCGGCCAATAATCCCCTTCAGGAACTGCATCTGTTAGCGGGACTCGCCGAAACGTACAACGAAATGAAGCAATATGAACAGGCAAAAACCCTGCTAAACCAGGCTCATGTATTAGCCAAACAACACAAAGTTGGACTATCGGAATTCCGTAATATTTACCGCGAATTGGCAAACGCGAATCTGGGTTTACACAACTATAAAGCGGCTATACCCTGGTATGATAAATACATGCAAACCAAGGATTCGCTATCTACTCTGGAGGCCAAAGCGCTTCTGGAGGAGTATGAGCTCAAACTGCGTCAGGCTGAAGCCAGCCAAAAACTGGCCGGAAAACAGCGGCAGATTGATCGTTTGGAACAAGACCGGCAACGGCAAAATTTGTGGATATTGATAGCAGCCCTCGCGGGCGTAGTGGTTGTGAGCGGGTTAGTATTCGCCTACTTGTATGCCCGACAGCGCCAGCTTACCGCCCACAACGCATTGCTGGCTGCCGAAAGCGCCCATGCGCTGGCAATCGTACAATCGCAGTTGCAGGGACAGCAAAGCGAACGGTTGCGCATCGCCAAAGAAATGCACGACGATCTGGGGGCTTCCTTAACGGCCATTGGCCTGTTGAGCGAAGTGGTCAAAACCCGTATGGGCACGTCAACAACGTCTGAAGTGGAAAAGATTTCGACGATCTCAGCCGATATGATCACCACCATGAACGAAATAATCTGGTCGCTAAATACCAAAAATGATAGTCTCAACGGACTGATCGCCTATATACGGGCGTATGCCAGCGAGTTTATCGACAATACAGATTTACACTTACTTACGCAGGTCAATGAGTCACCCCAAGAGATCACTATCCGGGGAATCGATCGCCGAAATGTATTCCTGACTGTCAAGGAAGCCTTGCATAATGTGGTGAAGCATGCTCACGCGACCCATGTATCGCTCACGATTCGGCCAGAAAATGCCCGGTTGTTCATTGAGGTAAGTGACGATGGGCAGGGGTTTGTACCCAGTGAGCGAACCCGATTGCGGAATGGGCTGGGGAACATGCAGCACCGTATGAGCGAATCGGGGGGCACCTGCGAAATTGAGTCCTCGCCGGGGGGTACCTGGGTAAAAATTACGTTTCCCTACCCGCTAGTGCCAGCAGACAAAATACTACAAACGTAGTATAGTACCGACCGAAAAAAAAAGTCAATATTGCCGGATGAAAACCACCATTACCGTCGCCATCGTGGAAGACAAGGAGCCGATTCGACAGTCGCTGGCCATTTTGGTCGATGGGGCGGAGGGGTTTAGTTGTCAGGCTACGTTCGAAAATGCCGAACTGGCAATCGATCAGTTGCCGGGTCTCTGCGTCGACGTTGTGCTGATGGATATTGATCTGCCCGGCATGAACGGCATCGACTG
Organism: Spirosoma pollinicola; assembly: GCF_002831565.1. NCBI lineage: Bacteria > Pseudomonadati > Bacteroidota > Cytophagia > Cytophagales > Cytophagaceae > Spirosoma > Spirosoma pollinicola. Next base: position 1,719,656 of record NZ_CP025096.1, on the reverse strand, counting down.
TGTGAGGCAACTGAAAGTGCTCTGTCCGCATACCCAGTTTATGATGTGTACCATGTATGATGAAGACGAGACCGTTTTTGACGCGCTAAAAGCCGGTGCTAACGCCTATATTCTCAAACGCAGCCCGCCCCACAAACTCCTCGAAGCAATCACTGAGTTGCATGAGGGCGGTTCACCCATGAGTAGCACCATTGCCCGTAAAATTGCGGATTCATTTTATACGAGCCCAACCGCTCCCAGCGAACTGGACATCCTGACAACTCGTGAGCGCGAAATTCTCGACCGGCTGTCGAAGGGCCACAGCCATAAGGAAGTAGCCAACGAACTGTTTGTCAGCCCCACGACTGTGCGCAAGCATATCTTCAATATCTACCAGAAACTTCAGGTACACTCTAAAGTGGAGGCTGTCAATAAGTACCTGGGGCGTAAATAAGCCGGAAAAACGGGGCCGAGCGTCGGGGTGACGAATCGCCTTTTCGGACCAAAATCATACAAATGCGGTATTGTCGGCACTGAAACCAGCCGGTAGTTTTGCCCCGGTGATCGACCCAGATCACCCCAAAACGACCAGCTGTTGTGAAAAAACGCTTTCTATACGTATCGGAAATACGGGCCTTCGCTGCCTGTCAGGAACGTGGACTTCTGTTCAGCCGTCTTGCTTTCCTGATTATCCTGATAATGCTCGGGGGCCTGTCGTCCTGTCAACGAGCCTCCACGGCCTACTTCGCACCGACTCCCCATCCAGCCCCTCAGCGGTTGGCAATAAGTACACCAGCAATCGGGTCGATACCGGATTCATCGGCTACTGCTTCATTAATCGACAGTCCTCCCGTTGCCACTAAACCAATCTGGGAAATATCCGCTCCTGCCCCGGAGGCCGCAATAGCGACTACTGTTCGACGGTCTACGCTCTTACGTCGCGCCAGATTGCTTTTACCCCACAAACCCATTGATGCTACATGCGACCAAATCGTTCTGCGCAATGGCGATGTCATTGAAGCAAAAGTAAAAGAAGTGGCGGTAAATGAAATTCGGTATAAAAAATGTGACCGGCCCAATGGACCAGACTATACGATTTCTAAACGCGACGTTCTTAGTATCAAGTATTCGACGGGCGAAGTAGAACGGTTTACATCGGGAAGCAACTCCTCGGGCACGAGTTCGAGCGGTAGTTCAAATTCCTACAATAGCCCTACCAGTCCGCAAAACGACGGTCCCCGCACCGATCCATTTGCTATTGTCGCTATTTCAGCAGGTGGTCTGGCCATCTTCACCGGCTTGGGTTCACTTCTACTGGGTGCTGCGGCTGTTGTGTTTGGGGCGCTGAGTCTGGCTCGAATCCGCAAAGAACCCAACCGATTCAAGGGCAAGGGACTGGCTTTAGCGGGTATGGTCATTGGTATTGTGGCGGCTGCCGCTATCCTGCTTTACGTGTATGTTATTTAGGAAAACACTTTTCCAGGACGTTTATGAAAAACAGAATCATTTTCAGTATCCTCTTTCTGACGGTCGTATCGTGCTTACCCAAAAAAAATAAAGACGTAGAGCCTGATCTGGCGGGTACGTATCAGGTGAGTCGAATTAGTATTGGCTCCACAACAGTGAACTATCCGGATGGAAACGGCACATCGGCCAACGCGGTGATAACGCGCCCATCTGATAGTCAAATTAATGTGACAGTGATCGAAACAGAAAACGGAAAAACGAGTACCGAGCCTTATGGCACATTTACGATCCGAAAGGCAAGTGGCAAAGAGTATGATATACTCAGTTCAACTAACAGCGTTCGAATAGGCTCGATCAATGGCACTGATTTTACGTTAGATTTTACCAGTAGCGGAAAACGGTACACGCTGATTGCCCGGAAGTGACTTTATTATTTTTTAGGTAAATGCCTGACTACCTTGGTAAGTAGTCAGGCATTGTTCGTGATGGAGGGCGCTGCGACCGATTGAAGTAAACCAATCGTCAATATCCTCTCTATTAAATTATAAATAAATGGTTAACCTTGCCTCTGCAACCGGTTATTTGATAACAACTTTGTACGCTTATTGAGTAGCTTTGGCAATGCCCCGAATACCTGAATCATTGGTAGATTTTTTAACAATTTTTTACTCCACCATAACCGATCATGTCAACTTTTGATTGGGATAAGCGGCTGTACATTGACAAATACCTTTACCTACAATCCATGAAAAAACTAGTGTGCTTTTCTTTAGTCCTGCTGATGGCAGTGGCCTGTAAACATGTTTCTGATTCGGACACAAAACGTGTAGTTCTAACTGGAGTTGACACGTCAAAGAAACCCGGAGATGATTTTTTCATGTACGCCAACAGCATTTGGTACGATACCGCCCAGATACCGCCCAGTCAAACAGGCGTTGGTGCTTATTCCTTCATGAATTACCCACAGCGCATACGGTTGCAAGGTATTCTTGACAGCCTGTCAGGCAGCAAGAATCCGGCAGGAAGTATCGAACAGAAGGTGGGTGATTTTTATGCGTCAGGAATGGACACCTCCGCGATTAACAAACGCAGTTATGAACCTATCAAGCCCCTACTCGCCCGCATCGATGCGGTGACCGATGTTCCTTCGTTATTGACGCTGGTAGCACAGGAACAACAGGTTGGTGATGGTTCTATCATTGGTTTTTCGGTTGGGCCCGATGACAAACATAGTACGGTCAACATTGCCCAGTTTTATCAAAGCGGAATTGGCTTGCCCGAAAAGGAGTATTATACAAAGTCCGATTCCTCAACGCTCGCCATTCAGAAAGCGTACAAAACATACCTCACTCGCTTGTTTGAATTAACAGGGACCGAAGCTACTGCTGCCCAGAAAAACGCAGCTATGGCCTACGAACTAGAGAAACAATTGGCCACTGCACACCGAACCAACATCGAACTCCGGGACGTAAAAGCTAATTACAACAAACTGTCGGTCGCGGCTTTGTCAAAAAGACAGCCTACCCTGAACTGGAAAACATTATTAACCAATTTAGGGGTGAAGGCCGATTCGGTCAACGTAGGACAACCAGCTTATTATGATAAACTCAATACGCTGTTAAAATCGGTTCCCATCAGTGACTGGAAAGTCTATTTAAAAGCCAATGCGCTGACCAATTATTCGAATTTCTTAAGCCAACCGTTTGTTGATGCCTCCTTTGACTACACGAAAATATTAACTGGTCAAGCGGTTAAGAAAACACGGGCCGAGGAAATGACGCAGGCGGTTGATCGCTCGCTGGGACAGGCACTGGCTCAGTTGTATGTAAAAAAATATTTTCCTGAATCGGCGAAGAAGCGCATGGCTGTTTTGGTCGACAACCTTGAAAAGGCATTTGAAGCTCGTATCAACAAACTGGATTGGATGAGCGATTCCACCAAGGCAAAGGCGAAAGAAAAACTGTATGCCTTCACTGAGAAAATCGGTTACCCCGACAAATGGCGGGATTATTCGAAGGTGAACGTGAAACGAGATGCTTATTTTGAAAACCGGCTATCGGCCAACAAAAATGATTACCAGTATAACCTGGCTAAAGTAGGCCAGCTCGTCGACCGGACGGAATGGTACACAACTCCGCCAACGGTAACGGCGTATAACAATCCTCCGCTCAATGAAATTGTTTTCCCGGCTGGTATCCTGCAATCCCCTTATTTCGACGTAAACGCCGATGATGCGCTCAACTATGGCGGCATCGGTATGGTGATTGGCCATGAAATAACGCACTCATTTGATGATCAGGGAGCACAGTATGATAAAGTTGGCAACGTGACTAACTGGTGGAAAAAAGCGGATTACGACAAATTCAAAGCGAAGACACAGCAGGTAATCAATCAATACAATTCGTTTACCGTACTCGATTCGATGCACGTAAAGGGAGCCCTAACCGTAGGGGAAAACACGGCTGACATTGCCGGTGTTGCTATTGCATATGATGCGTTCAAACTCACTGCGCAAGGAAAGGACACGACTAAACTGGACGGCTTTACACCCGATCAGCGTTTCTTTATCTCGATTGCCAGAATATGGCGTGTAAAAACAAAGGATGAGTATATGCGTATGTATGTCAACACCAATCCGCACTCACCGGCCAGATGGCGTGTAAACGGACCGCTTATGAACTTTACGCCTTTCTACAAAGCGTTTAGCGTACAACCGGGCGATAAAATGTATAAACCCGAAACTCAAAGAATAACAGTTTGGTAATGTCATTACTATTTTAACAGTACATAACAGTATAAATCTAAAGCCCTGCAAGGTCTGACTTGAATGAAACAACGCATTGCTATTGACATGGATGATGTCATGGCCGACACTCACGCTAAATTTATCCGATTGTATCTGGAAGGGGATATGCCCCGCTACACACTTGAGGAATTAAAAGAAAAGTCTTTTCATGAATTATTCGATGAGCACGAGTACAAAGCAATCTCAGAACGGGTCTATGAGCCCGGTTTCTTTCGGGATATTCCGGTGATGAAAGGCGCCAAAGAAGTCATTGCAGAATTGATGCAGAAGTATGACATATTCGTAGCTTCGGCGGCACAGGAATTCCCTAACTCACTGCGTGAAAAATGGGATTGGCTACAGGAGCACTTCCCGGAAATCTCCTGGCACAATTACATTTTCCTGGGCGACAAGAGTGTTCTCAATACCGATTATCTAATTGACGACTTACCCCGTAATCTGCATACGTTCAAGGGTGAAGGATTGCTCTTCGACGCCCTGCATAACCGCGAAGACAACCAATTCCGGCGCATGAAATCATGGCATGATATTGCGGCCCATTTGCTATAAACAAGTAAAGCGGGTGGAAACCCGCACTTATAGAGAATAAACGGGTTTCCACCCGCTTTACTTCATAAAAAAAGCTCCGACGTATCGGAGCTTTTTTTATGAAGTAAAACTAGATAACAATTAAGCCTCTACTTCGTCTCGTATCTCTTCAACCCGGCGATCATGCCCAACTTCGTGCTGTGCCCTTTTTGCTTCGGCAGACGGTCGTAACCGAACAACGTGAAGTTTATGCAAAATGCCGATGAGCGGGAACGTTGGATCAAATTCAAACCACTTGGCTCCAAAGTTAGCCGAGTTAGGGCGTTTGTGGTGATTGTTCTGAAACAATTCACCCATCATAACGACGTCCAGAATTAATGAGTTTTTCGATTTGTCCTGGTTGTCGAAGTTCGAATAACCGTATTTATGACCACTCCAGTTAATGATAGCACCGTGAACGGGTCCCATGACGAAGTGAACGGGCAGCAGGAAAAAGAATGCCCAGTGCATATCTAAATAGATGAACGCGAAAATGTAGAACACGCTATAGAGAACTGCCCAACCAGCGCGGGATACCCAGGAGTCACCCACTTTTTCGATGAAGCTCCACTCCGGATAATTCCGGTCAAACTGACGCTCGATAGGTTGTTTACGGTGAAGAACCGCGTTGTAAATATCTTTGGTTTTCCACATCATCGTAAAAATATTTTTCGTATGATGGGGAGAATGAGGGTCCTTTTCGGTATCGCTGAACGCATGGTGCATGCGATGCAACACAGCATATGCACGTGGGCTCAAATACGACGAACCTTGCGAAATGTAAGTCAGCGCGTAGAAGAACCGCTCCCAGAATTTGCTCATAGAGAACATTTTATGGGCTGAATAACGGTGCAGAAAGAACGTTTGGCAGAACAGGGACAGATACCAATGCCCAATGAACGCGGCCAGTACAATCACAATAATGATTATTAAAGGGTGAAGATTACTACCTGAGAATACTCCTACAAAACTAACGAAATTTAAGGCGTTTTGGCTTGCCTTCCTCAAATAATACTTTAATTAATTTGTGGTCGTCGCGTATTGTAACAGATTGGCACCCATACGCAGGGCCTGCTGGCGCACTGGTTCAGGATCATTATATACACTCTGGTCTTCCCAACCATTGCCCAAATCGCACTCATAACTGTAAAAACACACTAAGCGCCCCTGGTAAATCAGGCCAAACCCCTGCGGTGCCTTACCATCGTGTTCGTGTACTTTGGGCAGACCACTCGCAAACTTGAACTTCTGTTGATACACTGGATGATTGAAGGGCAGCTCAATAAAACTGAGTTCAGGAAATACCTTTTTCATCTCCCGACGGATAAACTTGTCCAGCCCATAATTGTCGTCGATATGCAAAAAGCCTCCTGACATCAAATAACGGCGCATGTTCTGTACATCGCCATCGCTAAAGGTCACGTTGCCGTGGCCAGTCATGTGAACGAATGGATACCCAAAAATATCGGGACTGCCCGGCTCGACAATATCCTCTTCGGGAAAGATATTCATGCGTAAATTGGCATTGGCAAACTTAATCAGATTTGGTACCGAGGTTTTGTTGGCATACCAATCACCACCACCGTTGTATTTCAACTTGGCAATTTTATAAGCGTATTGTGCCTTTGCGGTGAAGACGAAGCAGCAAAGTATAACCAGAGCAAGAAGCTTTCTCATGCGTTTATAAAGTTCAATAGTTGACAGGCCGTCAGTGCGGCTGTTTCGGTACGTAATCGATTTGGTCCAAGTGTTACCATCTGAAAACCAGCGGCCACGGCTTGTTGAATTTCTTTATCCGAAAAATCTCCTTCCGGACCAATCAGCACAGCATACTGACCCGTTGCGGTTGCCCGTTTAGCTAAATTCACGGGCGGCTCATCATTTGGCAAATGGGCAATAAACCGTTCTTCTTCAGTGATGGTTTTCAGCAATTCACTGAATGATAATGCGTCGTCTAATTTAGGTAAATAAGATTGTAAAGACTGTTTCATGGCCGAAACAGCAATTTTCTCCAACCGTTCCATCTTTAAAACACGCCGTTCGGAATGCTGTCCGAAAAAGAAACTGATCCGCTCAATACCCAACTCTACTGCCTTTTCAATAAACCACTCGATTCGATCCAGATTCTTGGTTGGCGCCACACAGATTCGAATTGAGAATGGGCGCGGTGGCGTTGTTTGAACATCAGTTAGTCGAAATGAACAACGTCTGGGATCGGTTGTATGAATAACGGCTGAATAGCGGTTTCCTTGTCCATCTGTGACCAGAACAGAATCACCAACACGTAAGCGTAACGTTTTTACGGCATGGCGCGAATCATCTTCGGTTAAAATGTGAGTAGACTCGTTCGAACGAATGTCAGGCTGATAAAATAAGTGCATAAGTAAGGCAAAAGTACGCAGTCAATGTATCTGTGCTATCATTTACTGACAACATCAGCCCATAACCAACGTAACGATTCAGGCAAGATAGCACCGCCATGCTTGCCATTATGTCCGCCGGTGCCGCCAACAAATTTGTAGTCATACTGGCTAAACTTCAGTGCCGCGTCCATCTGTAGATTACCAAGCCACCAATTACCGTGCTGATTATCGAGATCATTGCTTCCATCCTGCAAAAAAACTTTAATTTTTCGCTTTGGCGCTTTTCGAATCAACGATGGATAGGCATAACCGCCTTTAATATTCGTGAAACTACCAACGTGGCTCAGCACTTTATGGAAGTAATCGGGTCGTTGCCAGGCAGCCGTAAACGCACATATGCCTCCCGACGACAGACCACCAATTGCACGCATCGTCGGTGAATCGGCCAATTTGTATGTCTTACTGATTTCCGGGATCAACTCGTCAATTAGCAGGCGGTCATATTGGTCGGTAAGGGTGTCGTACTCAACACTTCGGTTGTCTGCTCGGAACGGGTCTTTGGGTAATTCCTCGCCATGCTGTCCGGGGTTGATAAATAAACCAATCGTAACGGGCATGGCTTTTTGATGAATCAGGTTATCAAACACAATCGGCACCCGAAAATCGCCATCCTCTTTAACGTATGTGTGACCGTCCTGAAACACCATCAACGCGGCCGGGCTTTTTGGGTCATATTGGGCAGGTACATACACATAATATTCCCGGATGGTATTGGCGAAAACCCTACTTTTCCAGACAAATTTCGTTACGGTCCCTTTCGGAACATTTGGCTGCCGCTGCGAATCAGGGCCGTAAGTCAGGGTTTCGCTCACGGGCTTTTGCTGGGCCTGAATAGCCTGCATAAACCCCGGCAATACACTACTAATGAGAAGAATTAGTAATCGATGTTTCATCATCAAGGAAGGCAGTTAATACCTGAAACTACCGCCTGTCGGTTAAGAAACGGAACCCGCCCGCTTGTTTTTTTGTAATTTTGCAGAATAGATCACTCACTGTGAAAAAAGTCGCCTTTTATACACTCGGTTGTAAACTGAACTTCTCCGAAACCTCTACCCTTGCCCGCTTGATGGAACAGCATGGTTACGAGCGGGTAGAGTTCAATCAACAACCCGATATCTTTATCATAAACACCTGCTCCGTGACGGATAATGCCGACAAAAAATGTCGGAAGATTGTTCGTGAAGCGCAGAAAATCAATCCAGACGGCTATGTAGCTATTTTGGGGTGTTATGCTCAGTTGAAACCGAAAGAGATTTCGGAGATACCCGGCGTTGATGCGGTATTGGGAGCCGCCGAGAAATTCCGTCTGCATGAAATCATGCCGACGTTTGTAAAAGTGCCCTCGGGCCAACCGGCGCAGGTATTCAATTCGCCCATCGAGGAAGCTATCGATTACCATGCCGCTTATTCGCTTAACGACAGAACGCGTACATTCCTGAAAGTACAGGACGGTTGCGATTATCCCTGCGCCTACTGCACCATTCCATTAGCAAGGGGAAAAAGCCGCTCTGACACGATTGAGAACGTAGTACGGGCGGCATATGAAATTGCTAATCGTGGGGTTAAAGAGATTGTATTGACTGGCGTTAATATTGGCGACTTTGGCATAAGCAACGGCGAAAAGAAGGAAACATTCTTCGAATTAGTCCGAGCCTTAGACGAAGTTGAGGGTATTGAGCGTTTCCGAATTTCGAGCATCGAGCCAAATCTCCTTACGGATGAGATCATCGCTTTTGTAGCTCAGTCGAAACGATTTGTGCCCCATTTTCACGTTCCTCTCCAATCGGGCAGCAACCGTGTGCTGGGTCTGATGCGTCGACGGTACAAGCGCGAGTTGTACGTTAACCGGGTTCAGAAAATAAAAGAATTGATGCCCCATGCCTGCATTGGCGTCGATGTAATAGTGGGTCATCCCGGCGAAACGGATGCAGAATTTAAAGAAACGTACCTGTTTCTAAACGAGTTGCCTATTTCTTATTTGCATGTTTTCACGTACTCCGAGCGGCCAAACACAACAGCCCTAGACATCAAGCCAATTGTACCGGGAAACGTCCGGGCTGAACGGTCGAAAATGCTGCATATTCTGTCAGACAAGAAACGCCGGGCGTTTTATGATTCGCAGGTAGGCCGGGATGCAACCGTACTCTTCGAGGAAGACGTTGAAAATGGCTTAATGCAGGGATTCACGGAAAACTATATTCGTGTAGTAGCAAAATACGATCCCTTGCTAATTAACGAAACGCTGGCGGTCCATTTGACGACGGTAAATGCAGACGGCCTAATGGAAGTAACAGAACCGGAAGCTGTATTTGACACCCATTGATTTCTTTAACTATCCGGGCCGGTAGCAATACCGGCCTTTTTTGTGGTAGGTACTCACGGTAAAGTAATCTCCTTTCACAACGCAGGTGCCTAATGACTATCTACTTGCAGAAAAATCTGGTAGCTTTAAAGGGCTTACATAACTTCATGCCCTAATCCCTACACCTATGCACCTGATTGCTAAACTATTGATCGGCTTTGTGGCCATTGAACACATCTATATTTTATGGCTCGAAATGTTTGCCTGGACAACGCAGGGACGCAAAACATTTAAATCATTTCCGCCTGACTTATTTGAAAAGACGAAGTCGCTGGCGGCCAATCAGGGACTTTACAACGGCTTTTTATCGGCAGGGCTCATCTGGTCGTTGCTGATTGCTGACGCTGCCTGGAGCATAAACGTGGCTTACTTCTTTCTGGGCTGCGTGATTGTGGCCGGTGTATTTGGTGCGGTCACCGCACAACGGTCAATCTTTTTTGTGCAGGCGCTTCCGGCAATTCTGGCTCTGCTGGCGGTTGTTTTCGGTTAAATCGTTCTCGCTTTATATACACCTCAAATCACCTACTATGGAATCAGAGACAGGTACAAAAGGAAATCCCTGGCAGTTAAAAACGCCATCCGGTACATCGGAGTACACGATGTATAAAGCAGAAAAAGATGGTGTCGACATCCTGGTTTGTACTGTCGGCAAAACCATCTTGCACTATGATTACCGCTGTATTACTGATTTACATACCAGGCTGAAAGAGTATGGCGACTGGATGGAACTGGGTGCGTCCGATGAGCAGAAACCAGCTAAAGAGGGAACTGTGGAAGCCTGGGGGCGGTCGACAGAGAATCCAGTAGGAGGCTGGTATGGCTTAAAGAAAGGACTTCGCGGACGCTTTGGCATGTATCTTCCCCCACTCATGGAAGCTCTCGGCCTGGCCGAGGTGGAACATAATCCCAAAAACAACCGCATGCGGGCAATCTGATACCCCCTAAAAGCAGGAGACCGTCCCCAAGCGGGAACGGCTCCATGAGTACAACAAAACCACAGATAAAGCTGTCAGACATTGTAGGCCAGACAGGGTGCCTGTGGATCTGTTGAGGTACGACTTACGATTGACGACTTACAATTTTCCTGCATCAGCAATCAATTGTACTTCGTCAATCGTAAGTCGTCTATACGTTTATGCTTCGATCAGGAATTCATCGTGCTGACTTACGTCGAGGCCAGACTTCTCGTCTTCTTCCGTTACACGTAATGGGAGAATAAGATCGGTGATTTTCAGAATTACATAAGACATTACGAAAGCGAATACCGACACACCAACAAGAGCAATGATGTGGGTGATGAATAATTTCGTCTGACCAAATGCCAGCCCTTCATCAACAACAGCCGAGTTGATCCCTTTGGTAGCGAAGATACCGGTCATGAGCATACCTACCATACCGCCAACACCGTGGCAAGGGAATACGTCAAGTGTATCATCAAGCGTCGATTTCGACCGCAGGTGAGCTACGTAGTTAGACACCATAGCGCCAACAGTACCGATGAAAATAGCCGTAGGAATCGTTACGAAACCAGCCGCTGGCGTGATAGCAACCAGACCAACGACAGCACCGATACAGAAACCAAGCGCCGATACTTTCTTTCCTTTAGCCGCATCGAATAACACCCATGCCAGACCAGCCGAAGCAGCCGCCGTGTTTGTTGTTGCGAAAGCCGAAGCCGCTAATGGAGACGCTGCAACTGCCGAACCAGCGTTGAAACCGAACCAGCCGAACCACAGCAGACCTGTGCCCAACAGTACGAAAGGAATGTTTGCTGGTGGGAAATAGCTGGCCTCGATGTGCGACTTACGGCGCTTCAGGTAAAGAGCACCCGCTAGAGCAGCCCAACCTGCCGACATGTGAACAACCGTACCACCGGCAAAGTCAAGTACACCTAGTTTGAACAGGATACCTTCTGGATGCCAGGTCATGTGTGCTAATGGCGCATAAACGAACAGGCTAAACAGAATCATGAACAGAACATACGACCGGAAGTTGATCCGCTCGGCCATCGAACCCGTAACAAGGGCTGGTGTGATAACCGCAAATTTTAACTGGAAGAAAGCAAACACCACCAACGGAATGGTTGGCGCCAGCGACCAGGGCTTACCATCAAGTACGCCTTTGAACATAAAGTGATCCATTGGATTCCCAACAAAACCACCAATCGACGAACCAAACGCCAGACTGTAGCCAACCACTACCCAAAGGATACTAATAACACCCATGGCTACAAAGCTTTGCAGCATGGTCGAAATCACATTTTTGTTGTTGACCATTCCACCGTAGAAGTAAGCAAGGCCGGGTGTCATCAACAAAACAAGCGCAGTCGCAACGAGCATCCAGGCCGTATCGCCTGAGTTAATACCTTCCGTCACGATTTGCGTTGGAACGGCAGGCATGAGGACAGCCACAATGCTGATAACCAGCAGAATGACGAGAGGAATGTAATTGGGCTTTTGCATAGGACTTGAGGGTTTTTTGTTGTACTAGTGAGACATTAGGGTTAAGAAAATGAGAAGAAGATATTAGAACTTGAAGATGGCGGCCATACCAAGCGTAGCCTGAGAGGTCGTTAACGAACCATCGTTTTTCTCAAATTTGTTAGCCGAGTAGCTGTCAATACGTAGTTCTGGCTTGAACAGCAGGTGACCATCGGCAGCAGTAATGTTCCCGGTTACGGTAATGGAATTAACACTGGCGCCGTTACCAGCCGCATCTGTCAGGGCACGAGCACCATTTTTGTTATCAAATGTTTCGTAACGAACACCAAGTCCAAATTTGTCGGTGAAGGCGTAGTTAGAATAGACAGCTACACCGCCCCAGCTTTTCGATGTCAATGGCCCGCCGTATCCCTGGTAATCGCCCTTTTGCGAACCAGATGCCGCATTCAGGCCAAGGAAGAACTTAGACGTCACCTGATAAGTGGTCGTTAAATCGAACAATTGGTAAGACGCATCACCAGCCGGAACAGCCACAGTACCATTTGTGTTGAGAACGTCATTTGAAGCTTCATTTGATACAATTGCGTTCAGGTACACATTCCAGCCGGAAACCGGAGCGAAGAAGAGTTGCCCGATCAGCCCTTTCTTTTTGTTGTTGTCGTTAAGGTTATCAACGTTGTTCACCAAACCAACCATCAACGAAGCCCGGTCACTAAAGGCGTATTGCGCTTTCAGACCTATGTGATAGAACGGACCGTTGTTGAAGAGGTTAGACAGCGAATAGTTGTAGTTAACGGGTGCATCAATGACTTCATAGCCAATGTGTGTACCGAACTGGCCAGCCGTAAACGATAATTTGCTTGTTGCTTTGTAAGTAATGTAGGCTTGTTTGATAGCCAGTGAGGTAGAACCCGGTCCAAGCGGTCCGATGTAGTTACCGTAGTTACCTAAGTCAGAGAAGGGACCAAAAGTCAAATCCATTACAGCATCAACTTTGCTGGCCGAATAGACCGCTTTGGCCTGAACCAATCCAATACCGAACTGCCCGGCTCGCTGGTCGAATGCCCGTGCATTACCTACGCCCGTGCCATTCAACCCTAGGTTCGATTGGCTTTTGGGGTTATTGAAGTTTCCAAAATAATACGTGTCCATATACCCTGAGAAAGTGAATTTTCCAGGTGTTGCAGTGGCGGTGGTATCCTGAGCTTGAGCGGTAAAACCCAAAAACAAAGAACTAACAAGTAAAATTGTTTTTTTCATACTCTTTATTCGGTTGTAGATAACTTTTGCTGTGGTCTTATTTCGAAGCAAATTTTGTCACATAAATTATCCTACGCAACAGTCAACCCAAAATAATTATGCATTTAGCTAAAAAATAGCCAATTTAGTTGAAAAACTACTATTAATTCAGGGATAAATACCTGAATTATGGCATAATAATATTTTTTATTATATTTTGTATATACCCCTATTGACCAAATATTATTCTCTTACTCATTCATGATTAACTATCTCAAATGGCCTATTTTATTAACTATATATAGCTAAAATACAATAAGGCTCAACCAGTAAACTGGTTGAGCCTTATCAAAAATGAGTGTATGTGTATTTTTAAGCTTCTGCGTGGAGCCAGGCTTTTTTAGCTAACAGTGTGTCCTCCTCCTCTACGTGTTCAGGATCAGGCACACAGCAGTCTACCGGGCAAACAGCCGCACACTGAGGTTCTTCATGGAAGCCCATGCACTCGGTGCACTTATCTGACACTATATAATAGAACTCGTTTGAAACAGGGGCTTGAGGAGCTTTACCACTCACAACTGTACCATCGCCAAAATCAACTTCGTTCAGTTCGGTTCCACCTCCCCAGGTCCATTCAACGCCACCTTCGTAGATAGCCGTATTGGGGCATTCGGGTTCGCAGGCACCACAGTTGATGCACTCATCGGTGATCATGATTGCCATGAGCAGTATTGATTTATTAACAGTAAAATGATGTCCTTACAAATTGAACAACAAATATAATTATTTAAAGGTTGGCGACAAACTAATATTTCATTACATTAGTTGATGGTGTATTCCATTTGTTTATCCAATTCATGCTTTTACAGGAACGACTACAAACATTTATTACCCTGGGCGACTTTATTCGCTCGACTGATGCCCAACCCGAACTTAACGAAATCGCTCAACAAGCTAATTATAAAAATAACTGGTTTACACTAAATAACTCACTGAATTCTCTTCGGGCAATTGCCAGTGAGTTTCTAGTGGCCGATAAACTTACTGCCTGGGCAAATCAATATATTGATGAATCAGTCAACAGCCAAACTAAAGTTCCTCGTGCGGTTGGTGTAATCATGGCGGGAAATATCCCGGCCGTTGGTTTTCATGACATGCTTTGCGTTTTAGTGAGCGGCCATAAACTAATGGCTAAATTAAGTAGCCAGGATTTTGTACTAATCCACTATTTAATACAAAAATTAAAGGAGATCAATCCTAATTTTAGCGATTTAATTGATGAAGCCGATCGATTAAATGCGGCCGAGGCTTATATCGCAACCGGAAGCAATAACACAGCTCGTTACTTTGAGTATTACTTTGCTAAAAAACCGCACATAATTCGTAAGAACAGAACGTCGGTTGGGCTATTGATGGGTGAAGAAAGTGAAGACGAGTTTTTAAAACTTAGCCACGACATTTCCGATTATTACGGCCTGGGATGCCGAAATATCTCTACCATTCTGGTGCCGGAAGGATATGATTTTACGCCCTTGTTACGCACACTGGAGCCACAGGTTTCTATCTATCTGAACAATCACAAGTACCAGAACAACTACGACTACAATAAGTCGATCTACCTGATCAATGCCGTTCCGCATCTGGATAATGGCTATTTGCTGGTAACGGAAAATGATGCACTGGTCTCTCCTATTTCGGTGCTGTATTTCCAAACCTACAAAACACAGGACGATGCAGCTGCCTGGTTCAATAGTCATGCAGACCAGATTCAGGTTGTAGCCTCAGCCCAGGGTTGGTATCCGGGTAGTGTTCCATTTGGAAAAACCCAGCGCCCCGGCCTCAGCGACTATGCCGATGGTGTAGATATGATGGCCTTTTTAAAGGCTATATGATATATTTCCTTACGGATACATATATCATACATCCTATCAATATCGCCAGCTTTTCACGTCGGCCCCTTTTGGTGCAGATTCGTCAATCCTCTTTAGGATTTTGTCGATGTACAACGTGTTGTAACGAAGGCGGCTGATGTAGTTTGGCTGTGTAGGATCACCATTCCAGCAGTGTTCGGCTCGATCACCATAGGCAACTTCGCTGACGGCAGATGGATTTTTAGTACTCTTTAAAAAATCCTCCATCAGATAGACGGCGTTGTTGAGGTAATAATTGTCCATGTCTCCGCAATAGATGTGGATTTTGCCTGTCACTTTAGGACCAAGAGTTTTCCAGTCGCGCCGAAGAATATGGAGCAAGTCATAATGATCTTTCCAATAGTTGGCGACAGTGGGGTCAATAGCGCCCGTTAGCTTATCCCAAATCCGTTTTGGATAGCCATCCGGTCCCACAGGTGAATAGACGGCCTCCCAAATGTCGAACTGATCGCCGGAGCGCGAATGCGTACCGAGCGCAAGTTCACGATGGTTCGTTTCTTCGACCGTCACTTTAACCTGCCCAAGGTAATTTCGCTGCCCAGGTCGGGGCGTCCGCCGAAAAGGTCCCTCGGCATAGTAAGCGTTTTTGTCTTTGTATAGATTGAATACGGTATAAGCATCAAATGCGATTGGATCAGGACAGGCAGCAAAGCAACCATTGAACTCATCGGGATAGAATACCTGTGCAGCCAGTGCCTCCCAGCCACCCGTGCTGCCGCCATAGGTAAAACGCGCCCAACCCTTGCCAATTCCCCGGAACCGTTTTTCTATTTCGGGCAGGAGTTCATACATAATAGCATCGCCATACGGCCCGAGATTCTCGGAGTTCACGGCATACGAGTCGTCATAATAAGGGTTTGCGTGTTGAATCTCAACGATCAACATACGGGGGAAGGTCTTACTCGTCCACTTTTTATAGAAATCATAGGCTTCCTGGGCTACGATTTTCTTGTATCCATGAATCTTGAATCGCTCAACATAGTCGGTTGTATCCATATTGGCGGGTGGGGGCGTTTCGCTGAAACCGTCAAAATCGGATGGAAAATGGCCGTGGTTGATGCAAATAGGGTAGTGTGCTTCGGGATGTTCATCAAAGCCAGCCGGAATCAATACGTGCGCTCCGAGGTACATTGGTCTGCCCCAAAACTCGGTCAGGCGTTTACTTTGGATTTTGATATGTTTTATAAACTTCGTGTCTTTGGGCGCATCGAGGGGTGGATTCTCCTGATCCATGACAACGGAAAAAGACTGCCTTGATCCGGTGTTAATCCTGATTTTCTGAGGTTTACTATACAGGTTTCCCGGCGCCGTCCGCCAATTCTGGCCTTCGCCCCTATCCATCGGCAATTTTACGGTATGGCCATCTTTCCGTTTGAATGTCTCGTATTTGTGCAAAACGGCCTGCACATAATAATCGCCGGGCGTGATGTCGGTTAAACTCCGTTTTGGATAACCAAAACTAGTACCATCAACAACTACCTTTTGACCTGATTGCAGCTCATTTACATCAAGGCCGAACAGTTGAGCGGTTTCTACCGCGTCACTCACCTGCTCACGAGGTTCGGGCTTGTTCGTTTTTGCGAGTATAAGGAGTACGCGTCCATCGAGTGGGACTTTACTTTTCGAAACGGGGAAAGAGACAGAGAATGATACCGGGCCAACGGATGACTGGGCATACAATACCTGAGCAAGCAGCCCACTAAAGATGAGTAGCGCGTATTTCATGAGAGAAGGCAGGTTGATTATCAGCGAGAAATATACAAACTTACTACTGATATACCCGCACATAATCAACTTCCATCCGTTGCGGCCAGATGCTTTCATCCACCCCTTTCTGACCGCCCCAGTTGCCACCAACGGCCATATTTAGAATCAGGAAAAATGGCTGTTCAAAAGGCCACTCCTCAACCTCACTGCCCAGCACTGCTCTTTGAACAGTGTAATATTTCTGATCATCCACAAAAAAATCTATCTGGTCGGCAGTCCACTCGATCGCGTAGAGGTGAAATTCTGTCGCTACGTTTTTGACCCTTACCTCCCCTCCTTTTTGCGTTTTCTTGACGTGGTTATAGGCCTCGCTATGAATGGTGCCATGAACAACGCCTTCGTCATAGCCCACGTGTTCCATAATGTCAATTTCCCCACCCTTGGGCCAGCCTACTTTTGTAATATCCTTACCCAACATCCAGATAGCGGGCCATGTGCCCCGTCCGGCGGGCAGTTTGGCTAAGGCTTCAATTCGGCCATGTTTCCACTCGACCTTACCTTGCGTTACCAGTCGGGCCGATGTATACTTACTCCCTTTGTAATCTTCTTTTCGGGCCTCAATAATAAGTTTGCCGTTTTCTACCCGAGCGTTTTCGGTTCGTTGATCGGTATAATACTGCAATTCATTGTTTCCCCAGCCGTTTCCACCTACCTCGTATTTCCAATTTGTTGAATCGGGCAGACCGGGTTCATTAAATTCATCAGACCAGATGAGCTTTCGAGTGTCGGTAGCACCACCCATAGTTACCGGCAAAGCAACATCATGGGTTTTACAAGCCAGGAAAACCAGTACAACCGCAGCATTTATAAATAGTATGTTTCTCATGCTTGCTCAGAGTCTACATCTTTTTTTTGCCGGAACACCATAGCTCCGGTTACTATTTAGTACCAAACGCCCACGTTAGAAAATCAGGCATAATAGCGCTCCATGTTTCCTGATTGTGCTTACCGCCTGTCAGTTCGACATAGCGGATAGCCTGTTCACGCGGGTAGCCTTTTTTGGTTAACTCATCGATCAGGTCCGTTGTATCATCAATTGAGTCGATAATACCATTGTTATTCCGGTCGCTGGTTTCGTCTTCCGTTCCTGTCTCAAACCAGAAATTTAGATTCTTATGATATGCCCCTTTTCGAACCAGATTATGCATAATCCGATCGGTTTCGTCGCGGTAGCCATCGGCCGTACTTTTGCTGCGCCACCAGAACGAACCAGAAAACACACCGGCCCGACTGAACCGTTCGGGATGATGAAACACGATGTCGAAAGCCGATAATCCACCCAACGAAAACCCGGCAAACACTGACTGATCTGGGTTGGTAACAACTCGAAAATGCTTTTTACTATAAGGTAATAATTCTGTGAGCACAAAGTCGGTGTAAAGGCCTGCCTTACTACCCCGGTGCATATAATCTGCCTGAGCCGCCGTTCCGTATTCCTGAATCCGGTCGCCCGCATGAATGGCGATCAGTACAAACGGCTGAATCGCCTTTTTAAGATAAAGTAAATCCAGAACCTCACGCATGTGCAGACGGGATAAATCCTGCCCGTCATTCAGGTATAAAACTGGATACAACTTTGTAGTTGCCTGATAGTCAGGAGGAAGTATTATTGTTAAATGAACCGTTCGATTGAGCGGAACAGACTGCACAGAGTCGTTATACTGAACCGTTTCGGTCATTGATTCAGGGCGAGTTTGGGCCGGTATAAAGTCAGCCATAAGAGAAAATAATGTCAAAAGAAGTACAATCACGTGACGCAAAATTGAGATTTTTTTAGCGCATACCGGTCTGTTTTTTGCCAGCAGTAGCAATTTCGGCTATTTTCATACGAAATTTGCGTCGTTCTCATCAAACAAACACAATCGTGCAGGAAGATTATCGGAAATTCTATTCGCACCATCTGGGTCGCGACATCGAGATGCTGGTTTATGGTAACTGGGGGTATCCGATCGTGCTTTTCCCAACCTCAATGGGGCATTATTACGAATACAAAGACTTTGGTCTGACCGATACGGCCCGTTGGTTTGTTGAGTCAGGAAAGGTCAAATTATATTGTATCGACAGCGTTGACCGCGATAGCTGGTATGCCAAACACCTACACCCCGGCACCCGCATCTGGAATCATGTGCTGTATGATCGTTTTTTGCACGAAGAGTTAGTGCCGAGCATTCAGCGGGAGTGTAATGTTCAGAAGATAGGCGTTTCTGGTGCTTCCTTTGGTGGGTATCATGCCTTGAATTTCGCTTTTCGTCACCCCGAGCAAGTAGGTCATCTGCTCACGATGGGCGCGGCCTTCGATATTCGTTCGTTTCTGGGCGGCTACTACGACGAAAACGTCTATTTCAATAACCCACCCGACTATCTACCCAACGACCCGAATAAAGAACTACACCACATGAATATCGTGTTGGGTACGTCGGAATATGATTTTTGCAAAGACAGTAACATCAAGATTTCGGGTATTCTCAATCATAAAGGCATTCGTCATCAGCTGGATATAACCCCCTGGGGCAATCACGACTGGCCAGTCTGGAAAGATCAGTTTCCGAGGTATTTGAGTAAGATATAACGAGTAAAAGCGCAGGTAGTTGGTTACGGACGTAGACAGCTTATTGACTCGGTAAACAATGGAAGTAGCCTTTACAAGTAGTCCTGACTTTAATTTTCTGACCTATTTCAGCGATAAATTCCACGCGCCGGTTCAGGGCGACACACTCTCCATACCGCTTTCGCTGGGTACGGGTTATATCAGAAAAATTAACCTGGCACCCGACTTTAAATTACTCATTCATCACTACACCCTGAAGGAAGAGTTTGTTATCCGGCGCAGACCGGCTCTGGAACCGTATGACCTGATTAGTATCATTTGTCACAGCCACGACCAGCTGGTGCCATTGTCCACCCGTGAACGGCAGATACTACTGGCTAAAAATACGGACTTTGCCATTCAGATTTCGTCGACGCAACTAGATTCGGTCATCCGTTTTCCGGCGCATACGCCCATCTATTTTACCGTCATTGGCATAGCGGCATCCCGGTTGCGAAGCGTCCTTCAGGTCAACGAACCCAACGCAACGGTTCAGGCTATTTTGTCCAGTGAACCGGGCTTTCTGGCGTATGAACGACTGGACCCGGCAATCGAAAAAATACTAAGGCAACTGCGGGATGCCCAATCGGACGGAGCCCTGAGCCTGTTTTATTACCAGATCAAAGTGCAGGAACTGGTCTATCTGGTTTTTGAGAAGCTACTCCGCCGGGAAACCAAGTCAAATGGTCCCATCAACAAAGCTGACCTGGTTAAGCTGTTGCTAATTCGAGCCTCCATTCTGGCCGACTTAAGCAAGCCGCCCCATTTGCCGTCGCTGGCTACATTCGGGGGCCTGAGTCAGACAAAAATGAAAGAATTGTTTCGCCAACTCTTTGGCGACAGCATTTACGATTACTACCAGAAAGCTCGGCTGGAGGAGGCCGCGTTTCTGCTGAAGCACGGCGGCCACTCGGTAGCAGAGGTGGGCAGCGAACTGGGCTTCGTGAATTTAAGTCATTTTAGCCGCCAATTCGAAAAGCAGTACGGAATCAAACCGAAGCGCTATTCGGTGGGCGGATAGGACTGTTTTTCGGGCTTTTCAGGTTATTTTAACTGCCCGCAAGGCCAGACATTTGCGTCACTAAATTCCCATTCGGGAATGGCGGCTGATTTTTTGAAAGCGCGCGTAAAAGTCTGAAACCACGAAAATAACGCATGAAAAAGTTAGAGTATTCTGCATACGGCAGCTTAGATACTGTCACATTAGTTGACGCTCCGGTTCCCGAAGTTGAAAAAGACACGGTGCTGGTGCGCGTGAAAGCCGCTTCCATCAACCCCCTGGACTGGAAAATCTGGGCAGGCGAAATGAAAATTTTGACCGGCTTCAGTTTTCCAAAAAGCGTCGGTATCGACTTCGCCGGGATTGTTGAGCGCGTAGGTAATGGGGTCGACGGTTTCCAGAAAGGCGACGAAGTACTGGGCACTGCCGATATTTTCAAGGGTGGAGCCATGGCGGAGTATGTACGGGTGAAGGCGGATACAATTAGTCACAAACCTGCCACTCTTTCGTTTGAACAAGCGGCTGCATTACCGGTGGTTGGCGAATCGGCTGTACAGATTTTCGACAAACTGGCTCCGTTAAAACCCGGTATGGAGCTGTTAATTGTGGGTGCTACCGGAGGAATCGGCACTATTGCCATACAACTCGCCAAACGGCAGGGTGCCCGTGTTACCGCCGTGGTAGGGACAAAGGGGATTGAATTGGCCCGGAAACTTGGTAGCGACGAGGTCATCAATTACGATCAGCAGAACGTTCTGGACCACCCCTCGACCTACGATGTGGTACTCGACCTGTCGGGCAAACTACCGTATGATCAGGTGGAAGAACGGATGAAACCGGTTTCGGTTTATGTTAGTACTCTTCCCACACCTACGGCCCTGGCCAGCGCATTCGCTCACAACTTGTTTTCGGGAAAGAAGCGTGAAATTCTCAACCTCAAACCGTCGCGGGCCTATCTCGACCAGATTGCCCATGACGCAGCCAACGGTCTGGATGTGGTCGTGTATAAAACCTATCCACTAGCCTCATTTAAACAAGCCTACACAGAAGCAGCCAAGGGCGGTATTCAGGGAAAAATAGTGATTAGCCTATAGTAGCTAAATATAAAGATGCCGAAAAGACAATTAGCTCTTTCGTTGGTTATGCTTTATCAAATTACCTTAAATCAGCGTAACTACTATGGGATATGCGTTAAGTCGAGAGCAGGCAATTGCTCCCAACATCCATCGAATCCTTAACGAGCAAGTGCAGGCAGCCCGTCAAGCGCTGAACGAAACGGGACAGGCAAAGGGAGAAGCTATTCATAGCGTCAGAAAACGAATTAAAAAGATTCGAGCCCTGATTCGGTTGGTCAAAAGTGAGCTAAAAAAGGACGACTTCAAACGAATCAATGCCCACTACCGAACTATTGGCCAGACGTTATCTCCGCTACGGGATGCCACGGTGATGATCAAAACCCTTGATAAACTTCGCCAGACTCATCCCCCGCAGATTGCCCCGGCTGTTTTCGCTACGCTGAACAAAACGTTGACTCTCCGGCAAGACCAGGCATCTCGGGCCTTTTTTGATGACCCAATGAACATTGGAGCGGTAGCTGAGGCTTTTCGGCAGGCTCCAATGAAGCTCTCCGGCCTTAGTAAACACCAGCGGTCCTTCTCGTTTTTTGGACCAAACCTGAAAGACGTGTACCGCCGTGGTCGTCGGGCGTTACACTTAGCCCACCACGAAGCCAGTATTGATAATTTGCATGAATTACGCAAAGAGGTAAAAACCATCTGGTATCATACCCGCTTGCTTGAGCCGATCTGGCCGGGTGTTATTGGCGCCTACGAACACGAGTTCGGCCAATTAGGCGAGTTACTAGGCGATGACCATGACTTTGGCGTGTTAGCTATGGAGATAGACTCAGACCGGCTAATCTTAAGAAATAAAGAGAGCAAAGAAAAGGTATTACAGGCGCTTCATGGGCAGCGGACTGCCTTACAGGAGCGAATCTATCTCCTGGCCAACCGGTTGTTTGCCGAAAAGCCCCATTCATTTGTAGATCATTATCGACTATACTGGAAGCTCTGGCAAAAGGAACCGGATGAGATCAATCAAAAAGGATTAAACGACTGAATTAAATGGGCATTGAAATTGAACGAAAGTATCTGGTCAAGGGCACCGACTGGAAAAAAGGAACGAAGGCCCAATTGTATCAGCAAGGCTATTTAAGTACTCACGCGAATCGAACGGTTCGGGTTCGTCGGGCAGACGATAAGGGATATATAACCATCAAAGGCAAAAGCGAAGGTGCCCGTAGGGTTGAGTATGAATATGTAATTCCCCTTCAGGATGCTCTGGAGCTACTCCATCACCTATGTGAACAGCCTATTATTGAAAAGGCTCGCTACCGGATTGAGTATGAAGGACTCGTTTGGGAAGTTGATGAATTCCAGGGAGAAAATACTGGCCTGATAGTGGCCGAAGTAGAATTGAGCGATGAACACCAGAAAGTGAAACTACCTTCCTGGATTGATCGGGAGGTAACCTCAGAACCGAAGTATTATAATTCCCAGCTCGTAAGCCATCCCTTCTCAAAATGGGAATCATCCCCAGAATAAGCTGCCTTACTGCACCTGAGCTACATAAACAGCCTATTTCCATTGGCTCAGGACCATTATCTGGAATACAATCCAATCAAATAGAAGTTGCATAAGACTCTTTCAACTAGTCTTTTTTACTGCCTGCGGGGCAAATAAGCCTGTTGCGTCAGTAGCCCCTGGTTCCTACCTAAATCCAGGTACACATTCGGGTAGTGAATTGCCAATGCTGATCTGAAACAGTTTGTTAATTGACTATCTACTATGTTGTTACCAAACGGAAAAATCAGTCATTAACATCAGGCTTTTTAATAAAGGAAAATACACATAGCTGTTTTTTTAATCAATCATATAATCAATTTACCCTTTATCATTGTTTTAGAGGCTGGGTGATTTTTTCTTACTTTTACCCGAATCAGGAAAGCAAATTTCTGGTTTGCTAGCCTAACGATCACCTGAATGATTGGATTTATCGACATAACTAACTCATTATGAGCACTAACAGCAAGATAGGTATATTATTTGGTCAGGAGAATACGTTCCCACAGGCATTTGTGGACCGCGTTAATGAAAAGCAAAGCCAGTTTAAAGCTGAATTTGTGCGTATCGATCAGGTTGAACAGAGTGTGCCAACCGATTATGCCGTAATCATTGACCGGATTTCGCAGGATGTGCCTTTCTATAAAGCATTTCTGAAAAATGCAGCATTGACCGGTACGGCCGTCATCAACAATCCATTCTGGTGGAGTGCCGACGAAAAGTTTTTCAATAATGCACTGGCGGTTCAACTAGGCGTTCCTGTTCCAAAAACCATTCTGCTGCCTTCCAAAGAACGGCCCGACGATACGAATCATAATTCATTCCGCAACTTGCAGAATATGAACTGGGAAGGCATTTTCAACCATATTGGCTTCCCTGCTTTTATGAAGCCCCATGCCGGTGGAGGTTGGAAGAGTGTCTATAAAGTTGACAATCCCGACCAAATGTTCAAGGCATACGACGAAACAGCTCAGTTAGTTATGCTGTATCAGGAAGCCATCGACTTCACAGACTATTTCCGCTGTTATTGTATAGGCGGTAAAGATGTGTTGATTATGCCTTACGAACCTCGCAACCCGCACCATCTGCGCTATGCAGCCGAAATGCAAACCACTGGCGACGCGGGCAAGAAGCTACTGGCCACCATGACCGACTATGTGTTAAAACTCAATCACGGTCTCGGCTATGATTTTAACACCGTCGAATTTGCTGTGCGCGATGGTATCCCTATTGCCATTGACTTCTGCAACCCAGCTCCCGACGCCGATGTGCATTCGGTTGGTCAGAAAAACTTTGATTGGGTCGTTGAAGCGGCTGCCAACATGGCCATTGATCGGGCAGGCAAGGCGAAGAAGGGACAAGATAACCTGACTTGGGGTACGTTTGTGCGTAGTTCGGTGGCAAACCAGCCCCTCGTAACTGTACCCTCAACAGAAGCTAAAGCTCCTAAAGCGAAGAAGGAAACAGCAAAAGCACCAAAGACTGAGAACGTAAAAGAAGAAGCTATAGCGGATAAGCCTAAGAAAGCCAAGAAATAATAAGCGTACACTAAAAAACGTCGTTACCGGATTACGTCTGGTAACGACGTTTTAGTATCGTTCCAACCCTTCGCAACGAAGCAGAATCCTCTTCCCAAACACCTGTTTATGCGATTCTCAATTTGCATACTCTTACTCAGCCTGGGTTTCGTTGCCTGCGAGAAAACAACTGCCGTCTCGCCTGACACCCTTACAGGTATTTGGGTCGAACAAACTGGCCGTCAGGATACTTTAATTTTTAATCTTGACCGTTCGGGCAGGCCATTACCTAATAGTCTCCTGGTTAATCGGGGTAGAGAAGTTAACTCTGCCGGGTCGCTCGTACCCAAATTGGGCAGTGGGTATTATGGCTATGAGCTTAAGGATAAAAGCATTCTGGTTATCAGTCTATTTTCCAGTTCAACTCAACGGTCAGCCTATAAAATCGAGCGAAAAGGCAATCAGTTGCTTGTTGAGAATTTCTTTGAATTAGGCTTCAATCAATCGGCAACAGCTACCCGCACACTAGTGCGGCTTTAAGTAGCGTTAGTTGACAAATTGATTGCCAATCTTCGCTCCTTTCAGATTATTAATTGGCTTTGAATTAAGGCCAATATTCCTGCGCCGATACTTGCACTGGAGCACGCCAATCAAAAATATTGGCAGTAATCGTAATTAATTCATCACCTACAAGTTATTCCAGCTACTAAGTATAAATAGCCATACCTATATTGATTTAACGCTATTTCCTCTATATAGTGAATTAACTGTCATTGAGCAATTTTACCAAATAATATTGGGTATATCCGTCTACTACGTCCTTACCGTTCGTCACAAAATAAAATTCTTTATTAACTGGTACATAATTTTTAGCCATATTCGTGCTTTTTCCGAGCTATTTAGTACGCTCGTTCATCAACGATCATCTTTTTTAATACATGCAAAGACGAGACTTTATTCAGTTGTCTGGCTTAGGCATTGGCGGTCTGTTAACTGCGTCAATTCCCGTTCTGGGTAATGCAGTATCGCCAGAGTACCTGCTCGAAGCAAGTGGCCGGGGCATAGGCATCGACACCGCCACCAAAAAACGCTTATCAGACATTGCGCTTAACGCTGCCAAAAGCAAGGGCGCAACCTACACCGACGTTCGTATTGGCCGTTATCTCCAACAGTTTGTCTTTACCCGGGAGATGAAGGTGCAGAACATCGCCAATGCTGAATCATTTGGTGTGGGTATTCGGGTAATTGCCAATGGAACGTGGGGATTTTCTGCTACCAGCGATGTTACGCCCGATGGCATTGCCAGATGCGCGGCAACAGCCGTAGCCATTGCTAAAGCCAATTCCCGACTCCAGACAGAACCCGTACAACTAGCCCCACAAAAGGGTGTTGGAGAGGTAACCTGGAAAACCCCGATCAAGAAAAATGCCTTCGAGATTCCGGTTAAGGAAAAGATTGATCTGCTGATGAAGGTCAACAGCGAAGCCATGAAAAACGGCGCGGCTTTCATGACATCAAACCTGTTTTTCGTCAACGAACAGAAGTACTTTGCCTCCACCGATGGCTCCTACATTGATCAGGATGTTCATCGGATCTGGCCAACCTTCACCGTATCTGTAGTTGACCGGGCCGCCGGGAAATTCAAAACCCGTGACGCTATTAGCTCGCCGATGGGCATGGGCTACGAGTACCTGGACGGTCTGGAGTCTGAAAAAATCAAGGCTCCCAATGGATTAGTCGGCTACCGAAACTCCTACGACATGGTCGAGGATGCCATACTGGCGGCTAAACAGGCAAAGGAAAAGTTAACGGCAAAAAGTGTACAACCGGGCAAATACGATCTGGTGCTCGACCCGAACCACCTCGGCCTGACTATCCACGAATCGGTTGGGCACCCCACCGAACTCGACCGGGTGCTGGGCTACGAAGCCAACTACGCCGGAACATCCTTCGCTACGCTCGACAAGTGGAAGACCAAGACCTTCAATTACGGCAGCAAGCTGGTCAATATTGTTGCTGATAAAACACAGCCACACACCCTCGGCACCGTTGGGTACGACGACGAAGGCGTTCCCTGCAAAGAATGGAATTTGATTAAAGATGGTATTCTGGTCAACTACCAGGCCATTCGCGATCAGGCCGCCATCCTGGGCGAAAAAGAATCCAATGGCTGCTGCTACGCCGACAACTGGGACTCGGTGCAGTTTCAGCGGATGCCTAACGTATCCTTGCAGCCGGGTACTGAAAAACGGTCCGTCTTCGACATGATCAAGGGCGTTGATAAAGGTATTTACATCATCGGCCGGGGTTCGTATTCCATTGATCAGCAACGGTATAATTTCCAGTTTGGCGGGCAGTTGTTTTACGAAATCAAGAACGGCGAAATTGTTGGCATGCTCGATGACGTAGCGTATCAGTCGAACACCCAGGAATTCTGGAACTCCTGCGCCCAGCTTTGCGACAAGGACGACTACCGCACATTTGGTTCGTTCTTCGATGGCAAAGGCCAACCCTCACAGGTCAGCGCTGTTTCACATGGTAGCGCCACTACCCGCTTTAACGGAGTTAATGTGATCAATACCGGACGGAAAATATAATTATTTGTGGTCATTGATTGTCAGGAATAGTCATTAGCTGTGTTTGCAACTGCTAACTATCTCTGACAATCAATGTCCACAATGACCATCAATGACTAATTAAACATGGCAACCATCCTAACCAAAGAAGAAGCAAAAAGGATAATTGACAAGGTACTTTCTTACGCTAAAGCCGACGAAACGAGTGTCAATTTGTCGGGCGGACGCACCGGGAATATCCGCTATGCCCGAAACTCGGTCTCGACCAGTGGCGAAAGTACGAACCTCTCTCTAGGTGTTACATCGGTTTTTGGTAAACGCTCCGGCACCGCTACCATCAACGAATTCGATGATGCGTCGCTGGAAAAAACCGTTCGGCGGGCCGAAGAAATTGCTAAACTAGCCCCCGAAAACCCGGAATATATGCCGGCATTAGGGCCGCAGACGTACTTGTCTACGGACCCGTATTCCGAAAGTACCGCTAAAATGACTCCGGATTTCCGGGCGCAAGCTACCTTCGAAAGTCTTGATCCCTGCCGAAAAAAGAATCTGACGGCCGCCGGGTACATGGAAGATTCAACCCGATTCAATGCTATCGGAAACAGCAAAGGTTTATCGGCCTATAATCGGGAAACGTCTGTCGAGTTTTCTATCACCGTACGTACCGCCGATGGCCTGGGTTCGGGTTATGCTACTCAGGACGTTACCGACGTATCGAAACTGAGTACCAAAAACATGACCGAAGTTGCCATGCAGAAAGCAATGGCCTCGGCTAACGCGCGGGCTCTGGAGCCGGGCAAGTATACGGTTATTCTGGAACCGGCCGCCCTTGTATCCAACGTCGATGCCTCCCTGCTGGTGGCTATGGTCCGTTCGATGGATGCCCGCAACGCCGATGAGGGTCGCTCGTTTTTGAGCAAGAAAGGCGGAGGGACCCGGCTCGGCGAAAAGCTCTTCGATGAACGCGTTACCATTTACTCCGACCCAACTAATCCCGAAGTACCCAACGGTGCGTTCAGCGGGGATGGGCGTCCGCAGGAAAAAGTGACGTGGATCGAAAAGGGTGTCGTCAAAAACATGCCCTACTCCCGATATTGGGCCGAAAAGAAAGGCGTGCATGCGACTCCTCCCGGTGGCAACTTCATTATGGAAGGCGGCACCCAATCGCTGGCCGACCTGATTAAAGGAACCGAGAAAGGCATTTTAGTCACCCGCCTGTGGTATATCCGCCCGGTCGATCCGCAAACCTTGCTCTACACAGGCCTTACTCGCGACGGGACGTTTTACATCGAAAACGGCCAGATCAAATTTCCGGTCAAGAATTTCCGCTTCAATGAAAGCCCGGTCATTATGCTCAACAACCTCGAAGCAATGGGCAAACCCGTTCGCATTGGTGGTAATCTGGTACCTCCCTTAAAAATCAGGGATTTCACGTTCACAAGTTTGTCGGACGCTGTTTAGTTGTAGAGCCACAGAGATGCACGAAGATACCCTGAGATCCACAGAGGATCATTTAGCAACCATTACCATTGGGAAAGCGATTGAAGTACATCGAGCTTTAGGACCAGGTTTACTTGAATCAGCTTATCAGGAGTGTCTATGCTACGAACTTCAAGCCGCTGGCCTTTATGTCGAACGTGAAAAACCGATGCCAATCATTTACAAAGACATTGTATTGGAACATGGCTATCGGCTCGACTTACTAATTGAAGATCAGCTCGTTATTGAACTTAAAACCGTGGAAGAACTGAATGATCTCAATGTGGCACAGCTTCTAACCTATTTTAAATTTTGCAATTATCGTTTAGGCTTACTTATCAACTTTCGGGTCAAGATGCTGCAAAATGGCATTAAACGACTCACAAATTTTTCTTTGTGAATCTTTGTGTCTTCTCTGTGAATCTCTGTTCTGTGAATCTCTGTGCCCAAAATAATAAAACATGAATCGTCGAGATTTCAATCAATTGTTAAGTATGGGAGCCGCGGGCATTATAATGCCTTCCCTACCTGCTTTTTCCCGTTCCGTATCGCCTGAAGCCCTGCTGGAGCCGGGTCTGGATGTGGCCGTTAAGAAACGTCTGGCCGATGCCGCTCTCAATACAGCCAAGTCGCTGGGTGCTACCTATGCCGATGTGCGTATTGGCCGCTACCTGAACCAATTCGTCCTCACCCGCGAGAACAAGGTACAGGGCATTATCAATTCCGAATCGTTCGGCGTTGGCGTTCGGGTTATCGTTAACGGTTGCTGGGGTTTTGCGTCGGTGGGTGATGCCCGCGATGAAGCCGTTGTTGCCAAAGCAGCCCAAACTGCGGTGACTATTGCAAAAGCGAATGCCCGCCTATTAACGGAACCCGTTCAACTGGCCCCTCAGAAAGGATACGGTGAAGTAAGCTGGAAAGCCCCCATAAAGCGGAATGCGTTTGAAGTACCCATCAAGGAAAAAGTCGATCTGCTGCTTTCCTGCAATGCGGCTGCGATGCAGAACGGCGCGAACTTCGTCAACAACGTGCTGTTCCAGATCAATGAGCAAAAATACTTTGCCTCCACCGACGGCACCTATGCCGATCAGGACATTCACCGCATTGGGCCAAATTTCACGGTAACCGCCGTTGATGCGCAGAGCGGAAAATTTTCGACCCGAAACTCATTGAGCGCCCCTATGGGTATGGGTTACGATTACCTTCAGGTAAACCCAAGTGACAAAGTAACCGGCGTGACTACCCGCTATAATAAAGGGTATGACATGCTGGAAGATATCACGTCGGCGGCTAAACAGGCCAAAGAAAAACTGACTGCCAAGTCGGTAGAAGCGGGCAAATACGATTTGGTTCTCGATCCGTCACACCTCTGGCTCACCATCCACGAATCAGTTGGTCACCCCCTCGAACTCGACCGCGTACTCGGCTACGAAGCCAACTATGCCGGAACCAGTTTTGCTACCCTCGACAAGTGGAAAACCAAGACTTTCAACTATGGCAGCAATGCCGTAAACCTGGTGGCCGACAAAACCCAGGTGGGTTCGTTGGGAGCAGTTGGCTGGGACGATGAAGGCGTAAAGACCAAGAAATGGGATCTGGTTCGGGATGGTATTCTGGTCAATTACCAGGCCATTCGTGATCAGGTGCACATCATTGGCGAGAAAGAATCGCAGGGGTGCTGCTATGCCGACAACTGGAGTTCGGTTCAGTTTCAACGCATGGCCAACGTATCGCTGGAAGCCGGAAAAACACCACTGTCGGTGCAGCAAATGATCAAAGATGTCAAGAAGGGCGTTTACATCATCGGCGACGGCTCGTTCTCCATCGACCAGCAGCGCTATAACTTCCAGTTTGGCGGGCAGTTATTTTACGAGATCAAAGACGGCGAAATTGTTGGTATGCTGAAAGATGTAGCTTATCAGGCCAATACCCGTGAATTCTGGAATTCCTGCGTGGCCGTTTGTGACCAGAGTGATTACCGGCTGGGGGGCGCGTTTAATGATGGCAAAGGTCAGCCACCACAGTCGAGCGCAGTGTCGCACGGCAGCGCAACGGCCCGCTTTAACGGCGTCAATGTAATTAATACAGCACGTAAAATTTAAAATTATGACACAGAGATTCACGGAGTTAAATAGAGATACACAGAGTTTTATTATTCTTTGTGTATCTCCGCCTGACTCCGTGAATCTCTGTGTCCCAATTATATAGACATGGCGATCCTAACGAGAGAAGAAGCAAAAAAGATAATTGATAAAGTACTGGCTTACTCCAAATCTGATGAAATGAGTGTAAGCCTGACGGGCAATCGCACGGGTAACATTCGATACGCCCGGAACTCGGTTTCAACCAGTGGTGAATCGGACAATTTGGCTCTATCCGTCACATCTGTCTACGGCAAACGTTCGGGCACAGCCACCATCAACGAATTTGATGATGCGTCGCTGGAAAAAACCGTTCGGCGGGCCGAAGAAATTGCCAAACTGGCGCCTGAAAATCCGGAATACATGCCCATGCTAGGGCCACAGACGTATCTGGAAACCAAAACCTATGCTGAAAGCACGTCTAAAATTGACCCTGAATTCCGGGCCAAAGCTGCTTTCGACAGCATTGATCCCTGCAAGAAGAAGAATTTGACTGCCGCCGGGTACATGGAAGATACCACGGGCTTTTCCTGCATAGGCAACAGCAGAGGGCTTTTCGGGTACAACCGGGCCACCAACGTTGATTTTTCCATTACTGTACGCACCGCCGATGGGTTAGGCTCAGGTTATGCCAACCCGGATGTGACAGACGTTAGTAAGCTGAATACCAAGGCAACTACCGAAATAGCCATGCAAAAAGCACTGGCCTCGGCGAGTGCCAGAGCGTTGGAGCCCGGTAAATATACTGTCATTCTGGAACCCACCGCTTCGGTCGAGTTGCTTCAGAATATGATGCGGAGTATGGATGCCCGATCTGCCGACGAAGGGAGGAGCTTTCTAAGCAAAAAAGGGGGCGGTACCCGCCTGGGTGAAAAACTCTTCGATGAGCGCGTTACGTTTATCTCCGATCCGCTGAACGCCGAATTACCCTTATCGCCATTTGGCGGAGGAGGTGGCGGTGGTGGCCGTTTTGGTGGCGGTGGTGGTGGCGATGGACTCCCGCAGGAAAAACGGACCTGGATCGAGAATGGGGTTGTTAAAAACATGTACTATTCGCGTTACTGGGCCGACAAAAAAGGTGTTCAACCTATCCCGGCTCCCGGTGGTTTTATCATGGTTGGTGGTACGCAGTCCCTGGCCGACCTGATCAAAGGCACGGATAAAGGCATTCTGGTTACTCGTTTCTGGTACATCCGGGCCGTTGACCCACAAACTCAATTGTATACAGGCCTGACCCGCGACGGGACATTTTACATCGAAAACGGCCAGATCAAGTTTCCGGTCAAGAATTTCCGCTTCAACGAAAGCCCGGTCATTATGCTCAATAACCTTGAAGCCATGGGCAAACCGGTACGAGTGGGTGGTAACCTGATACCTCCCATGAAGATTCGGGACTTTACGTTCACCAGCCTGTCGGACGCGGTATAAGTCAATATAATTTCCAGATTATACGTATTGAGGCCATAACCAATTGGGTTATGGCCTCTTTCTTTTTAATACAGAAAAGTACCAAAAAATTAAAACCTGAAAGCAGGCAAAGTATCTGAAATGACCAGCTATATATTCCTTATTGCTATGTAAATAAACAGTCTGCTCCCTGAGAATTTCAAATTTTAGCAGTAAACAAATAATTAATTAGCTATATAAAACAATTCAAAATAAAATAAAGACATTTAATTGTTCCAGCTTATTATATTTTACAATTTGACTATTCTAAAGAACGAACTATATACTCTCTCCGCATCCCGTCAGCTTAAAGCCAAGCCATTACTTTCCATAAACTTAACCAGATAGGAGGAATACACGTTGAATCGTCGAGACTTTACGCAAACACTTGGCGTGGGCGCAGCCGGGCTTTTTTTACCAAAAATACCTGCTCTTGCCCGCACCGTTACGGCCGAAGAATTACTGGAGCCCGGCTTGGATGTGGCCGTTAAGAAACGTCTGGCCGATGCCGGCCTCCATGCCGCCACCGCCAAAGGGGCTACCTATGCCGATGTTCGAATTGGCCGCTACCTGAATCAATACGTCATGACCCGTGAAGACAAGGTGCAAAACATCATCAACACGGAATCGTTTGGTGTTGGCGTCCGGGTAATTGCCAACGGTTGCTGGGGATTCGCGGCCATTGGCGATACGCAAAGTGAAGAAGAGGTGGCCCGAACGGCAGAGAAGGCAGTGGCCTTCGCCAAAGCGCATTCCAGGCTAATGAAAAAACCAGTCCAGTTGGCTCCTCAGAAAGGTTTTGGCGAAGTAAGCTGGAAGACAAAAGTTGAGAAAAATTCGTTTGAAGTCCCCGTTAAGGAGAAAGTGGATCTGTTGCTGTCGGCCAACGCGGCCGCAATGCAAAACGGCGCGAACTTCGTCAACAATGTACTGTTCATGATCAATGAGCAGAAATATTTTGCGTCGACAGATGGCTCTTACATCGATCAGGATGTTCACAGGATCTGGCCAAATTTCACCGTCACCGCCGTTGATAAAGCCAGCGGCCTTATAGCCACCCGCGACTCCCTGAGTGCACCTATGGGCCGTAGTTACGACTACCTGCAAACAGCCCCACCCGACCGGCTCACTGGCGTGACTACCCGCTATAATCAGGGCTATGACATGCTCGAAGATGCCACCGCAGCCGCAAAACAAGCTCGTATGAAGCTGAAAGCCAAGTCAGTAGAAGCGGGCAAATGGGATTTAGTCCTCGACCCTTCGCATATTTATCTGACGATTCACGAGTCGGTAGGGCATGCTACGGAACTGGATCGGGTCTTGGGCTACGAAGCCAATCTGGCGGGTACGTCCTTTGCCACAATCGATAAATGGAAGTCGAAAAACTTCAATTACGGCAGTAAGGAAGTCAACTTCTTCGCCGACAAAACCCAGCCGGGTTCGCTGGGTGACGTGGGCTGGGATGATGAAGGTGTAAAGACCAAGAAATGGGATATTATTAAAGACGGTATTCTGGTCAACTATCAAGCGATCCGCGATCAGGTGCACATGCTGGGCGAAACCGAATCGCAGGGGTGTTGCTATGCCGACAGTTGGAGTACGGTTCAGTTTCAGCGCATGGCGAATATTTCGCTAGCACCGGGCAAAGAGAGGCTCACGGTCGATGAGATGATCAAAGACGTTAAAAAGGGCATTTACATCATCGGCGATGGCTCCTATTCTATTGACCAGCAACGGTATAACTTTCAGTTTGGCGGACAGTTGTTTTACGAGATAAAAGATGGCCAGATTGTCGGCATGCTTCGGGATGTGGCGTATCAATCCAATACGCAGGAATTCTGGAATTCCTGCGTGAAAGTTTGCGACGAACGCGACTACCGCCTAGGGGGTACATTCTTCGATGGCAAAGGTCAGCCTGCGCAAATCAATTCGGTATCGCACGGCAGCTCAACGGCCCGCTTCAACGGCGTCAACGTACTCAACACCGGACGGAAAATTTAACCTTCACCAATATGGCCATCATATCTCAAGCAGAAGCAAAGAAAATTCTGGATAAAGTATTGTCTTTTTCCAAAGCCGACGAAATGAGTGTCAGCTTAAGCGGTGGACGAACCAGCAATATTCGCTACGCGCTCAACAGTGTTTCGTCCGGTGGCGAAGCCGATAACATGTCGCTGTTAATTACGGCTGGAATTGGCAAACGAATGGGTTCAGCGACGATCAATCAGTTCGACGATAAAGCTATAGAACGTACTGTCCGGCGAGCCGAAGAAATTGCCCGGCTGGCCCCCGAGAATTCGGAATACATGCCGATGGTTGGGCCACAAAATTACCTCGAAACGCCGATGTATTCAGAAAATACGGCCAGGATGGACTCTGAATATCGGGCTCAGGTAGCCTTCGACAGCGTTGATGCCTGCGAGCAAAAGAACCTCAGCGCGGCCGGTTTCATGCAGGATACAACTGGTTTTTCGGCCATCGCGAACAGTAAAGGTCTTTTCGGTTATAACAAAGCGACCTCGGTCGATTTCTCGGTTACCGTTCGGACGGCCGATGCTACCGGTTCGGGCTACGTTACCCGCGACTTTAATGACATCTCGAAGCTGAAGACACGATCCGTAACAGGTATTGCCATGCAAAAAGCCCTGGCCTCGACCAACGCCCGTGCCTTAGAACCCGGTAAGTATACGGTTATTTTGGAACCCACCGCCATGAGTACATTGCTCCAAAGCATGATGTCTGGGATGGACACGCGTTTGGCCGACGAAGGGCGGAGTTTTCTGAGCAAAAAAGGGGGCGGCACCCGCCTTGGAGAAAAACTCCTGGATGAAAGGGTCACCATTTATTCTGACCCAATGAATCTGGAAGCCCCCAGCGAACCTTTTGCCAGCGAAGGACGTAACCGCACCGGCTCCTTTCTGGGCGGTGGTGGCGTTGGGGACGGTCGCCCGCAGGAGAAACTAACTTGGTTTGAGAAAGGGGTTGTCAAAAACATGAGTTATTCCCGTTTTTGGGCCGATCAAAAAGGAGTTAAAGCCACTCCCCCACCCACCGGCTTTATTATGGCAGGTGGCGACCAATCCTTGGCCGATCTGATCAAAAGTACGGATAAGGGAATTTTGGTCACTCGTCTCTGGTACGTCCGGATGGTCGATCCAAAAACCCTGCTGCAAACGGGCTTAACACGCGATGGAACATTTTACATTGAAAATGGCCAGATCAAATTTCCTATCAAGAATTTCCGGTTCAACGAAAGCGCAGTCATCGTACTGAATAACGTGGAAGCCCTCGGCGCCCCGATACGCGTTGGTGGCAACCTGATTCCGCCCGTCAAAGCACGTGACTTCACGTTTACCAGCCTGTCGGACGCGGTGTAGATTTAAACACAGAGCCACGGAGAACACAGAGTTAGAAAAATAAATTATTGTCGCTGTGTTCTCCGTAGCTCTGTGTTTAATCAATGAACCTGTTTAAACTTTTGTTTTGATGCTCTTTTTGTCATCCCGACGCAGGAGGGATGACAAAAAGAGCACTTATTATTCAAGGATTTATGAAAGTTTAAACAGCTTTAATTTATAACTCTAAGATTAGGAGCTGTGCGGTCTGTACAGCTCCTTTATTTTTTTATTCGAACTGCCGTTCAAGCTAATTTTTTACCGTCCAAAATTTAACACTCGCAATTATTACCGATTTGGTTTTTATTCGCAATTGCTCAACAAAGATTGGCAAAGGGAGAAGCTCCTGAGTTTAAATTCTAGATTCCAGGCACTAGGCTGTATATTTACCTTGCTTTTGATTACGCTTCACTAAATTCAATTAATAGGAGAACCAACCATTGAATCGTAGAGATTTCAACCAACTTATAGGCATGGGAACCGCTGGTATCCTACTGCCTAATCTGCCCGCTTTTTCCCGCCCCGTCAGTCCGGAAGCGCTGATGGAGCCTGGCCTCGATGTAGCTGTTAAGAAACGTCTGGCAGATGCGGCCATGAATGCCGCCAAGAGTAAAGGGGCCAGTTACACCGATGTTCGGATTGGCCGCTACCTGAACCAGTTCGTTATTACCCGGGAGGACAAGGTTCAGAATATTGTGAATACCGAGTCCTATGGGGTTGGCGTTCGTGTGATTGCGGATGGTTGCTGGGGATTTGCGGCCGTAGTGGATGCCAAAAGTGAAGCCGATATGGCCAAAGCGGCCGAAAAAGCTGTGGCAATTGCCAAAGCCAATGCCAAATTAATGAAAGAGCCCGTTCAACTGGCTCCCCAAAAAGGCTATGGCGAAGTAAGCTGGAAAGCGCCCATCAAGCGGAATGCGTTTGAGGTACCTATCAAAGAAAAGGTGGATCTGCTCCTTTCCGTTAATGCCTCCGCTCTACAAAACGGTGCCAATTACGTAAACTCGGTGCTGTTCCTGGTCAACGAACAGAAGTACTTTGCCTCTACCGATGGCACTTATGCCGATCAGGATATTCACCGGATCTGGCCAACTTTCAACGTAACAGCCATCGACCCTAAAAGCGGAAAATTTGAAACCCGGAACTCCCTGAGTGCGCCAATGGGCATGGGGTACGACTATATGCAAGCGAACCCTTCCGATAAAGTAACGGGCATTACCACCCGCTACAATAAAGGGTACGACATGCTCGAAGACGTAACGGCAGCCGCCAAACAGGCCCGGGCCAAGCACAGCGCAAAGTCCGTCGAAGCCGGGAAATATGATCTGGTTCTCGATCCGTCACACCTCTGGCTCACCATTCACGAATCGGTTGGTCACCCCCTCGAACTCGACCGCGTACTCGGCTACGAAGCCAATTTTGCTGGAACCAGCTTCGCTACGCTTGATAAGTGGCAGTCGAAAAACTTCAACTACGGCAGCAAACAGGTCAATCTCATTGCCGACAAAACACAGGTTGGCTCACTGGGAGCGGTTGGCTACGACGACGAAGGGGTTGCCACCAAAAAGTGGGATTTAGTGAAAGACGGAACGCTGGTGAACTACCAGGCTATCCGGGATCAGGTACACATCATTGGCGAGAAAGAATCTCAGGGGTGCTGCTATGCTGATAGCTGGAGTTCGGTTCAGTTTCAGCGGATGGCCAACGTATCCTTAGCATCTGGCAAAACACCGTTGTCGGTGCAGGACATGATCAAGGATGTTAAAAAAGGCATCTACATCATCGGCGACGGCTCATTCTCCATCGACCAGCAGCGCTATAACTTCCAGTTTGGCGGGCAGTTATTTTACGAGATCAAAGACGGCCAGATTGCGGGTATGCTCAAAGACGTAGCCTATCAATCGAATACGCAGGAGTTCTGGAATTCGTGCGTAGCTGTTTGCGACGAAAGCGACTACCGGCTGGGCGGCTCCTTTTTCGATGGAAAAGGCCAGCCGCCACAATCAAGTGCCGTATCGCATGGTAGCAGCACAGCCCGCTTTAATGGTGTTAATGTGATCAATACAGCTAGAAAAATTTAAAATTATGACACAGAGATTCACTGAGTTATATGGAGATACACAGAGTTTTTTGCTATTCTCTGTGTATCTCCATATAACTCAGTGAATCTCTGTGTCCCAATTATATAGACATGGCAATCATCCTTACTGAAGCGGAAGCGAAAGCACTGCTCACCAAAGTACTCAGCTACTCGAAAGCCGACGAGTGCGAAGTGAATCTCTCGGGCGAAGAGCGGGGAAATCTTCGTTACGCTCGTAATGAAGTCTCGACCAGCGGCTCGCTTATCAATAAAAACTTAGCCGTACAATCGGCTTATGGCAAACGCGTTGGTACGGCAACCATTGATGAGTTCGACGAAGCATCGCTCGAAAAAGTAGTACGTCGATCTGAAGAATTAGCGAAACTTGCCCCCGAAAACCCGGAGTATGTGGGCATTCTTGGGCCTCAACAGTATGTAAAATCAAGTGGTTTCTTTAATTCAACGGCCAAAATCACGCCCGACACACGAGCTACGGCCGTGGATAAAAGTTTGCAACTCTCTCGTGAGAAAAACTTAACAGCCGCCGGTTTTTTGCAGGACAATTATGGCTATTCAGCCATGATGAACTCCAAAGGTCTGTTTGCCTATTACCCGAGCACGGGTGTCAATTTCTCCTTAACTGTTCGTACGCCCGATGGTAAAGGCTCTGGCTACGTAGCGCGGGGGTATAGTGATTACACCAAACTGGACACGGCAGCCGCAACACGCATTGCCATCCAGAAAGCTCAGGGTTCTGCCGAAGCTCGCGCCATTGAACCGGGCAAATACACCGTTATTCTGGAACCGACGGCCGCTATCGTATTGCTCGAAAACATCTATTTCAACATGGATGCCCGCTCCGCCGATGAAGGTCGTTCTTATTTCAGCAAGTCAGGTGGCAAATCGCGCATAGGTGACAAGATCGTTGATGAGCGCGTCACGATTTATTCTGACCCCACCAATGCGGAATTACCCGCATCCCCCTGGGGGGGTGATGGCCGTCCGCAGGAGAATACAATGTGGATTGAAAAAGGTGTTGTCAAAAACCTTGCCTATGAGCGATACTGGGCGCAGAAGCAAGGCAAAAAAGCCATTCCTTTCCCAAACAACATGATTATGCAGGGCGGTACGTCGTCGCTGGAAGACATGATCAAGAGCACCCAGCGGGGCATCCTCGTCACGAAACTCTGGTACATCCGGGAAGTCGATCCGCAAACCATCCTGCTTACCGGCCTCACCCGCGATGGTACGTTCTATATTGAAAACGGAAAGATCAAGCATCCGGTAAAGAACTTCCGTTTCAACGAAAGCCCGATTATCATGCTTAATAACCTCGAATCGCTGGGCAAACCCGAACGGGTGGTCAGTACTGAAACGGATCGCAACTACCTGGTTCCGGCCATGAAGATTCGGGAGTTTACGTTCACGAGTTTGTCGGATGCGGTGTAAGATTTTGCGTTTAGTCGTGAAAAGACCGTTTAGTAATTTCACAACTAAACGCAAAATCGTATATTTAGAAGAGATCAATTAGCCATTTGTGAAATGAAGTTTGGCAAAACAATTAAAATTTTTCTGATAGATGGCGACCCTAATGGCAGAATGAGTTGTGAGCTTTCCAATTGGACAGGTAAAGCGTACAAGATTCCACGAGTTCGAATAAAAGATTGTTCTGATAGATCTGAGTTGAGTAAAACTGGTATTTATCTCTTACTTGGTCGTAATGAAATAGGTACTGAACAGGTTTATATAGGTGAAGCGGAATCTGTGTTAGAGCGATTGCCGCAACACAAGGAAAAAGATTTTTGGAATGAGGCTATTGTCTTTATAAGTAAGGATGAAAACCTTAACAAAGCCCATATTAAATATTTAGAGAACAGACTTCATAGCATCGCTAAAAATGCGAACCGCTATAAAATAGAAAATGGAAATACACCTACTCAGTCTGCCATATCAGAATCAGATAAGGCTGAAATGGAAGAGTTTCTGGAAAATATTAAGCTTTTAGTTAACACACTTGGCCACAAGGTTTTTGAGGAAAAACGAGAAGCAAAACCAGAAACAAAGCAACCACAAGAAGTTTTTCAGATTAACTCCGCACGAGGTTCTAATGCACTGGGGGTTCCTACATCAGAAGGATTCGTAGTTTTTAAAGGATCAAAAGCAGCTACCAATACGGTTCCTTCATTTCCTTTATCTACACAAAAACTTCGGCAGGATCTTATCGAAAAAGGTTTATTATCTATAGTCAATGATTGTCTTGAGTTTACTGATGATTATATATTTGGTAGCCCTTCAACTGCTGCTACCATCGTTATGAGGCGAAACGCCAATGGTTTAATTGAATGGAAAACGTCAGTTGGAAGAACCTTAAAAGGATTTGAAGCAGATGAAACTGCGTTTGTTACCAGTAATGTAATCAAATTAGAAGCTGTAGTTTCCCCTATCTAAAAATTATGATGCTCGAATCTCGTGTTGCCGATCTCTTAGAAGCCCCTGATGCCAAATTGGTCATTGAACGGGCACAGGCTATTTTGGCAGACGAAGCGCAACGACGTCGGGCGTTTCG
Organism: Spirosoma pollinicola; assembly: GCF_002831565.1. Taxonomy (NCBI): domain Bacteria; kingdom Pseudomonadati; phylum Bacteroidota; class Cytophagia; order Cytophagales; family Cytophagaceae; genus Spirosoma; species Spirosoma pollinicola. Next base: position 1,679,266 of record NZ_CP025096.1, on the reverse strand, counting down.
AGAATGGCTTCGCGATGATATTAAAGCCGAATTCATTAACGGCGAAGTCATTATGCATTCGCCTGTTAAGCGTCGACATTTGGATGCAACGCAAAATCTAACGACTCTACTTCGAGTCTACGTACACCTACATGATTTAGGTGCTGTTGATTCAGAGAAAGCCCTGATTGGTTTAACGCGCAATGATTATGAGCCAGATATCTGTTACTGGAATAATGAGACGGCGAATTCATTCGAGGATGATCAAATGGAGCATCCGGCACCGGATTTAATCGTTGAAATTCTCTCTAAAAGTACTACGGGTCGCTACCGGGGTGTCAAGTTTGAGGACTATGCAGCACACGGTGTTCAGGAATATTGGATCATCGACCCCGTCCGAAAATCAGTTGAGCAATACCAACTGGATGAGCCAACAATGGCATTCGCTTTCATAGCGGTCCTCTATCTAAATGATATCATTACGGCAATTACAGTCCCTGGTTTTCAGATTCCAGTTAAGGCAATTTTTGATAAACAAGTTAACCTGGAGACCTTACGGGTTCTGATGACAAAACCCGTCTGATTGATGCTCAACCAATGATTACCATTACCAAAGCCGCCGAACAAGACCTCCCCATCATTCGCGACATTGCCTACCAAACCTGGCCTACTACGTTCGGGGAGATTTTATCGCCTGCCCAAATCAGCTACATGCTGGAGATGATGTATAGTCCTGAGGCCCTCAGGACGCAGGTAATTGAGAAAAAACACGTCTTTCTGATCGCCCAAGATACCGACAGCAACGAGCCACTGGGCTACGTTTCCTACGAACTAACGTATAAAGGGCAGCCCCTTACCAAAATTCACAAGATCTACATGCTCCCCGCCAGTCAGGGCAAAGGGGTTGGTCGATCATTGATAAATCAGGTCGCTACCATAGCCGTGCAACATAAGAACACTCGCTTGGGTTTAAATGTCAACCGCTACAATAAGGCTGTCCAGTTTTACGAACGAATGGGTTTCTCGGTCGTTGATCACGAAGACATCGACATTGGCGATGGCTATTTGATGGAGGATTTCGTGATGGAAAAACCGTTGATAGCCTAGGTAAATAGCGCTGGAAAAGCTATTTTTAAGGATAAAAGGCACGATATAGCTCTATTATGCCAATTTTAAGAATGACCACTAAAATGAATATAATATTAACTACTAATAGTAATATCGACGGTTAAACACCTAAACGACGATAGATACGTTGGTCTGTTTTCTCCCTCAACAAACGATCTTGAAACCTTTTTTTTTCACACGAATCCAATATACTTCCGGCGACTGGGAAACCGATCAGCGAATGCCATCGAACCTGATGCATTCGCTTGTAGAATACACAACCCTACCCGTCGATCAGAAAGAAAAGGTAGTTCAACTCAGTAGTCCAGACCTGTTCAAAAGCCCGTTTTGCTATCTCAGCGGTCACAAACTAGTCGAGTTCTCGGCCCTGGAGCGCGATCACTTCAAACGCTATATTCAGAACGGCGGGTTCGTGTTTGTCGACGACTGTAACCACGACGTGGACGGCCTCTTTGCTAAATCATTTGAGCAGGAAATGGCACGCACATTTGGTCCGAAAGCCCTCCAGAAAATCTCTAATTCACACCCCATCTATACTTGCTTTTTCAAATTTCCCGAAGGCCCGCCAACTACCTCATTTGAGCTAAATGGCTGGGGTGATGACCTGGTACATGATTACCTCAAAGCCATTACGATCAACGGGCGGATTGGTGTTTTATACAGCAACAAAGATTACGGCTGCGAGTGGGATTACGACTTCCGAAACAAGCGTTTCCTGGCCGAAGACAATACAAAGTTTGGTGTGAACATAGTGACGTACGCATTGACCGCTTAAATAATGTATAATGAAAAATGAAAAAAGGCTCAATTGCTGACACATTATTCATCATACATTTTATATTATTCATTAGTACTCCCCTTCTTACAACCTGATACATATAGCAAGTTGGAATCAACAGACTTAACTCACTACAAATCGCTGGTAGCCAAGCTGCCGCTGCTTCGAAAAGAAATTGGAAAGGTAATTATTGGACAGGAAGAAGCCATTAGCGAAGTACTAATCTCGCTTCTGGCCGGTGGCCATTGCCTGCTCGAAGGTGTTCCCGGTCTCGCCAAAACCTTGATGGTCAAAACGATGTCTGATGCATTGGCGATGCGATTCAAACGTATTCAGTTTACCCCTGACCTGATGCCTGGCGATATTGTTGGGACGGAAATTCTGGAAGATGACCATGAGACTGGCCACAAAGTATTCGTCTTTAACCAGGGGCCAATCTTTGCGAACGTCGTTCTGGCCGATGAGATCAACCGGACTCCACCTAAAACGCAGGCGGCCATGCTCGAAGCCATGCAGGAGTATAAGGTTACCTACGGCGGTAAAGACTATTTATTGCCGAAGCCATTCCTGATCATTGCGACCCAAAACCCAATTGAGCAGGCGGGTACATATCCTCTTCCAGAAGCACAGCTAGACCGCTTTCTGCTCTATATCAAACTCAGCTACCCATCTGAACGCGAGGAGTTAAACGTACTGAAAAGTACAACAGGAACGGCCCGCCCTGAGTTGAATACGATTCTCTCCGATGAGGACATCATCCAGTTGCAAAAGCTGACCCGACAGGTCCACATCAGCGAAGAACTGATCGACTATATCAACAAGCTCGTGCGGGCTACCCGGCCTGACGACTCCCCTTCGGCCTATGTAAAACAGTGGAGTCAGTGGGGTGCCGGTCCACGTGCTGGGCAGGCTCTGGTGTTGTGCTCAAAGGCACGTGCTGTGTTAAACGAGCGTTTTTCGGTCATTCCCGACGATATTCAATCGCTGGCCTACCCTATTTTGCGTCACCGTATTGCCCTGAACTTCCGTGCCGAAGCTGAGGGTATTACGACCGACAAGGTAATCAAGCAGTTGCTTACGGAGCTGCGATTGTCGTAAAGATTTATGCTCACAACGGATCTTATAAAGCTCAATAACCTGCAACTGGCTGGAAAATTAGTCAGTGATGAGTCATTATTGGGTATTCAGGCCAGTAACAGATCCGGTATTGGCACCGAGTTCGAGCAATTTCGGCACTACACACCGGGCGACGATCCGAAACGGATAGACTGGAAATTATTTGCCAAGTCGAATCAATATCTGGTCCGCGAATCAGCTACTGAAAGTAATCAGCAGGTTAGGTTTGTGCTCGATCTGTCCGGCTCGATGAACTATACCGAAGCGGATGTCAGTCGATTACAATATGCCAAAATCCTGCTGGCTTCACTCGCCTATCTGAGTAACCGACAAAGCGACCAGATCAGTTTGTACAGCTTGCAGAATGGTACGATACAAACGCTGGTTCCGGCAGGTAAACAGTCTTTCCTGAAACTCGTAGCCACGCTCGAAGCCGCTAAAGCGAATGGTACCTGGGACAGTACAGCTACCTCCTTCCCGGAATTCAGCCGGAAGCAAAGCGAGATGCTCATTATTGCGTCCGACTTCCTTCAGGTAAATGACGAGTGGGTGAACCTGATTCAGAAAGTGTCTGGCCCCCGGCGGGAGATTGTTATTTTCCAGCTATTGGGCGATCAGGAAATCGACTTCACGATGAGTGGCTTTTACCGGTTTCAGGATTTGGAAACGGGGAAAGAAATCGAATTACAGGCCGATGCCATTCGGGATACGGTTCGCCAACGATCTGCCGACTACCTGACCCAATTAGAAACCAGTTTACGAATTCCGCACGTTCGGCTGATCCGCGTTCGCTTAAGCGAGCCAATTGCCCTGGTGCTAAAACAGTATTTGACAAGTTAATATGCCATTTGTTGAGCCAATTTTATTGTGGGGGGCGCTGGCCGTTATCATTCCGGTCATCATTCACTTCTGGCACCAGAAGCAGGGGAAACCGCTGCCCTGGGCGGCTACACAATGGCTTTTGGAAAAGCAACAGCAACAAAGCCGGGGGTTCCGGCTCGACAATGTTTTGCTGCTGATTATTCGATGTTTACTCTTGATTTTGCTAGCCGTCTTACTCGCCCAACCGTTGCTTAACTGGCTGACGAAGCCACCAGCTGTTCAGAAAATTCATCTGGTCCAACCAAGCTCGTCTGTTGCGGATAATTTCAAGTTTGAACTAACCGAAGCTCTAAAGAAAGGGGAAAGAGTTATCTGGGCCGATGATCGTCTGACGAAACTAGACGACAAACCATACCCGTTCCAGAACCAAGCCCGACTCGATCCATTGCGCTTGCAAACAGCTATTAATCAGGTTGATGCACAACACAATGTGCTTCATCTGTACATAAGCCCTACGGAGGCCTTAGCCGATGTTCCCGCCATTACGGTACCAACTCATTTTCAGCTTCATACCCTCATCGATTCAACGAATCAGCCCCGCGCTTATCTATCCTTAAAGGACAACCGAAAATTATTTATCAACAAGGGCGGTAAACTTACCAGTAGCTCTGCCTTGGACCCTTCGCTCAAATTCCAGTCGGAGCCTGTACATTCGGGACCTATCCGAACGCTGGTCCAATATAAAAATGAACAGGAGCGAAAGACGGTTACAGCCGCATTGACCGCCCTAGCCGATGTATACGGTATAGAGTGGGTGATTGACGAAAAACCTACATCGAATCAGGCATACACCTGGCAACTCACCGACCACTTGCCTGCCAAACCATCCCCACAAACCTTATCGATTGTTTCGGGCAATTTGCAACATACGTCACTACCCAACGTCATTTATACGAACGACGTACTGACCCCCCAAACCTCCGAACGTGTCGAAACCGGGCAATTGCCGGAATGGTTGGGCGAACAGTTACTCCGGTATTATGGTCTGAAAATAAACAGCCAGCCCCTTGGCCAACAAGCGATCAAGAGTCTTTTTATACCCTCAACCAAGCCAACAAGGGTACAACATGCGAGCCTGCAACATGCACTACTGCTATTATTTATCGTTTTAGTTGTAGTTGAACGCTGGCTCGCCTTGACAAAAAACGCATGAACGAACTAAAACGTCTTATTTCGTCGGTCACGTACCAGCTTTACGCGAACGTCCTTCTGCGTTGCCTGCTGCTGGCCGCTTCGGCCTATTTATTGACTGCTACGTTTACGGGACCATCGCTATGGCCAGTTTTGCTGGGCGTGGCAGGATTTGGCGCGGGCGCTATCTTCAATAAACTGTACCAGGATAAAAAACCGCTCGCCATTCAACTCATTCATCAGACGGTTGGCGATGCTGAGTATAGCTTGCCCCTATTGACTAAACCCCAGCTCAATCTGGCCGAACAACTTCAGCTTGACCGGCTGAATCAGCAGATTCAACGTGTACAGGCACCCGTGGTTGTCTGGTCGAAAGCGGGTGTATACAGCCTGTTTTTAGTGGGCGCGCTCGCCGTTTATGTTGGCTATCCATTACTACAAAAAAGTCCTGAGAAAGGGCCGAAAAAGAGTGGCTTTATGGCTGCTGTCATGCCTGAAAGCAAACCCGTTCCTCCTTCCTTCGAATCGGCCAGTTTGCGTATTCAGCCGCCTGCTTATACACGCCTTTCCGAAACGAATTCATCAAATTTAAATGCTTCGTCGGTGGTTGGTTCGAACCTGAGCTGGCGGGTGCAGTTTAGTTCAAATCAGAAGCTCTCGGTTCGAATGGTTGGCAGTCGTGGACAGGAACTGGCCTTCCGGCAGTCGGGTAATGCGTACACGTATCAGGATCGACTTATTAGTTCAGGGCTTTATGCCATCAAAGCCTATTGGCGGACGGAAAGCAATAAGGATTCGGTTGTTTATCAATCAGATTTTTACCGCCTTGAAGCCAGGCCAGACCTCGCGCCTAAAATTGAGCCTGACTCAAAAGTGCTGTATCAGTTTCATTACCTCAAAGACCCCAAAACGTTAAACATAGCCGCTAAAATTTCTGATGATTTCAGTATTACTCAGGCGTTTATTGTGGCAACCGTAGCGCGGGGATCGGGCGAGAACGTGAAATTCCGGGAAATGAAATTCCCGCTCAGCCCGACCAATTTCAAAGAAGCACGATTTACCAAGGCCATTGATCTAAAGGCGCTGAATTTCACGCCCGGCGACGAGCTTTATTACTATTGGGCTGCCTTCGACAACCGCCAGCCCGAGCCAAATTTCACGAAGTCAGATACGTATTTTGTCGTTTACAAAGACACAACCAAGGTTGAAGAAAGCGAACTGGCTACGATGGCCGTAAATATAATGCCGGAGTATTTCCGGAGTCAGCGGCAAATTATTATCGATACCGAAAAACTAATTGCCACCCGCAAAAAAATGGCCGACAAGGCCAATCCGACACATGCCTTTAAAAGCCAGTCGAATGAAATTGGGTTCGACCAAAAAGCCTTACGACTACGTTACGGCCAGTTTTTGGGCGAGGAATTTGAAAAATCAATCGGTGGCGGTGGCCCACCCGCCAATACCGACGGGGCACCCATAGCGGGCCTGGTAGATGCCTACATGCACAAGCACGACGAAGGAGAAGGCGATCATGGCGGGCCTGCTCAAGCTCACCACGACGATGATGAGCATGATCACAATCATGGAAGTGGGGCCGCTGATGACAACAAAGACCCTCTGGCTGCTTTAATGGAGCAGTACGTGCACAATCATGACGATGCCGAAACGAATACGTTTCATGAACAATCAACTAGGGCATTGCTGAAAACGGCACTGGAAAATATGTGGCAATCGGAACTGCATTTGCGGATGTACGAACCAGAAAAAGCCCTCCCCTATGAACAGGAAGCCCTTAAATACCTAAAACTGTCGCAGCAAAAAGCCCGGTCGTATGTAAAGAAAACCGGCTTCGATCCACCACAGACAAAAGAAAAGGAAACCCGCTTAACGGGTGAATTCAAAAACGTAACCGATGCTTTTAATCAGGAACGTGCGTATTCGCAGCAACGCATCGAGTTGCTGGTTCCGGAAGCGCTCGGTTATCTTGACCTTTTAACCCTAAACACCCAACAACGGCAAACGCTGCAACTACTTGGCAATAGTCTGGCTAATGGCGTGGTGAACAGTGGGCTTCAGAATTGGTCGATATTAGCCTCGTTGCAAAAACTGGCCGGAGGGAAATCGCTTACCAGCGCTGAGAAAACGCAGTTAAAAACAAAACTCTACGCCCTAACGGGTACGTCGGAGCGAACCGGTCCATCGTATGCCAGTGACCGTGCCTTACAACAAGCCTTTTGGCGACATATTAAGTAATGGACAATGAATAATGGATAATGTAAAATGAGAAAGCTTGCAGTATTCATTATCCATTCTTCAGTATCCATTATTCATTAACTAAATATGCAAACTAGTATCAACTGGACCGATCCGATTAATTGGTTTATCGCCCTGGCGTTGCTCATCTTACTGGCGGGTCAACTCTGGCTCATTTCCCGTAACCAGTCGCTGGCGTCAGGCCGAAAATGGATTCGGGCTGGCCTGAATCTGCTACTCTGGCTGGTTATCGTCAGTTATTTCCTCCAACCCCACTGGCAAAGACAAAGTCCCTCAAGCCATGCCCTGTTAATTGGCGACGATGTTCCAACGTCCTTTGCCCGGCACTTAAAAGATAGCCTGCACATCCAGGATAGCTTTTCCAGCAGAAATTTCAGAGCAGAATACGATTCTATCACCCTGGCAGGGCAGCGTTTTCCAACCGAAACATTGACTCAACTCAGTAACGCTGCCTTGCAATGGATTCCTTATAACCAACTCAACCAGTTGACAGATATCCATTGGAAAGGTATTGTACGACAGGGCGAAATGCAGCGGGTAGCGGGCCGAATTTTATCATCGGAGAAACAACTCCTGCGGCTTCGATTTGGTAAACAGACGTTAGATAGTGTCGCGCTCCATGAAGGTGACAACGCTTTTTTTCTCCGATTTCCAGCTTTCTCTCGGGGTCGCAGCCAGAGCGAGTTGGTATTGGGAAGTACAACAACGTTGGATACGATCCGCTTTTTTACCCGAACAACGGAGCCATTAACGGTGCAATTCCTCCTGAACAGCCCCGATTTCGAGAGCAAAACCCTGGCCGATTGGTTAGGTAAACAGGGACATACAGTACAGGTGGTCACCACACTTTCGACTAATATTCGAAGTAATGTCAATATCAATAAGGTGGGCAAAACCGTTGGAAAAACGACACCAGACCTTATCATAACTGAACCCGGCAATGCGGCAAACGCAACCGTCCGAAAAGCCGTTGCTGATGGAAAAGCAGTGTTATTTATTAACCTGACCAATCCGGAAACCGATTGCCAAACCATTAATAAGGTTTTAGGAAGTAAGTGGCAGGTTCGGAAAACAGCCAGTGAGCCCGTCGTTCCAATAGGCAATGGCTTGAGCTCACTCCCCTACCGCTTTACGGATAATTTGAATCAATTTGCGGTAACTGGCTATCCAATCGCTGTTCAGCGAACGAGCGGACGCGTGGGCGTAAGTTTGTTGAGTGAAACCTACCCGGTATCACTCAGTGGCGATAGCCTAACTTACAACCGGGTTTGGTCAGCCGTGTTGGCGCGTCTGTCTCCTTCTGATAAGAATGTGATTCAGGTAGATGAACCCATCTATAGCGGACTGCAACAGGCTATTACAATTAACAACACCAGTAACGCATCATCCCGCCTGTCAGTTGGTAAGGACACTGTATCATTAGTCAAATCGCCTATCAACGACCGCTTGACAACGGGCCAGTCTTTGTTTAGGCAGACGGGTTGGCAGACTGTGCAGGACACTCTGGCCGTGTATGTCAACGCCCGAAACCAGAACGACCCAATTGCTGAACGGCAACTTGTTAATCGGTTTATGATAGCACATGCTGAACACAATCCAGTTCGTGAAGGTATTGCGCGAACGACCACCGTTCAGGTACCAAATTGGGTATGGCTTTTTTTGCTTGTTAGCTGTTTTACAGCGCTTTGGATAGAGCCAAAATTGATTTAGCGTTTATAAATCAGATTTATCACCACACCGTTTTTTCCATTCACTCCTGAACTTCATGCGGTCCTCGTCGGTCATTTGACGCCATTTGCTTCGCCATTGCTGTGGTCCTTCTCCACCCCGAAAGGCGCCTTCTCCCCCACGAAAACGTCCGTTTCCCGGACCGAACTTAAAGCCGCCAAACAGAATTCGGGATAAGGCCAATAAACCTACGGCTTGCCAAAAAGTAACGGCTTTCACCGGTACAACGGCTACCAATACGTTATTCCAAAGCCAGAATACGACATACGAAAGCCCCCCTAAGGCTATAAGTATAAATAGTGGAACAAAGAATCGTATCCGTCTGTAAGGCGTTTTCATGGTTTATAGGTTATCAAGTTCGTCGTATAAACGCTGGAGTCGTTTTCGCAGGTGCTGAACGGCGTAGCGTTTTCGGGAAATAATAGTCTTCAAATTCTCGCCGGTTTGATCAGCAATTTCCTGCAATGTACTGTCTTCCAATTCATTCTGAACAAACACCGTTCGCTGATTTTCGGGCAATTCGTTCAGTGCCTTCATTAACTCTTCCCAAAATATATCTTTAAAAAACTGATCTTCCGGGGTTTCAGCATCGGCCAGCAGAATGTCTCTAAAACGATAATCATCATCATCGCTGCCCTCGCCCATCAAATCCGACAAGGCGTCTTCTTTTTTCTTCCGGTAGGTATCGGTAATCCTGTTTTTAGCCACCTGAAACAGCCAGCCGCTCATGCTCTCAATGGCATCAAGATCGACGACTTTGGTCAGTTGATACCAGACATCCTGCAAAATATCTTCGGCATCCTCTTCTGATTTCACCTGCCCACGAATAAATCGAGACAGTCGATTACCGTACTGTTTAACTGTCTCAATTATATTTCGTTGGGGCGTTTCGGCCATAGTATTCAGAGCCCAGAAACGCCTGTTTACGGGTGGTTTTTGATTTTATCGCGATTATCCAGTTCGCGTAATACGTCGGCCAATGTACGGAAACGGTTGGCATCGCCAATGAAACCCAATCCCGACATAATTAGTGCAAAACCACCTGTGCTGACCCAAAACCAGGGATCGGCGTTAGCTTCTTTAAGTTTAGAGCCGTGTAATAGAACCGCCAGTCCACTACCAAGCAGCATGGCGCCACCGCCACCAAAGAGCCAATACTTCATTATTAGTTTTTTTTCACGTTGCGTTCTCATATGTTTCTGATTTGATTGTCAATTGTTCAGAAAACCATTTGTCCTGTAACAGGTTTACAAAAAAAATGTATCTTACCTCGTAGTTAAGGTCAAGCCCCTTGACCTGTCTGGCCACTAACGTCTAACATCTATGCCCGTTTTCACCCTCGGTATCGAAGAAGAGTTTCAAACGATTGACCCTAATACGGGCGAGTTGCGTTCACACATGTCGAAGATTGTTGATGGCGGCCAAATAGTTCTTCAGGAACGTGTTAAAGCCGAAATGCACCAGGCAGTCGTTGAAGTAGGAACGAATATCTGCAACAATATTCAGGATGCCCGCCAGGAAGTGACTTACCTCCGAAAGATGATTATAGAACTGGCTGAAAATCAGGGACTTAAAATTGCAGCTGCTGGTACTCATCCATTTTCTGACTGGCAGGAACAACTCATCACACCTAATGAACGCTATGACCGGCTTATCGACGAATTGCGCGATGTGGCACGCTCGAACCTGATTTTTGGCCTGCACGTCCATGTGGGTATCGAAGATCGAAATGAGGGTGTACAGATTATGAATGCCGTCCGGTATTTTCTGCCTCACATTTATGCCCTCTCGACCAACTCACCCTTTTGGCGGGGCCGCAACACGGGTTTTAAGTCATATCGCTCAAAAGTATTCGATAAATTTCCGCGTACGGGCATACCAGATTACTTTTCGTCAGCGGCTGAATATGACGAATACATTAATCTGTTAGTAAAAACCGGCTGTATCGACAATGGCAAAAAAATATGGTGGGACATTCGACTGCACCCATTCTTTGACACCATTGAATTCCGCATCTGTGATGTGCCTATGCGCGTAGACGAAACCATTTGTCTGGCGGCAATCATGCAGGCACTGGTTGCCAAAATCTACAAGCTGCATCAGCAAAATCTTAATTTCCGCCCCTACCGGCGTATCCTGATCAACGAAAACAAGTGGCGGGCTGCTCGCTATGGAATCGAGGGGAAACTGATCGACTTTGGCAAACAGATCGAAGTGCCTACACACGAACTTATTCATGAACTCCTCTCCTTCATCGACGATGTTGTCGATGAACTGGGCAGCCGGGAAGAGTGTAACTATGTGTTGAAAATCCTCGAAATGGGCACTGGTGCAGACCGTCAATTGGCTGTCTTTCAGGAGACAAACGACCTTAAACAGGTAGTAAATTACATTGTCGAAGAAACTTCTTTTGGTATCGTGTAGTTATTTTCCGAAGCACTATTAACAAATAGGTAGCCGTAACAAACACTCTATGAGCTTAGTAAAAATTGCCGTTCTTGATATGAATAACAACCATGCCAACGAGGGTATGCGTTGTATTTTACACTCAATACGAAATATACAGGGCAACGAACACGCCGAATTGGCATTCGACGTATTCGATGTTCGGGCCAATAATGAAATCCCTGACCTAGACTACGACGTTTACATTTCGTCGGGTGGGCCGGGGAGCCCGCTGGCTTCAACAGATGCCTGGGAAGCACATTACTTTGACCTCATCGACAAGATTTTTGCCTGGAATCTTCAGAATGAGCGAAAGAAATACGTGTTTCTTATCTGCCATTCATTTCAGCTGGTTGTTCGCCATCTAGATTTAGGTACCCTGAGCAAGCGGAAATCGACCTCATTCGGTATTTTTCCGGTGCATAAAACCGACGAAGGAGATACGGAATCATTACTGGAAGGGTTACCTGATCCATTCTACGCAGTAGACTCCCGTGATTACCAAATTACAAGTCCAAACGCAGAGCGTATGGAGGAGATCAGCGCAGAAATATTGTGTCTGGAGAAAATCCGCCCCCATGTACTACTCGACCGGGCAGTGATGGCTATGCGATTCTCACCCGAAGTGATTGGCACCCAGTTTCACCCCGAAGCCGACAACGAAGGTATGTTGCGCTATTTCCTGCAACCCGAAAAACGGAATCATATCATCTCGAATTTCGGAAAAGAAAAATACGACGACATGGTTGCCTATTTGCAGGACCCGGACAAGATTGCCTTGACTGAGTCGGTTATTTTGCCCGGATTTTTGCGTCAGGCAATTCGGGATCTGTCGCCCGAACTTATCATGGAATAGGAAAATGGCTTGAACAGATATATCCGATTGGTCAGCCTTTAGGGGTTAAAATTGGTTGTATCTGTTCAGGTCTTATTACTAGCTTCAACTATTATTTTCATGATCCAATCCGTCCGCCAAGCGTACAACCAAGTCTTTAGCCCGGAGAGCTACCGGGCTTTTTTGGATACAGTTGATACCGATTATCCTGGTCAGTTAGATTTTCGCGTAGCCGAAACGCCTATTTTCGTTCCAAAAATTCTGACAGATAAACTGCTGGAAGCCTGTGATGACATCGTTAACGTGATAACCCGCGATGATTTCCAGGCATTGACTGATAAGGCCATTCCAGCCGGGCAACGTGTTCCGAACGAGGATGCACATACGCAGTTTATGGCAGTCGATTTTGCGGTCTGTAAAAATGAAGAGGGCGAATTAACGCCACAGTTAATCGAACTACAGGGCTTCCCGTCACTCTATGGGTTTCAGCCTTACATTGCCAGCCTGTTTCGAAGCCTCTACCCTATTCCGGATAACCTCTCGCATTTTTTTACTGTTGCCAGCAACGCAGATTATCTGGAACAGCTACGCCGGATGATCGTTGGCGATTGTAATCCGGAAGAAGTGATTTTGCTGGAAATCTACCCCGAAAAGCAGAAAACGCGTATCGACTTTGTGTTAACGCAAAAGTACCTTGGTGTATCAGCCGTTTGTATAACGAAAATAAAGAAAGAAGGCCGGGATTTATTTTATGAGAAAGACGGCAGACAAGTTCACATCAAGCGGATTTATAATCGTCTGATTTTCGACGACCTGCAAAACTTCCCCAACCTTCAAACAGATTTTCACCTTACCGACGATGTTGATGTTGAGTGGGTTGGCCATCCAAACTGGTTTTTCCGTATCAGCAAGTACACATTGCCCTTGTTGAAAAGTCCTTATTTTCCGGCCAGCTATTTCCTATCTGACCTGAATACCTACCCTACCGATCTGGAAAATTATGTTCTGAAACCACTGTTCTCGTTTGCGGGCAGCGGTGTAAAACTCAACATAACGCCTGCCGATCTTGACGCAATTCCGGCTCATCAGCGTGATGGCTATCTGCTTCAGCGCAAGGTTAAATATGAACCGGTTATTCAATCGCCCGATGGTCTGGTAAAATGCGAGATTCGGATGCTGTTCATCTGGCCAAAAGGTGATAAAAAGCCTAGCCTTGTAACAAACCTGAGTCGGTTGAGCCGGGGCGAAATGATCGGTGTTAATTTCAATAAAAACAAAGACTGGGTCGGCGGCACTGTCTGCTTCTTTGAGAAATAAACATTTAAGGTAAACACGGAGAAACGGAGGAATCACAGAGTTCACAGATTTTTTGTTCTCTGTGATTCCTCCGTTTCTCCGTGTTTAAGCACCTTTTTTACTATGGAAACACATTCGATTGCAACTGCTGAAAAAGCAATGTTTGATCTAACCGGTAAAGTAGCGGTTATTACGGGAGCCAGTAAAGGCATTGGCGAAGATATGGCCCGCGTATTTGCCCGCTTCGGCGCGAAAGTCATTATCAGTAGCCGCAAACAGGACGCCTGCGACGCGCTGGCTAACGATATTAAAGCACAGGGTGGCGAGGCTACAGGTATAGCCGCTCATGTGGGCGATATGGATCAGCTTCAACAACTGGTGAGCAAGAGCATCGAAACCTACGGAGGCATCGATATTCTCGTCAACAACGCAGCATCAAATCCCGTTTTTGGCCCCTCGCTCGACTGCGATGGTGCGGCTTTCGACAAGATCATGCAGGCCAATGTGAAAGCCCCCTTTGAGTTGAGTAAACTATGCTATCCCAGCATGAAATCACGCGGGGGCGGCAGCATCATTATGATCAGCAGCATTGCCGGACACACCCCCGACCCAGGGCTGGGTATGTACAGCGTCAGTAAAGCCTCGCTCAATATGCTCACCAAAGTACTGGCAAAAGAGTGGGGACCCGATGGGATTCGTGTCAACGCCATCTGTCCCGGTCTGATAAAAACCAAGTTCAGCCAGGCTCTTTGGCAGAACGAAAAAATCCTGGATCACTTCACTAACCGCATTCCCATTGCCCGAATGGGTACGACTGACGAAATAAGTCCGCTGGCGTTGTTCCTTGCTTCAAGCGCGTCGTCCTATAGCACGGGAGGACTGTTTTATGCCGATGGCGGCACGGTAATTTAAGACTTGTTTATGGCGACAGAAACATTTGAAGTCTGGTTAAGAGGTCCTTTACCTGGGTTTCATCCGCTTTTACAACCCATTGCGCACGCGCTTATGCAGGCCCGCGAAGAGGTCGATGCGCTTATGCACGACTTCCCGGAACGGCTACTTTGGGAACGTCCGGCGGGTGTCGCTTCGGTTGGTTTTCATTTGCAACACCTTACGGGTGTGCTTGATCGATTGTTCACTTATGCACAAAACAAAGCCCTTTCCTCCGACCAGTTGGCGGCTTTAAGCTTGGAGGGGAAAGCTGAACAGAACCCGTTAACTGTGCAGGAATTGGTACAGCTATTCGCAAAGCAGGTTGATCAAGCCCTTGCTCAGTTGAGAGCTACGGATGAAAAAACACTCACGGAAGCACGAGGTGTTGGGCGCGCGCAACTGCCCTCAACAATGATTGGTTTACTGACGCATGCCGCCGAGCATACCATGCGACACGTGGGCCAGCTATCAGTAACGGTACGGGTAATAACAGTTTAACCTTTTTTTAAGTTATCATTCATCGGTGTTTAATAACACAAGCCGATCTTTCACCCGAAAAGCTTGTCAAGGTGGCGAGCCAATACCTTAAACCATTCTCAATTGTATGAAAAATTCAATTCTGGCTGCCTTTTGCGTAGCCGTACTTTCTGGCAGTGCCGTCTTCGCCAATACACCTTCGCAAGACAAACCGGTGAGTAAAACGATGACCACAACAGTAAAAAAATCGACTCCAACAAAAACTACGTCCTCAACCAAATCGGTACATAAGAAGCACGTCAAAACGTCGTAGGATTAAGTCTTATACCCGGTTCATAAGCAGTCATTCTGTTTAAGCGCCGGCTCAAATTGAATCGTAACAAAAAAGAGTCGCTATTAGGCGACTCTTTTTTTGTACCTCAAGTAGTTAAGTGTCTGTCTATAACTCTATATAGTCTGTTTATTGAACAGCTACTATTTTAAACTCTGTCCGGCGATTTTGCTGGTGTTCACCTTCAGAACAATTCACACCATCAACGCAGCCATTAACGATTTCCGATTCACCATAGCCACGCGCGACCAACCGATTTGCCGGAATGCCCCGCGACACTAAGTAATCCATGGCTGCTCTGGCTCTGTTTTCCGATAGGCGAATATTGTAGGTATCGGTAGCGCGGGAATCGGTATGCGAACGCAGTTCGATTTGCATTTGTGGATATTCTTTTAAAATAGCCTTGACATGTTCGAGTTCCTGAGCCGCATCAGCCCGAATAAAGAACTTGTTCAGATCATAGTAAATGTTCTTTAACTGAAACACATCACCAACGCCATACAAACCGAGCGAATCTGTAACGACCTGCGCTTTTTTCTTCGTTTTACTGTACTGCGCTTTTTTAGTAGCGTATCGATCCTTTTGAGCCGTAATGGTGTAGGGGGCACCTGGTTTCACATCAAACTCATATCCTCCGTCTGGTCCCGTCGTGACCGTCTGTTCCGATTTGTCTTTATCATTCCGTAAGGTCACCTTCACCCCTGTAGCCGGTTGCTGATTTACTTCTGTCTTTATGACACCTTTCACAACCGTGTTTTCTGACCGCTCCAGGTAAATAGAGACGTTGAGCACAGGCTTTGGCGATTGAGTAAGGGTTGAAAACCGAACGCTATTCAGAGCATACCCTTCTTTAATGGCTCTAAACTCATACTCGGTGTTAGAGTCCACACACAAATCAGTCCGACCTTTCTCGTTCGTTACACGTAAGTCCTGATTCGTTCCGTTCCGCAGAATACGCACATCAGCATTCTCAAGCGGTGTACCCGTTTTAGCATCATACACCAGAATGTTCAGTTGCTTGCATGTATGGCGGAACGAATAAATATCATCATCACTTACCCCTTTTTTGCGGTTGCTACTGAAATAACCACTGGTGCGGTTTTTGTCAGTGATGAACCCAAAATCATCTTTTTCAGAGTTGATAGGGGCACCTGCGTTTTGCACGCCTTTGTAGGCGATACCGTCTTTAAGTTCGGCAACAAAAACATCCAGGCCACCTAAGCCTTCGTGTCCATCCGAAGAGAAATACAGATTATCGCCTTCAGCAGCAAACGGAAACATCTCATTGCCTTCGGTATTGATCTCTTTTCCCATATTAACGGGTGTTCCCCACTGGCCGTTGGTAAACTCGACAACATACAGGTCCGTTCCCCCATATCCACCCGGCATATCCGATGCGAAATACATTCTTGTATTGTCAGCCGAGAAGGCAGGGTGTCCTACTGAGTATTCATTACTGTTAAAGGGTACTTCCTGAATTTCCACCCATTTCCCGTTTTTGTTCACGGAAGAGTACAATTTCAATTTTCGTATACCATCCGAACTCTTGCCCGATTTACCCTTGCTGGAGTTGTTGCGGGTGAAGACAATAAAGTTCTGATCTTTGGTGAACGTCATTGGCCCTTCATGGTATTTTGTATTGAGCGTTCGGCTGAAAATTTCAGCTTTCGTCAACGGTGTTGTTTCTGATTGAGCCTCAGAGCCGTCTGGTTTGGTCTCGCTGCCCCCCCCTAACACCGCCGAATTAACCCCACGAGCCAGGTCTGTTCCAGGAACCCGTAATTGGTTGGTATCGGGATGAAAATACAGGTCTAAAAAGGGCGTTTGGTTCCAGTTAAAGACCCGCTTCACTGCTCCCGATTCGTCGCGTGCTGATACAAATACCAACCCGCCTTTGTAATACATAGGACTGAAATCGGCCTGACGCGAGTTGATTGGCAAACTAGACAAGCGGTATGACGACGAATCCTGATAGAAACGACTCATATCCATGTATGAAACCGTAAAACGGCGTCCACGTAAGTCTTCTTTCTGTTTTTCGCCATACTGACTATACATTTTCTGCGACTCACGGTATTTGCCATTCTGGGCCAGCGACTGCGCATAGTACAGATATACCTCGCTATCCAGGTCAGTATTACTTTTTACCAGTTCGCCATAAACACGCTCGGCATTTCGGGTATCTTCCAACTTGCGATAGCTATACCCGAGTTTAATCATCGCGTCACGAGTTTCGGCGGGATCCTTCTTCTTGTCGGTTCGTAAAAACTCCTCATAAGCGCGTACTGCACTTACGTAGCTAAGGTTATCAAATTGTTTGTTAGCCGCTCGTAGCCGCGCACTTTGTGCCTGAGCAGTCAGGCTCCAGAAGGCTAGTCCTGCAAGTAGCAAGACACGTACAATTCGGTTCATGGATTTTAATGAGTTAAATAATTTTTGGGCTTGTTCAAACCATATCAAATAAGATGCCAACTTTTTAAAATCCATGCTCAACAAGCTTGAAAGACTGAATGGGTAACCCTTATTACCCTAATAGTGCTATTATCGCTAGTCTTACCTGCACTCAAACCTCACAATGTGTTTGGTTTGTGCAGTTACCCGAAAGCGATGATCAATCCGGCGGCCAATAACCCAGGCAATCTCATTACCCGAGAGTAGCACAACCGTTTGTTCACGCTCAGTTCGGCTTAGTTTGAGGTCATTCAGTAAGTCACTAACCAATTTGTGCCCGTTTAATCCGAGTGGATGCAGTTTGTCGCCCTGTCTCCAAGGGCGAATGGTGAGTGGAAGGGTAAGTCGGTCGGCATCCAAACAGGCACTGTTTAGACTGTTGGCTGGACGAAAGTCAACAGGTTTGTCAAAAAAATCTATAATCAACTCAAAATAACCCTTCACATCGACTGGATTAGAGGGCCACTCAATAAACCTTAAGTTAAAATCGCGTTGTATGGGTAAAGGTTCGAGCAACAGACCGGCTCGCTCATGCACAACCCTATGCGTGGTAGACTGAATGATCTGCCCGGCAGGTTGCGAAAGGAGACTTGCTAACTGCCGGGCCTGTTCGGGCGAAAAGCCCATAGGTTTGAGCCATTCCATCAGTCGAAAGGCAACCTCAGGCAGCGCTACTAATTTTGCCGTTGGGAGCAACACGGTATCCCCCATTGGCTCGGCTACGGCATGCCAGGAACGGTCAAGTTCGGTTCGCATCAGGGTTTCAGCTGCTCGCAAACGCTCGACTGTACGAGGCAGCGTTTGCCATAAGCCCGGATTCAGATCGTTCAGTACGGGCACCACATGATGGCGAATTCGATTCCGGGCATACTTATCGTTACTATTCGAACTGTCCTCCCGATACTGTAAGTTGTGTTCATCTATATAAGCCGCCAGTTGGTCGCGAGTGGCGAATAACAAGGGACGAACAAGCTGGTTTTGACGAGCCGAAATTCCATGTAAGCCAGCAAGTCCAGTGCCTCGAGTAAGGTTTAATAATAGTGTTTCGAGCAGGTCGTTTTGATGATGAGCCGTAGCAACACAGGCGTAGGAATAGTCCTGAAGTAGCTGATCGAACCAGGTATACCGAAGTTCACGAGCGGCCATTTGAATGGAAACACCCCGTTCGCGAGCAACAGTCGCGGTATCGAAACGGATTAGATGAAACGGAACCCCGTAGCCTTTTGCCATGTTTTCAACAAAAATTGCATCGGCATCGGACTCTTCGGCACGCAAGCTAAAGTTAACGTGAGCAATAGCAAAGGGTTGGTTGGCTTGCTGAAAAAGCTCCGCCATGGCTACAGAATCCAGTCCACCACTAACGGCCAGTAACACCCGGTCTGTTGTTTCGAAAAGGCGATTATCGTTAATAAATCCTAAAAAATCGTTACCAACCATCTGGAGTCGGCTCTAAGCCGTAGTTTTGTCACTATGATTCGTTTGCTTGCCGCTTTTCTTCTTTGTTCTTTCCTTGTGTCCACCATATCGCTGGCCCAGGTTGGGTCTCCATTGTCTGGTCGCCCGAGTGCTCCCGGTAGTGCGGCAACGGACAAAGTTGATTTGTTGCACGCCGACAGTCTGGTTGGGGTAAACACGCCCGGTCAGGTTGTTCGAAAAATATACAATAATGTACGGTTTCGACAAAAGGGCGTGCTGCTGTTTTGCGACCTTGCCGTTCAGAATGCTACCACCAACATCATTGAAGCCTACGGTCATGTAAAGATCATTCAGGGCGATACAATTACCGTTCAGGGCGACACCATGTTTTATTACGGCAACGTTCGTCAGGCAA
This sequence comes from Spirosoma pollinicola, assembly GCF_002831565.1. Taxonomy (NCBI): domain Bacteria; kingdom Pseudomonadati; phylum Bacteroidota; class Cytophagia; order Cytophagales; family Cytophagaceae; genus Spirosoma; species Spirosoma pollinicola. The sequence goes on along the minus strand of NZ_CP025096.1, from coordinate 1,659,651 downwards.
ACTTACGCGGTCATGTTGTTATGCGCGACCGCAAGATGACCCTGACAACCGCCCAGCTCGACTACGACATGCTGTCGGGAATTGCTCACTACCCTACCCCTGGCCGCATTGTAGACAAAGAAAACGTGCTGACTAGCCGTGAAGGCTATTATGATACCCGGTCCAAACTGTTTACGTTCCGCCAAAACGTTCGGCTCGTAAATCCCAAAGGTACGCTCACAGCCGATTCGCTGCTGTATAATTCCTTAACCCGGCTTGCTATATTTCAGGGGCCAACCCGCATTACGAATAAGGATGGGATTCTGACAGCGATAGAAGGGCAGTATAATACAACGACAGGTATATCGAATTTCCAGCGCCGGGCAACCGTCGAAACCCCAAAATATCGGTTGACGGGCGATTCATTGTATTATGATAACGTCACGGAGTTGGGTATTGCCAAAGGTAACGTCATTATGGTTGCGAAAGATCGGCAGGCAGTGATCACCGGCGATCATGTCCGATATAATGGGAAAGCTGGCATTTCGCGGGTAACGGGCCACCCGGTGGCAAAGAGTCTGGCCAACGAAACCACAAAAGACACGCTTTATCTTCGAGCTGACACGCTCTTTTCTTTCGATAATAAGTTAACGAACACTCGTAAGTTACTTGGTCAAAAAAACGTATTTCTTTATAAATCTGACCTGCAAAGCAAATGTGATTCACTGATTTACGATACGGCAGATTCGACTATTTACTTTTTCAAAAAGCCTATCGTCTGGAGTCAGAATAAATACCAGATGGAAGCCGATTCAATGCGGGCTGTGATGAAAAATAACCGAATAAATACGATGTTTTTGAAATCAAAATCATTCGTTATTTCCCTGGATACACTCAAAAATTATAACCAGATAAAAGGCCGGACCATAACCGCTTTTTTCGTCACAAAAGTTGTATCGACAACTGTTGCCGAACTGAATTCTCCCGATTCGCAAGCGCCCAAAATGGCTAGCGCATCACGATCTGTCTCAGCAGTTGCAACGAATCTACCGGTCAAACGCGTACTGTCTCAAAAAATCGGATCACCAGTTTCAACCACCGTCCAGACGCAGGAACAAACAGTTATTGACCGGGTTTTGGTAGAAGGAAACGGGCAAAGTATTTATTATGCCGTTGACGAAAAAAATAAATTGATTGGATTGAATCACGTTGAATCCAGCCGGATGAATATTGAATTTACAGATAATAAAGTTGGTCGGATTCGATTTTATGGCCACCCCGATTCGCAGCTTATTCCGCCAAAAGAGTTGACACCTGACGCACAGCAGCTTGATGGTTTCCGTTGGCGCGAAGTAGAAAAACCAACGAAACGACAGGTTTTATGGCTCGAAACGCCACCAACGGAGCAACCGATAATTAGAAAACCATTAAAAAAGAAAGGAATAATTAAACCTTTGCCCCGAAAAACGGTTCTAAAGGGTAATAATTGACTCTTTTAACAATTTTTTAGACAATGTCCCGTTGACTTTGTCTTTTAAGATGAATACGTTTGTGTTGAATACCTGTGTACATGAAGTAGACTTACATGAAACAAACTATACTTATTGGTGTATTGATGGGCTTGCTTACGGCAACGATCCCGCTTCAGGCGCAAGTCGCCCAGCGAGATTCGGATGCGCGAAAAGGAAGTCGACTCGAATTGGGTCGTAGCTCATCAGCACAAAAAACATCAACTGCTGGCTTGCCGAATCAGCGTTTTGCTATCGCGCCAAGTCCAACGTTGTCTGGTCTTGATCGGTCAATGGCTTTGCATAAAAATAGCGCGATCAATGAGCATTATCGGTCTCTGTTAATGACTCGTTCGGGCACTAAAGTTGCTAGCCATGCATCAGCAACTGATAATGCCCAGGCAGTCGAAAGCGCTCCTCGCCCTACGGCTTCTGCTCAGGAAGGAAAAACGGAAAATAGACTCTTCACGAACGAAAAATTATGGGTGTCTAATGCATATCCAAACCCTGCCGACGACGTTGCCGAAATAGACTATCAGTTTACCGGCGCAGGTGACGCAAAATTGGTATTATTAAATGTGTTGGGTGCCCCCGTTTCGGAGTATGAACTCGAACGAAATGCAACCAAAGTTCGAATTGGAACCCGTTTGCTGGATACTGGTTATTACCTCTACCAATTAACGGTCGATGGCAAAAAAGTAGCGACAAAACGGTTACTTGTTCGTCATCAGTAAGAGCCGACTCTTTTTGTTAAAATACTATAAACAGGTTAACTGGACTATCATTTTCGGTACTATACGGGCTACATCGTCGTTTTAACGGTGTAGCCTTTATTTTTTTTGTATCTTTGCAAACATATGCAACACCGTCTTATAGGTAAGGTTCTGTTGGGGATTTGGGTAGCGTTTTTGCTTAGCTCATGTAGCCCGTTTTCAAAATTGCAGAAAAGTGGGAGCGATGACGCGAAGTATAAAGGTGCCGTCGAATATTATAAAAAGGGCGAATGGTATAAAGCGGGCCTACTTTTTGAAGAGTTAATCCCGGTTTTGAAAGGCAGTACAGAGTCGGAAATGGCTCAGTTCTATTATGCCTATACGCAGTACCAACAGCAACAGTATTTGCTCAGTGCTACCCTGTTCAAGAAATTCTACGAGACATTTGCCCGGTCAGATTACGCACAGGAAGCCATGTATATGTACGCCTACTCGCTGTATAAAGATACTCCGTCCTTTAATCTGGATCAGTCAAATACACTAACGGCAACATCGGCTCTTCAGGATTTCATTAATGCGTATCCCGATAGTAAGTATAAAGAAGAATCGACTAAGTTGATTCTTGAATTACGCGGAAAGTTGGAGCGCAAAGCCTACGAAAAAGCTAAGCTGTATTATAAAACCAGTGGCTTTAACATTGCTTCTTATAAATCATCGGTTATTGCGATCAATAATTTTCAGAGAGAGTTTCCTGATTCTCAATACAATGAAGAGTTAGCGTATCTAAAAGTTGATGCCGAATTCAGTCTGGCTCAGAACAGTTTGGAAACCAAGCAAAAGGAACGTTATCAGGAAGCGATCAGTTATCATCAGGCGTTTGTAGACAAGTACCCGAACAGCGCATTTCTGAAGCAGTCGGAAAAGATGTTTGAAACCAGTCAGAAAGAAATTGACCGTCTGGACAAACTGGAACAGGAACGCGAAAAAGAAAAAGCACGATTAAAAGATGCCAATCGTCCGGCAAAGGTGACGGCATCCAATTAAACCAGTTTACGGTCTACCATTTTCGATTGAGTAACTTAAGCAACTGCCAATCGAAAACCATAACCAATTACAGAGAACCAACCATTATGGCAACAAATCCATCGATCATCACCCGCAATAGCGACAAGATTGCGATTCAAACCGGAAATCTGTACGAATCGGTTTCGATTATCTCGAAACGTGCCCGTCAGATTGCCACAAAAAACAAAGAGGAATTAAGCAACAAATTATCGGAATTCGTTTCGGCCGTTGACAACCTCGAAGAAGTTTTTGAAAACCGTGAACAAATCGAAATTTCGAAGTTCTACGAACGGATGCCAAAACCAACGTCTATTGCAATTGATGAATTTCTGGAAGGTAAGGTCTACTGGCGTTATAACGAAGAAGACGCTCAGCAGTAAGCCAAACTGCATAGCTTTTCAATGACCGCACGGTAGAGCACCGTGCGGTCATTGGTGTTTTTGTGAATTAGTTATTGGTGAAGTAGTCTATTAGTGGAGTGGTCAACCATTTATTTTACCAATAACTTACTCCGCTGTTTTACTCATTAACTGACAACCAATGTCAATAGAGGGCAAACGAATTCTACTGGGAGTTACGGGCAGTATCTCGGCCTATAAATCAGCCTTACTGGTTCGGCTTTTGGTAAAGGCCGGTGCCGACGTGCAGGTTGTTATGACCGAATCGGCTCAACAGTTTATTACGCCCCTTACGCTGGCGACTCTATCAAAACGACCCGTACTTTCTACGTTTGTCAATACCAACAGTGATCGGTCTGGCGATGGAAGTTGGAACAACCACGTTGAGCTTGGTTTGTGGGCCGATGCTTTTGTGATTGCACCTGCGTCTGCACACACGCTGGCACGTTGCGCAGCAGGCCTTTGTAGCGACTTACTGGCAGCCGTTTATCTGTCGGCACGTTGCCCAGTTTTCTTTGCCCCGGCTATGGATGTCGACATGTACCAGCATCCGTCAACAGTCGAAAACCTGCGTCGGCTCAACTCGTTTGGCAATCATATTATCCGGGCCGAACACGGTGAACTGGCCAGTGGTTTAATTGGCGAGGGCCGACTGGCCGAGCCGGAAACTATTTTGCAAACTCTCTATGATTTTTGGGCAAAGCAAGAATCAACTGAAGCGGTTCAGGCTCTGTCGGGAAAACGCGTTTTGATAACAGCGGGACCAACTCAGGAGCCTATTGATCCGGTTCGATATATAAGCAATCACTCTACAGGGAAAATGGGATACGCCATTGCCAGAGCCTTTGTACAGGCGGGTGCCAACGTTACATTGGTAAGTGGGCCAACCGCTTTGCCCCTACCCGCTCCCGCTGTTACCCGCATCAATGTTCGCACAGCACAGGAAATGTTCGGGGCTACGCAGGAAGCCTTTGCCAACGCCGATATCATTGTATTGAGTGCCGCCGTGGCCGATTACACCCCCGCTCACCCGGCTGATCGAAAAATAAAAAAGAAAGAAACTTCCTTTTCGCTGGAGTTGACCAAAACGACCGACATTGCCGCTACGCTGGGTGCTCAGAAACAGCCCGGTCAGCTGATGATGGGCTTTGCCCTGGAAACGGATAATGAACGGGAGAATGCCCTTAAGAAACTTTACGCTAAAAACTTAGACTGGATTGTGTTAAATTCACTTCGTGATTCAGGAGCCGGTTTTGGGCACGACACCAACAAGATTACCGTTATTGATAAAGAAGAACAAACCTATGAATTTGCCCTTAAATCAAAAGACGAAGTGGCACAGGATTTGGTGAGTTTAGTTATAAAGTCGCTTTAATTGAGCGTAACAAATAAGGTCCGTATAATGAAAGCAATCCGAATATTTCTGCTCTTAAGTTTGCTGATTGGCTCAGTGCAGGCTCAGGAGTTGAATTGCCAGGTGACCGTTAACTCCGATCAGTTATTTGCGCAGCAGAAAACTGATTTCTCCTACGTAAATCAGCTCAAGGGTGTTATTACCGAGTTTATGAATAACAGACGCTGGAGTAACGACCAGTTTAGCATGGCCGAACGTATTAACTGTTCGATCAGTATTAACCTGCTCAAATCCCTGACGCAGGGAGCCTTCGAGGCAACAGCTCAGATTACGGTGTCGAGACCCGTTTATGGTACCAATTACGAAACGACGACCTTTAGCTTCGTTGACCGGGCTTTTAACTTTGTTTACCTGCCAACAACGCCCGTTTATTACCGGGAAAATCAGTTTACAGACGATCTTACTTCCCTGCTGGCATTTTATGCCAATGTGATTCTTGCCGCTGACTATGACACCTTCAGCAAGCAGGGGGGCAATCCTTATGTGTTACGCGCTTATAACATCACGAATCTGGCGCAACAGGGATCGCCCAACGGTGCCTGGCAAAATGGGGGAGACAGACGAAACCGGTTCTGGCTTATCGAGAACATGCAAAACCAACAGTTGACCCCCTTTCGGGAAGGTTTATATACCTACCATCGGCTGGGATTGGATGTTTTTGCAGGCAACCCCGTGCAAGCCCGTAAGCAAACGCTTAATTTTCTGACAACTATCCGCACCATTGGTCAGCAACAGCCAAACTCAGTATTGATCAACTCATTCTTCGACGCCAAGTCGCAGGAGTTATTCAATATCCTCTTTGAAGGGACAGCCGCCGAACGGAAACAGGCGTTTGACCTACTTTCATTTTTAGATCCGGCCAAAACCGAAAACTACCGGAAATTAATACAGTAAGCCGGTATCTGTGAGTAATTTTGTCTTTATTCGCTGTTACCTGTGTACTGCTAACTATCACTGATTTTGCTTTCGCATTTACTCATAAAAAACTATGCGCTAATTGACGAACTCGAGCTATCGCCCGACCGTGAACTCAACATTGTAACGGGCGAAACTGGCGCAGGGAAGTCAATTATATTAGGGGCCATCGGGTTGCTTCTGGGCAATCGGGCCGACACGCGCGTTTTGTACAACCCCGAACAGAAATGTATTATAGAAGGTACATTTGGGGTATCTGGTTACCGTATCGAACAAATTTTTGAAGAAGAAGAACTGGATTATTCTGATATCTGCATTGTTCGTCGTGAAATTAGCGTGAGCGGTAAATCCCGCGCGTTTGTCAACGACACACCCGTCAATCTGGAAACGCTTCGACGCATTACCAGCGAGATGATGGATATCCACTCGCAACACGATTCGGTTTTGCTTGGATCAAATGAATACCAGTTGGAAATTGTCGACACATACGCTCAAAACGAAGGGTTCCTTCGCCATTATCGATCTGACTATCAAACCTATCGGGCAAAAAAGGCTCATCTGGATCAGTTACAGACCGAAGCTTCGGCCATGCGTAAAGAGTTCGACTACAACAATTTCCTCTATGAGGAATTAGTCAAAGCCCAATTGGTACCCGACGAGCAGGAATCACTTGAGCAAGAGTTGACAATTCTCGAAAATGCCGAAGATATTAAGGAGCGCTTACAAGTTGCCTACGAGTATTTAGACAATACCGAACAGTCTGTTATTGACTTTTTGAAAGGTACGGTCAGCAATTTGGCGTACATAAGCAAACTGTCGGACCAGTACGAGCAACTACAACAACGGGCTCAAAGCAGCCTGATCGAATTGCGTGATTTAGCCGACGAAATCAGCCTTGAGCAGGATCGTGTCGAGATTGACGATACACGCGCTGAAACCATTCGGGAGCGACTTAACCTGATCTATCAACTGCAAACCAAACACCAGGCAAAAAACGTGGCCGCGCTTATTGAGCTCCGGGACGAACTTGGTCAGAAGGTGAGCAAAGTGCTAAACCTGGACGACGCCCTGACCGATGCCAGAGCACAGGCCGATGCAGCCCGTGCGCAACTTCAAACCAGTGCCGATGCCTTGTCATCTTCGCGCAAACAGGTGTTGCAACCCATCGAAGCCGAAATTGGCCACTTGCTCAATGATCTTGGTATGCCAAACGCATCGCTGAAGATTAATGCCGAGACAGGTAAGCCAACCGCATCGGGCGTTGATACGATTTCGTTTTTGTTTAGTGCCAACAAAGGTGTAAAGCCGCAACAACTCAAGAATGTAGCATCGGGTGGTGAGTTTTCGCGCCTGATGATGGCTATAAAATATATACTTGCCAGCAAACGATCATTACCGACCATTGTCTTCGACGAAATTGACGCGGGCGTATCGGGCGAGATTGCTATTAAAATGGGCAACATGATGCGCGACATGGCGCATAGTCACCAGATTATTGCCATCACGCACCTTCATCAGATAGCCGGTCAGGGAACAGCACATTACTTTGTCTACAAAGATCATTCAGCGGCTAAAACGGTTAGCCGTATGAAAAAATTAACCCTTGACGAACGAGTCAACGAAATTGCGCAAATGATTGGAGGTAAAAATCCATCACCAAGTGCATTAAAGAATGCCCGCGAAATCCTGAGACAACGGGCAGCTTCGACCGTCAAATGATGTATGGTGGTTACACAACCACCATACATTCCATTTCTTAGCTCACCTAAACTACTTATTTTTCTATGCGTAAATGTATATTTTCGATTGCCGGACTATTCCTCATTTCCGGAACTTTCTGGGCTTGTAACTCAGGCGAGGAAACGGTGAAAGAAACAGAAAATGAGGTCTTTGCCATTCATGATGAGGTAATGCCAAAGATTGATGACATTATGAAACTACGGAAGGGGCTGAAGCAACGCATCACCTCGCTCGACAGTTTGAAAGCGAGTGGTTCTGCCGCAGTCACTCTACGCACCGATGAAGAAAAGGAACAAGCCAATCGGCTACACCGTAATCTGGACGTTGCCGATAGCCTCATGATGGACTGGATGAGCCGCTACAATGGCGACACGCTCGCTAAACTCTCGTCAGACGAAGCCCTTCGTTATTTAAATGGGCAAAAAGACCAAATTACCGATGTCAAAACAAAAGTTAATTCCAGCATTGAACAGGCTCGCCAGTTTTTGGGCAAAAAATAATGCCTTCTTATTCTTAATTACCACGGTTGCCATTTTATCAGGTTGCAACGCTTCCAGTGGTAAGCTTCCCATACTAGGCCAACGGGAAGCCGTTACAAAAACGGTTGATGGTAAAACGGTCACTGATTCTGTCTACCAATCCATACCTGATTTTAAGTTTGTTAGTCAATATGGTGACACGGTCACAGCAAAAACGCTCGACAACAAAATCTACGTAGCCGATTTTTTCTTCACCAGTTGCCCGACTATTTGCCCCAAAATGAAGGTGCAGTTGAAACGGGTTTATGAGCGTTTCAAGGGCAACCCGGACGTAATGATGCTTTCGCATACCATCGACCCTGCTCACGATTCGGTAGCCGTGTTAAAAGAATTTGCGCAAAATCTTGGCGTTACGGGCCGTCAGTGGCTGTTCGTAACGGGCGACCGCGATAAAATTTATGACATTGGCCAGAATAGCTACATGGTCACGGCTCAGGCTGATTCAACAGCGCCGGGGGGCGTTGTGCATAGCGGTGCGTTTATTCTGGTCGACAAGGCAAAGCATATTCGCGGCATTTACGATGGCACCACTGAAGCGGGTGTCGACAAATTAATGAATGATATTGACCGGCTTCTGGCCGAGTACAAATTATGATGATACGCCTGACGGGAATTTCCTGTTTCCTATTTGCCTTGATTAGCTTTGTATCCTGCCAGACCGATGAAGAGATAAAGCGGCAGAAGTACATTACAGAAGGCATTCTGGTTTTTAAGAACAACTGTGCTAACTGCCACCAGAATAAGGGTGAAGGCCTGGCAGCCCTTTATCCCCCAATTGCAGGATCTGATTATTTAGCCAATAAGAAGAGCGTAATCTGCTTAATCCGATACGGCCAGAGCGGGCCAATCGTTGTGAATGGCAAGCCTTACAACCGACCTATGCCCGGCCAGCCGCAGTTAAGCGATCTGGAAATAGCCGAAGTAATTACCTATATGTATAACCAGTGGGGCAACGAAACTAAATTAACTGGTGTTAAAGAGGTTACGCCCGTTTTAAACGAATGCAAAAGGTAAACTATACCTTGGCGAGTAAATAGACAGGGTAAAATGAATAATGGATAATGTACAATGAATAATGCCCCTATTCATTGTACATTATCCATTATTCATTTTACCTAAATCCCGCCCTCAACATTAAAGACGCCGGTAGGCTTACGAATAGAATATTGCGAAAAATCCTGATTCGCATCCAGGCCAATACCATAGAGTTTCTCGCCCGTTAGCTGGCTAAGAACGGTTACACGTTTGTCAGTGAATACCTTTTTTGTAGTCGGCTTCCAGTTTAACTCGGGCGTGAGCAGCTTCTCCTGCTTTTGCTTATTGATCACAACAACATTGCCCATCACCGTATAAAGATCTTTGGCTTTATCATAGCGGCCAGAGTCAGACCGAATGGTGGTTATCTCCTCCCCTGTTGGGCTGTAAAAAGAAATATTGACGGGTTTAGGATAGCGTCGATTATCGTTCAGATATCGAAACTGTTTAGCCGTAATTAGCTTGACTTTCAGTTTAGCCGCTTCGCTATAAAACAACTTTACATCATTGATTTCCTCAATGGGCCCCGAGTAGGGATTTACATTCTTAACCTGTTTTTTCTCTTCACAGGCCAGTAGAAGAAATGATAAATTTAGAATGATGAATGAAGAATAGAAGCCAGTTCTTAACCAGGTTGTTCTTTTACGGCATTTAATAAAGTCTTCTTTTTTCATTTAAGTAGGTAATGATAAGCTGGTTACTAAACAAAATTTCTCATCGATGCTCACAGAAAAAGCAGATGTACGCACAAATAAATTGCTGCGTACATCTGCCCGTTATTGGTGAACATTGGCGAGAAAAGCGCTAGCTCGCAACGATCATTCGAGTTATTAATCAATTACCGATTTCCGGAACCACAAGTCATTCAACGAGAAACCAAGCCCAAAGCGCACGTACTGCTCTTTAATTTGTGTGCCACTCAATACACCCCGTTGACCGGCTGCAATCGAGAGCGTTACGTGGTTAACATAGTACGCCCCTAACGGAACCGATATACCCAGGCTACCATTAATATCCCTCAACTGTACCCCATTAGCGGCTACATACGGCAGGTTATTGTACTGAAAACCAGCCCTATAGGTAATAAGATCCCGATACCGGTTCGATGTTGGCTTAGGCGTATATTCAAGCCCGGCGGCCGCGGTCATGGCATCGACCAGGTTACCGGCTTTATTATCGGCGGTGCGATACTCACTCCATTTTTGAAAACCTACATCAACGCCAAACAAAAGGGTGTTGCCTCGTTCGATACTGGCACCAAAGTGCATTTGCTGAGGCAAGGTTGCCTGGGCATTTGAATTAAGTCGTAGCGTATCTGGCGTTGCAATGGCTTGACCAGATAAAGACGTTTTCTGATAAATATCCGTCTGGGTAGCCTTTATGCGAATTTTAGGGTCATAAGTCGCCCCGAAATTGAGTGTCCATGTGTCATTTAGTTTCGGCCGCCAGGCAGCACCCACTTTCGCAACAATATCGCTATAGTTAGCTCTGTTCAGGTGCGTTACACGAATATCACTTGTGCTGACAATAGCTCTTGCATCGGACGAGTTCGTGATATTTCCGAATAGAAAGGAAGCTTCTGCACCTAGGTAAATATTTTTGGTTACCCGAAAACCATTGGCAAACGTAGCCTTATTCAATCCGCCCTTACCCGTATAGTTATATTCTGCGTAATAGGGCGTGCCGGGTACAGCTTCAACTCGCTGAATATTATAATTTACGTAGGTGTAAGGCTTCAGGCTCAATGAAATGTTCCAACGCGAATTGGCCGGAAAAGACAAAGCCAGATACCCCAGGTTACCGGCAAAATTGCTCTGGCTCTTCAGATCATTACTTATGTTCTGACTAATGGTTTTCGATTGCCCAACCAGCCCTACCTCAAATACAGTAAACCGTGTTCGGCGAGCCAGCAGAGCGGGATTTTGCAAGTTCAGATAGAAAGGGTTACTGTTACTGATACCTACATCGCCCATACCCATATTGGTAATATTTCCGGGGCTATATAACTCTCCGACGCCCTGCGCTGAATAGGGTGAATTGCCCAATCCCTGCGCCAATACCATCGGCGATGTCGCGGCAACAGCCAGCAAACTATGCGTTAACGTCTGGCGTATTCGCTTGTAAATTCTCAACATTATAGCTTAAAATTCGATTCAGTCCAATCAGCACTAATTCAGGAACCACAAATATCGGGGGTTTAAGACGACTTTCAAAGGAAGATGCATCACCCCCGCATAGCAATACCACGATCCCGGGCCGTTCCCGGCGATAGTTTTCGATAATGCCATTCATTTCAAATGCCAATCCATTCAGCACACCACTCAGCATTGCCTGTTTTGTATTCTTAGCCGTAAGTACAGGCCAGTCTTGCTCCAGATCGGCAAAATTCGCAATCAACGGCAGCCGGGCTGTTTGCTCATGCATAGCCCGAAACCGCATCCGTACTCCCGGTGAGATCAGACCTCCCTGAAATACGGTCTCCCGATCAACAAGGTCGGCGGTCAGGCAAGTACCCAGATCGAGAATCAGACAATCCTGATCCGGAAAAAGCGTTGTAGCACCTACCGCAGCCGCCACCCTGTCGGCACCAAGTGTAGCGGGCGTATCGTATGCCTTACGTATGGGTACAGGCGTTTGACCATCCAGCACCAAGAAATTGGCACTTACCTCTGCTAACTCTTCCCGAATATCACTACCCGGACGGCTCGTAGAGGAAATCAATACCTGCGCTGGTTGTCGACGGGCAAAATCAGTTAGTAACGACTGGGGCGACTCATACTTACCCACTTCAACAAGTTCCGAACCTAAAAACCAACCCGTTTTTAAGCTTGAATTTCCCCAATCAATAACCAGGTTCATTACCGGTGCAGGATTGGCAGGGTAACTATTTTCTCTCATCCGCGTTTGATAAAGTCAACGTTGTTTCTGAGTACAAAATTTGTCATTCTTCGTTGTTTTAACGATTTTTAACGGCACTATAAATTTTTATTGATTTAGAATAAAATCTACTGCTTGGAAACATTTATCTCTCCGTAACGTTATGTTGATAAAACCGGAACAAAATACTACCTTTGTCACCATCAATATGGTCGGCAAGTAGTGCCTCTACCAAAGCAGCAACTCATAGCTACGGCAGACCTCCGTTTTCCAAACGTTTTAACAACCTCCGCGTCTGGCCCCACCAGGCGGTTGTGTTTGGATTAAGCAAATCATCCCAATTTATATTTTTGATTTTTTATCACGTAATTATTTGAATCTGTTGAGGTTAATTTGATCAAACAAGTCAGTTCCTCACGTATATAGGCCTCTATAAGTCAGCCAGTTTGCCCGTCAAAACGGACATTACGTTCATTCAACAACTCCCAACTTTCATTCTTACCGCTTAGGCGGTCCTTTTAAGGTTTATTGCTAACCTGACCTTTATGTTAAAGAAAGAAGAATTAGACATGAAGCTTCTCTCGGAGCTTCACCCCATTGCCGAGCAATTTGGCATTCGTAATATCAGCAAATTCACGAAAGAAAAACTCGTTTACGAAATCATAAAACAGGAATCCGAACGCCCAGGTCCGGCTCCCGAAGAGGCCGCTCCTGCTGAGGAAGCCCCCCGACGTGGTAAACGCACTAAAGCGGTTCCTGCACCAGTTACGGATGAGGCCCAAGCTCAGGCAGCCGATAGCGTAGCCAGCCAGCCTGTTGAGCCTGTTGAGAGTGCCCCTAGTACCCCTACATATACCGAAACCGAAGCACCAGAAGCGGCCAAGCCGGTTCAGCGTGCCCGCCGTGGTCGGGAGGTGGTCGCTCAACCGACTACTGCTACTGAACCAGCCGTTGTTGCCGATAGCAGCCCGGTTGCGCCAGTAGCCGAAAGCACTACACCTGTCGCCGAACCGATAGCCGAGCCCGTAAGTAACGAAAATGCGCCCGTTGAGACTGCTAGTGAAACACCACAAACGGATTCGCAGGCCCCGCGTCTGCCCCGCGAAAACCGCGAACGTACACCAAATCCAAATCAGCGTAATAGCCCGTTTGGACAACCTGTTCGGAACCGCAACGATGGTGATGGTAACTCAACACCAAACGATCGTAACTTCCGAACCAATAATCCGCGTAATGATCGAAACGGTCGTCCGGATTTAAATCAGCAACGAAATCCACGTCCAGACGGAACTTCACAGGGACCACGCGATCAACGTCCCCGTTTTGACGCCAATCGCGACCGTACTGAGGGATCGCGTGATTCTAACCAACGACGTGACCAACGGCCTCGTACACAACGGGTTGTTACCGATGAAACGGGCTTGAACTACGGTGGTCAGGCCGACGAGGAATTCATGACGCCAACCGTTGTAACGGAAGACAACGCGGCCAACATGCGAACGACGGGCCAGCCTGCAACGGCAGATTCGGCTACGACAGTCGAACCATCGGAGACATCTACCGAAACGCAGGAAGGCCAGCAGCAGCAACCCCAGTCGGAATCCGGCCAACCTGAACAACCGGCGCAACCACCACAGACACAGGCATCGCGTGAAGCGCAGGAGTACCAGAATCGTATTCGCCGTCAGTATAACCAACACATCCGCGAGTTCGATGGCATCATCGACAATGAAGGTGTTCTGGAAATTATGCAGGATGGTGGGTATGGCTTCCTGCGCTCAGCCGACTATAACTACTTAGCCAGCCCCGACGATATTTATGTGTCGCCTTCGCAGATTAAATTATTTGGTCTGAAAACCGGCGATACGGTACGCGGTGCTATTCGTCCACCCAAAGAAGGCGAGAAATACTTCGCCTTGCTGCGGGTTTCGACGGTTAACGGTAAAACAACGGAAGAAATACGGGATCGGATTCCATTTGAATACCTCACTCCTCTTTTCCCGGAAGAACAACTTCATTTGAGCAACCGTCCCGACAACTATTCGTCGCGGGTACTGGACTTGTTTGCCCCTATTGGTAAAGGCCAGCGTGGCATGATCGTCGCCCAGCCCAAAACGGGTAAAACGGTACTGCTTAAGGAAATTGCCAACGCTATTACCAAGAACCACCCGGAGGTGTATCTGATTGTGTTGCTGATCGACGAACGCCCTGAAGAGGTAACAGATATGGCCCGCAGTGTGAACGCTGAGGTCATTTCGTCAACGTTTGATGAACAGGCAGATCGTCACGTAAAAGTGTCGAGTATGGTGCTCGAAAAAGCGAAACGAATGGTCGAATGCGGACACGATGTCGTAATTCTGCTGGATTCAATTACGCGTTTGGCTCGGGCTTACAACACGGTTGTTCCTTCATCAGGTAAGATTCTGTCGGGTGGTGTGGATGCGAATGCCCTGCACCGGCCGAAGCGTTTCTTCGGTGCGGCCCGTAATGTAGAAAACGGCGGTTCGTTAACAATCATCGCTACGGCGCTGATTGATACCGGTTCCAAAATGGACGAGGTTATCTTCGAAGAATTCAAAGGTACGGGTAACATGGAACTTCAGCTCGACCGCAAACTGGCCAACAAACGTGTGTATCCGGCTATTGACGTTATGGCCTCCGGTACGCGTCGGGAAGATTTGTTGTTAGACAAAGAAACCCTGCAACGTGTCTGGATTCTGCGGAAACACATGGCCGACATGAATCCTATGGAAAGCATGGACTTCCTGCTTGGGCACATGAAAGGAACCCGGAGCAATGAGGAGTTTCTGATCTCAATGAACCGATAGATTTAGTTTTTTTAAACACAGAGCGCACAGCGTTTGGCGGAGAACACACAGAAATAAAATCTGTGTGTTCTCCGCCAAACGCTGTGCGCTCTGTGTTTAAAAGATAGTAACTTGCATAATAGACAGAAATATTATGCGTGATCTAATTCAATATGCCATTCCCGGTTTTATCCTTCTGCTGGTTGCCGAAGTGATCGTGACCGCCATCCAACACAAAGATTATTACGATACCAAAGACACGGTGAGCAGCCTGAGTATGGGTATCGGCAATGTCATTGTCGGATTTGTGGGCAAGGCTATTGTATTCGGTGCACTTTCACTTGTCTATCAATTCAGGCTGTTCACGATTGATATGACGCAGTGGTGGGCTTGGGCGATCCTGTTTTTTGCCGACGACTTCAGCTACTACTGGTTTCACCGGATTAGCCACAGCAGCCGGTATTTCTGGGCCTCGCATGTTGTCCATCACTCCTCCATGAAGTATAATCTGGGCACGGCACTTCGCCAGACCTGGACGGGCAACATTTCGGGTGGTTTCATATTCTGGCTTTGGTTACCACTTATCGGATTTTCGCCGGTGGCGGTTATGACCATGCAGTCAATCAGCTTGTTATATCAGTTCTGGATTCATACCGAACACATCAATAAGTTTCCTGCGCCTATCGAATACATTTTCAACACCCCATCCCATCACAGGGTGCATCATGGCTCCGACCTTGCTTATTTAGATACCAACCATGCCGGTATCCTTATCATTTGGGACCGAATGTTCGGCACGTTTACACTGGAAAAAGAGCGGCCTACCTACGGGCTCACGACCAATATCAATTCACACAATCCCGTACGCATTGCCTTTCACGAATGGGTTTCAATTGGGCAGGACATTCGTCGCGCCCCATCAGTGCGAGCAGCATTAGGCTATATATTTGGCCCGCCGGGCTGGAGTCACGATGGTTCCCGGAAAACCACCAAGCAACTACGGGAAAAACAGGATACCGTTGTAGAGCCTGTTTGATACCATTTTAGCGTAGTTTTAGACTCGCTTAATCATTAAGTTATGTTTCTTTTTACAAAGAAGGGTGTTCTCTTTATACTCTGTTTCCTGTTTTTTTTCGGCTCAATCAGTTCATTGTACAGTAAGCCATCATCATTTAAGGTAATTGCTTTTTACACGGCGAAGAACGACAAAGCGCACATCAGTTTTGTGCATGAAGCCAATAGATGGTTCGCTCAACAGGCAGTAGCGAATAACTTCACTTACGATTCAACAAGCGATTGGACTAAACTCAACAGCGAGTTTTTATCACATTATCAGGTTGTTCTTTTCCTGGATACCCGGCCAGATGCACCCGACCAACGCGCAGCTTTCCAGAAATACATGGAAAATGGAGGTGCCTGGATGGGGTTTCACTTTGCCGGATTCGCTCTTACACCGTCTGCATATCCTCAAAATTGGGAATGGTATCACAACGAGTTTTTAGGTTCCGGCTCATATGCCAGCAATACCTGGCGACCAACGTCGGCAATTCTACGTGTCGAAGATCGAACACATCCGGCTACGAAGCATCTACCCAAAACGTTTAAATCGGCCCCGAATGAGTGGTATCGCTGGAGCTACGATTTGCGGACTAACCCAAACATAAAAATTCTATTGTCAATTGACTCAACAAGCTTTCCGCTTGGCACGGGACCTAAAGCGCACGAAATATGGCATAGTGGCTATTATCCCGTTGTCTGGACTAATAAAAAGTATAGAATGATTTATGCCAACATGGGGCATAATGACATTGATTACGAGAACAAAACCGATAAAGAGCTGTCGTTTACTTTCAACAACAAAACGCAGAATAAACTCATCCTCGATAGTCTTTTGTGGTTAGGAAGCGGCAAGAAGTAGGTTTTCAGTGGTGACAGGTTCTAAAACCTGCCACCACTGAAAACCTACTTCTTACGCTAAAAGAAGCGGGTATTGGTCGTGAAGTTTACTAACTGCTGGGTATTGAACAGATTATTCATCAGGTTGATATTGTTCAGTTGTGCCTGCTGATATGTCCTGATTTTGTCCAGATAATCCAGTAGTCCAATGGTGCGGGCGTTATAGGCTTTGGTCGCTTCGACGGAAATATTCTGGATACGATCCACGTACCCCTCTGGCCGATCATTATACTGCTCATAGTAGGTGTTCAGTTTGTCGTAGGCATTCAACACATCACTCTGCACAACAACCTGCTGGTTTTCAAGTCCGCCCGTCACGCTTTTCAGCGTCGTCTCCGCCGACCGGATAGCGCCTTGATTTCGATTTCGAACCGGCAAATCCATAGCCAGTTGAAAACCGGTGAAATTATTGTAGGCATTTCCATACTTCTCAAATAACACGCCCGTCGTTAAATCGGGTGTCCGTCGGGATTTTTCCAACGCCACATTACGCTGGGCATTATTGATCTGTTCCTGCGAAAGCCCAATATCGGGGCGGTTGGTTTGGGCAGAATCCAGCGCGGTTGCCAGGGCCGGGAGTGTCGTTTTCAGCGGTGGTAATTCGGTTGGCAAAATGAACGTTCCGGCAGGCTGGCGTAACAGCACCCGAAGCGTTGCCTGATCGTCGGCAATTTGAGTTCGGTAATTGGCGCTATTGGCCTGCAGATCCCGGATGGCGACCTCAAGCCGGGTAATCTCATAGGGGGCTACCCCGCCCGACCGAAGCGCGATTCGGTACGATTCGACCAGCCGCTGCTGCCGACCCAGCTCCTCATCAAACAACCGAAGTGCCTGTATATCGTAATACAAGTTGGCATAGGTAGTATAGAGCTGGTAATGAAGCGTCCGCATAATATCGCGAAACGCCAGCCGGGTCAGTGACTTATTACTTTCGGCCAGCGCAACCAGTTTACTCCGCTTACCAGCCAGCAAAATTACCTGCTGCAACTGCACCGCATAATAGCCGCTATTGTACACACCCGCGTTCATATCGGCTTGTGATGGTCGCCCGAAGGGCAAAACCCTCTTTGTATTCGGGTTATATAGATTCCCCTGAAACCACAGGTTAGGATTTGGGCGCAACCCAGCCTGCGTGATGGCGGCATCGGCAATATCTAGTTGATAGCGCTGAGCCAGTAGCTGAAAGTTGCGTTCAACGAACTGTTGTTCCAGTTGCGGAAGGCTTTGCCGGATCGTATCGGGTACCGTCGTCGGTTGTTGAGCCAGTAAGGAGGACGCGGTAACAAGCCACCCTATAAGCAGCAAAAGAATAGATTTTTGTAGTGGGCGAAACCAATTCATAGAGAAAATACTGCACGGAATTAAGGCCGTCTTATTTCGGCAGCAAATAGCAATCTGGTTGTTAAGGTGTGGTTAAAGCCCTATTAATTAATTCTTAAAAAATTTAATCTTGCCTATCCAAATACGTCAGGATGGTACTAATCATATTTTCAATGAAATTTTAAAGAAGTTTTAATGCTTATTTAAAAGCCCTTTAAGGTCGCCCCGGCACCTTTGTCGTAGCATTCCAATAAACTGCATATCGGCGAATGAAAATTCTTCTTGTTCAAAGCGATCCGGATTATCTCGACTTTCTCTACCGAATACTAGCTGAACGTCAGTATACGCTCGAAGTAGCAGCCGATGGGTATACCGGACTTGCCATGGGCTTACATGCCCGCTTCGATTTAATTGTGCTCGATACGAATTTACTTCGCATGAATGGGCTGGATATCATTCGTCGATTGCGGCAGGAGAACGACTCAACACCCGTTTTACTGCTGTCTGATTTTGGTGATTCGGCCGATAAAGCCAAAGGGCTCTATGCTGGCGCAGACGACTATATGGCCAGACCGTGCGATTCAGACGAGTTGCTGGCCCGTATTTATGCCCTGCATCGCCGACGCACAGGCGGCTTCAACGCGCCCTCGATTCTAAGCATCGATAACCTCGAACTCAATGTTGCCGAAAAAGTAGCTTACCGCGCCAACCAACGCATTAAATTGACCGCGCGTGAATTTCAACTGCTCGAATTTTTAATTAAAAATGCCGGACGGGTTGTTACGAAAGCGCAGATTCTCGAAAAAGTGTGGGATAATACACCGATTAGCAGTACGAACAAAGTAGAGGTTTACATAAACTTTTTACGAAAGAAAATTGACCGTGATTTCGATCAAAAACTGATTCATACAGCTATGGGCGTGGGATATTTACTCCGCTCAGGAACATAGGCGACGATGTATGATATAGTATGTACGCCGTATGATGTAGTGTAAAATTATACATCATATATCTCTTTTCTAACCTCTTAGCGGATTTTAGGTTAGTTAAACATCATGCTTGCTGTTTACCTGCTTTCGCTTTCGCTTCTTACCGTCCGGCCCGATTCACTTGCTCCGGCCGATACCACTCGTCCTGTCCGGTTTCACATTCGACCTGCCTTTAACCTTGACTTCCGGGATTCGTTTCTGGAAAAACAGCATGTGAATGTTTGGGGTATAAATGCCGGGATTGAGTTTGGTCCCAGGCGTCACCAGCTTACCATAGGCTATTACTGGATTAATTACGCAACGTATTTGCACCTGATTGACTGGCGACGCGATGCAGCCCGGCGCATTAACCTCAATTATTATACCCGCACCGATTTGTGGTTTGTGAGCACACAATACTGGTGGAATCTAATTAACAACAAACGATGGATGGTCAGCTTTCCGGCCGAACTGGGCGGAGGGGTAGCTTATGCACTTCCACTCAATCTAACCCAAAACAACCCCATTGATCGCACGCGTAAAAGTTTTTTTGTGCCCTTGCAGGTGGGAGGCTATGCCCAGTGGAAAGCGTCACGCTGGGCAGGCCTCACAGCGCAGGTGGGTTACCGTATTTCCATTTTTCAGACCGATATTGACCAGAATTTCAACGGGAGTTACTACAGTATTGGTATATCGATTTACCCGGCACTACTCACCGACATCTGGCGATGGGTAAAAACTGGTGATAAAATTTCGCCACTACACCCGCCACAACCTCAGTCGTCGGATAAAAAATGAACTCAACTACCCCGCCAAAACTTACACTACATCAGCTTATTATGCTGGTGATGTCTGTTTATGTTGTCATAGCCTTACTGATTCGGGAATTAGTACCCATGAATGAACAGAGTCGGCAGTTGCTCGACCAGATTGATACGGGCATCTGCTTCTATTTTTTATACGACTTTTTTCTAAGACTTTATCAGGCTCCCAACAAGTGGGAGTTTTTGCGTTGGGGCTGGATTGATCTACTGGCTAGTATTCCCGCTTTAGACTGGTTCAGGCTTGGGCAATTAGTCCGGGTATTTCGAATTTTACGGATGGTTCGGTCGTTTCGATCGATCCGCGACTTTATCCATTATCTCTTCCGTGATAGGGCCAACGGTACGCTGGCAGTTGTTTTGCTCAGTTCTGTACTACTCATGATTTTTGGTGCCATTGCCATTCTCTACGTCGAGCGTGTGCCGGAAGCCAATATCAAAACCCCATCGGATGCACTCTGGTGGGCGTTCGTGACCATCACCACCGTTGGGTATGGGGATCGTTTCCCCATAACAACCGCCGGTCGACTCATTGCTGCCGTATTGATGGTTGCCGGGGTGGGCCTGTTTGGCACATTTACTGGATATGTCGCTAATTTTTTCGTTGTCGATGAACAGGAACAATCAGACAGCGATATGCAAATCCTGATTGGCGAGGTGCGGCAGCTTCGGCAAAAAATTGAAGACATGGAAAAGAAGTTGTAGCACCCGGCTGCGCATTTACTATAGACAGGAACGACACGGCTCCCATCCCCTTGACATAAAATTCAGTCCTTTTCCTTTGTTACACTCGTGGGCAGATCATACAAAAGCCAAGTTTTGTTGCGAATGAACTGCGACTTTTTTTGAATCAGGCTGATGAAATCCGAAATGCCCAGCGGCTCATTGCCATTGGCATGAATCAACACCAGACTTCCCTGTTTAGGCTGTTGATTTTTGGCTAACCAGGCATCACTGCCAATAGGTAACAACCCAAAGGCAAGAATCCTGTCGAACACCCCTTTATCAGAAACCAGACCCGGAAACCGGAAGAAAATAGAGGGCGTTAGGCCACGTTGAAGCATAGCCTGCTCGTTCAGCAAAACCTCGTCGTTGAGGTTTGTACCGGCTTCGAGCATAAAATTTATGGGCAACGATAACTGCGGATTATAGCGGTGATGAAACGAATGGTTGACCCACGTTATAGCAAGATCACCCCGCTTAACGAGACTTTTCAGATAAGCTAGATCCTGGGCGTGGTTCTGCATCCACAAACCCGTAATGGTGATGGTTATCGGAATGGGCTTTTCTTCCGGCTCAAAGGCCTTTATCAAATCCTCAAATACTGACCTGATCAATGGCTTACTTGACGGGCAAAGGTCTATTGTCAGGCTGAAACCCCGCTCGGTGGTGTCGGTGCGTTCGATACCGGCATCCTGCAAATGGGTATCCCGCTGCTGTTCAACCTGCAACGCCCGCCCATAGGGCGTCTGGTTTACGTGCCGCATAATATCCGACCACGCCATTATCTGTACCTGATTCGCCGGGATGTTTTCTACTGTCGTTTCGAGCGTTTGCGGGTTCAGAGCCAGGTAAATGGATCGGTTATTTTGATGCCATTGGCGGAGAATAACCTGTTGTGGCTTCTGGTTCGTCATGCCAAAAAAGACACGGTAACCCGCTAACTGGGCATATACTCCGGCACTAACCCAAAAATATAGACTACACGTAATCAGTAAACGGGGCATTTTAAATACTTAGAAATCGCTGGCATTATACCCCGTTGACACGACCCGCTGCCAGTCGGGATGACGTTTCAGATAGACACTGACAAATGGGCAAAGCGGTACAATTTTAAGGTCATGCTGCTCAATATACTGCAATACACCCTCAACCAGTTTTGACCCAACACCGTGTCCTTCGAGGCTGGGATCAACTTCGGTATGTGTAAGGGCCAGGGTTTCATCGTCTACTTTTTGATAAACAACGATGGATAATTTACCGTCTGTATCTAATTCGAACTGATGCCGGTGCGTGTTATTTTTGATGTTCGTTTCGTTCATGTTCTTCATACGTTTGTTAGTCCTTCTACATAAAAAAAGGGCTGCTTGTTCAACCGATGGGCTGTAATTTGCAAACGACTTCTCTTCAACTCCGCTATGAACCGTCTTGACCGCCTGACTGCCATCCTGATTCATCTGCAAACCAAGCGCGTTGTTCGCGCTCAGGAGCTGGCTGACCGATTCCATATCAGCCTACGAACGGTTTATCGCGATGTCCGGTCGCTTGAAGAAGCGGGTGTTCCAATTGGGGCCGAGGCAGGCGTAGGCTATTTTCTTACCGATTACCACCTGCCGCCCGTTATGTTCACAACCGCCGAAGCCAGTGCGTTGTTGCTGGGTGGAAAATTAATCGAAAAATGGGCCGATGAATCGGTACGGACAAGATTTGAGTCGGCCTTGTACAAAATAAAATCCGTTCTCAAACGCACGGATCAGGAGCACCTCGATGATCTTGATGCCCATATCGATGTCGCCAAACCCGTTAACCGAACCCCCTATTCCAACGATCTGCTCAATGATATTCAACAGGCCATTGCCCGGCATCATGTTCTTGCCCTTCAGTATCATTCGCAGTACAACGATGCCGAAACCCAGCGTGAAGTAGAGCCAGTTGGCTTGTATCACTATCGACTGGGCTGGCATCTGATCGCTTTCTGCCGTAAACGCCAGGACTACCGCGATTTCCGCGTTGATCGTATTCGCCAGCTTACCGATACCGGAGAGTCCTATTCGCGTCGAAATCGACTAACCTTACAGGAATACCTGGACAGAATGGGTACTACCGACATGCCAACGGTAGCCGTAACGGTTGTCTTTAATAAAAGTACAGCCCGCTATTTACAGGAGCAAAAACACGCCTACGGTTTCCAGCATGAAGATGATTTAGGTGATTCTGTCCGTATGCATTTTCAAACGCCTTATGCGGAGGGCCTGGCCCGCTGGTTGCTCATGTATGGCCGCTCGGCAACCGTTGAACAACCCGATATGATCCGAAATCGGGTACTGGAACTCGTGGAAGAAATCCAGGCTCATTACGCCGAACAGGCCGTTGACGAGCTGCCCTGACAGCCTTGTTTATGGCCAGGCGGTAATCTCTGCTGACATACAGTTGTCAACACCTGGCCCGACCTTAGGAAAATCAAGTAAGATATAGTAGAAATTTCAGGTTAAGTTTTTCTACTACCATCCATTCTTACGCACTATTTTAACCGGGGCTTTACTCTAAATACATTTTCCTATCGTAAGTTTAGCCTCAAAACTGCCTTATAAACCTCTTATGCCGCAGCAATTTCCGATTTTGCTAGTAGACGACGACCCATTAATTGCTGATGTTTTACAACGGGCTTCTGTAAGTAGTTTCCCAGAAGCCTCGTTCATCCATGTGAGCAGTTTTGATGAAGCTAAAAATTACATTGAGCACCTGGAAGGTAAAGGGCCAAAAATAGTTTTGCTGGATATTGATTTGCAGGATAAAGTTGATGGATTAGACTTTCTGGCGCTGCTTCGGGCTCATCCCAAAGGGCGTGTATTACCTGTGGTCATGCTATCGGCAAATAAAACACCCACCCTGGTTGAACGTGCATATACCTACGGAGCCTCTTCGTTTACGACTAAACCGTTTAGCTATGCTGACTGGAAGCAGTATTTAGCTAATTTGAAAACGTACTGGTATGAAACAGTTACGTTATTGGATATCAGGCATTATAAAGAAGAGTAAATCCAGATATCCCTGAATTTTTCAGATAAGTACCTGAGCATTTTTTTTTACCACACAGACGGTCCGCTGTGCGGCACTGTGAACACAGAAGTGCAATGGCACATGCATGACCTCTACACAATATCCATCGCTCACGTTCATGGCCATCACCGCCCGGACTGCCAACTATACCGTGAAAGAATTGCGGAGAGGCATGTTGTCGTAAAATTTTATTTAGTTTGTCTTCCCATCGGGTAGCGTGATGCCACACTAGCGTTCTGCTAAGGCATTGCCCTACCCGATGGGCTACTTATCAGGCTTGTCTTTAAGTTTATTTTCAATAGAATGAGAACGTACACCCTGGGGTTAATCCTTTTTTGCCTGTCATTTTTCATCAGCTATCCATTACCTGCCACAGTTTCGGAAGGTCCATCCAAACCACTGACCATCTCGCTGGAACTGGTCGATAACAACTACCAGAACAAGGGTCGTTCTCACTCGGTTTTAACACTTACAAACACTGGCAATGAAGACCTGCCCGCCAGTGGCTGGAAACTGTTTTTCAACGGTGGCAACCCCAGCAGTTTCGATGCATCCAAAGCTCAGGTAAAGCTCTTTAATGGCGATTTACATTATATAAGTCCGGGACCAAAATTCTCAAAACTGGCTCCCGGCCAATCGACAACGATAGAGGTTCTGGCCGGAAAAATTCGTAACAAAACCGATTTTCCAGTTGGTTTTTATTTGGTGTTGGACAAAAACCCGGAACAGGCTTACCCTGTTGACGTAGCCATAAAGTCAGGCACGATCTATGAGAAATCTGACCGTGCGCTGGCCGAAAAAATCTTCGACCAAAACGAAAAAATAAAGGCAATCTCCGACGATAAGCTTCCCAGAGTATTTCCGACGCCCGTTTTCTACGCTGAAAAAGGAGCCCCGTTTGCGCTGGATAATCAGGTGGTTATTGTGACTGATAAGGCGTTTAGTAACGAAGCTGACTTTCTGGCCAACAGCCTGAAAACAGCGTTAGGAAAAAAGCCCGCTATTCAGGCGCAGGCTACGGGCAAAACCATTGCTCTCCGAAAAAAAGCGTCGCTTGCTGCTGAGGGGTATGAGCTACAGGTGAGCGCATCGGGAATCGTTATATCGGCATCTACCGGCGCAGGTATCTTCTACGGCATTCAGTCCCTGCAATCGTTACTCCCAGCGTCTGCTTTTGCGGGTAAGGCAAGTTCAATTAGCCTGCCGGGAATGATGGTAAACGACGCTCCCCGTTTTGCGTATCGGGCCCTGATGATGGATATGGCCCGGAACTTCCAGCCAAAATCAGAAGTGATCAAAGTGCTGGACGCCATGGCTTTATACAAGCTGAATACATTCCATTTTCACTTTAGCGAAGATGAAGGCTGGCGGATTGAGATGCCGTCTCTGCCCGAATTAACATCGGTTGGTGCTGTACGGGCCCATACAACAGATCCGAACAAGAAGCTTATTCCATCTTATGGTTCCGGCCCCAGCTCAGCGAATACAGCGGGTACGGGCTTCTTCAGCAAAGCCGATTTCGTAGACATCCTGAAATACGCCCACGACCGACACATTGTCGTAATTCCGGAGATTGAATCGCCGGGACACGCCCGGGCCGCCATAAAAGCAATGGATGCCCGCTACGAGCGGTTTATGAAAGCGGGTAATAAAACTGAAGCCGAACGCTACCTTCTTCACGACCTGAACGACAAATCGGTCTATCGGTCAGTGCAGGGTTGGAACGACAATGTAATCGACGTATCGCTGCCGTCGACCTATGCCTTTCTGGAACGGGTTGTCGATGATTTACGGGCTATGTATAAAGAAGCGGGTGCCCCTTTACAAACGATTCATTTTGGGGGTGATGAGGTGCCGGGGGGCGTTTGGGAAAAATCACCCTCGGTACAACAACTGATTGCCAAAAACCCATCTGTTAAAGACGCCGACGACCTGTGGTATTATTACTTCGGTAAAGTAAATCAACTCCTCAAAACCCGTGGCTTGTTTCTCTCTGGCTGGGAGGAAATTGGTCTTAAAAAAGTGAAGCAAAATGGTCGGTCGATCTGGGTGCCAAACCCAACATTTGTCTCTCAGAATTTTCGGGTGAATGTCTGGAAAAATAGTCCCGGCTCAGGGGCAGAAGACCTTGCCTACCGAATGGCCAATGCTGGTTACAAAGTGATTTTAACACCTGTCACGCACTTGTATCTAGACCTCGCCTACAACCAATCATCCGAAGAGCCAGGCCAATATTGGGGCGGCTACGTAGACATCGACAAGCCTTTTTACTTTATTCCATACGACTACCTCAGAAACCTGAAAGACGATAATACCGGTAATCGAATCAGCTCCTCCATGATCAAAAGCCGGGAAGCGTTGACAGAAAAAGGCAAGGCGAACATTGTTGGTATAGAAGCCCCTCTTTGGTCGGAGACAAACAGGTCACCCCAGCAATTTGAGTACAAACTATTTCCAAAGTTGTTGGCCGTGGCCGAGCGAGCCTGGGCTAAAGACCCCACCTGGGCACTGGAGAAAGACGAGGCAAAAAGTGAACCGTTATACAACCAGGCCTGGTCTGCGTTTATCAATACGGTAGGTAAACGGGAGCTTCCCCGCCTAGATTCGTATGCTGGCGGTTACCAGTATCGTATTCCTGCCGTTGGCGCAAAGGTCATTAACGGAAAAGTGGCTGCCAATGTGCAATTCCCGGGTTTAACGATACGCTACACAACAGACGGTACAGAGCCTACCCAAACCAGCCCAGTCTACAAGGAACCCGTTTCCAGCACCGGCACAATTAAATTTAAAGCATTCAATGCCAACGGTCGGTATGGCCAAACCGTGGTAATAGGCAAGTACTGATACAGATTACTGGATTATTGTGTTGTTTACGTAAGTACCTCAATCGAGTTGCTCCTGGAGATCGAACTGGCTACTCTTCTTCTGCAAAGTCGCCGGGACGATGCCTGTTTTGGCATTATTCCGGCAACTTTGCTTTGCCTTAGCGGGCGTATTATTCAGATACTGGACGAAGAAAAGGAAGCAATTAATGCCTTGTTCAATCGGATCAAAAAGGAGCGCAGACACACCAACATGAACACATTTTTTCATGGCCCAACCGATTCGAATTCACTAGCTCACTTCAATCGTCAATTCATCCCGCGGTTGCCTCGCCCAACCTGACATTCAGCTCCGGAATTTAGTCTTGCCGGATAACACCGGAGGGCAAGGGAGCCGCCACCACACGGGCAAGCAGATTGGTAATGATACTGAATTACATTGAATAGGGGCAAAACCTTTTAAATTAAAAATACCCCGAACCAAACCAAAGAAAGACGATATTGTTGACGTTTATAAGAATAAAACTCCTCCCTAACTCGTCTATACATGGCAAATCAACCCGGTGGTTGGCTCGGAAAATTGAGTAACCTGATTATTCCATCCAGCCAAACGGATACCAGCCCGGCTACTACCGTCACAAACAAACGTATACTGGACGAACTGGTAGCCAGTTTCGACGATTCTATCCAGCGCGAGTCTGTTGGGTCGAGTATGCTATTCAACGCGCACTTTCTGATTGTTCTGCATCCCGACACCTACGAAAATCGCCAAAATGCATTTCCTGTCGTGGTGAACGAAGCCGTTCAGGCGTTCAATGCGGTGATTGACATGCATAAAAGTGAATACGGGCGGGTGTCGCCAGTGGCATCAAGCTGGTTTTTTAAATTTGGTGCCGGTCGCGAGTTTGGCGGAGAAACGGTGAGCCCGACCGACGTGAAAGTAATTGGTGCGTTAACAGGTATTTTGCCGGGGAATGTGCAGGCTAATTCCGCCCCCGAGCGAGTAAACGTAACCCGGCGGGTTAAGCAAACGAACCGCTATGAAAAGGTAGATGTCGACCTGAGCACGTTCCAGCATATCGACTTTCGCGAGCCGGGTGCCTTTGTCGTAAAATTCAATTTCAATGCAGCCGCCCCGTCAAATGGGCAAACGTCCGCAGCACCGGGAGCAACTAAAATTGCGCCAGCTGCCCTGCCGCGCAGCCTCGACGCTGGCCTGGCGCACGTTAGCTATTACATTGCCGAACTGAATAAAGAGGACACCTATCTGATGCGTGATCGGGAAATTATCATTGCCCGGAAAGAAAGCGACAACCAGCATTTTCCAAATTATTTACTTCTCGAATCGGCCTATGTATCGAATCCACACGCCCGAATTCGTTACAACGATTCGACGCACTCGTTCCAGATAGCCTCCTTTAGCCGCAACGAAACGCGTGTGAATGAGCAACTGATTCCGCGTAGCGAACCGGCTAGCCCTCAATGGTTTGACCTGTCCGATAAAGCACAAATCCTGCTCAATAGTATGGTTACGCTTCACTTCCAACGCAACGCTTAACCCAATGATCGACTTTTTGCTTGTGCTGCTTCTCTTCTTGTTTGTCCTTTTTCTGGTGGTCAGGCATTTTCAGAACTTACCCCGATAAGGTCAAACCAACGGGTTTCAGACGAGTTGTTTAATCAGATCGTATCCACTTTTCCTGTTTCGAATGAATGAATTACTTATCGCCGGGTTGACCGATGTTGGCCAGCGTCGGAAAGATAATCAGGACACGTTTATCTGTACTCCGCTCTGGTCGGAGTCGAGCGCCTTATTAACGGTCATTGATGGCGTAGGCGGTTATGCGGGTGGTGACCGGGCTGCTGCAATTGCAAAAGAGTCTATTGAACGCTACATGGCAACGCCCAACGGCGACCCGCTTTCGATGTTGCGCGAATCCGTCGTATTTGCCAATAACCAGATCAATGAGCAACGCGAGCAGGACCTTCGGCTGGGCCAGATGTGCTGTGTACTGACAGCCGCTCTGGCCGATGTCAGCACCAGCAAATTATACTTTGTTCATGTAGGCGATACGCGCCTGTACCGCTATCGACAGGGCGAACTCACGAAGTTGACCCAGGATCATTCGCTGGTAGGCGTTCGGGAAGATGCCAATGAATTGACCGAAGCCGAAGCAATGGCGCACCCCCGCCGAAACGAAATTCTGCGCGATGTTGGCTCAAGCCCCCATCGTGTGGATGATCCAAATTTTCTGGATTCCGGCGAAACGGATTTTCAACCCGGCGATCAACTGCTGTTATGCAGCGATGGCCTGACCGATATGATAACCCAGGCCCAGATAAAAGCTGTTTTGAACCGACCGATTTCCCTCGACAAGCAACTTTCCGAATTGGTCAGGGTAGCCAATCATCAGGGAGGCAACGATAACATTACGGTTGTTCTGGCCCGAAATGATGTCCGAACCAGCGAACCAGCAGCGCCCGTAAACTTGCCAAATCCGAAATCGGCCCGGTCGAGAAAACCGCCGGTTGTTCCCGTCGCCCCATTGGTACCCGCTGTAGAGCAACCAATTAAGCCGGAGCCGGTCAAACGTTCCTCAACAGGCAGATGGGTATTAATGGGCCTTGTCGCCATTTGCGGTATTGCGGGTATTGTGTGGTATCAATCCTGGCCATCGGCAACGACTGCGTCGATTGTTGACAGCCTGAATGTGGCACATTCTCTGCCCGACACAGTTGCCGCCCTGCCTGTGCCTTCCCTGCGACTGGACTCGCTTCTGCAAACCGCTCATCGAAGCGCCGATCATCAACTTGTGTTGACCGATGATACGTTGAGAATTGATAAGCCGGTATCCCTGACCGATTCCTTACTGGCCATTATAGGCCGGAATCAGTTAACCGTTATCGCTCCACGCGATTCGGCCAATTCAATGCTCGCGATGCGCGTTGAGCGTAGGGGCACAATTCAGTTGAACAATCTGATCATCAGCGGATTTAAAACCGGTATCGAAACAACGGGTGAAGCCCGGCTAGTCTTAAATAAAGTATATTTCAAGCGTGTAGACCTACCGGTTCGGGCCGCAATCCGGCAGGATACGTGCCTCAATACTATTATTTCTATTGCTGTACAGAAACAATCTGTTCCGACCAAACCGATCCACCCCTAATGGCTACCGTTCGATTTAACACCCAGTTTCCCGGATACGAAATACTGAGTGAGTTGGGCCGTAGTAATGCCCGTATTCTCAAAGCACGCCATCTGGACACGGGCGACCTTGTTGCTATTAAACACTTTGCGCTCAATACCGATGCAGAGACCCTTCGGCGGTTTCAGCGGGAATCGGCCATAATGACCAGCATCGCCCACCCCAATATCGTTAAAATTCGCGAGGTGCAGCTGGAGGCCGAATTGCCCTATATTGTTATGGAGTTGATCGAAGGCGGCAGTGTGTGTGACCTTCTTAAAGCGAATGGCCATCTGGATGTGCCGACTACCATTCGGTTAGGTCTGCAAATGGCAAGTGCCTTCAAGGCGATTCATTCACAGGGAATTATCCACCGCGATATTAAGCCCGATAACATTCTGTACCGCCCCCTGCCGAGTGGTGAACTGCATTTTCTGTTGACCGATTTCGGGGTAGCTCGACTGCACGACCAGTCGAATACCATGACCGGACAATCGTTAATGACCTACGAATATGCCTCGCCCGAGCAGTTTAACGACCCAAAAGGGGTAGGTACAGCCACCGATTATTATTCATTAGGTGTGGTGTTGTACGAATGTTTGACTGGCAAAGTGCCCTTTGCTATGGGCGACCATTCAGGCATCGTTACCTTTATGAATAAGGTACTCGCCGATACCCCGCCCCCACTAACTATCTCGGCCAGCGGGCAGTCACTAGGCCCCTTTACTACGCTGCTCGACAGTTTGTTGAAAAAGAAACCGGGCGACCGACTGAATGACCCCGATGAGTTGACCTGGCTACTCAAACAAACCGAACTCGACTATTTGCAGGCCAGCAGAGTAACTCGTTCTGAACCAAAAACTTTGCCTACTGTCGTCCCGGAACAGAGAGTAACAACTAACGCCAGGCCGTTAACGACCGTGCAAGCAGCGCCTGTTCTGCCAAACCGGGAGACCAAGCCACCAAAAAGCAATAGTGCTGGAAAAATGGTTGCTTTGGGCGCCTTTGTCATACTCATTCTCGCCGGTGTTTATTACATAACCGTCAGGGATAAGTCTGGGCAAATCAGTAAGCCAACTTCTACCAATCCATCAACCATCAGCGATTCGGTAAGAGCCGCCACTCCGCCTGACACCGAAGCAGCCCGGATTCAACAACTGGCCGAAATCAAACGGCTGGAGCGACTTCGACAAGAAGCGTTGATGGCGGTAAAAAGCGTTAAGGTAAAAGCGACAAATTTTAAAGTTGGCCTATTTGGGGGCATCAAGCATTTACAGCTTCAATTGAATAATCCTACTCGTTTATCGTTTACCTACGTGGTGGTTCAGGTGAACTATTACAAAGATGGGGGCGGTCTTTATAAAACGGAGAAAGTCTTTTTTAACAACATAGAGCCAAACTCATCGCCCATAAAATCAGCTCCCGATAGCGATCGGGGAACCCGGGTCACCTGTAAAATTATAAGCTACGAGTCGCTGGATATTCCCCAACCTGCCGACTCACTCACGTCATCAACAGAGCCCTTAAACTAAGGACCGATGCCAACCGTAAGCGTCAATACCCACTTTCCGGGTTATGAAATTATAGGCGAACTAGGTCGCTCCAACGCCCGTGTGCTGAAAGCCCGCCATCTGGCATCGGGCAATCTGGTGGCCATCAAGCACTTTACGCTGAACACCGATGCTGATACACTACGGCGATTTCGGATCGAATCAGAAATCATGACCAGCATCCGGCATCCTAATGTGGTGCGGGTGCGGGAAGTTCAATTGGATATGCCCATGCCCTTCATCGTGATGGAATGGGTGGAAGGTGGTAATCTACGCTCACTGATCGACGAACAGGGGCAGTTGAGCGTGGCAGCAACCATCCGGCTGGGCCTGCAAATGTCGGAGGCATTCCACGCCATTCATCCGCAGGGAATTATCCACCGCGATATTAAACCGGAAAACATCCTCTATCGATTTCTACCAAGTGGCGAACTGCATTTTCTACTAACCGACTTTGGCGTGGCCCGCCTGCGCGAACAATCGCAGACGATGACTGGGCAATCCTTGATGACCTATGAATATGCCTCGCCCGAGCAATTCGACAATCCTAAGGGTGTGGATCTGGCCACCGATTATTACTCGCTGGGCGTTGTATTCTACGAGTGCCTTGCCGGAAAAGTACCGTTTGCTATGGCCGATACGGCAGGCATGGCCACTTTTATGGGTCATGTTCTGCGTACGCCCCCGCCCGCGCTATCGCTGCCTTCGGGTCAGTTTCTGCCCCCAAGCCTCAACGTATTATTGAACTGGACGTTGGTAAAGAACCCTGCCGACCGCCTTAGCGATGTAACAGAACTGGCTTTATTACTCGGACAGGCCAACGTGGAGCTGTTGCAGGCCAACCGCTCCGGGAATCGTCAGGCACCCAGCTTGCCACGCGCTCAAACGATGGCGGCACCAGCAGTGCCTCAATCGGTTGATGCGTATGAACCACTTCATGACGACGAGCCATCCGGCAGTTCGGGTAGCTGGAAAATAGCCTTATCGGCATTTGTCATTACGTTGCTGATCGGTCTGGCGATTATGTACTCTATCCGTCATAAAGACAAGCCAGCCAGCTTTTTGCCCGACTCGACGGTTACCGACACTGATTCACTGGCCTCAGATGAACTGGTGCCAAACGCCGACTCAGCAACGGTTACGTTCCCCGAATCTGACGAAGAAACCACTACCGATTCTGTCGCGACAAGCCCTGCCCCCATACCTCCGGCCAATACAACAACTGCGACACCAACAACACCATCCGATTCAACAGCCACCCCCGATTCGACAGGAAACCCTAATTAAATGAAGAATGTAGAATGAATAATATAGGGCCACGCACACAAAATAATGACAAATCTCTGATTTACAGTTTATTCTGATTACCCATTGTACATTTCACATTATCCATTCCCTCTTATCCATCACTTCATTTACAAATGAAATCCCCTCTTGAACGATTGTATTTACCTGCGGCATCGGTCATGCTCTTAGTGCTGTTCGTCCGGCTCTATGGCAACCTGTTACCGTCGCTCGATCAGGCGAAACAAGCGTATTCTACCGGACAGGCTCTTAATCTGGATAAAGGGCTTAAGTCGGGAGCCATTCAACGGCTACTGTCAAGCGGCAATTATTACACGGATTCAAATGACATCAATTTAGTAGCCGATTCACTGTCCGCGAAATTCAGGCAAAACGGGACGCTGGATAACCTGGGAGCGTTAAATAAGCGACAGTTTTCGGTTATGGCTCCGGTAAGCTGGCGTAGTCGGATTGGCGGGGCAGATTTTCAAAGCCGACTGCGATTTTCACGCCAGCAAATGGGATTCGACTCGGTATTGTACAACCGGGAATTGATCAGTCCAAAAACATACCCAACCAGCGTCAATACCGGAAGCGGAACGGTTTCGTTAACGGGTCGCGTCGTGCGCGGGGAACAACCCATGTCGGGCGTGCTGGTACAGTTAAAACGCCACCCGGCAACCGCCCAACCCGACACCTTGCAGGACCGATTCGTCTATGCCCGGACGGATACTGATGGCCGATTTGCGTTCAGGGGCCTCACCTCCGGCTCGGGCTATAGCGTTGTGCCCCTGAAACCTGGCTTCGAGTTTGGCAGCCGACGCGGAACGGCTCGCCTGACAAACGATCAGAGTTTTGACTTTTCCGCCCAGCCACACCAACTGCGCCTGATCGGGTCAACGGTTTATGGGCAGCTTAAAATAGATCACGCCCTTACCGTTCGCACACCGGCCACCTTTTTCTGGCAATTCTGGGGAATTGTGTTTGGATTCCTGCTCGCTTTCTGGGCCGTAAACGGATTTTGGTCCCTTCGCCGTTTTCAGCCCGACCCGTTGCTATTACCCATTCTGATGCTGCTTACCGGCTTTTCTGTATTGATCCTGCTGGCTATTCAGGACCCCTTGCAGGATACACTGTTCGCCGGACAAACGGTTCAGGGTATTGCTATTGGGTTGGTGGGCATGACCATTTTATCGCAGCTAAACATAGGTCGATTTTACGCTAACTGGCAGTATGACTGGCTATTTTCGTTTCAGAAACGTACGGCGGTGCGCCAATCGGGCTGGACGTGGCTACTATTGGCGGCTGGACTGGCGGCTTTGACGCTGCTCGTCGGTTCCGGACCTGAAGGCAGTGGGGTGCGCGTGAATTTATCGTTTCTGGGCCTTACGTTTCAGCCGAGCGAAATCACTAAATACCTGCTGCTGCTTTTCTTCGCGGGTTTCTTTGCGGCCAACGAACAGCAACTCCGCCAACTCCCCGATTTGCGCTGGCGTTTTACGGTGAGTTTCGGTGCCCTGGCCGGTGCCGGACTACTTATGTTATTGTACCTGCTGCTCGGCGACATGGGGCCTGCCCTGGTGGTATGCTTCACATTTCTACTTTTCTACAGCATTGCGCGCGGCAATCTTCCGCTAACGCTGGCAACGGGCGTTGGCTATGGCCTAGCGCTATGGCTTCTGCCGGGCTGGATAGCTACGGCACTTTGTCTGGCTATCGTTACGGGCTACATGTACTGGAAAGGGGACGCTCGCTCGAAAACTGGTGCAGGCTGGATGGCCTTACTAGCCGAAGCACCCGTGTTGCTTCTGCTGGTAATGGCCATGTTTGCGTTTGGCGATATGTTACCGTTTGTGGGGGATCGGCTGGCCGACCGCAAAGCTATGTGGCTCAACCCCTGGAACAACGACGTGTATGGGGGCGATCATCTTGCGCACGGCTATTGGGCACTGGCGTCGGGAGGCTGGTCGGGGCAGGGTCTGGGAAAGGGATTTGCCAATTCCATACCAGCGGCTCACACCGATATGATTTTACCGAGCCTGGGCGAAGAGCTGGGTGGTCTGGGTGTCGTGTGCGTGTTCCTGCTGTTTGGCATCCTGCTGCACCGTTTGTTTTTACATGCCCGTCGGGCGGGGCAGCCGTTTAGTTTTTTCCTGATAGCCGGGATTGCCATTGCTACCGGGATACAGTTTCTGATTATTGCCGGCGGTTCGATTGGTTTGTTACCGCTCACGGGCATCAGCGTTCCTTTTTTGAGTTACGGCAAAATATCGCTGATCATCAACCTCATGGCTATGGGGGCCGTTTTCAGTGTGGCCCACCGACCGGGAGAAACGACTCAACGCGAATACCTCGCCACGCATTATGACCTTGTGCTGATGGCTGGGATCACCGGTTTTCTGGTCGGCATTGGCGTTCTGATTGCTCATCTACTGCCCATTGTGGGCTGGAAGGGCAACAATTACATCGTTCGGCCAGCGCGCGTGGTCACCCGCAACGGCGACCCTGTATATAGCTACAATCCGCGTATCAATCGGCTCACCCGAGCGCTGGCGGCTGGCACGATCTACGACCGAAACGGATTGATTCTGGCATCAAGTTCGCCAACGCTCGTTTCGCAGCAACTGCGTAAGCTTCAGCAAAGTGGCCTCAAAGCCGATGAAGTCGAGCGGCTGACAAAAAAACGCCTGGAGCGGTATTATCCCTTTGGCAATCAGTTGTTCTTTTGGCTGGGCGATTTGAACACGCAGCTTTTCTGGGGACAAAGCAACGGCTATTATGCCGAAGCTACGCACCTGAGCGAGTTGCGCGGCTTCAACAGTCGCCCACGCAAAACAGACCTCGTTACTACCGACTACCGCGCCGACCGTTTTAGTCCGTCGGTACAGCAAACACGCAGCTTGTCGGTATATGACTACAGCGAACTGGCTCCGGCACTTCGGGCGGGTATCGATAGTCGCGAAGTTGCCGAGCGAAAAGCAAAAAATCGGGATGTGCATCTAAGTGTAAATGCCGATTTACAAGTGGCGATTCAGAACGCCCTTGCTACATCCGACTACCGAACAAAGCGCGTTTCGGTCGTGGTACTGGATGCTGGCTCGGGCGATATACTGGCCTCAGCCATGCACCCGCTACCTAATTTACAGACGCCCGACGCCATGCTTTTGGCCGACCGCGACCGGCAAAAACTGCCGTATCTGGTCACTGAACGAGATCTGGGCATGACCTATCCCACCGCCCCCGGCTCAACGGCCAAGATACTGACAGCAATGGCCGCGTTCAACAAACTTGGTTCATCGGCTTCGGATATCAGTTACCGGATTTCGTGCGAAGAAATTATTCGTCGCGGCACGCGGGAGTCGGAACCCTGCAATGAATCGGTCGATATGCGAAAGGCCATTGTTCGTTCCAGTAACGTCTATTTTATTAGAACGGCAAACGACAACAACCTGGATAACGAACTGGCCGACCTGTATTTAGCCACGGGCATGAACGTCGATTATGTGGGAGGCTATTCTTTTTCGGATACCCGTACCGATCCCGAACGTACGCTGATTCGGCGGCATTGGCGCGACTCGTCGTTTGTTGTCCGACGGAATCTGTATAAAAGCAACCAGTATCCAAAACGGTATAGAAGTGAGTTTTCGGGATTAGCCTGGGGGCAGGGGCAATTGACCTCAACACCGGTAGCCCTGGCCAGAATGGCGGGTGCCATTGCTAATAAAGGCGTGTTGCAACCGTCACGATACGTCTTGAGTCGGGCGGGGCAGGCACAGCCTATATCCTCCGGAAAGCAAATAGCGCGTCAGGCCGACTATGCCGACCAATTGGAGTCGTTCATGATTAACCAGTCGAACCCATCCGAAGGACGAAGCAAGATCAGTGTAGCGCGGGTAGCGGGTAAAACCGGTACGCCCGAACGCATCGTACAGGGCGTTCAGCAGAATGATGGCTGGTTCGTATTTTTCGCACCCACACCCGACGGTCGGTCCCATACGGTTGTTAGCGTACGCATCGAATTGGGCGAATCGTCGGCTGAGGCTGTCCAACTGGCAAACACCGTTGTCGCTCCGATCTTAAAACAGCGGAGTTATTTAGGAAGTTTTTAATTGTTCGTTTTCAATTCGCCACCTAATTCAGCAAACGAATAACATAAAATTGACGACGTAAAACTTCAAAATACTGACTATCAGCAAATTGCCACTCGCTATCCATCATTCATTTTACATTATTAATTATCCATTTACGTAATGAGCCTTTTAGATAGCCTTAAAAACTTATTCGGGTTCACCCCCATTCAGGCCCGGCAACCGGTTGAACCGGTTAATTCAAATCGGCCTCAAGAGCCAATTACCGACATCCCCAAACCTGTTTCGCAAGGGCCACCACCTGCCGGACAGCAACGGGACCGGCTGCTTCGGTTTATAGTAGAAAAGCTTCGTCCCTACCAAAATGAACCCGAAACGGCACCTGTCGGCTTAAAACTGTGCATTCTTTGTACAGATGCCGAAGAAGAGGCCGTGTACCGGGTGGCGTTATGGGAGAGTCAGCCCGGTAAATTTCAACGCGAACTAAGTCGGCAACTGGCCGATAACTATGTTAAGCTCCCCAACGACTGGCGATTCGACTATGGGTTTTATGCCGACGAGCTGCCGGATTGCACCTACCAGAATGGTAACCTGGGGATGATTGTGCAGAATAAAAACCAACCAGACAGCTCGCCTTTATTGGCTCGCATCGTCGCGTTGACCGGCCAGACAGAACAGGTTGACTATATACTTGATCCGGCAAAAAAAACCAGTTTTTGCATTGGCCGTGGGCATTCGACACAAACAGCTTCTGGTCGTATCCGGACAAACGACATCGTTATTCTTAATGAAGATGATCCGGCTTATGAGGCAAAACGTGGGGCGGGCAATAGTGCCGTTAGCCGTGCTCACGCTCATATACAATACGATGCAGCCCGTCGGACATACTCTCTCCAGGTTGATCCGGGCGGCCTCCCGGCGAGCGGGAACAAAACAAAACTCTTTCATCCCGATGAACGTATAGAGCGGGCCGATATTCCCGGCATGGGCTACCCCCTTCAGCACGGCGACCAGATTGAATTGGGTGGGGAAGTTACGCTTCTGTTCGAGCTTGTTTAGTCTGGTTCCCTTTCTATAAGTACTTACCTTAGCCTTTTATAAACCAGTACATATGAAACAGCGCTTTCTACTATCCCTACTTCTGGCTACAATGATCGGGTGCAACTCTCCCAAAAATGAACAGACAACAGCGGCCAACACCGAGTTCGCCACTGTACTGGACAATTATTTTGAGCAACGATTAAAACTTTTCCCCGTTGAGGCCACACAACAGGGAGACAATCGCTATAATGACCAATTGCCCAACGACATCTCGCAGGCATTTATAACCGAAACAAAGTCATTTTACACAGGTACGCAGGAAAAACTCAACACCTTTGACCGGGCGAAACTATCAGACGAAGACAAGATTTCCTATGATATTCTAAAACGTGAACTGGCGCTACAACTGGAGCAATACGCATTCCACCAGGAAGAAATTCCATTTAACCAGTTTACGGGGCTAACGCTTACCTTCGGTCAGTTAGGCAGTGGCGAAGGCGCACAACCCTTCAAAACGGTAAAAGATTATGACGATTGGATAAAGCGCGCTTCTGCCTTTGCCGTTTGGGGCGATACCGCCATTGCAGCCTTTCGGAAAGGCATGGTTAGCGGGCGGGTGTTGCCTAAAAGCCTGGTTGTGAAGATGATTCCGCAAATGACCGATCTGGTGGTTAGCGATCCCACAAAAAGCCTTTTTTACGGCCCCATCCAAAAACTTCCCAAAACGTTTAGTGCTGCCGACAAAGACCGCCTGACGGCATCCTACAAAAAAGCTATCAGCGAACAAATTGTCCCTACCTACCGAAAGCTTGGTACTTTTCTGAAAGACGACTATTTACCTAAAGCCCGTACCACATCCGGCATCAACGTATTACCGCAAGGCCCGGAATTATACCGGTATCTGGTCAGAACCTGGACTACAACAAATGATACGCCAGACCAGATCCATCAGATCGGGTTAACAGAAGTAGCTCGAATTCGGTCTGAAATGGAGAAAGTAAAAACGCAGGTTGGCTTTAATGGCAGTCTGGATCAGTTTTTCACCCATCTAAAAACGGACAGGAAATTTTATCCCTACAAAAAGCCAAAAGACGTGCTGGATGCCTTCCAGACGATTTTAGCGAAGATCGAGCCGAACCTGAAAAAAGACTTCATTAGCACACCCAAATCAAAATTCGAGATTCGGCAAACCGAGAAATTCCGCGAAGCCTCGGCCAGTGCGGAGTACAACCAAGCTTCAGCGGATGGCAGTCGGCCGGGCATTTTCTACGTTCCCATTCCCGATGCAACCAAGTTCAATATCACGTCGGGAATGGAATCGTTGTTTCTACACGAAGCCATTCCAGGTCACCATTATCAGGTATCGTTGCAGCAGGAGAACACCAGTTTGCCCAAATTTCGGCGATTTGCCTGGTACGGTGCCTATGGAGAAGGCTGGGCGTTGTATTGCGAATCGCTGGGTAAAGAGTTAGGGTTGTATACCGATCCCTATCAGTATATGGGTGCGCTGGGTGATGAGATACACCGGGCAATCCGGCTGGTCGTTGATGTGGGTTTGCATACCAAACAAATGACCCGCGAAGAAGCGATCAAGTATATGATGGCCAATGAGCCAATTTCGGAACAGGGAGCTACTGCCGAAATTGAGCGGTATATGGCTATTCCAGGACAGGCATTGTCGTATAAAATTGGGGCGTTGAAAATCAGAGAACTCCGCAGTAAGTATGAAAAGCAACTCGGCGACAAATTTAGCCTGGCCGCTTTCCACGAGGAGTTTCTCAAAGATGGCTGTATGCCCCTGGATGTGCTGGAACACAAAATGGATGCCTGGGCAACCCGGCAGAAGTAGTCCCTACAACATACTAGGTCGTATGTTCTGGCGGAAATGTAATTTCGCCAGCATCACCAGTTGGGGCCAAAATTAAAACACGAAACGAGTCTACGCCGGTTTGGGAGGCCATATTGGTCATCACTCCGGTTGTCAGATACTCGATCACTTGTTGCTGACTGGCAAAGCTTAGTTGCTGTGTCTGTTCGTTGTTTAGTTCATCAACTTTCCCGAATGCTGATAAATCAGGGACTTGTCCAGAATAAATGAGCAGGTTGACCACCTTAAATTCGTGTAGCCGACCCATTATACGCAAGTAAGGAACTCCTTCAGCTGTGGCAGCACGATGGCAATTCAGGATGGTGTAATAGTTAGCTTCACTACCCATATGGAGAAGCAGCCACTCATAAATTTTTTCTATTGAGTTATTCATGCTGATTGAAAGGCCTGATACATTTACCCAACAAATCATACCGTTTTACGAATTAAAATGTTTTACTTTTTGCGTGCATCTCTTCCCATCATATACAAAAGGACTATCAGGCATATAGGAACCAGTATAAACGAATCGAGGTAGCCTAACAGACAGAGAGGCATCATAATCGCAGCTACCAGAAGAGTTATCAACAATGATTTACGCATGAAGAAAACCGACACAAATAAATAGGGACTGGTTAAAGGTATAGTATAAGCTAAGGCAACCTTGAACTTTTAGTATAAACGGCAAACCATTTAGTAAAAACACTACTCTCCACTAGTTTAACGAATAGTTGACTAAAGGAACTTATCAGTTTGCTAATGCATATATCAGTAAATTAAACTACACTACTTTTACCATATAATCATTTTCTAAGCGTATTGCCAATACTTAATTGATTTAAACTTTACCTTTGAGATAATTAAAGCGATCCATATGCTGACTGATGGACAAGAAAAAACAACTCTTCAACAAACAGAAATCTGACGCTAGTAATCCGTTGACTATACTGGCTTTCGAGCAATTGTTAGGTCATTATAAAAAACTAGTATGGGAACAAAAAATAGCGCCTACCCTCATCCCCTCTAACTCATTATCAAAGCTTTATGCAGATAGTTTTTGAGTTATAGGGTCGATACATGTTGTTCTACAAAAA
Source organism: Spirosoma pollinicola (assembly GCF_002831565.1). Lineage (NCBI taxonomy): Bacteria > Pseudomonadati > Bacteroidota > Cytophagia > Cytophagales > Cytophagaceae > Spirosoma > Spirosoma pollinicola. Next base: position 1,618,885 of record NZ_CP025096.1, on the reverse strand, counting down.
AGGTCTATGCAAAAAGCATGGACTTTTTTTGTATTATAAGTCGAGGGTTAATTGGCCACTCTCTAACGTAGTGCCTGTTTGCAAATTTGACAAAGACACGCCCAGCAGGCGAACCCCCTTTTGCAGTGGATGGATAGACTCCAGCAATTCCAGTGCAATTTGCCTGAATTGTGTAGTCTCTGTCATTAGACTCAGCGTAGTGCGGCTACGGGTAATTTGTGCAAAATCAGTGTACTTCACTTTTAGGGTAACGGTTCGGCCTCGAATACCCGTTCGCTCACAATGCCCCCACACACTATCAATCAACGGTTGCAGCGCTTCGGCTAACGCTGATTCTTCGATTAAATCCTGTGCGAAGGTCGTTTCTGAACCCACCGACTTTCGCACTCGATTGGCCGTTACAGGCCGGTAGTCTATTGCTCGGGCAATACAAAAATAGTGATGGCCTACTTTACCAAAATGACGGGTCAAAAAGGCCTCTGTTTGCTGGCGTAAATCCAGACCGGTAAAGATGCCAAGTTGATTCATTTTGGCAGCGGTTACACTGCCAACGCCATGAAACTGCTCTATGCGCAACCCCTCAACAAAGGCAAGCCCCTGATGTGGCTTAATCACAAAGAGACCGTCAGGTTTACGATGATCGGAAGCCAGTTTAGCCAGAAATTTATTGTAGGATACCCCCGCCGAAGCCGTTAACTGGGTTTCTCGTTTAATTTGCTCCTTAATCGTTTGGGCAATTTGTGTGGCTGAGGTGTTACTCAACAAGCTATCTGTCACGTCCAGATAAGCTTCGTCTAGTGAGAGAGGCTCGATCAGGTCGGTATACTGCGCAAAAATTGACTTTATCTGGCTGGAAACGGCTTTGTAAACGTCAAAACGGGGTTTAACGAAAAGCAAATCAGGGCATTTGCGCAGGGCAATGGAAGAGGCCATTGCTGAACGGACACCGAATTGGCGGGCCTCATAGCTGGCTGCCGCTACCACGCCCCGTTCGCGGGAGCCACCCACGGCAAGTGGCTTATTTCTTAATTCCGGATTATCCCGCTGTTCAACGGATGCATAAAAAGCATCCATATCAATGTGAATTATCTTTCTAGTAGCTGGCTGATCCACGACCCAGTTCTCCGATTCAACTGTTGACACATATCTACCTGATACGTCATACAAGTTAACCAGAAATAGTAAAAACTCGTCCTACCAATTGGCCGTTCTCAATTTATTGGGTTCCAGGATTCGTATTCCTGCGTTACTTATTTCGATAAGGTTATCCTGTTTAAATTCGGTCAAAATACGAATCAGGGACTCGGTAGCAGTACCAATCACAGCCGCCAGATCATCACGCGAAAGCTTGATGGGCATTGTTGGCTCACCAGTTGGCGACAGGCTCAATCGCAGCAATGTGTCTCCCACTCGTCTACGTAATGACCCGTAGGCCATGCTCAATAACTGATTTTCCTTTTCACTGACATTTCCCGCCAATAAGCTTACAAAATGTCGCCCCGCTCCGGGTTTAGTGGCCAGATAGTTCAGAAAATCTTCCTTAGGAATATAGACAAGTTCGGAGTCTTCGAGCGTTAGAGCCGAATCCGTGTAATTTGTTTCTTCCAGCAAGGCCAGATAACCAAAAAAATCGTCGGTCCCATACAAACCCGTAACCAATTCCTTTCCATCATTATTGGCCCGTATCGTTTTTACCCGGCCACTTTTCAGGTAGTATATCCTCGCAGGCTCATCACCTTCGCTATAAACAAATTGCTTTTTTAGAACCCGATGAAGTTTCCGATTAGCGGGCAGTGTATGCAGACCAGCGTCTTCATCATCTCCAGACTTTACACTGTCTTCCTTACTTTTCGGCTGACCGGTTTGTAGATTAACAAACCGATTTAATCGTCCTTCTACAGCGCTTAGGAGTTCACTATCATCAAAGGGTTTTGTCAGGTAATCGTCTGCGCCCATTTCCATACCGCGCCTGAAGTCGATTCGTTCTGATTTTGCCGTCAGAAAAATAAACGGAATACCCGTAAGGGCTGGGTTTTTATTAACGATATGAAGCACACCATAGCCATCCAAAACCGGCATCATGATGTCGCAAATAATGAGATCAGGGCGATCTGCCAGAGCTAGTTCGACACCTATTTTTCCGTTCAGTGCTGTAAGCACACGGTAACCTGCCAACTCCAGAATCTCTGCCGTATTTTCCCGAATAATGGTGTTGTCCTCAATTAATAGAATGGTTTTCATAGGGCAGTAGGATGATAATCGTAGTACCTTCGCCTAGCTGACTAGTGAGGTCTATTCTACCTTTTAATATTTCGATATACTTAGCGACAATGTGCAAACCAAGTCCTGTACCTTCAAAATTGGTCGCATTTTTAGCTCGGAAAAATCGCTCAAACAGGTGCTTTTGATCATCGGCCGAAATGCCAATACCATTGTCCTTTACAAGGATTGTCATGGTTGACTCCCGACAGCACACCTCTAGTTGAATAGTTTGATTCTCGGCTGAGTATTTAATTGAATTCGATAAGATATTGACCAGAATCTTTCGCAAAAGCGATGGATCGGAAAGTACAGGTTTTATGCAGTCAAAATTTGTTTCAATACGTTGGCCCATTTTCAGAATACCCTGCAAATCCGACGTAGCTTCCTGAACAAGCGAAGGCAGATCGACCAAAGACCATCTAGCGTCAATACGACCTTCTTCGAGCTTGCCTACCGACAAAAATTCTTCAAGGATATCATTGAGATGATTGACTGATGATTTGATTCGTTGAATATGCCGAAGCCGCTTATCCTGCTGATCCGACTCAGGGTATTTTTCAATTAGCGATGCGGAAGTCATTACAGCACTTAGGGGAGTCCGGAACTCATGCGAGGCCATTGCAACAAAGCGGGACTTCAACTCGCCCAATTCACGCTCGGTAGCCAGGGCTTTTGCCAGTTCATCTTTAGACTGCTCCAGTTGATGTAAAGTGGCCATGAGAGCCCGTGTGCGATTGACAACCTTCTGTTCTAACTCCGCATTGAGTTGCTCGATCCGGCTTTTTTGTTCAAGCAGTGCTCGTTCCGCATCTTTTTTAAACGTGATATCGAGTATATAAGCTACTACAAACAAGTCGCCAGCCTGGCGAAAGTAACTCAGGCTGATTTCGGCCGGAAACACCGTTTCGTCTTTACGTTTGGCATAAAGGTCACGACCATGTCCCATTGCACGTACCTGTGGATTTGCCGCAAACGTAGACCTCAAGTGTTCATGACGATGGCTAACATCCTTAGGAACAAGGGTATCAATATTGATATTAGTCATCTCCGGCTCCTTATAGCCGAATAATGTATGGGCATACTGATTCGCTGATTTGATTTTCCCCCGCTCATCCGAAACAATGATTGCAATCGTAGCGTGTGTAAAAACCGCTTCAAAGGAGTCCCCAGTCATACCAATTCGCCATTTCAGTATGCAAAGTAACTGTTTCCTATTTTAATGAAACTGAGTAATATCAGCCTTAAACCTGATCTAACTCACTATCCAAAAAGGAGAAGAATAGCATCTTTACAGCTAATAACCGGCTTATTGTCATGGCATCTCATTCGGCGTCGCTAACAGCGGCCTCACCCTTACCTATTCTGCTTGTATGCGCACCCGTCGTTTCGAATTTGGAGGCTGAGTTGAATCAGTTATTGGAAATGATTCGCTCCGTTTCGGACTCGACGTTACAAGTCATGCAGGTCAATGAAGCGACTCATCCCGAAGTGGTTCGTAGTTTTAACTTTACCTCCTTACCTGCTTTTGCCCTATTGCAGCAGGGAGAGGAATTATGGCAGCATACCGGCCCGATCAACACGCCCGGTTTATTCAGCCATTTACATAAACAGATACAAGAAGCGCTTCTTAAAAACCTTAACAGCATAGCATTATGAATCAGGCAATCGCAAAAAATTTATCCACTTCACCCATAACAACAGAAAGCTGCCATCACGACCATCAGCACTGGCAACAGGTAATCCGTCGGCAGGAAGAAGAAATCCTTCAACTCCGTTCTTTGTTACACGATGTTATGGAGCAGTATAATTGCCGCAGCCTGCGCTACGATGCCGTCGATTACTATCGAGCCTTAAATCACCTGCAATCTGATATCAAACAACTACGCCGGGATATGATTTGCGAAGGCAACGAGTGCCTGCATCAGTCAGAAAATATGGCTTGTGTCAGCACCCGGTTTGGACTGTCGGCAACGATTGAACGACATGCTGCCAAATTAATGAATGACTTTTCACGCGTTAAAGATGGTTGCCTACAGTTTTTTTCAGGTATGATGAGTCTGAATTTGATGTAAACAAATAATCAGTGTATAAATAAAAAGGATGGCCTGTTCCAGAACAGGCCATCCTTTTTATTTATACACTAACAACTTAGCCCAGAGACGCCATTGCTTTGATAACTCCCGTATCGGGATTTAGCCAGCTTTCGAAATCAGCTTCTATTTGATCGAATCGGACCCGGTGCGTAATGTAGTTTGTTGGCTCAACCAGCCCGGCTTTCATACTGGCAATCACATGCTCGAAGTCAGCCCGCGTGGCATTCCGGCTGCTCATCAGGGTAGCCTCCCGCTTATGAAATTCGGGGTGGCTAACGCTGATTTCACTCTTTTGTAAACCTACCAGTACATAGCGGCCGCCGTGGGCCATGTACGAAAAAGCGGTGTTGATGGCACGCAGGCTTCCTGTAGCATCAATGATCACAGTTGGCATATCGCCGTTGGTAATTGCCGCAAGTCGCTCGAAAACATCCGGCGACTGAGCATTTATTGTGTAATGAACACCTAGCCGATTGCGACAAAAATCGAGCCTTTCTTCGTTGATATCCAGCGCAATAACGATGCCCCCATCAATGCGGGCAAACTCCATCGTACCCAACCCAATAGGACCTGCTCCCACAACCAGCACATGTTCGCCCGGTTGGATAGCTGCCCGTCGAACGCCATGAGCACCAATGGCAAGGGGTTCTACCAACGCCAGTTCGTCGTGACTGAGCCCATTACCATGAACCAGTGAATAAGACGGTACAGACAGGTATTCGACCATGCCGCCATCAATATGAACACCCAGGGTCTTAAGTTGAGAGCAGCAATTGGGTTTGCCAGACCGGCAGGCAATGCAGTGTCCACAGTTGAAGTAGGGAATGAAGGTAACAGCCTCACCGGGCACGAAATCGGGGGCGCCATCCGCTTCGACCAGATCGGCGGCTAACTCATGGCCTAGAATACGAGGGTAATTGAAAAATGGCTGTGTGCCTTCAAACGCGTGTAAGTCTGTCCCGCAAATACCAATGCGCCGGATTTTCAGGATAGCCTGACCGGGTGTAAGAACTGGCTTTACGGCTTGCTGGTACGTAAACTTTCGTGGGGTAACACACACTAACGACTCCATATTGATGTATTTCTAACAAAGATTTCACTATCGGCTACTTAAAACAGATTTTTTATAAACCGCCGTTCGCGCATCATTAATAACGCCTTTCCAATTCAAACCAAAGCCAAAATCGTAGCTATTTCCAGCCGAATCAACATAGGGTGCCATATCACGGGGAACGTCTTCGGCCTGTGCTTCTACTGTTTTCATGTCTGCAGGAAATTGCATGGGCAACAGTGCCGATGGCTCATTCAAGCCGGTTACTATATCGAGCAATGCCTGGTCCTGCACGCCAAAATGAGCCAGAATAGCATTTGACTCCTTTTCAAATTCGCGGACAACCGTTGGGTTCGACACTTGCAACGATACAATTACGGGTTTCCCTTTCATTTTAGTGAAGGTTTCCGTTACCATCGTCAGATCGGTGTTGTTTATAGTTTTGGCGGTTTTGCCATTGTACGTTCGATTCGTAAATTTCTCCATTGGGTCGCCACCGGCAATACTTGGGTCACGAGTACCCTGCGCAGTGTAGTTCCCATACTGCAAACTAACCGGGACATAACCCGTGCCGCCCGCTTTGGCCTCTTCTGAATCATACCCTCCTCCCGAATTTGGACTTTGAATGAACACCAGCGCATAATCGGCCTCATCCGGATTGTCGGTTACGGTAAAATATTTTTTGACAATCGCCAGATTGACGGGATAATCCAACTTTTCGGGGGTTTGCATACCCAGAAAATTACGACCAGCCGGTACAAATCGTTTCGGGATATAAACCGTCTTCCCTTTGGTTAAGGGTAATGCCTTGGCTTTGTTTTTCAGCATCACGACCGATTCCAGTTGCGCCTGATAACCAGCTTTCATGAACTCGGACGTACCTACTGCTTTCTGCGACACCTGCGGGTCCAGATATGGATTTTCGAACAGACCAACCCGGAAAATATTTTTCAGCAACCGAACCGCCGACTGCTCGAAACGAGCGCGCATGAAGGTTTCGCCATGTTCTTTAACACCCATCTGGTACGCATCGGTAACGGGTTTGGCTTCATTATTGCCACCAAACTGATCAACGCCATTCATCAGGATTTTGTAGTGCCGCTCTGCAAGGGTCAGTTTTTCAACACCCCATGATTTACCCGTCAGAAACACGTCGACCGCTGTTTCATCAGCCGTAATCAGCCAATCGGTACAAACAACGCCCTCATACTTGTACTTTGTTCGTAGTAAGTCGTTGATAATGTACTTGTTGTAGCTATTACCCACATTCTCGCCATACTTTTTATCCTGATCGAATGAGATGGTGTAATAGGGCATCACTGCCGAAGCCGAGCCTGTTTTTCCTTTCAATTTGAACGCACCATCGAGAAATGGGAGAAAGTGTGTCTGGAAATTTTTTCCCGGATACACCGCATATTTCCCATAACCATAGTGTGCATCACGACCACCCTCGCCCGATCCGCCACCCGGCCAGTGTTTTACCATGGCGTTGACACTGGAGTAGCCCCAGCCACCGGTTATTTCATTGGCTCCCGTTGAGGTCTGAAAGCCATCGATATAAGCCCGCGCCATGTCAGTAGCCAGTTTTGGGTCTTCGCCGAAAGTTCCGCTAACGCGGTTCCAGCGGGGGTCTGTGGCGATATCAATCTGCGGAGAAAGGGCCGTAGCAATACCCAGCGAGCGGTATTCTGTAGCGGCTATCTGCCCGAATTTCTGAACCAGCTCCGGGTTAAACGTAGCCGCTAAACCCAGCGAGCCCGGCCACATGGAAATAGCGCCACCCGCTCCGGCGTTAAACTCCGCATCGGCGCGGGTTCCATGCCGCGGATCGGAGCTGCTATTGATAGGGATACCCAGACCAAGGCTTTCGACCAGCCCCTGTGCGTTGTTGTTCCATTCGGCAGCCGCTTCGGGGCTTTGAACAGAGGTGATCAACACGTGGCGCAGGTTGTCTTTTGTTAAAAATTCCTTTTGCTGATCCGATAAATCAGAAACCTTGCTGCCACTCTGCGCAAATATTTTTCCGTTATAGGTACCAGCAAATGGTCCACCGGCAGCCGCCGGAATAGGTTGGTGTTTACTGTAAAGCATTAAACCCGCAATCTGCTCGACCGATAATTTCGAGGCCAGATCTTTGGCCCGCGCATCGGCCGGGAGACGCCAGTCTTCGTATTTGTCAAGTTTGCCGTTCTTGTTCAGGTCCTTGAATGCGAGCCCTTTGTCAATCAACAGTTTCACACCCGAAGCTGCCGAATAGCCGAGCGTCTGCCCACCTTTGTTCGTAACTTTTGTCCAGCTACCAACTTTTTTTTCAGTCCAGTTCTGGCCGAAGGTGACGGATACAGAGAGGACACTCAGTAAACCGATACAAATGTGTTGCTTCTTCATCGTTAGGTTAGTACTCTTTTTTCGGGAATAATCTAATTCTGAATGCCATAATAGGCCTCCCAGAAAGCAAGCTGAGGCTTTGTAGGCAAGGGATGGCTATCTATAATTTTATCTATCACAATGACGCGATCTGACGATGGGGTATAAACTGGCCAGTTCGGCAGGTTCTTGCCGTTTGGGTTACCCGTTTTAGCAAAATTAGCCCAATAAGACGACATCACATCGGCAATATGCTGGTCAATTGGCTCCCACGGGCGATTTAGTGTATGCAGGTTGTTATAGGCATAGACAATCTCGCCGGAGTGAAACGCACCAAACTGCGATTTTGGATCGGACGCGGGTAAATTTCGGTTGAAATTGTAAACATAGACCGGTGCCTTCCCGGTTTTGGTCTGCATTTTGGCCCATGTATAATCCTGAATGCCAAAGGATTCATCCCGGTTACTGTTCCCCTGCGATTGGGCGGCTTCTTCATCGGTTTGAGTAGGATAAACCGCTAAAAACGCATCAGCCTTATCACCAAATCGCTTTTCAACCTGTTCCCGGTAGGCGTCGGCCTTAGCAGGAGGCCCCATAAGTTTATCATCACCATTCCAGCCAACAAGTAGTGGAACATCGCTTTGACGACCATTTGTATAAATATCCATGACCGACTCAGGCACAACATAGCCATCAACAATGGGGGCGCTTAGTCCACCCGTTGCTTTCAGAACATCGTCGGCAGATTTCGACCGGAGTTCAGCCAATGAGGTAGTACTGAGCGATTTCGCAAACGTAATACCCTGTTGTTCGGCTGCCTGTAGTGTTAGTTTCGGGCGGATGGGGCTTGCCACAAAACTACCACCACTCTCGGCTATAGCCTTTTGAAACAGTCCTTTAGCCAGCGGAGAGGCCGTTAAAAAATTGACGGCAAACGCCCCCGCCGATTGTCCGGCAATGGTGACGTTTGTGGGATCACCACCCAAAGCCGCTATATTCTTCTGCACCCATTGTAAAGCGGCAATCATATCGAGCAGGGCATAATTCCCCGACGCATGATGACCGGATTCCTGCGATAGTTCGGGGTGGGCGAGGAAGCCGAACACACCGAGCCGATAATTGATATTGACAAACACAATGCCTTTTTTGGCCATCGCTTCTCCATCATAAATCGGGCAGGCTCCTCCCCCGCTTCGAAAACCGCCACCGGGAATAAAGACGATAACCGGCCTTTTTTCGGTAGCAGATTTTGCACCTGTCCATACGTTCAGGTAGAGGCAATCTTCACGGATAGGCTGTTCGGGAATCAGAAACTCCGACGACCAGTACATAAAGGGCGCGGGCTTACTCTGCATTGGACTTGGCCCAAACGCCTGACAATTACGAACATCGGCCCAGTTTTTTACTGGCTGAGGAGCTTTCCAGCGCAGATCGCCAACGGGTGGAGCTGCAAATGGAACACCTTTATAAATCCGAATATCGCCTGCTTTGTTGGTGCTTCCCTCAATACGTCCATTTGCTGTTTTGACAACCAGCGACTGACTATTTACAGTGAAGGACAGTGAAAGTAAAGAGGCAAATATGAGTTGTTTCATGTGAGAAATAAACTAAGGTGCTACAGTCCCGTTTTGCTTCAGGATTTTACTAAAAAACAGGATGTGAGAAGGCAGCGAATTTTCCCAGTAGTCCCAGGTATGGGCACCCGGATGCTCCGTATAATCGTGGGCTGTCTGGTTGTAAACTAAACGGCGGTGCAGTTCCCGATTGGGTTCGATCAGGAAATCGTCAACGCCACAGTCGATGATTAATGGTAAACCATTGGCTTTCAGCTTATCGGACATATTCACGACCGAGTTGGCCGCATACAGGTCGGGAGTAGCACCAACAGGGCCCAGGATACGGGTAAAACCAGGGGCTATCTGTTTGGCAAAATCGGGGGTAATTTTCCAATGCGCAGTAGACAGATCTAACGCTCCACTCATGCTACCAGCGGCACAATATAGGTCAGGGTGCCGTGCCGAGAGGTACAATGCCCCGTGACCGCCCATGCTCAAGCCCGTAATAACACGCCCTTTGCGGTCGCGAACCGTACGGTAGGTGTTGTCAATCTTCTCGATAACTTCTTTGGTAATGTAGGTTTCAAAGAGGTTGTCTTTCTGAACAGGACTGTCCAGATACCCACTTAACGCTTCTCCCTCCGGTGTAACAATGATGATATTATACTGATCGGCCAGATTATGCAGCAGCATCTTATCGGGCGTTTTGTTCAGCCAGTCGTTGAACTTGCCACCACCACCGTGAAGTAAGTACAGAACAGGGTACGTCGCCTTGCCTCTGGCATAGGAATTAGGCAGCACCACAGCCGCCCGCAGGTTTTTCTGCATCACCGCCGAGGGGATATCCAGCGAATCGACTTTGGCAGCAAAAGACAGAACTGATAAACTTAAAAGACTAAGTAAGAGTACAAATCGGGTTGGTTTCATGCTTGACAAGTCAGCGTTGTTTATTTGAAAAGAAGGGGCGTATATTCATTGAGGTACTGCCGCCAGTTGATCCACGTATGACCACCGGTAGTTTCTTTATACTGGTATTTAATCTGGTGTTTGTCGAGAAGCGCCAGTGTTTTTTTGTTGGCATCCATCACGAAATCATCCTTCCCGATACCCACCCAGAACAGTTTTTTGTTCTTGTTGAATGCAGGGTCATTCAAGGCTTTGGCATATTTGGTTTCAGCCTCATCAATGGATGCACCGAAGAAACCTGAACTAAACACACCCACATAATTGAATAACTCGGGCCGGGTCAATGAAACATCCAGCGTCTGGAAACCGCCCATCGACAAACCCGCCAGCGCCCGATTTTCGCGATTCGTCAGGGTGCGGTACGTTTTCTCCACGGTGGGCATAATGTCATTAAGAAAATCATTGGCAAACATCGACCGCATGGTATTCATCATTTGTCCGTTCATTCCAGCAGTCGGTGGCATGGGCATACTACCGTTAGGCATTACAACAATCATAGGTTTTGCCTGTCCGGCAGCTATTAAATTGTCGATAATGAACCCGGCCCGACCAATCGTATTCCAGCCAGAATCGTCGTCACCTGCCCCGTGTAATAGATAAAAGACAGGATACTTCGTATTCCCTTTTTCATAACCCGGTGGCGTATACACATGCATCCGGCGCATCATATTTAGTGAACCCGATGAATACCATACCTCGCGCACTTCGCCATGCGGAACGGCTTTATTGTCTTCAAAAGCCGTTTCGGCACCGGGTACTGCCATCATGTTTTCAAGACTACTGATGCCCTGTTTGATGACCGGATTTTTAGGGTCCATTGTTCGAACACCATCCACCATGAGCGTGTACGAATAATAATCCGGCCGAAGCGGCCCCACGATCGCAGACCAGACACCCTGCTCATTTTTGGTCAGGCTAACAGGTTTGCCCCCCGAAAGGAAGTCACCCCCAACTGTTACTTCGCTGGCTTTTGGCGCATAAATCTGAATAGCCACCCGCTTGTCGTCCATTACCTTTGGCGATTTCAAAGTGTCGTTTGGCGTGGGTGTCCGCTGAGGCATCTGGGCCATTGCTCCGGCGGTAAGAAGTGATGCGAAAAGGGCCAGAAAGATGGCGTGTTTACTGGTTGAGTTTTTCATGTGTTTAGGGATTGGCTTGATGGCGCGAGGCTCCAGCCTCGTGCCTGTTATTTTCCGGCCTCAGGCCGGTTTCTAATAAAGTTAAGTAAACCGGCCTGAGGCCGGAAAATAACAGACACGAGGCTGGAGCCTCGCGCCATTAACGCTAACTTCCTTTGTGTCAAAAGTACATAAAGTTAGTATTCATAAAGTTAGCTGCCCGTATTTCCTGTAAATTTTTCCAGACTTACTAGTACGATTTATGGGATTTAGGCAGACGGCATCACTACAGGCAACGATTGCGTAAAAAAAGTCAGCCTCCCTTTGAGTAAGCGCGTACTTTTAATGTCACTTTGGTAGAGTCCAATAAGTTGCCCATTATTACGGTCGTTTCAGATACGGAACGTAACTTGTAGGAGAGCAGAAACGGCTATCCTAATACGAGGTTTACCCGAAATGGCATTTGAGGATATTCAGATTTGTTCTTACATAGTTCGGGCGACCGGTCAAAAGGAATTCGACTTCTACATACCGACACCTCACACGCGCACAAAACGGTAGCCAGCGTTCTGACACTAAAAGAGTAATTATTACCGGGTCTGATAGTCAGCCAGCATTCCCTGATACATCCAGTTAGCCAGAGCCTGACGGTTTTCGGCCAGCAAAAACCGACGTTGATCCTGCTGATTCTGGATGTTGCCAAGTTCAATAAAAACAGTTGGCGGATGGCTGTTCTTCACCACGTACAAACTACCACGGCTGCTCACCCGCCCCAAATAAGGTCGGGAGGGTTGATAGCGCTTATAATTGGCCTGAAACTTTTTATGAATATGCCGGGCTAAGTTCAAACCCGCTCTGCTCTCGGGGTGGTGGTAGAAAAAGACATCAGTCGTTTCGCCTTTGCTGCGGCTATCGACGTGAATAGTGACGAACCGCTGGTATTTCCCTTTATGACGGGCAAACCGGCCATTAACAGCTGTTGTCGTTTGATTCAGCCGTTTCGTCTGATTCAGCGGTATAGTTAGATTCGGATACGCAACTTCGTCATAGTCAATGGGTAATACTGCGGCATCCCGAATACCATCATTACGATCCTGCACGATCATATAAACCGTGGCTCCATGCTGAATGAGTGTTCGGGCTAGTCGAATCGTTACATCGTAGGCATATTCATCTTCGGGGAGTCGTTTGGTGCCGTACAGGCCAATAGCCCCCGGATCGGGACCGCCATGTCCCGACGCCAAATAGTATACCGTACCGCTGAGCTGCCCATCAAGAATCGGAATTTTGGCGTATCGGGGTCCCATTATGGCCAGTGTCTCTGTCAGAATAAGCTTTTTCTTTGCGGTAGCCATCTTTGTTGGCAAAGCAACACGGCTCTTTTTGACAGCATGCACCGTTCGGCGTTTCGTCAATGGTGTTGAATGGTGCCTGGGTCTGATCGTTTCCCTGGTCCGGATTCTATTTATCTTTTTCTTTGGGGGATAAAGCTGGCCTGCTTTTTTCTTTTTTTTGTCGGCTTTACGGTTGACCTTAACATCCGGTCTTCTTCCAGATGAATGAAGATGGGTTCCGTCCAAAAAAGTAGTCCCGGATAGGATAAGGGAAACGATAAGTATAGATAACAGTTGCAATAGACGAATTCGACTGATGAATAATATATATAAAATAGTTGACTTATACGTTGGTCTTCGGACGGTAATCAACAAATAGTGTCACAAATAAACAGCAAATCAGCCCTATTCTGTTCAGAATGATGTATTTACTTATCGTATAGCTCCCTTGTTCCGTGTCATAAAGGATCATTCACCCGGCTGGCCTACACAAGCAAACGCAAAACGGGTCCGTGAGGACACGGACACGCAATTGTTTTTGCATATATATACTGGTTTTCTTACACCAGTTCAGCCAAAGCTTCTTTGGAAAATCCTTTCAATTCATCCATCCGGTTTTGATGGATTTTCTGTACCCATTCGGGATCGGCCAGTAAAGGTCTGCCAACGGCTGCCAGATCAAAATCACCCCGATCAAACCGACGAAGCAGCTCATCCAGCGAACTGGGTTGTGAACTTTCGCCCCGAAAAGCCGCCAGGAATTCACCGTTCAGGCCAATAGAACCCACCGTAATAGTCGCTTTCCCGGTAATCTTTTTGGCCCATCCGGCGAAATTCAGGTCGGAACCGTCAAATTCGGCATCCCAGAAACGACGTTGCGAACAGTGAAAAATATCCACACCAGCATCGGCCAATGGCAACAGCCACGCTTCCATTTCCTGGGGAGTCTTCGCTAGTTTATACGTGTAATCCTGCGTTTTCCACTGCGATAACCGCAGAATAACGGCAAAATCGTCGCCCACTTGCCGTCTAACTTCCTGCACCACTTCCAGCGCAAAGCGATTCCGCTCGGCCAGCGTTTTGCCGCCATATTTATCCGTACGCTTGTTGGTTCCATCCCAGAAAAACTGGTCGATCAGGTAGCTATGGGCGCCGTGAATTTCTACCGTATCGAAACCAAGACGTTTGGCATTGGCAGCCGCCTGCCCGTAAGCAGCAATTGTATCGGCTATATCCGATTCTGTCATGGTTTGACCATTGGTCAGGTCGGGTTTGAGCAGGCCGGATGGTCCTTCAAAAGGGCTTGCGGGAAGCCAGCCCGAAGGATGGTTGTCCATCACGCCCATGTGCCAGATTTGGGGTCCCATCTGCCCGCCTGCATCATGCACATCCGAAATAACATGCTGCCACCCGTTCAGAGCGTTCTGCCCGTAAAAATGGGGAATGTTCGGATCATTGGACGAAGCGACACGGTCAATTACGGTGCCCTCAGACAGAATCAGGCCTACCTCACCAGCAGCTCGTTTACTGTAATAGTCAGCGACATCAGTACCGGGAATCCCATTCGGAGAGAAAGAACGGGTCATTGGTGCCATCACGATTCGATTTCTCAAATTCAGTGATTTGAGTTGAAATGGCTGAAATAATGGATTTTGTTGCATGATAATTTTACTCGTGTTTATGCTTCTTTTGTTAATGAATCGTTTATCGGAAAATCGGAAAGTCCCGATATAAGTTGATAAAAAATTTACTGCTGATTGGTTAAATGTCTTGGTGGATGAATTGTTTCAGAGCCTCTACTCCTTCATCATTTCGTTTATAATAGGTCCATTGACCAATGCGGGTAGCTGTAACCAATCCTACTCGTTGAAGAAGTGATAAATATTCCGAAACGGTCGATTGATTGAGCCCGCATTTGCTCTGAATCTGTCCTACGCACACGCCAGCACCCTTCAATTCGCCAAAATCCTGCACAGGAAAGTGCGTTTCTGGCTCTTTGAGCCAGGTCAGGATTTGTAACCGGGTTTTATTGGAAAGGGCTTTGAAGACGTCTACCTGATTCATAGCGCACAATATCGATAATTTCCGATATTCCCATATGCAACACTGCAACTTCCCGTTTGAGTTCAGCGGGAAGGCTAAAATTCGCGTATTCTCCCCAACGGTTACGACTGCGACGAGGCCCGCACTATCAATTGGGTTGGAATTTTGAGTGACGTCGGCGGGGCCGTTGTTTTCTTGCCCTCAATCAGATTAATCAATTGCTCGGCAGCAAGTTGCCCGATTTCAAGTGACGGTTGTTCGACGGTGGTCATCGCCGGAGCTAGTAAATCGGCCACCGTAATATTGGTAAATCCAATCAGCGAAACTGTTTCAGGAATGGCTACATTCCGTTTTTTCAGGGCAGATAAACACCCAATAGCCAGTCGGTCACCGGCGGCAAAGAACGCATCGGGCGATAGTTTCAATAACTCATCAACAATGGACTCTACTTCATCTGGCCCGAACTGGCCGTATCGAACTAAATTCTCGTCATACACCAATCCATATTGCTCCAGCGCAGCCCGGTAACCAGCCAATCGTTCCTGCGTTACCGAAATATGGGCAGGCATGGTGAGGTGAACAATCCGTTGTCGGCCAGCTTTTATTAAATGTTCTGTGGCGGCAAATGCCCCGCCAAAATTGTCGGCGGTAACGCTCAATGTGTCAAGGTCTTTCGAGATGCGGTCAAAGAGAACGATCGGAAGTTTTTTCTCCTGTAACGCCCGTAAGTACGTTACATCGTGCGTACCGCTAGCCAGCGAAATCAGCAACCCATCCGCCCTTCGGGCAACGGCTTGCTGTACTGTCAACATTTCGCGCTCGTAGGACTCGTGACTCTGGAAAATGATAACATGATATCCCCGGTTATAGGCAATGGCCTCTATCCCATTGATAACTTGTGAGAAAAAATTATTAGCAATCTGAGGGACGATAACGCCGATAACCCGACTGCGATTTTCTTTCAGACTGAGTGCAATTGGATTCGGTCGATAGTTGAGCCGCTCAGCATATTCAGTTACCAGTCGTTTTGTTTCGGGATTGATTTCATAGCTATCCCGCAACGCCCGCGACACGGTCGAGGTTGAGATATTTAATGCACGGGCGATATCTTTTATTGTAATCGTATCCAAGCCTATATTCGTAAAGTGCAAGAAATTGTGATGCAGACAATTCGCTTCTGTTATAAGAGTAACTAGCGTGTCAACTACTCTCAGCCCGGTCATTTATAGACAAACCGAAAAAATGGCAACGTTCCCGATAACGTTTGCATGAATAAATATGGTCAAACACTTCTCTATTACAAAGAACCTACTTATTGTTAAGGAAGGAAATTAGTAGAAGGCTGATGCAGCAAAAATGTATTTTCTACGAAAAAGATAATTTACCGTTTTCTCAGCCGGCACACTCCCGAACAACAAATCGTCCATTCTATCGCCAGTCGATCTATTCCTGAACTACAATGCAATCCTTGTCAACTCAATCCTTACCGTACATTCAATCAGGCATTCCACTTGGCCTACCTGTCGAAAACTGGCAACAGCTTCCTGAGCGAGTCCTGCAATTTGGCACGGGCGTTTTACTGCGCGGTCTCCCCGATTACCTGATCGACAAAGCCAACCGACAGGGTATTTTTAACGGACGAATCGTGGTCATAAAATCGACCGACGGGGGTGATATGAATGCCTTTGCTCGGCAGGATAACCTCTATACACTTTGTATTCGCGGTATTCAGGACGGGCAGACCGTTGAGGAAAATGTAGTCTGTTCGGCCATCAGCCGCGTTTTGTCGGCCAAACAACAGTGGGACGATATTTTACGGGTAGCCATCAGCCCTGATTTGCAGATTGTTATCTCGAACACGACTGAAGTCGGCATTCAATTAGTGCAGGACGACGTTCGGCAGTCGCCACCCGAATCTTTTCCTGGCAAACTCCTTGCGGTATTGTACGCACGTTATCAGGCATTTAACGGCGCATCAGATAAAGGTCTGGTGATTGTTCCAACCGAACTCATTTCGGATAATGCCACTAAACTGGAAGCTATTTTACTGGAACTGGCCCACCGGAACGAGCTTGACGGCGCGTTTATCGACTGGCTCGAAACAGCAAATACCTACTGTAATTCGCTAGTAGACCGCATTGTACCGGGTCGCCCTGACTCGGCAACGCAACAGGAGCTTACCGGGCAACTTGGTTACGAAGATGAGTTATTAACGATTTCGGAGGTTTACCGGCTTTGGGCGATTCAGGGAAATGAACAGGTTAAGAATATCCTCTCATTCCATCAGGCCGACGACTGCATTTTCATTCGTCCCAACATTGATTTGTTCCGCGAGTTGAAATTACGGTTGCTAAACGGCACCCACACCCTGAGTTGCGGCCTGGCCTATTTAGGCGGTTTCAACACCGTTCGCGCAGCAATGGAAGATGAAGTTCTATCAACCTTTATCAGCCGGGTAATGCTGGACGAGTTGATTCCGGGGATTCCATATGCCGTTGATCCGGCCGATGCAGAACGCTTTGGTTCTCAGGTATTGGATCGCTTTCGTAACTCGTTTATCGAGCACCGCTGGTTGGGAATTACCATGCAGTATACGGCTAAAATGCAGATGCGTAATGTGCAGACATTGCTTCACTACTATCAGCAATTCGGTACGGACCAGCCTGTAACACCTGCCTATTTTTCACTCGGATTTGCAGCTTATCTGCTCTTTATGCGGGGAACAAAACAGCAGGGCGATACGTGGTACGGCGAACGAAATGGAGAAGTATATCCAATCAACGATGCACAGGCACCGTATTTTGCAGACCTCTGGGCAACGCTCACTCCTGCCGAATTAACCCATACTGTATTGGCAAACACCACATTGTGGGGGCATGATTTGAGCAAACTGCCCGGTTTTGCCGATTCAGTAAGCGGCAACCTGTCTCAATTACTGGAAACGGGCGTTTTAGCAACCCTGGCTACTCAGTTAGATACTGGTACAATCGTTTAGCGTGTTCAACCCCACGCCAGAATTAATGCTTACCTACTTACCAATTGGGTATAAAACAGGAAAAACGTACTCTTTCCTCTAATTTCAACGAAGGCAGAGACCGCCTTCTTTACAACGATCTCAACAGCGCCCATTAACGTATATGACCAAAATCTGCTGCTTCGGCGAACTACTTTTACGATTTTCACCCATTGCCAATGGCGAGTGGATTCGGCAGGCATCTATGCCCGTTTTTGTGGGTGGAGCCGAGCTAAATGTGGCGACGGCCCTTGCCAACTGGGGCATTCCGGTAAAATACAGCACTGTTCTCCCAATTAATTCCCTGGCCGATGATATCATAAACTACGTTGACAGTAAGGGTATAGATGGTAGCGGCATTGTTCGGTTTGGGCAACGTGTGGGCAGTTATTACCTGCCGCAGGGCACCGACCTAAAAAATGCGGGTGTGATCTATGACCGCGCTCATTCCTCGTTTTCTGAACTCGCTTCCGGTAAAGTTGACTGGGATCTGGTGTTGCAGGACACGAGCTGGCTGCACGTCAGTGCTATCAGTCCGGCCCTCAGTGCCGAGGTTGCCGGGGCTTGCCAAGAGTTGATGGCGGTAGCCTCCGCGAAAGGCATTACCATTTCGATAGACCTTAACCACCGGGCGCGGCTTTGGCAATACGGCATGGCCCCTACCGATGTTATGCCCGGCTTACTGGCCTACTGCGATGTGGTGATGGGCAATATCTGGGCGGCCAATGCCTTGCTGGACATTCCGGTCGATGCCGATATTCATGCCAAAGGACAGCAGGTCGATTATGTTGCCCACGCACTCGCTACGTCCGAGGCCCTTCAGAAACGGTTTTCGCGCGTTAAGGTGGTTGCCAACACCTTCCGGTTCGACACGCCCACAACGGGCCTTCGCTACTACACAACGCTATTTATGGATGGACAGCAATATGTTTCACCCGAGTTGCTAACCGACGCTGTGGTTGACCGGGTGGGTAGTGGCGACTGCTACATGGCGGGTCTTATTTATGGACTTTATAACCAGCACGCACCGCAGGATGTCGTCAACTTTGCTGCTGAAGCTGCCTTTGGCAAATTGCAGGAATTGGGCGACGCAACGAACCAGACTATCAGTGAGATTACAAACCGTTTTTCTACCTTAACACTATAGAACGCAGATTTTTATGGTTTTTAAGAGTAATTATGATTTTAACTCTTTCTTCCAAAAAAAGTCATAGCTGAACCATAACGATCATAAAAATCTGTGTTCCCTCACCCTAAATTCCTTATGTCAGCATTCACTCCTGATCAAATCCTTAATCTGGTTATCAACCACCCAATAGTCCCTGTATTTTACAACCCCGATGTTGCGCATGCACAGGCCATTGTGCAAGCTTGTTACGATGGCGGTTTACGGGTGTTTGAGTTCACAAACCGGGGCGACATGGCGCTATCTGTTTTCACGGATCTGGTACGCTATGTTCGTGCGAATTGCCCCGATATGGCAATGGGTATCGGCACCATTTTGACAGGAGCCGATGCCGAAAAATTTCTGGATGCTGGTGCTGACTTTGTTGTACAGCCTGTTACAACAGCCGAAGTCGGGGACGTTTGCCGGGCACGGGGCGTATCATGGGTACCTGCAGGTTCGTCTCTGAACGAAATTTATCAGGCCACGCTGCTGGGTGCCGATCTAGTAAAGGTCTTTCCGGGCAATGTTGTCGGTCCCGACTTTATCAAGGCTATTAAAGGCCCAATGCCCGGCCTCAAATTGATGGTAACGGGTGGCGTTGAACCCACCATCGCCAGCTTGTCGGCCTGGTTCCGGGCGGGCGTAACGGCCGTGGGTATTGGTTCGCAACTGTTTTCAGGACAAAATTCATCGCCCGAAGCCCTTCGCGACCGGGTTGCCGCTCTGGTTCAGCTTGTCGCCACCTTTATTCCAAAACCAGCATGAACAAGCCTCTGGGTAATTACCGCTGGACAATCGTGGCGCTGCTGTTTTTCGCTACCACCATCAACTACCTCGACCGCCAGGTTGTGGGTTTGTTGAAACCAACGCTTGAGAAAGAGTTCAACTGGTCGGAGTTGGATTACAGCCGCATCATTCAGGTTTTTTCGGCCGCCTACGCCATTGGTTTGCTTGTTTTTGGTCGTTTCGTTGACCGGATAGGTACCAAAGTGGGGTACACCATTGCCATAATTTTCTGGAGTATAGCCGCAATGGGCCATGCGCTGGCAACCAGTACGCTTGGGTTTATTTTCGCCCGTATTGGCCTTGGACTGGGCGAGGCAGGTAATTTTCCGGCGGCTATTAAAACCGTGGCGGAGTGGTTCCCTAAAAAGGAACGCGCCCTGGCAACGGGGATTTTCAACTCAGGGGCTAACATTGGAGCCGTTGTCGCCCCCATTCTGGTGCCCTGGATTCTGGGTATTTATGGCTGGCAAATGGCCTTCATCGTTACGGGTGCCATTGGCTTTATCTGGCTGGTTGTCTGGCACTTCACCTACGAGATACCCGCCAAACAAGCCAAACTGTCGAAGGCTGAATTCGACTACATTCACAGCGACAACGAAACCACACCCGATGACGTTGCCGACCACGGCAAGCCCGTATCCTGGGCCGAATTGCTGAGTGTTCGCCAAACCTGGGCCTTCGTTTTTGGCAAGATGCTCACCGACCCGATCTGGTGGTTTTTCCTCTTCTGGTTACAGGACTATTTCTCGACAACCTTCCACCTCGATACGAAAAAACCCAACCTGTATCTGGCAGTATTGTATACACTGGTCAGTATTGGCAGTATTGGCGGAGGTTACCTGTCGTCGGCCCTTATCAGTCGGGGATGGAGCGTATGGAAAGCCCGCAAAACATCCATGCTCATCTTTGCGCTGCTGGTTATCCCGGTGATTGCCGTACGCTATGGCCCTGATATATGGACTACAGTTGCCCTGATTGGCCTGGCCGGAGCCGCCCACCAGGCATGGAGTGCGAATATCTTCACCACTGCTTCGGATATGTTCCCTAAGCGGGCCGTGAGTTCAATAGTTGGTATTGGCAGTATGGCCGGTTCGGTTGGCGGGATAATTTTTCCCGAAATCGTTGGCCGTATTTTAGACAACTATAAAAAGGTGGGTGATCTGCAAACGGGCTATGGCATCATCTTCCTTATGTGCGGTTCGGCCTATATGCTGGCTTGGCTGGTCATGCACTTGCTCGCCCCGACGATGCAGCCTGTGAAGTTAAGGCAGATTGAGACAGAGGAAGTGGTGTAGGACAAGTTGAATCTTACCACCCCCAACCCCCTCCTAAAACAGGAGGGGGCTTTGAAATGGGGCATGCCTGTCCTAGTCCCTTCTGTTGTAAGTGGAACCGGGAGTGGAATATCCTTCGGCATAGCCCCCTCCTGTTTTAGGAGGGGGATGGGGGTGGTAAAAGGCGGTGGTAAACTCCACAACCCCACAACTCCGCCCCCCTCATAATTCAGTTCATTTAGTAACCTATATATATAACCTATTCATAACTAATGCTTCTAACCATAAACTATCTATACAATGGAAATCACGGCCTCTCACCCGCTGGCCTTACCCGTAGGCGTTACCCTCGACCGGTATATCATGCACCGGCAAACAGCGTTCCCCTACGCCACCGGCGAACTATCCCAATTGCTGCGTGACATTGCGCTGGCCGGAAAAATAATTCACCGCGAAGTAAATCGGGCTGGGTTGATCGACCTAACCGGAGGCATGGGCGTCCAGAATGTGCAGGGAGAGAGCCAGCAAAAGCTGGATATGATTGCCAATATCCGGTTCAGCCGTGCGCTGAAAAATGGCGGAGAAGCCTGCGCTATTATCTCCGAGGAAGACGAAGACATTATTTATACGGGTAACAATAACGGCAAATATGTGGTAGCCATCGACCCGCTGGATGGCTCATCGAACATTGACGTGAACGTGTCTATTGGCACGATCTTTTCCATTTATCGCCGTATAACGCCAATCGGTTCTGAGCCACAATTAGCTGACTTTCTGCAAGGTGGCCGTCGGCAGGTGGCGGCTGGGTATATTCTGTACGGTTCCTCAACCATCCTGGTGTATACCACCGGCCATAGTGCAAACGGCTTTACGTACGATGCCTCGTTAGGTGAATTTATCCTCTCCCACCCCGACATTCACAGCCCGGCCGATGGCCAGATTTATTCCTGCAACGACGGAAACTGGAATGGTTACGAGGAGGGCATTCGGGAGTATTTGACCGATTGCCGGAACAAGCAATATACCGCTCGCTACATCGGCTCACTGGTAGGTGATTTCCACCGAAACCTGCTTAAAGGGGGCATTTACCTCTATCCGGCAACGAAGAAGAATCCCGATGGCAAATTACGCTTACTATATGAGGCTTTCCCGTTGGCATTCCTGGCCGAAATGGCCGGGTGTTTAGCCACCTCGGGGCACCAGTCAACCCTGGATATCAAACCGACAAGTTTACACCAGCGTACACCTCTATTTATTGGTTCGCCGGTTATGGTCGAGAGTCTGGTGAGTTTACTGGTGTGAATGGGGTTCAATCCGGGAAGGCGGTGACGAAAGTTTATAAGTAGGTTTGAGCAAAAGGATATTTATAGCTATTTAGCGGTTTACAAATCTATTTTTCTTACAGGGGTCATCCGTGCCCATTGTCAGGATTCAGCTATATCGTAACGTCTGATGGGTCAATACACACATATAAATCGAATACTGGTTGCTTTAGACTGTATCATCTTCGGGTATGATGGCGATGAGCTAAAGCTTTTGTTAATCAAGCGAAACTTTGAGCCAGAACAGGGCCGATGGTCATTGATGGGTGGTTTTCTTAGAGAAGAAGAGGATCTTGAAGCAGCCGCCCAGCGTATTTTGTACGATCTTACCGGCCTGAACAACACCTATCTCGAACAGTTGCAGACGTTTGGTTCTGTAAATCGGGACCCTGTGGAGCGAACGATATCGGTCGTCTATTATTCGCTGGTCAATATTCAGGATCAGGACGTTAACGCCTTACGAACACATAATGCCTCCTGGATTAGTCTGAGCGAGAAACCTAACCTGATTTTCGACCACAATACAATGGTCGAACAGGCACTACACCGCCTGCGGTACAAGGCTGCTTTGCACGCCATTGGTTTCGAACTCCTGCCCGAAAAATTCACTATTCCCCAGCTTCAAAAAGTATACGAAGCCATTTATACCAAACAACTCGACCGTCGTAATTTCAGCCGGAAAATCCTGTCAACAGACCTGTTGATTGGTACGGGCGAGAAAGACACGGTCTCGGTAACGAAAAAAGGGCAGCTCTACCGGCTGAACGCCGAAAAATACCAACAGTATCTTACAGACTATGTTAGCTTTTTCCCTGAGTTGACGCTGGCCTAACTTTATCTCACTTGTAGTCCTAAACCTATAAGCCGGAGCGGTCTAAAGGCCGAAACGTCGGCCCGGCTTATAGGTTTAGAAAAATAATTACGTTTTCTCATGGAAATAGCTAATAATGTGGTAGTATTGTGTCAACTAAACACTATTCAATAATCAGTCTTTTTCTTTGCTCTGAATGCATACCTGCTCTGTATCATTCTTCCCTGCGACCCACTTTCTCCTATGAATAATTCCTACGTTATCGGTGTTGATTTTGGCAGTGACTCCGTTCGGGCGCTGGTTGTCAATACCCAAACCGGACAAACGGCAGGCACTCATGTCCATGAATACGCCCGCTGGAAAAAAGGCCTCTACTGCGACCCGGCGAGTTCACAATTCCGGCAACACCCGCTCGATTACCTCGAAGGACTGGAAGCTACCATTAAAGGGGCGTTAGCTCAAGCTACTGATGAGGTTCGCCAACAAGTCGTTGGCATTTCGATTGACACGACCGGCTCAACACCCGGCCCGGTCGATGAAACCGGCTTACCACTGGCACTGCGGCCCGACTTTGCCGAAAATCCCAACGGTATGTTCATCCTCTGGAAAGACCATACCGCCAACGCCGAAGCAGAAGAAATCAATAATCTGGCGCACCACTGGGATGTCGATTACACCAAATATGTTGGGGGTATTTATTCGTCGGAGTGGTTCTGGGCCAAGATGCTGCGAACACTTCGCGTAGACGAAGCTGTTCGTCAACATGCCTTTTCGTGGGTTGAACACTGCGACTGGATGTCGGCGGTTCTTACCGGAAATACCAACCCGCTTACCCTACGTCGGTCACGGTGTGCGGCTGGACATAAAGCCCTCTGGCACAGCGAATTCGACGGACTCCCATCCAACGAATTTCTTACAAAACTTGACCCCCTATTGAATGGCTTACGGGAACGCTTATTTACGGATACCTACACATCCGACCTGCCAATGGGGAATCTCTCGGCAGAGTGGGTGGAGAAATTAGGGCTATCAACCAACGTGGTCGTGGGTGTAGGCGCATTCGATGCACACATGGGTGCTATCGGTGCCGAAATTGAACCCTACGCCTTCGTCCGCATCATTGGCACATCCACCTGCGACATTTTGATGGCTCCCAATGAAGAAATCGGACATCGGCTTATTCGAGGCATTTGCGGACAGGTAGACGGTTCTGTTGCGCCGGGCATGCTCGGTCTGGAAGCGGGCCAATCAGCTTTCGGGGATGTTTATGCCTGGTTTTCCCGCCTGATTACAGGCCCCGTTCGTGAGCTGCTGGGCGATGAAGCCGCCGATACGTTGGCGCAAAAACTTATACCCCATTTATCAGAACAGGCGGCCCAACTGCCCGTTACGACAAGTGATTTGATTGCTCTGGACTGGATCAACGGACGCCGAACACCCGATGCCAACCATACACTAAAAGCGGCCATATCAGGGCTGAATCTCGGCACCGATGCCCCTAAAGTGTTCAAAGCACTTGTAGAGGCAACTGCTTTCGGTTCCCGTAGTATTGTTGACCGGTTTATCGAAGAGGGCGTCCCGATCAAAAAGGTCATTGCCATTGGGGGCGTTGCCAAAAAGTCGCCCTTTGTAATGCAGACCCTCGCCAATGTGCTCAACAAACCCATTCAGGTAGCCAGCGCCGACCAGGCTTGTGCGCTGGGTGCGGCTATGTGCGCGGCTGTTGCGGCTGGTGTTCACCCCACAATGGAAGCCGCACAACAGGCAATGGGTTCCGGCTTCGACGCTGAGTATCACCCCCGAGCCGAACACGTTGCCACCTATGAAACGCTCTACCAGAAGTATCTGGCGTTGGGCGCGTTTGTAGAGAATAAGTAAGTACCAAACAGCCTCTGGCTGTTTGTTTCCAGATGAGTTGCAAATGGTTCTGAATCACCAGGCCAATTTTAGCCCTCTCCTCAGTTCAAAGGTGGGGCAATACACGCCAAAACGGGTGCGCACACGTCAGTTTCAAGAAACTGACGATACATAAAAATACATTTTACAAAATGCTTAATCTGAAACAATTTGAAATCTGGTTCGTCACGGGAAGCCAGCATTTATACGGCGAAGAAACGCTTCGGCAGGTAGCCGACCATTCGCAAATCATCGCGCAATCGTTCGACCAGTCGACGGTTATTCCTGTGCGGGTTGTATTTAAGCCCGTTGTCAAAACGCCGGATGAGATTTATGCGATTTGTCAGGAAGCGAATGTTGCCCCAAACTGTGTGGGTATCATCACCTGGATGCATACCTTCTCGCCCGCTAAAATGTGGATTCGGGGGTTAACGATCCTCAAAAAGCCACTGCTTCATCTGCATACCCAGTTCAATCGGGACATTCCCTGGGGCACAATCGACATGGATTTCATGAACCTCAACCAGTCGGCTCACGGCGACCGGGAGTTTGGGTTTATTATGTCGCGGATGCGGTTGAATCGCAAAATCGTAGTAGGCTACTGGGAACAGCCCGACGTGCTGGCAAAAATTGCCGACTGGGGCCGGGTTTCGGTAGCGGCCTATGAGCTGAAGACGATGAAGGTGGTTCGGTTTGGCGATAACATGCGCCAGGTAGCCGTGACGGATGGCGACAAAGTAGCGGCCGAAATGACGTTTGGCATGTCGGTTAATACCCATGGCATTGGCGATCTGGTAGCGGTTATCAATCAGGTGACCGATGCCGAGATCGACCAGTTGGTCACCGAATATGCCGACACCTACACGCTTATGGAGTCGTTGCTTCGGGGCGGAGCGCAACACAGCTCGCTTCGGGATGCAGCCAAAATCGAAATCGGCATGCGGGCTTTCCTGCAAGATGGCAACTTCACGGCCTACACCGATACATTCGAAGACCTGCACGGCATGACGCAACTGCCGGGTATCGCTTCTCAGCGTCTGATGGCCGAAGGCTACGGTTTTGGTGGCGAGGGCGACTGGAAAACCTCGGCAATGGTGCGCACCCTGAAAGTAATGGCGGCTGGCCTGAAAGGCGGCAACTCGTTCATGGAAGATTACACCTACCATTTCGACCCGGCGAACCCACTGGTGCTAGGCTCGCACATGCTCGAAATTTGCCCGTCCATCGCCGTCGATAAACCAACCTGCGAGATCCATCCGTTGGGCATTGGTGGCAAAGCCGATCCGGTTCGTCTGGTGTTCAATGCCCCCGCCGGACCAGCCATTAACGTGTCGCTAATCGACATGGGCAACCGGTTCCGTATGCTCGTCAACGAGGTCGAAGCCGTGGCCGTACCGGAAGCCCTCCCGAAACTTCCCGTTGCCCGTGCCATCTGGAAACCGCTGCCCGATATGCAAACCGGGTGTGCCGCCTGGATTCTGGCCGGGGGTGCTCACCACACGGTGTACAGCCAAAACCTGACAACGGATCATATCGAAGATTTCGCAGATATGTTCGGTGTCGAACTGGTTGTGATTGACAAAAACACCAATCTGCGTCAACTAAAAAACGAACTGCGCTGGAGTGAGGTATATTACAAATGAGCGTGCGTCTGATAGCGCGAACGTCATCGTTCGTGCTGACTATTACCCGGCCTCTGGCCGGAATAAAGTAACCGAAAATCGGCCAGAGGCCGGGTAATAGTCAGCACGAACGATGACGCTCGCGCTATCTCCCTATCACACCCGTTAACTGTTTCACTTTTTCTTAACCAAATGAAAAAACCAATCCTAACCCTTGCGTTTGCCTCCCTCACGCTCCTAGCGTCGGCGCAGAATAAGGTGACGATCAATGGTGATGAAGGCAAAACCATCATCAGCCGCCATATTTATGGCCACTTCGCCGAACACCTGGGCCGTAGTATTTATGACGGCTTTTATGTGGGCGAGGGCAACACCAAAATCCCGAACAAAAACGGGGTTCGGCTCGATGTTGTGAGCGCCCTGAAAAAGCTTAAAATACCGAACCTTCGCTGGCCGGGCGGCTGCTTTGCCGACACTTACCACTGGAAAGATGGTATCGGACCAAAATCAAAACGGCCCAAAATCGTCAATACCTGGTGGGGTGGCGTTACGGAAGACAATAGTTTCGGTTCCCACGACTTCCTGAACATGTGCGAACTGCTGGGTACAGAGCCTTATCTGGCGGGCAATGTGGGTAGCGGCACCGTACAGGAATTGTCAGAATGGGTGCAAAAAACAGCCCTATGTCGGCACTGCGCCAGCAGAATGGCCGTCAGGCGCCCTGGAATGTACGTTATTGGGGCGTAGCCAACGAAGCTTGGGGTTGCGGGGGCAATATGAAACCGGATTTCTACGCCAATCTATACCGTCAGTACAGTACCTTCATGAACCCCATCGTGGGCAAAGAGAAGATTTTCCGAATTGCGTCGGGAGCCAGCGACAACGATTATACCTGGACGGAAACGCTCATGAAAAATATTCCATCGACTATGATGGAAGGGTTGGCCATGCACCACTACTCCGTGCTGTCGTGGGGCGAAGGCAAAAAATCCTCAGCCACGCAGTTTTCCGATCAGGAGTACTTCAAAACGATGCAGCAAGCGCTGTTGATGGACGAACTGATCGAGAAGCATTCGGCCATTATGGACAAGTATGACCCGGAGAAAAAAATTGCGCTGATCGTGGATGAGTGGGGCGGTTGGTACAATGTCGAGCCGGGTACGAATCCGGGCTTTTTGTATCAGCAAAATACCATGCGTGATGCAGTGCTGGCTGGTTCAACGCTCAACATTTTCCACAAACATGCTGAACGCGTGCGTATGGCGAATCTGGCCCAGGCGATCAATGTACTGCAAGCCGTTATCCTGACCAAAGGCGATAAAATTCTACTGACACCCACCTATCACGTACTGGAAATGTACAATGTACATCAGGACGCAACAATGTTGCCGGTTAGTGTCAAGTCGGAAGATTTCACGTTCGAGAAGGAGAAGTTACCTGCCGTATCTGTATCGGCTTCCCGTGATAAAGCGGGTAAGGTTCACGTATCGCTGGTCAACATCGACCCAACAAAACCACAGGAAATTTTGGTGGATTTGAAAGGACTAAAAGCCGCTGGTGTAACAGGGCGCATCCTGACCTCTGCCAATGTGCACGACCACAACACGTTTGAGAATCTGACTAAAATCAAACCGGTAGCTTTCACAGGTGCCAAACTAACCGGCGACAACCTGACAGTAAGCCTGCCACCCGTATCGGTAGTAGTATTGGAACTTTAATTTTGAATGATAGAATGAATGAATACTAGAATGACTGTGAGTTGTTCTAGTATTCACTCATTCTGTCATTCTCTCATTCAACATTAATCATGTACACATCCCTAAAAGAAGAATGTTACGAGGCAAATATGCAGCTTCCCAAACTGGGGCTGGTGCTGTTTACCTTCGGCAATGTGAGCGCGGTCGACCGTGACCGGGCGGTATTTGCCATCAAACCCAGCGGGGTGCCTTACGAAAAACTAGCGGTTGATGACATCGTAATTTGTGACTACGACGGGCTTGTGGTCGAAGGCAAGTTGCGCCCATCGTCGGATACCAAAACCCATGCGTTGCTCTACAAAACCTGGGAGAACATTGGCGGTATCGCGCACACCCACAGCACCCATGCGGTGGCCTGGGCACAGGCGGGTATGGACATTCCCATTTTCGGAACAACCCACGCCGACCATACACACAAGGATATTCCCTGCGCTCCGGCGTTGACCGACGAGATGATACAAGGTGATTACGAGCACGAAACGGGCCATCAGATTTTCAACTGCTTCGCCGAAAAGGGGTTGGCAAACAGCGAAATGGAGATGGTTCTTTTGCAGAATCACGGCCCATTTACCTGGGGAAAATCGGCAGAAAAAGCCGTTTATAACTCCGCCGTGCTGGAGGAACTAGCTCGAATGGCCTACCTAACGCTCCAAATAAACCCAAACACGCCCCGCATCAAAGACACCCTACGGCTGAAACATTACGAGCGCAAACACGGCAAAAACGCTTACTACGGGCAGGGCTGTTAGTGTTATTATAACGAATATTTTTTGCGCTTACTAGTAATCGACAGATCGAATGGAAAACACATTGACCGTTTCAACACTACCAACTGGAAAGCCATTACATTTGGGAAGCGTATTTCGTATACCCCGGTCAAACTCAATATTTATTTTGTCATAAACACTCTTTTTGGACAAAATATCAAACTGCCTTGCGTCTAGTCTAACCACATGAAAATAGGTCGTATCACCAACGGTCAATGTATCTGAATAGCTATATCCACTCTTATAGGCATTCAGAATTGCAATATCCATCAAGTATACAGTCTGCCCTTGGCAAGTGTCCTTGAAAATCAGTTTACCTGTCCCGATGTCGTAATTCGGAATAGAAGGTGGGACACACCCAATCATCAAGTTGGTGAATAATAAAACTGAATGAAATAAATGTTTCACCTTTGGTTTCATAAACAGTTTTCATTTACACGACCATTGATTAAAAGAAAACAACAATTTACTATGTGATGTTATTCCCCGGTTCATTCATTTGTCTGGTTGTATTGAAAAAAGTATGAATATGACTCATTACCCTTTATAAATAGAGCTCACACCAGAGTGAACACAAAAAATTCTCTGTGTATCTCCGTTTGACTCTGTGAATCTCTGTGTCAAAACCTTAACCCTCAATTGTTCATGAAGTTTTTGCCTCAACTCTTATCGCTGGCTCTGTTAACTGGTTGCTTA
The DNA here is from genome assembly GCF_002831565.1 of Spirosoma pollinicola. Lineage (NCBI taxonomy): Bacteria > Pseudomonadati > Bacteroidota > Cytophagia > Cytophagales > Cytophagaceae > Spirosoma > Spirosoma pollinicola. The sequence continues at coordinate 1,588,983 of NZ_CP025096.1, read as the reverse complement.
ACTATGACCTCCTGTTCCTCAAAGAAAGAAAACGATTCATCTGGCGAGCAAAAGCCGGGTATCGAAAAAACCACTTACGGCACACTTCCCGATGGACAAACGGCCGACCTGTTTACCCTGCGAAATGCATCGGGCATGACCGCCAAAATCACCAACTATGGTGGTATCATCGTAGCATTGGAAACGCCCGATAAAGACGGCAAATTTGCCGATGTAACACTCGGGCAGGATTCATTGTCGAATTACGTAAAAAACAATCCCTATTTCGGGGCCTTGATTGGCCGGTATGGCAACCGCATTGCCAAAGGAAAATTTACGCTCGAAGGCAAAACCTATAACCTGTTTATTAACAACATGGGCAACCACCTGCACGGCGGCAAAGTCGGCTTCGACAAAGTTCTCTGGACAGCTACCCCCGTTGATGGTGACGAACCTGCCCTCAAACTAGCCTACACGGCTAAAGATGGCGAAGAAGGCTACCCCGGCAATCTGTCGGTAGAAGTAACGTATACGTTGCAAAAAGACAACGCGCTCAAGATTGATTATAAAGCCACGACCGACAAAGCGACCGTTGTGAACCTGACCAATCACACTTACTTCAACCTGACAGGCGGTGCCAAGCGTGACGTTCTCGACCATGTTGTAACGCTCAACGCCGATAAACTTATCGCAGTCGACAAAACGCTGATCCCAACGGGCGAACTGAAACCAGTTGCAGGCACCCCGTTTGACTTTCTTAAGCCAACGGTTGTTGGTTTACGCATCAACGACTCGACAGACACCCAGATCAAATACGGCGGTGGATATGATCATGGCTGGGTGCTGAACGGCTCCGGTGATTCGCTGAAACTGGCCGCTACAGTCTATGAACCTACGTCGGGCCGGGTTATGGAAGTTCGCACAACCGAACCCGCCATACAGTTTTATACCGGCAATTTTCTGGACGGTTCAGTAACAGGGCGCGAAGGATTTCCGTATAAAAAACGGTACGCTATCTGTCTGGAAACCGAACATTATCCCGATTCGCCGAACCACCCGGCTTTCCCAACAACGGAGTTAAAACCCGGTCAAACGTACAAAAGCACGACTATCTATCAGTTTTCAACGAAAAAGTAAATAATAATTTATTAACCACAGAGGCCCAGTGAGCACAGAGAATTTCACTTCGGCAGTCCTCTGTGCTCTCTGTACCTCTGTGGTTAATATACTTTTTTCATCATTCTTAGGTCGTGTCATCACTCTGAGGACGCGACCTATTTTAATTTCTTTTATGGCTGATCAACAAAGTACTGAGCGGGCAAAAATGCCCAAAGGTTACAATCCCGTGTTGGAACGACGAACCGTCGAGAACGCGAATCGCAACCTGATCAAGTATTTGCGACCGGGCCTATCAGTACTCGATTTTGGTTGCGGCACCGGGGCTATTACACGCAGTATTGCCGACAAAACAGGCCCCACAGGCCGTGTGCTGGGCATTGATCCAAACGAGAGTTTAATTGAACAGGCCAACCAGCAGGCAGGAAACACCGCAGGACTCGCTTTTGAACAAGCCGATGTCTATTCATTCGACACAGACGAACGCTTCGATCTGGTTACCTGCGCCCGAACGCTGCAATGGCTGGCTAATCCCGAAGCCGCCTTACAAAACATGAAGCGTTTCGTAAAACCGGGTGGCTACCTGGCTATCCTTGATTTCAATCACGAGAAAATAATCTGGACACCTGAGCCGCCCGAAACTATGCGAACCTTTTACGACGCTTTTCTGAAATGGCGTCAGGACGCAGGCTTCGACAACGCCATCGCCGATCACCTACAGGTGATGATGCACCATATTGGCTTTGAGTTGGTACAGGTAGAAGAACAGTTTGAAATTGCCCACCGAAGCAACCCGAATTTTGCCGTTGCCAGCCGATTATGGGCTGAAGTCGCCGAGTTGCGTGGCCCGCAATTGGTAAATGCCGGGTATATTAGCGAAGATCTCCGTTTACAAGCTATCATTGAATATGATAACTGGATTGCCACCGTTGGTGAGTCGATGACGGTATACTTGCTGGCCGTTGAGGGGCAACAAGCGGTATGATGCTGTTATAAGTCACGAAACTTATCTCAAAAAGTAAGGCATTTTTTTGTCATGGCTCCGGCCACCTGGCCCGACGGCAGGAGGGATCTTCGGTAGAAAAGAAGCTTTCCGGCTTATCGAAGATCCCTCCTGCCGTCGGGCCGGGTGGCCGGAGCCATGACAAAAAAATGCCGATACTATTTATCTGACTACAAGGTCTTACTCATTAACAATCCCCATAATCCCTCCTTCAGAAAATTAAAGTCAACGAGTTGACTCACACCAAAATCATCCGATCACGGCTAACGGTTAGCCACTCTCCTGTCACATTACCATTTTCGATCGCATAAGCCCGTTCATACAAGGCTACAGTTGGGCAAATGTGGTTGGGTAATCCGTACAAAATATCGCCAACTTTATACGCATGTCCTTCGCCCGCTTCGACAACCAGATGCTCCTCACTTTGGCCAATGGCTTTTAACTCCGGTGCATTCAGGAAGGTAACCCGCTGAACCAATTCGCCTTCGGCGGCCACTGATTTATGACCCAGGTCCAGACAAATTTTTGTCGAATCGGGCAGGGAGATTACCCGCGAAACTACCAGAGCGGCCGTTAAAAACGGTTGCTCGGTCAGGATGCTCTGATAGCCTTTATCCCAATATATAAACGTACCGGGACTACACTCTACAGTTGGTCGTTTGGCATGAATCGGGAACGTTGGACTCCCTCCTACCACTAAAACCGGCGAGGCAAATCCGTGCGACACGAGCGTATCGTGCAGCAGTTGAACGGGCCAGAAAGCCGCATCGCATTGAGCGGTTCGAACCGTGATATCCGGATCACGCAGGTGTCCATCGTAGGCATGCAGCCCCACCGGCTGAACACCCGGCAATGTATCCAGTTCTGCATATAGCGTCAGTACAGCCCCACCGGGCGCAACACCCGTCCGGTTCATGCCCACATTTAAGTCAATGTACACCGGTACGACCAGATCAGCCAGTACGGCCACTGCCGACAGTTGATTGGCTGTTGTGCTGTTATCGACCAGACAGGAAAATTTCGTTTCCGGGTAGGTCTTCATCAGGCTTACCAGTCGATGCATTTTAGCCTCGTTTGGCTGGTAGGCCAGCAGCACATCGGGAGCACCGAGCATTGCCAGCATTTCGGCCTCGGCAATAGTGGCGCACTTGAATTTGGTGATACCGGCATCCAGCATCAACTGGCAGGCTTCCCGCGACTTATTCGTTTTTACGTGTGGCCGTAGTCGACTCAGTTTGTCGACTGCCTTGATCAGGAAAGCAATATTCTGTTTTACCCGATCCGTATAGATCACCAATGCAGGTGTATCGAGTTGGGCAATGTCATTAATCGTATACCAGGGTGCTTGCTCCATCAGTTAAACCAGCTCAAATAAGGCTTCTATTTCAACCGGGATGTTGCCGGGCAGGGAGCCCATCCCCACCGCCGACCGAACGCCAACGCCATTATCGGGCCCCCAAACGGCCGAAAAAAGTTCGCTGCAACCGTTGATCACGTAGGGGTGTTGCTCAAAATCGGGGGTACAGCCTACCATGCCCAATACTTTAATAACACGCTTCACCCGGTCGAGGCTACCCAGGTTTGTTCGGATGGTCGATAGGATTGTTAGGCCCACCTGCCGAGCAGCCAGCTTAGCCTGCTCAATGTCCAGATCGGCTCCCACACGGCCTTTAATCAGGCTTTTATCATCCTGCACAGGGCCATGACCCGATATGTACAGGTACTTTCCATCAATAAGATACGGCTTGTAAACGCCCATCGGTTGTGGGGCGGGTGGTAGAGAAAGGCCGGTTTCGGCAAAGGCTTTTTCGGGGGAGGCAAGATCAGACTGCATAGTAGATCGGAACAAGTTTAGTCGAACGAAAAGAAGCTATTCAATGTAGATTTTATCAGACTGCTACGTCAAATAGCCGATTTACAAACTTAACCGAAACTATCGGGTTAACAGATCAACAGCGTTAAAATTCATTTTTTTGACGGGAATGCAGCCAAATCAATTTATGAGAAATACCATACCCACCGCACTGATTGCCATTATGGCTGTTCTTTTGGTTGCCCTTAACCTCCCCCAACGTCCAACCCTTTACCTGATTGGTGACTCGACCGTGAAGAACTCCACCGACAAAGGCGATGGCGGCATGTGGGGTTGGGGCCACTTCATGGATGCCTATTTCGACACAACTCGCATCCATATCGAGAATCACGCGATTGGCGGTCGTAGCAGCCGTACGTTTTTGTCAGAAGGGCGCTGGGAGAAAATCAGGACGGTCCTGAAACCGGGCGATTTCGTGATGATGCAGTTTGGTCATAACGATGCAGGCCCTATTAATGACACCCTACGCGCTCGCGGAACAATCAAAGGTATTGGCGATGAGACCCAGGAAATTGACAACCTGATCACGAAAAAACACGAGGTAGTTCACAGCTACGGCTGGTACATTCGCAAATATGTAACCGATACGAAAGCAAAAGGAGCCACACCCATTGTATTGTCCTTGGTGCCGCGCAATCAATGGAAAGACAGCAAAGTAATTCGCGGTACCGACGATTACGGCAAATGGGCCGCCGAGGTGGCTAAAACCGAATCGGGAGGTAAAAATGGAGCTTACTTTATTGACCTGAATGAACTGGTTGCCCGCAAATATGATGTTGTTGGTGACTCGACACTGCTACAGGCTACTTACTTCGTGAAAGATCATACGCACACGAATGCAGCCGGGGCAAAAGTTAATGCGGGCTCTGTGATCGAGGGCTTGAAACAATTGAAAACCTGCCCGCTGAACAAGTATGTGAAAGAGTAGTCTGGTTGTTTGGGCCAAGCTCCAGCTTGGCCGTGATCAAATGAAGTTCAAATGGCCAAGCTGGAGCTTGTCCCAAACATGCTCTAGCTAAATACGTCATTCACCTCATAAACCAACTACAACTCATTGGTCCCTAGACTCGACAAACTCCCTTGGCGATTGGCTGGTCAGTTTCTTGAAGGCCCGGTTGAAGGTAGCTTTTGAGTTAAAGCCGCAATCAAGGGCAATACCCAGCAAGCTCAAGTGACTATTGGCGGGATCGAGAACCTGTCGTTTAAAAGCATCGACACGGTACTGATTCACAAAATCATTGAAGTTTTTTCCCGTTCCGGCATTGATGACCGGCGACAGAATTGACGCGTTGGTTTTGAGTCGCCGAGCCAGATCAATAAGCGATAAGTCAGGGTCCAGGTAAGGACGTTCATTGTCCATGTAGGTAAGTAACGTATCACGCCACGGTACCAGATCCGTTGGCAGTCCGGTTAGTGATTTTGTCGATTGCCCTTCAACACGACCATTGATCTGCACAGACTCTCTTTCTAGTACCCGTACTGGGTCTGAAAAGGGTTCGGCAATCAAGACTTGCTCCACTGGGACAGGCTCAAACGTTAATCGCCGACCGGGTTGTGCCTGTGCGTAGCCGTGGATACTTACGTAATAAATCAGGGCTACACCCGCCAGTTCGTCCCACCAGTTTTGCCAGAAATCAAGGCCTATTAGTAGACTCAGGAACGTCATGAACAGGCTGAACAGCATGGTGGCCGTAAGGGTAATCAGGAAGTTTCGAAACCAGAGAAAACTTATGGTTTCGGTTTCGGAAAATTGCGTCTTGATCCAGGCCCGATAGTGTCGGTATAGCCGCAAAGACAAAATCAGGTAATATACATCTAACCCAATACCCACTATAAACTCCAGATCATCCAGATGATACGGGTACTGCACCGTCGTTTTCCAGCGTTCTACGAATTCGTGCCCCATCGAGAAAATACCGATGTGGTAGGTAACCTGAATAAGAAACGGAAGGGCATGCCAGGCCTCCTGTCGCGTAAACCGAAAGTCGGCGTTAACCTGACTTTTGAGATAGAAATAGCATAAAGCGGGAAAAAGATACCCCAGCGTCCGGGGAAAAAACTCCAGTTCACGCCAGAGGATTTCAATACCTCCAAATCCCAGCATATACTCCCAAATATTCAAACTCAAGCCCACGAGTACCCAGCCTAGCAACCAGTCAGACAGTCGCTCTTCGCGCCGGGCCCGTATCCATAACAGAGCGGCATAGATCCAGCCCTGTACAAAACCAAATAATAAGGGGGATGAGTAGAGATTGAAGTCAAACGTCATTAGTCAGTGTATTTAGGAGCAAGATACAGCCTGTTTCTCTACTGAAAAATATCAAACGTCTTTCCGGCATCGGCCTTTCGAACAGTCAAAAAAGGCTTTTCGTCGTCGATTCGCTTTCCACTCATTACTACATCGACCTGCTTATTATCAGCAAAGTACACTTTAGTTCCTACTGGCAGGGATTGTGACGTACTACTATAAGACATTAACATGATGCCTTGCGTGCCGTTGCCCGTTTCGTCGGGCCGATACGTGATAATCATTACTTTATGGGGTAGCAAGCTGTTATTCCGAAAGCGTACCGTCACAGTGTTGACCGGCGAATGGCCCGTCGTTTTGGGGTCTGTCAGCAGTGTTTTGCCCGCATCATCAGCGGTTACAGACAGAATCAGTTCTTCGGTCGTCTCGCCGTCTTTGCTGTAATACAACTTGCTGCCGACGGGCCAATTTTTGGGCGTCGATTCATTACGGTTCATGGTAAACCCGTATGCCATACCCGGCCCTTCTGCCCGAAACATCCGGTGATAGCCAAGATTATTTCGAAGTGTAAAAGCCACACGGGCAACGGCAGCAGTAGCCGTTTGTTGAGCGAAGCTAGCCGAAGAAAGGCTCATTACGAGCAACAGCGATAGAACTAAGGGGATGATTTTCATGACACTATATTTATGATCTGGTTATAAATTTCCTTTCACTTTAATGCGGCTGGCATCGCTATTAGCTTCACGTTCACGAGCGGCCTTAATATCACGGCTGCCAAATTGATAGGTAAACCGGATCGTAATTCGGCGGCTTTCCCATTTACGGTCGATGTTAAATTGCTGTGTCTGAAAATCAGCCGATTGCCTCCAGCGCATGGTATTCAGAAGATCATCGACCCCGAGTGTAAGTTTGCCGCGCTCCTGCATTATTTTCTTCTGTACACTCAGGTTTACCGCACCCAGGCCACCCACCCGGTAGATCGTTTGCGTTGTTGGCGCACTCCAGAATCCCGACGCCTGTGCCGACCAGCGTTTCGATAGAGTAAACGAGTGCTGCATATAAGCTTCGAAAGCAAACGCCCGTTGATCGAAGGATTCTGATGGCGACAGATTCCCCGTAAACCGGTTCCAGGTGGCCCCGGCATACACATAGGTATTCCACCATTTTGTAAATTGGTAAGGCGAACTAACGGATACATTCAGGGCATCGACCCGGCCTACGTTGGCAACCGTCTGGTAGGCGGTAAGTCCCTCCTGCCTGATTACATCGGTCGTAAATCCCTGGGTACGGCTGTAGGCCAGCTTAAGCGTCGACGCCCACTTATAGGTGTAGCTGGCTTCGAGGGTGTGGGTGTATGTAGGCCGCAGATATGGGTTACCCCGCTGACTGGTATACGGGTCAATCTGATAGATGAACGGGTTCATATCCTGATAGTTAGGTCGCCCGATGCGACGGCCATAATTGACACCAAACTGGCTGTTATCGGTAGCCCTATACTGCACAAAGGCTGTTGGAAACAGGTTCAGGTAGGCGGTATCAGGACGCTGAATCGTTTGCTGGAGCAAATCTGTAGATCGACCCTTTACGGAGGTATGTTCGGCCCGTAAACCACCCTGAACCGACCACTTACCCATTGTCCGGTTCAGCGATATGTACCCGGCGTTTACAATTTCCCGATAGGTAAACCGATTCGTGCGAGCTATATCGGGGCGCTCAGGCTCTGTGCCAATGAACGCAAGCAGGTCATTATTAGTAGATACATCCGTGTGTTTAAGCCCCGTTTCGAGTTTCAGGTGACGCGCTTTCCATTCCTTCACAAAATCTCCTTTCAAAGTAAGTATGGTAATGGTTGTACTGGCGTCGAACCGTCGCTGCCGACTAAACAGCGGCTGGCCGGTTCCATCGCTATAGGCACTCGTGATCCGGTTGGGCGAGGTAGTAGAAAAGTGGGTTAAGTCCGCATCCAGCGCCAGTTCCAGTCCCAATGTATCCGTATAGCGGTAATTCAGAGCGGCATTAGTCCGATTGTTGCGGGCAGGCTGGGCCGTTGTGCCGTTTGTTGCCTGGTTCGCGATGCTCGAATCCAGTCTGTTCTGACTATCTACAAGATTCGTAGTGGTGAACGTACCGAACCGGTTGGCAGCTGTATTACCCGATACGATAAAGCCAATAGTTTGCTGAACTGCGGAGCGCTGATTGCTAATGGCGTAGTCGATTCCGGCCTTATAAACAATCGCCCTGGTGCCGTCGGAATCGTAGCCACGCTGGAGGAATTGCGAACCACCCGTTCGTCTATCCAACCGTACGTTGGTGATCTGAAAGTTGTCACTTACCGCCACATTGCCGAATAGATTAACGCGTTTGGCCCGGTAGTTCAAGTCGAGGGCAGCATTGGCACGATGATGATCGCTCTGGCCATATCCAGCGGATGCGTTGCCATTTACGCCCAGCCTTTTGTCGCGCCGGAACCGGAGGTTAATTATACCGGCTCCACCCTGCGCATCGAAGCGGGCTGAGGGGTTTGTGATCAGGTCTACTTTGTCGATGCTGGCTGCGGGTGTGGCCCGGAGCAGGTTAGCCAGATCGGCGGCTGACAGATTGGTTGGCTTGCCGTCGATAAATACATTGACACCCTGCTTACCAGCCATCCGAATGTTGTCATTCGGGTCAATGACAACACCGGGAGCCTGCTGCAATAGTTCATAGGCGGTTTTGCCCTGAGCCGTGGCATCGGCAGCTACGTTCAGCACTGTTTTGTCAACCTGCTGCTCAACAAGTGCCCGTTTCGCTCGCACCTCTACGCCAGTCAGTTGCTGGTCAACAATCGCGAGTGTAAGCGGTTCCATCGCTACCGACTGACCAACACGAATAGCAATTACCTGGCTTTTTATACTGGTCATCCCCACAAGAGATGCCTTCACGTAGTAACGACCCTCGGCGATATTCGTAAACGTGTACTGACCGGCTTCGTTCGTAATGGCCCCTGTTACGAGCGTGGAGTCGCCAGCCCGGAGAAGTTTGACTGCGGCAAATGAAGCCGGTCGATTGGCTGACTCAAGTACAAAACCCGTCAGCGATTGAGCGATTGTCGAGCCGATCGTCAGTATCAGGAAAAGAAGTGTAAAGAAGCGTGCCATACTATTGAATCGGTTGAGATTGACGATTCAAAGGTGGCGGGTTATACCCATGGCTTCGCCCCAAAAAAGATTTGAGACGCCCCAAATGATGAATTGAGCCCTTTGATGTGCCAGACAGGTCAAAAAGTTAGGGCACAAAAAAGCCGCCCCTCAATCCGAGGGCGGCTTTCCCATTTTCTTAACCTAAACTAAGTCCGTTATTTATAAGCTTTTTGTACCAAACAGCCTCTGGCTGTTTGAGCCGACTTTCGGCTAATCAGTTGGCTATCTACTAGTCTTCAACTTAAACAGCCAGAGGCTATTTGGCACAAAATATACATCTTTCTAATTCCCGCCTTTCACCCGGTTTTGTTCGGCAGATGTGGCTGAATTACGATCGCGAGCACCTTTTACGTTCTGATTTCCGAAGCGATAGGTGAACGTCAGCATAATCCGACGGCTCTCCCAGCGCGATGCAACCCGAAAATCAATATCCTGAACAGCAGCCCGACCACTGAAATGGTTCAGCCAGAAGGGGTCATTTACATTCAGTTTAATGTTGCCTTTACCATCCATTACTTTTTTCTGCACCCCTACGCTGAAGGCCCCCATGGGACGCGCCCGGTAGAAACCGTATTGTGAAGCCGAGTTGTACCAGCCCGATACCTCAGCCGACAGGGTTTTACTCAGGGTGAAATTGTTGGACGAGTATAGATTGAAAGCCACCAGTTTCACCTGATACGGGGTTTCTGAGTATACCGTCTGGTAGTTCTGATAATACGAATTTATGTTGTTCTGCATCCGCCACCATTTCGTGATGGGCACCGGAAAGCTGACGTTCAGGCTCAGATTGTCCATGTGACCCAGGTTTTCGGGCGTTACATAGGTAATATTCTGGGCCGCAATTTGCCGGGGTGTTTCCTGATTGATAAAGTCCGTTGTGCGGCTGAACCCAAGCGTTGTTGAAATAGCACCTTTATAAACGTGGGTCAGCTCAACCGAATTGGTGTACTGTGGCCGAAGAAACGGGTTTCCCTTTTGATACGTGTACGGGTCCAGATAGAATACGAATGGATTCAGGTTCTGGTAATCAGGACGGTCGATCCGGCGGCTATACGACAGGTTCAGCACACTATTTGTATCAAGCTGACGGGACAGGAAAACCGTTGGAAATAGATTCAGGTAGTTACGGTCGACCGTTTGGTTCAGCGTTACCGATGTTCCCGTTGAGTGTGTATGCTCTGCCCGAAGGCCCGTTTGCACTTTCAACTTACCGAACTTACCCGCGTAATTAATGTAGGCCGCGTTAATATTCTCGGTGTATTTGAACTGGTTCGAGCGGCTGACATCAAACAACCATGTCCGGTTTTCCTGTTGAAGTGTATCGTAAATCGTGTTGTTGTCGGCGTTGACAAAACTGCTTTTCAGACCCGTTTCCAGCTTGCTGCCATTTTTCAATGGGCGTACATAATCCGTTTTGAACGCCATGATATTGATCGTAGATGGCATGTTGTTGCGCACATCCTGATTCGGGCGGTTCAGGGTATTGTCTGGATTATAGTAGATCGTGCTCAGGTTGTTGCTGTTTTTACCACCGTAGTGAACATAGTCGGCGTCTACCGTCCACTCGTGCCCTTTTCCGTCAAAATCGTACTTGTAGTTGATGTTTCCCGTCAGGTTCGACATAAATTCCCGAGCGTCGGTTTTGGTTGTTGGTCTGCTGGTCAGCACCCGATTCTGGTCGCTGATGAACGTGTTGTTCTGCCCTGCCGACCGCCAGTCGTTCGAGAATCCGTTGACCAGTACGCCAATCGTACTTTTCTGGTTGATAAAGTAGTCAAGACCACCTTTGTAGGAATGCCCGGCAAACTGGTTGGGCCGGAACGAGTACTGATCGAAGTACGTCGTCTTGCCATTGAATGGAATCGCCCGGTTGATTTCGTTGCTCTGGGCACTTTGCCGATTCACGTAGCTGTAGTTACCAAACACATTAAGTTTACCTTCCCGGTGATTGAGATTTAGTGAGGTATTGAATTTCGGCAGGTCGTCGCGGGCACCTGTCAGGCTCTTCACCCAGCCATACCCTGTACCGATAATGAACGTGCCATTGGTACCAAAATTCTTATTCTTCTTCATCTTAATATTGATGATCCCCGAGTTACCGGCCGCGTCATATTTGGAGCCTGGATTAGTGATGATCTCAATCGTCGCAATATTGTCGCTGGGTGTATTTTTGAGCAGGTTCGACACTTCCTGCTGCGAGAGATAAGTCTGTTTACCGTCAATATAAACGATAACACCTGCTTTACCCTTCAGCTGAATCTGGTCATTCTGGCGGTCGATGGTTACGCCGGGGGCTTTTTCCAGCACTTCCAGCGCCGTGTTTCCGCTGGATACAATGCTATTTTCAACATTCATGACGGTCCTATCTACCTGTTGCTCGATGAAAGGCTTGGTTGCTATCACCTTCACTTCGGTCAGATTTTTGGTTTCGTCACTCATCGTAATCGCTGGCATGAAAACCGCCGGATGAGTCTCATCGACAGCGAACGGGGCACTATACGTTTTGCGATATCCTATTTGTTGCGCGGCTATCAAGTAGTTTCCGGCACCTACGTTTTCAAATGTATATTTTCCGTCTACATCGCTAATGGCTCCTTTCACCAGGGTGGAATCATTGGCTTTCAAAAGCATCATCGTTGTAAACTCAAGTGGTTTGCCTGCCACAGAGCCCACTTGCCCATTTACTGTACCCCGTGTCAGAACTTGTCCGAATGCAGTAGATAGAGCAAGTAGAATTAAAATAGAAAAGGATAAAAAAGTTTTCATAATAATAGACTTTTCAGGAGGTTGCTGTTCTTCCGTTCAGAAGTACAATGTAAAGGTAGGTAGTGGGCATCACAAAGTACCTGTTCTTACACAAGCGGTCTGAACGGCAGGATAAGCGGATTTTAACGGGGAATTAGTAATTGTGAAGGGAATTCAGGAGAAAGACACAAGAGAATGGGGAACCGTTGCATATCCGAACCGGGATTTTAACAAGATTCAAAAGATTTTTCAAGATTATCGCTTTGCTGTCAGATTGCTCCGGTCAATGTCTGAACCACTGGGCGGCTTCGTAGAACTCCTGCCGGATCGACAAGACTTACAAGATTTTAAATCTTGCCAGTAATCTTGAAAAATCGTTTAAATCTTGTTAAAATCCCGGTCATAGTTTCACCCCCACTGCCCACACGCTTGCATCTGGACCTTGACCTGAGCGGAATGCGCTGCTGGGTTCGTAACGAAAGAATAACTTAGAGGTGCCCCGGAAACCCAGTTCGGTTGTCAGGCCCCAGCGAACAGGATTCAGGTTGTAGGAACCATGCGTGCGTACTGTTGAGCCACCTTCGGGTCTCACCTTCGTATAACTGTCCAACCGGATACCAGCGTAAGCACCTACGCCCAGTGTCAGGCCCGACCGAAACGCTACATTGACCATGACGGGCAAATTGAGTTGAGCCGTTACGAGTTTCGATTTGTGCAGGTCAACATCAGCCTGTTCGATACTGAGCTGGTTGTTACGCTCGACCAGCATGTTACGTCCTGCTTCGGAAGAGCGCTCGAACATAAAGTTGTTCCAGGCCACTTCGGGACCAGCCACCAGCCGAAGTTTAGTAGCGCCTTTCACCAGAAGCGGAATGCGTTTCTGCCAGGACAGGGCGACAAAGCGCGAACCGATCGGGTTGAAATCGTAGCCCGTTGGCAGCGATCCGGCGAAATTGTTCAGACCGACATAGACACTAAAATCGGAGGTAACACGCTCAATTGTTTTACGAGGGCGAGTCGTTGACACAGTTGAATCGGTAGTAATGGTAACCGTAGTCGTTTGAGCAAATGAAGCGACAGAAGCAGCGATAAGAGCTGTGGTGAGGAGGTGTTTGACCGTTTTCATGGCTGTAATCAAAGTAAGGGTTTAGGAAAATTGACGTTGTCTATTCTTGTGGTTGTATTCTTTGTGTTAGTTGACAGGAAGATGTAAGAAGGCTGTATTGAGGTTGCATGAGGGCTAAAAAAAATCTTTTCAGGACGCTATTCTCCTAAAGCGCTTTAACACAAATCGCTGATAGTCAATCACTAATTCAAACAAAAAAAAATAACCACATCGGCACTAAATACATAAAGGCTCAATGGGAACCGTTATGCACGTAGTGCCGATGTGATTATTTTTTTCGAGCTGTCAACCGTTCACCGCTGTGACTGGCTGCGCTGTGATGCTCAAAAATTCAGTAATGTCCAGACGTTTTTTTGACAAAATGGACAGGGTTTTTATTAACCAAAAATCTTGCCCATCCTGTTAATACTGTCAAAAAAACGTCCGGCATCTCCCTATTCCTCCTCTTCGCTATTATTCAATTTTGACAGCAACCCGTAACCGCCGTTAATGACGATTGGCGTTTTTTGCGGGTCAATATCACTGGGTAACGTGACAGCGATATAACCGTTCTCACGAACACCTGTTTTCACCTCCACCTGTCGAAAATGATACTCGCCTGTTTTTGTATCCCTGCGTTCAAGCACGTACACATATGACTTACCGCCATATCCAATAATGGCCGATTCGGGCAAAGCGGGCAATGGCTGCGTTTTTATGTCGACCTGACCGGTTATATAGCCCCCCGGAATGTAATGAGTGGCATCGCCCTCCGGGTGAGCCAGCACCGAAATGGTGCGATCGGCAGCAATGGATTTGCCGATCAGAAAAATCGTGCCCTGATGTTCCAGCGTTACGTCGCCCCCCATGCCAAAGCGAACTACCTGACCAGTATGAATACGGGTTATGTCTTTTTCAAATATGCTCAATCGAACGTGAAGGTGATCAACGTTGGTAATCTGCGCCACCACATCAGACGGATTCACAAAGCGACCATTGTTTGTAGGCACATCGGTAATGTATCCCGACACGGGCGAGGGCACTGTAATGGTACGTGTCAGGCGTTCGGGAGTCAATGTGGCGGGGTTGATGTGCAAAATGGTTAGTCGCTGGGCCATGCCAGCCAGTTGCGCCTGCAGGCTTTGCCGGTTAGACCGAACCTGCTGGAATATCTTCAGCGCATTGACATTATCCCGGCTTAATTCCTGCTGACGGGCAAACTCAAGGTCGGCAAATTCCAGTTTGGCTTTGGTATCCAGATAATCCTGCTGGAGCTGGATATATTCAGGGTTTTCGAGAACGACCAGCGTTTGCCCTTTGCGTACCCGCATGCCCGGCTCAAGCTGAATTTGACGGACATAGCCCCCCACAGGCACTGATACCGACACCAGATTCTGGGCGGGTACATCCAAAACTCCGTTAACTTTTAGCGTAGCACTAAGCGGTTTCAGGCTAGGTTGCCCTAACTGAATAGCGGCCATGTCGTACTGAGCCTTACTCAACGAAACCACGACCGGCCCGTTGGGAGTCTCTTTCTGACTGGAATCTTTAGTCGTCGTTGGCGATTTTGCCTCGGCCGTGGTTTGCCCGCCATCTTCCGGCGAGTTGCCCGATTTACAAGCCGACAAACTGACTACCACGCTGACGAACAAAACGGCAACGCGAACGGAATAACGTATTACTATTGGAGAATTCATAGGAGTGCGAATGAATGGCGATGGGCTTAGGAGTTGCCCATCAGGTAGTTGATGTAAAGAACTGATTGGTTGTATTGGTTAAGCAGATCAAGGTAGTTTGACCGGATGGTAAGGGCTTGCTGAAGCGCCAGTGAGAACTCCACATAGCCAATATCGCCACTGCTAAACGCACGTCGGGCGTTGTTTTGAATCAGACTGGCCTGATTTAGGCCGTTCTGTTCATAATAGGTGAGCGCATTGCGATAGGCTTCATATTGCTGCACTGCCTGCGTTACCTGCTGACTTAGGGCAAATTGCTGCTGCTGCAACTCAGTCTGGGCGATTTGCTCACCAATACGGGCGGCATTTATCCGGGCTTTTTGCGCCTGTCCCAGCAAGGGCAACGAAATACCAACCTGCCCCCCATTGAACCGGTAGCCCGGCCCAAAATATAACTCCTGCCCGTCAATCAATTGATTACCAACAAGCGTTTGCGAAAACAGCCCGACCAGAAAATCGGGTTTTAACCGAGCCTGTTCAACCAGTCGGGTTTGCTGAGCCACCCTGATTTGCTGGGTTAACTGACGCAAAAGCGGATTTTGTCTGAGGCTGGCCGTATCCGTAGGAACCTGAAGCGACAACTTCACCGGTGCCTGATCGGATGCGTCTATAGGCGTTTGGCTGTTGAGTAGCGTCTGTAACCGGGTACGGGCCCCCACCCGACTGGCCTCATTCTGCGCCAATCGTACCCGCTGGTCGGCCAGTTGGCTTTCGGCGGTCGCTTTCTCCAGACTGCCTGTTTCGCCGGTTTTGAAGCGGAGATTGGCCGCCTGAACGAATTCGGTCAGAACGGTATCCTGCTGCCGAAAAAGTTGGCTTTTCTGGTAAAGGTAAGTCAGATCGTAATAGGCCGACTTAACCTGATACTGTACATCATTGCGCGTCACCAGCACGCCCGCTTCCCGACCGGCTACCGTCTCGTCATTCAAACTGGCCAGTCGGCGCATCAGTGTTGGATTCGGAATGGATTGCGTAACGGTCAGGTTATTATCAAACCGGCGACTATTGTATTGACCCAGCATGGCCGTTGCCGATAGTCGACCGGCATCATAAGCCGTTCTGCGCAACGCTTGTTGCTGGTTTACCCCCAGACCCGCAATCTGTAGCTGTGTGTTTCGGCTACCAGCCTGTTGAAGTGCCTGATCGAGGGTGATGGTTTGCATCTGCACACCTTGCGCCTGCGACTTAACACCTATTGCCAGAAGAGTTAACAGGACAATTGTCGTAACAACTGGCGATTTCTTAGTGGCAGCTTTCGCTTCTTTTTCAACCGCTTTCTTTTCCATCAGCGAATACAGAATAGGTAATACAATGAGTGTGAGCAGTGTAGCTGTAAGCAAGCCGCCGATAACCACAGTGGCCAGTGGTTTCTGCACCTCCGCCCCTGCCGAATTAGAGATAGCCATCGGAATAAACCCAAAGGAAGCCACCAGTGCAGTCATGATTACGGGACGTAATCGAACCTCAGCCCCCTGTCGTATAATTTCAACCATGTCGGTAAGCCCTTCCTCGTGACGAAGTCGGTTGAATTCGGCGATCAGGACAATGCCGTTGAGTACCGAAACACCAAACAAAGCGATGAAACCCACACCCGCCGAGATACTGAAAGGCATATCGCGCAGAAGCAAGGCAAAGACCCCGCCAATGGCCGCCATCGGAATGGCCATGAAAATCAGTAAGCTCTGCCGAATTGAGTTGAACGTAAAAAAGAGTAACGCGAAAATCAGGGCCAGGGCAATTGGAACGGCAATAGTCAGGCGTTTTTTGGCATCGACCAGATTTTGAAATTGCCCTCCGTAGGTAATGTAATAGCCGGGTGGAAACTTGATTTTCTGCCCCACCTTTTGCTGTAATTCAGCCACTATACTTTCTACATCACGACCGCGCACGTTGAACCCCAGCGTAATGCGCCGGTGCGTGTTGTCGCGCTGAATTTGATTGGGTGCCTGCTCCATCGTGACTGTGGCTACCTGACTGAGCGGAATCTGACCGGCTGGACCCATTGGTCCGGCTGGCGTGGCGATGTACATATTCCGAATATCATCCACACTCTGCCGTTTGTCGGCGGCAAGTCGAACAACCAGATCAAACCGTTTTTCACCTTCGAAAACCAGCCCCGCCGACTGGCCCGCAAATGCTGTATTGATAATCCGGTTCACATCAGACACGTTTAAGCCGAATTTGGCAATCTGCGCCCGGTCGAGTTTGATCAGAATCTGCGACAATCCCCCAACCTGTTCCACATATAAATCCTGCGCTCCGCTGATGGTGGGAATCAGCCGTCCCACTTCGGCGGCCAGTTTTGTCAGTTGCGTTAGGTCGTCGCCATATATTTTCAGCGCCACATCCTGACGCGCTCCTGTCATCAACTCGTTAAACCGCATTTGCACCGGCTGCTGAAAACCAAAGGTCACGCCCGGAATAACCGACAGGGCTTTGGCCATTTTTTCGGCCAGTTCGTCGCGCGTGGTTGCCGATGTCCATTCATCTTTAGGCTTCAAAATAACCATCTGATCGGCGGCTTCGATGGCCATCGGGTCGGTTGGTATCTCGCCGGAGCCAATTTTGGCCACTACCTGTTCCACTTCGGGGAATTGGTTGAGCAAAATCCGTTCGGCTTTCAGAGTCGCATCGACCGTTTCAGACAGGGAGCTACCGGTTAGCGTTCGGGTGTCAACGGCAAAATCGCCCTCATCCAGTTGCGGAATAAATTCACCCCCCATCCGGCTGAAAAGAAAAACCGCCAGCCCTAACATAGCTACTGCACTCAGCAAAATCAGTAGCCGATGCTTTAAGGCGCGTAAGAGCACTGGCTCATAAAAGCGATACAGGCGTTTCATGATCTTATCCGAAAACGTTTCTTTATGAACGATTTTCTTGTCCAGCATCAGGGCCGAAATCATGGGCACATAGGTAATCGACAGAATAAACGCGCCCAGAATAGCGAAAGCCACTGTCAGCGCCATTGGCCGGAACATCTTGCCTTCAATGCCCGACAATGCCAGAATTGGCAGGTACACAATCAGGATAATGATCTCCCCAAAAGCCGCCGAAGAGCGTATCCGAGCCGCCGAGAGGAACACCTCGTCATCCATTTCATCCTGCGTGAGGGTCTTATCCTTGTTTCGAAGAGTAATGTGGTGCAGGGTTGCTTCAACAATAATAACGGCCCCATCCACAATGAGGCCGAAGTCAATAGCCCCCAGACTCATGAGATTGCCCGATACGCCAAACAGATTCATCATCGAAATGGCAAACAGCAACGCCAGTGGAATTACCGAGGCCACGACAAAACCAGCCCTGAAATTTCCCAGCAGCAAAACAAGCACAAAAATGACAATGGCGGCACCCTCCAGCAAATTGCGTTCAACAGTACCAATGGCACTATCCACCATTTTTGTGCGGTCCAGAAACGGCACAATCTGAACGCCCTCGGGCAGAGTTTTCTGAATCTCGGCAATTTTGGTTTTGACTCGCTTGATCACTGCCGACGAATTTTCGCCTTTGATCATCATCACAACGGCACCAACGGTTTCGCCTGTGCCATTTCGGGTAACAGCCCCGTAACGAACCGCCGAGCCCATTGTCACCCCGGCCACATCGCGAACCCGTACGGGTAATCCTTGTGCATTCAAATGAATGACGATGTCGGCTATGTCGTTGGTCGAACTGATCAGGCCATCGGAGCGGATAAAGTAAGCATTCGGTTTTTTGTCGATGTACGCACCGCCCGTATTCTGGTTGTTCTGCTGTAAGGCCGTAAAAATTTCGGTAATAGTGATCCCGAGACTACGCAGCCGGTCGGGGTCAACCGCAATTTCGTACTGTTTCATCAGCCCCCCGAAACCGCTCACATCGGCCACACCGGGCGTACCCAACAGCCCGCGCCGAATGGTCCAATCCTGAATCGTGCGCAGATCAGTTAATGAGTATTTCGATTCATAACCTTTCTTTGGAGCAACTGTATATTGGAAAATCTCGCCCAGTCCCGTTGTTACGGGTGCCATTACCGGCACACCCACACCCGGCGGAATCTGATTGACTACATTCTGTAGTCGCTCAGCAATTTGTTGTCTGGCCCAGTAAACGTCGGTAGCATCGGTAAAAACCACCGTAACAATTGACAATCCAAAGCGTGAAAACGAGCGAATTTCGACCAGATCGGGAATATTTGACAAGCTTACTTCAACGGGAAACGTCACCAGACGTTCGATATCTTCGGCAGCCAATGACGGGCTACTGGTAATGACCTGTACCTGATTATTGGTGATGTCGGGAACGGCATCAATAGGTAGCTGCGTAGCCGACCAGCCGCCCCAAAGCACCAGGGCTATAGAAAACAGGCCGATAATCAGCTTGTTGCGGATGGAGAATTGAATGATTGCGTTTAACATAAGATAGGATAATAGTCAGATAGCAGCTATCTGTCGGGCGTACAGATGCATACGAAATACGGACCGCTAACGCCTGAGCGTCAGTTTATTTCTGGAGATATGAAATAGAGAAACTGGCCCAATCAGGGCGAATAATGCAGCCGAACGGGCGCAAAGAGGCTTACAAAAGCCGGAGTCTTACCGTCGGGGCGGATTAATGAGGGAGAATACCCCTAAAAAGGAATACAGATCGGCCTTGCTGAAAAAATCGGCCTTGCTGAGCAAAATAGTGCTGATAGCCGAGGAAAAATGAAGGCGAACAACGTTGGGTGAGAATACAGGCACGACATGCCCGCTCGTCGGTAAGTTCTGATGGCTGTGATTGGGGTGTTTCTGATGCTCAGAATTGGCCCCGTAATGCATAGCCAGAAAATCCAGGAAGCCCAGATGCGTATCGGCCCGGCGGTGTTGGTCGTAATGCTGCACCAGCTCGACCCACTTGGCCGATTGGTCAATACTGAAACCGGGGAGCAAGCTGCTTCCCAACATCAGACCGGCCAGTAGTAGTGCAACAATTGACTTCATAAATTTTACCGCTTCAATTCGTTAACGTCCCGAGACCGCTAAAGTTTCTGTATCCGTTTAAACAACGCTAATTTAGAAAGAATCCATCGGCATCCAAGCGCCAGAAAATGCCTTGCAACATGTGTGATTCCTGTTTTCAATTTACCCGGATATCACTAAAGCTGCGATGCAACACAAGCAATATAATACAACTAAAATATATAAAATCAAAATAGTACGCTGAACTTCATTCATCTTCACCGCTATTCTTCATCGAAACAAACTATTTTTATAAACAAATCAATTAACAAGCTGTTTATAATATAAATAAAACACAATCTCAACACTATGAAAATCGCAGTAGAAAAAGGACAGGATAAGGCATTATTGCCTGATGGACAGCAGCAGGTTACCATTACTCATATCGACGAAGGGTCCAGTGAGTATAAAGGTATTCCTTTTTTTGCTGTCCGATTCGAGAACGATGAAGGGTATGTATCGCACCGATTTTATCAGTCACCAGCAGGTATGCCCGCTATCATCAGCTTGTTCGATCAGGTGGGTGTAACGGCTCAGGAAGGTAAAGACCTCGATACGAAACAACTTGTTGGTAAAGAACTTACTATTGAAGTTGGCGAACGCTCCTACACGGACCCCGAAAGCCATAACGAGCGAACCTTGAAACAGGCTGTTAATTTTCTGGCCAGTTAACGTTGACTAGTTATTAGCTACAAACTATGATTCAGTTAGTGTCATTCATTTTCGGCATTTAACAAAAGGATTATAACCACAGAGACGGTCCGCCGTTTCGGCACAGAGGTTTGGAAGGGTAAAAAAAGCCCCATTTAACCTCTGTGCCGCAACGGCGGACCGTCTCTGTGGTTATAATCCTTTTTGATTACCAATGATACCCATCTATAAGGTATGCTCCAATCCTTTGCCTACTTGAGTAAATACTACTCATTCACAGGGAAGTAGATCAAAAATGTAGCTCCCTGTCCCGGCTGACTAACAGCCGTTATGGTTCCCCCGTGATTGGCAACTACTTTCTCACAAACGGCCAGTCCAATGCCCGTCCCGGCATATTCATTGCGGCTATGTAGTCGTTGGAAAACCTGAAAAATACGATCAATGTATTTTTCGTCGAAACCAATGCCATTATCAATAACACGGATACAGTAATAAGCCGCTGCTGAACGGGGTGGCCGCACAGAGGGTGGTAAATCGTTAGCCGCAATACGCTCGCTATGAACCTGAATATATGGCGTAACTCCCTCCCTTTTAAATTTCAACGCATTACTTAGCAGGTTTTGAAATAGTTGCCGCAATTGTGATTCATCGCCTAAAATGGTAGGTAATTCCTCGACAACAACCTGTCCGGCGGCCTGTTGTATAGCAACTTCCAGATCGTCCAGCACTTCGTTCACGATGTTATTCAACGCTACCGGAGCAGCTGTTTCCTGCCGGGTAGAAATACGAGAGAATGCAAGTAAATCTTTGATTAGCAATGACATACGCCCGGCTGCAATCTGCATCCGCTCCAGGTAGTTTACACCCTCACCCAATTGACTGGCATGCTGACTTTTCAGAATATCGCCAAATGACTGTATTTTTCGTAGTGGTTCCTGCAAATCGTGGCTAGCGATATACGCGAACTTTTCCAGGTTCTCATTTGAACGACGCAGGTCATAGTTTGAAGCCTCTAGCTCTTTGGTACGAGCCAAAACCTGCTCTTCCAGGTTCGCGGCCAGTAGTTTTTGTTCATGAATATCGGTGGCTGAACCTACCCATAAAGTAATCTCACCCGCTTCATCCCGAATAGGGATGGCTCGATTCAAATGCCAGCGATACATCCCATCTGACCCACGACGATACCTATTTTCAACTACGAAAACACTGCCGCTTGTGAGTGACCGTTTATAGGCTTCCAGCGTAATCGGGAGGTCGTCGGGATGTACAACATCCTGCCAGCCGAAGCCTTTGCTTTGGTCAAAATCAAGCCCGGTATACTTGTACCAGCGTTGATTATAAAAATTCATATCACCCTGGGGGGTATTTGTCCAGGTCATCTGGGCAATAGCTTCCATCAGGGTACGGAAACGCAATTCACTTTCCTCGATAGCACGGCGAGCTACAACCTGATCTGTAACATCAATTGCCATATCAAGAATGGCGTATATCTCCCCGGCGGCATTTCGTAGCGGCTTATACGTAAAGTTAAAATAGAATGTTCTCAACTGCCCGTCTACAACCAGATCGGCTCTGGCTTCCTGGGCACTATATTCATTGCCCGTCGTATATATGTCATCGAGAATTTCGAGAAATGACTGCCCCTGTAATTCGGGAAGAGCCTCGCGAAGCGGTTTACCAATAACCCCATTGCCCTTACCCCAAAACTTGATAATAGCTTCGTTTGGCATGTCGATGATCAGGTCACGACCCACAAACAGGCTTGTAGCTACGGGAGCCTCTTCAATCAGATTACGAAACCGTTGTTCGCTTTCCTGAAGGGCAATTTTAGCTTTTACCTGTTGGCTCACTTCCGTAGCCACGACAATAACACCACTAATTGTATCGGAATCGTCACGTACAGGTGCATAGACAAAGTTAAAATAAGCTTCTTCCAGCTTTCCTTTTCGATGAAGCCGCGCCAGGGTTTCAAATCCATAGTGGGCGTTGCCCGAGTCATAGACATGCTCAAGTAGCTCCATAAACCCCTGGTCTTCTATTTCCGGAAGGGCTTTTAACAATGGAAGCCCAATAATCGACGCACTTTTCCCCCAAATTTCCAGCATGGGGAGATTAGCCGTTTCAACTCGCATGTTCCGACCGTTCAGAATACCAATGGCCACAGGAGCCTGGTTGATCATATTCCGAAATCGCTCCTCACTAGTACGTAGTCTCTCTTCTGCTTCAACCCGGTCACTAATGTCCAGAATAGCACCAACGTAGCCGGAAAATTCACCATCAGCAGTATATTGTGGTGTACCCGTACAAACCACCCAGCGCTTGGTACCGTTTATATGCTCCACCCGGAACTGGCTTTCATGATAGCGAAACGCGCGAAAATCGGCTAGCAAACTTTCAGAAGCCCGTTGTCTGTCAGAAGCCGTAACATAGTGTAACCAACCGTTTCCGAGGTGCTTTTCGAGCGGGGCCCCGGTCCACTCAATCCATTTCTGACTGACATAGGTAACTGCCGAATCTTCGTTGGTAATCCACAAAGCCGCCGTTGATGCATTGGTGATGTTGCGAAACAAAGCATCACTCTCTGAGAGGGCCTTTTTCTGTTCTTTCTGCTCGGTAATATCCAGCGCAATCCCCGATAATGTTGTGGGTTTACCGTCTGAATTGAACAAGTATTGCCCAATTACTTTAACCCAATGCACCGAGTTATCCGACCAGATAAAGCGAGCTTCATAATTTATCGTGTTTGTTGTAGCGGCATTGACATAGGCCTGTTCCCGAGCAGAACGATCGTCGGGATGAAGGTGCTCGACAAATACATCACGGGTTACACCGCGCGTTTCGTCGCCCGTAAAGATTCGGGCAAGAGATGGTGAGTACAGCATCTCGTTGGAATCAATATCGATGGAAAACGAGCCAGAGCCAGAGCCTTCAATGGCTATTCGAGCCTGTTGCTCCGCTAAACTTGCTTTCTCGCGAGCAACTACTTCAGCCGTAATTTCCTGCGCTACGCCGGAAAAACGATAAGCCACTCCCGCTTCCGTAAAGTATGTCTGACCAATAAAGCGCACCCAACGCAGTTTTCCATCGTCGGCTCCAATGGTTCTGAAACTTGTGTTATACCTGCCGCCCGATTTTGGATTCAACGCCCATTGCACAGCCGCATTGACCCGTTCCCGATCATCGGGATGGATATTTTTTAATGAATCCTCATAACTTAAATCGCCTTTAACCCAGCCCAGCAACTTTTCGCTTCGCTCATCCCATCGGGCAACATTCTGGACAGGATCAAATTCCCAGGTACCCATTTGGGCCGATTCCAGCGCAAACCGTAGTCGCTCTTCGCTTTCATCCCGTGCCTGCTGCAAAGCTACCCGCTCGGTTACATCCTGCATGGCACCAACCATTCGGATAGCCTGGCTTTCCCGGTGTAAAATATAGCCCCGGTCATAAACGGTAGCAAAGGTGCCATCTGCCCGACGAAACCGGTACTCTGCCGACCAGTTTTTTCCACCTCCATCTATAACAGTATGGATGCTGGCAAGTGTTCGTTCTTTATCATCAGGGTGGATGTTGTCATACCAGGATGCAGGATCACTTTCGTTGGTCAGAATTTCGTAGCCAAACAGCGTCGTAAACCCTTCATTCCACCATACCGTATTAGCTTCCAGATCCCAATGCCAAACAGCATCACGAGTGGCTTTAGCAAGCAATTCGAATAACTCGCCGATTGTTACTAAATCGTTTGTCAATACCTTATCTTCTAAACTTTCTTAGGCATAAAGTTAATAAAACCGAAGACGCTACGTGATTAGTTTTTCGGAAGATTTATAAGTTTTAACCCAAAGTATCTGATCCATTAAAATAAAATTCTAGGTATTATAGTAGGCTGAGAGGTCTTTCTTATAAAAACTGGATTCAGCCAGTAATGACTAAAAATGGCACACGGATGACACAGATTGAATGGATTTCCACAAAAACCCTCCCGTTTACAGATTTTTTCTGTGAAAATCCGTTTAATCTGTGTCATCCGTGTGCTTTATTTTTTTGTGGGAAAGGCTTAAAGTACTCAATATCAGCATCAATTCTTTAGCATCGAGTAAGCATGGAATTAGGAATCAGTAGCTTTGGCGAAGTCCAGCCCGATGGCGTAGCCGGGAAGGCTATCAATGCGCATAAGCGGGTGCAGCAACTGCTGGAAGAAATAAAACTGGCCGACGAGGTGGGGCTGGACGTATATGCTCTTGGCGAGCACCATAGGCCCGATTATGTGGTCTCTGCTCCCGAAATTATCCTGGCCGCAGCAGCCCCCCTGACCAAAAACATACGGTTGTCCAGCTCCGTAACGGTACTTAGTTCGGCTGATCCGGTACGTGTGTTTCAAAACTTTGCCTCTCTGGACTTAATCTCCAATGGGCGGGCCGAAATTATGGCTGGCCGTGGGTCTTTCATCGAATCGTTTCCGTTGTTTGGCTATGACTTGGACGATTATAATGAGTTATTCACCGAGAAGCTGGATTTGCTGCTTAAGATCAACCAACAGGAACTGGTAAGCTGGCAGGGAAAACATCGGGCCTCCATAGCCAATTTAGGTGTGTATCCTCGCCCATTACAGCCTCAGATCCCCATCTGGCTGGCTGTTGGCGGCACACCAGCCTCGGCGGTTCGGGCGGGGAAAATGAATATTCCCATGACACTGGCCTTGCTTGGCGGAAGCCCTGAACGGTTTGTCCCTTTCGTTAATCTATATCGACAGGCGGCTCAGGATGCCGGGCACGATGTCAGTCAATTACCCTTGGCGATCAACTCCCATTTTTTTGTGGCCGACCAGTCGCAACAGGCAGCAGATGATCTTTTTCCGACCTACCAGGCTATGATGAATCGGGTTGGTCGGGAGCGGGGATGGGCTCCGTTAGACAGGGCGCAGTTCGAGGCAATGCGCCAGTATGGGCCTTTGCTGGTGGGTAGTCCGCAACAGATGATCGACAAGATTCTGCATTTCCATGAGTTGTTCCAGAATACCCGTTATCTGGCTCAATTGATTGGCGGGCACGATTTACCACACCACAAAGTGTTGCATGCCATTGAACTGTTCGGTACGAAGGTAGCCCCGGTGGTCAGGAAAGAACTGGCTGTAATGAAGTGATCACCTTGCACTAAATTATTTCTACATACATTTTCCGCTGGTCAGGAAAAGCAGCTAACTGAGGGTTACAGATTTGCCGGTAGCTACGAGTTTGCCTTTTATTTTGGCCAGGCAATGCCGTATTTGATGTTGATGTACGCAGGAGTTGCCAGCGTGTAGTCTGATTTAGTATAGACCAGTTTACGAATTGGAAGGGCAGCGTTTATATCCAGATAAGCATTTCCAGACAATTTAAATTGTGAGCCTATCTGGAAATAGGCATGTTGCATCATATTGAAAGCCTCGTCATACTTGCCAACATTGGTGTCGTGATCCAAAATCTGACCTCTATGATACCGCTGAACATTTGGATTAGGTGTGTCATAAAACAAGCTCGAAAACAAGGCGTTGTGCGTTTGCAGGGACACATAATAACTGAAAAATCCGTGTGGGTCATTGCGTTGCTTCATCTTTTTCCCAACCGAAAAATAATAGCGTAGACCTATAGGCAACTCCACAGTGTAGAGCTGGGCATATTGACTAAAGCTATATTGAGTTTCCAGACCGACAACGACGGCTAAGCCACTGGCGATTTTACGCTCCAGCGTCACATCGAGCCCCAGCGTTTTAAAAGGAGGAGAAACCGAACTTTGTCGGAAAAGGGGCAGGCCAATACCTGCTTTAACGAGTTGTCTGGCCCGCGAAACAGGCGCAACACGTGCCTGGGTGGAGTCAGGTATCAAGCTATAAACTGTTTCCTGAGCTTGTACCAATTGTGGTACTAGTGACAGAGCGATGCCTGCTAAAAATCGAAACATACTACACTTGTTTATCGGCCCAGCTTATACAATATCCCTGCCTGCATATTTTGATTGTAAATATCATTGATGGCAGGACCGCCGGGTAGATTATATAGTTCAAAGCGATCAATTTTGGTGAACCCTCTGAAGTATCCTACTTCAGCCCCAAATCGGCCAAACGA
Organism: Spirosoma pollinicola; assembly: GCF_002831565.1. Taxonomy (NCBI): domain Bacteria; kingdom Pseudomonadati; phylum Bacteroidota; class Cytophagia; order Cytophagales; family Cytophagaceae; genus Spirosoma; species Spirosoma pollinicola. The sequence continues at coordinate 1,562,268 of NZ_CP025096.1, read as the reverse complement.
GTACGTAAAGCGCATATTTACACCTACTTCCAGAGGATACCCCTTGCCCCAGGAACCTCGTCTGGCTACCTGTAAATTTACTTCAGGACCCGTATAAATCGTTAAATTATTGGTTAAGTGTAACCCCACAAGTGGCGTCATACCAAGATAATAATAACTGGGATTGGCTACTGTTTTGCCGTTATAGGCTGCTCTGGCAACTTGTGCCTGCACGGTCGCATCCAAGCGAAAAGTAAACTGATTTGGTCTCAAATCATGGTACAAGTACGCACCAATATAATACCCGAATTGAGGCTCAACCCCACCCAGATATGAAGTTGCTGTCGAAGGACTGGCCACTACTACTGCAGACGTAACGGCTGGCTTTGAATAGTTAAGCCCAACTCTAAACCCTACTCCGCTGGTGGGTTGCCGGGCTGTTGATTTATAAAAGTCGGCATCAGGCTGCGCAAAGACAGCCCAGTGCATACTAATCGATAAAAGAAGAGTACATATAATCTGGTATATTTTCATGCCATAGTACTTGATACATGGGCTGGGATTCCCACCAGTTGGCAAAAAATAGTATTTTAAGAAGACCTTAAAACCAAAGATTAATAATTATTCAAATATATGTTTATACTTTCTTTTAAATCAATTTATCAATACTTCTCCGTCGATAACCTGTGTTAATTTTATTTAAATGAATATGTGGTCTACTAAATAGCTCAATGCATAGTTAACTAAAATAACAATTCATAAACTATTTATATATATAATATAATTATAGTAACTTAGGCAAATAATTACGACTGCACATGTTTGCAATTAACAGATACGCTCTAGTTGAAGAATACTTACCCATAAGTTGGTAATACTATGTATTCTATTTATTTGTGTCTCTTCGAAAGCAACTATAAAAATAACCTTTCAATAAATATTGATAGAATAGAGGGAGAAAAACTGCTTTAATCCTATTTGTACAGTCAAACAATTAAGTCTATATAAGTCGTTACATGAATAGTAACGAAACTACTAAAATTATCCTTCGTTCATTAATACTATAAATTGGTCAGATAATTTATGAAACCGACATATACAGAAAGAAAGAAAATCTTTAGTAACCTTAAACAACATTTCCGTAACTTAATCTAAAACAGATCATGAATCGTTTTTCTGTAATCTATCTGCTTTCAGAGCAGTATCAACATATCCATTGTAAGACACACCACGAAGCCGATTCGGTTCTGGAACACCTCTTTACTCTGGAAAAACACACACCAATTGGCATTTATGATGCTAAGACAGAGCTTTTCTATTGGGAGTCTGTTCGACAGAATATATACAATCGGTCCAGTATAGAAGACCAGGGTAAACTTGGCAATCAGATCACTAAAATCGCGCAGGACTTACGCCAACAAAACGAACTGGATCAGGTGGAAATCGTTGTTGTTCCTCAGCCTGTTTATATAAGCATTTAAAAACAAAAACGGTGTCGAGATTTCTCGACACCGTTTTTGTTTACATCCGACCTGGCTTTATGTCAACACAAGCCAGCACCGGTACTCATCACGTTTATCATAGGTAAACTCTTTACTGACCGGCCTTACTTCCGGCTGTTATCTTTGTGTAGTTCATACTGGAAATAGTTACGCCTTTTGCCGACTTAACAGACAGCCGGGTCATATCCTTTTCCGGAAAAAATATATCGGTCATGACGCTAAGTCCATTGTCGGCGAATAACTCGACAGAGGCTGCATCAACAAGAAGTGTGAGCGAAATTTTGGTAGCTACAGCCGATCGCGGAGCCGTGTGACGACCGGCAAATCCTTTCTCAAAGTCAGTTTTTCCAGAACGGCTGCGATCTATATAAAATACGTTTGCGCTTTTGTCGTAGCCGACTACCAATTCGTTGCCCTTGTCGTTGGCCAGCACGATTGAAAAATCATTCGTATTTTGAGTCGACAGGTCAAGCTTGAATAAGCCTGTTTCATTTTTAGTTTTGGCGGTCAAATCATACTGACCTTTAACGGGCAGGTTTTTCAACGAGAAGCCCTGACCATCCAGAACATCCAGTTCTTTTATTGGTTTGGATGTGAGCAACAGTTCTTTATTGACCTCTGCGAGGCCAAGTTCGCGTGGTACAGTCGTGGCACTGCGCCAGGCAACTGTAGGCACATCGCGTGCATACTGCCAGTTGCTCATCCATCCCATCAGAATAGTCCGGTTGCCTGTATTGGCAAATGTTACACCCGCGTAATTGTCTGTTCCATAATCCATCCATTTGGTTTTAGTAGAATACGGCTTGAAGTTTTTACCATCAAAATCGCCCACAAAGTATTGAGTAGCCGAGCCTCCGTTGGGGCCACCGGGATTAATACTAACGAGTAACACCCATGCCTGTCTCCCGTTATACGTCAATGGGAACAAATCAGGGCACTCCCACACACCCCCGTGAGCCCCCAGGTTACTGCCAAAATCACTTTCGCGTGTCCAGTTCTTCAGGTTTGGCGAGGAGTAAAACGTGATACGGTCTTTAGTGGCAAGGGTCATAATCCACTTTTTCTGCGGTTCAAACCAACGCACTTTAGGGTCCCGAAAATCAGTAATGCCGGGGTTTTGCAGAACCGGATTCCCGGCATATTTCGTCCAGGTTTTACCTTCGTCAAGGCTATACGCCAGACTTTGGTATTGAAACTTATCTGATTTTGCTTTTTCTAATGTTGAATTGTGGTGCGTAAAAATGGCGACCAATGGTGTTTGCCCATTCTTACCAAAACCACTGGTGTTGTTAACATCAACAACGGCACTACCCGAGAAAATCCAGCCTAAACTATCAGGGTATAAAGCAATGGGTTGCTCCTGCCAGCGCACCATATCTTTGCTGGTAGCATGTCCCCAGTGCATAGGTCCCCAGACGGTAGCATCTGGGTAATATTGAAAAAACAGATGATAGGTCCCCTTGTAGTACACCATGCCATTGGGGTCGTTCATCCAATGGGCCTTAGGTGTGAAGTGATACAGGGGGCGATACAACTCCGGCTTGATGCCGGCTTTCGTTGATTGACCATGCGCATGACACGCTATCAAGGCCAGCAGGGCAATAATTCTGACTATTTTTTGCACAATGAATCGATTGTAAATGATGAGATCGGGAAGGTACAGTGGGGAGTCAGCCACGGATGGCCGCCCCCCACAGTAAACTATATTACCAACCTAATAGGGCCGATAAGAGCCCGGTACTCTACTTGTATTATTTTTAATTATTGGTGGAGTGGTTGATCAGTTAATTGGTTAATGACACAAAAACTAAAAACTCCACTTCACCAATAACCAATCAATTACTCCACCAATTAACCAATCCCAATGATTTGACGCACAATAGTATCCTCAGTAAAAGCTGGTGTTGCCCCCTGTTGGGTAGCCACAAAGGCTCCCGTAGCACAGGCAAATTCCAGTATCTTTTTCGGCGATTCACCCTGCAGCGTTTTGTAAAGAAATGCCGCCAGAAAGGCATCGCCACTACCAATCGTATCGGCTACCTCAACAGGGAAACCCAGTTGGCTATGTAATCCGGCGTTATCCAGCAGTACGGCGCCATGCTCACCTAGTGTCACGATTAATTTTTCGAGTTTAAAATGACCGCGTAACTGATGCATTGCCCGGTGTAGATCATTTTCTTCGCCATACCACCCCGACAATTCCACCAGTTCATGTTCATTTAACTTCACGATATCGGCCTGGTGGAGAAGTGCCTCAACTGTTGCCCGTTCGTAATGCGGAGCGCGAATGTTTACGTCAAAAACTTTTTTGGGAGCCACTTCCAGCAGGGCCAGCAATGTTTCGCGCGTTTGAGGACTACGGGCAGCCAGGCTTCCATACACGAAGAAATCACTTTGTTTAACAACATCGAGCAGGTTAGGCTCCAGCTGAATATAATCCCAGGCCACCGGTTGGACAATCTTGTAGGTAACCTCGTTTGTATCTGAGATATTGGCCTTAGCTACGCCCGTCAGGTGCGTTTGTCCCGTCTGAACCAGATCGAGCGGAAGCCCTTTGTGTTCAATAAAGTCGAGAAGTTCGCGACCAAGATCATCGTTGCCAACGCGTGTTATCATCCGGGCATCCAGGCCGAAATTACGTAGATCAGCTGCAACGTTCATGGGTGCTCCGCCGGGCTGTTTGCTGGTGGGTAACACATCCCAAAGTGTTTCTCCGAAACAGGTTATGATCGAGTTCATGGTCAGAAAAGAGTTAGTGGACAACAAATGTTTTTTCAATTTGCTCCAGGCTGGTGCCTTTTGTTTCGGGCATGAGTCGCACAACGAAGAGTAACTGCAATACCATCATAATGGTAAAGAAAAGGAAGGTGTTGCCCCCGCCAAAGTGTTCGGCAAAATAGGGAAACGAGAAGGTGATAATAGCAGCCATTAACCAGTGTGTAAAGCTCCCCAGCGCCTGACCACTGGAACGAACTTCATTCGGAAAAATTTCGGAAATAAATACCCAGATAACCGCTCCCTGCGAGAAGCCAAAGAAGGCAATATAACCAAACAGCAAGAGTGGTACTGTCATTCCGCTAAAATCTTCTACATAAAATGCCCGTGCCACCAGCGCCAGCGTAAGGATAAGCCCCACCGAGCCAATTTTCATTAACGTACGGCGGCCATACCGGTCAATGAGGTTCATGGAGATCATGGTAAAAATGAGGTTTACCAACCCAATACCCGCCGATGAGAGAAGAGCCGAACTTTTGCCCAGGCCCGTCATTTCAAAAATTCGGGGAGCGTAATAAATAATAGCGTTAATGCCCGACACCTGATTGAAAACCGCAAACAAAACAGCCAGCATGACGGGCGTATTATATTGCCCCGAAAACAACCGGGTCGATGCCTGTGAGTGAGAATTGCTTTGCTGAATAGCAACCAGTGTTTGATCGGCGGTGGCCGGATCAATCATGTTCAACACCTCTAGTGCCTCGGCAGTTTTACCCTTAACGAGCAGCAACCAGCGTGGACTTTCTGGAATATTCAATACGGCAATCAGGAAAATAAGCGAGGGAAGGGCCTGAATACCAAGCATCCACCGCCACGAATCGTCGCCAAGGCCCTGCAACAGGAAGTTCGACAAGTAGGCAATCAGAATACCCAGCACTACATTGAACTGAAACAGGCCCACCAGTTTGCCGCGAGACTTAGCAGGCGAAATTTCGGTGATATACATGGGAGCCGCAACGGACGAAGCCCCTACGCCTAAACCACCCAGAAAACGGAAGACGAGAAAAACGCTCCAGCCGGTAGACATTGCCGTACCGATAGAAGCCACTAAATAGAGGATGGCAATCCAGAATAATGTTCGTTTACGCCCAATTTTCTGGGTTGGAATTCCTCCCAGCATTGAACCGATAACGGTGCCTATAAGCGCGATGGAAACCGTTAAGCCGTGCTCCCAGACATTGAGGTGCCACAAGGTTTGAAGTGACTGCTCAACACCGGATATGACCGCCGTATCGAAGCCAAAAAGGAAACCGCCTAATGCGGCTGTTATAGACCAAAAAAAGATGCGTTGTTTCTGATTCATAGCAGAGGGAAAGGAACAGGTAACCGTTAACTTCGAATCAAATCTAGATGAACTATAAATAAGATGATTTAGAGAATTGTTCAAAAGCTTTCGAAATCAACAGTAACTATTTTTTACTGATTATCAATAAGTTAACTCAATTTAACTAAAGTTGTTTTTCGTTTTTGATACATCAATTTTCGTTTTTGATTCAATGAATTTACATTCATGAACTATCCAGAGTCGTTTTCTATAGCGACACAATGAATTTCAAAAAACCTATTCCTATATACGCAGGTTTTATCACCCATGACACCACCCCGACTAACCGTTAATGCTGATGTACTGATTATTGGTGGTGGTCTGGCAGGTTTGACCGCAGGCATTCACCTTGCCAAAGCAAACCTGCATGTGGTACTCCTCGAAAAGAACGTCTACCCACAACACAAAGTGTGCGGTGAATATGTATCGAACGAAGTACTTCCCTATTTACAGTATCTTGGCGTAGCAATCGACGAGTTGGCCCCCGCTCGCATAAACCGATTTTTGCTCAGTACCGCTTCCGGCAAAACAGTCGAAAGCATGTTGCCTTTGGGTGGCTTTGGTATAAGCCGTTTCGCGCTCGACCAGCTTTTAGCTAACACAGCCCGTATGGCAGGCGCTGACATCAGGCAAGCCGACGTGACGGATGTTCAATTCGAGCGCGATGCCTTCGTGGTAAGTACGTCAGATGAGACGAAATATACCGCCAAGATCGTAATTGGTGCTTATGGCAAACGCTCGCAACTCGACAAACGGTTAAATCGGTCATTTGCTCAACAGGAATCATCGTGGCTGGGCGTGAAAGCCCATTATCAAGCCCCGTTTCCGAACGATTTAGTTGCCCTGCATAATTTTGATGGTGGCTATTGCGGCCTGTCTCAGGTAGAAAATGGCGTTGTGAACGCTTGTTACCTTACTACTTATCGGAGCTTTAAACCGTTTAAAAACATAGACGCCTTTCAGAAGCACATTCTCCGAAAGAATCCATTCTTAAACGATTTCTTCGCCAGGGCAACTCCACTATTTGAGAAACCTTTAACGATCAGTCAAATCTCGTTTGCCAGGAAAAATCCGGTCGAAAACCATATACTGATGTGCGGTGACACGGCCGGCCTTATTCACCCCCTATGCGGCAATGGCATGGCGATGGCCATTCACAGTGCCAAGCTGGTTTCAGAATTGATCATTCCGTTTTTTAAGGGTACGCTGGCCAACCGTTCTGAACTGGAAAAAAAGTATGTATCGGACTGGTCGGCGGAGTTTAAAAGCCGCCTGTTAACCGGTCGGATTGCCCAGTCGATTCTGACGTCGCCAGGTATTACGGCGCTATTATTAAAAAGTCTGCGACTGACACCGGGGGTGTTGCCACACATCATTCGACAAACACATGGTAAACCCTTATTGACCTAATTCGTTTACCAGATAACTTATCAGTAAATTACCCATCTAATACACCAGAAAGGCACCCGAATGTTTTTAAGTACCACTCATCGCACCACTAAAGAAGAGTTTTTGGATGATTTTTCATTAGCTGGCGATGATCTGCGCGATGCGTTGGATAAGATTGCGACAATCAATCAATGGTTGGGTGGTAATCGAGTTACCATCGATGGTATCAAGATTCTCCTCAAAAATTACCCTAAAGAACGTGTGGTTTCTATCGTCGATATTGGTTGTGGTAACGGCGATATGTGCCGGGCTGTAGCTGATTTTGCCGAACAGGAAGGGCTTACGGTTCGTATACGTGGTATTGATGCGAATGCTTATACCGTCAATCATGCAAAAGCCAGTTCTGTTGCCTACCCCGATATTGACTATGCCACACTTAATATATTCGATGAGCACTTTGCCGCTGTCGACTATGACATTGCCTTGTGTACATTGACCCTCCATCACTTTACTAATGAGGAAATTCTGTATTTGATGGGGCTATTTGTAAAAAAAGCTAAAATTGGTGTCGTCATCAATGACCTACAACGTTCGGCTCTTGCCTATCGTTTATTTCAACTCGTTTGCTTTGTTTTTCAGCTCAATACGTTATCCAGAGAAGATGGGTTAACATCAATTTTGCGCGGATTTAAAAAGCAGGAATTAATTACGTTTTCAAACCAATTACAAGTAAAAACCTATCGGATTAACTGGCGATGGGCTTTCCGCTATCAATGGATTATCAAAAGCATATGAGTGTAAAAATAGCGGCCGTTGCAAAATCTTTACCAGCAAACTGGCGGGACACAAGCGATATTTTACCGTTTCTTGACGTTTGGCTGGACGGTCAGGAAAGCCGGTTTCAACGGAAAGTGAAGAAGATTTTCGAGAATGCGGCCGTTGACCGGCGCTACTCCATTATGGGGCCGACAGAGGTGTTTGAAAAAACATCTTTCCAGGAGAAAAACGCCATCTACAGTCGCGAATGTATAAAGCTGGGTGAAGATGTACTGACCAAAGCGTTAGCAAAAGTCAACTGGAAAACGACCGATATTGATTTCCTGATTACGGTAAGTTGCACGGGCATTATGATTCCGTCGCTGGATGCCTATCTGATTAACAGCCTGCAAATGAAGCAGGACGTAGTTCGATTGCCGGTAACGGAAATGGGCTGTGTAGCTGGCGTTTCAGGAATCATTTACGCGAAGAATTTTTTGAAGGCGAACCCGGGCAAACGTGCGGCCTTACTGGCTGTCGAGTCGCCAACGGCTACGTTTCAGCTGGATGATTTCTCGATGGCGAACATCGTCAGTGCGGCTATTTTTGGCGATGGAGCCGCCTGCGTTTTGCTGTCTTCGCACGAAGACGATAAAGGGCCGGAAGTCGTATCCGAAGAAATGTACCATTTTTACGATGCCACGCACATGATGGGTTTCAACCTCCGTAACAGTGGCTTGCAAATGGTGCTGGATAAGGCCGTAACAGACAATATTGCCGAACATTTTCCGGCCATTGTTCATCCGTTTTTAGAAAAAAACGGGCTTGTCATAGACGATATTTCGCACCTGATTTTCCATCCCGGCGGACGGAAAATTGTGGAAGTCGTACAGGAGCTTTTTGGCAAACTGGGCAAGAATATAGACGATACAAAAGAAGTCCTTCGGCTGTATGGCAATATGTCGAGTGCCACAGTCCTGTATGTACTGGAACGCTTCATGGACAGGCCTCTGGCCCAGGGCGATTATGGTCTGATGCTAAGTTTTGGTCCGGGTTTTACAGCGCAACGCGTTTTATTGAGGTGGTAAAGGAATTTGCACACAGAGACTATTGGGCAGTTATTCTGGGCGGCAGCTCGGGTTTAGGCCTGGCAACCGCCAGAAAGCTGGCTAACCATGGCTTGAACCTGTGCATCATTCACCGCACCCGAAAAGTAGATTTGCCCGAAGTCGAACAGGCATTTAGGCAAATTGAAACCGAAGGCGTCTTACTTAAACAATTTAATGTCGATGCAACCAACCCCGAAAAACGGGCCAGTGTCCTTACAGCTTTAAAAGAAGTTCTGGGTCAGGTCGGAAAAGTTAGAACGCTCGTTCACAGTATTGCCAAAGGAAATTTGAAGCCCATGATTGCCGAAAATCAACGGCAACTTCAGCATGACGATTTTCAGCTAACGATCGACTCAATGGCGATCAGCTTATATGACTGGACGAACGAGCTACTGGCCGCCGGGCTATTTGCATCCGATGCACGCATTATTAGCTTTACGAGCGAGGGCAGCCAGAAAGCCTGGAAAAACTACGCGGCTGTTTCGGCGGCTAAAGCCGCTCTGGAAGCTATCTCTCGCAGTATTGCGCTAGAAATGGCACCGTTTGGTATCCGGGCCAACTGCATTATGGCGGGCGTTACAGACACAGCCTCTTTTCGACTGATTCCGGGGGCCGATGCCTTACGCGAGCATAGTCAACAACGGAACCCATTTTCGCGTTTAACCACGCCCGAGGATGTGGCCAACGTTGTTTATTTGTTATGTAGAGACGAAGCTGCCTGGATCAATGGCGCAGTTATTCCGGTAAACGGGGGCGAACACCTTCAATAAACGCATACGCTTGCAGAATTTTACGCACATCTACGAAAAGCTACCCTATAGCAAACCCTTTTTGTTTGTCGATGCCCTGCATCATATTGACGAAAACGGCGTTGAAGGCAGTTATACCTTTCCCGAAGATTCCTCTTTTTACGCGGGTCATTTCAAACAGAAACCCGTAACGCCGGGCGTTATTCTGACCGAAGTGATGGCCCAGATCGGTTTAGTTTGCCTGGGCATTTTTTTGCTGGATGATTCCCTTTCAACCGAATATACCGTTGCTATGACGGCTACCCAAATTGACTTCTACAAACCCGTTTTCCCAACAGAAACCGTCACGGTTCGGTCAACAAAAGAGTATTTTCGATTCCAGAAGTTAAAATGTAAAGTCGAGATGCTAAACAGCCGGGGCGAACTGGTTTGCCGGGGCACCATTTCGGGGATGATGAAACCGACCAATCATGCGTAAACGAGTCGTAATTACCGGGCTTGGCGTGGCAGCTCCCAATGGGGTTGGCGTCCCTTCTTTCTTAGACGCTATTCAGCACGGTCGCAGCGGTATTGCGTTTCAACCGATTCTGGCTGAGTTAAAATTCTCATGTCAGATTGGGGGCATTCCTCCCATTACGGAAGAAATCAAACAGAAATATTTTACCGATTTACAGCTTCGGCAGCTCAATAGCAGTGGCATCATTTACGGTGTCATTGCTGGCATGGAAGCTTGGCACAATGCTGGTCTGTCTGTTGCCGCCGAACAACCCGACTGGGACAGCGGCATTGTGTTTGGCACCGGTATTTTGGGAATCGACAAGTTCAGGGAGTCTATATATAAGGTCGATGAGGGGCAGGTCAGGCGGTTGGGCAGTACTACCGTTGTGCAGACAATGACCAGTGGCGTCAGTGCCTATCTAGGTGGTATGATTGGTTGCGGCAATCAGCTAACCGCCAATTCATCAGCCTGCGCAACGGGCACAGAGGCCCTTTTACTGGCCTACGAACGCATTGCGAGCGGTCAGGCAACCCGGATGCTGGCTGGCAGTTGCAGCGATCACGGCCCTTATATCTGGGGTGGTTTCGATGCCATGCGCGTTACGCCCTACCAATTTAATGACGCTCCCGAACGCGCATCAAGACCACTCAGTGCTTCGGCAAGCGGTTTTGTGCCCGGCAGTGGTGCGGGGGCGCTGGTACTGGAATCGCTGGAATCTGCCCTGAGCCGCAAGGCAACAATTTATGCTGAAGTGCTGGGGGGACACTTGAATTCGGGTGGTCAGCGGGGAGGTGGGTCCATGACAGCCCCTAATGCATTGGGCGTAAAACGATGCATTCAGCAAGCCATTGAGCAGGCAGGCATTCAACCCAACGAAATAGATGTGATTGATGGCCATTTGACGGCCACCATAAAAGACTCAGCTGAAGTGACCGCCTGGTGCGAAGCCTTAGATCGGCGGGGAGCGGATTTTCCGTATATAAATTCACTCAAGGCAATGGTTGGGCATTGCCTGAGCGCAGCCGGGAGCATCGAGTGTGTGGCCGCCGTGCTCGAATTGCACGAAGGATTCATTTACCCATCTATCAATTGCGAAGACCTGCATCCAGAAGTTTCGAATCTGATAGCACCCAAAAAAATCCCCCAGCAACTAATTGAGCAACCCATTCAGGTACTGGCAAAGGCCAACTTTGGTTTTGGCGACGTGAATGCGTGTGTAATTTTAAAGAAGTTTAACTCCTGACCTTACCGATGCAAACGAAAGAAGAATTAATCGCGACACTGAAAAAAATCGTTAAACCCTATGTTCAGGACGAACAGGCCTACGAGCATGTTACAGAAGGTACTGATTTCATAAACGATCTGAAAATAAACTCGGCAAATCTGGTCGATATTGCGCTGGATGTTGAAGAGGAATTTGACATTGTGATCGACAATGAAGCCATGGAACGTATGCTCACTGTTGGCTCGTCCATTGATGTTATCACCCAAAAATTAGCTGAAAAAGCATGATTGGAAATGATATTGTTGATTTAAATCAAGCCAGGCTAGAAAGCAACTGGCGTCGCCGGGGCTATATCGACAAAATCTTTACCCCATATGAGCAACAACTCATAGAGGAAGCCAACAACCCCGACCAGATGGTCTGGCTCTTATGGAGCATGAAAGAGAGTGCGTATAAATTAGCCGTTCGAACAACGAAAGAGCGCCTTTTTGCTCCTACAAAAATCGCTTGCTCGCTACATGAATCAACGGCAGAAACAGTCGATGGGGCGGTCTTTTACGGCGAAACGTATCAAACCAGATCGATTATTACAACGAATTATATTGCTACAATAGCGTTCCCTGTCAACACAGTCCCAACCGTCACACAGGTGATTGTTCCGTTTGATACGGCAGATTCCCGGGCTCATCAACGTCTGATACGGCAGCAAATAAGGCAGCACGTTTCGGTGGCAGTTAATGTATCAGAACAGCATATTTGTATTGAGAATGATAGCCTTGGCATTCCTTTAGTGACGGCTGGCAACGTGGCCCTTTCCCTCTCGATCAGCCATCACGGGCAGTACGGGGCTTTTGCTATTGTCCCTTCTAAACTCCAGCCGGAGATTTCCGATACTCTGAGGGTGTTTTCTGAGTATGCTGTTTGAAGAATGTTGTAAAGTAAGCTGGTGAACTAAAGCCCGTTTCGTAGGCAATTTCGGCCATTGTTTTGGTGCTTTCGGCCAGTAGCCGACGGGCTTTCTTCAGACGGATCTCGGCAATGTAATCAATGACGTTCATGTCGAGCAATGCCTGTACTTTCCGGTAAAGCTGCACCCGCGACAGACCCATATCGCGGCTTAATTTCTCAACGCCAAAGTTTGGACTTATCAACCCTTGCTCAATCAGGCCGGTCAATTCATTCAAAAATTTCTTGTCCTGCCGATTTTCGGTTCCTGACTGCGAGAGAAAATCGGATGCGTAGCGTCGTTGCCATTTTTCGCGGTTGGCAAGTGTAGTTCGTAAAACTTCGAGCAGGTAAGTCGTATTGAATGGCTTGGTTATATAGGCATCGGCTCCCGCCCGTGTGCCTTCTATTCGCTGCTCGATCTGCCCTTTTGCAGTTAGTAAAATTACCGGAATGTGTGATGTTCGCAGGTCGGCCTTTACACGCTGGGTCAACTGTAGACCATCCATACCCGGAAGCATAACATCGCTGATAATCAGATCAGGGATAAGCTCTAAAGCCCGCTCCCATCCAGTTTCACCTGTACTTTCGGCTATAATCTCATATTCATTGCCCAGCCGGGTAGTCAGAAACGTTCGTATATCGTCGTTATCTTCAACCACCAGCAATGTACCGGCCCGTTTTAGTGGCCACTCAACCGCAGTCACCTCATCTTCGTCCAGGTCAGCTACTAGTTGCTGTGCCGACAGTGTGGGTTGCATGTCGGCCTTTCGGGCCATTTGTTCACCCATCTCTTCGGCGGTCAAATGAGTATTCCCCATCGGCAATAGAATGGTGAAGGTGGTTCCTTTGTCTTTTTCTGACTGTACCTCGATTTCGCCCTGATGTAATTGTATAAACTCCATCGATAACGCCAACCCAAGCCCTTTCGACAGGTTAAATGGCTTTGTTCCGCTATAGAATAAGTCGAAAGCGTGATCCTTTTCCTCGGGGGTCATTCCTTCACCATTATCCTGAACCTGAATACGCACCTGGTTTCCTACACCTTCGAGCACTACATGAATAAGGCCGCCTTTGGGCGTGTATTTAAACGCATTTGCAATCAGATTCACGATAACCTTGTCTAGTTTCTCCCTGTCGAACCACACAGGCAAAGCAGGCACTGAGTGAATAAATTGTAAGTCGATCCGCTGCTTTTCGGCTTTGCGTTTAAAGTCCTGAATAATATCCTGAATAAAGACAACCAGATCCTGCTCCGTTGCGCGAAGCCGTTGTTTACCGGCGTCTGTCTTGCGTAAATCCAGCATTTGGTCAATCAGCCGCAACAGGCGATAGGCATTTTTCTGGATCAGCGAGAGGTTACTTTTCAACTCGTTTGTGCTCACTGATTTCTTACTCAACAAATCCTCTGCTGGAGTTAATATTAAGCTCAGGGGTGTGTTGAACTCATGCGATATATAAGAATAGAAGCGCAGCTTCTCTTCCGTTGCCACGCGTGCCTGTTGGGATACAGCCTCAATTTTATCTTTTTGTTCCCGAATTTCGTCGTTCTGATTTTCGAGGGTTTGGTAAGCAGTCTGTTTCGACCGATAAAGATATAACGCCCAACTACCCAGGAACATAGCTACCAGTAGACTGGTCAGGGTGAGGTATAAGGTGTTTTTCTGCGATGTGTATGTTTCTGTAAGTTTTTCGATCCGCTGGCTTTGTTTTTCAATGTCGAGTTGCTGTTTGATGAGTTTATCGCTTTGCGCTTTAAGGGCACGAACGTTCGAACCATCCACTTGAATCGAACTCAGAATTTGCTCCCGTTTGACAGATTTGCCTTCAAGAATTCGGGTTGCCGTTTCAACGGCTTCTTCTCCTCCGGTTGGATACAAAAAACTGGCTTTTAGAGTACCATCCGTAATTGCCTGCATACCCGCGCTCGGGCCGGGCAAGGCATCGATTCCCACAAAATCCAGTTGATCCTGAATGCCATTTTGCTTAAAAACGCCATAGGCACCCAGTGCCATCACATCGTTATGCGCAAACAAAAGGTCAGCATTTTTAAGCGTATTAAGATCAGAAGCCACCACACGCCGTACTGTATCGCGTTCCCACTGCCCATTTAACTCTTTGACTACCTGTATATTGGGATATTTTTTAAGCTCTTCCCGAAAACCCCGATGCCGCTCCTGCGCAGGTGATGAACTGGGCAATCCCCATACCTCAACCACGCGCCCTTTTCCTTTTAGATAGTTCCCAATGAATACGCCTGCCAGACGCCCAATTTCAACGTTGTCGCCCCCGATGTAGGCATTATAAGATTCTGTTTCAATCTTTCGGTCGAGCAAAATCACGGGAATTCCTTGTCGAAAAACGGCTTCAACAACTTTGGTAAAGGGAGCGGCTTCGTTAGGCGAAATGATGAGCAGATCAATATCACGATCAACTAACGATTGAATCTGACTGATTTGCTTCGTCGTACTGTTACCTGCATCCTCGTAGAGAAGTGTGTAATTAGGGTGAAACGTCAGTTCGCGTTTCATATCATTGAGTAGTGTTTTTCGCCATTCATCGCCCCCGGTACACTGCGAAAACCCAATCCGATACGTTCTTGTTTCAGTCGTTGACTGGCACCCTACCAACGCCAAACAGCCTATCCAGAGCAGGATAAAACTCCGTTCTCTCCTACCCCAACTAGCCAGATCAGAAACGAGACGGTTAGTAATGGCTAGACAAGTACGGATGGCATTCATGGGAGACGTGTATACTTTCGGCACTGTTCAAAGATAATGTGTAAGAAATTGAATACAAAGTGCTAAAAATACCAGGAGCGAGCTAAGATCAGGCCTTCAGCTTAGCATTGAACATAACGCTTTGCCAATAGGTAATCAACTCCTGCTACTTTACTAAATCCATTGACGTTATGACAAGACAAACTCACTATAAATCGTTTGACTTACAGAATATTACGAAGGCGAATTACCGTAAAAATACCCCCGTTCGAGATATAGGTAACTCGTCAAGGATCCATGATATTTGTTAATGATTTTCAATCAATCAACATCCAGATACTCATGAAACTTACGCTTCTCACCCTCGTTTTATTCGCCCTGTTTTCCGCTCAGTCTTTAGCGCAATCTAACGCAGCAAAGGCCAGTGTTGTAGCCGCGAATCAAAAGTTTATGGATATTTTCAGCAAAGGCACAACCGGTATAAGTGACCTCTATGCCACTGATGCCGAACTTTACCCACCCAACGGAGATGTTGTAAAAGGCAATACGGCTATTGGTCCCGTTTGGAAAGGAGCCTTTGATGCAGGCGTCAAAAACGTTAATCTGGAAACCGTTACTGCCGATCCTGCTGGCGATCAGATTATCGAAACTGGACGTTATAAATTATCAGGAGCCGACAGCAGCGCCATTGATTCGGGCAAGTACATCGTGATCTGGAAAAAAGAAAAAGGTGACTGGAAATTATACCGCGACATTTGGAACACCAGTATAGCAGCCAAATGAAGCAATCGTTCCGTCCTATTTTACAGGCCTTTCTTATAAAAAAGCAATGGCCCCGCATGGGCGGCCCCGATGGATGAATCTAGTTTTTATACGGGTTACAGGACAACGATCAGGAGGCCGGTAGTTTCCCTTTTTTTAAGCTCAAATCGCCGTTCAATCAAAGGTTTCACCTCAGGTTGAACGGCGATTTAGTTTTCAACTTTTAACGAAAAAGTCATGGTTTACCTCCTCATAAATGCCGTTCGGCGAGAGTCGAGTTTGAGAAAAATAAACAGCAGAATAGAAAATGACCAAAGCGAAGAACCACCGTAGCTAAAAAATGGTAACGGAATACCAATAACGGGCATCAAACCGATAGTCATACCTACATTAACCATTACGTGAAAGAAGATTATACCAGCCACGCAGTAGCCATAAACCCGTGCAAACTTAGTTCGCTGTTTTTCGGCAAGTATGACAATTCTGGAGATTAGCCCAATGAACAGGGCAATGACAACCGTTGCTCCCACAAATCCGTGCTCTTCGCCAATAGTACAAAAAATAAAGTCGGTGCTTTGTTCGGGCACAAAGTCGAATTTCGTTTGTGTTCCTTCCAGAAAGCCTTTACCCTGAAGCCGTCCCGAACCGATCGCAATTTTGGCTTGCGTTACGTTCCACCCTACACCTAACGGGTCAATTTTAGGGTCAACCAGCACTTTTATCCGGTTACGCTGGTGCTTTTGCAGCACGTTGTTCACAAAAAAATCAACCCCCGTTACGTACCCCACCATCACAATACCAATCAAGCCTATTGACAACAAATTGGCCAACGTGCGATTGTAGCGGGGCATAAGCAGTATGATCAACCCAAGCAATGCAACAATTCCAATGAAAATATACAGCTTGGGAAAAACCAGCGCCAACACAAACAATGCTGCAGCGGCAATACCAACCGCTGGAATCCAGCTTGGTAACCCTTCGCGGTAAAGCATGATAACGAAAGAGGCAAATACAAGCGTTGACCCAGTTTCGTTAGAGGCTAAGATCAATATGCAGGGCAACACTATAATGCCCCCAATAAACATCAGATCTTTTTGCTTTGTAAGATTTATTCCCGGCACATCCAGGTATTTGGCCAGTGCCAACGCGGTAGCCACCTTTGCGAATTCGGCGGGCTGAATAGAAACTGATCCAAATTTGAACCAGGATCTGGACCCGTTAATATTCGATCCGGCAAATAAAACCAGTATCAGAACGAGTATCATGAAGCCGTAAAACACAAAGGCAAACGTGTCGAAAAACGTATGGTTAACAACTAGAATGCAGATAATGAGAATCACTGTTGTGCCGATCCACATCATTTGTTTTCCGGCATTGGTCGTCATATCGAATAAGCTGGTATGGTCTTCGGGGCTATACACAGCGGCATAGACATTCAGCCAGCCCATCGTTACACAGCCGAAATACAGCAGGAGGGTGAGCCAGTCAATATTTTGTGAGAATGGGTCGTTGTTACGGGCCAAATTGATTTACGATTTACGACATACGATTTACCCATAATGACTTTTCTAAAAATCGTTTTGGGTAAACGTACACCCGTTAGTTTCCGCTTATGATCGCTGCCATGACCGGCTTAGGTTTAGTAGCGGTCATCATGGGTTTAGGGGCAGGTTTTTGTTGGGTTGTATCCTTCTTCGGCGCTACGGGTTTCTTGAAGCCGGGAAGACTGGTAACAGGGGGCAGATAATTGGACGCTTTCACCTGAGCATCTAACTTTAACGCTTCCGTTTTACGTTTCAAATAGCGTTCGGCTACCAGAGCTGCCACCGAAGCGGCTGCCTTGCCCCCCCAACCTGCATTTTCAACAAACACAGCTACCGCAATTTTGGGGTTGTTCATGGGCGCGAAACCGATGAAAATAGAGTGGTCAAACTTATGGCCAAACTTGTTGTTTTGCGATGTCCCGGTTTTACCACACAAATCAATACCGGCAATGTTTGCCAAAGGTGTTACTGTACCATGAGCTACCGCCCCCCGCATACCGTCGATCACGGGTAAATAATATTTGTAGTCAATACCCGTTTCGTGCCGTTCCCGGTATTCTGCCGGTAAACCAACGCCTGCTTTACCAAACCCTTTGATATAATGGGGTGTAATAAACCAACCCCGATTAGCAATCGTTGCGGCCAGATTCACCAGCTTGAGCGGACTAATTAATAATTCGCCTTCGCCAATACTTAGCGAGTACACATTCGAAAACTTCCAGCGTAACGACCCGCGATAGGCTTTGTCGTAATACTCCGGTGTCGGCAGATTCCCTTTTGTTTCGCTTGGCAAGTCTATACCAAGACGATCACCAATGCCAAATTTCTCGGCCATATCATGCCACTGTCGTAACCCAATTGCCGATGCCTTGAACGTGTTGTGCTCGCCGTTAAAGTAAAGAAATTTACGAAACACGTAATAGAAATAGGGATTGCAGGAGTTCTGCACTGCTCCGCGTAAATTATTACCACCACGACAGTGACAACGCATTGGCGAACCCGCATGACCATATACCGTGGTTGGCAAAAGCGACCCCTGCTGCTGGGCAATGAGCGCCTGAATTAACTTAAACGTTGAACCAGGTCGATAGCTGGCCATGATAGGCCGGTTGATGAGTGGCTTGTATGGGTTTTTAATTAGTGCCCGATAGTTTTTAGAGAAGAAACGGCTCGACAACAGGTTGGGATCATAGGTTGGCGCAGAAACCGACACTAGTATTTCGCCCGTTGCCGGTTCTATGGCCAGCACAGCGCCAATTTTATTCTGCATAAGGCTATCAGCGTATTTCTGCACCTCGACATCGATACCGGTAATCAGGTTTTGCCCGGCGACGGCCAGTGTATCAAAAGCCCCGTTTTTCCAGGAACCTTTGTTGACGCCCCGAACATTCTGCATCATAAACTTAACCCCACGTTTGCCGCGCAACTGCTCTTCGTATTGTTCCTCCAAGCCGTTATGACCCACGTAGTCACCTTGCCGGTAATAGACTATATCCTGATTTTCCAGCTGTTTTTTACTGATTTCGCTGACATACCCCAGGGCATTCGACAAGGTATGAGCCGGGTAGGTTCGCATTGAACTGATAACTGGTTCAAACCCACGATAGTCGACCAGAGCATCCTGAATTCGGGCAAAGTCTTCTTTGGATAGTTGCCGCAGAAACAGCGATGGTTTCACCGGTGAATAGTTTTTAGCCAACCCCATGATGCTGTCAAATTCGGGAAGACTGACATTCATCATTCGGCAAAAAGCGGCTGTATCGGGAATCTTGACTTGTTTAGGCGTTACATACAGATCGTAGACAGGTGTATTATAAACGATTAGCTGGTTGTTTCGGTCGTAGACCTGCCCCCGGTAGGGTATTTCGACCACCCGTTTAATGGAATTCTTCGATGCTCCCAGCGAGTAGGTATCGTCCAACACCTGCAAATAAAACAATCGGGCCAGATACGCTAATCCAACCAGGCAAAAAACACCAATGATGACCCACTTACGATTCTCTAACATGAGAACAAATTCCTTTCAATCAAGCTACGTACTCTATACAAAGTTAGTCATTCTTAATGAAGAATGTAGAGTGAAAAATGTAAAGTGCCTGCCACATTCTTAATTCTTCACTCTGCATTAAAAATTACCATCCTTTAGCAAATGTCCGTATTCGGCAGAGATACATATCGGATGTTATGTACAACGTCGAACCATCATCACCCCAGGCGCAATTGGCCGTGGCAGCACCAATTTTTATAAATCCCAGTGTGTTGCCCGAAGCGGATAATACCAATACGCCACCGCCCCCTGTTACATATAAATTGCCATCACGGTCCACTTTCATACCATCGAAACCACCTTCAAGACCGAGTTTTTTCATCCCCTCAGCCCCAAACACGACCCGTCCTTTACCTACCGATCCATCAGCCTGAAGCGGATATGCCATAACAACGGGACGGAGCGGATCAGATTGAGCCACGTATACTATTTTTTCATCGGGCGACAGGGCAATTCCATTCGGGCGGGTCAGATCACTCACAACAATAGATACGGCACCAGGAAACCCTGCCCGCTCGGGAGCAATACGATAAACGCCCCATCCATCCGTTTCGCGACCCGGATCTTTCTCTTTTTTCGGCATCCCGTAAGGTGGGTCGGTAAAATAATAGCTGCCACTAGAGTGAGCCACCACATCGTTGGGACTATTGAACCGCTTGCCGTTAAAGTTGTCGGCCAGGGTGCGTTTGCCGCCACTCCCATTCAACGGCATAGCCGTTACACGACGATCGCCATGTTCGCAGGCAATGAGCCTCCCTTGCCGGTCAATTGTCAGTCCATTGGAGCCGGGTTCGTCGCTGTAGGGTCCCACACCCGTATAGCCGGAGGGTTTCAAAAAGGGCGTAACACCTTCTTTGTCAGTCCATTTGTAAATAGTATTCTGCGGAACGTCTGAAAAGAGCAGACATGCCTGATCTTTCATCCAGATCGGTCCTTCGGTCCAGACAAATCCGCTGGCCAGCACCTCAACTTTGGCGTCGGCAGGAATAAGTTTATCCAGCCGGGGATCAACCCGAACTACCTGACCAATCGTTGGGAATGGTGCGGTTTGAGCAACAACAGGCCCTGTGGCAGCCAGTAATAGGCCAGATAGTAGAATAACGTGGCGTTTCATTTTTATTAACGAGTGAATGAGCGTAACGCTCGCTTTAAGGAGTAGGAATAAGGGTAATGCTACGACTAATTTTAGCGGGTAGCAAGATGAGAAAGTAGATTGAGTGCTCTTTTTAATTATACTTACAACTTCGCTTATTTTTAAGTGGGTTTTCTTCTTTCCAATCTGTTTTTGTTATGAACGATAAAAAACGAGCGGCTTCGTCGGCCAACCAGGAAAACAAGTCCCGGCGGTCGTTTTTGAAGACCCTTGGGCTGGCGGGCACTGCTGCTGCCACTGCACCTGCTGCACTGGCAGAAACCAGCTCGAAGGGCATTCCTCAATACCTGAATCTGGTACGTAGCCATTCCAGTACGGCCGCTAACGACAAAGTTCGCATTGCCCTTATTGGCACTGGCGGTATGGGTATTGGCGATACGCAGACGGCTTTGATGGTCGATGGCATTGAAATGGTGGCGGCCTGCGACCTGTATGACGGCCGTTTACGCCGGGCCAAAGAACTTTGGGGCGATAGCCTTCCCGTCACGAAAGATTACCGTGAACTGCTTGAGCGGAAGGATATTGACGCCGTAATTAACGCTACAACAGATCATTGGCACGAAAAAATATCGTCGGATGCCATGCACAAAGGCAAGCATGTGTACTGCGAAAAGCCTATGGTTCAAAAAGTTGAAGACGGCCATACCCTGATTAAAGTGTCGAAAGAAACGGGTAAGGTATTTCAGGTGGGCAGCCAGTTTGCCAGTTCGCTTCTCATTGCCAAAGCACGTGAATTATTGAAAGCTGGTGATATTGGCGAGCTTGTTTTTGCCGAAGCGATCTATGACCGACACAGTGCGATGGGTGCCTGGCAGTATTCCATTCCGCCCGATGCATCACCCCAAACCGTTGACTGGGATACCTATCTGGGCAGCGCTCCCAAACGCCCCTGGGACCCGCTCCGTTTTTTCCGGTGGCGTAATTATCAGGACTACGGAACAGGGATTGCCGGTGATCTGTATGTTCACTTGCTAACATCGCTGCACTGCATTACGGGGTCAAAAGGCCCAAACAAAGTGTACTCAAGTGGCGGCACCCGCTATTGGAAAGATGGCCGTGATGTGCCAGACATTCAACTCAGCATTTACGATTACCCAAAAACAGCCGAACACCCGGAATTTAACCTGACAACCCGCTCTAACTTTGTGGATGGTGGCGGTGGTAATTACCTGGTTCGGATTGTGGGTACAGAAGGCGACCTTTCCCTCGGATTCGACAGCCTGACTGTCCACCGGAATAAATTTCCGAAAGCGCCGGGAATGTCTATTGATAATTTCCCAAAAGATCAGAAAGAACTGTATGTGCAGGAATACAACAAGTTGTATCCGCCACATCCTGAACTGGAAGGCCCCAAGGAAATGAAATATTCGTTCCCGAAAGATTACAAAGGTGACAGATACGAGCACTTTGTCAATTTCTTCAAGTCGGTTCGGTCAAACTCGCCGAATGTTGAAGATGCCACATTTGGCCTTCGTGCCTGTGGGCCAACCCAGTGCGGTAACATGAGCTTCGCTCAAAAAAGAGCAATAAGCTGGGACCCTAATAACATGAAAATTTTAGGCGCGGTTTAGCCTGAATAAGTATATCGAAACGGGTGGTATCAGTTGATCGATACCACCCGTTCTTTATTCCACCCGCACCCTACTTTCTCCTACGACCGGTCGGCCATCCAGCGTGGCACCTTCCACCCGAATACGCAGGTCGGTTTTGGCATCTGATGTATAGAAGGAAACGGTTGCTTTTCCTTCTATATCTGTTTGAATCATGGGTGCCCAGTGTAGCGTTGTCCGATAATCTGGCCGCGCATGTTCAGGCTTTTTAATGTCATATCGGGGTGAGTAAAACTCGCGTACGGGCGCATAGCCGGGCAATTTAGCCAGCAACGTTCCCGGTGGAGCCTCTCTTGGTATTTCGTCAACTGACTTTCCCCGTTTGGTTAAGATTGAAATCACCCCACCCGAAGCTCGCGAACCATAAATGGCTGCCGACGCTCCTTTCAACACATCGACCCTGTCAACGTCCTGCACGGAAATCCCTAAGATCGCCTGCAAATCCATTGGCATTCCATCCAGCACAAACAGCGGGTCTACAGGGCCATTGAAGTTGGCAGCACCCCGAATTTGCACGCGCGCGTTAAACCCATTGCCAGTTACCTGTACGCCCGCAATACGCCCCTGAATAACATCCAGAATGGTTAGTCGCCCCGACGTATTCGTTTGATCGAACTTAACTGTTGCATCGGGCGTGCCGTAAATAACACGAGAATCACGTTCCGCATACTTCTTTGCTTTCACCGTAACGGCGTTCAACAAGACCTCTCTATTTTGCCTGATCTGGCGCTCGATTTCCTGATATTCTTTTGTTCGGCGGATAAAGTCAGTTAGCTCGTCGCGCCGGAACTCCATCGGATTATAGGGGACTTTAACAATCGTAACAGTTGGCTTCAGTAGTTGATCCAGTGTAATCACCAGATTACGATTGGCTGCACCTTTCAATCCCTGGATCATCACCGTGGCAGTGTCCGTAAAATCAAGATCATACGCCCAGAAGTTACCGGCTTCGTCGCTTTCGCCTGCCAGAATCTGGCGAGAACTATCCTTTTTAGCAATAATAAATGTCATCTTCACTGTGCCGCCAATGTCCTTCTGGTTAGGCCGCACAACTTTACCAGTTAACGACAATCCCTTTTCATATGGGTATTTCAGGACTGGAATAGTACCCGACAGTACATCAGTCCAGGCAAAACGTCGCCAGCCTTGTGTCATCAGCAATAAATCCAGTTGCAACAAACGGTCTTTATTTTCGGGATTGAAATAGGTATCAGGCTGTTCGATTGTACCCACCAGGTCAGACGAAAGCAATATGTGAGAGCGAATGGTCGTACTATTGGAATCACCTTCGGGCGCTAACTTGGTATCGACAGCCGCGAGTGATAAATTAGCCGAGAGTGGCTTACCGTCGGCATTGGTCGTTTTTATTGTCAGGTTAACCTGCTCCCGATTTTTGTACGAGGCTTTATCTGCTACGACCGCAACATTGAGTTGCTCATTCTTATTGATAAAGATTAGTCGCTCGCAAACCGGCTTTTGGGTTTCATCAAAAACCGTTAGCTGGGCGATACCTTCCGGAAAGGTCGCCCGAGGTAGTCGGACAGCGGCCATTTTTCGGGTTAAGGGTATTTTGGCCACCTGAATAATCTGGCCTCCGGCTTGCGCAACGAGTGTTAGGGTTGCAGCAGTATCAGTAATGGCTTTGTTGTGCATCACATATACCAGCACGTTGTCTTTATTCGTCAAGTTTTCAACCTGCATGACCACACCTTGTTCCTGTATGACTGGTAGTGCATAGCTGGCGAGCGTGCCGTTTGGCAGCGGCACAAAAGCGGTGTAGGTTTGTGCCGGTTCAGGCTTGAGCATAAAATGGCCCATGCCCAGGTGAGTGGTAAAAAAACCAATAACCGTATCTTTTTTCGCATCCAGTACAAAGCCTTTTGCTGCAACTCCCTGCCCCACCGAATTAACAGCTTTGAACGCAATGCGGCTTGTTAATCCAGTAACCAGATGACCCCCTTCGGGTAAAAACTGAACGTCGGGCTGTGTTTGTTTTACGGGAGTAGTCCTCACGCTCGAATCGTCAGCATGTAAAACCGTCAGCGTCTTCGTAAAAAAGTAACTCTCCGAATAATTTCGCATCAGGTTGGTATAAGCCCGAAGTTGATATGAACCCGCTGGAAGTGAATCAGGTAATATCAGTTGACCGATGGCATAACTGCCTGTTGCGCGAAGCTGCGTCCGAAGGCAAACCTGCCGGGCATAAGGGTCCACTAACTCCACATACAGTACACTACTAAGCGTATCCGCTGTGTGAGTGTATCCGTCGAACATGTATCCTTTCAGCCAAACGGTCTCCCCTGTCAGGTAGGTGTCCCGGTCGATATGAATATAGACCTTCTCGGTAGGTTGCTGGTTTATATAAACACGAAACTGTTCGAGCAATCGTTTGATGAATTCATCATCATTAGGCCGAAAAGAAAAAAATAAAGTACCCGCGAGAATAAAAAACAATCTAACAGGTATGGAAATAGCTGGACGCATAAAATAGAATTTGGCTAGTGGTGCTTTTCCTTAGCAATGACGTGACTAAATTAGCAAAAACAGCCTCTTCCTAAACATGACTATACCTACTCAAAAAACAGCTTTAGTACTTGGTGCAACAGGTCTTATTGGCAATCAATTAACTCACCAGCTTGTTAACTCCTCTGTCTATTCAAACGTCAAAGTTTTAGCACGAAAATCGTTAGGCTGGCAACATCCTCGCTTACAGGAAGTTCAGTTTGATTTCGATCATCCAAATGGATTAGTGACACAAGCCGACGATATATTTTGCTGTCTCGGTACAACAATGAAAAAAGCCGGTTCCAAAGATGCTTTCCAAAAAGTAGATTACAAATACCCGCTGGATATTGCCCGCCTTGGTTTAGCGAACGGTGCCCAACAGTTCGCTATTGTTACATCGATGGGTGCCGACACGGAGTCATCATTTTTTTATAATCGGGTCAAGGGCGAAGTAGAACGCGATTTGGCTTCATTAAACTTCCCAACGCTCCTTATTTTCCGACCCTCCCTCCTTCTTGGCAATCGGTCAACGGCTAGGCGTACTGAATCGCGGCTGGGCGAACGTATTGCCGAGGGGGCCATGCGCGTGCTGAAGCCCTTGATTCCGATTAAATACAGAGCTGTTGAGGGGTCAAAAGTTGCCAATGCCATGTTTGTAACAACACAGCAACAATTAACCGGCAATCATATTTTCGAGTCAGATGCCTTGCAGGCATATTAATTGTTTAAACTATTTGTCCGTTATAGACGTCAAATCCGTTAACAGAAATCGTTTCGCCAGCTCATTCAATTCTTGTTCCGTTCCCTGCACATGAAATGTTGTATGCCGGTGGTGCTGGCTGGCACCGGGGGCTAACCCGGCCGCTGGCGATGAAGACTCCAGCTCGTAAAATTTCCCCATTTGTGATTGACCGGGCTTCATCGGCCCATCATTATATGCATTGATAACATCTCCGGAAAACGGTTCTTTCTGATGTTCCCAGGCGGAGTTGACGTATCGGATATTCGTTGGATCAACCTCATAGGTGACAAGTGTTAAGGTTTTAGCCGTGGGATCGTAACTGCCAATCCAGCCAGTAACCCTGCTGGGCGACACGCCAATTTTACTCCGAAAGTTGGCGTCGGCCGTTAACAGCGCCGATGTTTTTCCCATTCGCAACCGGTCGGCGGGTACTTCGCCAAAATAGGCATCATTTATGGGCTGTCCTTTACCCGGCTTGTAGGGAATAATAATTGTCGCCTTGGGCGATGCATTCATCATACCCAAAATCCAGATCGACGGCATACCCGTTTCTGTTGTCCAGGCCTGTTTCCCTTTATTTGCAATTGAATTCTCAGATTGAATCCCAACCACTTTTATCGATTCAGAATTAACAGCTAACTGCCTGGTTATTAGTTCTTTCGTTAATAGCCGAACTGTTCGCGCAATACCAATATCGAAGCGGGTGCCCGTGTAATTTGTCAGCGATACCGTACGTGTAAACGTAGCTGACGTCTGCGAGCTATCTGTACGGGTAAATGGTTCAGAGTCAATAGCGGCTGGTGTTTGCCAATGGTCGGCGTCGAAGGGATCGCCTTTTTTGAAATAGAGCGCAAACTGCCCGCCTTCCGGTCCAAGCCAGAATCGATCTTCGCCCCCAAAGGCATTCATATGCGGCAGTAACTTCCCCGATTTAATTAAGTCGTAGTTGATCCAACCATAACTGGCTTTTCCGTCGGCACTACTGGTCATCACCCGCCCCTGATAGGCTGGACAAATCAGGGCGTGTGCCTCACCATTCTGTAGCTCAATCAGGTCGGGGTGGTATTGACGTAAAAAGTCCCGGTCTCTGTCGAAAGAGGTAGTTGGCAGGGTATCCACAGTCGATTGATTCGTTTGCGTATCGTCGGTATCAGCTTTCCGCCCCGAACAGGCCGTGACTAAACCTGCAAAAGCAAAGGCGATGATTTTGTTCATAGACATGTAAGCAACAGGACAAAAATTGACGAACTTAAAGGCGTAAATTCGCTCCAGGGCGTATACCGCTATAAATCATTGTGCCTACTCAATCTACTTTACCGGCCAACGTAGACATTCGCGCCGTTACCCCAAATGACGCGTCAATTATTTATGATTTTGTGTGTGCGTTGGAAGAAACCACGTTGGATACAACAGCGTTTAATTCGGTTTTTTTCTTCAATCTCAGTAATCCTCACATCCATTACCTTGTGGCCGAACGGCAGGGTAATGTGCTCGGTTTTGTGAGTTGCCACGTTCAATATCTGTTACATCACAGCGGCAAAGTTGGTGAAATACAGGAGTTATACGTCCGGCCAGAAGTCCGAAATCAGCACATCGGACATCAGCTTATTGCCGCCCTCAATCAGCTTTCCATTGAGCAAAACTTCGTAAATCTGGAAGTTACAACAAACCAAAAACGTACGGATACCATCCGCTTTTACGAACGGGAAGCCTTCACCCGAACTCATATCAAATTAGTTAAACCCATACAATCCTGATGCGCGTCTCGTTTCTTTTTACACTCTTTTTCTCATATACATTCATTACCAATGGCCAGACAACGCGCGTTGACGCTTCTCTGGAGCGCCAACTCCGTAGTGCATTAAGTGGCTTTCGGGGCGATGCTGGTGTTTATGTATACAATTTACGCACTGGAAAAACTGTTGCGATCAACGCCGATACGCTCTTCCCAACGGCCAGTACGATCAAGATTCCAATCCAATGTGGCCTCTTCGATAAGCTGCACAAAGGAGAGTTGACATACACTGAGCCGCTCGTTTACAAGGACTCACTTCACTACGACGACGGCATTGTGGGTTCCTTAAAAGACGGCACCAAAATACCGCTTAGCGAAGTGGTCATGCTCATGGAAACCGTGAGTGATAACACAGGCAGTTTGTGGTGTCAGGCTCTGGCGGGTGGCGGTACTGCGATTAATAACTGGCTGGAAACAAATGGATTTCATCAGACACGGGTCAACTCCCGCACACCGGGTCGCGAAGCCAGCCGCACCCAATACGGCTGGGGGCAAACCACCCCTCGTGAAATGGCGAACTTACTGACATACATACGGCAAGGGAGAGCCGTTAGCCCCGATGCCAGCGACGAAATGTATCGAAATCTGGGTCGTCAGTATTGGGACAATGACGGTTTATCGCAAATTCCATCTGAAATCAAAACAGCCTGTAAGAATGGCGCAGTTAACCAGTCGCGTTCGGAGGTTGTATTTGTTCACGCACCCCACGGGGAATATGTTTATTGTATTATGACAAAAAACCAGAAAGACGAAAGCTGGGAACGGACAAACGAAGGATTTGAGCTACTAAGAAATGTTTCAGCTATACTCTGGCACCACTTTGAACCGAAATCAACCTGGAAGCCAGCCAAGGGTTATGAAAAGTGGTGGTAACACACTGATTCAACATAAAAAAATGCGCTGGTCAGTTTTGACCAGCGCATTTTTTTATGGATAACGAACGTGCACGAGAACCCACTTTATGTTTTGAGCACAGTGCAAACTAGCACCCGCGCTTTAGGCTTCTTAATTTAGAAACTTCAACCGCAGGTCATTCAGTTGGCTTCGAATAGACCCGTCAACCTGACGGTCACCAAGGTTCAACACATAGCCACCGATCAACTTTGAGTCCAGTTTTTCTTCCAGTTCAACCACCTTACAACCGGTTGTTTTCATGACAATAGCCTTGAATTGCTCACGTTGTGCATCTGTCAATGGAACAGTTGTAACAACATTGGCCCGTTCAATTCCCTTCAATTTATTGTATTGCGAGATGAATTGTTCAGCAATGGCATCCATGATGCCCTCACGATTCTTTTTGGCAATAATTTGAAAAAACGCCATTGTCATGGGATCAACACGCTTATTAAATGCGGCAGTCAATACGGCACTTTTCTTCTCAGCACGAACAATGGGGTTCTTCAGCATGAGCATTAATGGACGACTTTGATCCACCGTATTCTTGAAGAACTGCATGTCCTTATACATAGTCTCGGTCAGGCCTTTTTCCTGCGCCAGATCCAATAGCGATTTGGCGTAGCGGGCGGCAACTGTAGCGACTGCCATAATCGAATTAGTTTAAGCGTGAATTAGATACAAGGTCTGTTACCAATTTCTCCTGTGATGTTTTATCGCTAAGCTCTTTACGAAGAACTTTTTCAGCAATGTCAAGCGAGAGGATAACAACTTCTTTTTTCATCTGTGCTACAATAGCCTGCCGCTCGTTCTGCATCGACTCGCGTGCCTGCTCCAGAATACGTTGTCCTTCAGCAGATGCTTTTTCGCGAGAATCAGCGATCATTTTGTCGGAAGCTTCTTTAGCACCACGCAGAATAGCATCGCGCTCCGTACGTGCTTGAGCAAGCAGTTTTTCGTTATCAGCTTTCAGGGCGGTCATTTCCAGACGTGTTTTTTCGGCCAGGTCAAGTGCGCTCTGAATATTATTTTCACGTTCGTTCAGGCTTTCTGTGATGGGTTTCCAGGCAAAAGCACGAAGAATAAGAAACAGGCCGAGGAAAACCACTACCTGCCAGAATAAAAGACCGAGGTCGGGAGTTAGCAAATCCATGGATTTACGATTTACAATTTATAAAGTTCGATTTATGATATCTTGGCTGGTTACTATGTATGTTACAAACTACCAATTCGTAATGCATACATCGTAAGTCAATTCAATCTTTTGTTAGAGAACGTTTGCCCGCTGGCAATCCCAAACGGGCAAACGTTTCCAGAAAATAGGTGAGCAGCGATGCCAGTGCCTAATGCAACCAGCCTACTCAAATTTGGTATCTACTGAAGCCAGGGCTAGATTAAGCCGTAGCAACCAGCAGACAAATTACAGCTGCG
Source organism: Spirosoma pollinicola (assembly GCF_002831565.1). NCBI lineage: Bacteria > Pseudomonadati > Bacteroidota > Cytophagia > Cytophagales > Cytophagaceae > Spirosoma > Spirosoma pollinicola. The sequence continues at coordinate 1,532,813 of NZ_CP025096.1, read as the reverse complement.
AACAGAGCAACGGCTTCGATAAGAGCCGCGATGATCAGCATGGCAGTTTGGATACGACCAGCCGCTTCTGGCTGACGGGCGATACCTTCCATTGCACTACCACCAATTTTACCGATACCAAGACCAGCACCAATAGCAGCTAAACCAGCGCCGATAGCAGCACCCATAACCGAAACACTACCAGTAGCTTCTAACAGCAGAGAAAACAACATTGCGAACATAAACTTCAAACGTATTTATTAGTGAAAAACAAAAGATTGCAACTTATAAAATGGATAATGTAAAATTGACTAATGGATAATGCGTTAATAGCCGACATGATTCATTTTACATTGTCCATTATTTTAATGCGCTTCAGCGCCTTCGTAGCCAATGCCGTGATCGGCTTCGTGGTGATCTTCTACCGCACTACCGATATACATAGCCGTTAGCAGGGTAAAAATGAACGCTTGCAGGAACGCTACCAGCAGTTCGATCAAATTCAGAAACAGGGTAAAAAACAGAACAACAGGACTAATCGCAAGGCTTGTGCCCATGCCACCCATGTTGTTTGCCATAAAAATCAGGCCCAACAGACTTAAAATGATAATGTGGCCAGCCGTGATATTGGCGAATAACCGGATCATGAGCGATAATGGCTTCATGAATACGCCGACGATCTCAACGGGAATCATAATAGGCAACAACGCTACAGGAACACCCGTTGGCTTCAGAATGTGCAGCCAGTAGTGCTTGTTTCCGCTGAACGTAACGATCAGGAAAGTGATAACCGATAACACCAGTGTGACGGTGATATTACCTGTCAGGTTGGCCGCACCCGGCAACAACCCAAGCAGGTTGTTCACCAGAATGAAGAAGAACAGTGTAAGCAGGTAAGGCAAATACTTCGTGTATTTAGGGCCGATGCTTGGCTTGGCAATCTCATCCCGAACGAACAGAATGATCGGCTCCAGGAACGATTGAAGACCCGAAGGTGCTTTGCCTTTGTTTTTTGCATAGCCCCGGCTAACAGCCGAAAAGACAAGTAACATAATAACGGCGCTCAATAGCAATGATGCTACGTTCTTGGTGATCGAGAAGTTATAGACTTTCGCTTCGTGATCAACCTCACCTGCTTCATTGACCCGGTGAATTTTGCCGTGTACGTTCTTGTAGCCGTTGTACGTAGCTTCGTGGGCTAAGTTTGACGAAGAGAAGACTTCCAGACCGCGATCTTTAGAATATAAAATGACGGGTAATGGTAGTGTAACACCGTGGGCAAACTCCCAGCCGTGATCATCTTTAATGTGGTGCATAATCATGCCCCCGACATCAAATTTACCTTTGGTGGCTTTTGCCTCCCCTTCATGATTGGCATGCGCTTCACCCTCGTGGGCATGCTCCTGTGCCTGAGCACCTACTAACGAGCTCAGAATGAGAGCCGTTGCAAATAAAATCTTATTAATAGCCGAACGCAACATATGATGTGACAAATCGTTTTTACGAATCGCGTCGCAAGTTACGAGTAAGCGTCCAAATCTCAAAGCCCGTGTAACATATATATAGTACAAGAAAGTCCAAAATAAAGGTTCGACGCTGCTCGATGTGCCGGAAGAGAAAAAAACCAACGAACGCCAGCCCCAATATCAACCGGGCCACCGTTGCACCCATGAAGAGTGGTACAAAACGTTCCCGATCACCCTGTAAACCAGACTCTACCAGCCGGTGAGTTAAAAAAGAGACACTAAAAAAAAAGATCAATAAAACCTTCCAGGTCGGGTGCACCCAGGAAGAAACAAAATATCGTTCAGCTACGAAAAATACAATTGCAAAAAAAACTGTAAATAAAATAATACGGATCATGAAAAAGAATTTGCCAAATTTTATTCTGTTAGTTAAGGAAGATTTAACTGGTTATTGACCACATAAACTAAAGTTTATTTATCAAATAAAGCTTTGGCTATTTTCAGCAAGAGTTCTTTTCTTATACTACTCTCTTCCGATTTATCGTAAATGGTGATTAGATACACATACGTACCATATTCGACACTAAAGCAAAGTCAGCAGTTTTCAAATCAATACTCTGATGACCGGGCTGGCATCCAATTCTACGTTCACTTCCGCGTCAATTGTCGGATAAACAAATAGAGCGAAGCGCCAATGGCGGTAAGCGATAAAACAATTGTCCAGACAGGCCGATGATTGTTCTGCCAGGCGTCTAGTTTCATACCGACATAAACCCCAAGCCCAATAGTGCCCAGCATTTGAAAGGCGATTCCACTAAACTGAACAAACGATGTCGTCTTTTCGGTAACCTTTTTTACAGGCTCATCACCCAGAGCCGATTTTTTCGGATAGTTTTCATCAGGTTGGCCGGGGCTGTTTTCCATAGAATTAGCAATTGACATGTTTATACCAGGCAAAATTCGTTAATTTGGGCTAAGGTTCCATATTATTGACCCCCTTAGAAACGTTTTAGTACGAGTGACCACGTGTTATTTTCGAATGTCCCGCTATTTACGAAACCAATCCTTTTTGTTACTTACGGTCCTTATTCTATTGACCGGTGGACTGGTATCGTGCTCACAGTATAGCACGAAAGCGGTCAGCAAAGGGTATCATAACTTAACAGCCCATTTTAATGCATATGTTCTTGCCCGCGACCAGATCAATCTGGCCGAGCAAATCCTGTTTAAAACACGGCAGGAAAACTACAATCAGTTAATGCCTATCCTCTTGCCGGTCGACTCCATACTGATGCAACCGGTAAAACCCCAAATTGACGATGCAATTAAAAAAGCATCGCTTATTCCTGAACGACATCAGAATAGTAAATGGCTCGATAATGCCTACATTCTGATAGGACGTGCCCGGCTGCTGAAACAGGATTTGCCGAATGCAATTGAGGTCTTCAAATACGTCAATACAAAAGGAACAAATGAAAATGATAAGCATACAGCACTGGTTGGTTTGATGCGGGCCTATGTTGAAGCCAATGACTATACAAACGCATTAAATGTATCCGAGTACCTTCGAAATCAACCACTCAATAAGCCTAATACGCGTGACTTCTATTTGACAAAAGCGTACATGCATGAGCGGCAGGGCGAATATGCAACCGCTGCCGGTATTCTGGATGCCACCTTCCCTGTGCTGAAAAAGGGAGAAGCCACCGCTCGTCTACACCTTATTGCGGGTCAATTGTATGACCAGATTGGCCAGCCAGCTAAAGCCGTTGACCATTACCGCAAGGTGTTGTCCTCACACCCCACTTATGACCAGTCGTTTTACGCAAATCTGTATGCTATTCAAAGTAACGGGTTAACGGGTGATAAAAAAAGGATGGCGCAATCGGCCGAAATGTTTGATGATTTGCTAAATGATCGAAAAAACGAAGACTTGAAAGATAAGGTTTACTTTACAATGGGGTTGCTTGAAGCGCGAAGCGGTCGGGTAGATAAAGCCATCGGCTACTACAGCCAGTCGATTCAGGCGGCCGGTTCCAACACTACTCAGGTGCCCTACACCTATCTTGAAATCGGCAAGTTGTACTTTGAAAAGAAAGCAGATTACACGCACGCTAAAGTTTATTATGATAGTGCGCTCGCTTTAATGCCGAAACAATCACCAGACTATGCCGCTCTGGTAACCCGCAAAAAAACACTCGACGACTTTGTTCTCTACAGAACGACTATCACTACCGACGATAGTTTATTAGCTCTGTCGAAACTAGACGCCAATGCACTTGATAAGGTTCTTGAGAAAGCAATTGATCAACGGCAGAAAGAAGACAAAGCACAGGCCGCATTGGCACAACAAATTGTAGATCGGGCAACGAATGGAGCTGGAAACACAATGCCGGGTGCTACGAACTCCAATCTTCAACCAAATGAACGGTGGGTACTTTATAACCCCGTTGCCTTGAGCCAGGGGAAACAGGAATTCTCGGTACGCTGGGGCAATCGGCCACTCGAAGACAACTGGCGACGAAGCAACAAGGAAGCCTCAGGCGCAATAGCAGCTGATAATAGTCCAATCAACGGATCAACTCCAGCCAATTCCATTAACCCGAATACGCCGTTACAGCCAGTCGATGCCGGTGGGGGCGCTGTCGTGCTGTCGGGACCAAGTCGAAAAGGGCAGAAGGATGCCATGATGGCTAAGATTCCATTCACAAAGGAAGCGCAGGCACTGGCAAACCAACGCATTGAGAATGCTTTATATAAGTTGGGCAAGCTTTATAAGTTCGAGTTGAACAAACCCGCCGATGCCATTCCAACCTTTGAACAGTTGCTGACCCGATACCCAAATACACTACAAAAACCAGAAGTGTATTACTTACTTTACCTCTCGAATGAGCAAATCGGTCAATCGTCTCCCTGGAAAGAAAAATTGTTGGCAGAGTATCCCAATACCTCCTACGCGCGTCTAACAGGGAAAGTGGTTGCCCAAACTACCGATTCGGAAGCGCAGGCATTGAAAACCTACACAGCCATTTATGAGCTGTATAAGGCAAATAATAACGCCGAAGCATTGACCCGGGCAGAAACCGCTTTGGGGAGTGTCGCAGGAACCCAGTTGGAAGACAAATTGGCGTTATTGCGGCTTTTATTGGTTGGTAAAGTAAAGGGTATAGATGATTACCGGCAGGCCATAAGCGAATTTGTCCGTGATTATCCCGGCAGTCAGTTGTTACCTCATGTAAAGGAAATGCAGGCCGCAGCCGATCAGCTTTCGGCAAAGAGAAAATAATTTAATGTATGTAGGTTCGGTAAGTCAACGTCCATCTGATCATTCAGGAACTTGACGAATTGAATCTAAAACGAATGAGACAAACCCATAATGACTGAATTTGCTCCTGGTCCATACCGAAAAATAATCCGAAGCTTATGGCGATTTTCGCTCACGGGCATAATCTTGCTGGTTCTGTATGTATTGGCTGTCAGCTACAATTTTTTGTGGCTTTTTGGCGGCATGCCGAGTCTGAAAGCTCTTGAAAATCCAAAAAGCGAAGAAGCCTCTGAAGTATACACCGCCGACCATCAATTGTTGGGTAAATACTACGTTGAAAACCGTACTCCTATCGAGATTTCGCAGGTGTCGCCCAATGTAACGTCGGCTCTGCTGGCAACAGAAGATGCCCGATTTATCAAACACTCCGGCATTGATCCTCGCTCGTTATTCAGGGCTGTTGGCGGTTTTATTACCTTCAAAGATGCCTCCAGTTCAGGCGGTGGCAGTACACTCACACAGCAAACCGCCAAGAATTTATTTGATACACGGCAGGAGGAACTCCGGGGTGTTCTGGGTCATATTCCGGTGATTAGCCTGATTATTGCCAAAACAAAAGAATGGATCCTTGCTGTACGCCTGGAGAGGAACTACACCAAGCAGGAGGTCATGATGATGTACCTCAATACGGTTTCGTTTGGGAACAATACCTACGGTATCAAAACGGCCGCCAAGACGTATTTTAGTAAAGAGCCCTGGAATCTGAATGTCGAAGAGGCCGCTTTACTGGTAGGAATGCTCAAAAACCCAACCTTTTATAACCCCCGCTTATTTGAGGACCGAACAAGAGATCGTCGGAATGTGGTGTTGGGGCAGATGAAAAAGTACAAACTCCTGAGCGAGGAGCAATTCTTAAGCTATAAGAACAAACCCCTGAAACTTGATTTTAGCATCGAGAATCAGAATACAGGTATGGCGGCTTACTTTCGGTCTGTTATCCGCGATGACATAAAAAAGTGGATCAGGCAGTATAATGACGAAAATCCAGGTGCCGAGCTCGACCTCTATACCAGCGGATTGAGAATTTACACGACTATCGACTCTCGCATGCAGGCCTATGCAGAGGAGGCCGTAATGACCAATATGCGCGATCAGCAAAAGAAATTCTACGAGCACTGGCGCGGTCGTAACCCTTGGGTCAAAAAAGACCCCCGAACGAAGAAATACATTGAAATTCCCGGCTTTATTGAGTCAGTTGCACGTCGTACAATTCGATTTAAACAGTTAAAGGCAGCCTATGGCGACGATGAAAAGACCATCTGGCAAGAGATGCGCAAGCCGATTAAAATGAAAGTGTTTGTGTATGGAGGTCGCCGAAATGATAAAGATACAACCATGAGTCCGCTGGATTCGATCCGGTACTACAAGCGGTTGCTCAACACTGGTTTCATGTCTATGGACCCTCGTTATGGCTACGTAAAGGCATGGGTTGGCGGTGTCAATTTCAAATACATGAAGTTTGACCACGTTCGTCAGAGCCGTCGCCAGCCAGGGTCTACCTTCAAACCATTCGTTTACCTTACGGCTATGGATCAGGGTTTCGTGACTCCCTGTAGCCACATTGTAGATCGCCCCACCGTGTTCGCACATGGCGAGGATAATAACAATGGGCCACCCTGGATGCCAAAGAACTCGACAGGGCGATACAGCGGCATAAATCTATCGTTACGCGAAGCCCTAGGCCAATCCATCAATACGGTTAGTGCTCAATTGATCAAAAAAACGCGTGCAGCAGCCGTAATTAAATATGCCCACGATATGGGTATTGAAAGCAAAGATCTGCCCGATAACCCCACGCTTTGTCTCGGAACCGGCGACGTGTCTGTTTATGAGATGGTGGCGGCTTATTGTGCTTTCGCCAACGGCGGGACGCGTGTCCGCCCGATGATGCTTATTCAGATTACGGATAAAAACGGTAATGTGTTAAAGAACTTCACACCCGATGCCAAACAGGTAATTAGTGCGAATCGGGCTTATGAGATGCTTCATCTGATGCGCGGAGCCGTAGAAGATCCCAATGGAACAGCCCAACGGTTGCGAACACAGTATAAACTGCTGGATGGTGGCAATGAGATTGCTGCTAAAACCGGAACAACGTCCAACTACTCAGATGCATGGTTTATGGGCATGACCCAGCATCTTGTTTCCGGACTTTGGGTGGGAGGTGACGACCGGCCTATTCACTTCCGGGATATTTCACTGGGTCAGGGTGGCCGATTGGCTATGCCCGCCTGGGCCATGTATATGCAAAAGATTTATAATGATCCTTCGCTGACGCAGTATCGCCCCGAACCTTTCCGGAAGCCCAATAATTTTAAGATCGATTGTGGCGGTTATCATATAGACTCCTCCCAACGGTACATTCCGCCAAAAGTCGTACCCGAAGATGAGGATGAAGTCTTACAGTAAACGAGTTCAGGCCAGCCTATTGCTGGCCTTTTTTTACCTTAAATTTTAAGCAACCTTTAGTCGATGTGGGTTGTTTTGTAATACCAATCATACCTCAAGATTGCACCCTAATCCGTCGACAGTCTCCGTCGGCAATACAGTATGCCTGAATTCGACTATAAAACAGAGTTAAGCAAGGTGCCGCACGAGCCGGGGGTTTACCGGTATTTTGATTTATCGGGCGAAGTAATTTATGTGGGAAAGGCGAAAGACCTCAAAAACCGGGTCAGTAGTTATTTCACAAACTCAAAAGGGCATGATCGCAAAACATTACGGCTGGTAAGCCAGATTCGAAAAATCGAGTTCACCATTGTTCATACTGAGTTCGACGCGTTGCTGCTCGAAAATCAACTCATTAAACGCTATCAGCCAAAGTTCAATATTCTCCTGCGCGACGACAAAACATACCCCTTCGTCTGCGTTACCAATGAGCATTTTCCGCGCGTTTTAACCACTCGTCGCATCGACCGAAAACAGGGAACATTCTATGGACCCTTTGCCAACCTAAAGCCTATGTATACAGTGCTGGATATGTTCAGTCAACTGTTTACTATTCGAACCTGTAATTACAATCTGGCCCCCGAAAACATCGAAGCAGGCAAGTACAAAGTTTGTCTGGAATACCACATTGGTAATTGTAAAGGGCCGTGTGAAGGCAAGCAGGATGAAGGCGATTACAATAGTGATATTGAACAAATTCATCACATACTAAAGGGAAATCTTAAACCGGCTCAGGAATATTTTAAAGATCGGATGGTCGAAGCTGCCAACGATCTGGCCTTTGAACAGGCACAGAAGTATAAAGATAAAATGGACGTGTTACAACGCTTTCAGAGCAAATCGACGGTTGTTAATCCCAAAATTGCCGACGCGGATGTTTTCTCGATTGCTTCTGATGAAGTGTCTGCATACATCAACTTCATGAAAGTTGTGAACGGCACCATTGTGCAGGCTCACACGGTGGAAGTCAAGAAAAAACTCGACGAAACCGACCCTGATTTGTTAGCGATGATGATTATCGAATTTCGAGAGCAATATGGAAGTCAGGCAAAAGAAATCATTACCAATATTCCTCTCGACGTTGATTTAAAAGCTGAAGTGACGGTTCCTCAGATTGGCGATAAAAAGAAATTGCTGGATATGTCGCTCAAAAACGTCCTGTACTTTCGACGTGAACGTCAGGATCGGGCGGCTGCTGAAGCGACGGCCAATGCCAGTAAGAAAGATCGGGTACTTATTCGGCTTAAACAGGATTTACAGCTAAAAACGCTTCCTAATCGAATTGAATGCTTTGATAACTCCAACATTCAGGGCACAAACCCCGTGTCGGCAATGGTGTGTTTTGTTGGTGGAAAACCGGCCAACAAGGAATATCGGCATTTCTCTATAAAAACCGTTATTGGCCCTAACGATTTCGCCAGTATGTATGAAGTAGTTACTCGCCGATACACACGCGTTTTAACAGAAGATACGGGCTTACCCGACCTTATTGTGATTGACGGTGGGAAAGGGCAACTCAGCGCTGCCTGCGACGCGTTAAAGGCACTGGACCTTTATGGCAAAGTACCGATTATCGGTATCGCAAAACGATTGGAAGAAATTTACTTCCCGGAGGATAACCTGCCGCTTTATATTGATAAGAAATCTGAATCACTGAAACTGATTCAGCGAATCCGCGATGAAGCCCACCGGTTTGCTATCACTTATCACCGCGACAAACGAAGCCGTAATTCCTTGATAAGCGAGTTAGAAAATGTAGAAGGCGTTGGCAAAAAAACGGCAGCCAAATTATTGAAGCACTTTAAGGGCGTTACGAAAATTCGTGAAGCTTCGCTGGATGAAGTAGCCGAAGTGGTTGGTAAAGACCGTGCTGAAAAGCTTAAACTTTATTTCGACACGATTGAGAATGCCTAAAAAGTAAAGCGGCTAGAAAGCCGCTCATAATGGGATTGTTCAGACAATTTCACCTCTATAAATTACACTGTAATAAATCCCATAAAAAAAGAGCGACTTTTCAGTCGCTCTTTTTTGTTGATTAATATTCCCAGAGACCGTGCTCGGTTTCCATCAATTCATATTCTGTCTGATACGATTTAAGTAAGCCTTCGCGGTCACCATACATCCCTACCAAGTCAGTATCACCAGGGTTAGCTACTTTAGTAATCCGACCATAAAACAACCGGAGGTCAAAAGCATCGGCCAGGTTTTTGTGTTGAGCCTGATTTTGTGGGTTATACCAAATGAATTTCTTTGGATCACTGCGGAAAAGCTTATCCAGATCTTTATACTTGAACGAAGCTATCGGCTTTTCAAAACCAGCCTGGTTTTTATCAGCTGGCAATAAAAGTGTTACTGTCTGCATATCATAATACAGCCGTGAGCGCTTCCGATCAAAGATCCAATCTTCTTTAACTTCAAGAATATTCAGTTCTTTAGGGAAGTATTCATCGCCAGAAAACGCAGGTGCAGCCGCTGCAACAGCTACCGTATCCTTGGGCGCTTCAACAACAGGAGCAACAACTTTACCTTTTTTACCTTTCTTGTTAGCAGCTACTGATGACTTTTTCTTTGGGGTTCCCCAGCCATCATCTGCGGGTTGTGCAGCAGCTTTCTTAGGCGTTCCCCAACCATCATCGACTGGCTTCTTCTTATCTTTAGGTGCATCCCAACCATCGGTAGCTCCGGCAGTTTTACCATCTTCAGTAAAACCAGCTGCTTTTTCCTCAGCCGACAAACCTCCACCGGTATTTGGAATCAGCATATTTTCGTGAAATTTCTCGGCTGTTATCTTTGTCGTACACGAATCATTTGCATACGCATCAATCAACCCAGCTTTCACGGCATCAATCAGATATTTAGAAATCTCATTGTTCTTCGAGAACATCGACTGATTCTGTTTCTCCTTCAGGTCAATCCGACGCCAAAGGGTTTTCTTCATCATGATGTCGTTCTCGTTAATTCCACGAACAGAATTAGCATTTACGCCACTATTCGCTTTCTCCTGAGCCAGGACTTCTCCTCCCGCCAGTGCCAGCGCTGCTACTGCCAGCACACCAGCATATCGTATCGTTCTATTTTGTGTCATGGCCACTAGTTGTTGTCAATTCAGTATGTTAACGGTCAAAAATCCGCTTTAGTACATCTAGTAAAGCGAAACCTGTGAAAGCGGACTGCCCATCGGTACGTCACTAATTTCACCCCTAAAATTCTGGCGTTGTACACCATCTACCTGAATAACAAGGCGATCGCCAGGTTGAGCTTCAGCCGCTAGTGTAGCAATAGAACCTCCTCCGGGACCTACAGTCACAGATGTAACTCGACGTGTACCTCTTACTAAAGAGATAGTTGCACCTGTTGTACGGAATCTTGCATCCTCTGGTGAAAAGATAGCAAAACTTGGATCCGGAACTGCCTGAATCTTTACACTTCTCGCTGAAGAAACTGGAACACCTCGAGGATCATTTGTCAAAGTGCCACCAACTGATATTTGTAAGGTTGGACGCGGCACCTTAGATACCTTAAATGTTTCAGTACCTAGTAAGCTACCACCATTACTTACGTTCAGCGCAACAGTAGCCGCACTTGGCACAACGGTCACTTTCCCTTTTTCTCCGGATTGAATGACAGCAGCCCCATTGGCAGTGATGTTTGGATTCCATAGAGCGCCTAATTGAGGGCTTTGAATGCTCAGTTTATTTGCACAGCCAAGATACAAAGGAGGTAAAGTTCCTGTCTCAATTTGATATGATGGCTTAGCCACGAAATATTCTGCCGTGAGCGGAACCGTTTTCAAACCCGCTGCAGTCTGATAGGCAATGGAGCCTGTCAATGTACGACGGGCCAGACCATTTTTGTCATATGCACCACCCTGAGCCGTGAACTCAATAATACCCTGCCCATCCTGCATACGCACAGCTCCACCATTCAAGCTCATTCGTGGTTGAATGCCCGACGATGAAGCAGCCAGGAACATCTGTCCTTTAAACTTCGTGCCGGCAACAACTACTTTAGAATCCATGCTAAGCATGGCAATGATTTTGTCGAATTTAACATCCTGCGCACCAACTTTACTAGCCAGCACGTCGAGTACTTCACCTTCAAGCCGACGAACGTCAGATTGCTTTTGGCTTAACACTGCCAATGCTGCCGGTACCGGCGTTTGAGCAAAATTCAGTTCGGCAAAATCTTTTCTTTTCTGATCGGGAGAAAGACTGGCAATTGGATCGTCTTTACCGTCTAATGCCATCGGAGCGTATTTATTGCCCGAAAGTCTGTTCAGGTTTTCAATGTATCCGTTTAACTGATCTTTCAGTTTGAATGCTTGCCCGTTACGGTTTGTACCGATCATAAGTTGAGCGACGGATTCTTCTTCGCTCAGATTTTTGATATTACCCGCTTCGTCACGACCACCGCTTGCGGTTACGATTTGATCTTTCAACTTGTCAATTTCGCCACTTACTTCAGTTGTTAACTTCCGGACTTCATCGGCTTGTTTGACAATAGCCAGATCAGTAGCCCGGTTACCTGACTTTTCGACGGTTGCCCGAATATTGTCAAATGTAGACTGGTTTACCTTACTAACGGCTCCGACGGACTGCTCTAAACTGTTATTAATTAAAACGAATTTCTCCAGAATGGCCGACGTGACTTGCAGAGCCAGTAATGCGGTCAAAACCAGATACATCATCCCGATCATCTTCTGACGGGGTGTCTCTTTTGTGCCTGCCATAAACTATGGTAGTGATAATAAAAAGTTGTGGAAAAGGCCGCCGTAGCGGTTATGTTGTTGAGGCAAAGTAGAGTTTACGTTGTCAGCTATAGACGTTCGGTCTACTAACTGACAACGGTATACTTTACATAATTATCAGTTCTAGTTGCCACGCATGGCTGTCAGCATACTGCCGTATACGCCATTCAGGGAAGCTAAATTTCCAGTCAATTTGGCCAGTTCACTTTTAAACTGCTGTGTATCGCGGCTGGCATCACTCATGTTCTCCATCGCGGCCGACAGGCTACCATAGAAAGCGTTCATTGCTTTCAGGTGTTTGTTTGTGTCCTGTAACTCCAACTCATATACGGCGTTAAGAGCGCCCATATTTTTGGTTACTTTCTGAAATTGATCACGATAGTCTTTGGCATCGGTCGTCGCGTCGGCCATTGAATTCATGGCTGTGATCGCTGTACCGTATGATTTATTCATCTCACCAATCGAACTCGACGCCGATTTAACGTTCTTTGCATAGTCGTTGGTTGCAACCGTTGCATCAGTAAGATCAGAAAGTTTAGATACGGTGTCATTCAAGTTACGGAAGCCTGAGCCTAACCGTTCGAAAACGTCGGGGGTAACTTTGGCCTGAGCGAGCATCTGATCCATATTTCCGGTCAAGCCATTCGCTTGCGGAGCGGGTTTACGTGCTTCACCTTTGAAATCCTCTGCTAGTTCAGGATATACCCGTTCCCAGGCATATCCATCGCCCGCGGTTACTGGCATGGTGAAGCTTTGAACAGCATACAGGGCAAAAATAACTACCTCTGTTAAAAGACCGGCGGTCAATAACCATCCGAATTGTTCGTTGTGCGTAATCTTGGCCCAAGCTCCGGCAATAACGACGGCGGCACCTGCACTATAAATTGTTGGTACTAAACGATCCCAAAAGAAACTCGTGGACTTTTCTGCTGCCATGGTAAGCGATTGTTGGTTGGAATAGGTAATTTGCTGTGTAAGGATACTCTTTTAATTTTTTGCAGGTGCTGAACTAGCCAGCACTCTGTTATTTATGCTTTCTTGGCTGAGGCCTTTTTGCTTGATTTAGCCTTGCCACTGCTTGCCCGCCCTGATGCCGTACGACCTTCCAGGTTGTCCATTATGCAACGGAAACCAATGTACGAGCGTTTCTGATCTTCATACTCGTATGAACGAGTACCTGTTTCGAGGTAGTAAGCAATGTCTTTCCAAGAACCACCCCGAACCACTTTACGAGGCTCATCGGCGTTCTGATTGTCCGGGTTCATATCCCAAACAATAGCGTTCGTGTTATCAGCATAGGCATCCCGGCACCATTCGGCAACGTTACCAGCCATATTGTACAAGCCGTAATCATTCGGATTATATGCCGTTGCAGGGGCTGTATATGGGTAGCCATCAGCATCAAAGTTACCCCGTTGTGGTTTAAAGTTTGCCAGATAGCAACCTTTGCCGTTGGCAACATATGGGTTACCCCACGGATATTTAGCTCCATTTTTGCCACCCCGTGCAGCCCACTCCCACTCGGCCTCTGAAGGGAGACGGAAACCAAACGACTTATAACCGCCATCTTTTGTACGGAAATCATCGAGTGTATTGGTACGCCACTTACAGAAGTGTTTTGCCGCAATCCAGCTAACACCAACGACAGGATAGGTGTCGAAGGCAGGGTGTCCATAATAGTGCTCCAGCATGGGATCACCATTGTGATAGGTAAAGTCATTTTTCCAAACAGTCGTGTCAGGATAATATTTAGACATGATTTCCTCTTCGCCCAAAGTCGATACGGAATCAGCCATCAGTGCATTGACATACTGCCGATATTCGTGGTTCGAAATCTCGGCGTCGTCCATATAAAACGAACTGATCGTTACCTGCCGGTTCATGTTAATTTGAGTAGCCGCCACATCTTCATCGGCCTGACCCATAATAAATGATCCTGATGGAACCAGTACCATACCAAAGGGAGTCGGCTGTTTCCAGCCTTTACGCCCGGTGGCTGTAACTTCACCGTTTGTAACGCCTACATCGCCACCTTTTCCACCCTTACCACCAAATTTTGACTTCAGAAAGCCACAACCTTGCATTAGCAGTATGACTGCTGCGCCCATCACTATCCGGGTTGCGTTGACTGTTAACCAGTTATAATTCATCATTGTCGAACTTTTACCTTCTTCTTGTGCGAGACCAGACTAAAAACGAAAATCTGTTTAGTTATTGTATGTTAAATTCGGGTTGAGCGTATTTTCTGTACTACTTATACACGAACTCATGTCTATTAAAATTGTTGTTGCAGCATTCACAACGTCACTTTCGTCAAAAATAAGGCTCTCACTGCAAACAGCCTAACAAGAATATTGCCAAAAAGGCATTTTTTATGAAACTTAGTCAAGAATTTAAATTTTCTGTAATTGCCTAATACCGGAAACGCGGAGTCCTGATAATTGGCTTCTTCCTGACATCAGGTGCGGGCAGTGCATAAGAAAATAACAACTCATGCGACGTTGCGCTCTTTATCTGCGTGCCGCTTGTTACGACATCTAATGAATAACCAATTCTCAAGGCATTATTACGCATCAGGTTAATACCTACCGTAGCCATCAAAGCATCTTTAAACCGATAGCCAACGCCCGCCCAGAAACGGTTATCATAAGTTCCCAGTAAGTTTAGAGCAACATTGGATCCGGGAAAACCCGCAACAGTACTATACTGCACCAATATGGAGGGCTGTAGATCGATATTATAACCCATCCCCAAGCGGTAACCTGCTGTTAAGTAAGCTTTACTGTCAGACGGTTCCGTTGTACGGTCGGCTATATAACTGTAATTGGCCTTGTTTAAGTGTGTCATACTTACACCCAGCCAATAATCTGTCGTATTATAGTATACGCCGGCACCAATATCAGGCTTGAATTGATTGATGCGTCCGGTAGTAAGCAACGGATCACCAGGGTCACTTGGACGGAATTGGTCAAAGTCATAGCCCCGATTGAACATTCCACCCTGAACGCCCAAAGACAAAGTTCCGTTTTTTAAGGTCATCCGATAGGCATACGATATCTGCACGGCCTGATTTATGGATGGGCCATATTTATCGTTAAGCGCATAAATACCAATACCACTTTTGATTTTAGCCAGTGGCATGTTGAATGAGATCATTTGTGTGCTTTGTGCAGCACTTCCATCCCCTGTGCCAGCCGTTTGATACCCCAAATACTGTGTTCTGTGCGTAAGCTGTAGCCGTGATACACCCTCTGACCCGGCCGCAGCCGGGTTGTAATAAAGGGGGTTATACATATACAGACTAAATTGAGGGTCCTGCTGAGCAAAGGCGGTTGGAGCAACAATCGTCAGCAATAAGAAAGCAAAAACGTAGAGTGTGCGAATCATACGACCTAACCGAAATTCAGAACAGCTATTGGCAAATTAAACAGCGTTCCCGTAAACAATATCACAGTTTACAACTAAACGCCTGTATGGCCAAATTATTGGCCCATAAATAAAGGCTAAATGCCGGAAGTGAGGCTATACACTCGGTTCCGGCATTCAGCCTTTGTATAACAGCTAAGGTTTATTGATTGTTAGCCTTTTTTAGATACAGATCCAGTGCGCCTGTCATGGAAGGAGCGTTTGGCAATGGAGCCTCAATATCAAGTGTCAAACCTGCTTCTGTAATCGCTCTGGCCGTGGTTGGGCCAAAGGCTGCCATCCGGGTACCATTTTGATTGAAGTTTGGGAAGTTGCTCTTTAACGAACTAACACCCGAAGGACTAAAGAAAGCGATAATATCGTAACTCTCAATATCCAGATCCGACAGATCAGTAGGTACGGTATCGTACATTACAGCCTCCGTAAAATGAAGCCCACTGGTATCCATGAATTCGGGGATATCATTACGCCGTATGTTCGAGCAGGGGAACAGGAATTTTTCGGTCTTGTGTTTCTTGATCAGGTCAAATAATTCACTAGCCGTTTTAGTCCCGTTAAAAATCTTGCGCTTTCGAATAACGATGTATTTCTGCAGGTAATTGGCCGTTTGCTCCGAAATACAGAAGTATTTCATATCAGCTGGCACATCGACACGCCCCTCCTGACAAATCCGAAAAAAATGATCTATGGCATTCCGGCTGGTAAAAATAATAGCCGTATGAGCCAGGATATTAATTTTCTGACGCCGAAAATCTTTAAACGATTCGCCCTGAATCTGAATGAATGGGCGGAAGTCGATTTGAAGATTATACTTGCTAACTAAATCAAAGTAAGGAGATTTTTCGTCGGCGGGTCGGGATTGGGTCACTAACAGCCGGTTTACTTTCGTGAGCCGGTTTTCGGTGGATTGCATACTAGTTTCGTTCATTGAATCTTTACTCGGTTCAACAGTTGTAGTCAATATCAGGCTACTCGATGAAGTAGTCTGCTTTTCAAAAACAACCAACTTATCACTACCCACTCACGCTTACAATGCGAAACGCAAACCAATTATAAGTGGAATCAATTCAACGATGCAAAGGTACGAAAATAAATAAAGATTCTTGATAGGCTCTAAACTTCGGATGACCAGATAAAGCAACATCAGACGCCCCAGGTAAAACCCAATCAAAGGCAATAACAACATCTTCGGTACCCACAAGAGGGTTGGCGCATTGACCGTGATTATTGACAGCAACAGGGCCAGTGCCGTAAAAAACAATAGGGACGATTGGAGTATTTTGAAGTAATGAACGTGAATTATATCCTGTAATTTATACAAACCGCCCATAACTTCAAGCAGAACATATTTGCCAACCAAGCTTAAGAATGCGGCTCCACTCAGTAGTAAAAACTCGCCAATCAACCAGCCAAAATGCTGTTCTCCAAGCAATAAAGTGCGCGAGGCAAATACGTCGAGGTTACGGCTTTGGACAAAAACGATCAGGTAGGCAATGACAAAACTAACATTCAGCGTGAAGAGCAAGTTCGTGCTGCTCAAGGGGCGATTGATCAGAAATGACTCCTCTTGCGCCCGCAGTGAAACCAGATCACGAAAGCTGTAAAACCGTAAAAAAGCCCGATGGTAAATAGCAAACAGAAAAGCATGTGTAGCCAATAAAAACAGGAGGCCCAAGCTCAAAAAGTTATCGTAGATTGTTTGCGGGCGTGGCCGTACGCTCAAATTATCATCACCTAGCACAACTTGCTTCTGCGTAGCTGACTTGGGATAGCCAATATACAACCGTTTGTCATCAAGGCCCGGGGCGCCGTAAATGGTCAGAAAAATTTCTGGTTGGCGGTACACCCGGAACAAACTATCGATACTTAACACCTCCCAGCGATCGGCGCGAAGTTTACGTTTAAGGGCGGCATTAATAAACAGATAGCCATCCCGACGGGTCGAGATCAATAAATTATAATGCCGATTACTTTCGAGGTCGATATAGGCACTCAGTGCCGTTTGGTCGGCGTGTTGTTCGATAATGTACGGAATATAGGCTTTGGCACCTTCGTCGTACACCTGAAAATCATCTCGAAAATTGTGGATAAGGTAATAACGTCCCTCTGGTCCAATGCCTGTGGCACGGGGTTGGGCTGTAGCGATAGAAATAAAAAAGAGTGAAAGAGTGAAAGAGCGAAAGAGCGATATTAGGGCATAGTTGTTTCCCTTTTTGTTCACTCTTTCGCTCTCTCGCTCTTTCACTCTTTTTGCTTTTATTATTTTCCTAACGCTTTCAACATCGTGTCGCCGATCAGTGCAGGGGATTCAACGACGTGAATACCACATTCTTCCATGATGGCCATTTTTGCTGCAGCGGTATCGTCAGCTCCACCAACAATAGCACCCGCGTGACCCATCCGGCGACCTTTCGGTGCAGTCTGGCCAGCAATGAAGCCTACAACAGGCTTCCGGTTACCGTCGGCTTTAATCCAGCGAGCAGCTTCCGCTTCCATACCGCCACCAATTTCGCCGATCATTACAATAGCTTCTGTATCAGGATCGTTCATCAGCAATTCGACCGCTTCTTTGGTCGTTGTACCAATAATGGGGTCTCCACCGATACCGATAGCCGTCGATTGGCCCAGACCCGCTTTTGTCAATTGGTCAACGGCTTCGTAGGTTAACGTTCCTGATTTAGAAACGATGCCAATGGTTCCTTTCTTGAAGATAAAGCCCGGCATGATACCTACTTTGCATTCTTCGGCCGTCATAACACCAGGGCAGTTAGGACCAATTAGCCGAACATCTTTGTCCGAAAGATAGTTTTTAACAGCAACCATATCCTCCGTCGGGATACCTTCGGTAATACAGATGATAACCTTAATTCCGGCTTCGGCAGCCTCCATAATGGCATCAGCGGCAAAAGCCGGTGGCACAAAAATGATAGAGACATTCGCTCCTGCCTGCTCGACAGACTGCTGAACAGTGTTAAACACGGGCCGGTCAAGGTGCGTTTGGCCGCCTTTACCAGGCGTTACGCCCCCAACAACGTTGGTGCCGTATTCGATCATCTGCTGGGCATGAAAACTGCCTTCCGAGCCGGTAAAGCCCTGGACGATAACTTTGGAGTCTTTGTTGACTAAAACGCTCATGACGGTTTGTAAATCGTTGGCGATACGGTTAATTATATGCAAGGCTACTAGACAAAAAAGAAAATAGGTGGTAGTGCTTACGCTCTTTTCTCTTTCGTTCAGTAGTCCTCTCTCTTTTAAAAAGTTGGGCAAAAGTAGCCGAAACTTCGTAAATTACGTGATGATTTTTTCGCACATCCTTTCCGGCTCCATTCTGGCCGGGGCGGGCGTCGGAGTGTTCTGGCACTTTTTTGGACGCATTTCCCTGTTCAACCGGTTGCTATGGGGCTTTTTTTTGCTAACTACCTCCGTGGCAGCTCTAATTGGTGTTCTGCATTTTGCAGGCAATGAATCACTGGAGCCATTGCATCACTCCATGATTATACTGTCTGATACACTGGGAGTTGTGTGCGTTGTAACGGCAGTTTATGCACTCTTGAACCAACGTACTCTTTCGCTTTTCTCCTTCGTGTCAACGGTACTTTTTGGTTTATTTTTATTTATTTCCCTCTTACTTCCCGATGTACGTGTTTTCACGCCAATTGTCCCATCGATGGGTATTTTGGTGTTGATGCTACTGGCAGTTTTTTCGCTTCTTCAACGAAACAAACGAGGCTTATGGGTTGTACTAGCCGCTATGATGATGGGATTGGCAACAAAAGCCGATTCATTCAATGGATTTATTCACCCAACCGATTTTTATCATTATGCTACAACACTAGCCCTGTGGTTTTTTGGTAAAGCTTCTGATTGGCGCATTGGAAACCGACAAACTCGCTTGAAGCGATCCGCTTGAGCTGATCCGAGCAAAGGGCGGCTGATTCCTACAATTTGTTCTTATTACAAGTCAATAACCTGCCTGGTTCTTCTCTGTATTTCGTTTAAAAATCAGCTTAAATCATAGCGATCATTAAAATCGGGGATCTATAGTAATAAAGGTGACAAACTGATTAACCAATGGCTTAAAAAAGCAGTTACTCAATCACTCATTTTGCTTTATTACTTATACTCAACGAACGTGAATTTATTGGAATTAGCACACGACCCAGCCGAAACGGCAAAGGCGGCTCGTCTGGTTTATATGAATGACACCATGCCGGGCATTAAACGTCAGCGGAATCGGGATCAATTCATGTATGTCGACCACACCGGCAACGAGGTAGATGACCCTGACACGCTGACGCGAATTCGCAGCCTTATTTTGCCCCCTGCCTGGGAAAATGTCTGGATCAGCCCCAGGGTGAATGGTCACCTACAGGCAACGGGAATCGACACAAAGAATCGAAAACAGTACCGTTACCATGCGAAGTGGAATGCGATCCGGAGTCAGACAAAGTTCTTTCGGATGGAAGCGTTTGGCGAGGCCCTGCCCCTACTGCGCGAACGCCTGACAAACGACTTAAAAAAGCGTGAGTTAACCCGGGAGAAAGTGATTGCCATTGCCCTGAGCGTTATGGAACAAACGCTGATTCGGGTGGGAAATGCCGCCTATGAAAAAGAATATGGCTCGTATGGCTTGACAACCCTGAAAGACAGGCATGTAAAACTGGAAGGACAGGAAGCCCGGTTTAGCTTTAAAGGTAAAAAAGGGATTTACCACGATATCACGCTGCACGACCGCCGGTTATCCCGTTTGGTGAAAGCCTGCCGCGAAATTCCCGGTAAAGAATTATTCCAGTATTTTGACGAAAACGGCGACCGCCATCCTATAGATTCTGGCATGGTGAATGCTTATCTGCACGAAACGATGGGCGATGATTTCTCGGCAAAGGATTTCCGCACCTGGGCAGGTACCGTTAATGCTCTCCGGCTATTAGCCGAATTGGAACCCTGCGAAACGGAAAAAGAACTTAAAAAAAATGTGAATACTGTTTTAGATCAGGTCTCTCATCAATTGGGGAACACACGAACCGTTTGCCGGAAGCACTATGTTCACCCACAGGTTTTAGAAGCATATGAGTGTCAAGATCTTAACCCCTACATCAAACAGAAAGCCCGTTTCAAACAAACCAGCCCATACGGCTTGGATGGGATCGAGAAGTTGTTGCTCAAATTTCTGAAAGATGAGATCAAAACAGTTGTAAAGAGCAATAAAGCAGCAAAATTGGTAGCCTGACACGTTACCGATTAGTATAAACTTGTAGCCTCATCTCATATAAAAAAGCAGTGTCGCATAATTCGGGCACTGCTTTTTTGTATCAGTCCTATTTAATCGCCTTTACCCAGCCTGTTTTGTTGCATTGCTGGCAATGCACCCGATCAGCGGGTGCGTTGAACATCTGCACATTACCACAGCTACAGCAGGCATAATCGCCAGACTGGTCAATGTGTTCTGAATGCTTTTTAAGTTCATTTGGCAGAATTGGTAACCCCGGCCGAACAGCCTCTGCATTAAATTGAAAAACACTAAGCTGTCCATTTGGCTCCAGAATAGCCGTACGTACCTGCCCCAGGTGTTCGATTCCCTCCACTCGTAAATCGGAGAACAAATCATCCAACCCCAAATCCTCCCGATCGAAATTCCGGGTAAGAATGCAGCCATTTTCAATAACATAAACAGGCTGACCTTCAATTACATGCCGGACCTTTTTATTCTTATCGCTGATATAGGTAGCTAGTTTATAGCAGCTCATCATGACGATAAACACAACTACTGCCGATGCAAGAGGGACATCGTCGTAAAACATGGGATCGCCCGCAGCAGAACCCAACCCAATCAGTAAAACCAGTTCGTAAATAGACAGTTGCCTTACTTCCCGCTTTCCCGATACGGTCAAGGCGGTTAGTAGAATAACGAACATGAAAGCCGTCCGAAAAGCTACCTCGCCGAGGTATGTTAATGGGAAATCATGAATGAACATGCGCCCCCAGTCGAAGGGCTCAATTGGCTCTGGCATAGTGCTATGAATGTGTTATGGACGCTAATAAATTGAGCCCATAAGACATTAAACATGCTTGCCAGGTAACTGTTCACCCAGGCTGGCCTATTTACTGCGCAAGATCACGTGTGATGGTACTACTCAGGCGCAGCAATTCAATTTCAGCAGCTTTGGCGTTGTATTCAGCTTCGATTAGGCGATTTTGTGCGTCGATAGCATTCCTCTGCACATCCCGAAACTCAACGAAGGTAGAATTACCAATACGGTATCGATCATAAGCAATATCGACGTTTTGATTCGCCAATTGATTATTCTGAACTTCCAGATTGAGCAGATTAAGATTGTTCACATACTGCGAGTAGGTCTGCTCCAAAGCCGTTTGCAACACAATTCGCTGATTCGCTTCCTGATACTCGGCAATTACGGAGTTGGCCCGGGCCACTTGATTAAGGCGTCGTTGGTTTAACCCATTAAAAATGGGGACAGAAGCCTGAAGGTTATATAAGAGCGTGGTGTTATTAGCCGATCTAACGCCAAAGCCACCCTGGTTGTTGATGGATGTATAGTTATATCCACTCTGGAACGTCACGGTTGGTAACTGTTGTGCTTTAGCCAGTTTAATGCTCAAATCGGCAATGTGACGATTATACACAGCCGCTATTAACAACGGGTTATTTGTTGATAGCGATTCTCGAAGTGGTTCGATGGCCAGATTGTTCCGGGCAATAATTGAATCCCGCACGGCAAACTCTGTATTAGGATCACGCACCAGTAATTGATTTAACCCGATTTTAGCTGCCTGCAACAGCTGTGTTTGAGTTAGTAGCGCCGAACTGTCTGTATTGTAATCGACCTGGGCGCTGAGAAAATCAACTTTCGAGCGTGTACCCACTTCATATGAATCGCGGGCCAGCTCAAGCCGGTCGCGCGAAATATCCAGTGCCTGCCGTAATGTTAGTAATCGTTGTAATTGCCGAACAACATTATAGTAGGACGTGGCAATGTTAGCGACCGTTTGTTCGACGTTGGCGCGGGTCGTCACTTCGGCTAGCCGAGTTTGCTCAGCGAGTTGATCGTACAAAATAAACATGCCAAGCCCGTTAAATAGCGTCCAGTTCAGGTTAACCCCAACCACCGTATTGGCATTCAATACGCCAGAGACGTTTGTGGGTGCCTGGGCTGAAAAATATTCCTGTTGTAGATTCTGCCGACTGTTATTTCGGCTAAGGTTACCTGTCAGAACGGGCAAAAAACCAGCATTACCATACGTGGCATTGAACTGTGTGATCTGTTCCTGAGTACGGGCAATTCGGATCTGGTAGTTTTTCTCTAACGCCACCGCAATGACTTGCGAAAGGTTTGTTACCTCTCCCTGCTGAATGACATATGCGTTTCGTTGAGCACGTTGTAACGGGTTTTTATAGGCTTGAGCAAAGACCGAAAATGGAAGAAGAGCAAGAAGAATACAACTGCTGAGTTTCATTGAATACAGATTATCAATTACAAGTATGACAAAAGTAAGAGAATCTACGATTGACTCGTCAGCTTATCAACTTTCACTATCTTGCATTTTTTCACCCATATGTCATTATGCACCGTTTACTGGTACTAACCTCACTCCTTGCGGTCCTCCTTCCGGGCTGTACATCGAAGAAAAAAGCTGATTTGCTCGTCAAAAACGCCCATGTTTATACAGCTGACTCAAGTTTCGCCATCGCCGATGCGTTTGTCGTTAAAGACGGAAAATTTATCGCTGTTGGCAAAACCAGCACGCTGGAAAATGACTACACTGCTGATAGTACGGTCGATTTAGACGGTCAGGCCGTGTATCCCGGCTTTTATGACCCTCACTCCCACTTTCTGGGACTGGGCCAGGTACTTACTCAAGCCGACCTTGTTGGCACCGCATCATACGATGAATTGCTCGAACGACTCCAATCATTCCGCAAGCAACACCCCGAAGCCATGTGGCTTACGGGGAGAGGCTGGGATCAAAATGATTGGCCGGAAAAAACTTTTCCGACAAAAGAAAAATTAGACGCGGCTTTCCCCGATGTTCCCGTTGCTCTGATGCGGGTGGATGGTCACGCCCTGTTCGTAAACTCCAAAGCTCTTCGTTTGGCGCAGGTTACGGCTGGCTCTACATTGCCGGGAGGAGAGGTGATCGTTCAACGTGGACAGCCGACCGGGGTTTTGGTCGATAATGCCATGCAGCTCATCAAGCGCGTAATTCCTCAACCCGATTTGACCGATAAAGCTCAAATGTTGCTGGCCGCTCAGAAAGTTTGTGTGTCGCTAGGCCTGACAACGGTATCCGATGCGGGTATCAGCCCTGACGAAATTAACCTGATCGACAGCCTGCAAAAAGCGAAAAAATTGAAAATTCGTGATTATGCTATGATTAGCCTTGGCGAGCCGAATCTAAATTACTTTTTAAAACGGGGCCCTTTCCAAACTGATTGGCTTACCGTCCGTTCGTTTAAACTGTATGCCGATGGGGCCTTGGGCTCACGTGGTGCCTGCCTCCGTCGCCCCTACAGCGACCGCCCCGAAACAGGGGGCTTCCTATTGCTTGGACCATCAGAACTGGAACGCGTAACCAAGCTACTCTACGCATCGAATTTTCAGGCAAATACGCACTGCATTGGCGACTCGGCCAACCACCTCATGCTCGACCTTTATGGAAAATTATTGAAGGGCCACAACGGCCGGCGCTGGCGCATTGAGCACGCCCAGGTTATATCTGCCGATGATTTTTATAAGTTTGGTAAGTATTCAATCATCCCGTCGGTTCAGCCTACACATGCCACCTCGGATATGTACTGGGCCACCGAGCGATTGGGGCCTATTCGGGTGAAAGGGGCGTATGCGTTCAAGGATTTGATGAAGCAAAACAACATGATTGCCTTTGGTAGTGATTTTCCGGTCGAAGCGGTTAACCCTCTCTTTGGCTTTCACTCAGTTGTGGCGCGGCAGGATGCTAAAAATTTCCCGGCAGGCGGCTATCAGATGGAGAATGCCGTTGATCGTAAATCGGCATTGCTGGCCATGACACGCTGGGCCGCTTATGCCTGCTTCGAAGATCATCTGCGGGGTAGCATTGCCCCTGGTAAACAAGCCGATTTTGTTATTCTCGACCGCGATATCATGACTGCCCCGAATCCGCAGTTACGCCAGACAAAGGTGAAACAGACCTGGATTGGTGGCGAACGGGTATTTTAAGGTTTTTGACAGGCTTTGATCCTGTCAATAAACGTCCAGCACAGTATAGTCCAGCTTATTAAACGTAACGGTGTCATTTGCCTTTCGGCCAGTCAGGGCTGTTCCGATTGGCGATGCCGCCGATACGGCGAAGTAATCCACGCCATCGAGCGTTAGCCTTCCGGCGCCGATACTAATAAAAAATAACCCCTGATTCGTAACTGCCAGACTTCCCGGCAGAACGGTTTCATATGTTTTTTCGATAGCAAGTTGCTTCAGTTCTCCGTCAACTTTTTTGGCCTCGGCCAGTAACTGAGCATTGCGATCACGTTCGTTTTGGGCCATTGCCCTGCCGGTTTCGTACTTGTCACCCGCGCTGCTTTTCGACTCGGAATTAGCCGCTTCCTGAGCGCTTTCCATAGCTTGTCGGGCGGTATCAATTCGCTTTTGGATGTATGTTTGGCATAAGGCCAAAAGCCCCGCTTTCGTTTGTTGATGTGCGTTTGTCAAGTTGATTTCGATTACTGATCTATTACTCACAGATGCCTGCGAGAAAAGACAACTTTATCGCCAAACAGGTTCATAACCAATCCGGCACTTACAGGCCTAAAACTCCCCTTCGCCCGGCTCTTTCGTTTTCTTTTTAGCCTGATGCAGTCGATAATTGAACGTCACGTTTATCTGGCGCAGGCGTCCCTGCGAATTGCTTTCGGTGTAAAAGTTTTCGCCCTCTGTAATGGATCGGTAACGGCGGGAGTTAAAAACGTCGATGACATTGAGAACCAATGTGCCATTATTTTTGAGCACATCTTTACTTAAAGATAGATCTAACGTAGTAATGGCTTTTCGGCTTCCCTGTGGTGTTTTTTGAGGAGCTTCGTAATTTCCCCGCCACTGAAAGTCCGTGTTTTTGAGTATAGTAAAGCGGGAAGTCAGGCGGGTAAACCAACTGTAGGTATCGCTTTGGTAACTCGCGTCGAGGTTGCCGCCATTGGTTATAGCCCGAAAAAAGTTAACGCTGCCGTCGAGTTTCCACCATTTATAAAGTGCGTACGAGCCAGCAAATTCGGCGCCATAGGAATCTTCCGTGGCCAGGTTTTCAGGGCGTGTGTTGGAATTTCCCTGCTCATCGACCCGGCGAATCCTGATAATCTTTCCCGTTGTGTGCCGGTAATAGATCGACGAGCTCATCGACCCTTTTTCAACGTATTTGACATGACCAATTTCGAACGCATTCGTAAACTCGGGATTCAGATCCGGGTTTCCACTGAAGAAGTTACGATTATCGCTAAACGTCATAAACGGGCTTAAATCATTGTATTGTGGCCTACGTACCCGGCGGCTATAGCTGATTTGTAAGGCATGTTGATGGGGTAAATCATAGGTGGCATGCACACTCGGGAACAGATTGGCGTAGCTGCGGGGGTTAACATTATTCGTTTGTTTAAGCGTCGTTGTCACATCAGTCCACTCAGCCCGTAAGCCCAGTTGATAGGAGAATTTGCGAACCTTATTCCCCACGATACCATAGAGTGCATTGATCTTTTCAACATATAAAAAATCATTGGTCAGGCCCGGTAGTTGTGTCCAGCTATAATCTGAATTTTGTTGAGTAACGGTGTAGTTATTGGTCATATCCCGTGAACTCAGGCGTACCCCCCCTTCCAGCTTACCATCTTTGGCAAATGGGCGCACATAGTCGACCTGAACCAGCAACTGCTTTTCGGTTTCGTCATTAATGGCCCGTTGCAGAAGGTTAGGTATTCCGGAAGGGCTGCCATCCGGCAGAAACGTTTGCTGGGCAAAATACTGGTCCGACTTTTCCCAGTTATCCAGATAGCGTACATCGGCGGTCAGTTCGTGTCCCTCACGGGCAAAGGTTTTTTTATAACTTACCACATACTCGGAATTCGGCTCAGTTTCGGTTTCGTCCTGCGTTCGGTTTGTGCGGCTTTGCAGAATAGTATTGGTGTTGGCTTTATAATCCAAATACTGAATATCAGAAAAGCGCTTGCCTTTACTAAGCCGCCAGGTGTAGGAAGCCGTTAGAATACTTTTAGGACTGAAAAAATAGTCAATACCAGCACGTGCATTATTATTCTGACCCTTCAGGCTACTTGTTGAGTTTTGCCGATAAACAAATGTTGTGTCGTTGCTGTACACCTCCTGATACAGGGAACTACGGCCCGGCGTATTTCGGAAGGAAGCGGTATAGTTGACGAAGAAGTTCAGATTTTTACGCCTATAATTGATATTTGCCGCGGCTCCAAAATTGCTTGGATAGCCAGTAATAACATCAAAGGAGCCATTGATTCCTTCTTTCCGCTCTTTCTTTAAAACGATGTTTATAATACCCCCCATTCCTTCTGCCTCATACCGAGCCGATGGATTCGTGATCACCTCAACCCGCTCAATCATGCTGCCTTGCAGTTGCTGCAAACCGCTCCCGCCTTTGAAACTTACCAGCCCCGATGGCTTTCCGTCAATCAGGATACGAACACTATTGCTTCCGCGCAGGCTAACGTTGCCATCGCCATCTACGGCTACCGAAGGAATGTTCTTTAAGATATCAGATGCCGTTCCTCCGGCATTGGCGAGATCTTTACCAACATTGAAAATGCGTTTATCCAAGGCCAGTTCCATCTGGCTTTTCTCTCCTACCACAACGACTTCGTCCAGCCGTTTGGCGCTGGCAATGAGCACCAGCGTTCCCAATTGTTTATCCTCTTCAGCCAGCGAAATAGCTGAAACAATTTTTTCCCGAAAAGCCACTGCGCTGATTTTCAGAAAGTATTGCCCGGCTTTGGCTTGTATTCCAAAGACGCCAGCCTCATCGGCCACCACACCAGTCACCAATGACGAATCGGTGGTTCGATGCAAAGCAACCGTTGTAAAGGGAAGAGGTGCTTTTTTCTCGTCTACCAGCGTACCCCGAATCCAGGCTTGGCGTGGTACCAGTGTTTGAGAAAAAGTAAATACAGGGAATAAGATGAAATAAAAAAATGTAAGATTTATAAAGGTTCGATGCATCGTTCTGAAACCGAAATTAGCTGGTAAATTAAGGCAGCTGGCGGGTAGAAAGTGAAACTGTATATACTATACAAAGTCGCTGGGAGAGCCCATCTACCAACCCGAGCCTGTCTTTTATTAAAGAACTGTTATCTCGCTGATCGCGAAATTGTTATCATCATGGTCAATAGTTTCATCAGCCATTCTTCAGGAAAAGGCACAATTAAAAGCTTAACCTCCTAATAATATGTCTTAAAAAAGTACAATAACCTTCAAATACAACCCCTTGTTTATAGCTGATATCAGAGCTATTTACAATAAATTCACACTTCCTTTTTTACAACAAAATCTGGCATTTATACTCTTTGCAAACGCTCCTGATAACGTTTGCATAAAAAAAAAGCGCTGATTCTTTCTTTATGTGCATTATTATGTAGAAGCTTGTATAGATGTCAGTTAACAATATAGTAGACAGAAAATTTGCCCTCTCAGAATAATACATAAACTATCCGCAAGTATGATTGCTAAAATCACGTCTCCAGGTCATAGTCGTCGTCAAACATACGGGGATCTTGTTGATGTTTATTGCAACTCTTTTTCTCCGCTTTACAAGCTACAGTTTAATCCAAAAGACAAAACGCCTAAGTATAAGCAGATTGTGCAGTCGGTCATTACCGATATTGAACGGGGCGTTTTAAAAAACAATGAGCAATTACCCTCCATTAGTGAGTTAAGTGTCGAGTATTATTTAGCCCGTGATACGGTCGAAAAAGCATACCGCGAACTTCGTGAACGCGGCTACATTACGTCGGTGCAAGGCAAAGGGTATTATGTGCAGACAAACACGACGACCAAGCTGAAAATCCTGCTCGTTTTCAACAAGCTAAGTTCTTACAAGAAAATAATTTATTATGCTTTCCTGAAAGCTCTTGGCGACAAGGCAACGGTCGATCTTCAGATTCACCATTACAATGCCCGCCACTTTCAGGAAATCATCGAGAAGAATATGGGCAAATACAACTATTACGTTGTGATGCCCCATTTCACCCAGGATTTGGATAAGGCCGATTATATAAAAGTGCTCGAGTCTATTCCCACCAACGAATTGGTGTTGCTTGATAAAGATGTGTCGGAGCTGGCAGGCTCGCCCCTGAGCGTTTATCAGAATTTTGACAAAGACATTTGTGAGGCCCTTGAAAATGCGCAGGATTTATTGAACAAGTACAGCCGAATGGTGCTCATCTTGCCCAGCGACGGCAACTACCCATCCGAAATTGCGCATGGTTTTCGGTCATTTTGCGTCAACTATCGTAAAGAGTTCTGTATTAAAGAGAACGCTATCCACGAAAACCTCCAGGCTGGTACGGGGTATGTTGTTGTCGAGGAAACAGATTTATCGGAGTTGGTCAAGAAGGTGCGCCAGTCGAGCTATGAGTTAGGTCAGGAAATTGGCATTATCTCATTCAATGAAACGACACTTAAAGAACTGTTGAATATAACGGTTATCACCACCGACTTTGAAGCAATGGGCTACACGGCAGCTTCATTATTACTTGATAACAAGCGCATTAAGGTCAAAAATCCATTTTACATGATCCGGCGCGGGTCGCTATAAAGGTCTGTTCAGGCGTTGTGAGTCCTCGGCGGAGAATGAATAATATTGAGTTAAGTTGAATTGTATGCTTGACTATTATTCCAGTAACTAAAAGGTTTTCAACCACAGAGGCACAAAGAACACAGAGGTTCAATGGGTTATTCTCTACCCTTGTGAACCTCTGTGTTCTTTGTGCCTCTGTGGTTGAAAAACTTATTAATCAATTATTCCCGTCTTATTTAGTAGGCATGGCGGCTGTCATGGTCATTTCAACACTGGAACCGAAGACTAATTTCGCTACACCAACAGTTGTCCGGGCAGGGTATGTGCCTTCTTTGAAAAATTTCCGGTAAACCGCGTTCATCTTTGCAAACTCATCCATATTGCTGAGGTACACCGTTACACTCACAACATCATCGAGCGAAGCGCCCGCATCTTCCAGAATAGTTTTGATATTCTGAATGGTTTGCTCCGTTTCGGCCTCAATTCCCCCCGCCACCAGTTTGCTGGTTTGCGGGTCTGTTCCAACCTGCCCCGATACGAACAAAAGTCCGTTGCTAATAACCCCCTGACTGAATGGGTAAGGCGATGGCGTTGCGGGTGCTTTACGCAGCTGAACGATTTTTTTGTGCTGCCCGGATACGGAGAGAGTCACACTGAGAACAAGCAGGAAAATGCAGAGATATTTCATAAATTAGACAGAGTTAGATTACTGATAATGTGATTAAAAGATCATATTCTTCTCCTTATTTTGACAAAAACGCTGTCAATACTGCATTGTATTCTGCCGGGCCGTTCAGGTAAGGGAAATGGCCTTTCTGATGGAACGTATGGACTTGCGCAGTTGTGTAATACTGTTTCAGTTTCATCCGTAAATCTGCCGGGACGAGCGGGTCATTATCTGACTCCAGAATCAATAGGGGGATAGCTGTCTGCTTACTGTCAATAGGATGAAATTTATCGACTACACAGTAATAACGGGCCAGAAATTGCGCTTTTGACATGCGTCCGTACGTATTTTCGAGCAATTGAGCACCGGCCAGAGGGTTATTTTCTGAGGCAGGAATGACAACGTCGAGTAAATTCTGACGTAACCCACCCATTACTAACCACTCCGGCAACCAGGTTGCAACAGCAACCTTTGTCCCATTTTTTTCCTTAAGGCTATCATTATTCGGGAAAGTATTCCCAAAGACCGCCTTCGTAACCCGATTAGGATAGGTTGCCGCCAGATATTGAGTCAGATAGCCCCCCAGCGAACTACCCACAATGGCTGTCGTGTCAACTTTTTCTTTATCAAGAATTGCCACAATGCCATTCCCCAGGCTCGGCAAATTATCAACAGGCGGGTAAGTAACACTAATAACCCGATAATCTCGACTCAATGCGTTCATCTGCTGCCACCAGAAATCATAGCCGCCCGTCATGCCATGCAGAAACAGAATGGTTTTTGGCCCCTTACCCAGTACCAGATACGTCCAGTCGTACCCTTGCGTATTAATTGTTGATGTTGGCTGTTTCCGGAAGGCCGCCAGACCATTTATTAGAGTCTTGTCAGTTCCGGTGTACAAGTCAAGTGCGTCTTTTTTTGGTACAGGATATAGGTATACAGCAACTATAAGCACAATGAGAATCAGCCAAAGTAAACGTTTTTTCATATGTAGGTAAGGGAGAGATACAAGGTACGTTCGTAAAAATAGGCACTTTGCCTGAATTCAGATGGGAAGCTTCCATCCTGCTTACCTTGTTAGTCGGTAAATGAACAGGGCTGTACGCTGAATCAATAATGGATACTCTTTTATATTCATGGTTTCTTCGATGCTATGTGCGCCTTTACCCGATGCCCCCAGACCATCCAGACACGGCATATACTGAGCAACAAACGACACATCGCCCGCCCCGCGCGAACCGGGATCCCCCGCCTGCACACTGCCTAACCCCATATCCTGACTGAGTTTATCCAGTTGCTTGCGTAGTTCATCGTTGGCAGCAGACGGCTCCATCCCGGGAATACCATCGGCAAAAGAAATAGTCGCTTTGGTGAGCGGCAAACTTTTATCAACGATTTCGCGCATCCGGGTGCGGGCAGTTTCTTTTTGCGCTTCGGTCAGAAAACGCAGGTCGCCTTTTACCAAAGCCGTACCGGCTACGATATTCGTTTTTCCAATGGTTTCGGCTTTGGCAGTTTTGTCATCGTAATGCACCTCAGAGCCGCCCACAATCAGACCGGGATTAAATGTGAGATACTGCTCCTGCCCCAGCGTGCGCCGAAACTCATTCAAAATCCGAACCGCTTCGTAAATAGCGCCGTACCCCAAATCGCTGAATATTCGGGACGAATGGCCAGTACGGGCTTTCACATTGAGTGTCCAGCTACTTGAACCCCGCCGTCCGGTTGTAACGCTGTGTAATCCCTGCGCTGTTTCAAACGCCAAGGCTATGTCGCATTTTTTAGCCCGCTCTATGAAATCAATGCGACTGGCTGCCCCGCCCCCACTTTCTTCATCGCCCGTAAAATAAACCGTGATCGACGCATCATCGAGCAACTTTTGAGCATTCAGGGCCTTAAGCGCGGCAATTACCAGCACATCGCCCCCTTTGATGTCGTTGACACCCTGTCCCGATGCGGTCGAGTCATTAACGCGAGTGAACGGCTCCATAGGCAGACTCTTTTCAAAAACAGTATCCAGATGACCAATAAGAAACAGCTTTTTGCCTTTTTTACCCTGATGCGTCGCTACTAGATGCCCGGCCCGGTTGAGCGAATCGGGCAACGTGATCCACTCCGTTTTGAAGCCCAGTTTATCGAGTTCGTCCGACATCAGTTTCCCGACTGTCCGAACGCCCTCTTTATTGAGGGAGCCACTATTGATGTTAACGACTTTTTCCAGAAAGGCTTCGGTTTCCGGCAGTTGCTTTTGTACGGTGGCAATGACACTCTTTTCGGGCTTCGACAGCGATTGGGCCGAAACACCCGAACTAACAAATAAAAACAGAAAGATGTACCTCATGACAATAGTTAATTGGGCGAATAGGCTAAAATACGGAAAGTTATAAGCCTACGCCCCCCAAATTCAATTAAGTCCAACTTTTACTTCGTTCCAGCCAACTACTCATCAAAATCAGGCTGAAATCAGCCAAAGCACGTATTCTTCATACCATTTCGTCTACAGAATATTGGTAGTTACATCACTCGATATTCTCCCTATCTTCGACAAAAAAACCCGTGTCCCATCAACCTATTCGTTACCATTACATCTATCAACCCTGTTAATGTCCATGAAACAATCATCTATACTTTTGCTTATTTGCTACCTGACAATAATCAGCACATTTGCGCAAAAGCCAACCCCCGCCGACAAACCAAAAGAGGACAAACCCGTTTCGCTCTCCCGCACCCTCAACATTGATTCGCAGGTAGTGACCAACGGACAGGTGACCATTAAAGGCCAACGTGTGCCTTATAAAGCAACCGTCGGCACTATTCCGGTTTGGGATGAAGAGGGGAAACCCGTTGCCGGTGTGTTTTTCACTTATTTTGAACGGTCTGATGTAGCCGACCGGGCCACCCGTCCTTTAGTCATTTCGTTCAATGGTGGCCCCGGAACGGCATCTGTCTGGATGATGATAGGCTATACCGGACCGCGCATTCTGAAAGTCGATGATGAGGGCTATCCTATTCAGCCCTATGGCATCAAAGACAACCCCAATTCCATTCTGGACGTGGCCGATATTGTGTATGTCGATCCCGTGAATACAGGGTTTTCGCGGCCAGTCAACAAAGACGTTCCGGCGGCAAAATTATTCTTTGGCGTTAATGCCGACATTAAATACCTGGCCGACTGGATCAATACGTTTGTAAGCCGCTACAATCGCTGGTCGTCGCCTAAATACCTGATTGGCGAAAGTTATGGCACAGCGCGTGTATCCGGGCTGGCTTTGGAGTTACAAAACGCCCACTGGATGTACCTGAACGGCGTGATTTTAGTGTCGCCTACCGACCTGGGTATTGAGCGTGATGGCCCGGCTAAAGGTGTCCTGAAACTTCCCTACTTTGCCGCTACAGCCTGGTATCATAAAGCCTTACCCGCCGATCTACAAAAGAAAGACCTGACCGATGTTCTGCCGGAAGTAGAAGCGTTTACTATTCAGGAATACCTGCCTGCGCTGGCGTTGGGTGGTTCGCTGAGTGACCAGAAACGGAAAGACATTGCGGCTAAAGTGGCCCGCTATTCCGGCTTATCGGAAACGGCTGTACTGCAACAGAATCTGGATGTGCCAACCAATTTTTTCTGGAAAGAACTCCTTCGCAGCAAAAGTCAGACAGTTGGACGGCTTGACTCCCGCTATCTTGGTGTAGACAGTAAAGATGCCGGTATCGGTCCCGATTACAATGCCGAACTGACCTCGTGGCTTCACTCGTTCACGCCCGCCATAAACCTGTACATGCGTGAAGAACTCAACTATAAAACCGACCTGAAATACTTCATGTTCGGCCCTACTTTCCCTTGGGACAACACAAATAACCACACCGGCGAAAACTTGCGACAGGCGATGGCCCAAAACCCGTATCTGCACTTGCTGGTCCAGTCGGGCTATTATGATGGCGCCTGCGATTACTTCAATGCCAAATACAACATGTGGCAAATGGACGCCAGCGGTAAACTGAAAGATAGGATGCAGTGGGAAGGGTATCGGAGCGGCCACATGATGTACCTGCGTAAAGAAGACCTCGCCACCAGTAACGAGCACCTTCGAAAGTTTATCCAGAAAAGCACGCCCAAAAACAGCGAACCGGCCAAGTATTCGGGAAGCCGGTAGCTTCTGGCGCGGGTTTTTACCCGTACCTGTTAATGAAGTCAGTATTCACTGACGCAAGCGAACCGGGACGCCGGACCGGCTTGCTATATAGACAGGCACGGGTTCAAACCCGCGCCAGAGTCCTCCCCCCCTAAGAACATGGAGAATCCAGACATCTTTGCTCAATTCAGACATGAGCTACACCAATTCCCGGAAGTTTCGGGTCAGGAACTGGAGACGCAGAAACGGATAAAGGCCTTCGTCAGCCAGTTCAACCCAACCTCGATTAAAGAGGTTGCCGCAACAGGGTTGCTACTAAAATATGGCCAAGATACCGAAGGCACGGTCACGTTGATTCGGGCAGATATTGACGCGTTGCCTATTCAGGAGATCAACACGTTTGCGCACCGCTCCCGTAATGAAGGGGTTTCACACAAATGTGGTCACGATGGACACGCGGCTATTTTAGCTAGAGTAGCTTCGTTACTGGCCGAAAAGCCTGTGTCTACCGGTCGAGTTTATCTATTGTTTCAACCCGCCGAAGAAAACGGCAAAGGGGCCGAGGCTGTTCTGAACGACCCTGCTCTGGCAAACATCCACCCAGACCGGGTGTTTGCCTTGCACAATTTGCCGGGCTATAAGGAGGGTGTCATTGTATGCAAACCGGGCTCCTTTACGTCATCTGTTTTAAGCATGATCGTTTCGTTCACGGGGAAAGTCTCCCACTCGGCCGAACCCGAAAAGGGACTTAATCCAGCCTATTTAATGGCTGATTTCACCCTACAAACGAAACAGATACAACACCCTGATCCTCAATCTGATGAATTCGCCCTCGTAACGCCTATCTATACGACTATGGGCGAGAAATCATACGGTATATCGGCAGGCTACGGCGAAGTTCACCTGACACTCAGAACCCGTAATGCCAGGCGAATGGAAGCGCTGACAAAGCAACTACAGGCGTTGCTGGCGGAACTGTCTACCGGGAGTGGTATTGATCTGAAAACCACATATACAGAAGCATTCGTTGCCAACGAAAACGATAAAGAAGTATTCGATCAAATCAGGCAACAGGCACAGCAATTAGGGTATTCATTCGTTGAGAAACAGGAGCCTTTCAAATGGGGTGAAGATTTTGGTCTGTTCACGCAAAAATACAAAGGAGCTATGTTTGGCATTGGCAACGGAGAGAACTCACCGGCCTTACACAATAACGACTATGACTTCAACGACAACTTGATTGAGCCAGCCGCCCAGCTGTTTCTCGAATTAACTCAGTTGAATCACTCCGCCAGGGAGGTATAAAAATTGGAACGCGGATTGAACGGATTCTGCGGATTTAAAAGATCTTATCAGAGTGAATCCGCAAAATCCGTTCAATCCGCGTTCCATTCATTTTGACCTTCCAATAAGTCAATGCCCTGCTTGTTGGCATAAGAGCAGATCTTCATGAACATTCGATCAGTTATTCAGGAAATTAGTAGCCAACACCGTTGACCAGTGCAATTAGAGACTATTTTGCACCGAAAAACAACTTCATTCCAGCATACTATTGAAAACACTCCTCACAATCCTGCTGCTAGCACCTGCTTGTGCTGTAGCCCAGTCAACGTCATCAACTAGTCCGTATCCATTCACTACCGCACAGGATTCGACCTATGTCCGTGAGATGTACCAGAAATTCGAATTTATGGTACCTATGCGCGACGGCACGAAACTGTTCACACAGGTGTACGCTCCCAAAGACCAGGCCGTCACCCATCCGATCCTTATGCAACGCACGCCCTATAGTTGTCAGCCCTATGGAACAGACCGTTTCCGTCGGCGCGTTGGCCCGAATGCATTCATGCTGCGTGATAACTACATCGTTGTTTATCAGGATGTTCGCGGGCGCTGGGCATCAGAAGGGACGTTTGTGGAAATGACCCCGCACGTGGATATTAAAAAAGGAACAGCTGACCATGATGAAGCATCAGATACTTATGATACCATCGACTGGCTATTAAAAAACATACCCGCCAACAATGGCAATGTAGGTCAATGGGGCATTAGTTATCCCGGTTTTTTCACGTCGGCGGGATCAGTATCCGGTCATCCGGCACTAAAGGCTTCATCGCCACAAGCTCCTATGGCAGATCTATGGCGCGATGATGCGTTTCATAATGGTGCGTTCATGATTTCTGCCAATTTTGGTTTCTACACGTTTTTTCAGGAGCACAAACAACCAACGAAGCAAAATCCACCAGCCCTGTTCAATATTAATGATCCCGACGGGTATCATTATTACCTGAATATGGGGCCGACGGCAAACTCGGAGAGCCAGTTTTATAAGGGCCGGAATAAATATTATCATGAAAATTTCGAGCATCCCGACTACGACGACCATTGGAAGAAGCGGAATATTCTGCCCCATTTGAAAGGCATCAAACATGCCGTTATGGTTGTTGGCGGCTGGTATGATGAGCAGGATTTATATGGCACTTTCAACACCTACAAGGCCATCGAAAAGCAGAACCCCGGCATCCAGAACATTTTTGTGGTAGGTCCCTGGGTGCACGGCGGCTGGGCTGGGCCTTCGGGGCAGACACTTGCCGATCAGGATTTCGGGTCAAACGTGTCGCCGTATTATCAGGAAAATATCGAAGCCAAATTTTTCAAACACTACCTCTTCACAGAACCGAACAGTCGGAACGCGACCCCGCTGGGCCTGCCCGAAGCAACACTGTTTGAGACCGGCACCAATCGCTGGCGTTCCTTCGACACCTATCCACCCGCCGGAATGGTGCAAAAACAAGTGTATCTGGCTGGTAATGGAAAACTTAGCTTTACACCCGCAACAACGGGTACCGCCTTTTCCGAATTCCCCTCCGACCCGGCTCATCCCGTACCGTTTTCCAGCAACATCAACGATGGTTTCTCCGCTGATTACATGGTGGAAGATCAGCGATTTGCCTCGGCTCGGCCCGATGTGCTAACGTTCCAGACTGACGCCCTGACCGAAGACTTGACCCTAGCCGGGCCAATTATGGCTCAACTTACCGTCTCAACTACCGGAACTGACGCCGATTGGGTAGTGAAAGTTATTGACGTGTATCCACCCGATGCCCCTCAGAATCCAAAGAAACCAGATGTGGTTTATGGCGACTACCAGCAGTTGATTCGCAGTGAGATCATCCGGGGACGGTATCGTAACAACATAAGCAAGCCCGTTCCGTTTACACCCAATCAGCCAACACAGGTCGCCGTTGAGTTGCAGGATGTTCTGCACACGTTCAAAAAAGGCCATCGGCTTATGGTTCAGGTGCAAAGTTCATGCTTTCCCTGGAGTGACCGAAACCCACAGACGTTTGTACCCGTTTTCAGTGCGAAAGAGTCCGATTACAAGAAAGCCACTCACCGGGTTTATCATGGCAAATCGGGTGCGAGTTTTTTAAAAGTTGGCGTGTTAGCTCAGTAAGAAAGCAGATAAATTACAAACTGACCTGTTTATAAAGACAAATTGCCGGAGCAGAATGGTTTATCAGTTTTGCCCCCCAACCGGCTCGACCACCCCCAACCCCCTCCTAAAACAGGAGGGGGCTATGCAGAGGTGTATTATTTTTGCTTTCCTTTTTATTGATAAAACCAAACGCGGCTTGTGGGTGCTAATACGAAAAGTTATTCACCCATTCTAACTATTTGAAAATCAGCAAGAAAAGCCTCCTTCTGCATAGCCCTCTCCTGTTTTAGGAGGGGGTTGGGGGTGGTAAATATCCCTACCAGAACTCCCCTAATCCATGCGCGTCTTACCTTTTCTTTTCCTATTCGTAATCTTTTCGGCTCAGGCTCAACCTGTGCAAAGACCACAGCTTTCGGTCACAAAACTCAACGAGCAAGTATATATCCATACAACGTACGGCATCTACGGCAAAACACCTTTCCCGGCCAATGGCCTGATCATCAAGACAAAGGACGGAGTCGTACTGATCGATACAGGCTGGGATACGGATACCAATACCGACAATACCCGGCAGTTACTTCAATGGGTTAGCAAGAACCTGCATCAGCCCGTTCGGCTTTGTATCATTACACACGCTCATGAAGACAAAGTAGGGGGTATAAACGAACTTCACAAAGCTGGAATTCGGGTTATTAGTACGCCCTTGACAGCCCAAAAGTCGATTAAACTGGGGTTTGAATCGCCAGAAGGCATTTTGCCCAATGATACCACATTTACTGTTGGTCAGGAACCAATACAGTGCTATTTTCCAGGGGAAGGCCATACCAGCGACAATATCGTGGTGTGGTTACCAAACCAGAAAATTTTATACGGGGGCTGTCTGATAAAAAGTGTGGCCGCATTTGGTATGGGCAATCTCGCCGATGCCAATCTGAATACCTGGGCGGGTTCCATCCGGAATGTTATGAAGAACTTTGGTAACGCCCGAATTGTCGTGCCCGGCCATCAGGATTGGAGTGATACAAAATCACTTGATCACACACTAAAGCTGCTGGAGAAACATACAGCAGGACAAAAGTGAGTTGTTGTCAAGTACCCTCGGTCTGTGAGGACACAGACCGAGGGTACTTGACAACGGAACCAAAAAATCATATCTGTCCATAAGAATCATAAGAATCTGCGCTCCATATATCAAAATTCGCTCAGTAGGATTATTGCTTCGGCTTCATCAGTTTCCGCTTGAAATAATCAGCGGTAGCGCCACTCATTTTCAGGGCATTCGTGTGCTTCATCCAATGGTGCGTATCGTCGACAATAACGAGAGTTTCCATCGAAACGCCCTGCTTGTCGAGCCGCCGGACAAGGTCAGTGCTTTGATTGAAGCGAACGTTGCGGTCATCATCGCCGTGAATAATCAGCACGGGTGATGTCCAGCTACTTACAGACGATACCGGCGATGATTCCCACACCACTTTTGCGGCCTTTTCGGCATCGGGAATTTTCTCATATCGGTCGCTTTGGCTAATGCCATTCCGTTGCTGACTCCAGTCGTGGACGCCGTGGATATCAACGCCAGCGGCAAACAATTTAGAGTCGCGGGCGAGGGCAAGAGCCGTCAGGTATCCCCCGTATGAACCTCCGTAAATGCCAATTTTAGTGGCATCGACCTGGGGTTGCTCGGTGAGCCAGACAGCCGCAGCCCGAACGTCCTGATATTCAGAGGCCCCAGCTGCACCACCATTCGCCGGTTGATGAAAGTCAAAACCGTAGCCTATACCCAGTCGGTAATTCACCGACAATACAACAAACCCCTGACTGGCCAGATATTGATTTAGGGCATAGGAGTTGGCATAATAATCCGAATAATTCCATCCTAGCAGCATTTGCCGTGGCGGGCCGCCGTGGACATAGATCAGGGCCGGGCTGCGTTCAGTAGGCTTTTTACCCGATCCGCCCACTGGCTCAAACAGTTGACCATGTACGATCATCCCATCCGGCGACTTAAACGTGACTTGCCTGGGTGTCACTAATTGGTTTGTAGGGAAATTGGCGGGGACCAGATTCTGAGCAAGAACCTTAGGCGTCCCTTTCGTAAACGCCATGACGGTTGGTAACGGAGGTCGTTGTGCCGTGGCGCTGATCATGGCAACCGTCGCGCCATCGCCCGTTACAACAGGCGTCCATTCGAGGCCACTGCCGGGTGTGAGTACTTCCATAGTGGCTTTATCCACTGGCACACGCACTACGTGCCGCCGGTCGATATCCAGCTTGTCGGGGCCAGTATTTCCGCTGAATAACAACCATTTTTTGTCGTGACTTAAGGTGATGTGCTCGGCCATAAACGGAGCGGGTGTCAGCAACAATGGTACGCCACCCGAGGAGGCAACGGAATATAAATGCGGCCAGCCATCCTGATAAGACAGAAAGACGATACGATCGCTGGCAGCCCAGTGCAAATTAAAACCGCCATGCGTAGTTGGTTGTGAACCGGCCAGCGTTTTAGGGGCTTGCCATAGTTGGGACGCAGTACCCGATGTGGCATCGGCAGTCCAGATAGCCCAGGGGCGATATTTACGGGTCAGAATGGAATCAGGTGCACCACCGGATCCGGGCGTCCGCACAAATACCAATCGTTTGCCATCCGGCGACCAGCGTGGCGAATCGTCCTGTGAGAACGATGGCGAAATCCAGGTGATAGGCGTTGTTTCGTTGATAAAAACCCCCACAAAGGCATGATCTTTCCGATCACACACAAAGGCCAGTTTCGACCCATCCGGCGACCATTGAATTGAGCTATTCGTGCCGCGTGCGTTAAATAAGGCTTTAGCTGCCGATGACCCATCTGTTGGCGAAATCCACACCTGACCGCCTTTTATAAAGGCAATGCGTTCACTTTTTGGCGAAATGACGGGAGCATCCCCTTCGGCAATGGCTTTCGGTTCGCCACCCGCAAACGGCACACTCCAGATCTGTACTTTGGGAGCCACCGGCGAAGAGGTCGTATTGACCGGCACTTCATCATCCCAATTGGAGCCATGATCGCCACCCCGCACATAAACGACCCATTTTCCATCGTCGGAAATAGACAGGCTGGTTAACTCCTGCCCATCGTCGTCGGTGTAATTAGTCAGCTTTCGAGGAGTAAAATCTGGCCCTTCGGCCACATACACATTGCGTTTTCCCTGTTCGCTAAAGGCCCACGCAATCCGCGACCCTTGTGCCGAACTGGTTAACTCCGTTGGGAATGGGTAGCTTTTAACAGATTCCAGTGTAAACGTTTGTGCCTGAGCAAATTGGTAAAGAGCCAACAACAGGTAAAGCAACGACAACTTTTTCATGGGCTATTAGCGTATAAATAAAAGGCTTAGTTAAGGAGTTTGCGAAACAACCTCAAATAAGCCTTTTATTTCCTATTCTAATCAACGAACAGAATAAAATTCTATGATTAAGCCCTATTGTGCTACAATTTAGATTGGCTCTTCACTTTTTATTCTGAATATAGCCCCATCTACGGTTTCGTCAATGCGAATCTGACAAGACAGTCGGCTATCTGAATCGGCATCGGGCAACGTGTCCAGCATATCCAGTTCGGCATCCTGGGGTTCGGGCAAAGCGTCCAGCCCATTCAGTACCTGCACATGGCAGGTTGCACAAATGGCCAATCCTCCACAGGTAGCCAGAATCGTATAATCCGACGCTTTTAGTACTTCCATCAGGCTTAGATTAATGCCTTCTGGTATCTCGATTGGCTGGCGTTCGCCGTTGCGGTCTTCAACTGTAAATGAAATCATGAGGTAATGGATGAGTGGGTGCCTTACCCACTTTTAAAAAGTAGGAACTCCGTTAACGGTGGTGTATTTAAAGCTCAATTTCTGATCGGGATGGACATGGTGGAATGCACTCTGACACATCAGTGCGGCCTCGTGGAAGCCACATAAAATCAGTTTAAGTTTGCCTGGATAGGTGTTGATGTCGCCAATAGCGTAGATACGCTCGACGTTCGTCGAAAAATCAGCCACATTGACGTGGATAGCCGACTTGTCGATGGTTAATCCCCAGTTGGCAATAGGTCCCAATTTCGGGGTAAGCCCGAAAAGTGGAATCAAGTTATCGGCCATGAACGTTGTTTCCGATTTATCTTTAGCCGTAACAGTCACCTCCTGCAAATGACCATTGCCGTTGATGCTGGTAATATTGGATTGCAGAATAAGGTTGATACGTCCCTGTTTGGCTAGTTCAGCCACTTTTTCTGCCGAATCGGGTGCCCCCCGGAAACTATCACTGCGGTGTACCAGCGTTACTTCTTTGGCAATACCAGCCAGAAAGATCGTCCAATCCAGAGCGGAATCTCCCCCACCAGCCAGCACCACCCGGCGATCCCGCAACAGCTCGGGATTCTTTACCATGTATGAAACACCTTTCCCTTCAAAGCGCTCCAGATTTATAATTTCGGGCTTGCGCGGTTCAAAGCATCCCAGCCCGCCAGCAATAACTACCACCTGGCAATGAATGGCAGTGCTGTCAGTCGTTGTAACAATATAGGAACCATCTTCCTGCCGCTCCAGCCCTTCAACGCGTTCGCCCAGTGTAAAACCCGGATTGAACGGGGCAATTTGCTCCATCAGATTGTCGACCAGTGTCTGTGCATTGATGGCCGGATAGCCGGGAATATCATAAATCGGTTTTTGCGGATAAATTTCCGAAAGCTGACCGCCCACCTGAGGCAGCGCATCAATCAGGTGGCAGCGCATTTTCAATAAACCAGCTTCAAAAACAGCGAACAGGCCAACAGGACCTGCGCCAATAATACAAATATCTGTCGTTATCATTTGATTTGAGGCTGTCCTGCTACAGTATGAAACCATAGTACGTTAAGCCCGTCTCGGTACGCCATAAAGGTAAGGCAGTACCCATGACCGATAACATCATAAATTGGAATGATCTATAAAGAAAGGGAATAGCTAAAATACATAAATAGCTACCTAAGAGTTGATACAAAAACACCCTTTAATACACTATGTTAAACTAATGGTTCCCTAAAAAACTATTTAGTAAAAAAAGAAAATAAAAACCCCACATATGAGTAATAACATATATTTTTACTTAAGTATTTATCCTTATGTTAACTCTCTTATTCACTTATACGCCATAGTCAATATAAATTATTAAACTTTCTAGCTACAATGAATATTAATCCACTTGTATATACGCTGGATAAACAGCGTTCATCTTCACATGTACAGATTTTAGCCAACTGGGTTGAAGCCGCTTTCAACTTGCATGAAAACTATAAAAGGCTGATCATCTGCCTTAGTCAAGCTGAAGCAGAAAAAGGAAGAAATAAAGTACAGCCTCTATTTATAGGTCAGTGTCCTACAGATCAATTG
Organism: Spirosoma pollinicola; assembly: GCF_002831565.1. Lineage (NCBI taxonomy): Bacteria > Pseudomonadati > Bacteroidota > Cytophagia > Cytophagales > Cytophagaceae > Spirosoma > Spirosoma pollinicola. The sequence goes on along the minus strand of NZ_CP025096.1, from coordinate 1,489,999 downwards.
GTTGGGTTACTGATGAATATGCATGAGGAATTGGAAAATCTTCTTCTGGACATGGACAAGGTAGAATCGTCAAATCCGGCTTCGCATAAAAAAAATTACAAGAAGCTGGCTTCCCACACGATCATTTTGAATCGGTTGAACCAACAGGCGCAAACAAGGCTACTATTAGCTACATTTACGAGTGCCTAGTATCGCTCGTTTTTTTGACTTGTTATAACAAACTATGTCAACGACTTGTCTTTTGATTCTGTATCCATCAACGACAATTCATTGATCTGACTGTAAGATTAAGGACGAACTACAGGCAAAGGCCCGGCACCTATCGGCGTTCAACCCTTTGTTAAACATGAAATTTTTACTGAAAGTAATCTCGTTCGGCCTTCTGATTCTTACCAACTCAGGCAATAAAATCGTATATCCAGACTCTATCTTACCACCTGATCAACCACTTACGGTCAACCTTCAGGAAGAATTTCAGACCATTCATAGTTTTGGTGCATCCGATTGCTGGTCGGCCAAGTTTATCGGCAACTGGCCTGATGAAGCAAAAAAGAATCAAATAGCAGACTTATTATTCAGTTTAGATACGCTGTCCACTGGCCAGCCAAAGGGCATTGGTCTTTCGCTGTGGCGTATGAATATTGGCGCAGGAAGTTATGAACAAAAAGACAGTAGTCTCATTACAGATGAATGGCGTCGCGAAGAGTGCTTTCTTAAGCCTGACGGCCAGTACGATTGGAATAAACAGGCTGGAAGCCAGTGGTTTCTGCGAGCAGCTCGCAAACGGGGCGTTCGTTATTCATTGGGTTTTACCAACTCCCCTCCGGTTCAGCTGACCCGTAACGGCAAAGCGTTTTCGCCGGGGGGCAAAACGATTAACCTTAAAGCAGATGCGATTTCGCCGTTTGCAGATTTTCTGTCCACGGTTGCCAATCACTTCAAGCTTGACTACCTGAGCCCAATCAATGAGCCGCAGTGGGATTGGGCTGCCGGGAAAACGGGTAAAGCCAATCAGGAAGGCTCACCCGCCGAAAACGCGGATATAGCCGCCCTAACAAAAACGTTATCAACTAAACTAGCCGCCAGCAAAGCCAAAACGACAGTCGTAACGGGCGAAGCAGGGCAGCTCAATTACCTTTACGAAAAAGCGGAAAGTGGTCGGGGAAGCCAGCTTGGCTACTTTTTCGGCTCTGATAAATCTACCTCTCTAACCAAACTCCCCAACGTTGAACCCATCTGGGCTTACCATAGCTATTTTACTACCTGTACCGATTCTGTTCTGGTGGCTATGCGCCAGAAAGCGGCTAAAGAAGCGAAAGCCGTTGGCAATCCCATGCTTTGGCAGAGTGAGTTCGGGGTTCTGGGCGATATCTGCGGTCAGTATAATGGCAATCCCCGCCATACCGACATGGACTATGGCTTGTATGTGGCCAAAGTCATTCATAATGATCTGACCGTTGCCAATGTCACATCCTGGCAGTGGTGGCTGGCCATTAATCCTTACGACTACAGCGATGGGTTGGTCTATATAAATGGGCCGGACGGCTGTTATAAACAGCATAATAATGCCCGCCTGAATGGTCAGGTGCTGGATTCCAAACAACTGTGGGCGTTCGGAAATTATGCCCGTTTTGTTCGTCCCGGCATGAAGCGGGTAGCCGTTCACATTGGCACGTCAGATAATCCGGTAGCCGAAGCCAGCCACTGTATGGTATCGGCCTATAAAGATGCGAGTCGTAAACAGATTGTACTAGTTTGCATCAACATGACACCCAGCGCAACAACCTTGCCCCTTAACGGATTAAAAATTAAAAATGGCCGTTTTGCCAGCTATACAACGACTGAAACCAAAACGCTGGCCAAATCTATAGTTGCGGCCAATACCCTTCAGCTGGAACCAAAATCCGTCGTTACGCTGGTTGGCACATATTAATAGTTACTTTCTTGATAAGCCCGCAAAACTCCTGTAATTGTTACTCAAAATAGTGAATAGATTCAACTATTTTTGATGTGCCGAAACATGAATTGCCTGATCCGGGCATTCCCTTCGTTAACTCATTGCAAACCAATACCTGTTTTTAAGCTGATAAGCACGCAAAATGCTCCTGTATCTTACGGGAGTACACAACGTGTTCATTGCCTTTATACCTTATTATCATCTGTTTATACCCGACTATGCAACGCAACGTTTGCTGTTCTATTTTTTACCTGCTGCTCTGCACCCTGGGCGTATCAGCACAACCGAATGTTATTCCCTCAGTTCCGATTAACCTTCAGAGTCTGGCTGATTTCAAGCCATCCGGCAGCAATTGGAAAATTGTTGGCGATGCCTTTTACGACCTTAATAAAGACGGTAAAGCCAGCACAAAGTCCGGCACCGGTGTTCTTGTCAATGACTTGTCTGGCAAAAGCAAAGACCATCTGTTCACCAAAATGGAACATGGCGATCTGGAGCTTGACCTTGACTTTATGATGGAACGTGGCTCTAATTCAGGTATTTACCTTGAAGGGCGATATGAAGTGCAACTCTTTGATAGCTGGGGGGTAAAAGTCCCCAAACCGAGCGATTGCGGAGCCATTTACGAACGTTGGGACGACAGCCGTCCCGAAGGCCGAAAGGGCTATGAAGGCCACCCGCCCGCTCAGAATGTGAGTAGAGCACCGGGCCTGTGGCAACATCTTAGCATTGTATTCAGGGCACCACGTTTCAACGGGACAGGTGAAAAAACAGCCAATGCCCGCTTCCTGAAAGTGATATTGAATGGCGTTACAGTTCAGGAAAATATTGAGGTAACCGGCCCAACGCGGTCGGCGGCTTTCCAGGACGAAAAGCCCACAGGCCCGCTTATGGTTCAGGGAGATCATGGCGCGGTAGCCATTCGGAACATCCGCTACAAGTCGTATGGCATTGAGCCAGTAACGCTTACCAACATGAAATTAAGCTCGTATGAAGGCAAGTTTGCTTCCGTCAACGATTTCAACACCCTGAAACCCAACCGGGAAATGGACATTGATGTGCTGGCTCACCTGGCTCCCGGCAGCCGCGATAAATTTGGCGGCAAGATTACCGGCACCCTGCACATTCCCCGCACGGGCGAATACTATTTGTCGCTAACCTTACCCTGGATTCCGGCTGAGGTCAACAAAACGGTTCGCAATGGAGCCGGTGAGTTAAAAATTGCGGGTAAAAAAATCGTTTCAATTGAACCGGAAGATGGCGGGCACGCATCCACCAAAGTGACACTCGAAGCCGGTGACCATCCTGTTGAGTTAGCCTACTTTAAAAACTTTGGGCTGTGGTATGCCCGAAGCAACGACATTACGCTGGCGGTCGAAGGCCCCGGTGTTCAATACACGACGCTCAATCAGGTTATTCGTGCCGAAGACCCCGTTGGAGAAATTTCGTTGCTGGCAAAGAACGAACCCGTTATGCAACGCGGCTTTATGAACCACCACGGCATTAAGCATACCCACACCATGTCTGTTGGGGAACCGGGTCAGCTAAATTACACCGTCGATTTGCGCAAAGGAGAGTTTCTGCAAATCTGGCGGGGCGACTTTCTGGAAACAACACCCATGTGGTACGGGCGGGGCGAAACCCAATTATCTGCGCCACTGGGTAGTGTGATCGAACTGTCGGGAAAGCCATCGCTAACGTATCTCGCCGATCAAAACGCGGCCTGGCCCGACTCCAATGCTACCTACAACAATATGGGCTACGACGTCGATACCAATGGTCGGCCGGTATTCAAATATACGTTGGGTTCGGCGCAGGTTCGGGAGTCGTTTGCGGGCGAAGGCGATGGGCATAAGCTTATTCACTCGTTCACGGTGACCTCTACAGGCAATGCCCAATCGACCGGCGAAATCTGGTGCCGGGTTGCCGAAGGAAGCGAGATTACCCAATTGCCCAATGGCCTGTATGCCATCAACGACAAACAGTATTTCATTGAGTTGCCGGGCAAAGAGAAACCGGTTATTCGCACCACACCGCAGCATACCAAAGAGATGCTGCTGCCTGTGAAGCCAGCCAACGCCGTTGGCACGGTGACCTATTCACTTATCTGGTAAACGCTCAACTTTTCTGACCGCATTCTCATGAAGATCAATCATCATACCTTACAACATGTAGCGAGAACGGCCCTGCTGGCGTCTGGCCTTGCCTGCGTTAGCCATCTGGCCGTTCAGGCACAAATTCAGTCCAAAACGGGTTTACCCGTAAGTTCCAGCAGCAAACAACCGGCGCCGGGGCCTAAAGGATTAACCAAATTAGACGTTGATCCCGAAAAGGAAGACGACTTTTACAAACTCATTTCGCTGCCTGTGCCCGAAGAGATCATTCTGGAAGTCGGTGGTCTGGTTACCCTGCCCGACGGAAACCTGGCTGTTTGTACGCGCCGGGGCGAAGTCTGGATCGTGTCGAACCCGTACATCAGCGGCTCGGCCCGACCAACGTATAAACGGTTTGCCTATGGCCTGCACGAGCCCCTGGGCCTGACCTATAAAGACGGCGACATTTACGTGACCCAGCGGAGTGAAGTTACCCGACTGCACGACGCCGATGGCGATGGCCGCGCCGACTCCTACGACAAAGTTTACTCCTGGCCGTTGTCGGGCAATTACCACGAATATTCTTACGGGCCAACCTTCCTGCCAAACGGCAATATGCTCGTCACGCTGAATGTAGGCTGGAGCAACAGTTTAGGGCATGGCGTTAGTTTAGTGCCCTGGCGCGGCTGGACACTGGAAATTACGCCCGATGGGAAAATGATGCCGTTTGCCGCCGGGATGCGCTCACCCGCTGGCTACGGCATGAATGCCGCCGGTGATTATTTCTATACCGAAAATCAGGGTGACTGGGTAGGCTCGGGCCGTATTTCGCAGGTCGAGAAAGGTGATTTTCTGGGCAATGCCGAAAGCCTGCGCTGGACAGACATGCCCGGCTCACCGCTGAAAATTAAACCTCAGGACGTACCCAATACGGGCGAACCGCTCTACGACGTATCTAAAAAATTCACGGCCCTGAAAGCGCCCGCCGTTTGGCTCCCCCACGGTATTTTAGGCATCTCTACCTCGGGCTTCCTGATGGACAACACAAAAGGCAAATTCGGTCCATTTGAAAACCAGCTATTTATTGGCGACCAGGGACAAAGTATCCTGTCTCGGGTTGATCTGGAGAAAGTGAAAGGTGTATATCAGGGGGTTGTCTTTCCATTCCGGGAGGGTTTCTCGTCTGGGGTACTGCGCATGGTTTGGGGACACGATGCCTCCATGTTTGTGGGTATGACGAGCCGGGGCTGGTCGTCGACGGGTAAGGAACAGTTCAGTTTGCAGCGCGTGGTCTGGACGGGTAGAATGCCTTTCGAGATGAAAACGATTCACGCCATGCCGGATGGCTTCGAAATCGAATTTACCGAGCCGGTCGATGCGGAACTAGCCGCCGATCCGGCATCCTATAAAGTAACGGGCTTCAACTATAAGTATCATGCTACTTATGGTAGTCCGGTCATTAACCGGGGCGGCTGTCCAATTCGCGGCATCGTGGTGTCGAAAGATGGGTTAAAAGCCCGGTTGGTGGTCGATAGTCTTCGGCTGGGGTACATTCACGAAATTACGACGGCTGGTGTGCGGTCGGCAAAGGGCCGGATTTTACTGCATAACGTGGGCTATTACACGTTGAATAATATCCCTGATGGCGAAAAACTGACCATTGCCCATACGGCACCTGCTCATGACCATGCCTCCATGATGACGGCCTCAACGGCGACGACACCGCCGGTCAATAGCAGACCGATTGGGAAGAAAGGTGCCGCAGCTAAATCAACTCCGGCAACAAAAGCAGCGGGCAGTTCGATGGCAAAGCGTATAACCGAAATGCCCGCTTCCTGGGGCGAGCCCGATTACACGATCAATATGGGTACCAAACCGGGACTTAAGTTTGTGCCCGATCAGTTTCAGGTGAAAGCCGGCAGCAAGGTTCGGGTCGTATTCAACAATGAAGACGACATGCTCCACAATTTTGTGGTTGTAGCTCCCGGTTCGGCGCTTCAGGTAGGCGAGTTGGCCATGAAGCTTGGGCTGGAAGGGCAGGAAAAGAATTACATTCCACAAACGGAGAAGGTATTGCACCATACAAACCTGCTTCAACCCAACACCAACGAGTCGATTTACTTTATCGCCCCCGAAAAACCCGGCGATTACATGTATGAGTGCTCGGTTCCCGGCCACTTCTACGTCATGCAGGGTACGATGAAAGTAGTGAAGTAACAAGCCAAACCTCTAAGGTCTTTTAAGACCTTAGAGGTTAAAAAAAACGTTATGAACTTTACCTATAAAGGGCTGGCTGCTCTTGCTTTGGCCCTGTTGCTGGCAGCCAATAAATCAGACGCTCAGTCGCTTTCCGAAGCTATCCGGCTCAACCAGATTGGCTTTTATCCTAACGCGGCCAAAATTGCCGTGGTGGCTGAGGATGCGCAGGGGCCTTTTCAGATCACCACACCGGATCTAAAAAAAGTGGTTTTTACTGGTATGCTGGGTACTTCCCGACAAAACGCCCTGTCTGGTAAAACAACCCGCTCAGCCGATTTTTCGTCGTTTACCAAACCCGGCACATACGTAGTCGTCATTCCCGGCATGGGTCACTCCTACCCGTTCGAAATCCGTTCAGATGTTTATCGGGAATTGGCTATTGGTGCTATCAAAGGATTTTACTACCAGCGAACAGCCATCGACCTGCCCGAAAAATTTGCCGGCAAATGGGCACGTCCGGCGGGACATCCCGACACCCGAGTGCTGATTCACCCATCAGCGGCTTCGGCCGATCGTCCGACCGGAACAGTTATCTCTTCCCCTAAAGGCTGGTACGATGCCGGTGATTATAACAAGTATATTGTCAACTCCGGCATTACAATGGGCACCTTGCTCTCGCTCTGCGAGGATTTCCCGGACTATGTTAAAAAGCTGCAGACCAATATTCCCGAAAGTACGAATAAGCTGCCCGACGTGCTGGACGAAGCCCTCTGGAATCTCCGCTGGATGCTCACCATGCAGGACCCTTCCGACGGTGGTGTGTACCATAAGTTGACCAACGCCCGCTTCGATGGCATGATTATGCCTGATAAAGCAACAAATGAGCGGTATGTGGTTGCCAAAAGCATTACGGCCACACTCGATTTTGCAGCTGTTATGGCGCAGGCCAGTCGGGTAATAAAACCTTACAAAAACGAACTTCCCGGTCTGGCCGATTCTTGTCTGTCGGCAGCGGTGAAAGCCTGGAAATGGGCAAAAGCCAACCCGAATGCCGTTTATAACCAACAGGCAATGAATTCGGCCTTCGATCCCGATGTTGTGACGGGTGGGTATGAAGACCGCACGGCTGACGATGAGTGGATGTGGGCCGCCGTTGAGCTGTATGCGACCACAAAGGACGATACGTATTACACCGCCGTTACCCTGTTTCCGGACAGCAAAACCCCCGGTCGGCCGTTGCCGTTGCCCGCCTGGCCACAGGTTCGTACACTTGCCATTTATACACTGGCCCGGACAGCGAACAGCCTGACTGCCCTTGGCAAAAAAGACCTGCCTGCCGTAGAACAACACCTGATAACACTAGCCGACTCGCTTATCAGCGGTGCCAATCAACAGGCCTATCAAACTGTGATGGGAAAATCGGCGAAGGATTTCATTTGGGGAAGTAGTGCCGAAGCCGCCAATCAGGGCATTGCGCTTATTCAGGCGTATCAATTTACGAACTCACCTAATCGTAGCCAGTACCTCCAGTATGCCCTTGTGAACCTCGATTATTTGCTGGGACGCAATGCTGTTGGCTACTCATTTGTAACGGGCTTTGGCGACAAAACACCCATGCACCCCCACCACCGGCCATCCGTTGCCGATGGTATAGACTCGCCTGTGCCGGGCCTGCTATCGGGTGGCACCAATGCCAATGCTGCCCGACAGGATAAATGCCCTGGTTATACTTCGACCATCGCCGACGAGGTGTATCTCGATGCTGACTGCTCCTATGCGTCCAACGAAATTGCCATCAACTGGAACGCCCCCCTTGTTTACCTGACCGCAGCCCTGGAAGCCTTACAAAAGAATCAGAATACCAGTGTAAGCAAATAAATACTCCTCCATCGCGGAATCAACCGATAAAATTTCTGACTTTTTGCCTACCAAAAACATGGAATTGATTCACTGGAATCAATTCCATGTAAGTAGCCTCTGAAGGTCAGAAAACGTGAACGTATCCCCTTGTAGATCAGCCTACAGTAAAAATCGCGTAGTAGTACCCCATTTATCCTAGAATTATTTGCACTCTCTACTGTTTTTATATACATACCGTTTAATAAATAATTTTTTGCGACTAACTTGCTTGTAATAAAGCAAGCAACAAATAAGCTCTGCCTGTTTAGCCAACACTCAATATACCTCTTACCTATTCCTACATGTCTATATTATTTATCTGGAAACACGGCCGGGCAGGACGACTGTTTCTGGTTTGCAACACACTCATGCTTTTCCTGTGTTCAAGCTGGCAATTTGTCACCGCACAAACGACCTATTATGTCGCCAATTCGGGAAACGATGCCAACAATGGGCGGTCTGAAGGTTCGCCTTTTCAGACGCTGGCAAAAATCAACAGTTTATCCCTTCAGGCTGGCGATGTCGTTTTGTTCCGGCGGGGAGACACGTTCAGAGGAAACTTACAGATACGCCAGTCGGGTGCGTCCGGCAGACCGATCATTATTGATGCTTTCGGCTCCGGCAACAAACCCATACTGGCAGGCTCAGTTCAGGTTTCCAACTGGAATAACATCGGCAATAACGTCTGGGAGGCTGCTTGCCCGTCCTGTGGGAGTCGGGTAACGGGTGTTTACCGAAATGCATCGACCCTTCCGCTGGGGCGCTATCCAAACCTCAGCGATTCGAATAAAGGTTATCTCACGATTCAATCGCATGGCGGGAAAACATCGCTGACCAGCCAGCAGGCGCTGTCGCAAAACTGGACGGGGGGCGAAGCGGTGGTTCGGCCAACGCAGTGGATTCTGGATCGGGCGGCCATTACCCAGCAAAATGGCAATACCCTTACCCTTTCCAATAATAGCAGTTACGATCTGGCCGACGGCTGGGGGTATTTTATCCAGAATCACCCGGCCACGCTGGATCAGGTTGGTGAGTGGTATTACAACCCGTCGACGAAAACGATTCGCCTGTTCGACAACCAGAACAACCCAAACAACCAGACCATCACGGCCACCAATAGCGACGGCATCAGTCTGAATAATTCCTCTTACATAACCGTCCATAACATTAAGATTACCGAAACACTTGGCACTGGCGTTTCGGTGAATGGCGGCTCCAACATTACATTGTCGGGCGATGATATTACCAATTCGGGCGAGGACGCGGTGGCCATTATTGGGTCCAATAATACGATCCTGGCCGAAAACAACCTTATTGAAGACGCGAACAGCAGTGGATTTTACATTGGGCCCTATCAAAACTTTACCTTTCGGGGAAATACCCTCCGGCGAATTGGGATATTGCCAGGCCGGGGAAAAAGTGGCGATGGCACTTACTCTGCCGTTCAGTCGCTATGCACAGGCAATACACTGATCGAAAACAACCTGGTAGATAACGTTGGCTATAATGGCATTTCGGTCGTAACCAGCGCGACGGTCCGCTACAATCAGGTATCTAATTTTTGCCTGACCAAAAGCGACGGTGGCGGCATTTACACCTGGAACGGCAGTCGGGCCAATGTAGGCGATCTGCACATTATCTCGAACATTGTTTTTAGCGGTATTGGCGCACCGGAAGGCACGCGGGGTGGCGCTTACTCGGGTGCCAACGGCATTTTTCTGGACGACTGTTCGCAAAATGTAGAAGTTGCCAACAACACCTCGTTTGGGTCGAAGGGAATGGGAATTTTCCTGCGGGGCGTATCCAGCATCAGTGTCAAAGGGAATACCACGTTCAATAACTCGGAGGAACAAATCAAGTTAGCCTACAATGGAGCCTGTGCTGTACGGAACAACGACGTTCAGAATAACATTTTTTTCAGCCGATTGCCGAATCAGGTCGTGGCATCCTATGAGTCGAACGCCAATGATTTGACCAACTATGGTCAGTTCAATTACAACTATTATGTGCGCCCCTTCGATGATCTGTTTAAAATTCGGGCGGTTTATAATCCCGGCTCAGGCATTACAGGTGCCGACTATACACTCACCGGTTGGCAGGCACTGTATGGCAAAGATGCGAACTCGTCTAACAGCCCGATCACCTACAAAAGCCAGGTTGTTAGTCAAACGGGAGCTAGTCTGCTCTCAAATTCCTTTGGCAGCAATACCGAAGGCTGGAGTGTATGGTCGCCTAATGGCAATGGCCGAACCGACTGGGATAATACAAATAAACTTGACGGTGGGTCACTCCGCATATCCTTTACAAATTCGCAGGCCAATTCATATCTGTTGGCAACAGTACCAATCGGCGCTGTTACCAAAGGCAAATCGTATCAGCTTTTATTTGATGGTATAGCCTCTGGTGCCAACAAGCGAATCGATGCTTTTCCGCGCCAACTATCGGGTAATTACAGCGACCTCTCGGCGCGGTCAACGCTATTACTAGGCACGACACGGCAGCAATATGAAGCCGTATTCACCGCCACAGCCGATGAAGCGAATGCGATTCTGGTGTTTCAGGTAACGGGCGACGGACAAACGGCCTGGGTCGATAACATTCGTTTGAAGGAAGCCACGCTCTCTACACTTAACCCCGACGATTACATCAAGCTGGTGTATAATGCCACAGGCCAGAACGCAACAACATCACTGAACGGCAACTACCGGGATGCCAAAAACACCCTCTATTCCAATCAGATAACACTGCCTGCCTATTCGTCGGCCGTGTTAATGAAAGAAACCACGACAACCCCACCCCCGCCCGTTACGCTACGGGACCCCGAAAACCCGGCAAACACCGTTAGCGGGCTCAATTATCAGTATTATGAAGGTAGCTGGACGTCGATGCCCGATTTCAATGGACTGACACCCGGCAAAACGGGAACCGTTGCCACGACTGATATAACGGTTCGCAACCGTACAGAGAACTACGGACTTCGTTTCAAAGGCTATATCAATGCTCCAACCGATGGCACCTACACGTTTTATACCTCTTCCGACGATGGTAGCAAACTCCTGATCGGCACAACAGAAGTGGTTAATAATGATGGCGTTCATGGGACAATTGAAAAATCCGGCACCATTGGCTTAAAAGCCGGTAAACACGCCATTACGATTCTCTTTTTTCAGGGGGACGGTGGACAGGAAATGACCACCAGTTATTCAGGTCCGGGAGTTAATAAACAAACTATCCCGGCATCAGCTTATTTTCGGGTCTCGGCACCGGTTACGACCGGAAATGGAAGCGGTCTACTAGGCGAGTATTTTAACAATATAAACCTCAGTACGCCTATTGTATCATCGCGCACCGATGCCACCGTAAACTTTGATTGGGGGAACAACTCCCCTATTCCGGGCACCGTTGGCACCGATAATTTTTCTGTTCGCTGGACAGGCCAGGTCGAGGCTCCCGTTACAGGCAACTACACCTTCAGTACTATATCTGACGATGGTGTACGGCTTTGGGTCAATGGCAATCAGGTCATTAATAACTGGACTACGCATGCTCCCGCTACTGATAACAGCAATTCAATTGCCCTCACGGCTGGCCAGCGTTACACCATTAAAATGGAATATTTCGAGAGTTCCCTTGGCGCTGTGGCAAAGCTTATGTGGGCATATCCGGGACAGCCTCAGCAGGCAATTCCGCAAGGTTTCCTATATCCGGCCTCGCCGACCACACCAACGGCAGGCACCAGTACTTACCTGTCGGACCTGAACTGGACGTCCGCCACAAATGGGTATGGACCCGTTGAGAAAGACCGCAGTAACGGCGAGATAAACGGTGGCGACGGCAGGGCAATAATTTTGAATGGCGTAACCTACCCCAAAGGTTTGGGTGTACACGCGCCTTCTCAGATTACGTATGCTTTGAATGGTCAGTATACTCACTTTATAACCGACATGGGTATGGATGACGAAATCGCCACTGCCGGTTGTGGAACCGTTACCTTCGAGGTTTATCTGGACAATGTATTGGCTTATAGCAGCGGGGTTATGAATCCAACAACAGCAACCAAGTCAATCGACCTGAATATAACGGGTAAACAAACCCTGAAACTGGTTGTCACGAATGGGGGCGATAACACAAACTGCGACCATGCCGATTGGGCAGGTGCCCGCGTGACGACCTCTAGCGGTGGCCGACTGGCCGACCAACCAGCTATAGAGTTCACACCTGAATTGGCCCTACACGTATATCCTATTCCGGCACACAACGAAATCAGTATTCGTTACATAGCCGAAACAGCGGGCGAAGTAAGCCTCCAGCTCGTAACGACAGGGGCGTTGCCAGTTATTCAGTCACTTCATCAAGTTATTGCGGGCGAGAACCTCTTACGACTACCCGTCGCTGAGCTGAGTCGTGGCTTCTATATATTGAATATGGTTCAGGGCACTCAGCGTTTCACCAGAAAAGTCATTTTATCAGAATAGACTATTAGCACGCGGATTATACAGATTTAACGGATAAAGACGGATTGAGCATGGTTTCAATCCGTCTTTATCCGTTAAATCTGTACAATCCGCGTGCTATACAACATATCAACAGCTTTAATTTTATTTCGCCTTTTCTTAATTTATAAGTATATTTATCACATAATACTTCATTACATGAAATAAAATTCTACTATTCCCATGAACTATGCGATAAGACTTATACTCTTGCTTTCCCTACTTCCAACGATGATGCTGGCACAGGGGAAAAAGCCTAAAACAGCGAATACACAAACAGCCGATAAGGTCGAAAAGCTAAAGCAGGAAGCAATTGCCGCCATTGACCAGCGAAAAGATCAGGCACAGCAAATCAACGATATGCTGTTCAGCTTTTCTGAGCTGGGTTTTCAGGAAGTGGAATCGTTCAACTACCTGACTACACTACTCGAAAAAGAAGGCTTCACCATTCAGAAAGGTATTGCCGGGATGCCCACTGCCTGGATTGCGACCTGGGGCTCCGGCAAACCCGTTATTGCCATTGGTTCCGATGTGGACTGTATTCCAAAAGCCAGTCAAAAACCGGGCGTAGCCTATAAAGACCCTATTGTTGAAGGAGCCCCCGGTCATGGCGAAGGTCACAATTCCGGCCAGGCGCTGAACATCGTGGCTGCGCTGAGCGTGAAGGCGCTGATGGAAAAAAACAAACTATCCGGCACGCTGATGCTCTGGCCGGGTGTAGCCGAAGAGTTGTTGGGGGCAAAAGCATTTTACGTGCGCGACGGGTATTTCAAAAACGTCGACGCCTGTATTTTCACCCACGTTGCCGACAACCTCAGCGTCAACTACGGCGATGCGGGCTATAATGGTATGATCTCGGTTAAGTTTTCGTTTGAAGGGCAGGCGGCTCACGCGGCTGCGGCCCCCTGGCGCGGACGAAGTGCGCTGGATGCCGTGGAGTTGATGAACATTGGCTGGAATTTCCGTCGCGAACACCTGGAGCTAACCCAACGCTCGCATTACGTCATCTCCGACGGTGGCGACCAGCCAAATGTTGTTCCGTCTAAGGCCTCGGTCTGGTATTACTTCCGCGAACGCTCATACCCAAAAATCGTTAAGCTTTTCGAAACAGGCATCAAAGTAGCTGAAGGAGCCGCCCTGATGACCGACACCAAATTCACCTACGAAATTCTGGGATCGGCCTGGCCGGGTCACTTCAATAAACCCATTGCAGCGGCTATGTACGATAATATCAAACGGATTGGTCTACCCACCTGGTCTGCCGACGATCAAATGCTGGCAAAAGCTACCCAGAAAGAATTGCAGTCGCCAAAGCGGGAAGGTCTGGCCAGTAAGCTCGACACTATCGGAACGCCGGTGCCCACTGCCCCAACAGTTATGATGGGAGGTCAGTCGATGGTGCCGCTTACGGGCGGGTCCGACGATATTTCTGATATCTCATGGGCGGTGCCGACGGTTGTGCTGCTGTACCCGTCGAATATTCCCGGCTTACCCGGTCACCACTGGTCCGATGCCATTTCGATGGCCACGCCCATTGCCCACAAAGGTATTGTAGCCGGGGCAAAAGTAGAGGCCATGACGTTGCTGGATATGCTCATGAAACCGGAGGTGCTTCAGGAGGCAAAAGCCTACTATACCGACGAGCAAACCAAAGATACAAAATACACCCCCCTGATTTCGTCGAAGGAGATCCCGGCAATCTACCTGAACAAGAAGATCATGGCCGAGTTCAAACCAAAACTGGAGAAGTTCTACTACGACCCAACCAAATACAAAACCTACCTGGAACAGCTCGGTATCAAATACCCAACCCTGCGCGACGATCAACGCGCCGATCTGGAAAAGAAACCGGAGACTAAAGGAAAGTAGCGAATTTTTACCAACCGAAGCACCACCCCCAACCCCCTCCTAAAACAGGAGGGGGCTAAAAAAGGGTAGCCCGTTACGGAGCCCCCTCCTGTTTTAGGAGGGGGTTGGGGGTGGTGCTTCGGTTGGTAAAAATTCGCTAAACTTCCGCGCCGAGCAGTTCCTCTCCCACCCCCTGATACCTGATGCTTTTTCTACCCCAAAGCAGAATCAGGAGCGCCAGTAGCGAAGTTGCCGCCATGATTCCCACCATCGGTATGGCCGTATGATTATTGAGTAAGCTGACACTCACCGATGCCAATGCCCCCAGACCCATCTGGGTGGCACCCATCAGCGCCGATGCGCTTCCCGCGTTTTTTGTAAATGGAGCCAGCGACAGCGCACCCGTGTTAGGGCTGATAATTCCCAGACAGCATAAAAAGGCAAATAATAACACCAGCGTACCCACCAGCCCAAGCCAGCCAAGAACGGTTAGTAACAGAAAAACCAGCGTAATGGCTACCTGACAACTCAGAGCCGCAAAAATGAGCTGCTCACTCCGGTAACGACGCAGCAAGAAGCTGTTTACCTGACTGGCACCAATCAATCCAACCGACAAACCGGCAAATATCCAGCCGTACACCTGGCCGCTCACCTGGAAAATATCCATGAACACCAGGGGTGAATCGGCTACATAGGCAAACAAACCCGCGAAGGACATCCCCCCTGTCAACGCATACGTAGAAAATTGCCGAACCCGCAATACAGCCAGAAAATTGGTTAAGATAGGCAACGGTTTCAGCGACATAGTTGTATCGGGCAGATAACCATTCGGCAAGCCGAAACGAGTGGCAAATAGCAATACTACACCCAATACCCCCAGAATGACAAAGACCGACTGCCAGCCGAAGGTAGCCGTCACATAGCCACCCAGCGTAGGGGCCAGCAAAGGCGACAGACCCAACACCAGCATTAACAGGGCAAACACTTTTGCATTTTCTTCAACCGGAAACAAGTCCCGAACCATAGCCACAGCCGCTACACCGGCGGAACAACTGCCAATGGCCTGTAAAAACCGGAGAGCAATGAGCCAGTCAATGCTCGTAACCGTCATGCACCCTATAGAGGTCAGGATAAACAGGCTCAATCCAACATAAAGCGGCTTTTTACGACCAAACCGATCCAGCAGCGGGCCATACAGCAACTGCCCTGCCGAAATGCCAATGAAGAAACTGGAAAGAGACAACGCTACCTGAGGAACTGTGGTATGCAGATCATTGGCAATAGCGGGAAAACCCGGCAGATACATGTCAATGGAAAAAGGCCCCAGCGCCGTCATAGCGCCAAGAATGAGAATGAGCGAAAGATGTCGACGTCGAGTCATGAACTGTTTTAGTAGTATCGCAAGATACGGGTAATTGGATAAAGGTTTGCTCCAAGATCCTTTTCAACCTATCTGGCAATTTGATTTTAACGCCCTTGATACACTTGAGTTATCAACTATCGGCCTCTGTCAGGCAAATTGCAAATAGCCACACTGCTTGTAGGTAAACCAAAATACGATATAGCCTGCAAAAAAATCGGTTATTAAGTAATTAGATATAATTTCTAATTTGTAGGACGTTGGATGCAACGGGCAGGTCTGGAATGGTTTAACCGGCTTGTTATGGAACACAGTCGATTATTCAAACGGTATGCTGTCACAAATTCGCTTTACATTTTATATTTTACTCGTCGGTACCTTTTCCGGAAAAACAGGTATTATTGGCTTTTTAAGAAGGTGTAGCTACGCATCTTATATCTCTTAATCAATTACGTTTACGGACAATGTGCTCTAAAAGAGAAATACTTGTCCTTTACAAACTAATTTTTATCATTGGTTTATTCTCCCTTCTTTCGGTAGGCTGTTCAGAGTCTAGTATCAATAAAGTATTTCAAGCCAACGTCAATAGCTTTGATACCGATGATCAGGGTGGGCGTGTAAGTTCAGGGGGACTAGGTATCTATAGGCCAACAGGCGGTAATCCAGACGGTTATTTATCTGCGATTGATGCGGCAAATGGTGTTTGGTATTTTATTGCTTCACAAACGTTTATCAACGAAGTCAAAAAAAGATACGGTCAAACACTCCGTTTTGATCTGGAGCAGTCAGTGGTAGACAATCAGGCAAGTAAAGATGATGTTATTCTGGCCAGTGGACTGGATACGTTGAGGTTCAACACCGCCTATAACCCAAAAACGACTTGGATGAGATACGCAGTAAAACTGGATGAGTCGAGCGGCTGGAAAAAGAACAGGAAGATAGTCAGTCAGGCAGACATTCAGACAGTTTTACAAAATTTAACCAATTTGCGTATACGGGGAGAGTTCAGAGCTGGCCCCGATCAGGGTGGCCTGGACAACGCAGCGATTTACTAGCCCATACAAAAACCGCCAACATTGCTGAAGACGGTTTTTGTGGTAACTAGCGGGTAGTTGGTGAGAAAGTGGAGGGATTCGAAGCCCGACGCGCTTGCGCATCCTGATTACAAATCAGGCGGAATCGACCGTTGCATGGACTTTTAGAAGGATTTGAGGTGGTTTTTGGAGGGTAGTCATAGACAAATGTTTTACCTATGTGTTACCTATATGAACCTATCAATCCGATTCCTCCTAAGAAAGGACAAGCCTGGTAAGGATAACCTATATTCGGTTCACCTGAGAGTTACCCAGAGTCGAAAACATCAGTATTTATCGACCAAACACCGAGTCAGTATTGCTAATTGGGATTAGACTAGAGAACGGGTCATAAAGAAATGTCCCAATTATACCGCTATCTACGAGGATCTGGCTGAATTGTATAATCGGGTAGTTCGGCTAAGTAACGATAACCTTCATCCTATCCAGATTCTGGAACAGATTAAAAATCCTCCGATTGCAAAGGTTAAATTAGCGATTCCATAGGTCAGTGAAACCATCCACTTGCTGATCAAACAGCTCCGGGCTGCTAATCGAATTAGTTATGCCCGGGCCTTTGATGACCTTGATTCAGCCATACTCCGGTCCTGGAAAGAAGACCGACTGGCTACGGCTATCAGCTACACGATGTTGGGAGAGTGGGAGACGTTTCTACTACGGCATGGTTGTCGAATGAATAGTGTATTTGTCTATACGTATGCTACTGGAAAATCTAGACAAAATCCAGTATGAATACGTACCTTAATGATTTGTTAGGCTATAAGAAAAAGAAAACTCGACACCTATTCCGCTGGAAGGTCGTTGAAGCTTATCGCGCCGAACGAGTCCAGGCTTCCGAACTGGAAGAAACCTTGGGTATCCCGATGAGGGAGCTGCGCCGTCTTAACCGCAATTACTTCAGATTACGCTTACTTCCCCTTTTACAACCCAAAAACCGCCGAAAAACCATGAAACGAGACGCGGATTATGTCAAAACGCTGGAACGCAAACTAGCGGACATGGAAAAGGAGAACCAGTTTCTCCGCTTACAGGCGGAAGCCTATCAAACGGTGATTCAAATTGCCGAAGAGCAGTTTAACATTCCAATCGTAAAAAAGCCTGGCGCCAGGCGGCCGAAAAATTAACTCGTCGCTACCCCTTAGTGGGGATGGAGGTAATTTGTAAGCTGTTTGGCCGAGTAAGACAAGCCTGGTATGCGGCTACCCGGCAAAAAGAAAAAGTGGGTTTCCAGACGGATGCTATCTTGCAGGAGGTCAGGCGAATACGTCGTGACATTCCGGGTATGGGTACCCACAAACTGCATCATGAAATGCGGGTATTTTTAACCCGACACCGCATCAAGCTGGGCCGGGATCGCCTGCATGCGCTCTTGAAAGAGAACGGCATGTTAGCCAAACGAAAAGCGAATAAGGTTACCACGACTCAATCGAACCATACTCATTTTAAATACCCAAACAAGGTCAAAAATCTCATACCCGGACGGGCTAATGAGCTGTGGGTGAGTGACCTAACCTATGTCTCGGTTGGTCCAACTTATGCGTATCTCTACATCATTATGGATGCTTTTTCGCGTAAGATCGTCGGCTGGTCGTTTGAGAAGACCATGCATGCAAAAGGGGCATTAAGGTCGTTGAATATGGCTTTGTTAGCTCGAAAAGATATCAGTCAGTCCTTAATCCATCATTCGGATCGGGGCGTACAATACTGCTCCTGGGCTTATGTCCAACGATTGCGCCAGGTGAATGCCACGATCAGTATGACCGAGTCGGGTGATCCGAATGAGAACTCCCTGGCGGAGCGGGTGCTTCAGTCTCTGAAAGACGACTGCAAACTTAGCCGTACGTTTACCTCTTTTACCGCAGCCGCCGAGGGTGTTGAACGAGCGATTACGGCTTATAACACGGTTCGTCCGCACGCTTCGCTGAATTATTTAACTCCGCACCAGATGCACCAGCGAAAGCGTAAAGTCAAGTTACGATGGTACCCTTATAAAAAGGTGAGGTACGGAAATGTGCAATACGAGGGCCTGTTACGGTGATTTTAATATCTGTCCAATCTAATCAGTAGCATACGGTTAATTAATTACTCTATAAGGTGGACTGACTTTGGCTAGTTTAAAGCTAAAGCACTACTCTCGAAAAGTCCCATTGTGACAGCGCTTGTATTTTTTAATGCTACCGTAAGCTAGGAACGTTTTGGCGTGTGCAAGCCATGAAACTCCTTCACGAAAGATCCTTCTCAAACACCCCAGAATTAGTATTTCACATAACATCTTCCTGCATTTCATCTCTTCTTTGTTCAAGAAGAGATGATTTAATTAATTCCAAGTAACTAAAGTAGTATTTGTCCTTTATGAATAATGGAAAATATTTTCATTATTCATAAAGGACAAATACTACTGTTTATGAAGCCTATTGTTATCATACTTAAACACGTGTCCCCAAGGGCTTCTTACCCGATTGATGAGTGGTAATTGGGCAAGGATACCCGAAATCATCAGCATCCGGATGAGTTTACTACGCGCAACGAACTGCCTTATCTATAACTCTTGCGTGAATGATGAGCCATAATTCGGCCCTTACCAAGTACAAATTAAATCCTGGGCATAAACTGACCAGGTGATTGTCAAACAAAAGACCAATTACCCTTTCGTTCATTTTAAAACTAAATCAACTATGTCAATTTCTACTCTACCTCAAACACGACTTGGGAATCCATTATCTCGATTTCTAAGGTGGATTGGTTCATGGATAAACGCACCACTAAACCTTGGGGCAATACCAGCCCTTTTATTGAGTCTGCTAACTGTTTTGTTGACCTTAACCAGTGTAAGCGCTCAAACAAAGTATACGGCTGATTTTTCGACCCAGCCTACGATTGATAAATATGGCTTTGCCGATGACTGGCCCTGGAACTCAACGGTTACCATCAACTTAGGGGGCGTAGAGTATCTCATTACCGATGCGATCAATGGAAGTTATACCTGGAATGGGTCAGCCATCGTCTATTCCACGGCAGGAGACGCTAATCCGCGTATTAAGCGTAAAGATGGTCAGCCATTTAATTTTTATGGGGTCAAACTTCAGTATACGAATTATAAGGACCCTGTTTATTATACTTATCCATTTTTAACTATTCAGTATTCGACAACAGGTAGTGCGCTGGCGGATGAGAAGTATGATGCCGACCAAACGGTTACGGTTGCTAAACCAAATGGCGTCGGCGTGACGCAGGTCGTATTAGCCTTTCACGGACTAAATACGCTAACCCTGGACGATTTAGTGGTTGGCCCAACAGGCGCGGTAACGAGCGTTGCGCCAACGGTGCTAACCAGCGCGGCCAGTGGTATCGGTACAACCATTGCCACATTGGGGGGCAACGTGACGGCCGACGGCGGAGCAAGCGTCACCCAACGCGGGGTCGTTTACAGCACGACCAATGCTACGCCCACCACCAGCGACACCAAAGTGGTCATAGGCAGCGGTACCGGCACCTTTAGTCAATCTATTACCGGGCTCACCTCATCAACAACCTACTACGTGCGTGCCTATGCCACTAATTCAGTGGGCACCAGTTATGGAAGCCAACAGACTTTCGTTACCCTGCCACCCGCACCAGCCTTTATCCGGCAACCGGTGACGACCAGCGCTTGTACGGGTAATACAGCTGCGTTTACCGTGACGGCGAGTGCTGCCACGAGCTTCCAGTGGCAACAGTCAGCAAGCGCAGACTTTGCCAATCCGACAACGGTTGCTCCAGGTAGCACCATCATCACGACCGGTACGTCTAGCACTCTAACTGTTTTGGCTTCCTCTTCGTTAAATGGCGATTACTTTCGAGCTGTAGCGTCTAATGTTAGTGGAAATGTTAATTCAAGCACAGCTCAACTGACGGTCTTCACCGTAAACGAGCCCAGTGTCAAGAATGTGGCCTACTGTCAATTCACCACAGCCGATCCGTTAACGGCTACGGCCAGTGTCGGCAACAGCTTAACGTGGTACAGCGCGGACGGTTCGCGTCTGGCCGGTGCGCCCACGCCTTCGACCAGCATACCGACCACGACCACTTACTATGTCAGCCAGACCAACGGTTTCGGTTGCGAAGGGCCACGGGCTGCCATTACCATAACGGTCAATGCGCTGCCTACCGTCTCCATTAACGGTTTAGCTTCGGCTTACTGTCAGGATGCCGGAATCGTTACACTCAACGGCTCTCCCGCCGATGGGCACTTTACCCTGGATGGTACCCCGGCTACCAACTTCAATACAGCCAGTCTGCCCTTAGGCCAGCATACCACAGTATACAGCTATACCAACACCAACGGCTGCGTAAACTCAACCAGTCAGACCATCACCATCAAGGCCACACCCACTGCGCCTAGCCTGGTAACGGCCAGCGGTCAGCCTTTTCCTGTTGGCGTCAGTAACCTGACGGCTAGCCAGAATACGGGGTCGGTTATTCTCACGGTTGGCGGATGCAGTGGCGGCACTATTACTTGGAACGGGGGTAACAGCACTACCCTGGCCGTTTCCACCAGTACGTTAGGCATCCAAACCTATACGGCCACCTGTACCCAGAACGGTTGTATCGGTCCGGTAGCCAGCTTCCTGCTCACGGTCGTACCCACCAGCCTGAGTGTACTCCACCGTGACCAGGATTACGGCAACACACAAAACAACATTATCAAGCCCTTTCTGGAATTGGCCAACGCGGGTAGCCAGGCTATTCCCTACAGCGAGGTGACTGTGCGTTACTGGTTGACTTCCGAAGGCAACGCCCCTGCGACCAACTTTGCCGTTTACTACGCTCCCCTGGGCGCGGTGAACATGCGGTATGTAATGCTTGCCCAACCCCGGCAAGGGGCCTTTGGTTATGTCGAGTATAGTTTCCCTGGCGGGGGTAGTCTGCCCATGAACGGTAACTCGGGGCCCATCGAGAACGGCATCCAGAAAACCGACGGCTCTCCCTTCAACGAGAGCAACGACTACTCGTATCAGGGAAATTATGCGAATTATACACCCAATAGCCACATTACGGCCTACCGCAACGGGGTCATTGTCTGGGGGCAGGAGCCAACGGTGGTAACTTCTCAGACCGCTGTGCAGGTCTACTCCGCAGCCATGGATAACCCGACGGCTTCCCAGATTAAGACCCGGGTGGAACTGCGCAATACGGGTAACGTGCCCCTTCCCGTATCGAGCCTCAAGCTGCGCTACTATTTCACTTCGGACAATGGTCAGCTAGCCAACGTGTACGTGGACTATGCCGATATGGGGACTGCTAACGTTCAGGCCCGGGTGATGCAGTTAGCTTCACCGGTTAATGGAGCGGATAGTTACGTTGAACTGAGCTTCTCTGGTAATACGGGACAGCTCAATCCACTGAGCAGTTTGGGTTTTGTTGATTTCCGCCTAGTGCGCTCGGACTACGGCCTGTTTAACCAAGCCAACGACTATTCCTACGCAGCCAACTACGGCAATGTGGGATTGAACAATCACATTACGGCCTATCTTAACAATAATCTGGTGTTCGGTACACCCTCTTCGGGAGCGTCGGCTCGGATGATAGCTCAAGAGCCTACTTCGGTCTTGCAGGCCCATTTATTGGGTAACCCGGTGGTGGGCGATCAGGCAATGGTCGAGATTCGCGGAGCAGGCGGTCAATCACTAACGCTGAAATTAGTGGATCTACAAGGTCGCCCGGTGCATGAACTGCGAGTTGACCAGGCCGGTGATGTTGAGCAGGTGAGCATGCCCTTGGGCCAGAGTCGGGGAGCGCTGCTGCTCAGAATCAGTGGAGCTACTCAACAGCAAGTGCTGAAAGTAATTCGCCCTTAGCCAGTAGTAAACTTGATGTAATACCTACTAACGCCCGGGCCTTAACTGGTTCGGGCGTTAGTAGGATCCTGGATTGAATAACCGCAAGGATAAAACCAGACAACTATTAGGTTCGGCACACTCAATCGAACAACTTAACAAGGCTAGCCTTTTTCAGTGAGGTAGTGATAAAGTAAAAGCCCCGTCGTTATTGGCTAGTTAGGAGACCAGTCCATCGGCTGTTTTCTTAATTAGTTCGCCGGAGACAACCGCTACTGTGCCGTAAAGGTATTTTTTAACGCACCCACTTAGGTAGCTGTTAGGTAGGCCACCACCACTCGTGCGCTGTAAGACGAACCTCGATGATCATCACGTTAACGGAGTGTGATTGGCATTTTTATCGTCCAATAAGACTCCTGAATTGAGCATATTCTCCTGGACTCATTTCGTCGATGGTCAATGAAAACAGCCAGTCTTTGAGCTCTTTTCGCGCAAAGAAAGCGGCCTTCGTTTCGTTTGTCTGCTCCCTGGCTACAGCCAGCTTATACATTGACAGCAGATCGGCCAGCACCTGGGTGTAAGTCAGTACCAGCATAAAGATATGTCGGGGGTTGTTCTTGCTACCCCTACGCATGTAAGCATAATTATACCGTATGGCGTGCTTCGCAAGCTTTTCATTTTCCTGCACGCCGTAAGACAATAGCTTTCGAATGGCGGGGAAGATAAACACCAGTTCCTCCTGGGAGTAAACAGCATATTGAAGCTGACCCTGCAATTGGTTGTTTTTAGCCTGACCAAGGTAATGGTCAATGGCCAGTAGCTCTTTGGGGCTGATCAGTACGGTCATCTGATTGACGTCGTCTATCTGTGTTGAACACAGGGCTAAGAAAAGGGAACTAACAATTGAGGCCCAGTTGGACCCAGAGTCCACCGTTTTTCGACCAAGTAGTTGGTTGAGCAGATTTCCGCCAACAGACGCTAGCGCTTTGCCGCCGTCAAATAAAGCTGATGAGCTTTCTGTCTGGATCGTTTCAACCGCATCTTAACGGCACTCTCCTGAAGACCGAGCTGTTGGGCAATCTGCTGTATGGGCAGGCCCTGCTGATACTTCAGACGAAGCAGACTAGCCTCCATGGGAGAGAGTTGCTGGAGCGCCTGGTTAAGCAGTTGCAAACGCTCTTCTAAAGATTCCTTCTCCTGAATATCGGCGAACTGATACCCCTGTTGACCGTCCAGGTTTGACATCGGCAATCGCCTGGCGACTTTGATCTGGTCCAGGCAGTAGTTGAAGGAAATCGAGTAGAGCCAGGTAGAGAAAGTGGATTTCTCCTGAAAACGATCTAGTCGATCAAAGGTCCGAATAAATATATCGTGGGTGTAATCTTGGGCTTTTTCCGAGTCTTTAGTCATGGATAAACAGCGATTATAGACTTTTCCAACATAGCGGTTATAAAGCTCTTCGAAGCAGGCATTGGGATTGGTGGTAAAATGCTGGCGGATCAGGTCTTCGTCGTTGAGTTTAGTTTTCATCGTCTGAGTCGTGAATAAAATTCAGGTATATCAACAAGTTTCTGCTTGTCATTTATTGATACAAATTTGTTTCTATTACCCACACATTGAGAACTTGATTCGATGAACTGACCGTTTTACCCTTTTTTTGGTAGAAATGCTGCGGTATATCTGTTACATGAAGTGTAATGAACTAAAAAACAGTTGATTATATATTGATTAGATCATATTAATCTAAAGGCGGTGTTATGGCTAGGTCGGGGGCGTTGGGGCGGGCCTGTGGGCCCAGGGTGGGGAGCGTCTCTCTTTCATAGCTCACTAAGTCTCTCTTATGCGCTCGTTGTCTCTCGAAGCTACCGGCCATTATGTGGCGATTCACTGGTTTTTTTGTCTCATGTATATGTTCACACGTATCTACGACTGGCTCCTGGTCTCCCTGTTGAGACTGGCCTACTACCTGATTAAAACAACGATTCCAAGCCGGCCAACCCCTCAGAAAGAGAATATGGACGTTGATTGGTTAGGACTTATTGCTACGGGTTACGAGGGCAATGTGGCCAAATCGTTTATTTCCCCTGAATCCAGTTCTAATATTCATCTACGCCCTTAACGTTTTCCTGGGTAGTAGCGCGCCGTTCGTTCTGCTGGTCAATCTGAAACTGCTCGGGACTCTTGTTAGTATGGGCTTTCCGGCCAGCAAGTCAAGCATGGCGTGTGATTTGAACTCGACAACATCTCCATCTCATTTTCGTTCACGTCAGTAAGCTCAATGAACTGCATAAGAGTTTGCTGAGAGTCCTCCTGACTTGACTAGGAGTAAGCGTTACAACCGCACCCGCATAATAACCCTGCTCATACCCATTTACAAGACGAGTTACCCGCAGCCGGTCACCGGTAGAAATGACTGTTTTCATGGTCTGTAAAACCTTTGGTCGAAATGAATAGCTGATTGCTGCGAAAATTAAGGTATAGCTAAAAATCCTGATGCGATTTTAAGCATATATGGCTAAGTTTTAAGCTAAAATATATACTTACCTTGACGTTGTCACGAATTGATTCCAGCTTGTTAGTTGCGTTTATTACTGGTGATGGCAACTACACTCGCCTTCACTATTCAACCGAAAAACAAAATCTGCTAGCCATCACGCTGGGGAAAGTTATAATAAGGTATCCCCACCTGGTACGTGTGAGTAAGCATGCGGCCATAAACTATGATTTTGTAGCGAATTGGGAGCAAATAACTAAATGCTTATTCATTACCCTTAATCTGATGGGCTCTCGAACCGTCATTAAAGTATCCCGTCGAAACGAGGTTCAGGTAAAAAAAGAGTTAACGATACAAAACGCTATGCTATAGTTGCAATATATATAACAAAAGTATTATATAGCGGTTCAATATTAGAAAATCGCGCCCATGCTTGACACCATTGACTATTTACCTCCCGAAAACATCTTCTTAACTGACCCTACCCGGCGCAAAGATTTACCTTTTTTTGATATCGCTGTGCAGGCAGGCTTTCCAAACCCGGCGGATAATTTCATTCGCCAGCGTTTAAATTTACAGGATCTGTGCGTACTACATCCGGATAATACCTACTTCGTAAAGGCATCCGGAGAGAGTATGATAGGTGATTATATTTTCCCCGGCTCCATGCTGGTGGTCGACTCCACCCGGCCAATCGAAACGGGCATGGTGATTGTTATCTGGGTCAATGAGGGCTGGTGTGTCAAGCGTTACATCGACAAAAGCCCCATGATCATGCTGGAATCCAGTAACGAGAAGTATGCTCCCATGTATCTGCATCCGGATCGTGACCAGGTGGCGGTGCTGGGCGAAGTGACGTATATCATCTCAAAACCTCCCCGGTATGCTCGCCCTCGTTGATGCCAATTCGTTTTACGCCAGTTGCCACCAAATCTTCAGACCTGAGCTGGAAGGGAAGCCTATTATTGTGCTCAGCAATAGAGATGGAAATGTGGTTGCTAGAAGTGCCCAGGCAAAGGCATTAGGCATAAAAATGGGGCAACCGTTCTTCGAGACCAGAGAACTCGTTGACCAGCATGACGTAGTCGTTTTTTCATCAAATTATGAGCTTTACGGTGACATTTCCTCAAGATTGATGAGCCTGCTTACCCAATTTGCCCCTGACGTCGAGGTCTATTCAATTGATGAAGCGTTTCTGCAACTCGAAGAGTATACCGGCATTTACCCTTCCTATCAGGGCTTGGGCCTGTCTATTCGGGAATCCATGAAGCAATGGCTCAGGCTTCCGGTAGGAGTGGGTATTGGTCCAACCAAGACGCTGGCCAAAGTAGCCAACCGCCTGGCCAAAATAAAGCCAGAATTAAACGGGGTTTGTGTGCTGGATAGTCAGGAAGCAATAGACGAGGCCCTGTGGGGCTTTCCGATTGAGGATGTCTGGGGCGTTGGCGGCAAATCAGTCAGTAAGCTAAAAAAACAGGGTATCCGGACGGCCTATCAACTCAGAGAGGTGAACGACGACTGGATTCAACGCGTGATGACCGTCAACGGACTACGTCTGGTTCATGAACTGCGCGGGATGCCTTGTAAATTACTAGACGTAAATCCGCCACCCCGCAAGGCGATCTGTACCGAGCCGGGTTTTGGTAAAGTCATTCCCGATCTGGATACTATCACGGATGCCCTGACGGTCCACCTGTCAAGAATCTGCGAGAAGCTTCGTAAACAGGAATCACTTTGTGGAACGGTCACGGTATGGCTTCGAACCAACCCGCACCGGAGAACGCCCGGCAACTTTCTGCCTGCCAAGCAGTACAGCAACAGTGTTACCGTTCGGCTTCCTCACCCTACCAGTTCCACCCTGGAGATCATTAAGTATGCCGCATCGGGCTTGAAAGCAATCTTTAAGTTTGGCTATAATTACCAACGGGTGGGCATTATGCTGACGGATCTGGTACCTGCTGATTACCGGCAGATGGGCGTATTTACCCAGGGTCCGGATGAGCGGCTGATCAGACTCTCGGCCGTCATTGATAAGGTAAACAAGCGGTATGGTCAGGATAAACTTCGCCTGGCCTCCCAGATGTACAACCCCGAATGGCCAATGAAACCCTCGTATCTCTCACCCCGGTATACGACCCGTTGGGAAGACATCTTGGAAGCTCATTAGCTAAGGCTACTTAAGCGCAATTGCTTTATTACTTCTCATGCGCTTGGCAGTCGACCTATAAATATAGACTACTTTTTATAACCTAAGATACAAGTAATTATTATTCATATGTAAATATAATTAAACTTTAAGTATGTAAACTGATTTGGATCGGAATCCAATTATATACGGAAGATCTTCCGAATCGTACGGCACAGGCCGCCCTGACAATTCGCCACGACTTCGCTCTGGCATCTGCTAACTGGACTTACTACCTTTTAGTAGACACTACGTCAGGATTACTCAGTCTGATTACAAGTCAAACGGAATCGGCAGATTGTATCGACAGGCAACGACTGAGCCATTCACTTTACCCGGTGTCCAAGCAGGCATACGTTGAACAAGTCGAACGGCTTCCGCATCTAATTCTGAATCTAAGCTTTTCAAGACACGAGCCTCTTCAATGCCGCCCCGCTCATTGACAATAAAGTTAACAAACACTTTCCCTTCTTTCTGGGCTTGGCGAGCAGCCTGGGGATACTTCATGTTCTGCCGTAAATACGTTCCAAACGGGTTCATACCACCCGGAAATTGAGTTGGCTCTGAACGACAGTAAAGATTTTACGAACAGGGACTGAGTTCGAATCTAGGGTAGTTTGTTGGGCTTGAGCCGAAAGAGTAAGACCGCTAATTAGTGCGCAAGTAGGCATGGCAATAAACGTTTCTAGTTGAGATCTACCCGTGGCAAAGCCGTGTTCAAACGTAATCATTCCCACAAAACCAAGGCCGTATTTTTGAGGTAGTGGCCATTTGATTAGATATCTATACTTGTTCGGCCTTCAATTGGTCGGATACGATACTATGTAGGCCGATGATATTGAGCCAGGTATACCGGCGTAAACTGAGCCACCTGTGGATAAGTGGCGTGAAGAATAAATGCCCAAATGAAGCCTGCATTGGGTGAAGCAGGTAGTTAACCGAATCGGGTACAACCGCCGACGGAACGCCCAAGGTCGGCACATTAGGTTGCAACTACCAAAGCGGGCCAGCCTTTTTGTCCGGTCCGAAGGATACCAGTACCTCAACTTTCAATACTTGGCTGCTGATTGGGTACACCGGGTGAAGAATCCAGTGTTTCTGCCAACCTGTCAGCGGGTTTATATATGATAGAAAATGCATAATAAATCCATGAAGCGCTCATTATGGCTTTATTACTTTTATCTTACTGCTTATATTTCGATTGTAAAATAAACCTAGCTGTATGGACTCGGAAGAGACCGAAGCCTTTATTCGAGGATTGGCTTATGAATGGGCAAAAGTTGAATTACCCTCCGGTGGATTAAACTATGCTGATTACCTTGAAGCCATTACTGGCCTTGATCTTGAGACCGATGATCTGAATCGGACGAGTCTTATTTTCAGGGCTATCATTAACCAGGCTAAAGCATTGGCATATTCTTCAAGATGGGTTAAATCAGAACTAAAATTTGAGACGCAGGCAGAAGCCATTGGTGACCGGGCCAGATGGCTTCGAGTGCATATTGCAATCAATGGCGCTAGTGATGATTCATTAGATTTATACATGATTCGGGCGAACCGGTTTGTATTAACTCTTATCGATTGATATGATCATCGAGATAACGTCATTAATAGGGACGGTAAGCGAGTAATTTTCTATCAAGCATGTTAGCTATGACTAACAAATCAACTTTAGCAATCTTCGCCAGTAAAACACCAAATCAAAAATATTATATACTTTATTTTCAAGTTTTAGCAAAAAAGCAGAGCGAATCAGGGTTAGGCTTAGAGGCTCAGCGTGCCTAAATTAACAACTTTTATAGAGACAAACCGGATCTGACGGAATTAAAAGACATCCGCAGTGGTGAGACGACCGCTGAACGGCACGAGCATATTGATGCATAGGAAAGAACAGGCCAAATTAGTGATAGCTAAGATTGCTCGATTAAGTCGCAACACGGAAAATGCACTTTTTACTTATCAAGAATTGAGTGAACGTTTAAAGAGTTGTGACATTCCAAATCTGGGTAGTGGCCTAACTGCGTTGAATGACGCAGCTTTGTGAATAGTCTTCGAAGCGGTTTCTTGCAAACATTGTGGGCAAACTCAACACGTCAAACGGTATGGCACTACCCGTGCTGGTACCCAACGCTACCAATGCTTTGACTACGGCCGAATCGCCCCGGCGCCCCGGCCGCAGTCAAACTTATACCCACAAGGCCCGGGACCCCCTGATCAGAGAGCAGATCACCGCTGCGTTTGACGGTCCGCATCTGTTCACTTTTGGTTGACGACGTACATTAAACATGCAGACGCTCAGTTCACTCAATAGCTATTCCGTTTTAAAATTAGATAAAGTGTATGGCGATCAAGCTTACAATAGTTTTTTTGCCCAGACCCTAGCCGAGTGGAGCATCGATTTTGAGCGGGCTTCACGTCCCGAAACAGCTCGGGGTGTTGTCCCTGTAGACAAACAGTGGGTAGTAGAAAGGACTATTGCGTAGACGAATTTCTACCGGCGTGTTGTCAAGGATTATTAATACACCATATCATCTTCGGTAAGTTGGCCATATTTGGCCAACGTTCAAGTCAGGCTACAACAGATTGACAATTAATGCCAAACATAATTTCCTAGCATGTTATACATAATAAATTGTAGCCTATTTTATTACCTCAGATTTTGGTTCAGAGGTATTGGGCTTCTAGGAGCGAACTGCTGCTTACAATTATTAACCTGATCAGCATACAATCCTTGTTATTTGGTAATGATAGCCGATGTTTTTCTTTTTGAGGATTTTCCAGATTCTGGAAGACCTTAAGCAGTTGATATGCATTTATCTTTGTTGTTCATAAGGTCAAATTTAGGCTTGCCATCTAAATCAGCAATTGATCTTGAGCCTGGTCCTACAATACTCACAGGCGTTCATTCAAAACTTTCTGGAGAACACGTGCAATTTCCTTGTCGTTCGGCGGACTAAATAAATTAGCATGGTCGCCCGGTACTTCATGAATGTTAATTCCTTTCAAGGCTAAGGGTTTCCAACCAAGAAACTCGAAGTCTTTCCAGTAATACATCCGCTGTTTGGCTCGGAATAAGTCAATAGTTATCTCTTGGGGAGAGAAACGGTACATACGGGCGGCTACATGATTAGCTTGATAAACTCTATAATTATTGCCGTAAAGCACTTTAAAATAGTCCTCTCTGTGCTTTAGCTTATTTTGAAAACTAGTTACTCTTCGCTTTACTGACTCTTTTTTGTAACTAATTGTTCCTCGGAAATCTTTCTTCAACAAAACAAAAGTGTATAAATATTTTTTTATTCCATACACCAAATTATTCCATTGCTTAAACAGCCAGGGATCAAAATAATTAGACTGATCGACATGTGTATCAAATAGAGCCAGCAACTTTACTTCTTTGCCCCTTTCGAGCAGTTGTCTACTCATCTCATACGCTATTATTCCGCCAGATGAGTAACCTGCCAGGGCATAAGGTCCATTGGGATTTTGTCTTGTAATAGCGTCTATGTAATGGGCGGCAATATCATCAATGCTGGTTAATGGTTCATCCAAACCGTTTAACCCTTTTGCTTGCAAACCAAAAATAGGCTGTTCAGGATCTAGATGAACCGTTAATGCATTGAATAATAATACATTCAAACCCGCCCCATGTACTATATAAAGAGGAATTTTATTGCCTTTAGGCCGTATTGGAACGAGTGAGTCCCAATTCACAGAATCCGCATTCACTTGAAGTAGCAAAGCTAACTTCTCTATGGTCGGGTGTTCAAGCAAAGCCGCTAATGGTAATCGTTTACCAGTTTCCTTCTCTAAACGGACCATGATATGAAGGGCAATCAGCGAGTGCCCACCCAATTCAAAGAAGTTATCGAATACGCTTATTTTCTCTAATTTTAAAAGGTCGGTCCAAACCGCCATTACCAGCTTTTCCGAGTCGTTACGGGGGCCAACGTACTCGTCTTCTCGTACCGATTTTCCTAAATCAGGAGCGGGCAGTGCCTTCCGATCGATTTTACCATTCGGCGTTAGGGGCAGTTTCGCCAGGACAACGAACTGAGCGGGCACCATGTAGTCTGGCAAAAATGTCTTTGCTTGTCGTTTCCACTCTTTAATTTGCTCTGGAGAAGTAACCTGATCAGCTTTGAATGGATTCCTGACGTAATCCGTTGCGGATCCACAGTCTAGTTTGGAGAATGAGGGCGGGGCGGGAATAACGTTTTTAAGATGGCTGGGAATAAAAACGACGTCGAAGAGCTGGTCGGCTCCGTCGTTAGCCCACCGCACGTACGTTTTGAAGCCGAGCGTTTCGCCCACTTTTCGGAAAACGTCCGGATCAATGCCTTCGGCAACGACCTGGATTTGTTGCTTCATATCGGTCAGCGACAAGTTCTCATTTAGAGTCTCTACCGCCTGAAACTGGGCGTAGTCCAACGCAGTACGCTGGTTAGCCACTCCTTTCAATTCCGTCACTTGGTGAAGATTTGCCCGTAGTTCCCGCTCTAGAACACTTATTTCATAATCCTGGGTCCACAGAATGGGCCGGTCCACATTGACAATCTGGGGCGATTCGCCAATGTAAAGCCAAACATCGTAGTGGTATTTGGTCGCTTCGTTACTATATTTCCCTTCACGGAGTTGAACGTCGACACCTTTAATCGCTGGTATCAGTTCAGGAAGCCGGTAAAAGAAGGCCGTATCGGCCATCATCTCGTCCTCGAGGAAAATCCGCCGGTCGATCACCTGCTTGAATTTTCGAAGGGTCGTGTCCGGTGCTGATCGCGTAATCTGATCCGCTATGTGAAGCATTTTCAGGGTGCTTTTCGTCTGCATGTCGCCGATGAAAATACAGCCGCCTTTGGCCACTACAGTAGTGGCTTCCTCAATGACCCGCAACAGGTAATCCACATCCGGAAAGTACTGGGCCACACTGTGCATCAGAACCATGTCTAACGGTTCCTTCACCAAGGAAAAATCACTCGCCGGAGCTGTAGCAACGGTCACATGCTGCCAGCGTTCTGGCTGAACGGCCATTTTCTGCCGGACGGTATTAATGGCCGACTCAGCATAGTCGGTACCAATGTACTGGTCGACGTCGGGAGCCAGTGCAAAAAGCAGTGGCCCAACTCCGCAACCTACTTCCATAATACGTTTTGGATTCAGTGCCCGAATGCGTTTCAGCGCCTGCCCTTCCCATTCCTTAACTTCAACGTTGAAGGTGTCCCGGCCGCTAACCTGCGCTGTTATCCCTTCACCCGTGCGATAAATTCGATCCCACTGGTCGTGCCAACTAGGCACTTCGTCGCTATGCACGATCGACTCTGGCACAACGTACGCTACTAATTGCTGGTCGCCCGGATGGTCTTCCCGCGCCACGACCACCGCTTCCTTCACGCCATTGAATGTATTCAGTGTATTCTCGATTTCGCCGAGTTCAATCCGGTAGCCCCGCAGCTTAACCTGGTTGTCAATCCGGCCTAAGCACAGGATCTCGCCATTTGCCAAGAACTTACCCAGATCGCCTGTGCGATACATTTTTCCCGTTCCTGACTCGCCGAACGGGTTTTTGATAAACCGCTGGACGGTCAACTCCGGCCGGTTAAGGTAGCCTTGAGCAACGCCGTCACCGGCGAGGTAAATTTCGCCTTCGATACCTTCGGCAACCGGCCTGAGCGAGGGGTCCAGCACGTAAACCTGAGTATTGTGGATTGGACGGCCAATGGTGATAATTGGATCACTGGCTAAAATCTGTTTACCCGTTGAGTAGATGGTCGTTTCCGTTGGGCCGTACATGTTCCAGAGGGTGCGACAGCGAGGAATCAGCTTTTGGGCCAAATCCTTCGACATCGGTTCTCCGCAGCACAGAATGTTTAACGCCGACCCACCGGGGGTGGCCGGCGGCTGCCAGTCCGCGTCCAGCATCATTTTATAGGTGGCCGGCGTTGCCTGCATCAACGTAATGGGCTGCTCCCGGATGATTTCGACCAAAGCCCGCCCATCCTTGGCCGTTTCAGCATCGGCCAACGCCACGGTAGCCCCCGCAATTAGGGGCAGAAATAGTTCTAAGCCCGCAATATCAAATGAAATCGTGGTGACAGCCAGCAGTACGTCGTCCGGGCCAATGCCGGGCTCGGCACACATGCTCCATAACAGATTGACAATGTTGCGGTGCGTAATCAATACACCCTTGGGTTTACCGGTCGAACCGGACGTGTAAAGTACGTAAGCCAGATCATCACCCGAAACCGAAACGTCGGGTTTTGTTTTCGGACACTGAGCCGACTCGGCCAGCCCATTCTCAAGCAATACCTGCGCCGTTGCGCTGGCTAACCGGCTGCTGTGCTTTTCGGACGTGATAAGCAATTTAGCCTCCGAATCGGCCAGCATGAACTGGATACGGTCCTGAGGATACGCGGGGTCAAGGGGAATGTAAGCCGCACCGGCTTTCATAATAGCCAGCAACGTCATTAGCATGTCGGGCGACCTATCCAAGGCGACACCAATTAAGTCGCCAACCCGGATGCCTCGCTGCACGAGGTAGTGGGCAAGCTGATTCGCCCCTTCATCCAAAGCCTGGTAGCTCAGTTGTTGCCCATTACACGTGACAGCCGTTTTAGCCGGATACAGCGTTGCGGTTTGAGCAATCAGTTGGGGCAACGCCACCTCGCGGGGATAATCGGCAGCGGTCTGGTTCCACTGCGCCAGTTCCGCCAGTCGTTGGGGATCGTATAAGACCCGCACCGCGCCGATGCGGACAGACGGATCGACAACTAATGCCCTGAGCAGTTGCTCAAATTCACGCATCAGGCGGTCAATGGTAGACGCCTTGAATAGCTGCGTGTTATAAGACCACTCCAATGTCAGTACCGATTCGGCATCAGTAACGTTCAGGAACAGCTCGAAGTTTTCGTACTTGCGCGGATTACTGGTGATTTGGTAGGTAAGTCCAGCGTAGTTTACGCCAACTGCCTTACCCATGTCGATATTGAAGATCACCGGTACTAAGGGCACTCTCGACGGGTCACGGGTTATGTTCAGTTTCTTCAGCAAACTACCGAAGGTGATCTGCTGATGTTCGTATGCATCGAACATCGCCGTTTTACGTTGCTTCAGGTAATCCACAAAACGCTCATCGGGTTTTACGTGGCTCCGCAGAGGCAGCATGTTAACGAAGTGACCCACCATGCGGGTTTTTCCCGTAAACGACTGCCCGGCGGCCGGTAAGCCCAGCACTAAATCCTGCTGGCCAGTCAGCCGATGCAGAAATACTTCAAAAGCCGCCATCAGCGTCGTTACGAAACTGGTGCCGGCCCCAACACCCATCTGCTTGATGGCCGCCACCAGTTCCGGGTCGACTGCGTAGTCGATTCGATGCCCCTGGTAGGTTCGCGTTGCCGGGCGGGGCCTGTCCACCGGCAGGTTAAGGATAGGTACGTTACCAGCGTACTGGCTGATCCAGAACTTTTCAACTGGCTCGTAGGCTTCGCTCTGCACGAACTGAGCTTGTTCGATCGCGTGTTGAGCGTACGACGGGGCCGGGGTCAGTTCAGCCGAACTGCCTTGGTAATAGGCAGAGTAGAATTTACCCAAATCCTGCAAAATGACGTGTGTCGACCAACCGTCGGTGATAATATGATGACCCATCAGCACAAGGTAATGATCATCTTCCGACAGCCTGAGCAGGCTGGCCCGGAACAGGGGGCCGTTTTCTAAATCGAATACATGCTGCATTTCCCGATCGACGTAACCCTGGACCAACTGTTCAGGATTGGTTTCGTCGGAGAAGTCCTGATAAAGCAGGCCGCCAATCGGCTGGGCTAAGAAATAGATATGCTCCCCATTTGCACTGAAAACTGACCGCAGCGCTTCGTGCCGCTGGGACAGGGAATGCACCGCCCGCTCCATTGCCGAGCGACTAAGCGGTCCCCGGAAATGGATTGAATTGGATTCGTTGTAAGATAGGTTTGCGTCATTGCCCCCTAATTGGCAGGCCATCCATATTTCTAACTGCGGTTCAGTTATGGGGGCCAGGTGACTGATTTCGAGACCGGCAAACGGGTTGTAATCGACGACGGTTAAGTACGTTTCACTCCGAATAGCGTCGCCGTTATCCACCCGCTGGAACCGTCCCGACAAGTCTGGGGTGGGCATAAACCACCCTGGATTCCCATCCGGGTCCCGGCCCAGCTTCGCGCCGGACATGGGCGGTGAGTCGATGACCAGTTCGTCACGGGCCGCATCTGCCGATGGCCCAGTACCAGGGTTGAGGGCTGAAGAGGGTTTAAAGAAACCAGCTGCCATCATCTGGTGGGTACTTTCAATAAACAGGCTGATCACGCGGTCCAGTTCGGCGTCGGTGTGCGCTTCGGTGATGTAACAGGCGAAGCCGTCCCAAACGTGGACGCCCTTCTCACGCATCAGCGTAAAGAGTAGTTCGCTGTATGGGATTTCTTCTTTGTACTTGATTTTCCAGACCGAACCGAATTGCGCCACGTACATTGGCAACCCAAGCCGTTCAAATTCGGCATTCAGGGCATTCGCTACCCGCTCTCCCTTGGCGTTGAGTCCCTGCTGCAGTGCTGGCCCTTTTTCCTTCATATACGTCAGCGACGCCTTAGCCGTGGCCAGCGCCAGCGGATGTCGGACGAAAGTGCCCGCGAAATATGTGACGCCCGCTTCTGGAATCGAATCGTCGCCGTACTGCCAGGAACCACCGTCGAGCGCATCCATGAATTTTTTGTCGCCGGCGATGACGCCAATAGGAATGCCGGCCGCAATCACCTTGCCGTAGGTAGCCAAATCCGCCTTGATGCCGAACATAGCTTGCGCCCCACCGGGATGTATTCGAAAGCCCGTAATCATTTCGTCAAAAATCAGAGTTGTACCTGATTCCGCCGTAATGGTCCGGAGTTGCTTCATAAATTCAACTGGCCGGAATTCGGGCCGACGGCTCTGGACTGGCTCTACCAATACGGCCGCCAGTTCGCCCGCCCGTTCGCGAATGATGCGCAGGCTTTCGTCGGTGCCATAGTCCAGAATCAACATGTTCTGCACCGCTTCGGGCATAATTCCTGGTGCGGCCGGAAACGATTTTAATTTTTTGCTGCCCCGGACAATGACCTCGTCAACGATACCGTGGTACGACCCCGTGAAGGCCACAATTAGGGACCGGTTAGTCACGGTCCGTGCAATCCGCATCGCGCCCAATACTGCTTCCGAACCCGTGCTGCAAAGGGCAGCCCGGTCGAAACCCGTAAACTCGCAGAGGAGTTTACAAACTTCCCCAGCCAGAACGTGCTGCGGCCCAATTTCATACCCGTTAGTCGCCTGTTGCACCAGGGCATCAATGATGATTTGGGGCTGATACCCAAGCATATTAGAGCCGAACCCGCTCAGAATATCAATGTATTCGTTGCCATCAATGTCCCACAATCGACTCCCTTTCGACCGGTCAACAACGATCGGATAAACAATCTCTTTGGTCAGCGGCCGGAAGCCCGTAACGGCTCGTGGATCAGCCATGTAGGGTCGGTGCTCCTGCGTATAAGCTTTGCTACCCGCGGTTTTGGAGGTGTAACGTTGGGTAAGCTGCGCTAAAAATTCTTGCTGTTTCGGGGTAAGTTCGGTCGCTTGCCGCTCAATGCGGGCTCCCGCACCAAACGGTTTCTTGATCTCAGCCTCTTCTTCGGTGTTTAATGCGGCCTGCCCTGAGGATATGGGTTTATTAACATTTAAAACGGGCGGTGGCGTCAGAGGTGCCGTTACGATCGCAGACGTGAGACCACCGTTTTGCATTAGGACGATCTGGTTTTGCATTACGACGACCTGCTGTGACAGGCTTTGCAGTTGATGGCCCATCAGGTCCAGCATGGTCTGACTCTGAATCGGTGCGGCTCCGTTGCTGACGTATACCGGTACGGGAGTAGTCGGCATAGCGATCGGCTGAGCCGTTAGCTGAGCGATTGGTTTAGGCTGGTGAGGCTCGGCGGGCAAGGTCTGATCGAGATAATCAACGAGCGCATTCAGAGTAGCGTATTCTTCATTTAACTGCCGGAATGTGATGGCAATGCCAAGTTCTTTTTTGAGCGTTAAAGCAACTTGAGTCATTGAAAGCGAATCAAGTCCGATCTCGAGGAAGCTGGCTTCGGGCCTTACCCCTTCCAGATCAACACCAGATGCGTCTTCTAATATGTCTTTTAACCGATTGAGAATGTTAATTTTTCGCATGTTATCGTTGTGTGGACTGTCTTCCGTAACGGCCGTATCCAGCCTGAACTGATGCGCTGGTACGTGTACGTACCCACTGGGTGCTTCCAGCTTAGCCACCGGGGCCGGATCGACCCAATAGCGCGATCTATCAAAGGCGTAGGTTGGCAAACTTACCTTTACTCGACGCTGATCGGCGTAGAAAGCCTTCCAATTTGGTTCTAACCCGTTTAGCCACGTTTGGCCTAACGCATTTAATATTGATTCGTGATCAGTTTGCCCACCCTTTTTGTCTAAGCTGGTTAGTATGATTGCCTGTTGGGAGCCTGCCTGCTGATGGGCAAAGGTTGTCGCGGCATTGCCCGGTCCCACTTCCAGTAAAAGGGGTTTGTTCAGGGCGAAAATAAAGTCAAGCGCGTCGGCAAAATTGACGGTTAGCCGCAGGTGCTTGGCCCAATAAGTCGGATCGATAGCCTGTTCATCCGTCAGCCAGATGCCGCTGACGGATGATACGATTGGTTTCTGGGGACGGTTTAAGCGGACCTTCCGGACGACCTGCTCAAAATCACTAACGATTGGGTTCATCATGGCCGAATGAAAGGCATGACTCGTCAACAAGACTCGATTGGGAATTTCCTGTTCATCCAAGACAGTTGCGAAGGCAGCAATGTCTTCGTCATGACCGGCCACTACGCATAATTTATGACTATTTATGGCGGCAATCGACAACGGCTCGGGCATGAGCGCGCCGATTTTATCAGCTTCCAATCGTACTGAAAGCATACTACCACGGGGAAGTTCACTCACCAACTGACCACGAATCGCGATCAGCTTTAACGCATCAGCCAGCGTGAACACGCCGGCTAAATGAGCGGCTACAAACTCACCGATGCTGTGCCCGCAAAACGCAGATGGTTCAATCCCCCAGTTCATCCATAATCTGGCCAACGCATATTCGGTAACGAATAAGGCTGGTTGCGTGAAGCGCGTATTTTTTAAGCGTTCATCAGCCCCCCAGTTCGCGTCTTCAGGATAGATAATTTGCCGGATGTCTACGTCTAAATACGGGTGGAGTAAGTCCGCACACTCGTCGATGGCTTGCCGGTAGACTGGCTCGTTATCGTATAGTTCACGGCCCATGTTCAGATACTGCGAACCCTGGCCGGGAAATAGAAAGACAACTTCACTGGGTAGTTCCGTAACTGTTTTTAACTGCGTAAGAGAAACTTTACTGACCAGTAATTTTTCGGATAGCTCATCCCCCGTGGCCGCCAGTACAAATTGACGCTGATTGAAGTGAGCCCGGGTTGTTTGCAAGGTGAAGGCCACATCGGCTACGTCCAGATAACTGTTTTGCTGGAGGTGGTTGGCTAACCGGGTGGCATAGGCGTCACGGCTTGGTATCGACTTAGCCGACCAGGTGACAAGCTGTACCGGGCGACCGGTCACTGGTTGATCGGTCGTTACCACTTCACTTTCCTGCTGGCATTCCTCTAGCACAACGTGAACATTCGTACCCCCAACGCCGAACGAACTTACCCCTGCTCGTCGAATGGTGGCTGAATCCCAAGTAGTCAGGGCTGTGTTAACGTAAAAAGGACTATTCGCAAAGTCGATGTTCGGATTTGGATTTTTGTAAAATAAGGAGGGCGGAATTTGTTTATGACGTAAGCTCATGACAGTTTTTATGAACCCGGCCACCCCCGCAGCGGTGACTAAGTGGCCCATATTACTTTTAATGGAACCTACCGCACAAAACTGTTTTTTCTCCTGAAATCCAAAGGCTTTTTTCAATCCTTCTATTTCGATCGGGTCTCCTAATGGGGTGGCAGTACCATGGGCTTCCACGTAAGAAATAGAAGAAGGTGATACATCAGCATCTGCTATCGCCATTTTTATAGCCTCAGCCTGTCCTTCCGAACTGGGGGCCGTAAAACTTGCTTTATTTCCACCGTCATTGCTGACACCTACTCCCTTGATGATTGCGTAGATAAAATCGCCGTCCTCTTCCGCCTGCTTTCTACTCTTAAGTAACACTGCCCCGGCTCCATCGCTGAATACGGTTCCCTTTGCATCCGCATCAAACGCCCGGCAATGGCCATCATTATTCAGCATAGCCCCTTCCTGATACAGATGGCCACTATTGACGGGTGCTGTGATAATAGCTCCCCCGGCGAGCGCCATCGTACACTGGCCTGCCCGAATGCTTTCCACGGCCTGAGCAATGGCCAGAAGAGACGTAGAACAGGCCGACTGCACAGTTACCGCCGGGCCTTTTAAATTCAACGTATACGCT
This sequence comes from Spirosoma pollinicola, assembly GCF_002831565.1. Taxonomy (NCBI): domain Bacteria; kingdom Pseudomonadati; phylum Bacteroidota; class Cytophagia; order Cytophagales; family Cytophagaceae; genus Spirosoma; species Spirosoma pollinicola. The sequence continues at coordinate 1,450,062 of NZ_CP025096.1, read as the reverse complement.
GTGCGGGAGGAAATGTAATCTTTATCATTGTAGGTCATTACCGGTAAGAGGCCGACTTTTTCGATCAACTCCGGATGGGATGCTACGTTATTCTGGTAATAGGAATTAAAGCGGCAGCCGGCGAAAACACCAACTGATCCGTTGTATTTTTCGGACGTGTAACCCGCATCTTCCAAGGCTTCCCAGGCGACCTCTAAGAATATACGTTGCTGTGGGTCCATTAACTCAGCCATTTTCGGGTTGATACCAAAGAAAAAAGCATCGAACTCATCGGCTTTATCGATTACACCACGAGCTTTTACATAATTTGCATCATCTTTTACAGGCTGAGATATACTTGAATCCAGTTCCTGATCAGAAAAGAACCGAATTGTTTCTTTGCCGTCTTTTAACACATCCCAAAGCTCATCAATCGTGTTAGCACCCGGAAAGCGTCCGGCCATACCAATCACCGCGATTTCATGAACAGAAGCACTAGTTTTGTGCTTCTGGGTAGCTAACGGAAGATTGTTTTCGTTTCTACCTTCCAAGAACCGAGCAATACCTTCGACGGTGGGAGACTGATATAAACTAGCAATTGGCAATCGGTAGTTATGCACCTCTTTCAGGGACGATACAGTTTTTATAGCCAGTAAAGAATTCCCGCCTAATTCAAAAAAATTATCATTTATCCCCACTCTATCAAGTTGCAGTAAGGAAGTCCAAAGCATGCAAATTTGCTTCTCCGTTGTTGTTTTAGGCGCTTTGTAAGGTACAGCTAACTCGGGTCGTTCCGACGATGCATTCAGCAGAGATTCCCGGTCTATTTTGCCGTGGAGTGTTAACGGCAGAGCGAGTAACTGTACTATAGAAGACGGAATCATGTGATCGGGCAACTTACTCTTCAAATATTGAGTAATGGCTACCGTAGTAAACTCCGCTTCAGGCACCACGTAAGCAACCAATCGCTTACCGCCAATTCCATCGTCCTTGGCTACTACCACAGACTGACGAACCGATAGATGCTGACTAAGTATGGTTTCAATTTCACCTAATTCAACGCGATATCCTCTAATTTTTACCTGATTGTCTGTTCTGCCCAGGTACTCTATATTTCCGTCTGGCAACCACCTCGCTAGGTCACCTGTCTTGTACAGACGTGAGCCTCTTTCACCAAATGGATTTACTATGAATTTTGCTGACGTTAATTCGGATTTATTTAAATACCCTCTGGCTACTTGTATACCACCAATGTGCAGTTCGCCCGGTAAGCCTACTGCAACTGGATTGTCAGATGCATCCAGAATGTATAACTGGGTATTTGGTAAAGGTTTGCCGATGGGCAGTTGTCCCTCATATTGTTTACGCCGATCGTATAGATGGTAGCTCACGTTTACCGTGGCTTCGGTTGGACCGTATTTGTTAAAAAAGTTAACATATGAGCTCCACTGCTCAGCTAGATCAGTTGAACACGTCTCCCCTCCTGAACAAACTCGCTTTAAGGTAGCATATAAGCGAGGTTTTATTCCTCTCAAAAAGGATGGAGTAGTCTGGAAGTGGGTAATTCCTACTTCTTCGATTATTCTATCTAGCTTGTCAGGGTCCAGTTGATCATCCTTGGAAATTAATACGACGCACGCCCCACTTATAAGCGGAACAAAGATTTGTTCAACCGAAGCGTCAAACGTGTAGTTAGCTAATACCAGTTGCTTGTCTGTGCTGTTGAACCCAAATATTTTTGAATAGCTGCTGATTTCATTGACTACTGATTGATGTTCAATCATGACCCCTTTCGGTAATCCTGTAGAACCAGAGGTATAGATTACGTAGGCTAAGTTACTGGGCATTAAAGAAATCTTAGGAAATACTTCCGATTCCTGCGATATAATTGCCCAATTTTTATCTATATCAATAAGCTCGAAATCTTCTCGACGCTCGGTTAATAATTTAGCAGAGTAACTATCCGTAAGTAAAATATTGGCTCCAATATCTGACAATAAGTATTCTATCCGATCTTTAGGATACTCCGGGTCAATAGGTACGTAAGCCCCACCTGCTTTTAATATTCCTACTATTCCAATGATCATCTTCAGTGAGCGATTGATACAAATGGGGACAAGTACCTCCGCTTCTACGCCATGTTTCTTTAAATAATTGGCTAACTGATTTGATTTGGCATCTAACTCTCGATAAGTAAGCTGCTGGTCTTCAAAAACTACAGCAACATTGTCCGGCGTGTTACGAACTTGCTCAGCGATTAGATCGACTACTGTTTTATTCTCTGTGTGGAAAGTTGTAACCATCGAGTGTTTAGCGCTTATTTTAAAATTATATTCTACAAATGTTGCCCGTTATCAATTGAACTATATCCTATGCATGATGGCATCGGAATGAGGCACACCACTGTGACTTTATATTCTTTGATGAGAATTACTATTTTAACTAAATAATGATAATAGAGAGCTATGTGTGAAATTAATTTACTTATACCGCTTTTCAAAGCCTACAGTTAACCAACAGATTAGGAAGGGTGTAAATCCCAAACGTTTAATAAATCAATAAATACTTAAATGTTTCATTACTAGCACTTTATTGCCATTTAATAAATTTTCGAAGTAAGTCTTGAACTCTAAACACGAACTTTCTCTATTGATGAGTTAATCAATCTATTAAGTGGATATATATGCTAAGGACTTGCTACCCTTAATTGGATCGTGCTTAACTATAAGGCCCGGTAGAAGACGCTTTTACCTCTTTCCTCAGGAAGTTTGGACGGGTTGACTCCCTGAGGCTACTTAGCCAAAACCCTAACCTAAGGGTACTTATGCCCTACCGTTACCCAAAGTCTGATAGCGTGATACCACCCGCTTGACTTGACTCAAACGTCGCCGGGAGACCGGCAAAACGTCGCCCGAGCGCAGGTAAACCAGCCCACCTTTAGTGGCCTCTAACGTTTCGAGCCGCTCGACGAACAGTAGGTTAACAATACAATTGCGATGCAGCCGGATAAACCAGGCATTAGATAGTTGAGCCTGATAATAAGTCAAGGTACGGGCCAGAAGCACCTTTTTCCCGTTCTTCCAGTACAGCCAGCTATAATTGCCCGTTGCCTGTAAAAACATTAATTCCGCTTCGGGTGAACGCCACAGGCTGGCTTTACCGATATTATCGGTAGGCTTACTCGTTGATAGGGCCGTAGTTGTTGATTGGCTCATAGTAGGTCGTAACGTAAAGTAGCAGGGTTAGATAATTAATTTCAGACAGCTAATGGCTAGTCTAGACGTAGATCAGCAAATGCTCCGGGATGTGATCAAAATAAGCGCTGAAGCCCGCTCCAAAGCGTGGGCTATCCTTGAGCTTGTTGGTGAGTTACCGAATCTCGAATCGTGGGGTTTGCGTGATATGCACCAACAAATTCACCGTTTATACGCGGCTGACAGGCTGGTATTCAAGGGTCTGTATCGCTCTCCACGAAGCAGCTCCTCTCCCTCAGAAAGGAAACAATAAAAATTGTCTCTCTGGTGGAGAGGAGTTTTTTAGCCTGTTAAGGCGCAATCAGTTCGGGTAATTTGGCCTCAAACAGGGTTGCCACTGCCTGGCTGGAGAGGATGTGCCCCTGCTTCTGGGCGTCATTGGCCAGGGAGTAGCCCCAATCAGCAGCGGCCATTCGTTGTCTTGGGGTTCCATGGTGGCCATAGTTGGTAAATCCACAATCGCCCAGGTTATAAAACACATTAAGAAATTGTTGCACCCGCTTCCATTGCATGGAAGCACCCCGGGCGTGGGACAGGTAGTAAGCCGAATACGCATCCGCCATTAATTCCGTTCGACGCGTCGATTCCGGGCTATACGCATCAGTAAACAGGCCCCGTTGAAATTGAACATGATGCCCAAACTCATGCGCCAGCACGGCTTGCGAAACCACATCCCCGTAACCCAGGCTGTTGTAGGCCTCAATAATGCCATCGCCCATCACTATTTTATTGGGGATAACCCCGTACCCCAGTAGTTGAAAGGCTGGCTGGGCAAACGCATTGAGGGTAAAGATGGGGTGGTTACCCTGTCGATACTGGGGAACCACATTTAATAAGGTGGCGATCAGATCAGCCCAATATTCTGCGGCTGCCTGACTATCCCCATGCAGGAGCTTATCAATGCGAATGATCTTTGCCCGGTCCCGCAACATGCTGCCATGCATGGCCACCAGCACAATGTCATTCGACCGGATATCCCAGAAACGCTGTAAATCCTTGAACGTTTTAGTGGTTCGCTGTGAGTACTGGCCAGTAACGCCAAAATACTGTTCAGCGGAGCTATTCTCGAAGTACAAGGCATCGTAAGTCGGAAAATCAAGCATGCCTGTCACGATAGCATAAAACAGAATCTCATCGTTCCAATCTGCCAGTTGCTGATTAACCCACGTGTTGAAAGCGGTTGGCTCACAGGCCGTTGGTTCTATAACCTTCAGTACCCGGTTGATAGCGGTCTGATACTCCGGGTGTGATTTAGCTAACCGGGCGGCATTGGCTTCCAATCGTTTTTCATACCCAGCCGGTAATCCTTTTCGCAGGGTTTGAAGTTGGTCCAGAGTCTGCGCCGACAGGCGAGCTGACTGCCCGGTTCTGCTGGCTGCCTGGTTGGGTGTCAACCGCGGTTCTTCTCTACAACTAGCAACCACAAAGAAGGTAAGTGCAATAAATGGGAATAAACGGTTAATGTGTTTCATAACGAAATATAGATGGATGTAAAGTTTAATAAGGTTACTAAAGGTCCATTTTGCCCAGTCATCAATAGTCTACCAGTTGCCGGTGCAATCACAGGGCTGTCTTATGGGTTAAATCTCTTAAAACTTCTTAGGCAACGATACCACGTCCAGCCAATAGTCTTTTAAGCGTTGAAACTGCTGTTCCCAACTAGCCAGCCCAGTGGACTTTATGATCACCGAATGCGCCCCTCGCTGATAGGATTCATTAACGAGCTGTTGGTCCTGCTGGTGGCTTAAGATGACAATGGGCAGCAGGGGATAGGCCGTTCGTAGCTCGGTTAATAAACCAAAGCCTTTCGTTAAATTTGGTAAGAAGGGATCCAGAAGCATTAATTGAGGAAAGGTTTTTCGCTGAGCAAACGAAAGCTGTAGAAAGGCCTTTGCCTCTTTTGCCGTAGTGGCAAAGATGGGTTCTGCTTGTGGGATGTTGGCGCGTAGGCAGTAGCCAATAATTAACTGATGATCTTTATTATTTTCAACCACCAAAAGCGGAAACGGATGCTTTCGGTGGCCTCGCTTGTCAACCTCCATAATTACTTGTAAACCGATTACCTGTGCTGATAAGTAGGCGGGCTGTATTGCCCATTGCTTGGTTAGAGTAGAGAATGGGGGAATGGTTTAAGGAAGCAAGATTAATAGTCAAATCTGAAGAGAATCTGTAGCCAAACGGTAAGCCCATCGGCAGTAAGGCTAACCCGTATGTTACTGATTGAATTGGCCAGTTATTAAAACAAACGCTCCATTTAGGTGTAGTAACAGGATAGCTTTTTCGTTTCAGGCCCTGTCCTTTAGTACGGGTCAAATTCGGGCTAACCGCTCTTCCAGTTCAGGTAATGAAATCTCTCCCCGGGCAAAGCTGATCTCCAGTAAGGCCGTGCTTTCGGCTTTGGTCAACGGCCGCTCCTCGAGCCGTTTTACCCGTTCTTTTTCATCCCGCAGGGGCGCTAACACATGCCGCTTCGTTTGGAATGCGTCGTAGTAACGAATGCCAAATAGTCGCTGCGACCTTGCGTCAAAATGAAGTCCGTCCGCATTGGCCGTCAGCCCGTTGGCACTAACGAAATAACAATTGGGCGTTTCCTGAGCGAAGGTTAGCAAAGCCTGGTTGACGTTTTCATACTCCGCGAAATAGTGGCTGTACCGGCCGCTGCTTAAATAAGTGCCCAATCCGCCGGCAATGAAGGGAATAGCCGGGCTAGCCAATAGACGTCGTAACTGATCAACCAGTAAGGCCAATTTATCCAGATACTCGTTGGAACGGCCCGCAAAACTGTCATTTTCCCCCTGGTGCCACAGTATACCCCGTAAGGTGCTGGTGCGCTGGGCCATTTTTGTGAGGAATGTAGCGTGCTCAAACAAAGCCCCGTCGGCTGACCAATCATCCAAACTGGAACCGCCTTCCGCACAGGGGATCAGGCCGATTTGCTCCTGTTCATTATCAGCTTGCCAGGCCGCTGCAAACAAGGCCGCCAAGCTGATGCCGGCAGTAGGCCGGTCAAAATTAATCGGTTCGGTCATGGTCTGCCAGCGGCCGTTGATCAGCATTTTGATCTGTTCGTTGTAGATCGGTTTGACATCACTTAGGTAGCCGCGACCAGCCATGTTTGACTGGCCGATCATCAGGAAGGAATTTATCATCCTCTTAATTACGATTAGATTAGCGGTGTCAGCTGCGCCATTGCAACGGATAGCTTCGTCGTCTTCGCGCCGAATAAGCCCTTTCATACTGCTTGTAGATTGGATCGATTTCGTTTATCGGCACTCGAATGCCTGGTTAACGAGCCCACTTCACTCGACACGTTCACAATCACCGAATGAGCCCCTTTGGCTAACAAGGGCATAAATTGCTGCGTCGTTTGCACCGCCCCGAATAAATTGGTCTCCAATAACTGGCGCAGATTAGTCAGGTCGCCCGACCTAAATGTTTGCGGCTGATAGCCAGCGATGCCAGCGTTATTGATTAACCCATCCAACGCAGCCAACTTGGCTTCCAGCTCTTTACGGGCCCCTTGAACGGATGTAAGGTTGGTCACATCAAGCTGGACTGATTCGACGTTGGCCAAGCCCAGGGCATTCAGCGTTTTGGCGGCCTTAAGCCCATTTTGTTGGTCCCGGCTTCCGATGTAGACAAAGTAGGCGAGCTCGGCTACTTTGCCTGGCGGTTTCTAGGCCAACCCCTTTATTGGCACCGGTTATGAGTACGGTCTTCATGGAAATAAAGTAATGAGTAGGGTAGTCAACCCCTAAATCAGCACCCGCCGAAGAAGAACTAACGTGTCAGGGCACTGCTTAACGAAGGCGGGTTGGCTACCGAAGCGACAGTAGGTTTTGGAACGAAAAAAGCGGTACGGATCCGCTCATCCAAACCGATCAAAATACTGCTTGACCGCCCGCACGTCTGCTGTGATCAGGGCGATATAGCCGTCGGGGCGAATCAGGACTAGCCCCTCCGTCAACCCATACGCCCTGAGCAAGGCTTGATCGGTCGTGTTGATAACCGTCAACTGGGCAGGTACTTCGGGTTGGGCCTGGCCCAGTTGCACGACTTTCCAGCGGGTACCGCTTAGCTGTTGGGATAGCCAACTTCCATCGGCTAACTGAACGTCGGGGGACCGGTCACCCGGCTGTACCGTGCGACTTATTGTCTCTCCTTGTCGGGTCAATGAGCTGTTGCGGTAATTCAGATCCAGTTGCGTGCCATCCTGAGCGGCCAGGGTGTCAAAAGCCCCTTTACCGGCCGTGGCCGCCTTCATCATCCCTCGCTGACGCTCGGCCGTGGTTTTCAGCAGTTCGTCCGCAATCGGTATGCGCTCTTCGCCGTAGGTATCCAGTAACGTGTCAGAGGCTTGCCCATTAATGACGGCGGCCAGCTTCCAGCCCAGATTATAGGCATCCTGTATGCCGGTATTCATGCCCAGGCCGCCCGCGATGGCATGAACATGGCACGCGTCACCGGCCAAAAAGGCGTTGCCAACCCGGTAACGCTCGGCTCGGCGAATGTTGACCCGGTAGATGGACTGCCAGCTACTGCTGGTAAAGGTTACGCCTGGCATGTGCGTCCGCTCGACAAAGAGCTGGTTGAAGCCCTCCAGGGTGGGCACCGGGATGTTGCCTTCCGCATCGGGGAGCATAACAGCCTGCAACTGCCAGTTTCTGGACTCTTTAAAGGGAAATAAAGCAAACGCAAGACCCAGTTGGGGGCTCAGCCAATTATACCAGGCATCGGGTTTGAGCCCTTCCACTTCTACGTCGCCCACCCACAGCTGCTCGGTTTGATGCGTTTCGCCCACGAAATGAATGCCCAGCTTTTTACGGGTGGGGCTTTTACCCCCGTCGCAGGCAACCAGGTAAGTGCAGGTGAGCGCTTCTGTCCAGTTTGGATGGTCCAGGCGGCAGCTGATGCCCTGCTCGGTTTGCGTCAGGTCGACCAGTTCGGTGGCCCACTCCAGCTGGCCGCCTAATTCACCCAGTTTAGCCCGCAACGCTTGTTCGACTTGGTACTGGGGCAATAGCAGCAGGTTGGGATACCGCGTATCAGGACGGGGAAAACTCCGACGAGGGGTTTCCCCGATCAACTCGTTGCCGTTGAACTTGCGATAGGGCAGGTCGGTATAGCCCAGGGGCATCAGGGCTTCGGCGATGCCCAGATCGTTTAATATTTCCAGGCTGCGGGGCTGCAAGGCTTTGGCCCGGGAGCCCCGTGAGGGTTCGGCTAAGCGCTCGACGATCCGAAACGGAATCCTGCGCCGGGCCAGTTCACAAGCCAGGGTGAGGCCAACGGGCCCCGCTCCAATAATTAATACGGTCGTGTGATTCATCGTCGTCGTCCGGTTTTTTGGGGGCAAAAGTAGCCCTTCATCCGTCGGCCGACGATAACAATTGTTAATTACCGCCGGTTACGAATCCGGCTGAGCGAAACGGACGTAATGCCCAGAAAGGAAGCGATATAATGCTGGGGGACGCGGTGAATGATCTCAGGGTGTTGGGTCAATAAGTCCTGATACCGCTTTTGGGGGCTGTCTTTGATGCGGGAAACGAAAAGCTGCTGGTAGTGCAGGAGCCGCTTTTCAAGGTGCTCGCAGTAGGCGGCCTGGACCTGGGGCTGGGTGAGCCGCTGTGCTTTAAACTCCTCTATTGGCAGACTATAGGCCACCGTTGGCTCCAGGGTTTCGACCGTGTACCAACTGGGCTCGTCGGCAATGATGGTTTCCATGGACGAGACAAAATTGCCTTCAAAGCCAAAATTCATGGTCACCTGTTTGCCATCGCTGGTGGTGAACCAGGCTCGGCAAGCACCGGCTTCGAGGTAAAAAAGCTTCCTGACTAAAGCCCCTTCCTTGACCAGCAAGCTTTTAGCGGGAAATTCTTCCCGACTCCAGGACCCTTTAATGCGTTCAATAAATGGGGTGGCGTTAAGCATGGGCAAAGATACGCAGAAGATTCATTTGGATGGGCTATAGAGGATTGGTTGGCAGAGCGATGAGTCGGCGGAACCGAGTTGTCACTCGAACCGGGTGTTCGTTGGCAGAGAGCCGTTAAACGAATAGGGTTACCCATGCGTTTGGTGGTCAATTGAATGGTGCCTACGCCCTCGTATGGCTTTTGCTGGCGGTGGCTCGGTTATTTTTGGTGGACCATCCCGGCCATGACACTTCCTAGGAAACCTTATAAAACGACCCATTTAAGGGCACGTAAATCTTCTTCGTCTCCGATGGGAGCGTTTTTGCGAGAGGACAAATTTTTTAATTTTTGTCAAACTTATCAGTCGCCTACACACCGCTTGTTTTCATTGATGATTGGCCTATTACTTGATCGGTTTATTCAATGCGTTCATCATGTAAGAATGCGCTTTGTCCATAACCAAGACTCGGAGTTGAGGTGTCAGCGTTTGAGCATACATTTTTGCAATCGCACTGACTACCAGTGGCGGATTGTCTTTATAGATATAGTGCCCACAGCCACGAGCCATGATGGCCATACGGTTCGGTGACTGCTTCACAAAGGCGGCATGACAGGTATGCCAATCCAAAACATCCATGCTATCGGTAAAGGGCCGTTCTGCGACGAAGTCAATGATCGGAAAGCTCGTCGGGAAGGGTTTATTTCGTATATAATCGAAGTTGGCTGTCAAGCCATCAAACAGGTAGTATAAGCCGGGCTTTGTTACTTTGTGCTTTTGCTTTTCAAGATCACTCTCATGTTGCAAGGCAACAAGCCGTTTACCGGCAAACCAGCAACTGGAACTAATATCGATAAGGACAGCCCCTTTTATTTGTTGCGGGTGACGATACGCATATAGTTGGGCATAGATGCCCCCTTGTGAGTGGGCAACTAGTAGCATAGTTTGATCATACCCTAATTTATGTAGCGCCGTCTCCAGTCCAATTATCCCGTTAAGAATACCATGTCGTTGGCTGTTGAATGTGCTACTACCAAATCCTGTCCGGTCATAGGAAATTAGTGTCGTACCGGTGATTCGGGCAATATCGGGTAGAATGTTTTTCCACACAGCCGCTGTTTCACCGCCACCGGCCTCAAACAGAATAGGGATACCTCGCCCCTTGATGATGTGGAAATGCAACTTGTAGTCACTAACGTCTACTAAGGTATCGATGATTTGGGCATTAGCACGAGTGGCTCCTGAGAGTTGTACAAGTGTAAGGATCAGACTAATTAACTTAAGTGTATTCTTCATCGGTACGATTCAGTAATGCGATTCATGCAGGCTATTAATAAAGGAGATGATAAAGTAATAACACATAACTAATAGAATTGAATAATTGCCTAAAAAAACGCCCTATCTAAGAAACAGAGATACATGAATGCTCCTTCGTCTCAAGCAAGAGCGATTTGTGAGATTCCAATTTCCAAACCGCTTACTAATTGGGAGTAGGTCAACACGACACGCTACTAATCCAACCGTTCTCCTGGCGTACAGTACCTAAGCGTAAATAGGAGCGCCTACCAATCAAAGTGACTTTTTTACCTGATGTGATCTTAATAAGTGAGGTCTATTACCGCCAGTAGGGCATCTCAGCCTGCGAGAGTAGTAGTCTGCGGTTCTGTCCATTGGCGTCGGCAGTGTATACGTTGCGTTGACCAATACCTGTATTGTCAGTGTTGGTAAAGATCACGCCGGCCCCGGTGGGCGAATAGCGCGGGTCGAGGTCATTGGTCCCGGCAAGTTTGTTGGTCTGCCCCGTCTGATTATTGATCGTCTGATTCTGCGATAGGTCAGCAATCGCGCCGGTCGTTAGGTTGAGCCGGTACAGCCGGGCATCCAGTTGGCGGCCCTGCTCGTTCTGGAAATCGGTCGAGTCGGCTGAGAACAGTAGCTGCTGACCGTTGACAGAAAATACCGGGTTGCCCACGCGGGCTGCGCGCCGGGTGTAGACCGTTCGGGCGATACTACCGTCGCTGTTGAATACGCTTAGTTCATTGTCGTAGAGACCCGTTCCAGTGGTGCGAGCGGCAATGCGGTTTCCTTGCGGAGTCCAGTCGCAACCCGCCCAGATGCGGCCACTGCCAGCCTGGGCTACCACGCGTAAACCCGTCCCATCGGTGCGCACCGCGTAGAGCCGATCATTGCTGGGGTACAGCAACTGCGTGCCATCCGGCGACCAGCAGAATGATAAATCAGCCGCCGACAGCCCCGCAATAGGCACCGTTGTGACCTGCTGTCGGTTGCTGCCGTCCAGGTTTATCAGGTAGAGCTGCAGTTCGGTATCGGTATTGGAAATGAACGCGATTTTCTGTCGGTTGGGGCTGACGATAGGTCGCCAGTTGCTACCCTCGCGGGTAAGCTGACTCACGGTCCCGGCTGCCGTGGCCCCAAAAAGCTGGAACTGCCCATTCATACGCCGGGCAAAGACGTAATTGTAGTCAGGGTAGGCTCCCGTCTGAAACGACCAGATCGGTCCGTTCACCGTGTTTACCTTGTCGCTGACAATTACCTGCCAGAGATACGTCGTGTTGTACTCCAGCCCCGAAACAACCACCGAGTCGGCCGTTAGGCCGGTGTACGAACGGGTGGGCGTGGCGGCACCGGCCCGATAGAGCTGCACGTTGTAGGTCAGCGTGTCGCGATTGGGGTCGGTCGAGGTCCATTTCAACGTCAGCGTAGTCGACTGGGCGGTGCTGTTCAGGGCGGGAGCGACAGGCGCGGGCGTAGTCGGCGGACGGTTCTGGCTTTTATCATCGGTGAGCTGGATTGTCAAAACCGGCGTCGTACCCACCGTTGCCGATACCGTTGCTACCTGCGTGCCATACCCCGATTTCGACGCCTGTACGGTATAGTTACCAACGACAACACTGTCGACGCGAAAGGCACCCGCCGAGTCGGTCGAGACAAGCCGGCTGCCGGGCGTTAGTTTAACTATCGCATTGCGCACCGGTTGCTGATCGAGGCTGTACACCACCCGACCACGTATCGTTGTCAGTTGCACCGGATCGATGTAGGTATCTTCATTGCAGCCTGCCAGCCCGACAAGGCCAGCTAGGAGCATAAGAACGAGATAGACAGATTTGGGGAAAAGAAAACGGGAAATCACGGTATTGGCGATGAAGTAGGATTAGTTACTGGTGTTAACGGTCGTGCGCTTTAGCCGGTAGAGACTCCCAATGTTCAGCGTCAGCCCCAGCGTACCGCGCAGATAATAGTCGTTGCGCGTACCGGCCGTGATGCCGTCGAGGGCGTCGGTGAACGGCTGGTTGTAAGAAATTGTCGAGCGAAACCCGATCAACCTGCTGGACGAGTATTGAATGCCGACGCCCCCCTGCGCCTGCAGGTAGCGGTCGCCCTGTAGGTGCAGCGGTCCACTGCCCGCCCGCGACACCATACCCGCGCCGATGAAAAGCAGCGAGCTCCAGTGCTGGAACGGGGTGGGCCGGAAAATCAGGTTGCCTTCCAGCGACGAAATACGGGTCGAGAAAGCACCCTCGCTGGCGAGCGTCCCCGTCGCAGCATTGGCCTGTAGACCAAACTTGGCCGTTAAATACACGTCCAGTGATGCGCCATAGGCTCCTGTCATGGTGTGGCGGGCGTAGTCGCCGTAGTAGCGCATCACCCCGACGTAGGGTTGTATCGTGACTAACGGCGCGTCGATTTCGGGACGGATGCCGTACACGTCGGTCTCGCTCATGCGGGTCATCTCCGTCTGGTAAGCGTCGAGTACTTTTTTCATCGGTCCGGCCTGCTTGTCTTCAGCCGCCCATAATCCATCGCGTACCCCTTCGATAATTAGGCCCTCAACGGCTTTTTCGATGGCTTCAGTGACGGCCATTTGCCCCGGTTCGGTGGTGGTCAGGCCCGTTTCGGTTTCCAGCAGCCGTTTGAAGGTTACGTACCGAAACAAACTGGCATTGACCGTCTGCGACAGAATGGTTTTGGAGGTATAAATGGTCTTAAGAATTTTGCCGGTTTTGGTCGCTACAGCCCGCAGGTAGACCGTGACCCTGTCCTGGCGGTACTGGGTCGAGCCGCCCGCACTGAAGTACTGCAGGCCACCGCCCCCCGTAATGATGTTGGCATCGTAGGACACCACGCCCCCTTCCAGAATGATACCGGCGAACAGGAGTGGGGGCAGGTTTTCGCCCTCCTTGAACTGGGCCACGCTGGAGCGCACGATCTTTCGTTCGTTGAGCAAGTTGCTGACATTCTCGCGTTCAATGGGTACAAACCAGTTGCTTTCTTCGAGGGCCTTCAGCAGAATATTGGTGGTGCCCTGAGTGACGGCCGTTGAGAAGGTCGAGCCCGTTTCAATTTGTTTGTACTGTCCCGTCAGGTCGCGGAATTTATAGACGGCGGCCACGATCTTTTCCTTGGCAGGGGGTAACAGCCGCAGCGAGGTTGTGGTAGGGGTTTCTTCACCCGCCCGCGCCCGTCGGGGACCCGTGGGCTGGTAAAAAAACGTAGTGCAACCGCTCACCAGGCTCACAAACACGAGTAGCGCCAATGGGCGGGTCAAGTAATAACGGGTCATTTGATTCCAGTTGATGAAGTAAAGCAGGTTAATAGTAGGGTACGGTAATCGAGGTTTCGCCCCCTTTCCCATCAACGATGCGCACCACAACACCATCGGTTCCGTTGGAAATCTCGACCTGAAAATCGCCAAACGTGTAGGTGCCGGGCTTCAGGGTCGACTCACCGAATTGCTGGCTGATGAGGTTGCTGGTGATGCGACTCAGCAGTTGATTTTGCAGGCTCTGGGCGTAGCTGTCGAGCGTGCTGGTCTGGGTGCTGGTCGTCGCGTTTCGCTTAGCCGCCGGATCGGTCGTGCGGTCCTGCGCGGTAGCCGAACTGAGCATCCACGAATAGTTGAAGGTGTTGCCGCCGAAGTTGGGGTTGTTGGGGTGATACACAAAGCCCTGACTGCGGGCCGTCAGGCCCATCAGCAGGAACGCTATGGCCAATAAGGTAAACGGTTTCATGAGGAAGATGAGATCCGAACTGGTTTTGTGTGGCCTAGAAAACGCCCGAACCGCGCTGGTCCTCGTTTTCCAGTGACTGCTGCACAGCCTGGTAGTTAATGACGTATTGATTTATGAGTTGAGCGGCATCGAGCGCGTAGGCTTCCAAGACATCCTGCCGAATCTGCACATAATTTTGCCAGATGATCTGATCGTTGAGCGTGATGGAAATGATGCTGGTGCCACTGCCGAACGTAGGCAGCTCATCGACCGTGACCAGGAATGCGTTTAGGTCAAGTTCCAGATTGGGTTCAACCTTACGGGTCGAATCCGTGGGAATAGGCAAACCCAGTCCTTTGGGTAGATCCGCGTAATAGCGAAAAAAGGCTTCGTAAAAATCCCGGCCTATTTTGGAGCGGGTGTTGTCGAGCAGCAGCGTTTGCGTACCCTCTTCGGCGACAACCGCTTCGTTCATCGTTTCTCGGTCGAGTGTCCCCTCCAGATCGGGGTCCTGCGCCTGCGCGCCGACACCCAGCAGCAAGAACAAGGTAGTGAGTACTAACTGTCTCATAATGGGGTCCGGGTCACGGCCTGCCGTTTTGAATGCGGATGGTAGCCCCGCCGGACTGCTCAATTTTTAGATTCGCCACGCCCATACCGGCCGACGTCGTCGGGACGGTCAGCCCGTCGGCGATAATGGTGTTGTTGCCGTTGCGCTGAATCAGGTCGATGCGGGCGTTACTGCCCGAAAGACCCAGCAGACTCACCACATCGCCCCCGCTCTGACTCACCCGGAGCTGGTTGTTGGTGCCGTCGAGCCCGACAGCGAGCCGGTTGCCATCGCCTGCCTGATTGAGCTGAAGCTGGTTACCCCGCCCCGTGAGCTGCACTGTGGCCGCATTGGCGTTGGCCGTCTGCGACAGGCTAATCTGATTCTGCTGACCCAGCACGGCGATCATAGCCTGATGGCCGGTCCCGGCCTGCTGCAACAATACGTCATTGGCGGGCGATGCCGGCGCGGTAGCCGTGCCGGCCGTCAGTTGCCAGAACACCTCCGGCGACGGGGTAGCTGCGGGCTGGGCCCAAACGCTGCCAGCCGTTACGCTCAACAGCAACGTAAGCAGTCGCAAATTCATAGAGTTATATATAGTAAAGGTACGATCGGCAGGAGGCCTGCCGATCGTACCGAATGCACGCAGGCAGACTTAGGGATTAACGCCCCCGGCCTGGCTGATAGTGGCCATGTTACCGTTACCGATCTGGCTTACGCTGGCACTGTTGGCCACATAGCCGCCAGCCATGCCCGGCATCCCCGAGCTTTGCGTCACAGTCAGCGTATTGCCACTGCCCTGCTGGAGCGCAAGGGGGCTGTCACCGAGTCCCTTGATCACGTTGTTACCCCCACTCATCTGGCTCAGGCTCGCCGTGTTCGTGTTGCCAGCTTGCCGCAACCTGGCCGTGTTGTAGCTGGATTCCTGGTTGATGGTGGCGACGTTGCCCACGTCACCGACGTCAAGTCTCGTCTGTTGGGTCTCGGCTACGTTGTTGCCCCCATTGGCGCCGATCTGATTCTGATTGATGGTGGACGTAAACTCATTCCCGAAGCCCTGCGTGATGGTGGCTTTGTTGTCGTTTCCTTTCTGGGCAATCGTGGCCTGGCCAGAATTGATGAAGGGTTCTTGACTAATGGTGGCATTCAGGCGATTACCGTTTTGGGTGATCGTCGCTATGCCATAAAAACTAGCCGTGGTCTGTCTGATGGAGGCTACGTTGTTCAACCCATCCTGGGTCACCGTGGCTTTGGCTCGAACGGCTCCGCCCTGCTGATAGACAGTGACGCTACCACCACTCGTGGGGCCATTGGTCCCCTGCTTGACCACCACGGAGGCATCTTCCACATTATTCTGGCTAACGTTGACCATGTCGCCACTACCCGCCTGGGTGACGTCCACTCGGCTGTTGGTAGTAAAATAGTACTGAGAGACGTTTGCGGTTTCGTTGGCCGAAAGTTGGTTGATCGTTGCCTGGCTACCCTTTGTTTTGTCGCTCTGATTGAGGAGGGCCGTGTTGCTGGCGCCGGCCTGGTTGATCAATGCCGTGTTGCCGGAGACCGTATTCTGCTGGGTGATGATGGCGCTGTTCAGATCCACCGGCTTGCCATCCGCTCCCTGCGTGATGGTGGCTGTGTTGCCCGACGCTGTGCTGGACTGGTCGATGGAGGTCTGGCGGTTGTTGGAGCCGAACTGGGTAATGTTGCCGACGTTGCTGCTGGCGGTGTTGCCCTGGTTGATGAAGGTATTGGCGTTGCCGCTGCCCTGCTGGGTGATGCCAGCCCAGTTACCGCCCGCCTTGATAACGTCAGCCGAAGTGGTGCTTGCCGTTACCTGCAAGGTTCCCGTGCCGCTGGACTTGTCCTGGGTGATGGTGCCGGTGTTGCCCGTGCCGCCCGACTGCGTTACGCCCGCCCGGTTCGAGTTGGCTCCATTGGTCTGGCTGATGGTGGCCTGGTTGCCCCCGGCCCCCGTACTGGTTTGTTGGGTAGCGCCGTAGTTGCCAATGTTGGTGGCGGTACCCTGGGTCTGGGTAACAGTCGACTTCAGGTTGTTGCCATTCTGGGTCTGGGCAGCCGTCTGGTTGTTGCCATTCTGATTGGTGATGACCGTGTTGGTCTGGGCAAGGCCTGTGGCAGCAAAAGCCAGCAGGGCGGTGCCGGTAAGGAGTACTTTTTTCATTGGGTTTGTTACTTACACTATGGGTTTGTTGTTATTACCGATTCCGTTTTTTCGATGGACGTGTTTTAGGTTGATGGTCGGGTGTGACCGGAATCGTGTGAATGGCATTCTCACGCGTTTCCGACGACTGACTGATCGTCGCCGTCGCCTGACCCTGCTGCGTAATCTCGACCGAGTTAGGGCCAAACGGTCCGTCGCCACGGTTATGCTGGCTGATCGTGGTTTGGGTGCCTAAAGGCACCCGCAGGCTCACCCGATTGCCGGGCTTACTGCCATCCGTCGTCGCACCGCCTGTCTGGCTGATGCTGACGCTATTGCCCTCACCCGACTGGATGACGGATGCCGAGTTGTTACCTCCGCCGTTTTGGGTAATGCTGACGCTGTTCTGGGCAAAAGCGTTGGTAGCCACCAGCATCGTGAGCGAGGTTAACAAGAGTTGATACATAGGGGCTGGTTGTTGCTGATTGGTTGATCAATAAACTAGGTAACAAGAAGCGGGTAACAAGTTGAGGTTGGCGTTAATCAGGGCCTGTCAACCGGCACTCGCGTCCGGCCAGTATCCGCTGTTGCCCCCTTAACGCCCTACTTAGGAAGCAGCCGCTGTTTGATTGCTTCTTCCTCTCAAGCAGTCGTTATTTTTGGTGCCGAATGCTTGTGCAAGATTAGAGAATAGCTGTTACAAGCAGGGGCATATTTCACCCAAATAGGTGCATATTTCGCCCATTTAGGATGAGGATATGACCAATATCTAGGCATAATTCAACTACGTAATTGATTTATCATATTCATTGTTGATTCAAAAGCGGTTTAAGTGGAGAGGTCTGTCAATAATGCTTGCGGTGTACATTCGTGGGAAATCGGAGCAGGAGACCTAATCTGGTCCAATGTTCCAATGCTTCGGTACCCGTGGTAAAGTAATAGGTAAACTGGCCGTAGTGGCCTTCGTCAGCTGACAGGCTGGTTCTCCTATCGGCTTCATTCACTGCCTTACCAAACGCCCAGTTTTTGAAATAGACACATGTGCTTTGTTTTATAGTAGACCCGGCTATTGGGTACGTAGGGCTGATCGTTGGCGGCATAGTCATCGGATTACTCGTCAGCTTTTCGACTGACAGACCTATTTATTTTAGCCACTTTTGCAACGATTTGAACCGATGCCAGTCCCGTATAGCGCCATCCTGATCATCCATATCATATTTGGCTAGAGCCCGAATCTGGTAAGCCAGATGACAGGCAGGGTGGAACTGCAGGATTTCATTGCATTCGAGTATAGCGAACTCATACTGTTTATTCAGACGTAATTCAGCAGCATGCTTTAAGCGCGTAGCTACTTCTTTCGCAATGGCGGGGGCCAGTTCTGTTGGCCGGTGTTCTTCTTTTTGAAAAAGCTTTTTCAGGAAATTCATCATGGGTAAGGTATTCAATATCGGATGGTGCCATCAGTGCACATGTAGCGAATGATTTGGTTCCGGGCTGGCAGGCTGGCAACCAGCAGCAGCACTAGACGGAAGAATTCCGCCTTCGAGCGGGTAAAAAAAGCTAAAGGAAAGCTGGACGATTTGTTCGTCAGCTGGAAGATGTTTTTTCATCGTCGTTGAGTTAGTAGATAGCTATCCCTGCTGGAAAACCACCAAGCAGTCGACCCCGGATTACCCCCATAAATTGGAAGATAAAAAAAGGCGTCTGGGCATCTCCAATGCTTATGCAAGTTTAGAACATAGCCCTCCGCCTTATGTGCATATTTCGGCCAGATAGGTACAGATTTGGTGCAGCAGATCCAAAAAGAAGAAAAAAGAAGGATAAAATGCCCCGGAAGCGGCAGTTTCTGGCGGCTGAAGTCATGGTTAAAAGCGACTGAACTTGGTAGGCTAGTGAGCCAGCGTAATCCAAAGATATAGTCGACTATTACCCGCCTAGTATACGAATCAGAATATGATAATACCTATATTTGTATCCCATTCCTAGGATCAGGCTTAAAAAGAGCATCCGTTGAAACAAATAATTGGCCTGATTTTAGTCCTGATAATCGGGTGCAGCTCGCTCACCGGGGCACAGCATTTTGCGGCTACCGTACAAAGGTATGGCCCCGAAGACGGCCTGGCCCACCGCGAAGTGAACGCTATTCTCCAGGACCGCCGGGACTTCATGTGGTTCGGGACGAAGCTGGGCCTTAGTCGCTTCGACGGGGCTACGTTCACGAACTACACCCGGGATAAAAACGGGCTCGACTTTGACGACATTCGTTCGATCGCTCAGGATGCTGATGGACTGCTGTGGCTCATGGGGCCGACGGGGCAATCAAACATCACGCTATTTGATCCGATAACGGGCGTGGCTACCTCCTTCGAAAAACGCTTCCACCGATCCCGACCGACGCACTTTTTCGGGGTGAAGCAGTCTTTGTTGAGTAGCAAAGATGGAACCATCGTGTTTGTCGATCACCGGCCGGCCAAGTTGAATAGTTACCACCTCAAAACAGGATTACGGACGGTGTCCTTACCCCAGTACAAGAGCCTGACATTGGAGGCTGTTACGGCTCGGAATACGGTCTGGGTCGCTGCTGATGGTACCAAGCTGGTCGAATTAACGATGGATGGGCACGTGTTGCGCACGTATGATCACCCACAAGCCATCTTCTCCTGCTGGGGTCAATCGAATGCCAGTGCAGAACTCTTTTATCGACACGCAAAGGGAAACAGTCCATCAGGCCCGATCCTAAAGCTATATAAAATTGACGGGTCGGGTCATCGCCAGGTCCTGTCCCCGGCTTTGGTCGAATCGACGAAAATTAAGTATTCACTCGCCTACGCGTTTAATCAGCATGGTCTAGTCTGGAATGGCTGCCAGTTGCGCGACTCCACGGGCCGGGTCCTCGTCGATATCACCAGCCAGCTACCCAGCGGTCCCATTGAAGACGGAAGTTTTTTTCGCGATCGGCATGGGAGTATGTGGCTGGGAACCAGCTTTGGGCTCTACCAGACCCGGGTGGGCAGAAACTACTTTCAGCGCTTATTCTATGAACCCGGCGAGGGAAAAAAACCCGCCGTACGGGGTATTACCGCCGTGGGAAAAACGCTCTACACGAATCTGGAAAATGTGGGTTTGTTCAGCAGTACGTTTTCGGGTGGGTCGGCCCGCCAATTGCTGGCGGGCCAAGGGGTTTTCAACAGCATGAGCGGTCCGCTGGGCGGAAAGCTGTATTTAGCCCAGATTAGTAATCTGGTGGCCTACGACTACCAGACCACCAAAACCGCCTTGATGCCGACCCCTGGTTCGGAAGTGATGGTCTGGAGCATTCATCCGTATTCGACGAAACCCCATCGGCTGCTGGCCGGTGGCGATCCTGGTCTGTTGCTAGTCGACCCGATCGCCAATCGGGTGTTCCCCTTCGGGGGCTATAACCAGTTTTTCGAATTAGCCAAGGCGCACATCCTGCACATTGGCACCGATCGGCAAGGTACGATCTGGCTCTGCGCGACAACGGGCCTTTATACCGTCGATCCCCAAAAGGGCGTTACGGGCCGCTACTGGCGGGGTGGCCGGGGTGGCTACCGGCTACCGGCCGACAGCTACCAGCATTTTTACCAGGACCCGCAAGGGGTATTTTGGCTGGCAACGGCTAATACAGGGCTGGTGCGCTGGGATCGCGCCCGGAATAGCTACCGCCAGTTTCGGCGGGCCGATGGGCTGAATAACGATAATATTTACGCGGTGTATGCCGACCATCGGGGCCATCTCTGGCTCAGCAGCGACGAAGGCATCATGCAGTTTGATCCTCTACGGCTCACCACCCGGACCTATACGGTGCCCGATGGCATCACCCACAACGAGTTCAACCGCATCGCCCATTACCAGGATGCGCAGGGACGGCTTTATTTCGGAGGCCTGAACGGGGTAACGGCTTTCGATCCGCGTGATTTTGAAGCCGAGCCTCCCATGCCCGCCCTACCCCTGCGGGTGGTTTCCTTTCGCCAGTTCGATGCCCGTCGCAACACGCTGGTCGACAAGACCGCCGAACTGCTCGGGACCAATCAGATCACGCTGCAACCCAACGACCGGAGCAGTATCCTCAACTTCGCGCTGCTCAACTACACCGATGCCCGCAAGAACACGTACGCCTACCAGTTTAAGGGCATAGATGATGGCTGGCACTACCAGCCCGAGCCGTACCTGCGGTTGGGTAATCTGCCCTACGGCGATTACCAGTTGCTGATTAAAGGACAGGCCGCCGACGGGCGCATGTCAGCGGCTCCGCTTTCTGTTGAAGTACACGTGCTCCGGCCGTTTTATCTGCGCAGTTGGTTTCTCCTTTTGCTGATATTTCTGCTGCTGGGTGGTGCGTGGGTGTGGGGTCGGTGGCGGGATTGGAAATACCAAAAAGCACAAGCCCGGTTGCAGACCCAAATCGACGAGGCCACTCGGGTCATTACCCGGCAGGCTCAGGATCTGCAACGGCTCGACGAGACCAAATCCCGCTTTTTTGCCAACATCTCCCATGAATTCCGCACACCCCTGACGGTGATTCTGGGCATGGCCGATAACCTATCTCAGCTGGCAGACCCTCGGCTACGGCAGTCGGCTGTTCTGATCGAACGCAGCGGTCGCAACCTGCTGCGACTGGTCAACCAGCTTCTGGACCTCTCCCGGCTGGAGGCCGGACAGATGCCGCTCAAACTCGTACGGGGCGACTTGAATCGTTTTATTCGGTACGTGGGTGAATCGTTTCACTCGATAGCCCGGACGAAGGGAATACAGTTGATCATATACGTTGAAGAAGACGTCCATGAGGCCGATTTTAATCCGGACAAACTACAGGATATTGTGGCTAATCTGCTGGGCAATGCCCTAAAGTTTACTCCAGCGGGAGGAGAAGTACGATGCGAAGTGGTTATGCAGCCCCGCTGGCAATCGTTTGCCACGGCGGGCTACTACGAGGCTCTTACGCCAACCCGGCAGCTGAATGACCCGTGGATTCAGATCATCGTCAGTGATACCGGCCCTGGCATTTACCCGGCCGATCTGAGCCGGATCTTTGACCGCTTTTATCAGGCCCGGCCTGGACTGGCCCCGCCTGGACTGGCCGGGCCACGTCGGGCAGGGTCTGACGTGATCGACGTGGCCAGTGGGGGTACTGGCATTGGTCTCTCGCTGGTGAGGGAGTTGGTTAGCCTGATGCAGGGTGGTCTGGCCGTTCGCAATCGACCCGGTCTGGTTCGACCTGATCTGGAGGGGCTCGGTCTGAATCCGGGTGCTGAATTCGTCGTTTGTCTGCCTCTGACCCGGCAGGCACCCATGGCCGACGATGTACTGCCGGTGCCCATCCAGTTTGCCCCTGACCCAGTCTGGATGAACTCAGCCGAGTTAGGTGACCCGGTCTCTCCAGACCAGGTCGAATCCGGGCGGGGGGAAGCTCTTGATCACCCTCTGCTGCTGCTGGTGGAAGACAATGACGATGTGGCCATCTATATCCAGACTTGCCTGCGGGAGGAGTATCAAATCATACGAGCCGAAAACGGGCAGATCGGTATTGATCAGGCTTTAACCATTGTACCAGACTTAATTCTGAGCGATGTGATGATGCCCGTCAAAGATGGATTTGACTTATGCGATACCCTGAAGTCCGACGAACGCACGAGCCACATTCCGATTGTCCTGCTCACGGCCCGGGCCGCCGTTGACGACCGGCTTACAGGCTTACGGCGGGGGGGGGATGCCTATTTGGTTAAGCCGTTCCAGCGGGAGGAACTGCTCCTTGTGCTGGGCAATCTGCTACGAACCCGGCGGCTTTTGCAGCGCTATTACAGCCAGCAGGCGCTGGGTAACCCGCAGGCTGGCCCGGTGTCCGCCAACGGGACCGACGCGATGGAAGACCAGTTTGTGACCAAACTGCGCAGCACCCTGGAGAATCATCTGGACAACGCGGCTCTTGACATGACCATGATTTGTGAATTGATGGGCATGAGCCGTAACGCGCTGTATCGCAAGGTAATGGCGCTGACCGGCATATCGGTCATTCCTTACCTGAGGGCTCTTCGCCTGCGAAAAGCGGAAGAGCTACTCCTCAATTCATCCTTGAGCGTTGCCGAGGTTGCTTATGCAGTGGGCTTCGAGAATCCCCGGTACTTCAGCCGGGTTTTTTCGGAAGAGAAAGGAGTTCCCCCCAGCAGCTTTCGGGATATGGAGTAGCTGATTTGCCTTTTCCATTCGTTGGCCGAGTTCTGCCATTTTCCGGGCTACGCTATTCCACAGTAGGCTGGCCAAAACGTACCAATGTCGGCAGCCCCCCATTTATTGTCTTTTTAAAGGCCCATTTTATAAAGTAATGTCCTTCACTACTCAAACTTTATTTTCTTCCTTCCAAGCTAAATATAGATACACCATTGCTCGGCTTACGTGAAACAGCTGACCAATCTCTAACATTGTATGTGTCTTGAGGGCATATATGGATTTGACGGCCTGTGCCTTTGCCTGGGCCTCAACAGTGAGTCCCTTTGGTCGGCCACCTATTCGTCCCCTGGCACGAGCTGCCGCTAGAACCGCTTTGGTACGCTCCCGGATCATATCACGCCGGGTGGCCGACGGCCAGCCGCTGCTGTGCCATCGAACTCGGCCAGCGACGCAAATAAGTTAAACACTAAGCGGCCTTGCGCGGTGGTGGTATCGATGGCATCATTCAGACTGCGGAAGCCAATGCCTTTTCAAGCGTGTCCCGTCCTAAAAAAAGTTGACACTGCTTTGGTCTGGGAGTAATAGTTGGCAACGCAGTTAAGCCAATACCTTCATGAACTACTAGCTATATCATACCATCCTATTAAGCAAGAATAGGTTTTATTACTTTCCCGGCCACGTCGGTTAATCGGAATGGGCGGCCCTGAAACTGGTAGGTCAGCTTTTCATGGTCGAAGCCCAGCAGATGCAGGATGGTGGCCTGAAGGTCGTGAACGTGGACCTGGTCTTTCACACCGTAGTAGCCAATGTCGTCCGTTTCGCCGAAAGAGAATCCCTTCTTAACACCCCCTCCTGCCATCCAGACCGTAAAGGCATCCAGATGATGGTCACGGCCCATAAACGGCAGCGTCTGACCATCGCGGTTCTCCTGCATGGGAGTCCGACCAAATTCGCCACCCCATACCACCAGTGTATCATCCAGTAAACCACGCTGTTTCAAGTCTTTGAGCAAAGCCGCTACAGCCTGGTCCGACTGGCGGCACTTGTCGTGAAGACCCACATCGATGGACCCATCGGCACTGGTGCCGTGCGTATCCCAGCCCCAGTCGAAGAGTTGAACGAACCGAACACCACGCTCCACCAGCCGCCGGGCCAGCAGACAGTTGCGGGCAAATGACCCTTTGTTTGGGTCAACGCCATACATATCGAGCATGTATTGTGGTTCGCTTTTGATGTCCATCGAATCCGGCACCGACATCTGCATTCGATAGGCCAGTTCGTACTGGGCAATCCGGGTGAGTATTTCCGGATCTTTTACATCGTTGTATTGCTGCTGATTAATGGCCGATATGGCTTCGATCGTTTTACCCCGCAGACTTCTGGGCATACCCGCCGGATCGGACGCGTACAGAACCGGGTCGCCATCAGTGCGGCATTGCACACCCTGATACACGGATGGCAGAAAACCGCTCCCCCATACGGATTTACCGGCATCCGGTTGCTTACCGCCTGATGCAAGCACGATGTAACCCGGCAAATTGTCATTCTCGGAACCAAGGCCATACGTTACCCAGGAACCAATACTCGGTCTACCCAGCCGGGCCGAACCCGTATGCATCAGCAACTGCGCGGGGGCATGGTTGAACTGATCGGTGTGCATGGCTTTCAGGAACGTGATATCATCAACCACCCCCTGCAAATGGGGCAGATAATCGGATACCCACGCCCCCGACTGACCGTGCTGGGCAAACTTCCCCTGCGGTCCCAGCATCTTGGGAACGCCCCGGATAAACGCAAACTTTTTGCCCGTCAGTAATTCCTGCGGGCAGTCTTTACCATTGTATTTGACCAGTTCGGGCTTGTAGTCGAACAGTTCAAGCTGCGAGGGCGACCCCGCCATGTGAATATAAATTACCCGTTTGGCCTTACCCGAAAATTGTGCCGACCGCACCGCCATCGGCGATTCGTCGGGGCTGCTGATTACAGGTACCTGCCCGGCTTTTTTATCGGCTGTCTTATCGGCAAAACCGCAACTTTCCAGAAAAGACCCCAGGGCCATGGCACCGAGCCCGGTGGAACAGGTATGCAGGAAATGCCGGCGCGTTTCGCGTTGGAGGGCGGCCTGCTGAAGTTCGTCGAGTAGCTTTTTCATCTTATTCTTTCGTGATTGTCTCGTCCAGGTTAAGCAGGGTGTTGGCCGTAACGGTCAGCGCGGCCAGTTGTGGCGTGGCGTCAATACCAGCCAGAAACGTTCGGGTATCGGCCGGATGCTGTTTGTAATACATTGCCGACTGCTGGTATAATTTCAGAAGCACGGCCATTTTCTGCGGAGACGCATCCCGCTGGGTAACCTGCCGAAAACCAGCCTTTATCTGTTGCTCCGGGGTTTTGCCGCGCTGCTGCATCAGCGTTGCCAGCGACTGAGCCGACTCTATGAATACCGGGTCGTTCAACGTAACCAGCGCCTGCAAGGGCGTGTTGGTCCGGATGCGTCGTACCTGACAAAACTCCCGGCTGGGGCTGTCGAAGGTTGTCATGGACGGGTAGGGAGCCGTCCGTTTCCAGTAGGTGTAAATGGCCCGGCGATGCTGGTCCTCCCCGTCACTCGGTTTCCAGCTTTCGCCATTGTAGGGCGATTGCCAGATGCCGTCCGGCTGCACGGGTTTCACGCTGGGGCCAAACCGTTTGTAACTCAACAGCCCACTCACCGCCAATGCCTGATCGCGTACCTGCTCGGCCGTCAGCCGAACGCGGGGTCCACGCGCCAGCCAGGTATTGAACGGATCTCTGGCGACCAGTTCGGCAGAAGCCACCGATTGCTGACGATAGGTAGCGGAGGTTACGATACGCTTCAGCAAGCGTTTCATCGACCAATGGTCGGTATCCATGAACTCAGCCGCCAGGTAGTCCAGTAATTCCCGATGAGTGGGCTGAATCCCCTGCGTACCCATGTCTTCCACCGTTTCGACCAGTCCCGTACCGAAGAGCTGTTCCCACAATCGGTTAACGGCTACCCGCGCCGTCAGGGGATGCTCGCGCTGCACCATCCACCGGGCAAGACCCAGTCGGTTACGAACCGGCTTTCCGGTTGAATCGGTGGGCAGGGGCGGCAATGATTTTGGCACATCCGGCTGCACCTGTTTCCCTTTCACCAGCCAGTTTCCCCGCTCGAAAATGTGCGTTTTCCGGTCCAGATCACCCGTAGCTTCTACCAGCACGGGAGTCGATTCTGGTTTCGCGTTCAAAACAGCCTGGAGTTTCGCGTCCATATCGCCCAGCGTCGTCGCCGGTGTTCCCGGCAGAGCAGGGCGGAATGAGACCCATTTTATGACAACCCAGTCTTTTGGTTGCCTTGGGTTAGCCAGTGTCAGGTAGATGGAATGGCTGCCGGTAAGCTGAGGCAGGGCATAAATCATGACCGTATCTTTCCCCTGACTGCCCGTATTCGGCACGGGTATGGTCAGCAGAGACGGTCCGGTGGGGCTATCCTGATGCATCGTCAGCACGGCTCCCTTCGACTGGGTGCCAATCGCCATGATAAAGCGGTTGATGCCGGTCAGGTTAATGGGCTTAATTCGGGCTGAGCCACCATCCTGCACCCCAAAGTACTTGGCATCCAGCAGCGATGCGTTCACGTACTGGTCAAAATCATGCGAGTTGATTTTAGGCTCGGTAAGCCGAACAAAATTGACCCACTCCTGCAGTTGTTTCGGCTGGGTATGGTGCGTTGTTAACCACGTTTTGAGGGTTGCCACGTGAACGGAGTCCTGATCTTTAAAGAAACGAAGAGTGGGTGTGTCTGTCGTTACGTCTTCGTCGCGGGTGTTGTTGAAAAAGGCGAGGTATTTATAATATTCGTCGTGCGTAAACGGGTCATACGGATGGCTGTGGCATTGTACGCAGGAAAAGGTAGTACCCTGAAACACATCCCAGGTCGTATTTACCCGGTCGATAACGGCAGCCGTGCGAAACTCTTCGTCCTGCGTGCCGCCCTCGTCATTCGTCATGGTGTTACGGTGAAAACCAGTGGCGATCAAATCCGCATCCGTCCGGTTCGGGAGCAGATCACCCGCCAGTTGCTCTACCACAAATTGATTGTAGGGTTTATCCTGGTTGAAGGCGTTGATAACCCAGTCGCGGTACCGCCATATTTTCCGCTCGGTATCTTTTTCGTACCCTTTCGAGTCAGCGTATCGGGCCAGGTCGAGCCAGAGAGCGGTCCAGCGTTCCCCGTAGGTGGGTGAAGCCAGCAAACGATCCACTACTTTCTCGTAGGCATCGGGTGATTTATCCTTAGTAAACCCAGCCATTTCCTGCTCCGTTGGGGGTAGTCCCGTCAGGTCGAGTGAGACGCGCCGGAGCAGGGTAGCCCGGTCGGCTTCTGGCGACGGCAGTAAGGCTTGCGCCTTCATTTTCTGGAGCGTAAAATGGTCAATGTCATTTCTGGCCCAGTCCAGTTCGGCGTTGTCACGCAGGCCCAGGCGGCTCCAGAACGTACCAATGACGGGCACGTCAGGCTTCTCGATGCGCGTATAGGCCCAATGGTCACCCCAGTCGGCTCCCTGATCGATCCACTTCCGAAGCAGGGCGATATCGTCTGGTTTGAGGGGAGCGGCTTCCAGCGGCATGCGTTCGGTATGGTCCTCCAGCGTGAGCCGACGAATCATCTCGCTGGCATCCGCATCGCCGGGGATAATAGCCGGTTTCCCCGACTTTGTGGGTGCAACGGCTTCATGCCGGAACAACACCGAAAAGCCCCCTGCTTTCTTGACCCCGCCGTGGCAGGCAATGCAGTTTTTATTCAGGAGTGGTTTAACCTGCGTGTTGAAATCGACTCGCTCCCCAAACAGACCGAAAAAAGAGGATAGCACAAATACCCCCCCAATTCCTATTCCAATAAAGACGACCGATTTTATGTTCATACGCTGAGAGATATTGACTTAGCACAAATTTAAGCCATTATAGTCCTACCCGGAATGGAGCAAATTTTGCTTTTCATGGACATTCTTATGATTCGAAACGCTGCCGTGTGCATTTGCCGTTTTGCATAAAAAGCCGTCCCTTGACTTAAGGAAATTCGTGTAACAGAAATCAAGCGTTTAGTGAGAATAAATTAAGGGGACTCCTTTTGCACTTTTCTTAGTAGGGCTTCATGAGATATGTGTCTGTTGCAAAAGTCGGTACACGTCTGGACTACCCGGCTCAACGTATAGTTTTCGAAGTAAAGTTTGGCTGCGTAGTATTCATATATTGAACCAACCGAACCGCTTTTCGACTTTTGCAACAGCCACATATCTTATGTTAATGAACTATTCCTAGATCAACCACCTTATAGAAGCCCTAAAAACAGGCCGGATTGTAACTTACAGAGGGGAGAGAATGGGTCGGTACTATGTTAATGAAATATTGCTAGATTGAGCTCGCCCACTACGAGTAAAGGACCATTAAAAATAGCCTTAGGGTTAACATAACCTTTGATTATACAACGGCTTTGGACTATTTATTGCGGACGATAGAAGTTAGAGAGGCCGCAATCGATCAACCTATTTCTTGTTGAGAACTAACCGACTTCGGCTTCCCTCAATTCATCATCGGGGTAGTTAACACATTCAGGGTATATCCGCCACATGGAATCCATAATAGTCTAATAATCTGGCAGTTATGCAGATCTAACTACCCATCCTATGGACCTGTTTAGCCATTTTTGCCAAATAGATTAAAAACGGCTCATTTTCAACTTCCAAGAGCTACATTTCGCAACATGTTTGCCTTAACCTACCATCTGATTCCTGATTCGCGACCGCTTACTAAAAAGTAGGTAGTCCTTGATGGATGATGATTCTATTGTACTATCTTAACACTACCCGAAAAGATATGCCTGCTTGGACCGTTTATTCAGAACATCCGTGCAAATCAATTGAAGACAGTAGAACACTTTAGCAGAAACATCTCGAAATATCCAATACAATGAATATTTATAGCAATAAAATAATCAGTAAGATTATTTGGAAACTATTTATAAATAAACCAAAATTTAGACTTTGGCTGACTAAATTACTTATTCGTGACAAAAACGCATATATTGAAATTGCTGGCTCAAAGATATATGCAAATACAATAACCGAAATAGGGTATGTCAGAGCAGCTAAGAATGCCAACAGTAACATTGTTTTTAGGGATGAAATAGCTTCAATTATTAACATTGCCCTAATTATTTCTCCTCAAGATACATTTATTGATATAGGGGCAAACGTAGGACTATATTCCAGTATAATCAGTAGATTACAATATGTCTATCCTAACATAAAGTTCTATGCTTTCGAAGCAAATCCCGAAACAGGTGAGAAGTTGAAAAGGACTTTACTGGACAAGAACGCAAATATTGAGATTCTGGGCCTGTCTGACAGTGAGAAAGTAATACCGTTTGCAAAGGGAGCCGTTTCAGGTGTTTTCGGAGCTTTGATAAATGCTTCTCATAATCAAAATTCAAACTGGATTGTCAACATTTCCACTCGGCGATTAGATTCTTTTGCGTTAGATGGACATTCCATGATACTGAAGATCGATGTGGAGGGGCATGAGTGGGAAGTCTTACAGGGTGCAAGTAAGTTTTTCGACGAGACTAGGATAAAAGCGATTTACTTAGATGGATATGATGATGAACGAGTACCTTCATTTCTCAGCGACTATGGGTTTGTTGCTTTCGATGGTCGTTCAATGTCAAATGCTCCAACTCAGTACCACAGTGTGTTATATATTAATGAGAAATGGCTAGCTAAATAGTGTCAGATAGTCAGATTTATCGGTGTACCGAACTTATGGGACACCTTAAATAAAGCTAAGGCCTAAAGCGTCGCAGGCACTGCTTTAAGCCTTAGCTTTACATAACATCAGTGGCTGTTGCAAAAGTCGGTACACGTCTGGACTACCCGGCTCAACGTATAGTTTTCGAAGTAAAGTTTGGCTGCGTAGTACTCATATATTGAACCAACCGAACCGCTTTTCGACCTTTGCAACAGCCACTGCCATTATGTTTACTAACACCCAAAAGTACCAGTAAAAGTGGTCAATGTGCAATACATAAATTTATACCTGTCACTGAAAATTTGCACTTCGACACATATAGGTTTTAGGCTTGGGGCCAGTGAATGGGAAATTTCGTTGTAATTTTCCCTTTCCTATATCATCTATACCTGATCTAAAAAAACGCCCGTTTGTCTGAGATAATCTGTTTATGCTGATAATGATTTTCCTAGAAAATGGCTGTTGTCTTAAATTGCTGTCTCGTTAATCGACGTCTCATTTTCAGTTACTGGTTGATTTCGTGATACTTACAATCATTGCTCATCAACTTGCTTGCTATCAAGTGATTGATTTTCCGGGCCTGCGACGGCGTGCTGTCCCGGTGCCGTATGAAACGGCAAATGCCCTGCTGTCGTCTCACGCACATTTCCTTGATAAAAGACTAGTAATCCCGTTAAAGTGACAGGCAGGGTGAGCATAAAAAAAGACTGACAGGAAACCTGAAACAGCCTTTTTACAACCAACCTATAGTAAATATCTAGTGTCTGTTCATTGTTCCTTTTGCCGCCGGAATAACCGCAACGGTGCCTTGTTAGCCGACACCACATAGAGCGATTGTGTTTTATTGATCAATCGGACAACGCTTTTACAATCGCCATCAGCCAGAAAACCACTTTTCGGAAAAAGTACTGACTGGAACCGCCCCCGCCCGTCGCCCCGTAGCAGCAGACCCGTCATGGCGTCGTACTGCCCGGCTATCGACTCCGTATCGTAGGCATTGCCAACGGCCAGCACATCCAGATTACCGTCCCGGTCAACATCATCGACCAGTAACGCCTGAATGGGTGCCCACTGCGCGGGCATTGGCAGGGGTTTCAGCCGAAACGTACCATTCCCTGTGTTTTCAAGAAGAATACTTTGCTGTATGCAGGCCCTCAGCATGGTGCTGGACTTCTGCTGCTCCGGCGACAGTAAGTCCGTGAGTTTGGCTTTGGCATAGAGCGCGTAATTCGTGAACTGTTTCTTGATGCCCGGCCACTGCCGCCCCAGTTCGTCGCGGGAGGCTATGGGGTATTCCTGACCCTGCAAATAATAGGTCGAGATGGCATCCAGCCGCCCGTTGCCATCGAAATCACCCGCGTAGACACGCATGGGCTGTGTGGCCGAAACCCGGTAGCGACTGTTCATGCCGAGGTTACCCAGCACAAAATCGGGATCGCCGTCATGGTCGAAATCACCCGCCCGAATGCAGTTCCAGAACCCTTCTGAACCAGTTAGCGACGGGCTTGTCGACGGTTCCAGATGCCCCCGATCGTTCCTGAAAACAGTGATTGGCATCAGTTCGCCCACCACCACAAGGTCGGGCCACGAATCCCGGTCAATGTCGGCCCAGACCGCATCGGTCACCATTCCCGCCGATTTCAGGCCTGGAGCCAGCGCGTCGGTGGCTTCGCGAAAACGCCCGCCTTCGTTGATGAGCAGGCTGCTTTCGCCGGATAGCGGGTAGGACAACGCCCGAAGCCGCCCCCCTCGAAATAGATCAAGGTCACCATCTTTGTCAACATCAGCCGCAACGATGCACGAACCACTGTGCCGAATGGGGGGCAGGCGGTCCGTAGCGTTGGTGAATGTGCCGCTGCCGTTGTTAAGGTAAAGTCGGTCCTGGTAGTAAACAGAGCCATCATAATACTCATTGGAACCGCTCACAATGTAAAGGTCCTTGTCACCATCGGCATCGGCATCAAATAACAACGCACCCACGTCTTCCTCGTCTTTTGGCTGAGACTCATCGGTGTAGGCTTTTTCGATAAACCGTCCTGCCGACGTCTGGAGCATTATTTTCCCGTAATGCCGGAACGAGCCACCCACAAACAGGTCTTCGAGTCCATCGCCATTTACGTCGCCAGCGGCCAGTTTCGGGCCCTGCTGCGAGAGTTTATGAGGCAGCAACGGCTCCTGATTATAGTCCAGATACGACTCTTCCTGATGCGTAAAGTTCAGGCCCGAAACACCCGTTACATCAGTCAGTAACGTAGGCAATGGTTGTTTCGGCTGTTCCGGAATTGGGCGTGCCTGAGTATGTTCCAGCGTCAATAGCCGGTCGATGGGTGGGTTCGCCAGTGTCTGCGCCTTACCATCGGGCCACACCACCCGCACGGAATCAACACGGTTGGCCAGCCCCAGCCCGGCGTGAATAATATAATCGCCCGACGACTGATAGCCGCGCGTAACGGCCTGATGATAGGTTTGCGTAAGCCCCCGGCTGTACACCGTCACGTCGGCTCCCAGTCCGAACGGATTCAGAGCCGGTCCCCGTAGTTTTAGCTGGAGGTAATGCGTGTTGGCGGTGTTATTCTGAAGAATGTAGGCCGGTTGATTGATGTTATTCACCACCAGATCAAGGTCGCCATCGCGGTCAAGGTCGGCGTAGGCGGCTCCGTTGGAAAGGGAAGGTTCAGTCCCGAACCAGGTTGCCGTAACGTCGTCGAAGGTGAGATCGTGATGATTCCGGAAGAAGCGGTTTGGCTTATTGATGGAGGGCATTTTGGTTGCGCCCTGTCGCAGATACCGGTTCATTTCGTCCGGGTTGCGGCTCCCTTTCTGTGCCATGTTATCGTTAAATGAAACGAAATCCAGATCGGTAATGTCGCGCAGGTAGCCGTTGGTAATGAACAGATCGCGCCAGCCATCATTGTCCAGGTCGGCAAGCAACGGCGACCAGCTCCAGTCGGTGGCCGACACCCCTGCCAACTGCCCGATCTCGGAGAAAACCATGCGTCCGTCGGGCGCTTTACCCCCGTTTACCTGGAGCATATTCCGCATGAACTGCGGGTGGTAGCCCTGCCTGAGAATAGATTCAAACTGCTGATAGTTAGCCGGGCCCGCCATTTTCTTACGCTGCTCGTTATCGGGTGGCAGCATGTCGGCCACAACGAGGTCCGTCAAGCCGTCGTTGTTGATATCGGCGGCATCACAGCCCATTGAAAACTGACTGTGGTGCTTGAAATAGCGTTTACCGACTTCACTAAACGACGGTTCACCGGCGTGGGTATTGCGATTGTTGAGGTACAGAAAATCATTCGCCAGGAAATCATTCGCTACATAAATGTCCTCCCAGCCGTCCTGATTAAAGTCCGCCACGGTCAGCCCCAGGCCAAACCCATCGTGCAGAATCCCGGCAGACGTTGTTACGTCGGTAAAATGGTGACCGCTGGCATCGGAGTCGTTGCGAAAAAGTTTGTCATTGGCCAGTCCGGAGCCGTCGGCAATGACGGGGGTTACCTGGTTCGGGTTTCGGATCAGGTTCGTACTGGTCAGCAAATAAACGTCAAGGTCGCCATCGTGGTCATAATCCAGAAAAGCCGCCTGATTCGTATACGTTGTGTCGGCCAGCCCATACTGTTCGGCCTGTTCGTCGAAACGGGGTGATTCTCCGGCCTTACTGCCTTTGTTGATATACAGTTGATTTTTTCGCCGGTTACCGGGGTAGTTACCTGATTTGCAGACGTAGATATCCAGTAATCCGTCGGCATTGACATCGGCCATCGTTACCCCCGTCGACCAGCCTGCTTTCCGGATACCCGCCGTTTGGGTGATGTCTTTGAACTGCGGATGCCCTGAGCCGGGCTTCGTGATGTTCAGGTACAGCCGGTCGCCAACCTGGTTACCGGTGAAGTACAAATCGGGGAGATCGTCGTTATTGATATCGCCCACAGCCACGCCCCCACCGTTGTAGACATAGTAATAATCGACAAGGTTGACGGTGTCGTTTTCGGTAACGATATTCTGGAAATCAACGCCCGATTCACTTGAAGAAAGCGTCGTAAACAGCGTATCTGGTTTCCGCGAACAAGCCATTAAACTACAAAGGAACCAGACCGCTGCTACGTATTTCATGAAGGAGAGTTATCGAAGCTGTTTAAACTTTTATTTTTAAAGTGGAATTAGGTGGTTTTGTCATGGCTCCGGCCACCCGGCCCGAGGAACGAGGGATCTTCGGAAGTAGTGTTTTTTGTTCTTACCGAAGATCCCTCGTTCCTCGGGCCGGGTGGCCGGAGCCATGACAAAACCACTTATTGCCAACTCATTTGAGAAAGTTTAAACACGTCCATCACTAAAAAAGGGCCATAGATAGCCCTTTTTTGATTTTATCATCTACCATTTACTGCCATTCTTTATTCTGGGTTACATTGGTATTACCCTGCATTTCTTTCAGCGGCAGGGGTAGCACATAGTCCCGCGCTTTGAGGGTTCGGCCCGCTTTGTATTTAGTAATGTAGTTGTTGATGTGGTTGCCCAGATAATCCGGCGTACCCCCAGGTTTGCTCTTCCGGCGTAACTCCGGATACATTACCTGCTCGAACACGAACTCCTGCTCGCGCTCCTGGATGATGGCATCGCGCAGGGCCGACTGACTCAGTCCGCTCAGAGCCGCTAATCCCGCACGGGCACGTACCTTGTTGATACCCATAAACTTATCGCCCTGTCCACTTTCGTTACAGGCTTCGGAGTGGCCCAGCAACACATCGGCCAGGCGTAGGTAAATGGTATTCCGCTCGGTGTTGGTCCAGTTGGTACCCAGTTCGACAAGTTTACCAGCCCAGGCTTTACCAAAAATCATCTGGGATGGGTCGCGGGGGTTAGCATCCGACTTGACAATACCACCGAAACGCGATAGGTTGAAATCTGCTTTCGGACTCCATTTCACCATCGGATAGGCTCCGTCTATTTTACCAAACCGCCCCGTAGGATACGTCTCGATAAAGGTGCCGTCAATTCGCTTGTCCTTGGCATCATACGATGCCCGGAACTCCTGCGTGGCACTCAGCCAGCTCCAGCCCGCTCCACCCAGTTCGCTCGGGTAATCTTCCGGGTTAAAGTGCGCCGAATGTACATCATATTCGTTGGCGTTGGCTGCTGCCGATACCTGGGCTTCAAATAGACGCTCACCCTGGTTTTCGTGCGCCAGGTCGAAGTTGTGGGCGAAGTTTTCAAATAGCTGAACACCGCTGTTGTTGACGATGTCTTCGGCGGTGGTTTTGGCATCGGCCCATTTCTCGTCCCACAACTGCGCCTTCATCAGAAGCGTTTTGGCGGCCCATTTCGTAGCCCGACCCAAATCGGCACCTGTATAGGAAGCGGGTAATACTTCGGCAGCCGCTTTGGCATCGGCATAGATCTGGTCGATTACAGCCCCTTTGCCACCCGCGTTGGTGGGTAGTTCGCTAATCCCTTTTGTCGATTTGATGGTGAGGGGCGGGTTGTCGAAGTAACTCAGCAAGCCATAGTAATAGAAAGCCCGCAGGAACTGCGCTTCCCCTTTCAGACGCTTCACCAGCGCATCGTTCGTCGGGTCTTTCAGCGCGTCGGCGGTTTCGATTACGGCGTTGGCCCGGTTGATGGACCGATAGCTGATAGACCAGTAGGCTTCGATGTACTCATCTGCCGAGCTGACGTTGCCGAGGTTGTATTGTAACGGCCCTTTTTCCCAGCCAATCTGGTCGCCGGTGAGACACTCGAACACATAACGATCGTAGAAGTAGCCGGAGAAGCCGGAGTTCAGGTCGTCATATACGCCGTTGACTCCTAACTGGAGTTCCTTTGCCGATTTATAGAACGTGTCCGGATTGATAAAGTCCGGGTTCTCTTTGAGGTCCGAGCAACCGGCGCCAGCAGCCATCAGGGCCACCAGCAACGGGTAAGCGATTCGGGGAGATAGGTTGATTTTCATGCTGAACGTTGTCTTAGAAGATTCTGAGGATTATAAGCCAAGATTTACACCGAATGTCAGCATCCGGGCGCGGGGGTAGGCATCGTAGTCGTCGCCCCGGTTCAGGTTGTTCTGACCCTGATTGTTCACTTCCGGATCGAAGCCTTTGTACTTCGTGATCAGGAACAGATTCTGACCACTGACGTAGACACGGGCACTACGAATGAACTTCGTTCTGAGTGGTACAGTGTAGCCCAGCACCACGTTCTGCAACCGAACGAACGAGCCATCCTGAATGAAGAACGACGACCGGCGGAAGGAGATAAAGTCCCGGCGACCATCAATAACGGGGCGGCTGGCACCCGTGTTGGTAGGCGTCCATGAATCGGTCAGGATGTTAGCGATCTGGTTGATTTTCTGCACACCATCACCCATTTCGGACTGTTGCAGGTTACGCACCTGATTGCCATGCACCCCCCGGAAGAAAATCGTGAA
This sequence comes from Spirosoma pollinicola, assembly GCF_002831565.1. Taxonomy (NCBI): domain Bacteria; kingdom Pseudomonadati; phylum Bacteroidota; class Cytophagia; order Cytophagales; family Cytophagaceae; genus Spirosoma; species Spirosoma pollinicola. The sequence goes on along the minus strand of NZ_CP025096.1, from coordinate 1,413,782 downwards.
ATCGAAGTTGCTGAACTTCACCGTAGAATTCAGCCCCCACGTAAACTTCGGGTTCGGGTTGCCAATAGTCTGGTAATCATCGGACGTGTACTTACCATCGCCGTTCACGTCTTCGTACTTTGGATAACCCGCGAGGGCCGCATAGCTTTTGGCTTCTTCGTCCGTCTGGAAGAGGCCCGTGTATTTGTAGCCTTTCCACACGCCAATGGGGTTGCCTGCTTCTACCCAGCTACCGAAAACACCGAGGTGACCGCTCGTACTGTTGGCAAAGAATGGCGTGCTCTGTCCCAGGCTGGTGATTTCATTGCGCAGCACAGAAATGTTACCGCTCACATCCCAAGTCAATACCTTGTTGCTGATCACCTTGTAATTGGTCGAAAACTCAATCCCTTTGTTAGTCAGCGATCCGGAATTGAGCAGGATGGTGCTGAAGCCGGTACTTTGTGGAATCGACACATCGAGCAGTAAATCGCTGGTTTTGTTGCTGAACACGTCGAAGGTCATGGAGAGCCGGTTATTCAGCAAGGCCAGATCCAGACCAAGATCCAGCATAGCGGTGCTTTCCCATTTGAGATCGGGATTTGCAATCCGGTCGGGGCCATAGCCCGCCACTAAGTTGCTGCCCAACACATAGTTGTACGGCACCAGACCGCCCACCGACCGGTACACCGGAATCTGCGAGTTACCCGTCAGGCCGTAGCTGGCCCGGAACTTGAAATCGTTGAACACCTTACCCAGGCCCGAATTCTGGAAGAAACTCTCGTTGACAACCCGCCACCCGATGGCTCCGGACGGGAACGTAGCCCACTTGTTGTTCGGCCCGAACTTGGACGACCCATCGCGCCGGAACGTGAACGTGAGCAGATACCGGTCGTTGAGGTTGTAATTTACCCGACCCAGCATGGATTGCAGCGTCCAGTCCTGCCGACCCGAAAACGGAATCTGGGGCTTGCTCCCGTTTTGCAGGTTTACCGACAGCGCATCATCGGAGGGTAGTCCACGCGTTGCCACCGAGTTATACAGGTTGCTCTCTTTCTGATAGGTATAGCCCAGCGTAACGTCGATGGTATGGCCCGGTGCAAGCTGTTTGTTGTAGCTCAGGATGTTTTCGTTCAGCAGGCTGGTTACGTTCCGGTTCGCTTTCTCCAGCTGCCGGTCATACTGCCGGCCGAGGTACGTAGAGCTGTTATAGAATGTAGTCCGTTCGGCACTCAGCACATCTGCCCCGATGCTGGTCCTGAATTTAAGGCCGTCCATAATTTTAAATGTGACAGCGGTGGTACCAAACAACCGGTTAAGGTTATCTCTGTCGTAGCCCTCCTGCGCTTCGGCCAGTGGGTTGGTATTGAACCGCTGATCGTAGCTGGGATACGTATAGTTACCGTTCGCATCGTAGATCGGTACCGTTGGGTCAAGGCCGAGGGCCGTGATGATAATACCCCCCGGACCGCCCCGATCCGTAGGGACATTGCTGTTTCCCGTCCGGTTATACGACCAGCTATTGCTCAGCGTAGCCCGGCCGTTCAGAAAATCATTGTCGAGATTGAGCCGGAAACCGTATCGTTTGAAAAACGTATTCGTGATAACGCCCTTATTCGCTACGTAGTTACCGACCACGGCATAGCGCATGGATTTGTTTCCGCCCGTAAACGAAAGCTGGTGGTTAGACAGGCCACCCGTGCGCGAAATAGCATCCATCCAGTTCGTGCCCTGCCCGATTTGACTGATTTGGGCATCGGTGAAGCGCGGGCTTCCGCCCTGACTTTTTTCCAGAATATTCAGGTAGCGGGCGTAGTCGGCCCCGTTCAGCACGTCGATATTGCGGGCAATGGTTTGGGTAGAATAAGACCCTTCATAATCGACCCGGCTCTGGCCTTCCTTACCGCGCTTGGTGGTGATCAGCACAACACCGTTGGCGCCCCGCGAGCCGTAAATAGACGTAGCTGAGGCATCCTTTAAAATTTCGATACTTTCAATTTCATTTGGGTTGATGGTCGCCATGGCGTTGGTCGGCTGGCGGTTGCCCCCGGTGCCAATAGCGCCATTATCGGGATAAAGCGGAAAGCCGTCAATAACGTACAGGGGCTCGCTACCGCTGTTTATGGAGTTGGCCCCGCGCACCCGGATGGATATTCCCCCGCCCGGCGCGGCCGAACTCTGCGTTACCTGTACGCCTGCTGCCCGTGACTGAATAGCCTGATCGACAGAAACCACCGGCATCTCCTTGATGGCGTCGGCTTTGATGGTCGATACCGACCCGGTCAAATCACTTTTCTTGACAGTACCGTAGCCCACAACCACAATCTCTTCCAGGCTCCGGGTGTCAGGGGTGAGTTTGATCAGGAAGTCTGTTTTGCTGCCCACCACCGTTTCCTGACTGATATACCCTACATAGCTGAATACCAGCGTCTCGTTAGCGGCTGCATTGAGTTTAAATGTTCCTGCAGCATCCGTAGTTGTTCCGCGGGTGCTGCCTTTTATCGACACCGTTACGCCGGGAATACCTTCGTTCTGCTCACTGTTTACCCGTCCCGAAATAGGGGTTTGGGCGAGCGCAGTGAGGGTTGACATGGCCAGCAAGCAGATTAGTTGCAAGCATCGTAAAGCGTTTTGCATATCGTTAAGAGGGGTTGTTTATATATGATTAGATTGAGATAAAATAAGAATCGACTAATTTCCTTGTACTGATAAAATACAAAGTTTTAGAAGGTAAAGCCTATTTTTCACAAAGTTGACAGACTTATGTCACTTATTCAATGGAGAGAATCTTGATAATAATGGATAATTTAATGATTTTTTAACCGTCTGATCCGATCTGTCTGGCAATGATCTGTCAGTACTTTAACGAACCTGTTTATTTCATCATTTCGTCCAACTTTTCCGTAAGAATAACTATGTATAGGCGCGTCACGAACTGATATTTTTGCAACTCTATAACCGAATAGTTAAAAATCAATAATGGAAAACTCCCGCGTCAGTACGAATTATTCTTTGGGCATTTCCTTTATCTCAGCGTTGGGCGGCTACCTCTTCGGGTTCGACTTTGCTGTGATTGCCGGGGCATTGCCATTGCTGCGGGAGGTGTTCGGCCTAACGGCCTGGTGGGAGGGTTTTTTGACGGGAACGCTGGCCCTGGGCTGTATGGCGGGATGCGTCATAGCGGGCCGACTTGCTGACCGGTACGGCCGCCGACCGGCCCTGATGGTAGCAGCCGGTATCTTTGCCGTATCGTCGGTCGGGATGGCCCTGTCCGGTTCGCTGACGACGTTTATGGTAGCCCGATTCGTGGCAGGTATTGGCGTGGGAATGGCCTCTATGCTGAGTCCGATGTACATTGCCGAGGTGTCGCCCGCCGAGATCCGGGGGCGAAATGTGGCCATTAACCAACTGACCATTGTCATTGGCATTCTGATTACCAATCTGGTTAACTATGGTCTGGCCAACAACGGTCCCGATGCCTGGCGATTGATGTTCGGTCTGGGAGCTGTGCCGTCACTTTTATTCCTGTTCGGTGTCGTCTGGTTGCCCGAAAGCCCCCGCTGGCTGATTCAGCACGGAATGGTTGAACAGGGAACGGCCATTCTGCAACGCATTGGCGGTCCTGTTTTTGCCGAAAAGACAGTGGCCGACGTTCACCTTTCGGCCGAAAACAAGGCAAAAGTAGCCCTGTCAGAATTACTGGCACCGGGCATACGGTCGGCGGTTTTCGTGGGTATCGGACTAGCGGTGTTTCAGCAGTTGTGCGGTATCAATGTCGTGTTCAATTACACATCTACTATTTTTGAGACCGTTGGGGCCAACCTGGACCGGCAACTGTTCGAGACGGTCGCAATTGGTGTTGTCAATTTACTGTTCACAGTGGTAGCGATGTGGCAGGTCGATAAGCTGGGCCGTAAGCCGTTGATGCTGTTTGGGGCCATTGGTCTCAGCATTCTCTACGTCGTTATTGCGACGCTGCTGCAAACCGGAGCGTCGGCAGGATTATTATCCATCTTTGTGCTGTTGGCCATTGCTACCTACGCCACCTCGCTGGCACCCGTAACCTGGGTACTTATTTCCGAAATCTTCCCGAACCGGGTGCGGGGGCTGGCTTCGTCGGTTGCGATTCTGGCGCTATGGGGGTCGTATTTCATCCTCGTCTTCACCTTCCCTATCCTCGCCGAGACGCTTGGTACGTATGGACCGTTCTGGCTATACGCCGGTATTTGCCTGATCGGGTTCGTGTTCGTTCTCCGCAACGTACGCGAAACGAAGGGCAAGACGCTGGAAGAAATGGAAGAAGTTTTCATGCCGCACTAACCTTTTTTATCATTCCGATAAGGGAGGAATCGGCACTTTATCTTACTAATATGTCAAACCTGTTTAAACTTTTCAGAATGGCCGAGAAAAGAGCGTTTTTGTCATTCCGACGATAGGAGGAATCTTGAAATTGCCTATCAGGAGAGTTCAAGATTCCTCCTATCATCGGAATGACAAAAAACCACATAATCCGACTCGGGAAATAAGAGTTTAAACAGCTTCATCAATAAGATTAAGACGTTTCACTCTTTGGAAAGATAAAAAACATATAATCATATAGTAGACTCCTGTATTTATCCTGACTCTTTCATCACCTATGCGCCAGACTATTCTCTTGTTTATTAGCCTTATCGTCCTGCCCGTATTCGCCTTTGCCCAGGACGAACTGTCGCTGGCAGGTGAGTGGGATGTGGCTTTTGACACAAACCTGGACGGCGGGGCGCATCGCTGGCTGAACAATAATTATCCCTACAGGATGACTCTTCCCGGCACAACAGATGAAGCCGGCCTGGGCGATTCCCTCACAATGAAACCATCGCTCGACCGCGAAGCCTTGTATCAACTGGCCCGTAAACATCGCTATATCGGTACGGTCTGGTACCGGCGTACCGTAAACATTCCAGCCAACTGGCAGGGTAAACAAATTGAGCTTATGCTGGAACGGGTGCTCTGGCAAAGCCGGGTGTATGTAGATGGAAACGAAGCAAATCTGCAACAGCAGGAAAGCCTGACCACGCCCCACCGATACAACCTGACGAGCCTGCTGACGCCGGGTACACACACCCTCCTACTACGCGTGAACAACAAGCGGCAGTACGAAATCAGTCATAATACGCTGGCTCACGCCTATACCGACGGAACGCAGACGATCTGGAACGGAGCCATCGGAAAACTTGCTCTCATCGCCCGCGAACCGGTTTTTATCAGTCACCTCCGCACCGAAACGACGAAGACAAACACGGTTAATGTGCAGGTTGAGTTACAAAATAAAACGGGCAAGGCAACTTCCGGCATGTTGCAGTTAACAGCGCGTGTGAACGGGAAAGACCTGCCCGCAGCCAGGCAAACGATACGGGTGGATTCCGGGCAGCAACGGGTAGACATGGCGTATGATCTGGGCCGAAACATACAGCTTTGGGATGAATTTTCGCCTTCGATCTATCACCTGACGGCCGAATTTGTAGCGGATAATGCCAAAACAAAAAGTTCGTATAAAACCACGTTCGGCGTTCGGCAACTGACCAGCGAGAAAAGTTTGCTTCACATCAACGGTCGCCGGTTGTTTCTGCGGGGCACCCTCGAATGCGCTATTTTTCCGCTCACGGGTCACCCGCCTACCGATCGCGCGGGTTGGGAAAAAGTAGTTGGAACGGCCCGTCAATACGGCCTGAACCATATCCGGTTCCACTCGTGGTGTCCACCCGAAGCGGCTTTCGACGTAGCCGATTCGCTGGGTTTTTATTTGCAGATCGAACTGCCTTTATGGAGTTTGCAGGTGGGCGAAGACCCGAAAGCCGACCAGTTCATTCGACATGAAGCGGCCCGTATGAGCCGGGAATACGGCAATCATCCGTCGTTCTGCTTCTGGTCGATGGGAAACGAACTGGAAGGGCGCTTCAGCTTCCTGACCGATCTGATGACGCACCTTCAGCAGACCGACAAACGCCACCTGTACACCACAACCTCGTACTCGTTTCAGCCGCCCCACGGAAATTGGCCCGAACCCGCCGACGACTACTTCATCACGCAACAGACAAAGTTGGGTTGGGTGCGCGGACAGGGCGTTTTCAACCAGCAATCGCCAGCCTTTACCGATGACTACTCGGCCTCCATAGTGGGCATGCCCGTACCGCTCGTGACGCACGAAGTAGGGCAGTATGCCGTGTTTCCCAACATGGCCGAAATCAGTAAATACACAGGCGTGCTGGAACCCATCAGCCTGATTTCGATTCGCAACGACCTGCAAAAAAAGGGACTGCTACCGCTAGCCGACAAGTACCTGAAAGCGAGCGGAAAACTGGCGGCTATTTTGTACAAGGAAGAACTGGAACGGCTTCTGCGCACGCCGGGCGCAAGCGGCATTCAGTTGCTCGACCTGCACGATTTTCCGGGACAGGGTACGGCGGATATTGGCTTGCTCGATGCTTTCTGGGATAGCAAGGGTATCCTGACTGCTGAAGAATTCCGGCAGTTTTGTTCATCGGTGGTGCCGCTGGTACGCTTCCCCAAAGCGACCTATACCAACGCAGAGACGTTCGCGGCCACCGCCGAACTCGCCAACTTCGGCGCCGTTCCGTTACCGAACGTAACACCGGAATGGTCACTGCGGGACGAAACCGGAAAGCAACTGGCCGGTGGGAAACTCCCGAAAACGACGGTGCCGGTGGGAAACGGCAACTCACTCGGCAGCATCAACGCCAGCCTGTCGGGCATCAAAACCGCTAAACAACTCACGCTGACCCTGTCACTGCAGGGAACACCTTACAAAAACACCTGGCACGTCTGGGTATATCCCGCCAGCGTACCCGATGTTTCGGCGGATGTCGTCTTCACTCAATCGACCGACGAGGCCATGCAGGCATTGGCGCAGGGCAAAAAGGTGCTGCTTAACCCCGACTACAAGCAGATGACCGGGATGGAAGGCAAGTTTGTTCCTGTGTTCTGGAGTCCAGTTCACTTCCCGGCGCAGGCGATCACGATGGGCCTGCTATGCGACCCCACGCACCCGGCGCTACGCGGATTTCCAACCGATTTCCACACCGACTGGCAGTGGTGGGATCTATGCACCAAATCGACTACGATGATCTTGCCCGACAACAAACTAACACCCATCGTGCGACAGATCGACAACTTCGCCAACAATCGGTATCTGGCAAGCATCGTGGAAGCAAAGGTGGGCGACGGGCGGCTGATGCTCTGTAGTTTCGACATTAGCACCGACCTTGAAAACCGTCTGGTGGCCCGGCAACTGCGGTATAGTTTGCTGAACTACATGAATACGAAAGCATTTAGCCCAACGGGTGCGCTATCTGTTGACGAGGTTAAAGCTCTTACGGCAAAAAAGACGGAACAGGCCCTTAAAAACTAGATCATCTCATGAAGTCAACCTCCCAACTGGCGGCCGTTTTTTCCCTGCTTATGCTGCTGACGGCGTCCCGCCCGGTGTCATACGGTACAGCTGACCCAGCCACATTTTTGGCCGACATCAAAACGGAATTGACAAAAGAGTGGCCGAAAAACAGGTCGATCACGCTGTTGTTTCACGGCCACAGCGTTCCGGCCGGGTACTTCAAAACGCCGGTGGTTAACACGTTGGGTGCGTACCCGAATCAGTTGCTGAAACACCTGAAAGAACGGTATCCAACGGCTGTAATTAACGTACTGGTGACGGCCATTGGCGGAGAGCATTCCGAACAGGGAGCCGCCCGCTTTCAGACCGATGTGCTGCCGCATAAACCCGATGTCCTGTTTATCGACTACGCCCTCAACGACCGGGGAATTGGCGTAAAAAAGGCGCGACAATCGTGGCAGACAATGATTGAGCAGGCGCAGCAGGCGGGCATAAAAGTCATTCTGCTCACGCCCTCGCCCGATTTGAGCGTAGACATGAGCAAACCCGATAACGAACTGAATCAACACGCCAACCAGATTCGGCAACTGGCAGATATATACCAGACAGGCCTGGTTGACAGCTATCAGGCGTTCGACACCAAACGTCAGCAGGGCGACACCCTGAGCCGGTATATGGCGCAGGGCAATCACCCCAACGAAGCCGGGCACACGCTGATTGTAGATGAATTGATGAAGTGGTTTTAGGGAAAAGACTACGCTTAGGTACCCAAAACCAACTCAGGAAATAAACATGTAGCAGGGCGTGACCAATCCCGCCCACTTGACAAGATCCTTACTAAACACATCATACAATGACCTCACAGAAAGTTCGTGTCTGGGAAGAACCCGTAATCATCCCTACCTACGGCCTGGGAAAACCCGAAAAGAACCCGATGTTCCTGGAAAAAAGGGTGTATCAGGGGAGCAGTGGCGTGGTATACCCCAACGCTGTTATCGAGAAAATCAACGACCAGAAAGAAGACCAGACCTATCAGGCGGTTTACCTGGAAAACGAATACCTCAAGATCATGATTCTGCCGCAGCTGGGCGGGCGGGTTCAGATGGCGTTCGATAAAGTCAAAAATCGTCATTTTGTCTATTACAATCAGGTTATCAAACCCGCCCTTGTGGGGCTGACTGGCCCCTGGATTTCGGGTGGTATCGAGTTCAACTGGCCGCAGCACCACCGTCCAAGCACATTCGAGGCTGTCGATTTCACGATGGAAGAACACGCCGATGGGTCTAAAACGGTATGGGTGAGCGAAGTGGAGCGGATGTTTGGTACAAAAGGCATGGCCGGTTTCCGGCTCCACCCCGGCAAGGCTTACCTCGAAATTCAGGGCGTCCTCTATAACCGGACCGACGTTCCCCAAACGTTTCTGTGGTGGAGCAACCCGGCCCTGAAAGTGAACGACCACTATCAATCGGTGTTTCCGCCCGATGTGCACGCTGTTTTCGACCACGGTCGCCGGGACGTTTCGTCGTTTCCGATTGCGAAAGGCACCTACTACAAAGTCGATTATTCGCCGGGAACAGATATTTCGCGCTACAAGAATATTCAGGTACCCACATCCTACATGGCGGTCGAGTCGAAATACGATTTTGTGGGGGGGTATGAACACGACACCAAAGGGGGGCTGCTGCACGTGGCGAGTCACCACCTGTCGCCCGGCAAAAAGCAGTGGACGTGGGGCAACGGCGAATTTGGCTACGCCTGGGACCGCAATCTGACCGATGAAGACGGGCCGTACGTGGAGTTAATGACGGGCGTATTTACCGACAATCAGCCCGATTTTTCGTGGCTTATGCCTAATGAAGAACGCACCTTCGTGCAGTACTTTATGCCATACAGCGAAATTGGCATCGTCAAAAACGCAACGAAGGAAGCGGCTGTCAATCTGGAATTTACAGAAAACGAGGTTCAGATAAGCGTCTATACAACAGCCGCTTATCCGGGAGCCCTAGTACGGCTAACGGATGCGGACCAGGTCATTTTTGAGCAGCGTGTTGACCTCTCGCCAGCCCATCCGTTCATACATACTGTAGCCGTAACGATAAGCAGACAAGCCGCTGTTCGGGTGAGTGTGACCACCTCCGAAGGCGTTGAACTGGTAGCCTACCAGCCCGACGATAGCAGTGCTGAACCTACTATTCCGGAACCGGCTGTCGCAGCGAAAGCCCCGGCCGATGTCGAAACTAATGAGCAACTATTTCTAACGGGTCAGCACATCGAGCAGTATCGCCACGCGACTTATTCAGCGACGGATTACTACGAAGAAGCCCTGCGCCGGGATCCGAAAGACAGCCGTTGCAATAACGCGATGGGCCTGTGGTATCACAAACACGGGCAATTTGCCAAAGCCGAACCGTATTTCCGGGCGGCTATTCAAACGCTAACGGCCCGCAACCCGAACCCCTACGACGGCGGAGCGTATTACAATCTGGGCTTGTGCCTGACCAGGCTGGGCCGCTACGACGACGCGTTCGACGCGTTCTACAAAGCCACCTGGAATGCCGCCTGGCAGGATACCAGCTTTCTGGAACTTGCCCGGATTGCCACCCGTCGAAAGAACGACCAACAGGCCCTCGAACTGGTCGAGCGGTCGCTGGTACGCAACTGGCACGGTCACTCGGCCCGGCATCTGAAGGTGGCCCTGCTCCGCAAAACAGGCAACCTGGACGAAGCCCGGCGGCTCATCGACGATACCCTGGCCATCGATAAATTTCATTTCGGGTGTTTGTTCGAGCGGGTTCTCATTGAAGCGGATAAGGATAACGTTGCCGGGCCTGAAGCGCGTCAGGAGCTGAAGAAACTCATGCGGCACTATGTCCACAACTATCTGGCCTACGCTCTTGATTACAGCCGCGCCGGGTTGTATGACGAAGCGGCTCAATTACTGCTGGAACTGGTTGAATCGCAGTCGACGGTTTACCCGATCGTCTATTATTTTCTGGCTTATTTCTACGCTCAGTTGGGGCAAACCGACCAACGTGCGGCTTACCTCGAAAAAGCGACCGAAGCGAACCCGGATTTTGTATTTCCCAACCGGCTCGATGAACTGATTGTGTTGCAGTGGGCCGCTACGCAGACCGGCTACAACCACGCCCGCACACTTTATTACCTCGGCAATTTCTGGTACGGCAACCGGCAATATGCCGAAGCCATTGCCGCCTGGGAGCAATCGGCCCAATTGGACGATACGTTCCCCACGGTGTTCCGCAACCTGTCGCTGGCCTATCAGAACAAATTGTATCGCTCAGACGATGCGCTTCGGATGCTGGAAAAAGCCTTCGCGCTCGACACCACCGATGCACGGGTACTGATGGAACTGGACCAGTTGTATAAAAAACTGAACCACGCCCCCCACAACAGGCTCGCCTTACTCGAAAAGCACCTCACTGCCACTGAGCAGCGGGATGATTTATACCTCGAACGCATCACGCTCTATAACCAGTTGGGCCACTACCAGACCGCCCGGCAATTGCTGGCCGCCCGGCAGTTTCACCCGTGGGAAGGGGGCGAGGGCAAAGTAGTCGGGCAGTATTTGATTAGCCATATCGAACTGGCCAAACAGGCTCTACGAGCTGATAATCCGACGGAAGCCCTTGACCTGCTGACTGAGGCAGAAACCTATCCGGTTAATCTGGGCGAAGGGAAACTGTATGGCGTGCAGGAGAATGATATTTTTTACCTGAAAGGGCTGGCTCATGAAGCGCTGAACGACACAGCTACGGCAATCGCGTATTTTGAACGGGCTACGTTGGGCCTCGATGCGCCCGTACAAGCCATTTTCTATAACGACCAGCAACCCGACAAACTGGTTTATCAGGGGTTGGCCTGGAAAAAACTAAACGACCACGAACGGGCCGAACGGCTGTTCACGAAGCTGATCCAGTACGGCGAAGCACACCTGAACGACGAGATTAAACTCGATTATTTCGCCGTGTCGCTGCCCGACATGCTGGTTTTCGACACGGACCTCAACGAGCGCAACCGGATTCACTGCTATTACCTGATGGCCCTGGGCAACCTGGGTTTGGGTAATGAGCACACGAGTCAGGCTATCGCTTATTTTGATAAAGTGCTAACGATGGACATTAACCATCAGGGAGCCATCATTCACCGCAACATGGTCGATTTTCAACAGGCAAACTACCAGCATTCCTGACAGGGTCACTCCTGACCGGGTCTACACCTTTCTCAGCTTGCGAAAGTCGCGGGGGGAAACGCCCATTACATTCGTGAAGACCCGGCTGAAGTGGTACGGGTCTGCGTAGCCAATCTGGTAAGCCACTTCTTTGATACGTAACTGGGTGTTTTCAAGCAGCCGACAGGCTTCCTGAATTTTCAGGAACGTGAAAAAATTGATCGGCGCACTCTGTACCTTCTCGCGGAAAACAGCCGAGTAATGCGACGCCGACATACCCGCTATCTCCGCCAGTTCTTCCAGTTTGAGCGACTGGCGGAGGTTTTCTTTCATGAACGTGATGGTCTGGCTAATCGGATCGTTTTCTACCCTGTTGACTGTGTTTGGGTTGTATACGGCATTATTAAAGGTCGCTAGAAAACGGGCCAGACTACTGTTGGCATATACGATGCTGTCCATGTTGTACGACATCTCGACGTGCGAGAGGATGTCGTCGAAAAGCTGAAATCGCTCGGGCTGGGGAGAAACGGTTATGAGTAATTTGCCCGACTCCTGCAACAGAAAATCCAGGAAATGCTGCGACCGGGAACCCGTAAAGTGAAGCCAGTAAATAGTCCATGGATTTGTATCGTCCGTGCCATAGCGGTGTGCTACATTGGCCGGCAGGATAAACACCTGATTAGGTTTTACCGTATGTTTCTGATCATTCAGGTAATACCACCCTTCACCCTTGATACAATAGATAAGAATGTGCTGCTGGCTGCCCTTGCGCCGTTCCCGACTATGGAATGCCGCATGGGGATAATAGCCCATATCGGTGATATAGAGTGCTTCGCAAAGAGGATGTACCGCAATTTGTCGCGTCAGTTCCGCTGGCAATGCACAACTACGCTGCCCGGCAAAGCCTTCCTTTTTTTTGAGCATGTCCTAGTTTATCTAAATACCACAAACCCTGATGCTGTACGCAGTAAAAATCAGTATTGTCTGACAAAGTACGATTTCACAGCTTTATACCGACTCAATAGTGCGATCGACAGTGTGCAGCCAGCAATAAAACGCATTCCTGCATCAGAACGAATCTTGTTTTGTCATATCATCAGATTATCCATTTACCCCTGTAGCACCAGCAGGTATTTTTACTTATTGACAAAGTGGCTACTAACAAATTGCACCATAACCTATGAGTCAGATAACCTCTTTATTCTGGGGAGAAGCCGATCAGGTCCCCGTTTATCTGTTCAGGATTACCAACAGTAGCGGAGCCTATGTTGAGTTTACCAACTACGGAGCTACGCTTGTAACTATTTACGTACCCGACAGGCACGACCATTTGGGCAACGTGATCCTGAGTTACGATTCTTTAGCAGCTTACGTAGCTGATACCTACTACCTGGGGTCAACGATCGGGCGGTTTGCAAACCGGATAAAGGGTGCCCGGTTTACGCTGGATGAGTACGAATACGCGTTGGATGATAATGATAACGGCCAGTCCAATCATGGTGGCTATAATGGGTTCAATCGTAACGTGTTTACCTACACGATCGATGAACAAAGCGTTTCCTTCACGCTGACCAGCAAGGATGGGGATGGCGGTTACCCCGGCACGCTGGATTTTACTGTCAATTACCGATGGAATGACGAAAATGAATTGACCATCGATTACCGGGCTACCAGTGACCGCACAACGGTGGCCAATTTCACCAACCATGCCTACTTTAATTTATCCGCCGGGGCTAGAAAAATTCTGGATCACCAGCTTTCTATTAACGCCCGGTACATAGTGGAGGCAGGCGACGATTATATTCCCACGGGGCAACTAATTCCGGCCGGTCAACTCACCTTCGATGCAAACGCAATCAGGAGCAGGGTTAAGGATGATGGCCATACGCTGGCCGGTCTCAATGTTTGTTATGTCCTCGAAAAAACAGGCGGTTTGTTTTCCAACGCGTGTCGCCTGTTTGAGCCCGTCAGCGGTCGCCTGCTGGAAGTGGACACTTCATACCCAGGCATGATACTGTACACCGGTGATTATCTTTCTGGCAACGAACCGGGTTCATACGGACCATTCGATGGCCTGTGCCTTGAGTGCCAGTATTTCCCCGACAGTCCAAATCAGCCCCATTTTCCAGATACGAGACTGTATCCGGGCGAAACATATCACCATCGTATCGTTTTCAGATTTTCTGTCATGCCCGGATCCGCTCCATATTAACATCCGGATGACCGCCTGCGTCAGTTGTAACAACGTCAAACAAACTATGTCTGTGGAGTAGTTCAGGAAATATAAATAACCGGCAATTACTTGATAATGACGAATTAATGACGACTTCTTATTGTTTTTGTTATGGAGAGTTAGGCTACAGCATTTCCTGATTTTCACGCTTGATCATGTTAGAAATTTTTGTCGGTGATGTGGTGTACTATGTTACGGCCGACCGGACGTTAGCGAAAGATAAGATTAAAGCCATTTGCAGTACGAGAATTAAGGGTAGAAGCCAGCATATCTACACCTTACACAATGGATTAAGTAAACTGGAAGGTGACTTATTCTTGAGTCTGAAGCGAGCCAAGGCCCATTTTGAGCGATGTAAGATTGAGGTTCGCATACCAAAAGGTTTTGAAACCGACTAATCCCGTTACTGTCTGGCCGGGTTCACTTTCTGCTGACTGGGAATGCTGCCCACTTCCCGCTCCCTAACAACCGCTGAACGGGGTGGTAAATACTACCTCAGTAAGTATGGCAACAAAGCAATACCCTAGGCCGGCGTACGTGCTTTGTTCTGGTAGTCGGTAGGTAACATACCAAATTGTTCGCGGAAACATTTGGCGAAATAAGACAGCGAATTAAAGCCTACTCCATAAGCAATCTCCGACACGCTGCCGGTTCTACCTTCCAGATGTTGGGCCGCCCGTTTCAGTCGCATGAGCCGCATAAAATCACTGGCCGCTACGCCCGTCAGGCCAACGAGCTTGCGGTGTAGCTGCATCCGGCTCAGGCCAACTTCCTGCCCGAACTGCTCGGCACTGAAGTCGGCGTTGCCGAGGTTGGTTTCCACAATAGTCATGACCCGGGCCATAAATTTCTCGTCGGCTGAGGTGGCCGTTATCTCCTTCGGCTGAATGCGGATTTCTCGTTTGAAGCGCTCGTGCAACTGGCGACGGGTATCAATCAGATTGCGGCTACGAATCAGTAACTCACGGGCATCGAATGGCTTGGTCAGGTAGTCATCGGCACCGGTCTGGAGACCCGTCAGGCGCTTGTCCTGGGTGGAGAGGGCCGTTAGCAACACAAACGGAATATGGCTGGTGCGCTCATCCGTTTTGATGCGGTGACAGAGTTCAATGCCGTCCATGTCGGGCATCATCCAGTCGCTGATGATCAGGTCGGGCAATTGTTCCTGTGCCAGTTTCAACCCCGCACGGCCATTCTCGCTTTCCAGCACCTGATAGGTGCTTTGCATCAGGTTACGGATAAAGGTTCGCACGTCGTCATTATCTTCAACGATCAGCAACAGGGGCTGATTCGTACGACCCTTATCCAGCGGTGCCGCAGCAGATAGCTGGTCCTGGATGGTTACCGAAACAATGTGATTTGCTGACTGCGGTCTGCCCGTGGGTGAGCTGGCCGTTACCGTTTCTGGCCCGGCAACGGGAAGCAGTACCACAAATCGGGCGCCCGCGCCGGGCTTACTATCGATCGTGATTGTTCCCTTGTGCAATTCGACAATTTCTTTCACCAGCGATAACCCAACGCCCGTGCCGGGTTGCCGATCCATGCGGGGCGATGCGCCCTGATAGAATCGCTCGAAGACCTTATCCGTCTGCTCGGCTGCAATGCCCATACCGCTATCGTCAACGGTTATCTGAACAAAAGCAGCGTCATCAACCTGAATGGGTTCGGCCTGTACCGTTATTTCTCCGCCGTCGGGGGTGAATTTGAAGGCGTTGGACAGCAGGTTGGTCACTACTTTCTCCAGTTGATCGGCATCGTGGCTGACCAACAGCCGTTCCGGCGATAGCTGTACCGACAGACGAATGTTCCGCTGTTCGGCCGTGGACGAAAACAGGGCGGTCACTACGTTCAACAACGGTTTTACGTCGTCGGTCTGTAGGTGAAGATGTAGTTGCCCGGATTCGAGTTTGGACAGATCGAGCAGTTGGTTGATCAGTTGCAGGAGTCGTTCGGCATTGCGATACATAACCGTTACTTCGGTCCGTCGAATAACGGTTTCTGCCTTATCGGCTAACCCGTGTAGTTTTTCACTCAAGGTGCCAATGATGAGCGTTAAGGGAGTACGGAATTCATGGGTAACATTGGTGAAGAAGCGTGTTTTGGCTTCGTCTAATTCCTGAAGCTGTTGTGCCTGCGTGGTCAACACAATGGCCTGACTCTCCAGCAACTGCGTCTGGACTTCCAGTTGCTGATTCTTTTCGGCAACGACTTTACCCTGGGTTAGCAATACTTGATCGTTACGAATTTTCAGGCGCTGCCGACTCACGACCAGACCGGCAATGATCAAGGCCGCCAGTAAACCGGCACCCACCGTATTACGCCACAACCGATCCACTTGCTGATCCTTTTTTAACAGCTCGATTTCGGCCTGCTTCTTTTCCGATTGGTATTCGGCCTGCACTCCGGCGATTTTTTTTATGCTTTCCTCATTAAAGGCCGAGTCCTTGAGCGCCACCCATTTCGACTGAAACTGGTAGGCTTTGGCATATTCGCCGGTTTGTGCATGAGCCGTTGCCAGTCCCTTATAGGTGCGCAACCGGCCTGCCTGTTGTTTGACCGTTTCAACCATAGGCAGGGCTTTGTTGAAAAAATCGAAACTTTCCGCTGCCCGGCCGGTCTGCAATCGAATCTCGCCCAGTGACAGCAAACTCGATACGATGCCGGGCGTGTAGCTCAGGCGGGTGGCTGCCTGTAACGCCCGCTGAACCGTTGTTTCGGCCTTATCATATTGCTTTATCCGGCAGTATGTTTCGCCCAGATCGTTGTCGCAGATGACCAGCCCCATAGGTTCATTGAGGGCGGCAAAGCGGTTGCGGGCCTGAATCAGGTAGGTAATGGCTTTCAGGTTATCTTTTTTGAGCTGATAGATGACGCCAATGTTTGCTAAAGCCCCCGCCTGATTGCGTGGATCGACACCGGCACTTTTCCGAAACGATTGCCAGTAGTAATACAAGGCATGATCGTATTTTTCTTGGTATTTAAAGACGATACCTATGTTATTATACGTCTTGGCAACGCCCCCCAAATCACCCGCTTTCTCGCTCGCCCGCAGGCTTTTAAAGTAATAGGAGGTTGCCTGTGAAAAGTCGCCCAAGGCGCGCAGGCTCAGACCGATGTTACTATATACCGACGAGAGTCCGTTCTGATCGTTCAACTTCTCAAAGTAAGGCAGGGCCTTGTTCGCCAACTGAATAGCCTGCTGGTACTGCCCCTGCGACCAGAAGTAAACCCCAAGACTGAGGTAACTACGACCAATCCCGCGAGAATAACCAAGTTGTTGGGCAAGCCGGGATGCCTGTTCGGCATATTGCTTTGCTTTTTGGGGATTGTTACTGAAATACAACCCAACTGCTTTGTTAAGCAGGATTACCCGATTGGTGTCCATGCCGGCATGAGTAAGGAGGTTTTCCAGGCTGTCTCGCTTGCTTTGTTGGGCTGATACCAGGTGCGATGTTATCAACAGGATAACGCCCAAAAGCAGACTACGAATTGATTTCATGAGTAGAGGAGATAACCAGGGCGGCAAGGTATCATCACGGCCGGAGAAAACATGACGATACTTAGGGATCGGTAGATAATCTATAGCCCAACTACACAACAGGCTCCATTCACCAATTCTTTTATCCCCTGTTACAGCCGTGCTATAGAATGTTACGAGCCTGCTAACCCCTGCCTGCCGCTTCTCCGTAGGTTTGTATCGTTCTTTATTCCTCACCCAACGATACCCAACGATTACAATGGAAAAGCGAAATGTTTGTCGGATGGCTACTATTCTATGCAGTCTTTTTGCCGTGGCCATCAGCATTCGAATAGACATGGTTACCTGGCAATGGCAGGATGATCGGCCAATGGGAGTCGCCCTGGGGCTACTCAGTGCTATTTTCGCCACGCAGTGGTTCCACTACCAGAAGCAACTGGATGCGAGATCAGAACAGCCGGGCTCGCGGGATCGGCTGCTCGATTAGCCAGCTAAATCAGTATATTAACCCCAATACCGAGCATGGAACGCTATGTAACCGCCTTCGTTTTTGGCCTATGTGCAGCGCCATTGTTCTTTATCCTAACCCTAACGGCTATCGACTCGATTAACCGGTCTGATCCCGGACAGGGACCCAGCTTGTCGACAAGTCTCCTTTTGGGGGTTATTTTGGCCCTAGTAGGTTTCATCGTCACGGGCGGGTTGGCTTTGTTTTATGGCGGACATGGATATCTGCGTCCGATACAGACGACTACTGCTCTGATGCTGGCTGGCTGGAGTATAGCCGGGGCCATTTTTGCCTGGCATGAACCCCGTCAGCTGGACTATAGTGGCCGGCAGGGTGTGCTGGAGGCCGAAATTAGGGTGGCGACATCGCTGCTTGACACGCTCAAACCCGATCAGGTGATCGTTCCCTCTTTTTTAGGTGGCAGCTTCGACCAACTCCATACCGAACAGATTCGGCATGAAGGTAATTTTCTGATCATACCCTGGGAGACGACGGTGAACGTTGTCTATAACTGGTCTATCTGGGTAACGCTACGCTATAGCCAGCACCTGTACTTTCCCATGAACCTACCGTATCGGCCAACCCAATCGACAGAATGGTCGGACTGGAGTGGGCCCGCTCCTCACAAAAACAGCACCACGCCCGAAGGTATCAGTCTGCGTTACCGGTTTAAGCTGGTGCCACAATCCGTTCAGCACCAATAGTTTTTAGGCCCCACCGCAAAACTTGCAAAGTTAGTGTGCCGGTAAATCTGACCACCTCACTGGATGGAATAAGCCCTTTAAACTTACGAATAGCTTAATTCGTTACATTTACAGAAATTAGTTAGTAATCAGCATGGCACACGTAACCAAATCTAATCCGGTCCAAACTAAGGAAACCAACTCTGGTAAAGGGGCAAAAAAGGAGACTACTATGCCTAAATCAAATATGAAGGCGGGTTTTGGTATTTTTAAAGATAAAATTATCAGTAAGCCATCCGCCTGGAGTGCCGATTTGCGCCGTACCGTTAAGAAATGAGGTATATTCTTGACACGCACGTTCTTATCTGGCTCATCACTCAAGACGCTCAATTAAAGCCTTTCATCAAAGCTGTTCTGTTCGATCAGGCAAACGAATTTTATGTTAGTCATGAGAGCCTGCGTGAAATCGTTATTAAAGCGAAGTTGAACAAACCAGATTTCAGATTACTCCAGAGCGTTACCATTTCCGACATTGCCAAGACCCTTCAAGAAACGTTGGGTGTCAAACTACTAGCTTCTAAAGTGATGCACATGCAGCAGTTAGAAGAGTTGATGCCTATTCATAACGACCCTTTTGACCATCTTCTGATCTGCCAAGCTATTACTGAAAACCTGATCATGATTAGCCACGATGGAAATTTTCCCCTTTATCAGAGTCAAGGTCTACACCTACTTATAGCCTGATTTTAAGCCATCACGCATTGAAAACATGAGAATTTCCTCAACAGAAAAACTCCACGTTTTCTTTCAAAGCAACGGCACTGCTACAGTAAACTCGGTATCGGTTTGGGTAATGCTGATCTCGCGTCCACTCAGGTAGCCATATAGTGATTTTAGGCTAGCCAATCCCTGTTTGTTCGACGTTTCCACGAAGTCCTTTTTTTGCAGTGTGTTTGCCACAAACAGGGTGTTATTTTCCGTAAAAATCCGGATGTAAAGCGGACTTTCTTCATCGAGGATATTATGCTTGATGGCATTCTCGAGCAGATTCTGGATCGTTACGGGCACAATTCGATGGGTTAAATACGCAGCGTCTACGTTGATACTAATTTGCAGGTCACTGCCAAAGCGGGCGGCCTGGAGGTCGATGTAGTTTTGGGCAAAGGTCAATTCATCCTGGAGACTGACGAGTTCCTTGTCTTTATTCTGCAGGATATACCGGTAGATCGTCGATAGCTTCCGCAGAAACTGCGACGCATCTTTCGGTTTGGTAATGATCAGGCTGTTGAGCGAGGTCAGGCTGTTGAACAGAAAATGGGGGTTGAGGTGGTTGATCAGGTTCTGGTACTGAATCTGGGCCTTATCCCGTTCGAGCCGGGTTGTCTGTATCTGAAAGTGGTGTAGCTGAGCCGTTTGCCGGGTGCGGTATAAGTATAACCAGTACGTCAGTCCCAGCAACAAGGCCAGCAGGGCCATTCGGAACCAGCGCGTATTGTAAAAAGCGGTGTCAATATGAACAGCCAGTGTCGTTTCGCCCGTCTCTGTTTTGCCCGCTACCGCCTTGACCCGAAACGTATAATCGCCCCCCGGAATTTTGGTGTAGTTAGCCACCGTGCGGGCATCGGCCTTTACCCAGTGATCATCGTATCCGTCCAACGTATAGAAATAGACGTAGTGCTGCTGAACGCGGTTCAGGACAGCATAGCTAATGCTGAAATTAGTGGCGCTGACGCCCAGCCGGATTGCCGGACTATGCGCCTGAACGAGCATCGTTGTATCGGGTAACGTGAGGGTGCTGATCAGGACACTGGCGGGCGCAATCTGCCGGTTGATTCGATGCGGCATAAACTCGACCACGTAATTTTTCAGGGTGGTGATCAAGTTTCCGTTTCGCAGGGCAAACATATAATTGGTATACCCAATGTTTGATTCATTGAGTGCCAGCGTGGTATTTTGAACGGACGAGCGAGCCAGATTGATAATGGAAAACTTATTGAGCGAAGCCATCCAGATTTGCCCGTAAGCATCGGCGCAGACGGCTTTGCACTCGTTGGTGCTCAGGCCGTCCTGATCTGTCCAGAGTCGCGATGTGCCCCGTTTCGGGTCCACTTCAAGCAACCCCTGCCCCGACGCAGGTATCCACAGCCGGTTCTCGGCGTCGGTTGTGAACGGCAAGTGGTCGGCGTAGCCCGAACCAGCCTGTTGCACCGGAAACGGCACAAATCGCTGCTGACCCGCCGAAAACCAGATAAGCCCTTTGTCCCGCACATCGGCCCACAAGCGTCCGGTTTTATCTAGTCCAGCCGAGTAAACCCTGTATTTTTTAGTTTCGCCAAAAGGCAGCGGGTAGGTTTGCCAGCGGCCCGATGGCAGGTAGCACCTGAAAATAACATCGCTGGTACCGAACAGCCACAGCCAGTCGCCCTGCCGTACCATACTGCGCAGGTCAGCCGCGTGACTGAACAGCGATGGCGGCAAAGGAAACGGCGTAAACGTTCGGGTTCGCCGGTTAAAAATGCTTACCGATTTCCCCTGCCGAATGTAAATCTCATCCGGGTTAAGCCCCGGCAGTAAATTCGTCTGACCCGACCAGACCGTTTGCCGCATGGGCAGGGGTAACGAATAAACAGTTAATTGACCTGACGCTGACTCATATTTCAACAACTCCTGATCGACCGAGAAAAACCACCAGTTTCCGACCTCATCTTCCAGAAATGAGGTTAGCCCCTGCTTGTGGGCAAGCGACGGATGCATCCGGGCCAGATCGTGAATTTGATAGAAGGCGTTTCCGGGATTGGTATACGAAATGCCATTCACCGTACCGAGCCAGATCGTACCATCATTTTGCTGCCAGCCCGCCCAGAAAAAATCACCGGCAATCGAGGTTCGCCGGGCCACATCGTGAAAAAACTCGCGGACTTTATACGAACCGGCTTCGGCCGTAAACATGGTATAGGTCCACGAACTGATCCACAAATTATGCTTTCTGTCGACAAAGATTGTTCCCACCGGAAAAGCCGAACGGCCTGTCTGACTGGTGAGCGAAATGCTGTTCGTAATCGTTTTATGGACCAGATCATACACTAAAATCCGCTGGTCAGTATTGTCTGAAAAAAGCAATTTGTCAGTCCCATCGAGCACCAGGGCCGACGTGTCGTGCAAACGAAAAACCGGCAGTTGCTCCGGGTTATTCTTATGATTAAAAAATTTCCCGGTGTTGATGTCCAGATAGTTTAGCCCATTCTGTTCTGTCGTCAGCCATAGGCCATCCCGTTGAGGATCTTCCACGATACCATTTTTACTGATGTAATCGCCGGAGAGCGTTGCGGGCTTTGCCGGATCGTTTTTAAACTGGGTGATCTGTCCCGTTGCGGGGTCCAGCCGAAACAATCCTTTGTTCAAACTGGAGAACCAAATGCGTCCCTTGCGATCACAGAGGATGTTCATACACCGGCCGAGGTTTTCGGTACCCACTAAGCGGATAGCCGAGAATTGCCCCGTACGGCTGTCGCGCCGACTGATTCCATCGTCCGTTGCCAACCACAAATCATTGGCTTTATCCTGACATAAGTCGTGAACAATATTGTTGGGTAAACTCCCCGCCCGGTGACTGGCCTTGAAAACCGTAAAATGGCTGCCATCGAACCGATTCAATCCTTCGTAGGTGCCAATCCAGAGGTACCCATCGTGGTCCTGTAACAGACTGTTAATGACGTTATATGATAGTCCCTGCGACTCCTGAATGTGCTGGAATTCGAGCGGCAGGTTAACGGGTTGAGCATAAACAGTCTGACTGCCAATACAGGTCCAACTAAACAGCAGAAAAAGACGAAAAAACGAAGCGAGCCTCATTTCTCCAGCCATTTTTTAAACGAAGGAGCCTTGTCGCGGCTGATGTCGATCTGTACCTGATGATTTGGCGTTTTCAGCACAAGCTGCAACTTCAGATTCGCCAGTCCTTTTACGCTCTGTACGGCGTTGATATTGACCAGACAGTGGCGGCTGGCGCGATAAAACAGGTCAGGATTGAGCATGGTTTCAATCTCGTCCAGCGTATCGTAATCCAGAATGTAGCGTTCGCTGGTGTTGGTAACCATAAAATTCAGTTCGTCGCGGATGATATAGGCGACATCGGCTATCTTGACAGGAACCCAGCTATTGCGAGCGTTACCCAGAAAATGCTCTTTGTAAGTGGATTTGAGCGACGCAGGCGTGTTCAGCGCATCCATCAGTTTTTGAACGTCAACAACCAGTTTGTTCTGGTTTTTGGTCAGCGCGCGGGCTTTGGCAACGGCTTGCCGGAGTTCGTCCCAGTCGACGGGTTTAAGCAGGTAGTCGATGCCATTTACTTTAAAGGCCCGGATGGCATGTTCGTTATAGGCCGTCGTAAAAATGACGGGGCATGAGATTTTAAACTTCTCGAAGATGGTAAAGCTAATCCCGTCGGACAGTTGGATATCAGCAAAAATGACGTCTGGTTCGGCGTTCTCAGCGAACCAACGTAAAGCAGTTTTCACACTACTAACCGTACCGACAATTTTGATACCCGGATCGACCTCCGCAAGGCTAGCCGTCAGTTCGAGAGCTACTAATTTTTCATCTTCAATAATGAGCGCATTCATGGTAGAGAGGATTGAGCAGAGAATCTACGCTAAAACTCTCATTTTCAATCAGCAATAGCAAGTTTCCGGCAACGAACCGTACTGGTCGCGGGTTTAATGACGCAGAACGGGTCATGAATCGTGTGGTGTAGTTCAACTGCGACTGATGACTTCTTTCGTACGACTGATTACCTAATACTGGCGACTCATTGGAGAAAATTTGGTGAACTACCTATTTAGTCGGTGCTTTATCCGATTCAATAGAACACTGATTTTTATGATGACGCAACAACAACTTCAACTGGTCAAACAAACCTGGAAACTCCTGCGTGAGATTGAACCGGCCGTGCTGGGTGATGTCTTTTATCGGCGTTTATTTTTCAAGTATCCAGCCCTGCGGCCCATGTTCAAGGGGTCGATGGAAAGCCAGTATCAGAAGTTCGTTGATATGCTCAGTATTATCGTAGCGCGACTGGACCGGCCGGATACCGTGGCGCAGGAAATTGGTCTGTTAGCCCGAAGCCACGCCGGGTATGGCGTACAGCCCTCCCACTATGCCGATGTGAAAGAGGCCCTGCTATGGACACTCGAACGCGGATTAGGACTCGACTGGAACACCGATGTGCAACAGGCCTGGATTGCCTGTTATGACACCCTTACCCAACTCATGCTCGAACAGGCTCCACTGAGTCACTAATTCAGCAGGGCATAAACGATACCATCTATGACTATAAAACGCAGGTCCCATTTCAAGGATCAGGTGAACGACTTTGCCTATTTCAGAAATTGGACCACTCAGCTGGAAGCCGCCAACGGCAGGCAATATGAGCAATACGAGGTTCACACGTCGCTGGGAAAAACGCACGTGTGGGGGTTGAACACAAAGCAGGAAAACCTGGATAGCCTGGTTATTTTTCCGGGTGCCCGAACGACCTCATTGATTTGGGATTTTGATAATGGGCTTGATAATCTAAACCATAACGTGAGGATATTCATGGTCGAAACCAATGGACTTCCAAACCTAAGCCACGGCGACACGCCAGCTATTGAGTCACTGGATTATGGCGTATGGGCATCGGAAGTTTTTGACGGTTTACACCTGAAGAAAGCATTCGTAGCCGGTGCTTCATTCGGTGGACTCATTTGCATGAAACTGGGCCTTGTGGCGCCAGAAAAAATCGAAGCGGCTTTCCTGTTGAATCCCGGCTGTTTGCAACCCTTCTCGCTATCGGTAAAGAATCTTTTCTACAATCTTCTGCCGATTCTACATCCAACCCGCCGGAACGTGTCCACATTTCTGGATAAAGCGATCTTTTCAACGCCCAATCACCAGCTATCCGAAACAGCCAAAAAGATGCTGGTTGATTACGAAATTTTCGCACTAACCCGATATAAGGACAACACGCAAAAGCCGTATTACATGGCCGAACAACTGTCTGAAGTCAAAACCGACACCTATCTTCTGGTAGGCGATCAGGACCTTTTGTTTCCCTGGCAGCAGTCCGTCGAAAATGCGCAAAAACACCTTGAGAATTTACGAGAAGTCAAGGTATTTGACAATGTAGGTCACGGCATCGAAACGTACTCCGAAGCAATGGCCTATGTTGGTTCTATTCTAAAACATCATTAAGCGAGTAATCATACATACCTGAGATAGCCCTTCGTCGTTCGCGCCGGAGGGCTATTTTTTTTACCACACCAGGCAGGAAGACAGACAAACAGATTATCCCCTAAACGACTCATCGACACTGGTATACAGTTCAGCTAATAGATTACGACCATTCAGGGTGAAACTTTTGTTCCTCCCTTTTGCACCTGTCACCTTTGAACCACAATACAGGGTAAGCCGAAAACCTGATAACGAGTAGGCAACAAACGAACAGTGAACAACAACATCTATCCATTAAAAATCATGTCAACTAACTCATCCGTCAAGAGCTGCGCCCAGCTTCCCAAATGGGGCATCAACATCAATCAGATTTTTACTATCAACACACTATTTTCAAAAATCGCGGTTTCCCTTGCCGTAGCAATCGGCTCTTTTGCCTGCCAAAATGATAATCTTGTCAATCCCGCGAATCCCGGACAAGTGGCGAATCAGGCCACAAACAATATAATTCCGGACAAGCTTCCGAAATACGTGCTCATCAAAGATGGACCACAGACGGTGAGTTACTACCCGGATGGCCGGTTGAAGCGCGTAATTTATGGCGCAGACGTACCGGGCAATACTAATGAACGTACAGACTATACATATGAAGGCACTCAGTCAGTCAAGGCAACTGCAGTCTACAATAACAAAACCTACAACGAGGAAACGTTTACGCTCGATGCTTACGGCCGCTGCTACCAGTACAGAGAGTATGTCTATCCCGATGGCGGTGTGACTAAACAGAAATACGTATATAACTCGTCATATACCTACGACAACCAGGGCCGGTTAAAAACTTGGACCAGTTTCGCCCCTACCCTCACGTTACAGTACGAGTATTCCTACACAGTAGACGGTGATCTAAGTAAAGTAGTCAGATACAATGGGGACGCAGCCGATGAGGAGATTACGTTTGCTTATAAACTGGCGGAGGCCCCCGCGCTTCTACCGGATTCGTATCCGCTGAACGCTCAGTTGAACTTTAAGTGGTGGGGTCTCCTCAAGGATACGTATCTGGGCGTTTTTGGCACTGCCAGCACTCATTTGGTGAAGCGTGTAATCCGAAAAAATCTGATTACGAATCAGGTGGAGCAGGACAATAAATTTACCTACACAATGAACGCCAACGGGTATGTATCAAATCGGACGAGCGTTGATGTCCTAACCGGCGTTGTGAGGGATAGCAAGGCGTATGAGTATGTGTCGGCCGACACTCCGCCAACTTTTTAAGCCGTTCAGCTACTATAGTAGCCCGGTTCGCGATGTCCACTGACAGCACAGCATCTCCAAAAAAGCCTCTACCGATTCTGTTAGAGGCTTTTTTGTGTCAACAGTACCGGCTGAATAATGCAGGGGTCAATACAGATGTCGTAAACGACTCAAGGCCAATACCGTACGGTTTAACGGCTTTCTGCTACTACTCAGTATCTATTTTTTGAGAAGCAGGCACCCGCCCGCCACTTTTACACCATAATCGCCGGCAAAACTATCCGGCCATTGAGCAGACCTTGATTCTTTACTCCATAACCAATTAACCAGCACCACAAATGGAAACTATTACCTACACCCCAGGCACTTCACTGATGAAAGCAGAAATTGAAAAACTGGTCCGTCAGGGCGGTCCCGACGTACAGGATTATCAGCACGTCGATAACCTGATGATCCGGTTAAGCAGCCAGTTCCGGTCGGGTTTGCTGACCGACGACGAACTGACCAGCATTCGGACGGAGTTTGGCACGACTTTATCGAACCAGACGATGCAGGGCTTTATGCTTAACAAACCACACGGCTACGCGGGCGACTTCGAGATTATCGAGCGTATGTACACCTGGTACATCAGCCCCGACCAGCCTTACACCAAGTGGGATCTGTTTCTACAAAATCACGCAGCCTGCCGGGCCGTTCGCAATCGCAAAACGTACTTTAAAGAGGTCGTAAAGGCATATATGCAGCGCCATAACCGGAGGGAAATCCGACTGCTTAATTTAGCCAGTGGCCCCTGCACTGAACTGGCTGAGTTCATCGCCGAAAACCCCGATTACCGGATCATTGCCGATTGTGTGGATCTAGACAGCAACGCCATTGCGTATGCCAAACCGAAGTTTGCCGGTCACACCGATGATATTCGATTCATCCAGAAGAACGTGTTTAGGTTCATGCCGGATCGTCAGTACGATATGATCTGGTCGGCGGGTTTGTTCGACTATTTCAACGACCGGCAGTTTGTGCAGCTCATCAGCCGGTTTGCGGAGTACCTGACAGCCGAAGGTGAACTGATTGTCGGCAATTTCGCCGATAACCATCCTTCCAAACCCTATATGGATTTAGTGGCCTGGTCCCTCAACTACCGGAATACAGATCAACTGCTACAGCTGGGTCGTAAAGCCGTCGGCGATGCACACCCGGTTCGTGTTGGCCAGGAACCCGAAAAAGTAAACCTGTTTCTGCACATCGGCGGCCGAGTCAAAACACATTCTTCCATCTGAATCGTGTAACTCAGGTCTTTCCTTTTGAACAGCTTATCCGTGTTTTACATC
The DNA here is from genome assembly GCF_002831565.1 of Spirosoma pollinicola. NCBI lineage: Bacteria > Pseudomonadati > Bacteroidota > Cytophagia > Cytophagales > Cytophagaceae > Spirosoma > Spirosoma pollinicola. Next base: position 1,386,533 of record NZ_CP025096.1, on the reverse strand, counting down.
CCTTCCTCTAATCATAAACCCAATGACTCCCGAACAGAAACAACTCATCAAAGCAACCGTACCGGTCTTAAAAGAAAACGGCCTGTTGCTGACCACACACTTCTACCAGCGCGTTTTTTCGGTCAATGCTGAACTGAAGAACACCTTCAACATGGCTAATCAGGAGAATGGCCGACAACCGACAGCCCTGGCGATGGCCGTGCTGGCTTACGCTGAAAACATCGACGACCCGTCAGTTCTGCTATCCACATTACAGCGCATTGGCCACAAACACACCAGCCTGGCTGTTCGGCCCGAACACTATGCCGTTATTGGTCGCCACCTGATTGCGTCCATCAGTGAAGTGCTGGGTACGGCGGCAACCCCGGCACTGCTCGATGCCTGGACGGCGGCTTATAAACAACTAGCCAGTCTGATGATTGGCATCGAAGCCGATTTATACGCAGCTCAGGTAACGAAACCAGGTGGCTGGACGGGCTGGCGTCCGTTTATTGTCAATGCCAAAATCGCGGAGACCAATGGCAAAACCACCTTTCATCTGTATCCTGCCGACGGCGGAACAGTGGCTAATTTTGGGATGAGTCAGTACCTGAATGTACGGCTGTTTATGCCCGAGCTACAACTGTTTCAGCCGCATCCGTACCGCGTTGAAGGTGCGCCGAACGGTCAATATTACACTATTGTGGCCAAACGCGAAACGGGCAAAACTGGCAGCGTTAGCAACTGGCTTCTCGACATTGTGCAACCCGGCGATCACCTTGAGCTCAGTGCGCCCGCCGGGGTTTGCCCGATGGGAGCGCCTGCCGAAAAACCAGCCCTTGTCATTCGCGCGGGCGGTTGCCCGATGCATCAGGCGGCTTAATGCCGCCAGTATAAATCCATAGTATTCCATAACCACTAAATCACACCCAACAATCATGAACCAACAACCATCCGGGGCATTTATTGCCGCTGCCTGGGCCGCGTTATTTGCCGGACTATTAGCCTTTAACATCGGGCTATGGAACGCGCAAATGCCGTTAAACGAAAAGGGGTATTATTTCACGGTACTCATGTATGGCCTGTTTGCAGCCGTTTCGGTGCAAAAAAGCGTACGCGACCGACAGGAGGGTATTCCAGTCACCGCAATCTATTACGGTCTGAGCTGGGTATCAGTGCTACTGTGTCTACTGTTGCTTACCGTCGGCCTGTGGAATGCCACGCTGACACCAAGCGAAAAAGGCTTTTACGGTATGTCGTTTACACTAAGCCTTTTTGCCGCTATTGCCGTACAGAAAAACACGCGGGATGCCCAACCCAGGGGACAGGGGTGATTTTCGTGCCATTTTACACCTGTCATAATCCTATATTAGACCCATGTTTTTATTACGCACTATGGCCACCTGGACCAGCTTTCTTGCCTTGCTGGGCTGTTCGTCAACCGCTCAGAATCAGACTGTTCGCGGACCGATGTCCATCAGTTATTCGCTTGAGCGGGATTACCGGCTGAACCTGTTCACCAACAATAGCAGCGGCAACCTGATTGGCACGCACACAACGTCTTATTTCAACATCAACTATCAGGGTAAGCCAGTCGTACTGACCAGTAAAGAGGGCAAAAAAGCGCAAATCTGGGAGGCCCGGTTTCTGACCGACGCCCCGAAAACTGCCATTCTGGCTACCAGCAACAGCATCTTCCTGATTACTGACGATGCGGGACAGGTACATACATCGACCGTCGTTGGTGATGTGGGCGACTTGTGTACCTACCAGTGGCTCGACAGCGAACACGGGCAACCTGGCAGAGCACAGAGCAGCACGCCGACGGACAATTCAGGGGCATCCCGATTTCTGTCGGGTGGGCGTTTTTTACTGGTCGATGAGCGTAGTGTCCTGGACGTACACACGCTGGCGATTTACCCGTTCGATCTGATTAGCGAGGGGTCGATAAAGCGCACCGACGGCTTTGTTCGGGTTAGCACCAGGCTGGTTAGTTTCTCGCCCGGCAAGACACAATTGGTGTTTCTTGGCACCCGCTATAACAACCAACGCAATCGGTCGGAGTATGCAATGCTGGGTGTCGATTTTGTAAAGAATCAGGTATATGCCGTTCCATTCCGTCCGTCGGACATGCAGTTTATCTGGGCTGAAGACGCAACATCCGATTGGTTTGCCACTTATTTTGACTGGACAACGGACAGCGGGGGCAAAGAAATCCTGAGCGTACATCCCTACACGCAGCACCCGCCCTGGCACGGTCGGTGGGCGCAGGATCCGGGTGAGGGGCAACCAATTCGCTACGAGCTAAAGCCGGTGCTGCCCGGTATGTTTGATCACTTCATGAGTTGGGCTAAAAAACAGTATCCAGCTATCGAGCCCAGAGTGGAGCGATCTGAGGGTATGATCAGTGCCGTGTTCACCATCAATGGGTCTGTATTCAACCTCTACGTTCGTGACGACTACAAAAGCCTGAGTCTGCAAAGCACAGACCAGACGCTGCTCAGAACCATTGGCGATCAGTTTGACGGAGAGTTGCGCAAAGGTCGATTTCAGGAGGGGTTTAGTGAGATGGACCCCGACTGATTCAGAATAGTCTTATCATAAATCGTTGACTTTCCCGCCTGTTTATTATGCAACCGTATGTGTACTTTCTCTTTCTAATTTTCGCTTCCGGCTGGGCAGCGGGCCAACCCGTTCGGGAAACACCGCAGCAGTCGCTTAACCGCTATGTGGCTTTCCTGAATCAGTCGGCCGACGAGCTGGCAGGGCGTTTTCAACTGTTACAGGGGTACTATGCAGCCGCTTATGTAGCGCCTTCGCAACCCCACCAGACCTCCACCTTGTTACTCCGATTGCCGTCGTCGGGACCACTGAACGATTATAGCTACCAACAAGCTTTGGTGAGCGATGGTCTGACACCCGCCGAAAAGCAGCGGCTCACCAGCACGACCGAATCGCTGTGGGGCTGCCTGGCGAAGCTCGACCAAACAGCAAAGGCGCTGGAAACCTACGTTCGTCTCAATGATTACCAGCGCGATAACCTGCGCCAGTCCGATGTGCTGATTGGCCAGATGCAGTCGCTGTTTGTGCAGTTCGCTCAGGAACGGGCTGTGCTCATGAGCCAGATTAGACGGGTTTACCGTCGGTATCAACCCTTATTGAACACCGACGTATATCTGGCTACGGAAGATGGCATGGACCGAATTTTACATAGCCAGCAGCAGTTGCTCGATACCCTTACGTTTTACCTGCGAACCAGTGACCCATCGGACTGGCCGGTTGAGCTGGTGCAGCAAAGCATACTGGCCGATGCGAAGGTGCTGGACAGTTTTGACAACAACCCGCTGGGGATAGCCTACCCGGCTTCCGGGACGATTGTTCCGTTCAGGGTCGCGCTCCAGTCCATCCAGCAACTCAAGCGCGACGCCGTAGATGGCTACACGGTTGCCGCCCGGCAATCATCCGAGCATGGGAACGCCTTTTACCGCGCACTCCTGATGCACTACAATCAGGATTTACTGGCGGCCCGTGACGGATTCGTCAACTATAGCGTATCGACCAAACGACTGCTCCATTCACCTAAACTTACCCCGGTTTTTAGCCTCGCCAAGCCTACCCCATCCGCCAAAAACTCAGGACAAACACCCGCTTTTCGGGACATGGAACCGGTTGTGTTTACGATTAAACCGGCTACTTCACCCGCGTTGAAAACCACCGTTCAGGTTCTGTCTGGATACATTGAGTTTATTAACGAATCATTGCGGCAGATGCACCGGATTCAGCTTCTGATCCGCAATTACCAACCCACTGCCGAGCGCTATCGGAACCCGGCTGACGCGGCAAAACGCGCCCCACTCACCTACACGTATAATGAGGTCATCCTTCCGGTTTCGGCCCACCAGCTCCTGCTCACGACAAGCCGATCCATTCCCATGCCCTATCGCGCATCGGTGACGGGTCAGTTAGACGTGCTGTTTTCGATGCTGACAGAAATGGACGGCCTGAGCACTGAACTGGTCCGCTATACCACCGAAAAACAGTATCTACAAGACCAGTTGCATCGTTCCGATGCTATTCTGGATCGGTATGCCGATCTGTTCGACCTATTCGATCAGAAAAAAGAACGGCTCTACACGGACATACGGCGTATCTATGAAAGTTACCCACCTGCCAGCCGAACGAGTGCCTGGTATGTATCGGGTCGGGCACTGCTGGCCACCATTGACCGGGACCGGGAAGCCCTTTTCGGGGTAAAGAGGTACCTGAAAGCGCAGAGCGATCACCTACCGGCGATGGACTCGGTCACGGCCCACGCCCGAACGCTGATAGCCGATGAATACGCCAATCTGAACGGCCTCAAACGCTACGGACGAAGCAACGGCCTGTGTCCTTATTCGCCCTACGAAGATGTAGCCGAAAACTCGCTCCGTTTCGAGAAGGTAGTGGCGGCCGTGAAGCCCGTTACGTCGTCAACGAATCCGTTTGAGTCGGCTTATTACTTCTACAACAACGAGTTAATCTACCAGTACAACAAGTTTAGTGAACTGGCTCCAGCGGATGTACTGCCGACGATCAACCAACCCGATTTGTTTGTCTTTCGGCGGCAACCGCCTATTGACTCCGAAAAACCGGTGGTTCAACCCGTTGAGTCAACTGTTCAGCCGAGCAAGCCAGAGTCGCTGGCGGGTTATGCGCCCAACAACATGATCCTGTTGCTGGATGTTTCCTCTTCCATGAGTTCGCCCGATAAACTGCCGTTATTGAAGCAGTCGATCAAGTCGCTGTTAACCCTGCTTCGTCCCGAGGATCAGGTTTCCATTGTGGTCTATTCGGGGAAGGCACGGGTAGCACTCAAACCCACATCAGGAGCCAACATGGCCGAGATTAGCCGCGTCGTTGACGAGTTAAAATCAGATGGGGATACCGACGGAAATAAAGGCATCCAGTTGGCCTATAAAACGGCCAATAAACACTATATCGAAGCGGGTAACAACCGGATCGTACTGGCAACAGATGGCGAATTCGACATCAGCGACGACGTGCAGGCATCGGTTGCCGAAAACACTCAACGAGCTATTTTTCTGACCGTTTTTACCTTCGGCAAAGCGGAAGTCAACGGCCGAAACCTCCGAAAAATTGCCCGTTCCGGCCAGGGAAACTACATCCACATTACACCCTCAAACGCTGCCCAGCAACTGATTCTGGAAGCACAGGCTACCAAAATGCCCTAAAGTAATGGGCCATCGGAATGGTACGCTTTTCGGTAACTGCCAGACTTACTTATCCCACAAAAACGATTCATTGCCAGCCCATTACGGTTGATCTGTCTAAAACTGGCAACTCGGCTATAAATTATTGCCGCACGGTGTAGGCCTACCCACCTTTGTGTCATCAAAACGCCCTGTCGGCACAATACAGGACATAAACTACACCTCACCATGCGTCTTTTTCTCATCGGCCTGCTCATGGCCTGCCTCGTAAACTCCAGCTACGGAATCGTGGATTGTCCACCGGTTATCACCAACGGAAAACTACAGGGCATTCTGCCGGTGGTGAATCAAAAAGTAAGCTACTCGGACGTAGTCGACTGCGGGGCTGTGTCTCAGGCCGATCTGTTCCGGCGCGTCCGGTTGTGGGCTACCCAATCCTGCTATTCACCCGGTGACACGTTCTCGCTGAGCGACAGAGAAACCGGCGATTTGGTCGGGCGGGTGTCGCAGGTGATTACGCTGCCCCGTTCGGAGCATTCAGCCGGTGGCGTTTACACGTTTCGGTACAGCTTTATTATCGAGTGTGCTAATCGCAAATACCGGGCAACCATCACCCAGCTTGATGTACTGGAAAGCGGGAACAGACCGGCTGCCATTGAGAACTACTGCCAGAAAAATGAAGCGGACCTTCAAGCCATTTACACAGCTCTTGATGGCCAAATCAACCGCAAACTGACCTCCCTTCAGGAATACGTAAAAAATTACAAACCGTTCTGACGATCGGCTTAATTATCAACTTGTAATAAACTAGCTAAACCACTTTACAATTATGGCAAACGAAAAAACGATCATCGACGAATGGGCGGTAAAGGACCTCGAAGACGGCTCATCACTGACCATTACGGCCGTAAAATGTACGAAACTGGGCAACCAGTCGCTACCCGGTATTCAGGTACTCTATATGGGCCACATCGTCAATTACGAGCCGTTGGCCGTAGAGCGGCTGGCATATCAGGCTGCGAAAGCGGGCGTTGAGGAATACCTGCTGGACGATCACTCATGGATGGTGCATGACGATCAGTTCGTCAAAAATTACCTCGTGCTGGGTTCACCCCTTAAAGCCAAAGTAGCCGTGAAAACCCGTAGCTCCAAGGTGATCACCAAAGAATACGAACTCCCTTTTGCTGTATAAACCCATGTACTTATTCTGGACTTTATGGGGTATCGACGCGCTGATTGCCATCACCCTTGTTTATTTCTTTTTTATCGGATTAGGTGATGGCACCGTTTCGTCATTCAATATCCTACTCTGGTTGATGATACTGGTCGGTTTGGCCGCGCTCTTGGTGGGTGGCTACTGGCTGTTTACCCACCAATATGCCGTTCTGGCCAAACTCCTGCTGGCTTTACTAGCAGTGCCCGGCCTACTCTACGGCCTGTTTATGGGACTTATGCTTCTCGGCGGCAATTCAAGCGGCTGGAAATGAGTAGGGAAAGGCTTACTACCCAAGAGGACACACATTCTTTCAGGATCAGGAATAAGACAATGACGCTTTCAGCAATAAAAGAACAGGTAGATATCCTGGGAGGGCAGATCAATGCGCCCCACCATTTGTACCCGACCTATGGCCGTTCGGCCGATGGGGCACTGCCGCACATCGAACTTGATGGCTCCGATACGTTTCATTTTGTCGTGGTGGAGCGGGGTCAGGAGCTGGAACGACGAACGACTACGGCACTCGACGACCTCTTATACTGGATTTTTGACACAATCACCTTCTCGATGGCCTGTACATTTGAACTGGCTAACCGAAATCATGCGCAGGACTTTAGGCGGATATTGTTCAGCCATCAGGAAGAACTTTTAGGGCGCATCAACGTGAATTGGCAGGAAAGAAAACGGACCAATCACAACCTGACTTTATCCAGGCATCCTTTTACGGATGCCGTCTTTAACGCCTAACGTAAGGGCACAACCTTTCTACACCCCACCCATATGACAATCTGGAAACTGCTTACGTACATCAACTGGCTGCTTATTACGATCTGGGGAGCCCTGTTGCTGGCTCGCTATATTACCACGAACTGATGGCAGATGTCTTCCGCTTTTTCAAACTGATTTGTTTCCTGGCCATGAAATCACTCCACATCCTGCTGTCAATTCTCGGTCTGGGCATGCTGGTGTCCTGCAAAAAGTCGGGATATGAAACCAGGGATGGATCGGTTTATTACAAGGACTATCAACTTCGCGAGGCCGACTATGCTTCGTTTGAGGTGCTGAACAATGTCTTCGCAAAAGATAAAAAGCACGCCTATTACCGGGGCATTTCACTCACTGATGCCGATGGTGCCAGCTTTCGCGCACTTAATGACCACTATGGCAAGGATAAGACACTGGTTTTTTATTGCGACAACTACCTTGATTTTAAACTATTTGACACGAGTCGAAAGGATAAAATCATCCGCATGTATACGGCTGATGCCAATTCATTCGAGGTCATTGAGAGTGAATACGCTAAAGATAAAAATCAGTGCTACAATAAGGATACGGGCTTTGCTGTCAACGACCTGGCTTCGTTCCAACCACTCGACTATCGGTATGGGAAAGACAACGTGACGGGCTATTGCGATCTCAAACCGATACCCGGTAGTCACGGACCCTCGTTTACGGTGTTGACTGCCAACTACTCGAAAGACAATCAGCACGTTTATTACAGCTCGCGGGCCGCAGATGGGCCACCCCTTTTGGGCATACACCGGCTTGCGCTGGCGACTCCGGATTCATTTACGGTAATCGGCATGTATTATGCCACCGATCAGGTTCACGCCTTTTACAAAGACCACTGCCTGCCAGCCGCCGATCCTGCTTCGTTCAGGCAATGGGATGCGAATGAGATCAATTATGCCCGTGATAGCACGCATATTTATTTCCAGGAGAAACGAATTGCGGAAGCCGACAAGGCGTCGTTTAACTTGCTGCCAGATTTTTACGCGCAGGATGCTAAAGCCGTTTTTTATAAGCATACACCCCTGCCAGCAAGCGATTTAACGTCGTTCACTGTTCTGGAATATGGATACGCAAAAGACGTCAACCGGGTCTATTATGAAGGCAAGGTGTTGAAAAAGGCAGATCCCGCTTCGTTTGCGCTGGTCGGTAACGATGCTGACCGCGATGCGGCAGATAAGTATCATTCGTACAAAGATGGCCAGCGTATCAAGTTTTAGGAGCTACGAAGTGTTGTCAGGTGGCAATCAAAAAAGGCGCAGGCATTGATGAGTTTGAACTTCACCAACGCCTGCGCCTTTTTCGAACCTGCCTATGTGCAGGACAGACTGCCTATCGGGCTAGACAGCTTCCTGAAGAAGCTAACGATTAATCTTCTTTTTCCGGATTCGACTCACTACCGCTCTGGCTGCTGCTGTGGCCCGAATGGCCATGACCCCCTTTGTGGCTATTCTCGACCGATCCCGTAGCATCGTGCTCATCTTCGGTGCTTTGCTTGCTTTTATGCTTGCCGCGCGAGGTTTTACCCTGGGCTTCGTCGGGCAAGTTGTTATCTAATTCGTACTTTTTAGTGTCGTCGGCCGTCTCACGGACGGTTGGTTGAGTGGCTCCTTTGCTCATTATATTTGTTTCGTTTTAGTTGGAGAAGAACACGGACGGGCGCCCGATTGTTTATCTATAGATACGTGCATCGTTTCAGACGTGGAGAACTGTTTACCGGTTACCGGACAAAAAACACACCCACGAATAAACGTGTTATTACGTTCTGAAAACCCCTTCCCAGCGAGAGCCACCAGCCACTCGGGGACAAGCGGTTATTTCTTCCCAGCATGCCCAACCGACCAACCATTAATATACTCTGGTTCAAGCGCGATCTGCGTCTGCGAGACCATGCCCCCTTACAGGCAGCCATTTCTATGGGACAGCGCACGACCAGGCGCCCCTTGCTCCTACTCTACTGTTTTGAGCCATCCCTCATAGCCGATCCTAATTTTGATCTCCGTCATGGGCGATTCATACACGAGTGCCTGGCCGACCTCCAGCAGCAGTTGGCGGCTGTGATCCCGGCTCCCCAACCAGACAGCAGTCGGTTGGTGCATGAGTGGCTACCATTCGAATTCGAGGATACTGAAGAGGTTAGTCCACCGGAAACAGGCCCGCCCGCCATTTGGGTATTTTACCGGGAGGTAATGGATGTGTTGACTGTCTTACTGACCCAATTTACCATCGGCACGATCTTCTCCCATCAGGAAACCGGTCTGGCTGTAACTTACAACCGGGATAAAGCCGTTGCGCAGTTTTGCCGCGAGCAGGGAATTGGCTGGCACGAATTCCAGAGCAATGGGGTGATCCGACGCCTGAAAAACCGGGAGACCTGGGCGGCCGACTGGCAACAGACTATGCAGGCACCCCAGCAGCATCCGGACCTGACCCGCTGGTATCCAGCCAATGTATCCCCAGCCTGGTTTGAGACCGAGCGAGGGCCGGACCTGCCCACGGCGTGGCTGGTAGCGAACTCCTCATTTCAGCCCGGCGGTGAACATTACGGGCATCGGTACATGGCCAGTTTTCTTCAGGAGCGTATTGCACAGTATGCCATCTCCATCTCCAAACCGCTCGAAAGCCGACGGGGATGCAGTCGCCTGTCGCCCTATCTGGCCTGGGGATGTCTGAGTATCCGGCAGGTGTACCAGGCCCAGCGACAGACCGCCAAACACCCAACACAGGCAGGTTTGGGGCGGCAGTTAAGCGCGTTGGCCTCCCGGCTGCGCTGGCACTGCCATTTCATTCAGAAGTTTGAAGGCGAAGACCGCATGGAGTTTGAGAATGTGAACCGGGCTTTCGATGCCATCCAGAAAAACACCAACCCTGACCATTACGCAGCCTGGCGAGATGGGCGCACGGGTTATCCGCTCGTCGACGCGTGCATGCGTTGTCTGACAGCCACCGGCTATATCAACTTTCGAATGCGGGCGATGCTGACCTCGTTTCTAACCCATCATTTGTTTCAGCATTGGCAGGAAGGGGGCTGGCACCTGGCCCGGCTCTTTACGGATTTCGAACCGGGCATCCACTATGCCCAGATTCAGATGCAGTCGGGAATGACAGGTACCAATACGATCCGGATTTATAACCCCATCAAGCAGTCGCAGGACCATGACCCGCAGGGGGTATTTATCCGGCAATGGGTGCCCGAGTTGGTCAACTGCCCCCTTGCTTACATTCACCACCCCTGGACGATGCCTCCACTAGAACAGATAATGGCGCATTTTCAGGTCGGCATGGACTACCCCGCTCCAATCATCGATGCGACTATGATGGCCCGCCAGGCCCGTATCCAACTCCATACTCCCCGTCAAAGTGAAGTTGGCCAGGCCGAACAGGCCCGTATTTTGACCAAACATAGCCTGCCAACTCCAGACCATCCAAAAAAGAAGCGTCGTAAGCCGGGCAAGAACCGAAAGCGGGCCGATGTGGCGTCTTGACAAAGTGACAACCGGATTAACGCATTGATCCATCCCGAACGCCACCAACTGGTTTATAGGCGTAGCCATTGTTGGTACCCTTTCGTTAAATTTTTATGAAATCCGTTACGGGTAAACCATAAAAAGCGTCTATTGGCAAGTCAATGCGCGTGCCATCATCATCAAACAGATGATACACCAGCTAGTAAGACAGCCTTTACTGTGCAGGGGGAAAGTGGTTATCATAGTATATGACACAATTCGTACCAATAAAATGTTGTACCGTTGCCTCATTTTTCAATTTCACATACGGGTATTCCTTCGGGGGAGAAAAGTTGAAAGCCTGAACAGTACACAGGCACTATAGTAATTGCCAGGCGCAGGGCGTACATGGCCCTTCACAGGCAGTTGACGCCATTTTTTTATGTGTAATGCTCGACTCACCCCCTATTCAGTGGTTGCCACAAAATCTCTTTGTCGCTAGGCAGGGCATCCAGAAAGATGACCGGTTCTAAAACTATTAGGCTAAAATCCGAGTCGAATATTCTTTATGCTCAACCTGATGAACAATCCAATTTCTACCTACCGGATCCAATTTCACCGAGGCTTTACCTTTCGTGATTTTGAGGGTATCATTCCTTATCTCGACAAGCTGGGCATTCGTACCATCTATGCTTCACCAATTGCGGAGGCCGTGCCGGACAGCGTACACGGGTATGACTCCGTAAACCCACAACGCATTAATCCGGAGATCGGAACCCAGGCGCAGTTGCGGTCCATTAGTCGTCAGCTTAGCCAGCGGGGCATGCGCTGGATACAGGACATTGTTCCCAATCATATGGCCTTCCATCCAACTAACCCCTGGTTGATGGATGTACTGGAGAAAGGCCAGTTATCGCGCTTCGCTCCTTTTTTTGATATAGACTGGCATAGCCCTGTCCATAAAGGCCGCCTGATGGTGCCGTTTCTGGGTGAGTCGCTGGACGACGTTATTGACCAGAACCAGCTAAAAATCACCTACCGAAGCGGAACGTTTTCTATCACCTATTTCGATACAGCTTACCCGTTACATCTGCGTTCATATGCCACCATTTTGCAGGCTGGTGATGAGACGCCAACAGAAGCTGTTCAGGAATTGATTGATCAGATCAACCACCTCCGAAAACTACGCAAACCAGCTACATACGCCCAACAAAGCACAGCTTGCCAGTCGGCACTGGCCGGGCTGATGAAGGCCTCCGCAAGCAAAGCCTATATCAGGCGTTGCCTGAACGTTGTCAATGACACACCGGCCTGTATCTGGCAGATCGCCAATGAGCAGGCATATAGGTTGTGCTCCCATGCCGAAACCGACCAGCAGATCAATTACAGACGCTTTTTTACGGTCAACGCGCTCATCTGCCTCAACATTCAGGACCCAATCGTTTTTGATGCTGTTCATCAACTCCCGAAAGCCCTGCTCGATGCGGGTATTTTTCATGGCTTACGAGTCGATCATATAGACGGCCTCTACGACCCCAGGCAGTATCTGGACCGACTCCGGAAACTGGCGGGCAAAGATGCGTATATCGTGGTGGAGAAAATCCTGCAAAACGATGAAGTGTTCCCGCTGAATTGGCCGGTTCAGGGTGCAACGGGTTATGCCTATCTCTCGATGGTCAATAACCTGTTTACGCGCACCAGCAGCGAGGTCAGCTTCACCCGGTTTTATCAACAACTACTAGGCGAAAAAACGGCGGTACGGCAGGAGTTGCACGAAAAGAAAGCCTACATTCTCTACCAGCACATGCAGGGCGAGCTGGATAATCTGGATGCGCTGTTCCGGTCGTTGAACCTGGTTTCCAACGACGTACTGGCAACGGTTTCACCCGATCAACTGAAAGCGGCCATCGGTGATTTTTTGATTCAGTGTCCGGTCTATCGCTACTATGGCAATCATATGCCTTTAGACCGGGACGAGACGGCTGCGGTGGAGGGTATTTTTGCCCGAATCAGGCAGGCAAAAAAAGGGCATTCAACAGCCGTTGACCTGCTGGACGAAGCAATTCTCAAAAGACCACAATCAGGCAATGCAGACTACGACGAACGGGCATTGCGTTTCTACCAGCGCTGCATGCAGTTTACGGGCCCGTTGATGGCGAAGGGCGTGGAAGATACGTTGATGTATACCTATAATCGCTTTATCGGACACGATGAAGTGGGCGATTCACCGGAATATTTTGGCCTGACAGTCGATGAGTTTCATGAGAAAATGATTGACAGGCAAACGCACTGGCCACTGGCTCTCAGTGCGACCTCGACCCACGATACCAAACGGGGTGAGGATGTACGGAGCAGGCTGAATGTGCTTACCGACCTGACGGACGAATGGCTCGCCAAAGTGCAGGAGTGGCAGCAGCTCAACAACGAGTTGCGGCAAAAGGGAGATGGCGGGGAAATTCCAGACGAAGGCGCCCCCGACCCAAACGATGAGTACTTTATTTACCAGACACTCGTCGGCGCCTACCCGATGCCCGGCGAGTCCACCGCCACGGCGGACCAGCCGAACGTGGATGAAGTCGATTTTCCGGATCGCCTGACGGAGTATTTGGAAAAAGCGATGCGGGAAGCCAAACGCAACTCGACTTACAATGCGCCGAACGAGGCTTATGAGGACGCAACAAAAGCATTTGCGCTTAAGCTTTTGGACAAAAAAAGACCTTTCTGGGACAGTTTTCAGCAATTTCACCAACGAGTCGCTGACTTCGGCCTTCTCAATTCGCTGGCACAGGTGGTTCTTAAATGTACCTGTCCCGGCATGCCCGATATTTACCAGGGCTGTGAGGGGTGGGATTTGAGCCTGGTCGATCCCGACAATCGTCGACCCGTTGACTTCGCCGTTCGTCAAACGGGGCTGGATGACCTGCTGGCGACGGAAACGAACTGGACTGACTTGTGGGGAAACCGCTACGATGCCCGTATCAAACTCTGGCTCATCCATTCCCTGCTGGCCGAACGCAACCAGAATCCCGATCTTTTTGCCTACGGCCACTATATTCCGCTGACTGTGGAGGGTCGTTACAAAAGGAATGTGCTGGCCTTTGCCCGTCGGCATGAGCAGACTTGGTATGTCATCGCCGTGCCGCTGGGCATGGCTCAATTGTGCAACAAACTGACCGAGAAAGCCTTCTCCTTAGACTGGAAGGATACGCATATTGTATTGCCCCCCGAAGCGCCCAACAGCTGGCAGCATCGCTTACTGGCTAGTGAAGGTAAAGCAGACCAGGGAATTGCGCTCGCTGATTTGTTCAATGGCTTGCCGCTGGCGGTGCTCAAATTAGAAAAACGCTCGTAGGCTGGGCGTTTTTCTAATCTGGTATTCTGCCAACTTCACCACTGGTAATGCAGCGTATTTTTGGCGGAGCCTACTGATACCAGGGCGACTTTCGGCCGGACGGGACAAAATTCCTTAACCGGGTCATTCGCTTCCAGCTTATAAATTCTTTCTTTTCAGCTCACTTATGGCAAAATCGGCGGCTCGGGCCGTAAGGGCCATAAACGTGAGCGATGGGTTCTGGCAGGCAATCGACGCAAAAGATGCTCCATCCGTGACAAATACATTCTTGGCTGCCCAGAGTTGATTAGTTGCATTGAGCATCGAGGTTTTCGGGTCGCGCCCCATGCGCGCCCCGCCCGTTTCGTGAACTGCCCCGCCGGGTACCGAATGATTGTTGTACGTGCTGATGTTTTTCAGACCGGCGGCTTCAAGCATTTCGGCGGCATCATTCATCATATCCTTCTGCATGAGATGTTCGTTTTCGCGAAACCGAACGTCGAAATTCAACGTCGGTAATCCCCATTTGTCGAGTCGGTTCCGGTTGAGGGTAATCTGGTTATCTTCGTAGGGCAAACACTCCGCGAACCCCATAATGCCCATATTCCACGGGCCGGGCTGCGTGGCTTGTTCCTTCAAATCGGCGCCAAAGCTGGACTCAGCCCCGGCCGCTTCAGCAATGAGCCGTTGCCAGCTCGACCGTGAGGCACCACCCTGATAACCAAAGCCCCGCAGGTATTCCCGCTTATCGGTGCCGATATTTCGATAGCGGGGAATGTAAATGCCATTAGCCCGGCGACCGTAGTAATATTTGTCGTCGAATCCCAGCCCGTCGGCCTGTGCATTGGCTCCCGCCTGAAAATGGTGGTCCATAATATATTTGCCCAGCGTACCGCTATCGTTGCCAAATCCGTTTGGGAAACGACTGGATACGGAGTTAAGCAGAATAAAATTCGTGGACATCGCCGACGCATTCAGGAAGATGATCCGGGCATAATATTCCGTTGTTTGATGAGTCTTTGAATCAATAACCCGAACGCCCTTGGCTCGATTGCTTTTCTCATCGTACAAAACCTCAGAGACAATACTATCGGGCCGGACGGTGAGTCGGTTGGTTTGGCGGGCGGCTGGCAAGGTAGCGGATAACGTACTGAAATAGCCACCGTATGGACAGCCCTGGGCGCATTTATTTCGGTATTGACACGGGGCTCGCCCCACGGATGTATGCACCGGATTCGCTTGCGACAGATTTGCCGTTCGGCCAATGGTGAGCACGCGGTTCATTCTGGTTTTCAATCGCTCGCGAACGTGTTCCTCCACACAATTCAACTCCATTGGCGGCAAAAATTCACCGTCCGGCAACTGCGAAAGCCCCTCTTTATTGCCCGAAATTCCCGCAAAACGCTCGACATAACTGTACCAGGGAGCCAGGTCTTTGTAGCGTATCGGCCAGTCGGTGCCGAAGCCATCACGGGCGTTGGATTCAAAATCCATCTCGCTGAAGCGGTAGCTCTGCCGCCCCCACATAATTGACTTACCACCCAGTATGTCAGGGCGATACCAGGCAAAGGGGTGAATTTCCTTGTAAGGTGCCTTCCGATCGTCGAATGAAAAATCGCCGTTTTGTTCGTTGTACGGGCGGACACGGAAATCAGGCTCCTGTTTTTCCGTAGGCAAAATGTTACGTCCGCGATGAGCAAACTCCCAGGGGTCTTTCTGTGCTGTTGTGTAACCCGTTACGTGCTCAAGGTCACGGCCCCGCTCAAGCATCAACACGCGCAGACCTTTTTGGGTAAGTTCTTTTGCCGCCCAGCCACCACTAACGCCCGACCCCACCACAATGGCATCGAACGTATTGGCAGCCTGTGCTTTTAAATTTAAGTTCATAAGGGTAAGAAGTAGGGTTGCCGGTTTCGATAGATCGAACCAGTAGTCAGCGAAGGCCGGTTCTGTTAATTGACCCCTACAAAAGAAGGCTCGACACGGTCAATTTTACCTATCTAAAAAGCAGGGAAAATCAGACCGCAGTACAGTGCTCCATCCTTAAACGTATTGACTGTTTATTGGTATTACTCCCTACAGAAGCATAAGGTCGCAGCAAGTCAGCTCACGCTACTTCTTGTCTGATTTTTTCAACCGGCTGAGCGTATACGGTTCGCCCGGGGCCAGCACCTTAATTCGGCCCGGATTAACGATTGCTTTGGCCAGTTTTTCTGGATCGCCGTTAAATGGCGCGAAATCCGGAGAGTCTACTGATCCCCAATGGCACAGCAAAAGGGGCGTATTCGGGTACGCATTGGCAATTTTCACCGCGCCCTCGAACGTAAAATGCCACTCGCTGTCTGAGAAGTCGAAGAAGATAGCATCCGGTGTGGGCATCGTCAGGTGGCTTGGTATCAGGCGGGAATCGCCCGTGGCCCAGATGTTCCCGTCGGGCGTTTCGATCCAGAAACCACAGGCATCTTCATTCTTGAAATGACGTTTACTCATGCCCGGATAGGCGTTCTGGTACGCATGATCGGCGGTGGTGAGCTTCACCTGGATAGGTCCAAACTTGAAGGTATCACCAATGGTATGACCCTGTGCGGGCAGGCCCAGGTTCTGCATCAGCGAGTCGACGTAAATCGTTGAATGATAGGCTTTCGTTACGCTTTTCAGGTCCTGATTGGTAGGTACGCTGAAATGGTCATTATCGGCATGCGTCACCAGAACGGCATCCAGTTTGGGTACGTCTTTGGGCGCAATCGGAAAGTCGATCAGGACGGGCATATCAAACCCTTCCAGCACCGGATCGACCATGAACGTGGTGCCGCGTGAGTTGACAAAGAAACCGGCAAAACCCAGCCACCGGATTGTCGTTGATTTTGACGCCCCAAAGGCGCTGGCTCCAAACGGTTGCGTTTTAGGCGCACGGGCCTGACGCGGCCCGGCCTGGTACTTCTTTTCTGCTTTTTTCTGCGTGCTGTCGGCCGTTGTCTGCGCCTGCGCACCTACTGTCAACATCAATCCGGTCACAGCGGGTAACGCCCATTTCAGTATACTCATCATTGGCTCGTTTAATGGTTTAAGGTGCTTATGCCTTCGCCTACTAAGTACAGCGTAATTTAAGTTTTTTGTCATCCCGACCGGTCCGCCGGTGCGGTCAGGAGGGATCTCCGGTACTAGCTAGAAATGGCCTGTTACCGGAGATCCCTCCTGACCGCACCAGCGGACCGGTCGGGATGACAAAAAAACCAAGTATGTATTGCGCTTACGGACAAGGGGATAGGACATTTCGATAGGACAAAGGTCTCCTAATCTTTCTCTGGCTACTTATACAGATTCCGGTTTTACTTACCATAATTACCGATTGGGCGAAGGAGGCAAACATCCGTCCCACACATCCGTTAGTTTTGAGTTAGTTGACCGATAAACCAATGGATAAAATCAAAAAAGTAGACAGTGTTTCCCAGTTCAACGCCAAGCGCGGACAGCAAACCCTGCATCCGTTGGTGAGCGTGCTGGATCAGTCTAAATCGACCCTCATCCAGCCCGCCCGTCAGTTGTCGGAGTTATACATCATCTTTTTGAAAGATGCCAAGTGTTCACCGCTGCAATACGGTCGGAATCAATATGACTACCAGGATGAAACGCTGCTGTTCATTGCACCGGGACAGGTGTTTGGCTTCGATGAAGACGTAGACACGCTCCAGCCGAACGGATGGGCACTGGCTTTCCACCCCGATCTGCTTCGTGGAACGTCATTGGGGAAGCACATTAAGGACTACGATTTTTTTAGCTACGACGTCAACGAAGCCCTGCATATCTCTGATCGGGAGCGGCAGCTGGTGCTCGAATGCTTCCAGAAAATCCAGTACGAACTGGATCACCCCATCGATAAACACAGCCGGACGTTGATCGTCAGCGCCATTGAGCTGTTTCTAAACTACTGCGTCCGGTTTTACGACCGGCAGTTTATCACCCGCGAACACCTGAATAAAGATGTTCTGGTCCGGTTTGAAGAACTACTGGATACTTATTTCGACTCCGATAAACCCCAGACATTGGGCCTGCCGTCGGTAGGCTACTGCGCCGATCAACTGAATTTATCGGCCAACTATTTCGGTGAGCTGGTCAAGAAGGAAACTGGCAAATCGGCTAAGGACTATATCCACACCAAGGTGATTGAGGTAGCGAAAGAAAAAGTGTTCGATGCCAGCAAGTCGATAAGCGAAGTGGCTTACAACATGGGTTTCAAATATCCCCAGCACTTTACGCGGCTGTTCAAGCAGCACGTCGGCCAATCCCCGAATGAATACCGGATGGCATCGAATTGACACAACCTCAACACCATGAACCATTTTCTTTTAACCGGCTCGCTGATTGCCCTGTCGATAAGCTCTTCACTGGGACAAGTATCAAACAAGCCTACTACTCAACAAACTATGACTATGAACCGCATTGAACGTACCCAGAAGACCTATCAGGCATTATTTCAACAGGAAATTATGGCCAGCAAAACCGACCCCGAACTGCTGACGATCCTGCAACGGTTCATCTTCGGCGAGGTGTTTTACGTTGGTAATCTGACCGACAAAACCCGGGAGCTAATTACGATTACAGCCCTGGCGACCAATCAAACCCTTCCCCAACTGACTGCGCACACCGGTGCCGCCCTAAACATTGGCGTAACGCCCCTCGAGATCAGGGAAGTCATCTACCAGTTGGCTCCCTTCATTGGCTATCCAAAGGTGCTAAACTCCATGGACGCTATCAACAAGGTGTTTGAAAGTCGTCATATCACCTTACCGCTGGCCACTCAAGGGACCGTACAGGAAGGGCAGCGGCTTGAGAAAGGCGCCGAAAAGCAGGTTCCGCTCTACGGCGACAGCATGAAGCAGAACATGAAAACCCTGCCGGGCGAATTTGCGGAGGCAATCCCGCGCCTGCTGACCGAATCGTGTTTTGGCGATTTCTACACGCGGGAAGGGCTGGACCTTAAAACCCGCGAACTGATGATCTTCTGTGCTTTAGCTACTCTGGGCGGCACCGAACGCCAAATGGAATCTCACGCGGTCGGGAATCTGAAAGTTGGTAACGATACAGAAACGTTGCTTTCGGCCATGGTGCAGCTTTATCCCTATATCGGCTTTCCTCGCATTGCCAACGCCATCGGCGTGATCCGGGAAGTGAAGATCGACCCAGCAACTACCACGACAGACAAACGATAAAACTATGGACGAGTCGAACGAGTCGATGATTACCCGGCGCGAAATGATTGCGGGAACGACAGCCGCCGTTGCCGCCCTTGCTTTCACGAACCTGACCGGCGTGCAAGCCGCCCCGCATACGGTGCCACTTTCGTTGGCGAAGGTGTCGTTTACGGTCAATGGAGCAAGCCACAATCTGGAAATGGACACCCGAACCACGCTGCTCGACGTGCTTCGGGAGCATCTTCAGTTTACGGGGACTAAAAAAGGTTGCGATCACGGTCAGTGTGGCGCGTGTACGGTGCTGGTTAATAACCAGCGGATCAATTCCTGCCTGTCGCTGGCCCTTCAACATCAGGGCGACACCATTACCACCATCGAAGGCATAGGCACGCCGAAGGAGTTACACCCCATGCAGGCGGCTTTTATCAAGCATGATGGCTATCAATGTGGCTACTGCACACCGGGGCAGATCTGTTCGGCCGTGGCGGTGCTGAATGAAATCAAGGCGGGCATTCCCAGCCACGTCAGCGCCGATCTGCTGGAGAATCCCAAAGAGACCAATATAGAGCTACGAGAACGAATGAGTGGCAATATCTGCCGGTGCGGGGCCTATTCAAACATTGCCGAAGCGATGAGCGAAGTGGCGGGAACTATCTAAATCAGCGACCTATGAAAACATTCACCTACGAGCGCGTTCATACGCCAGCCGAAGCTGCAAAAGCCGCTGTCCGTACGCCGGGCGCAAAATTCCTGGCCGGGGGCACCAATCTCCTGGATCTGATGAAACTGGAAATTGAAACCCCCGCGCATTTAATTGACGTTGGAAAGATTGGCCTCGACAAAATTGAGCCAACGCCAACCGGCGGGTTGCGCATTGGGGCGCTGGTGAGCAACACCGATCTGGCCGCAAACGGCACCGTGCGTCGGGATTATGGCTTGCTGGCGAGAGCCGTGCTGGCGGGTGCTTCGGGGCAGTTGCGCAACAAAGCCACCACGGCGGGTAATCTGCTGCAACGTACCCGCTGTCCCTATTTTTACGACACCAACCAACTCTGCAATAAACGCGTGCCGGGTAGCGGCTGCGCGGCCATTGCCGGCTTCAGTCGCCAACTTGGCATTATTGGTACCAGCGACTCGTGTATTGCCACGTACCCCGGCGATATGGCGGTTGCCATGCGGGCCCTCGACGCGGTGGTAGAAACGGTAAACCCAGCCGGTAAAACCCGCACCATTCCAATGGCCCAGTTCCACCGCTTGCCGGGCAAAACGCCACAGGTAGAAACAGCGTTGGAAAAAGGCGAACTGATTACGGCGGTGGTGCTTCCGCCACCCGTAGGCGGGGTGCATATCTACCACAAGGTTCGCGACCGCAGCTCTTACGCCTTTGCGCTGGTTTCGGTAGGTGCGATTTTACAGAAAGATGGCAGCGGGCGCGTGGCGATTGGGGGTATAGCGCCCCGGCCCTGGCGCGTAGAAGCCGCCGAGAAACTACTGCCTTCGGGCGCGAAGGCGTTTACCGCTCAACTGCTGAAAGGCGCCCGGCCAACGAACGAAAATGAATTCAAACTGGCACTGGTTGAAGCCACACTGGAGGCCGTTTTAAACGAAGGGGGACACTAACATGAAATTTGAAACGCCCGCAGGAATCAATCCAATCGACCAGTTGAAGGTGATTGGCAAACCAACCGACCGCATCGAGGGACCGTTGAAAACAACGGGAACGGCCAAGTATGCCTACGAATATAATGAGGCCGTATCGAATCACGCGTACGGGTACGTTGTCGGCGCCGGTATTGCTAAAGGACGCATCAAGTCCATCGACCAGGCAAAAGCAAAGGCCGCACCCGGTGTTCTCGCCATCGTGACAGCCGCCAATGCCGGACCAACCCAACCGGGGAAATTCTACGCCGACCGGCTACTGGCAGGGCCGGAGATCGACCATTACCACCAGGCTATTGCAGTGGTGGTTGCCGAGACCTTCGAGCAGGCACGGGCTGCGGCTTCGCTACTGAAAATAAGCTACACGAAGACCAAAGGAGCGTTTGATCTGGCAGCCGCCAAAGATTCGGCTCCCGTACCGAAACAAGGGCCGTTCGGGGGGGCACCGCAGACCAGCGTCGGTGATTTTGCCGGGGCGTTTGCGTCGGCACCCGTCACCCTGGACCAAACCTATACCACCCCCGACCAGTCGCACGCCATGATGGAGCCGCACGCCACCATCGCCCGGTGGGACGGTGATAATCTAACGTGCTGGTGTTCCGTGCAACAACTCAACTGGGGCGCGCGGGATCTAGGCGCTATTCTGGGTATTCCGAAAGAGAACATCCGGCTGATTTCGGCCTTCATTGGTGGGGGCTTCGGCGGAAAAGGTACGGCCCTGTCGGATATCGTAATGGCTTCGCTGGCGGCTAAGGCGGCTGGTCGTCCGGTGAAGGTGGCTTTACCCAGACCGCTGATCTTCAACAACACAACCCACCGACCGGCCACCATCCAGCGCATCCGAATCGGCGCAACACCCGACGGCACCATCACCGCCATTGGCCACGAAAGCTGGTCGGGCAATATTCCGGGCGGACGAACCGAATCGGCCACCGCGTCGACCAAGCTGCTGTACGCAGGGGCCAATAGGTTCACCGAGCTGCGGCTGGCCGTTCTCGATCTGGCCGAAGGCAACGCCATGCGTGCACCGGGGGAAGCGACGGGTATGATGACGTTGGAAATTGCCATGGATGAACTGGCCGAGAAGCTGAACATGGACCCGGTTACCTTGCGAATTAAAAATGATACGCAGGTAGACCCGGAAAAGCCAGGACGTAAATTTTCCACCCGAAAACTGGTCGAGTGCCTGCAAACCGGGGCTGAGCGTTTTGGCTGGAATCGGCGGCAAGCCAAACCCAGCACCCTGCGGGATGGGCAATGGTTAATCGGCATGGGCGTGGCGTCGGCCATTCGGGGGGCACCCATCATGAAGTCGGCCGCGCGGGTACGGCTGAATCGGGATGGCGTGGTTACGGTCGAGACCGACATGACCGATATTGGCACCGGCAGCTATACCATCATCGGGCAAACGGCCGCTGAAATGATGGGCGTTACCTTGGATAAAGTCGTAGTCAAACTGGGCGATTCAACATTCCCGGAATCACCGGGTTCCGGCGGGCAATGGGGCGCGGCCTCTGCTACGTCGGGCGTTTATGCCGCTTGCACGAAACTCCGCGAAGCCGTAGCGAAGTCGCTTAGTCTACCGAGCGAAGACGCCGAATTTACGAACGGGCAGGTTCGCTCAGGCAATCGGATTTATCCGCTTGGTGAAGCCGCCAAATCGGCCGAACTGGTGGTGGAAGATGCCATGACCTACGGTACCCTTTCGCAGGAGTACGCCCAAGATACCTTCGGCGCTCATTTCGTGGAAGTGGGCGTAAATAAGTTTACCGGTGAGATTCGGGTACGACGTATGCTGGCCGTTTGTCATGCCGGTCGTATTCTGAATCCCAAAGCCGCCCGCAGTCAGGTGATCGGGGCTATGACGATGGGCGTGGGAGCCGCCCTGATGGAGGAACTGGTAGTAGACAAACAGGTTGGCTTTTTTGTGAACCACGATCTCGCAGGCTATGAAGTGCCGGTTCATGCCGACATCCCCCATCAGGAAGTCATCCTGCTCGAAGACCTCGACCCAACCATGTCGCCCATGAAAGCCAAAGGAGTTGGCGAACTGGGTCTGGTCGGCGTAGCGGCAGCGGTCGCCAACGCCGTCTATAATGCAACCGGGGTCAGGGTTCGCGATTACCCAATTACGTTAGACAAGCTCATTGGCAAAATCAACGTAAATGCCTGATAGCAGGGCAGGGTAAGCGGCAGCCGAACGTCTGCCCTAGGGTGGCATCGTTGTTGAGAAAGGTGATGGCAAGTTAATTAGTATTTTTTACGTACTGGGTTGAACTTTGGCAATCGAAACCCACGAATTCTTCGTTAATTCGTTATACAGTAAGTTTGAGGCTATCTGTCAATTAACTACCCCATCTTTCACCCATGAAACGAATTGTTCACAAACACCCACTGGCCATCCGGTGGTTTCACTGGATCAACTTCCCGGTTCTGTTCGTCATGATCTGGAGCGGGTTGTTGATCTATTGGGCCTACGATCCCTATAAAATTACCATCGGAAGCTACACGCTGGTTTCGTTTTTCCCGGATGGATTCTATACGTTTTTGGGTGCCCAACGTCGGTTAGCCGAGGGCATGGCCTGGCACTGGGTATTCATGTGGCTGTTCATGCTCAACGGGCTGGCTTATGTTATCTATACCTTCGTGTCGGGCGAGTGGCGACACCTGGTACCCAATCGACATTCGTTTCGCGAGGCTATTCAGGTGACACTCTATGACTTCGGTCTTCGCAAAACGCAACCGCCCTTTATCAAATACAATGGTGCGCAGAAAATCGCGTATTTCTCCATTATGCTCATGGGCGTTGGCTCCGTGCTGACGGGCTTTGCCATTTATAAACCAACACAGTTTTCGTGGCTGACAAGTTTGCTGGGCGGATACAAAGCGGCCCGACTGGAACACTTCGTTCTGACGGTTGGCTACGTCCTGTTTTTCTTCATCCATGTATGGCAGGTGATTCGCGCGGGCTGGCACAACTTCCAGTCGATGGTAACGGGTTTTGAGGTCGTTAAACCAACCGATCCTGAACGGCCATCGGTACTACCCGACCCTATCAGTGAGCTACCTACCGAACCGATTCTACCAACCCCTACCCCAGCCTTATCATGAGCCAGCCTACCGAACCGAAACTTCCCGAAAGCGACATTCCCGAATCGGTGGCCCGCCGACGAATGATACAATCATTTGGCTGGTTTGCCTTGGCTGCTGCGGTGCCCGTTGGCGTTTACGAATGGATTACGCACAGCCCGAAACTACTGGGTGTGAAGAAACCGTTGCGACGGGTGCTTGATGTCAATGAAGAGGTGGCCCGCACCTATTTCAGTAACACACATATGGTACCCACGTTTTCGGTACAGGATGCGGCTCAAAAAGCCCGCGTCAATGGCTACGATGGCATCAAAACACCAATTCCCGAAGACTGGAAACTGCAGATCGACCGGCCGGGTGCCGAACCGCTGATGCTAACTATCGACGACGTTAAGGCCCTGCCCAAATACGATATGGTGTATGAGTTCAAGTGCATTGAGGGCTGGAGCCAGGTGCAGCACTGGAGTGGCGCACGACTGTCCGATTTTCTGGAAAAATACAAACTCGGTACCAAAAGCGGCAACGCCCCCAATCCCGATGCGACCGACGATCTGTTCAAACACGTCGGTATGGAAACGCCCGACAAAGGCTACTATGTAGGCATTGACATAGAAAGTGCCATGCATCCCCAAACCTTACTGGCCTATGAACTGAATGGAGAGCCTATTACGGCACCACACGGGGCACCTCTCCGGCTGATTATTCCGGTTAAATACGGAGTAAAAAACCTTAAGCGTATTGGCCGGATTTTCTTTTCCGACACCCGCCCCCGCGACTTCTGGACCGAGCGGGGTTATGATTATTATGTAGGGTTGTAAGCAGTAAACCTATAAGGTTTTTAGAAACCTTATAGGTTTGATTTAGACAAAAAATCGGTATGAACTACTTACTCATTCTCATGGCATTCTTCGGGATGCTATCTCCAAAAAAACCAGCGAAACCGGCTCCTCAGCCTGTTGTGGTGCTGGAATTATTCACGTCGCAGGGCTGCTCCAGCTGCCCGCCCGCCGACAAAGCCTTGCAGGATATAACCCAGCAAGCCGCCCGCTCCGGAAAACTGGTTTATGGCCTGTCTTTCCACGTTGACTACTGGAATCGGCTGGGCTGGCAGGACCCGTTCAGCAGTAAACTTTTTACCGATCGCCAACGGCAATACGACCGCGCGTTGAGCAGCCAGACCTATACGCCCCAACTGGTTATTAACGGGCGTCAGGATGTAATTGGCGGCCAGAAAGCCAAAATTGAACAGGCTATCCAAACGATTCAGAACCAGCCTACAGCAGCCTTTGTGGGCGTCGATGGCAGCGTTACCCGCAATGACAAGCAAGTAACGGTTAATTACGAGTTGTCGACGGCGGGTCCCTATCGGGTCAATGTTGCGTTAGTCCAGAAGGAAGCCCGCACCGACGTAAAAAATGGCGAAAACGGAGGACGAACGCTGGTGAACACCAATGTTGTTCGTCAATTCAAAACCATCGACAACGCTGAAAAGTCGGGCAGCGTTACCCTCCCCTTACCTACTGGCCTCACTACCAATCAAACGGCTGTGCTGGTATATGTGCAACGCACAGACAACGGGCAGGTTGTAGGGGCTAAGCAGTTGTAAACGAGCCGCCAATTCACAACCCTATAAACTCACATCCTGTTTCCCGGCTTTCAGTGGCAGCGATTTTCCTTTCCAGCGTAGCGTTCCTGTCAGATTAGCCGGGAGTGTAACGGTTCCGGTTAAACCGCCCGTTGGGGTTTTCTGAAACTGCACGGCGATTTCACCGAGTGGGTGAGGCATTTTCCCGTCTACCGTTGTCAAATCACCCATAAATGGTTCGATACGAACTGATTTAAAACCCGGCTCAGCCGAACGAATACCGCAGGTGGTAGACAAAAACTCATACAAAGGCGAAGCACTCCAAACGTGGCAATCGGAACGCGTCGGTTCGGGGTTTTCGGCGAAAGTGGTTAGGCCCATTGCCAGCATATCGCGCCAGGGCTTTAGCTGGGCTATGAATTGATCGCCAAGGCCCGTTTTTTTGAGGGCTTCGAACAGGTAATATTTGAAGTAAAAAGTAGCCTGAGTCAGTGACGTATCGGCCATTGTTTTCTGCAAAAGGGCCGCTTGCTGAGCCGCAGGCACGGCATCGGTCAACACAGCCAGAATATTGGCGTGCTGGCTGAACGATGTCTTGTCCGGCGTGTCGGCGAAAAGACCGCGCCCGGCGTCGTAACATTGGGCAAACACCGCTTTATTCAACTTCCGGCCCAAGTCCCGATAGTGTTCGGCTTGTTCATTCTGGCCGTAGTGCGCCAGCAAATCCCCCGCCCGGAAATAGGTGTAGGCTTGTTGAAGCGACAGAATGCTCGAACCGCCTTTTCGCGCACCCGCCGGAACTCCCCCACTCGTTTCATCTTTCGCGTTTTTCCAGGCCGACCAGTCCACAAAATTCCACCACTCAAGCGGGCCGTTCAAACCCGTTTTGGCAATGCGCTGTTCGTGCCAGTTCAGTACGCTAAGAATACCGGGTAACCTTGACTTTATAAAATCGTCGTCCTGACGGTGCATCCAATAGTCGTGGATCATGCAAACCCAGAAAAGCGAAAAGGTCGGAATCACCTGAAAATCAGCGGACGGATAACGGCTTTGCGTCAGGCCATCGTTGAACCGGCTATGGTCATAATCCATAATGGCCTTGCGCATCAGCCGGTCATCACCCGACACGTAAAGCGAAATCATGGACTGAATGCGCGTATCGCCCGTGTATTGCAATTGCTCGTAATAGGGGCAATCATAATAGGTTTCGCCCGCACACAGGCGGGCCGTTCGCCAGCCCACGTTCCAGATGGCTTTGAGGGTAGTATCGCTGGTGGCAAACTGCGCTTTTTCCTGGAATGGGTAACCCGTAAACTGGCCCAGCAGATCGTCCAGAACCAGCGGTTCATCTTTGGTTTCTATGGTCAATTGCAGATACCGGTACGTGCGAAACCAAAGCGGCCGAAACGTCCGTTTGGGCGTACCGTCGGCAATAAACTGATCTTCGAAACCAAGTAGTGTCCGTCCTTCTACCTCGTTTCTATTGCCCTTCTGGTTCTTCGCATCTATCAATGCTTCGGCATAGGCAAGCGTTATGGTGGCCCCTTTCCCCTGACTCACGGTCAGTTCGGGATAGGCATTGGTGAGGTAGCCCTGATCGAGCAGGAACACGGCTTTAGTATTGGCTGAAACCGTTGTTGGTGCTTTCCCTTGCAGAAAAGCATTGTCCATTTTCCCCTTTTCGCTCCGCCGAACGGTGGCCAGCCGCACCACTCCTTCTTCCATCATCGGAATAGTACGCGGCACCAGTTGCCAGTTTCCGTCCGTTCCGAAACCACGTGGTTTTGTACCAAACCCAAGCGGTTTGGCGGCAACCCAGGCTTTATCATCAAAATTAGGTTGCTCCCAGCCCCAGGGGTATTTGGCAGCATCGACCCGGTCGCCATCACCAGCCACAATGTAGGTTCTGAGTTTTGGAATGTCGTTTTTAATGGGCGAATAAGCCGGGTTCTGGTAAATCTTCCAACTGGCATCAGTATTGGCTACCTTTTCGGTTTCGCCATCGCCCTGTAGCAAAAATCCAAGCTGGTAGCTCATCTGGGCAAAGGGGGCGCCCTCACCCATGTACCACACCTGAGCTGCCAGTACATTGCGGCCCGCCTGTAAATAAGGAGCCAGATCGAGGGTTTCGTAATTCCAGTTTTGGGTATCGCTTCGAGCGGGACCCATCGCCACCGATTTGCCATTCACAAACAACCGATAACGATTGTCGGCTGAGACATGCACGACAAACCGAGCAGGCTTCTGAGCCAGTTCAATCGCTTTCCGAACGTGATAGATACCGTATTGGCGTGCGGGGGCTACAGGATGCAGAATCCAGCGGGCAGGCCAATATTGATTTGTCCAGTCCGGGGCGGGTATCTGGGCGAAAGTAGTGGTTTGTAGTACTAAAAATAAGAGCAGGAGTTGAAACGAGCGCATAGAACAGGAAGGCTTGAAATAGCAGCGCAAGTTAGATTTTCTGTGCATTTTCTGGGTTCCGGCTGGTAAGAATTGTGTCAACTATCAGTTTATTCGCATGCTCATAGTTGACACATCAAGCCTCACAAAATGGAACGCGGATGGCACGGATTATACAGATATCTACAGATTTGAACGGAAATAATCCGTGGATATCCGTATAATCCGTGCCATCCGCGTTCCATTTTTTTATAAAAAAACGTTGATCTTCATCTGTATCTGGTCACGTTTCCAATGCTCATAACCAATCGACCAATGACACCGCTACTCCAATTGTTGTTTGCTTATGGTTGTAGTCGATTAGTGTTTCGCCGTAGCCGTGCAGAATCTGAAGATCACCACGCAGGTTGCCCGTTACCGGAAACGTCCAGTCGAACTGCACCTGTCCCCTATTTTTAGTACCGCCCCTTAGTGAATGGCTCCCTACGGCTGAGAAAAGATGGCGCCCCGTTCGATAGATGACTGTTGCATCGGCGCGACCAATGTTATCCGTAATGGCCGGGTTCTCATCTTCGGCATCCGGTAGTCGAAGCCAGGGTCGGAAGAGTATTACCCATTTACCCTGCTCAAAACCGGCATGCAAAATGACCCGGTTCCAGCTTCTTGAAAGCGGTATGGCCCGCCCGTTCGACTGGTGGTTGAAGGCTATTCCCAACATGCGGGTTTTCAACCCTAGAAACGAGAAGTTTGTCGCGAAGTTCAGGATTAATTCCGGCTCATAGTTAGTTTCCCGAAAAGGGCGTGAGAAGGTTGTGTTATATATTTGCCAGTGTGATTTTTGTGTATAACCAGCCCATAAGTCGCCATGTTTACCAAAAATGCCCTGAAGTAGCTTGACTTTCAGACTCAATTGAAAGCGTGCTTCATACCGGCCCAAAGGTATATTGAATGGATAGTTATAAGCCGGGTTTTCACTGACCGGTTGTCCGTTAGGATCGCTCGACCATCGTCCGGCGGTCACGTATAATGGTTTATAGGCCGTAACCAAAAATGTACCTTTTTGCGTGGTGGAGTCAAGTTCCCACCGGTCAGAGAGCGTGCGGAAAACTTGTTTTTTGTTAAACAAAGGATCTGAATCCGTCTGCGCATGAGTATCCGGAATAGTCAAACAAACAGCAACGAAGGCCGTCCCCAAAGAAAGTATACGTTTGTTATTCATATAGTTTGGTTAGTGAGCATTGGCTAAGAATAGCGGAAATCGCACAAAAGTGTAATGATTATCAGACACTAACCTCTATATCAGGCTCAGTGTTTACGTGGTGTACAGCCGCCAATTGCCGAACAATCCGTTACTTGTTTATCACCTTCTCGTTGTACTTTCGTACCAGATTCCTTAACTCTGGTAACCACATGTATTTTCTTGGATTCGACCTTGGCAGTTCGTCGGTCAAAGCGTGTTTAGTTGATGCCGATAGCGGTAAAGCTGTTGCTTCCGCCTTTTTTCCGGAAACGGAAATGGTCATTGAATCACCCCAGGCCGGTTTTGCCGAACAACAGCCTGAAAACTGGTGGAAAAATGCCTGTCTGGCCAGCAAGGCTGTTATGCAGAAAGCCAATGTTCAGCCCGCCGATGTGAAAGCCATTGGTATCTCCTACCAAATGCACGGTCTGATAGTTGTCGACAAAGATTTCAACGTACTTCGGCCGTCAATCATCTGGTGCGATAGCCGGGCCGTTCCCTACGGCAACCGTGCTTTCGACGAGCTTGGCCATGACCGAACCCTGCATCACCTACTGAACTCACCGGGCAATTTTACAGCCGCCAAACTCGCCTGGGTGAAAGCCAATGAGCCCGACGTGTATGCTCAGGTAGACAAATTCATGCTCCCCGGCGATTATCTGGCGGCCCGCATGACCGGCGATATCGTCACCACGGCTTCGGGTTTATCGGAAGGCGCTTTCTGGGATTTTCAGGCCGATCAGCCCGCTCAGTTTCTGCTCGATTATTTCGGTTTCGATGCCTCGCTTATACCCACCATCAAACCGACGTTTGCACCACAAGGCGAATTGACCGCATCGGCAGCCGCTGAGCTGGGTCTTGCAGCCGGAACACCCGTTACCTACCGTGCGGGCGACCAGCCGAATAACGCCCTGTCACTCAACGTACTGGAGCCGGGTCAGATTGCCGCTACGGCGGGTACGTCGGGTGTGGTGTATGGCGTTAGCGATCAGGCCAGTTACGACCCTCAATCGCGGGTAAACACATTTTTGCACGTCAGTCATACGCCTGCGGCTCCTCGTTATGGGGTTTTGTTGTGTGTGAATGGCACGGGAATTTTGAATAGCTGGTTACGGAATCAGGTACTGCAACGGTCGGTGAGTTACCCCGACATGAACATGCTGGCGCACGAAGCACCCGTTGGTGCTGACGGACTAGTCTGTTTACCCTTCGGCAACGGTGCCGAGCGGATGCTCGAAAACGCCGATCTAGGGGCGTCTTTTCACGGACTTCAACTCAATCGGCATGGGTTGCCGCACATGATTCGGGCGGCTCAGGAAGGTATCGTCTTTGCCTTATACTATGGCATTCAGATTATGGAAAGCGTTGGTGTTGGCCTGCAAACGATTCGGGCGGGAGAAGCCAATATGTTCCTCAGTCCGCTCTTCCGCGACACACTTGCTAACCTGACCGGTGCCACCATCGAACTTTACAATACCGATGGCGCACAGGGAGCGGCCCGTGGTGCCGGACTAGGTTTAGGCCACTACAAAAATGCCCAGGAAGCCTTCACCGGTCTGCACGTAACCAAAACCATTGAACCCGATATGCGGGCACAACAAGCCTACCGGGACGCCTATGAGCGGTGGTTGGCACTGTTGTAAAACTGCGGTTCAGTTTAATTATGTTTATCCGTATTTTTACAAAAAACACACTCGTCATGAAATACGTCCATCCTCGGTACCCGCGTATTACAATCGACCCAGATGTATGCACAGGCAAACCATGTATACGTGGCATACGATTTCCGGTAACTTCATTATTGGCGTATTTAAGCAGCGGAATGACCTATGAGGCTTTACTAACTGAATTTCCTTTTCTGGAACGCGAAGACATCCTTGAAGCCTTATCCTTCTCATCAGAGATGCTGCATGAGAATTTTTTCCGCTTCAAAAAGCAGCTTAATAATGAAGTTTTTGCTTGATGTAAATATGCCCCGTCTCTGGGAGAAAGCCTCAAAACACTTGGTCACTCATACCGTTGGGTACCGATTTGCATGAGTCCGACGACTAGTGATTTACATATTATTCAGGAGGCTGCTGCGACAGGAGAAGTCATTTTAACACACGATACAGACTTTGGCACACTACTTTCTTTTTTCGGCACAAGTAAGCCATCAGTCATTCTTTTCAGAATTGATAAAATCAACAGTAGTCTGTTTTATAAGCTATTGACCGATAACTGGTCACTCATTTGCCGACCATTGGAAGATGGCGCTTTAGTGATTTTTGAAGAGGATAAATTCCGTATCCGCGAATTACCCATTCTAAGGCAACGGAAATAGGTACCGAAAAACGAGAGCGTCACGTGACCAAAACAATAGAGCCTGACATGCGGGCACAACAAGCCTAGCGAGACGCTTATGAGCGGTGGCTGTCACTGTTGTAAAGCAGCGGTTTAATGAACTGAATTAGTGTAAAAAAATGGTCGGTATAAACTAAATTTTTTAGTTTATACCGACCATTTTTTTACGCGTGTTAGTGAACTGAGGAATGCGTTAAAATTAATAACACTCCGTAAATTTTTTTTCTTTCTGTAAACATTTTGATTAATCAATCATAGTATATTTTACTCAAACCAAATTATCAGGCTTAG
Source organism: Spirosoma pollinicola (assembly GCF_002831565.1). Taxonomy (NCBI): domain Bacteria; kingdom Pseudomonadati; phylum Bacteroidota; class Cytophagia; order Cytophagales; family Cytophagaceae; genus Spirosoma; species Spirosoma pollinicola. The sequence goes on along the minus strand of NZ_CP025096.1, from coordinate 1,354,762 downwards.
AGCGAAAATATATTTAACTTACTTACTACCAGTGAATTAAAAATATTTTTCGGTAAATTAAATCCAAACGTTACTCAATCGCCGTAAGTCTTCATGTTGTCGACAAACAGAGTAAAAACATTCAACACACATTTTGAACCAGTCAAAAAAATAACGACATGAAGACGCTTAAACTACTATTCTCGATTGTTGCTTTATCGGCTATCAGCCAGGTTTCATTTGCACAGGAAAAGACAGTAACGGTTGGTGGTGCACCTATGTATCCATCAAAGAACATCATTGAAAATGCAGTGAATTCGAAAGACCATACCACGCTCGTAGCCGCCGTGAAAGCCGCAGGTTTGGTAGAGACGCTTTCGGGTCCCGGTCCATTCACGGTGTTTGCTCCTACGAACAAAGCGTTCGACAAACTGCCTAAAGGCACAGTTGAAACGCTGGTAAAACCAGAAAGCAAAGAAACGCTGACTAAAATCCTGACCTACCACGTTGTATCAGGCAAAATGAGCGCGGCTGATCTGATGAAGGCTATTACAGATGGCGGTGGAAAAGCCACACTGAATACAGTTTCGGGCGGTACGCTAACCGCTATGATGAAAGGTAAAAAAATCGAATTGATGGATGCCAAAGGTGGTACATCAACGGTAACGATTGCTGATGTGAACCAGTCAAACGGCGTGATCCACGTAATCGACACGGTATTGATGCCCTAAATGTAAATTGCGGTTTACTACAAACACAAGAATGCCCGACCGTTTGGCCGGGCATTCTTGTGTTTGTAGTATTCTGTAAAAAATAGTAACCCCTAAGCGTCATAACTCAGCACCGGGCTTAGCCACTTTTCAATCTCCTCAACCGGCGTGTCTTTGCGGTGGGCGTAGTCCAGCACCTGGTCTTTGTTGATTTTTCCAACGGCAAAATACCTCGATTCGGGATGCGAGAAGTAGAAACCACTCACCGACGAAGCCGGGTACATGGCGTAGCTTTCGGTTAATTCAATGTCGATTTTGTTGGCGTCCAGCAAGTTGAACAAGGTACCTTTTTCAGTATGGTCTGGGCAGGCCGGATAACCGGGTGCGGGCCGTATGCCCTGATAAGCCTCTTTAATAAGCTGATCGTTCGGCAGGTTTTCGTCGGCGGCATAGGGCCAGAACTCCTTCCGAACACGCTCGTGCATTCGCTCCGCAAACGCTTCGGCCAGGCGGTCGGCGAGGGCTTTCACCATAATGCTGTTGTAATCATCATGGTCGCGTTCGTATTTGTCGAGCAATGCTTCAATGCCGATGCCCGCCGTTACGGCGAAACCGCCGATATAATCTTCCCGACCACTTTCCAGCGGAGCCACATAGTCCGAAAGGCACAGGTTTGGTAAACCGGGTGCTTTCTGGTTTTGCTGACGCAGGAAATGCAGCACTGTTTTGGTGTCGTAAATCAGTTCACCCGCTGGCGTTACGGCCGTTTGTGACTGAGCTTTGCTGATTTTGTATTCGATGTGCTGGTGAGAACCGTGCCGTTCGCAGGAGGTTTCGCGTACGTGCTCTTCAAAATCGTGTAGAAGCACATCGTCGTCGGCCGAATTTGCCGGAAAGAAGCCAACCACAGCTTTCGCTTTCAGCAGTTTCTTGTCAATGATTTCCTTTAAAAGCTGGTTCGCGTCTTCAAATAGTTGTTTGGCTTCTGTGCCTACAATGGCATCCTCGAAAATAGCGGGGTATTTCCCGTGCAACTGCCAGGTCTGGAAAAAAGGCGTCCAGTCGATGTATTTGGCTAATTCGGCAATATCATAATCCTCAAAATAACGGTTTCCCAAGAAAGCAGGCTTCGTTGGCTCGAAGGCAGACCAATCTATTTTAGTGCGGTTTTCGCGCGCTTTCGAAATGGTCAGGCTCGCTTTTTCCTTTTGCCGTTTGGCATGGTCTTCACGGAGTTTGACATATTCGGCCTTGATTTCCGTGAAAATTTTTTCTTTTGTTCCATCGGTATCGCTCACCAGTTTCCCGGCAACAGGTACGCTCCGGCTTGCATCCAGCACGTGAATAACCGGCCCCGAGTAATGAGGATCGATTTTCACAGCGGTGTGAATACGCGAGGTAGTGGCACCACCAATAAGCAACGGAAGTTTGAATCCCTGACGCTCCATCTCTTTCGCTACGCCAACCATCTCGTCCAGCGAGGGGGTAATCAAACCACTCAGACCAATGATATCTACGTTGTGCTCGCGGGCGGCATCCAGAATTTTCTGAGTGGGCACCATCACGCCGAGGTCAATGATTTCGTAATTATTGCACCCCAGCACTACGCCAACAATATTTTTGCCGATGTCATGGACATCGCCCTTCACCGTAGCCAGCAAAATTTTCCCGGCCGACGATGAGCCTGTGCCGGATTTCTCCGCTTCGATAAACGGCGTCAGATAAGCCACTGCTTTTTTCATGACCCGTGCCGATTTTACCACCTGCGGCAGGAACATCTTACCCGCGCCAAACAGATCGCCAACCACGTTCATGCCATCCATGAGCGGACCTTCGATCACGTGCAAGGGCCGCTCTACCTGATGGCGAACTTCTTCGACGTCCTGATCAATATAATCGGTAATCCCTTTAATCAGGGCGTGCTTGAGCCGTTCGCGAACGGGTTCGAGCCGCCAGCTTTCATCCTGAACAATGACTTTCCCTTTGGCTTTTACCGTTTCGGCAAAATCGACCAGACGTTCCGTGGCGTCATCCCGGCGGTTGAGCAATACATCTTCGCAACGTTCCAGCAGTTCTTTCGGGATGCTGTCATATACTTCCAGTTGGCCAGCATTTACGATACCCATGTCCATACCTGCCCGAATGGCGTGGTACAAAAAGGCCGAGTGCATGGCTTCCCGAACAACATCGTTGCCCCGGAAACTGAACGAAATATTGGATACGCCCCCGCTTACTTTGGCCAGCGGCAGGTTTTGCTTTATCCAGCGCGTGGCGTTGATAAAGTCAACGGCGTAGTTATTATGCTCGTCAATACCCGTGGCAACGGTCAGGATGTTCGGGTCGAAAATGATGTCCTGCGGATTGAAATGGACTTTGTCGACCAGAATCCGGTAAGCCCGCTCGCAGATTTCGATACGTCGCTGGTAGGAATCGGCCTGACCGCTTTCGTCAAACGCCATCACCACCGTTGCGGCACCATAGCGCTTCACCAACTGTGCCCGCTCAATGAAGGCTTCTTCGCCTTCTTTGAGCGAAATGGAGTTGACAATGGCTTTTCCCTGTACGCATTTCAAGCCCGCTTCGATAACTTCCCACTTCGAGGAATCGACCATGATGGGGACGCGGGCAATATCGGGTTCGGCAGCAATCAGGTTCAGGAAGGTCGTCATGGCCTCTACCGAATCCAGCATACCTTCGTCCATGTTGATGTCAATCACCTGCGCTCCGCCTTCAACCTGACCGCGGGCAATGCTTAGGGCTTCGTCGTAGTTTCCTTCTTTGATAAGCCGGGCAAATTTCTTGGAACCCGTTACGTTGGTCCGCTCGCCAACGTTCAGGAAGTTGGTCAGTTCGGTGATTTTAAGAGGCTCCAGTCCGCTCAATTTCTGATACGGCTCTGGTTCCGGTAACTGGCGGGGTGGGTATTTGGCCGCTATATCAGCAATGGCCCGAATGTGGTCGGGCGTGGAGCCGCAGCAACCGCCAACGATATTGACAAAACTGCTTTTAATGAAATCTTCAACCTGCACCGCCATCATATCCGGCGTTTCGTCGTATTCGCCAAATTCATTCGGCAAGCCTGCATTTGGATAGGCCGACGTAAAGAACGGGGCTTCTTTAGCAAGCGTCTGGATATACGGCCGCATCAATTCAGCGCCCAACGCACAGTTCAGGCCCACGCTCAGCAACGGCAAGTGCGACACCGAATACAGGAAAGCCTCTGTCGTTTGCCCCGACAATGTCCGACCGCTGGCATCCGTAATGGTGCCGGAGATCATGATGGGCAGAACCGTTTTCTGTGGATTTAAATTGAAGTACTTATCAATGGCGAACATGGCCGCTTTGGCATTCAGCGTATCGAAAATTGTTTCGACCAGCAGCAAATCTGCTCCACCATCTACCAGGCCGCTTACCTGCTCATAATACGCATTCACCAGATCATCGAACGTAACCGCGCGATAGGCCGGGTTGTTTACATCGGGCGACAGTGAAGCCGTGCGGTTGGTTGGCCCCATTGCGCCGGCCACAAAACGCGGTTTATCGGGATTCTGGTGCGTGATGTCAAGTGCTATTTCTTTAGCAATCCGGGCTGATTCGTAGTTCAGTTCATAGGCCAGTTCCTCCATGTGGTAGTCGGCCATGGCGATGGTCGTACAACTGAAGGTGTTGGTTTCGATAATATCGGCACCCGCTTCGAGATACTGTTTATGAATGGCCTGAATGATTTCCGGTTTGGTCAACGATAGTAAATCGTTATTGCCTTTCAGATCATGCGGCCAATCGCGGAATCGTTCACCCCGGTAGTCGGCATCGGTCAGATTATACCGTTGAATCATCGTACCCATTGCGCCATCAAGGACAAGGATACGTTCGCGAAGAAGTTCGAATATCGTTTTCAAATGTTGTATGGAAAGGCGAAATTGTTAGAGACCCAACAACCGTCGCACTAAAAAAAGTCCAAAAAGACGAAAACGCTTAGTTGCAGAAAGACAGATAGCACAGGGCTAACTTATCTATCCCGCCTTATGGCGGGAGGAAGTTGGCACCAGTTCCTGGAGTTGGTTGGTTGCCAAGACATCATCGGGTCCGTTCCCTCCGTCTTTCTGGATAAGCTAGGACAAAATTAAACAAAAATCGGGTGCCCCGGCAAGCGGAACACCCGAAATAAGTATGTTTCCTGGTACTGCTACCACATCTGTTCTAAATCCTCTTTTGTATATAAGTGGTTTCGTTCATTGTAGAACGACTTTTCGTTGGTTCGTTTGATGCCCAGCGGGTTCTTGCCTGTCATGCGGTATAGTAAGGCGATGGGGAACAAAAACACGAAAAACAGGACCGACAAAATGATTTTTCCGTTAATAGCGCCCAATATCTCGGCCAGCTTAAACCAGCCCTTCACAATCAGGTCACCCACTACCGGAACCACCAGACTTAACACACCGACAGCCGCTGCGGCATACAGAAACCAGGGCGATTTAGTCACAAAATACAATACGATCAGCCCCGTTACAATGACCAGTTGGGCTTTTACTTTTTCGGCAACGTCCATCGGTTAAAACAATGTATAAATAAATGGTGCTACCGCCGATCCACCGCCAACGACAATAAGAACACCAACGAGTAACAATAAAATTATCATTGGGGCCAGCCACCATTTTTTGCGCTGTTTCATGAATTTGAAAATGTCCTGTAAAAATTCCATACGTTAGTTTGAGTTTACTTATTTTTAATTGATGCGGCAGAATAATAACCGAAGTTAACTGTACAAAGCAAAAAAGAGTCTCACCTACCCGTTTAGTAACAATTACCTCATCAGGATCATCAGCCCGTTATTGTTGTGTTACACGCAGCAAAAAGGATCAGCAAATTCCTCAGGAGTGCATGGACAGCCCCGGAGTAGGTGTTTGATTTTATTAAATCAGGTTGTTCATCAATCCAGTACGAATTCTTCTTTCCAGTTATCTTTCTCCTGCCATTCGGGCTGTTTCCGCTTATCGAACAGGTAATTTCCAACGGCCAGATAATCCATTTCGGTTCGCATGAAGCACCGGTAAGCATCATCGGGCGTACAAACGATGGGTTCACCACGCACGTTGAAACTGGTGTTGACAATAACACCATAGCCGGTTAATTTTTTGAACGAGTCGATCAATTCATAATACCGTGGATTGGTATCTTTATGAACCGTCTGGATACGTGCCGAGTAGTCTATATGCGTAATTGAGGGCAGATCCGATCGCTGGTAATAAAGCTTCTCGCGCAAGGGGAAGCTGGCATAATTGGCCGGTACCGGCGTTCGGCGTTTTTGGGCTACCGGATGCACGAGTAACATATAGGGCGAGACACCATTATAGTCGAAGTATTCGGCACAATCTTCGGCTAAGACAGAAGGGGCAAACGGCCTAAATGACTCGCGGTATTTAATTTTCAGATTCAACTTTTTCTGCATTTCGGCATTTCGGGGGTCGCCCAGGATACTACGGCCTCCCAATGCTCGTGGACCAAACTCCATCTGGCCCTGCACCCAGCCAAGCACGTTGCCATCGGCTAAAAGCCGGGCCGCATCGTGGCTTAAGTTGGTAAAATCGGTGTAGTGTGTGGCAACGGCTTTGTATTTTTTTGCCATCAGCTCAACATCCAGATCAGAGAATGTTGGGCCTAGGTAAGAACCCCGCATGGCATCACGTTCGGTTGTTACGATACGCTCTTTGCCAAAGTAGATATGATAGGCCGCGAGCGCTGCTCCCAGAGCGCCACCAGCATCGCCTGCCGCCGGTTGAATAAATATATTTTTGAAGAGGCCGGATGCCTGAAGTTTTCCGTTCGATACGCAGTTGAGCGCTACCCCACCCGCCAGCACCAGCGCATCGGCATTGGTCAGGCGTTTGGCTTCCTTAGCCATATTCAGAACAACCTCTTCGGTCAAATACTGAATGGCTAGTCCCAGGTTGCAATGTTGCGGTAATAACTCATCTTCGGGCTGGCGTTTGGGGAAACCAAATAAGTCCGCCCACTTGCTTTCGTTCACCATTTTCAGGCCCGTTGCGTAATCGAAATAATCCTGATTCAGCCAGATTGACCCATCGGGCCGCAGGTCGGCCAGTTTATCTTTTATGATGGTCATGTAGCGGGCCACATCGGGTGAATTCGGGTCGCCATAGGGTGCCAGCCCCATCAATTTATATTCGCCGGAGTTGACCCGGAAGCCCAGAAAATAGGTGAATGCCGAATACAACAGCCCGAGCGAGTGCGGGAACCGCATTTCTTTTAAAATGGAGATGTCTTTTCCTTCGCCCAGCCCGATAGACGCTGTGGCCCATTCGCCCACACCATCTATAGTCAGGATGGCGGCCCGCTCGTAGGGAGACGGGTAGAATGCACTGGCTCCGTGCGAAAGATGGTGTTCGGGAAAAAGCAGTTTTACCTTACTGGAAGCCTTGTAGCCCAGCTTCGCCAACTCTTCCCGAATAAGTCGCTTTAAGAACAACTTTTCCTTGAGCCAAACCGGGATCGACATCAGAAACGACCTCAGTCCTCGGGGAGCAAAGGCGTAGTATGTTTCCAGCAACCGCTCAAATTTGAGCAATGGTTTGTCATAAAAGACAATGGCATCCAGTGTATTCAGGTTTGCTCCGCTGTACTCAAGACAGTATTTAATGGCTTCGGCAGGGAAACCCGGATCGTGCTTTTTACGCGTAAACCGCTCTTCCTGAGCAGCGGCAACAATACGTCCATCATCAATAATTGCGGCTGCAGAATCGTGATAAAAAGCAGAAATGCCCAATATTACCATAAATTATGTTACTACTATCCGTTTAGTGAAGCGCAAAATAAATGTTTTATTTGTCAAACGAATAACCAGAATATCTATTGATTACTTTTTAATTAAACAGGGAATTTTAACAAGCAGGACACTGATTTTTATGGTTTCTACGATTACCAATGATTTAATTTAAAGAGCGACCTGGTTTTGTCTCTTGCTTTCGTCAAGAGGTCAGGGCAAATCCTGGTAATCATAAAATCAGCATTCCAGTTTAACACATCACATGGTAGATCCCGACTGAGGGAACGCAAGGGGCAAATCGTGCGCTAATTTCTCAGCCACCCGCCGATATGCATCGCCATCCGGATGCATTCCATCATACGTTGCTTTCCAGGAAAACAGAGCAGAGTAGTCAATCACGTTTAAATGAGCCTGCTCAAACAACTGGCGTAACTCAGCAGGCATTGGATAGGCAGGAAAAATAACGACGTAGAAATTATCGTTCCCAAACTGCTTTCGGTATAGCTCTTCTGATTTCTTAACAATAGCAACAAACCGCTCATACTGTTCAGTACTGTATCTGCGGGGAAAGTTGACATTGAATAGATTGACAATATTACTTTTATACATGCCCTGAATTAACTCCAAAAGAATAGGATGTTTTTCAGCATAGGTACCCTCTACAGTTACCGTGTTCGGGTTGACATTTGGCCAATACCCTTTCGAATTATAAATCCATTTGGTGCTGGGAGCAACTCGGGCCAAATGATCTTCGATATACGTATAGATCGCAATCCCATTTTTTTCAGCTACCTCATTTCGCATGTTAACTGACTGTTGGAGTGCCAGCATGTGGGACGGAGAATAGCCTGATACGCCATAATTATAGGGCCGATAGCCGGTGTCTTTACCAAAAAAATAAGGCAGCGTACTCGAATCCGCCACCGATTCACCATAGGTAAATGAACAGCCCAGAAACAGGGCATATTTGCCAACAGCCCGACTGCTATCGAACGGAGTAATTCGCCGGGACAGACTATCTATATGGTATGTGATGGAAACGGTTTTTTCGGGAAGGGTATGAGCGTTATCGAGTGAATCGGTCTGCTTTACTACGTAGCTCACATTATAGGGGCCAGGTGCTAGCCTTAATATCCCTAAAGCATCATTTTTTATTAATACGAGTGTGTTTTTTGTTTCGCTGGACTTATTCTCTTTAGCAGTAAATTGAGCACTTGACTTCGAGGCATTTTCCTTCAAGCGCAGCAACATACCAGATACACCTTCAAGAATTAACCAGCTAACGATAAAGCTCACTAATGATAGTACACTCCCTTTAATCCATACTTTACTGTACAGCATAATAAATCTATTCAAGTTACGAGGTGTTGAGATTCCCTGTTTTATACGTCCGACCTTATGTTTTGCTCCTGTTTTATGGCTATTAACGCCAGAAAAACCCTGCTTTATATGTTACTATAACTCCAATAAATTGTAACGCTAATTGATACACGGCGCTTACAAACACGAGAAATAGCACGGTAACGGTCTGAAGCGCCAGTATTTCCCCAAAGCAGATACTATTAGTAGGCGAATACACTACATAGGTATATTTTTAAGATTGCTACATAACACAAATATACGAGCCACGAAGAAGGTTGTTCTATTGAGTTGGTTACTATACCAAACGGTCGAAAATAAATGACAGAACTTCTCTGGTACACGTAAAAAATTTACCTTTGGCCCTTTCATAAAGCTCTATAGATATTGAAACTGGCAGCCATTGATATCGGTTCGAACGCAGCCCGTCTACAAATTTCGACGGTATTGCACAACGACAACCTCGTTAGCTTTAAGCGCGTTGAATATGTCCGTTTCCCGCTTCGACTGGGTCACGATGTGTTCAATTTCGGGGCATTAACACCCGAAAGCGAAGTACGGACAACTAAACTTTTGCAGGCCTATAAGCTGCTGATGGAACTTCACGAGGTCGAAGATTACATGGCCTGTGCCACCTCGGCTATGCGGGAGGCATCTAACGGACAGGAAGTTGCCAAACGGATTGGCGACTTGACCGGTATAAAAATTAACATCATCGACGGTCGTAGAGAAGCCGAGCTAATCAATGATGTGGTCGTTCATGCGTTAGACGATCGGCAATATCTACACATTGATGTTGGCGGGGGCAGCACGGAGTTGAACGTGTATGTGAACCGCGAAAAGATCAACTCCAAATCCTTCAAAATTGGCTCTGTTCGGTTACTGGAGGGTAAGGAGCATAAAGGAGCGTGGCGCAAAATAGAAGATTGGGTTGAAGAGAATATTGACTCCTCGCAGGAAGTTACAGCCGTTGGTACCGGTGGCAACATTAGCAAACTGTTTAATCTGGCGTCTAAAATTTCAGAAACAGAAACCACCCTATCCGAAATTGAGCGCATTCGGGATTTCATTGCGGGTTTCAGCCAGGAAGATCGTATCAATAAACTTCGCCTGAACGCCGACCGGGCCGATGTGATCGTACCAGCCGCTGATATTTATACCTCTGTCATGAAATGGGCAGGAGCCAGCAAGATCATTGTGCCAGACTTAGGCCTGAAAGATGGAATCATCCAGCTGGTTTACGCCCACCTCAGCAAACAAAAACGAGTATTGTAATAGTTTGTCGTGCGGCTTTTCTGCCGCACGACACCCTTCGACTGGCTTACCTGCCACGTCTTGTTTTAGAAATAACGATGGGCACACAGCGCATGGGCAGACAATCGCAGCGCGCGTTTATCATGGTTATATACCGGTCGGTCGTACAACCCAGTGAATTCGTAACACGAACTGTATAAACGGTTGGCCTGCCGGTTCGGCTACCCGTGCCAACAAGTACACCATTGGTCGGTATAGGGTTGCTATGCTCAACAAATGTTCCATTGATTGCCATCTCATACCTGTCTGTTGGGTCGAATCCGGTAATTGACACTTGCCCATCGTTTTGCGATTCGGCATTGTAACAAGTGGCCTCTTTTACCACTAAAGAAGCCGTTGGGTTGGCTCGAATAAAAACCCTTATTAGCGCGAATGGCGTGCAAGTGGAATTTGCTGATTTAAATTTCAGGCGGGCGTACACATAATAGAGCCGGTCCGTTATATCCCAATTCGGGGGAAAATTTACGTTCCGTAACGTAGCCTTACCGTTTAGCGGTACTACATGACCTACCGAAACGCCCCCCTTGCCTTTATACGGATTTGTCTGTAGCGAATCGAATCGCACAAACTCAATTTCATCCGGCGTTATAGCGGTTGTCAAAACCTGTAATTGATCAACGGCTTTCTCCGTACAAACCGTAATGGATGTTACACGGGTAGTTAAAAGGCTGGAACAGTCGGCAACCTGCGCCCGTAAACCCCACGACACACACAACCCAATCAGACTAAAACAACAGACGCGAAGCCAACTCCAACCCGGATTTATTGTATGCGTCAGTTTTACAGGTACTATTTTGTTCATATAGTTCGTCAAAAGCAGATCTGTACTGATAGAGTGTAATCATATACATAAACCCGACTTTTGTTACTTGTTTGACGTCAAAACAGACAGTGAGGTCACTACTGTTAATTTATATAGGTGTTACTTTACCGCCATCTCGATCGTCTGTATAGCCATAATACGTTGATCGCATGGCTAACTACACCTTTTTACTTCAGTATAGTCCACAACCCGATACGATTCCGACTTTCTGCCAACCGGGCTTTTTATTTAATGAGGTACAACATCTCAATCAACAATCTGGTGGTGAATTCTATTTATTATCGGCCCTACATCAGGAGACTAAACAGGCAGAGGCACGTTGCTCCTTTTTTATGGCCCATACTCAGGCAATCAGCCCCATTGCGGCTCCATTTGGCTCTATCGAGTTCACAGCGGCACTTCCCGATGCTGCATTAGATCAATTTATTCTTGTCCTTACTGACGCTGCTCGCCAGGCAGGAGCCACGCACTTGCGACTCGTAAACTATCCGCACTGTTATGCAGCATGGCAAACAGATCGGCTGATTCAGGCATTATTGACATACGGATTCACATTGGCCGAGCGTAACCAAACCTTCTTCTTACCCGTTGACAACAGGCTATTTGAAAACTCTATTGTTCCGGCAGAGCAACGGCGACTACGCAAATGCCGGAAAGCCAATTTCACGTTTGCACACTGGCAAACACCCGTAATAGCCGAAGTCGTTGAATTTATTCAGAACACCCGCCAACAGCAAGGTTACCCATTAACGATTTGCGCTGACCGATTAACGGGCTTACTGCACGAATTTCCGGATCAATTTGTGGTGTTTTCAGTGCATAATGGCCCGCAGTTAATCGCGTTGACGATAGCCGTTCGCGTTCGACACGACATCTTATACAATTTCATGCCCGCGTCAGATCCTGCTTACAACTCGTTCAGTCCGATGGTTCTGCTTATAGCTGGCATTTACGGGTATTGCCAGCAACAGAAAATTCAGCTATTCGATTTAGGGATGGCGCTTGATAGTAACCGGCAACTGAAACCAGGATTGATGCGTTTTAAACGGAACCTTGGCGCACAGGAGTCACCGAAGTTTGTTTTCGAAAAGGCCCTCTAGCGTAGGGAACGCCTGATAAATAGTCTAAAAGCGGCTGAACGGTATGGTATAAGATAAAAAGGCAAGTTGTTACGAATTATAAACGAGGGTTTATACTAAACGAAATCGGGAAATTTTAACATTACACTTATTGACGACTCAGTCAGCAACATCACTATAAAATTCAAAAATTAACACGATAGTACATTTCTGATAAGGAAGCTGTTTAAACTTTTAAAATTAGGCCCGAATTAGGTGTTTTTTTGTCATGCTGACGAAGGAAGCATCTTCGGGATACATATTAATTGCTGTTAACGAAGATGCTTCCTTCGTCAGCATGACAAAAAAACACCCTAAACTTCACTAAAAGAGAAAGTTTAAACAGCTTCAAGATTAAATAGTCAATTCGCAATTCGCGCTGTGTTAAAACGATAGGTAGAATTCAAATGGAATAGCTTGCCAATTACTTCTGATTATATACTCACCTAAATGAGTCTTAAAGTCAATCGATCGATATTACCAGACGTTAAAGCTTAACAGCGGTCAACTAGTGTCGCAAAAACTCAACCTACACGTCGAAAATGATACATTGATTCATGAGATAACAAGTTGCGACATGAGTTGACTCAAGTTGATAGTTATAAAGTCCTATCAGCTATCGTCCCTTCGAACGGGCGTTTAAAGTGATAGTGAAATAGAAACTATCGTGGATAAAATCGTCCGATGAATTCGTGAACCGTCCACTAAATGACTATCCATGCCGTCATATAACAAAATCTACAGTGGTCTGTCTGCTGACAGTTTGCTAGTCAATCATCACAATATTGCCGTTTTGGCTAAACAATCCGGCTAGGCTAAATCACCAGGGCGATTTATTGGTGCTTTGTTCACGCTCTGGTCACAAACGGTGTTGGATACCACAAACCATGTTTTGGTTCCATTGGGTTTTGGGGATTGGATGTAGGGACATTGGTTTTACTTTTTTGGGCCTGGAGCCTGCAGGGCTCCCATCTCTTCTTTGAACAGGATGCGAGTTCCCTGACCGGCCACGAAACACCAGCCACCGTTTTGCTTCACAAACACCTCCACGCGTTGCACCCGAATCTTGACATCGCCTTTGGGTGTGCCCAAAACCACATCCGTCAGGCTGTTCAAGATCGCTGTTTTGCCCTCGTAGATGCGGAGAATTTCCATGCTCGGCACGGGCGTTACCGACTTAAACGAGGCTCCGGCGTTAATAAACCCCTGTTTCCACTCCTCAAAGCCGTAGGAAATAGTCCCATCCGGATTCACCGTTACATAGTCGTCGGCGCAGTGCTGTCCGAGCCCGTCGATCAGGCGCATGGCCGTAATAGCTTTGCGGTCCTCGGGGTAGTTGGTGGTGTTATACTTGCCCGACGGGGGCGTGTGCGGGTCGGGCAGGGTTTGCCCCAGCGTGGGCGCAGTCAGCAGCGCGAAGGCCGCCAGGGTAACAAGGTGTTTCATTGAGTTTGACGTTTAGGCTATGTAGGCACAGATCGGAATAGATACGTAGTCGAAAGCCAACTCCTGGTCAGAAACGTTAGTGGATAACGGTGACAGGTACAGCGATTGTAGACTAGTAGCCATCCCTTCTGTGCATAGCGGTTGACTACCCCAAACCTACGCTACCCGGTCCGGGGAGGGTTAGCAATATTGTGCCAAAGCTTACTCCATGAGCGCTATGGAACAATTTTGTAGAAAAATGAGCTGATTTTGCTATTGCCGGGTAGGAAATACACTGGGGCCGGGCTGAGCAACTGGCGAAAAATCGTACGGGTTACGGTTTTTTGACGGAGCCCACACGCCCACTGGCGTATTCGGTCGGCGTTTGCCCGTAGACATCCCGGAAGCACTTGGTAAAATAGTTCGGGCTGTTGAAGCCCACCTGATAAGCCACGTCGGCCACATTTCCCTGCTGTTGCTGGAGCAGGCTGGCCGCTCGTTGCAAGCGAAGGGCACGGATAAATTCATTGGGCGACTGCTCGGTTAAGGCAGTCAGTTTGCGATGCAGTTGGGTTCGACTCAATCCCATTTCCCGGCTGAACAGCTCTACGTCAAAGGCCGCATTGGCTAGATTAGCTTGGGTTACGGCCAAGGCTTTTTGAAGAAACTGTTCATCCAGCGAGGTGACGACCAGTTCGGTGGGGTGCAGGGTGATCTGCCGACTGAACCGCTCCCGAAGCTTTTGGCGGCTTTCCAGCAGGTTGCGAACCCGGACCTGTAACTCCTCCAGACCAAAGGGCTTGCTCATATAGTCATCGGCGCCCGTATCGAGGCCTTTGAGTTTGCTTTCCCTGTCGGCTCGGGCGGTCAACAGAATAATAGGAATATGGCTGGTTCGTTCGTCGGTTTTGAGTCGCTCACAGAGAGCCATCCCATCCAGGCCGGGCATCATCACATCCGAAATAATCAAATCGGGAATTGTTTTTATAGCGGTTTGGTAGCCGTCCAGACCGTTTTCAACTTCCGATACGGTATAGTTTTTCGCCAGTTGGCTGACCAGGAACTGCCTTAAATCCCGGTTATCCTCCACGACTAAAATCTGCTCGGAATGGCTCGATCGTTTACTGCTTTGGGCAGGTTCCTTCATCGAAGGCATTATCGTGGGTTCTGAGACGGGGATTCCCGACGCAGAGCCATCCAGCCCGGGACTTTCCTGCCCGGGCCGTTCTTCCACAGGTAGCATTTCCAAAGGAATGCAGAGACGGAAAGTTGTACCACTGCCCAACGTGCTTTCTACGGTTAGTTGCCCACCATGCAAGTCAACCAGTTCGGCCACCAGGGCTAACCCGATGCCCGTGCCTTCATACGAGCGGGTAGCCGAATCATCGACCTGGTAAAACCGATCGAAGATGCGGGTAAGTTGGTGTTCTCCGATGCCAATGCCCGTGTCCTGAATGATGAGTTGAAGCTCACATCTACCGGTTTGCCCCGGTTCAACTGCTGCTGAAAACCGCACCTGACCGGTAGCAGGCGTAAACTTATAGGCGTTGGCAAGGAGATTAGAAATAATTTGCTCGAGTTTATCGCTGTCCAGTTGTACCCAAACCGGTTGCAGCGATACCGTGTAGTGGTAAGTGATACCCTTGCTTTCGAAGAGGGAGGCAAACGAACCCGCCATCCCTTGGAGAAAGTGAGTCAGTTCACCGGGCTTTGGATGCAGTTCCAGTTTACCCGCTTCCAATCGGGAGAGGTCCAGCAACTGGTTGATCAGTTGCAATAGCCGACTCGCGCTACGGTCGATGAGTTGGTAATCGGATCGCCGTTCGGAGCCTTCTTTATCCTGATGCCGTAGCTTTTCTACTGACCCTTTGATGATCGAGAGCGGGGTACGGAATTCGTGGGAGATATTGGCAAAAAAGCGTGATTTGAGGCTATCCAGCTCCTGCAACGCCTGGGTTTGCTTTTCCTGAATCAGGGCTTGGTAGGAAAGGGCTTTGACTTCGGTTAACTGCTGCTCAAGGGCGCGACTGAGCAAGGCAAAATCAAGCCCCAGGTAAATGGAGGTGGCCACCGGAATACTCAGTAAGGAGAGTATATATAGGCTATTTCGTCGGTTGGCAATGCCTATAGTAAACAGCTCGTTGCTCCACATGCTGGGCAGAAAAAAGGCCAAAAAAAATAAAACGAAACTGATCGCTCCCAGGCCAATAATCCAGGCCCCTTTTTTCTGTCGGCGAATGGCCAGCCAGGCAATTCGGACCATATTTAGCTGGCAGGCCGTCCCGGCCAAAACACCACCGACTTTCCAGCCCCATCCGTAAATACCGGCGTTAAGCAACAGCCCGGCAAGAATCCAAGCGACCAGCGCCCAGTAAACTTTGTCTTTGCGTTGTTCCAGCAATTGGTAGAGTGCCAACATCAGCATTAGACTACCCAGCTGGTAGAGGGCGAACGACAGATTGGCTATATAAAATTTGTCGGCGACTAGATGGGTAGCGATCATCAAATTTCGCTGCAAAATATTTCCTGTCAACACCAGAACGGCCCACAGACCGAAATAGAGGTTCGCTTTTCGGCTGGGGTCGAATCGATAAAAAGCCAGGTGAAGGATGGCCAGTATACAACAGGCACTGATCAGAAACACATGTAAGCGCTCCGCAATGACCAGGTACTGCTGATAGAAAACGTCGGCGGCCTCCTGCTTTTTTAGCTGAATCCAGAAGGGGGGATTCTGACTTTCAAACACGGTTGTATAGTGAATACCGGGCTGACGGGCAAACCGGACGGCCAGTAGCTGCTCGCCGGTTTTACGCAGGGGGAAGGGTATGGGTTTCCACAAGGGATCAAACGCGATCACTTTTTTAGGATCGGCACTCACCACGCCCCATCGGTGCAGGAGCTGCCCGTTGAGATAAATTTCGGAGGCCCCCACTTGCTGAATGACTAATGCCAGCGGTTCTCGCAGCCAGGTACTATCGGTTGACAATCGCAATCGCAGCCAACCCATGGGGGCGGCATTCAGGGGGGAAGGATCATTGATATCGCGGGTGAGCTTACTGATTGGCCAGCTCTGATCGGGAAAGTCGACGTTGGCCCAGGCAGGATTATCACCTGCCTGGAACCGCCAGCCTTCCTGGAGATTAATCCCTTCAGGAGGCAGGCTTTTGACCGTATTAACCCCCGTTTGTGCCCAGCTTGAGGAAACCAGCAGGAATAGAAGGAGTAAACCGAAGAAAGTAGCTTTCATATAAAGTTCCTGCCTGGAAAAAGGAAGTCACCGAATCCTTGCGTTCTGGTATCAAGGTACTAAAGTTTACCTATCCGGACAAAGAACGAATCCCGCTACCCAACGCGAACTTGACCAATTCTTGAATGTTCGTTTTAGCCATTCCTAGTAGCCTTGCCATAGGTTTCATGTTCGTTAGTTTACCAATCTGTTATATCAGCCCGTTCGGCTTTTCACCAGTCCACTTTTTTTGGGTTAAGTACACTGGCGATGTTACCCCTGAAAAGGCAAAAAGCGGTAATACAACTATCTTGCGACTAGGATAATCAACAGATGCCAGCGTCTCATAAATCGCTCCCACTTGAGACGAAAGAGCGTTCATGTCACTGCTTACTAAATGGGGCATTTTTAGCAACAGCTATACACCTTATTTCTAACCCTGCTAACTATTTATTTTTTTGCTACGATTTTCATAAAGAGTTTAACGTCGTCCGAGATTGCATTACCAGACTTAAAAAAGTGCTTTTCTGATCCAGAATCGATACCCCACTCTGTTCGATCAAGGGTCAGTGTGCCATTTATCTCGACAGTTCCGTCCATTCCGTCCTTAAAGTATAGTTGGGCTGGAAAAGTAACTGCCTTCGTGATACCTTCAATGGTCAGGTTCCCGGTAACTTTTATATTTCCTTCAGATGTAACTCTTATACTTCCATCAGTTGGAACTTTTGTATTTCCATCATTCCCTGTTTCAACCTTCGTAATTATGAATCTAGAAACAGGGAATTTTTTGACATCAAAAAATGGCGGTAATTTATTGTGTGGACCTGGATCATCAAATTTTTGTTCAATTGTAGTCATGTCGACGTCAACTGCACCACCCACCAGATGACGGTCGCTTCGGCGATCCGATTCGATCAATAATTCTCCTTTTAATAGATCAACGCCCCCTGTACCGGCACCATCACCCAAAAACGTAGAACCTTCCCATGCACCAAGTAGCCAGGAACCTTTCCATATGACAACACTTTGCTTTGTATCTAGGCTATATTTTTTCTGACCCTCTTTATTGTAAAAGTCCGTGATGGTCTTCCCATCATACCGATACACGCCGGTCGCATCGCCAAACCAAATACTTCCATCGTTCGCTTCCGAAAGCCCCAGAAAAGCCTTTCCTGACCTGATTTCGGTTACCGTGGGCTCATTACTAGACAAGGACTTTGCCTCATAACGGGAAAGTGCCTGGACCGTCCAATTAGCAGGATTTACCGGACCAGTAGTCCAGATGTTTCCTTTTTTATCTTCGATTATTGCATAAGCACCCCTCTCCGATACCTTCGTAAAGGTACTGCCGTCATAGCGATAGAGGCCACCGGTCTGGCTTACTTTAAAGCCATTGTAACCGCTGAGCCAAATAGTACCTTTTCTATCTTCCATTATAGCCCAAACATCGAGAAAGGGTTCGCCTTTATGGGTTAACGTGGTAAATTTTTTCCCATCATAAACAAAGGCGTCTCCTCTTGTGCCAACCCACAATTTTCCTGTTTTATCTTCAATGATTGTATGAATATCATTATTCCAATCCCCTTCTTTATAAAAAAGCGGGGCGTTTGGAGATGTAAAATTTCGAAACGATTTCCCATCGTAACGACTTACTCCACCTCCCGTGCCGAACCAAATAATGCCGGCTTTGTCTTCATAAATAGACGTAACCCGATTATTGGCAAGACCCTCTGTGGTAGTGAAATGTTGAATTCCTACCTGTCCGGTAGGCAGGGATTTCCCGTTGTAATAATAAACGCCTGAATCAGTAGTAGCGAACCAGATATTTCCACTTCGATCTTCCAGAACATCCTGGAATTTGTGCTGACCTAGTTTACTTGTAAGATTAGTAAACGATTTTCCCTGCCCCTCTGGCAAGCGGGCATCATATCGAAAAACATCACCAAATGATGCGTTGTTGGGGCCAGCAATCAAAATGGTGCCATTACTGCCTCTTTTTATATTACGAACCATTACGTTAGGCCCTATGTCTTTAATTTCGGACCTGATAGTATCTTTTGGTCCGTTTGTTTGGTTTTGTCCACAGGAAGTGCAAAAAACAACCATCAGGAACAAAGCATATATGTGTATGAGTTTAGACATCTCTCTTTTTGTAAGGGTTTTAGCCGCAACCGCGGATGGTCGCAACAGTGGCCCGTAAACCTACTAGTCTTTGTGCTGAGATGTGATGGAGGGCTAGTAAAAGAATGTTAACGAAACGTAAAAGTTGATTTTACAAACTTCTTCTGTCATAAACGATAAATTCAGTAGAAAGCACCTAAATTACCTGTTTAACAGAATTCCATTTTTGTTAAACTTTTCCTTTATATAAACATAGCGTAGATTATATAACAAAAGAATGTATGATGGAATAAGTTTAGCATAATGTATCTGAAGGGTTTTCGTTTCTAGGCTGAACGAATTTTTAAGTGAAATGAGTAATCCTACGCTCCTCATCACCACTGCCCTTTTTGCAGGCGCTATAGCTTGTACTAAAAGTACTCTGAGCCTACCAAATCCAGCTCCATCGGTAGAAGGTACCTATCAAGCACAAGTCAGCGGTATTCCTTTTCCAATCAAGGCAGGAGATATCACATTAACTATTAAAAGTGTAGCCAGAGATACCGCTGAAGTATCTTTGCGGACTATTATTGATGGGCAACCGCAGGATAGTCTTACGTACAAAAGCGCTTTTGTTGCCCAGCAGATTAACAGGACAAGCGTAAATGAAAGTTGTATAAGTTATATAGTTTATCTGATGCCTTCTAGAGAGTCGAACTTGCTTACTTTAACCTGTAGTGAAACTAATATCGTTGGTTTTCTGTATACTCCTGTTGGCCAACAAAAAGGAGCTGTTATAAAATTCAAAAAAATATAACCGAGATGTTATAGCTAGTATTTGTAATTTATATAAAGGTAGATTTCGGTTAACATAACCGTACTTACATAACAAATGAAAATTTTAAGTGACAGAGCTTTTTAGTTGTTGAAATCTCAAAAAATTAATGAAGTATTTTTCACATTCTAAACACATCTCTCAACGTAGACAATGAACAATTCGAAATTACTTATCCTTCTGAATCTTTTAGGATTTTCAGGATGCGAACAAGAAAAAGGAGTTGAAAAAAGAATCTTACTTGACGTAACTAAGTCGAGTAAAATATCATTTATTGGTAAAAGTGGCGATAAAGTTTACACGAGAATAAATGGAAAATTTTCCGGTAGTATCAAGATTGCGATGGTAGGAAATAATGATAAACTTACGGATAGTTCGTTTACAATTTTTAAAGACTCAATAAACTTGAATATAGGTAAGCATGATATATACCAAGATAATACTGGGATTATTTTCTACGTAAAACCAAATAAAAATGCAAGTGGTAAAATTTTATTATCAATGACTGAGTATATTGAATAGAAAAGACTATTAAATTATTAATAGCTGTAAAAAGGCTAAGGAAGCATAATTCATACATTCAATAGTAATTTAAATTTCTTTAGAAGTGCTATATAACTAATTTCATAAAAAAAGAATAAAGTCAGAAGATTATTTAAAACGCCGGTTAGCAAAGCCTTAGAATTATATAAATAGCCAGATAGAAATTACTTCTTTTCTTCAGGTTTAGGCCACCATCTGTTCTTTTTTCTTATGTAGATTATTTGCCCCGTATGGTAGGCGTTATGTGAGCAAATGTTAGCTACTGAAGAACTCCATTTAGCAAGTTGTTTATCTGTAGCCTTTTCTACGGATTGATACCATTTAATTTGAATACTATCTAGTTTCACGATGGCCTGATCCCAACTTACGTTGGTGAACCGCTCAAAGGTTTCTTCATTATTTCCGCTAAAGTCTGGAGCAGTATTACCCTGAAAGGCAGTTAGAACTCTTTCGCTCCAGAAGATTAGATGAGATACTAACTGCCCGATGGAGTGATTAACTGTGCTATCTCGCCAGTTAGCTTGTATGGCTGTAAGCCCTCCTGTGGCTTTTTTCAGAGGAGTAAACCAGTCTTCGTTGGTATGAGTATTCTTTAGCTGCTCTAACAAAATTGTTCTAACAGTGGGAGGATGAACCTGTTTGTAGCAACTCAGGATGGAAGCCCACAGCAAGATACAGAAAAGAGCATTTGAAGGCTTAATCATTGTTGTATACGTGAGTTGGCTATTGCCAAAGTCCGAGTCGATCAATTTTGCGTATTTTGCGTTTATTTTCTGACTCAAAATACGCAAAAATATGATCTGATCATTGACCTTCGGAATGACCCATTTACTACTTTCCAACAGCCGCTAAGCTTACGTTGACTACGATTATTTACGTTTCCTCAAAAACCACCAAAGAGCTATTGCAAGAATAACTATCACCAGGATTGGCACAATAAAGCTGCCTTTATACACTATTCCATAATAATCACCTGGAAGTGGTTGGGGCTGTCTTGTCGTATTCATGCTGTTTGAGGTTGAAGCGTTTGTGAGGTGTCACAGGAATCAGCAAAATCATTAGTTGCGGTCAATGAGTCAAAGCGAAAAGTCAATCGAGCAGGCTATCGAATTAGACTAAAACCCAGGGTTACATTGTCACGATTCCCATTTCACGTATTTCTGCCAGTTATGTTGTTCGTTAAAGCCCAGCACTTCACGAATTTTGCGATTTGAAAACAGGGCTTCATACTCCCCTAATTCGCGACTTATGGGCACAGTAGGAAAGAACGTTTCGGCCAGTTCTTTGCTGGGAATAATGGCGCCGTTATGATCGTTGCCAGCATTAAAAACCTGATAGCCAAGGCTGTCTTTTTGCAGACATAAATCCACAATTTGTCCCAGATCACGCGCATCTATATAACAAAAGGCATTCCGGCGTCGCACTTCAGGGTGTTTAAAATAATAGGGGAACAACTCCGCGTATTCGTGCGGCTCAATCACATTGCCGATACGAAGGGCATATATATCAACGCCTGACCGTCGCTGGAAGCTGCGTGCCGTTTTTTCATTGACAACCTTCGATAAGCCGTAGCTATCCATTGGGTCGACGTCATAATCCTCTTCCAGCGGCAACACGCTAGGATTGGTCTGTCCATCTGAAAAACAGATCCCGTAAGTGGTCTCTGACGAAGCAATAATAATTTTTCTAATGCCGAGTTTAACAGCCGCTTCAATCACATTGTAGGTACCAATGGTGTTAACCCGAAACGTCTCATTATCCGGTTTGAGTAAGATTCTGGGCACGGCCGCAAAATGAACGACCGCATCAAATTTTGGCACCCCATTCCCTGCCTCCAATTCATCTAAGCCAGCGTATGAACTCATGGCATTAAAAACCTGTCCGGAATCTGTTATATCCGCGACCAGATTATTTACCCCTGGGTGGTCCAGAGGTGTCAGGTCTACATTCATCACTTTATGTCCCTGGCCGAGCAGGTAGGGAATTACGTGCTTTCCTGCTTTTCCCGATCCCCCGGTAAAAAATATGCGCTTTTTAGTCATGCTATTCTGCTGGTTACTACCCGATGTTAGCTGCGTTGCTTATTTCGTGGCAAGTTCACAATTATCCGCTCATTTAGTGCTACAGCAGCTTGGGGCTATCAGCTTTCACAAACGTTTACAACGATATATAACGGTAAGGTATGTCAATAGTTATTAACAACTACAATTGTCAAAGGCACCGTCTTTTCTCAAAAAAAAGGCCCGGTTGACTAATCACCGGGCCTTTTTGCTGTGTCTGACTAAATTCTTGAGTAGTATCAACTCGTTTTCTGCTGCATTAGACTTATCTCAAAGCATGTCCCCTGCCCAGGGGATGAGGTAACGGTCATTTCTCCATTTAGTGTACTGACCAGGTGTTTTACCAGAGGAAGTCCAAAACCATAGCCAGACTCGCCGGCGGTTCCGTTACTCGAACGACCCTGGCCATTAAGAATATCCGCTATTTTTTCGCTCGTAATACCCTCGCCAGAATCCTGAACGGTGAGACTAAGCATGTTGTGTGAGCCTTCAATTCTCAATTTAGTGTTGACCTGCACATGCCCTTCCCCCTGCGTAAACTTGATGGCATTGGAAATCAAGTTACCCGCAATCTGTACCACTTTATTACGGGAAAAAGGGATTAACTCCGTCGAAGCATCGGTCGAAACGAGGAAGCGAATTCCTTTGGAGCGTGCCTGTGGAGTATACAGTTTTTCCAGCGTGTCTTTCAATCTAACCTGATGAAAGATCTCTTTCTTATCATGGTCCTGCTTCCACTTATCATCGTTGACCAGGATTTCATCTGCCAGTTCGAGCAGCGATTTACCACTCATCTGAATGAGCTGAATTAGTTCGAGTATTTCGTTCAGCTTAATACTGGCTCCGCTGCTGGTAACCAGTTGAGCCATCGTAATAATACCGCCCAAAGGCCCCCGAATATCATGTGCTACCCGCTTTCGGGATTCATTCATTTCGGATGCCTGCCGTTTTAAATACTGGATCTCCTGAAGCGTGTTTAGTCGGCTAACGACTTCAGCTGCAATGATCTGTAAAAGCTCGATTTTTTCCGGATCAAGCTCTTTTACTTTTGTATCGAGCACACAAAGTGCACCGATATGGTTGCCATTACTCGACGTTAGGGGTATACCAAAATAGTAGCGCAGATGAGGAGCATCGGATACATACCATCGCTCAGAGAATCGCTCGTCAAGTTGTAAATCTTTGACTTCAAAACTGGTAGGCTCCAGAATGGTATATTGACAAACGGATTCTTCGCGAGGCATGGACGTTAAATCCAGGCCGTGACTGGTAATGGTCCACTGTGTGTAGGAATCAATCAGGTTGATTAATGAGATATCGGTTCCTGTCACCTTAGCTGCCAGCGTAGTAAGGTCTTTAAATTTGTCCTGAAGCCCCGAATAATCTAAATCGAAGTCGGACAGGTCAATAATTCGTTGAAATTCGTTCTCAGGAACTGGGTAGCTGTTTTGCATATTTTTTGGAAAAGTACAAGTACGGTCTTTAGCTATACTGTCTGTATCACGTTTAATCTGTAAGGAATCATATTATAGAATTAATAGGTACAGTACATTTTATTAAATTAACCTATATCAATTATTGAAAACTAAAATTATAAATAAATAATCATTTGAATACTTATTAGGGGTAAATTTTTCAAAAATTAATAAGTAGGTCTTATTGATTGATACATACGAGTGCGTCCTTTACGGGCGGCCTTGTTTTAATGTCAATGGCTTTGTCTATACGTGATGGGATAAAATGACGTTAATGGGCTAATCCTGCTGGCCGCTCTGCCCATCTGCTGTTTTTTTTGTTGTTTTGTAGAAAAAAGGCACGCCCTCGTGTGCCGCTTGCATGGTCGAAGCTGGTTTTAATTCTCTTAGTCAATTTTTGAGCGACTTGTTCGCTTCACTGGTATCGTTGCTTAAAGTGGCGATTCGTGGCCGACATACAACCCGCTTGCCCGACAGGCAATTACCCACGTGCTCGGTCCTGGGCAACGGCCCTTCGCTGAACGAATCGTTGACAGACCAATTCGACTTCATTCGGCAAACCGAAATTGTGTGCGTGAATAACTTTGCCCACGCCGAGGTTTTCCTTCGCCTTCGCCCGCAGGATTACGTTATTTCCGATCCCAACTATTTCGTTTTTACCGAGCAAACCACTGACCGCGACGATATCCGAAAAACCTTATCCATCTTTCAGAATCAGGTCGATTGGCCCATGACACTCTATGTGCCGCACTTTGCCAAAGGCTCCTATCTGCTGGGTAAAATTGAAGCGAGTAACCCTAAAATCTCCGTTGTGTATTTCAACTACACCGTTGTTCGAGGGTTCAGACGGCTAACGTACTGGCTCTATAGCAAAGGATTGGGTATGCCTCAGGCGCAAACCGTTATTATTGCTGCGCTGACGCTGATGATCAACCGGAAGTTCGATACCATTTATCTTTTCGGAGCCGATACATCCTGGCACGAACAAATTCGGCTGAACGAACAAAATCAACTCCTGATCAAGCAGATTCACTTTTACGATAAGCCCAAAGATCTGGCTCACCAGCCGGTGTATATGGATGCGCAACGGCAACGCACGTTTTCAATGGCCGCGCAGTTCTTATCCTTACACAAAGTTTTTCGGGGCTATGAGGTTCTGCGCGACTACGCTGATTATCGGGGAGTTCGAGTTATTAACGCCAGTGCCAAAAGCTACATAGATGCCTTCGAACGAGAATCCATCAGCCAGTCGGTAAATCAGTCAATGAGTAATGAGTAAACGTATCATGAAAACGAAGTTTTTTTTCTTACTCATCAGTGCCTGTCTACTCCGCCCATCGGTGATGCTGGCGCAAAAGAAGCCCAACATTATTCTGATTTATGCCGATGATTTAGGCTACGGCGATATTAGCGCTAATGGTGCCACTAAGGTGCGTACCCCGAACATCGACCAGATCGCGAAAGAAGGTCTGCGCTTTACCAATGCCCATGCGTCCTCGTCAACATGCACGCCCTCACGCTATTCGCTCCTGACGGGGGCGTATGCCTGGCGAAAAAGTGGAACCGGCATTGCTCCCGGCGATGCGGCTCTCCTGATCCCGACCGACCGCATTACGATGCCCGGAATCCTGCAAAAAGCAGGCTATAAAACAGGCGTCATTGGCAAGTGGCATTTGGGCCTGGGGCCTAAAGGGGGACCAAACTGGAACGGCGACATTAAGCCTGGCCCGCTGGAAATTGGCTTCACGTATTCATTCTTATTGCCCGCTACCGGCGACCGCGTGCCCTGTGTGTATGTCGAAAATCACCGAATCATTAACCTCGACCCCGCCGATCCTATCCAAGTAAGTTACACAGGACCCGTTGGCAATGAGCCGACCGGAAAAGATCATCCGGAGTTGCTTAAAATGACCTACTCTCACGGCCACGACCAGACCATCATTAACGGGGTGAGCCGAATAGGCTACATGAGCGGGGGGAAATCGGCTCGCTGGGTCGATGAGGAGATGGCCGATGTGCTGACCGGCAAGGTGAACCAGTTTATCGAAGCCAGTAAAAACGGACCGTTCTTTGTCTATTTCTCCACGCACGATATTCACGTTCCCCGAATGCCCCACTCCCGTTTTGCGGGCAAAAGTGGCATGGGGCCGCGTGGCGATGCCATTCTGCAATTGGACTGGTGCGTTGGCGAAGTGATGAAAACGCTGGATCGACTGGGGTTGAGCGATAACACAATGGTCATCGTGAGTAGTGACAACGGCCCCGTTGTTGACGATGGCTACAAAGATCAGGCCGTTGAGAAACTGAACGGACACAAACCCGCCGGTCCACTGCGCGGAGGCAAATACAGTGCATTCGATGCGGGCACCCGCGTTCCGTTCATCGTGCGCTGGCCGAAAACAGTGAAGCCCGGAATATCTGATGCGCTGATTAGTCAGGTTGATCTGGCAGCCTCTTTTGCGGCTTTGGTTGGTCAGCCGTTGGCGAAGGGAGAGGTCCCCGATAGTTTTAATACACTGAATACATTCCTCGGGAAAGCTAAAACGAGCCGAGAATACGTTATAGAACATGCCATAAATGGTACGCTTTCGTTGATACGAGGCACCTGGAAATACATTGAACCATCCAACGGGCCGGTACTCAACAAGGATACCAACATTGAAACGGGCTACGCACCAATGCCGCAATTGTATGACCTGAAAACCGATCTTGGCGAGACAAAAAATCTGGCCGAAAAATACCCGCAGATAACCACCGAACTAGCCGCTTTGCTAAAAAGCGTCCGGGAAAAACAAGACACGAATTAAGTGAATGAAGAGTGAAGAATGGATAATGAAGAATAAACAATAGATAATGACTTCCAGGCCGTAATTTATTCTTCACTCTACATTCTTCACTTAGTAAGCTTTACACAAACCCACTGGTCAACTCAGTACCTAAAACGATGCTTGATTTAACGAATAAATCCATTTTGATTACCGGTGGTACCGGCTCTTTCGGCAAAAAATTTGTTGAGATGGTCTACAAGCGCCACCCCAATATTAAACGCCTGGTTGTGTATTCCCGCGACGAACTGAAACAGTTCGAAATGGCCCAGCATTTCCCGCCCTCCCAGTACAAATCCATTCGCTTTTTCATTGGCGATGTGCGCGATGGCGAACGGCTGAAGCGGGCTTGTGAGGGAATCGACATCATTATTCACGCAGCCGCCCTGAAGCAGGTTCCTGCTGCCGAATATAACCCGATGGAATGCATCAAAACCAATGTCTTTGGTGCCGAAAATGTCATTAACGCAGCCCTCGACAATGGTGTACAACGCGTAGTAGCTCTGTCGACCGATAAAGCCGCTGCCCCAATCAATCTGTATGGTGCCACCAAGCTCTGCTCCGACAAGCTCTTTGTAGCGGCCAACAATATGAAAGGAAGTCGCAATTTGCAGTTTTCCGTCGTTCGTTATGGTAACGTAATCGGGTCGCGGGGTTCCGTTGTACCGTTCTTTCTGGAAAAACGGAAAGATGGTGTGTTACCCATCACCCACCCCGATATGACCCGCTTCAACATTTCGCTTGAAGAGGGTGTCGAAATGGTATTCCATGCCCTCGAACACGCCTGGGGCGGTGAAATTTTCGTTCCAAAAATTCCCTCCTACCGCATCACCGATGTGGCCACGGCTATTGGTCCCGACTGCGAACAGAAACTGGTGGGCATTCGTCCGGGCGAGAAACTGCATGAGGAAATGATTACCGAAACCGACTCGCTAAACACCGTCGAGACAGACAAATATTACGTCATCACGCCCTCGACGCCCACCTGGAGCATCGAAGACTACATGAAAGCGTTCAACGGGCGGCAGGTCGATATGGGGTTCAAATATAATTCCGGCACCAATACCGACTGGCTCAACGTGGAGCAATTGCGCGAACAGATCCGAGAGCATGTCGACCCGGAGTTTACGGTTTAATCGACAGTCTAAATTTTCAGCCTAGCCTGTTTAGCTTTAACTAAACTTTTATGAGTACGTTTGCATTAAGGAAAGTAGAGGTAGTAAAAGCTAAACAAGAATTAGATGAGTTGGTGATTGACGGAGTTGGGCAATTAGCCGCTTTTGAAGAATTACTCGCTACAAAACATAAGCAGTATATTTCTGAGTTGCGCACAATGCTCACTTATGTTGAACATGCGGCTAATGGCAATACGTTACCTGATACAAGATTCAAAGATGTGACACCAACCGGTGTCTTAATCAAAGAATATGAATTTAAATCAAAGCATTTACGCCTGTATGCAATTAAACAATTAAATGGCAAGGTGATTGTGCTAGGAGGCTTAAAGACTACTCAAAAGTCAGACTTTAAACGTTTCCGCTCATTGAAAGAACAGTATTTAAACTCGCTTTAAGATGACACGCGATGAACTGCTACATAGCCGGGAATATTGGATTGCCAAAATCCAACTCGATCTGTTCAGCCAACTAGACAAATACATGTCTGAAAATGATATTTCGCGAACTCAACTTGCCGAAAAGCTGGGCGTGACGAAAGGCTATGTTTCGCAAATACTTAATGGCGATTTCGACCACAAGATTAGTAAACTGGTTGACCTAGCTTTGGCGATGGGAAAGGTGCCTCAGATAAATTATATGGATGTGCAGGAATATATCGACGCAGAAAACCGTAGCGAGAACAATTCACCATATAGGTTTAGCAAATCATTTCGAGCAGACTATAGTGCAAACCTACAGATTGCTTAACTCCACTTTATGAAAGGTCAGATTGATTTCAGAATAGACTCCATTCGTGATATAGAGTTTTTCTTGCATGCTTCAGACACGATAAACTTAGCACAACTTGGCATACAAGTCGAAGGAAAAGACATGGTTGCTTATGGGGACTCAAAAACGGTTACGCTGACAACTGAAGTTAAATATGTTCAAAACTACGAAACAGAAAATGCGGAGTTAGTATTGAGGTATTTGAACGAAATGACGTTTTACATTGACAATTTTGATGAGAACTTCAGGCTAGAGAATGGCAAGTACATATTTGACAGAGACCTTGCCCGTTTTCTCCTTGACATAATTACCCCGACAATTCGAGGCATTTTATTTACAAAAACTGCGGGCACAGGTTTAGCTAAATGCTATTTACCTGTTATACCGGCAGATCAAATAATCGATGGGGCCAGTGAAACAATTTAATAACATTCCATACGGTCGTCAGCACATTACCGACGAAGATATTGCCGCCGTTGCCGAAGTGCTGCGCGGGCCGTTTCTGACGCAGGGGCCACATATTGGCGCGTTTGAGACTGCTTTTTCCAACTACATCGGCTGCCAGTATTCTATAGCTGTTGCCAATGGCACGGCTGCCTTACACTTGTGTTGCATGGCGCTCGGCGTAACAGAAGGTACACGGGTCATTACCACGCCCATCACCTTCTCGGCTTCGGCCAACTGTGTGCGCTACTGCGGGGGCGACGTTTTCTTCGCCGACATTGACCCCGCAACCGCCCTGCTCGACATTAATGCCGTTCGGACATTGATCGAAAAGCACCCTAAAGGCTATTTCTCGGGGATTATTCCGGTCGATTTTGCGGGCTACCCGGTCGATATGGCTGCCTTCCGTGAATTGGCCGATGAACATGGATTGTGGCTTCTGGAAGACAGTTGCCACTCACCGGGAGGTTCATTTACCGATACGAAGACTATTGACCACCGGTGTGGCGATGGCTCACTGGCCGACCTTGCTATATTCAGTTATCACCCGGTTAAGCACATTGCGGCTGGCGAAGGCGGCATGATTACCACCAATAACGAAGCCCTCTACAAACACCTGCTCCGGCTCAGAACCCACGGCATCACCAACAAACCCGCTGAGTTTACGGAGCCATATCCCGGCGAGCCCGAACGGGGCGGCTGGTACATGGAATTGCAAGAGCTTGGCTACAATTACCGCCTGACCGATATGCAGGCCGCGCTGGGAAACAGCCAGTTGACCCGTGTAGACGCCATGCTGGCCCGTCGGCAGCAGATCGCGAAACGGTACGACGACGCGTTTGCCGGAACCTCCGTTACGACCATTATTCCACCGGCTAGTGTAACCCATGCCTATCACCTATATGTAATTCAGGTGGCAGACCGCAAAGGATTATATGACTCGCTGCGAACCCAAAACATCATGGCGCAGGTGCATTACATTCCGGTTCACCTGATGCCGTATTATCGGCAATTCGGCTGGAAACCCGGCGACTTTCCGAACGCAGAGCATTACTACGCTCGTTGCTTGAGCCTACCCATGTTTCCGACGTTGACCGATGACGAACAAACGTTTGTTATTGACTCAGTGCTGGCTTATTGTCAGTAAGCGAACCTGCACAGCCGGATTCCATATCAGCCTATTATGAGCAACATAGCTATCATCACCGCAAGGGGCGGCAGCAAGCGGATTCCCCGAAAAAACATTCGTCCTTTTCTGGGCAAGCCCATTCTGGCCTACGTCATCGATGCAGCCCAACAATCGGGCTTATTCGATGAGGTGATGGTGTCTACCGACGACGACGAAATTGCCGCCATTGCCCGGCAATACGGGGCGTCGGTTCCGTTTTTTCGGAACGCTGAAACCGCCGATGATTACGCGACAACGGCCCAGGTTCTGCATGAAGTATTATCCCAGTACGAGCAGCAGGGACTGGTTTTCGATTATGCCTGTTGCCTCTACCCTACCGCGCCTTTCGTTACGCCCCAGCTATTGCGGCATGCGTTGACGACTCTAACCGACAGGCAATTCGACTCGGTATATCCCGTTCAGCCCTTTAGCTTCCCAATACAGCGAGCCGTTTTACTGCGTGATGCGAAAGTCCAGTGGTTCCAGCCCGAACATGCCCTGACGCGTTCACAAGATTTAGAACCGGCTTACCATGATGCAGGGCAATTTTATTTTTTCCAGGTCAAGTCATTCCAGCGAAGTCAACGCTTGATAAGCGATAATTCGGGAGGCATTATCATTTCTGAATTGGAAGCCCATGATATTGATAATGAGATAGATTGGCAAGTGGCAGAGATGAAATTTCAATTGAGAGCCAAGCTGTAAAGCCAAATGAACCAACTACTTTTTCGTGCCGATGGCAACGCTAAAATTGGCTTAGGGCACATCATGAGATGCCTGGCACTCGCCAACATGCTGACCGGCAAATTTTCCATGCGCTTTGCCCTCGTTGATCCCAGTCCAGACGTTCGTTTGTTGATCGAGCGAGCGGGTTTAGCCATCATCTCGCTACCAGAAACCACGCAGCAAGCCACCTTTCTGGAGCAAATCAAGCCGGAGGAAGTCGTCGTTCTGGATGGCTATGCCTTCGATGAAGCGTTTCAGCAATCAGTCCGTTCGAGGGCAAAAAAATTGGTTTTTATCGATGATCTGGTAAGCGGCCATCAGGTAGCCGACCTGATCATTAATCATGCGGGTGGCGTTTCCGAAACGGATTACGAGGCAGAACCCTATACACAATTCTATTTTGGCCCACATTACGCCCTGCTTCGGCCCGAGTTTTTAAGGCCGGAGGTGTTTGGTCCGCCCCCCGCCAACGGGACGATTTTCGTTAGCCTGGGTGGGGCCGACCCACACAACACATCGCTTACCGTGTTGGAAGCAATTCGGCAGGTCGATGCTCAATTGCCAGTCCATATTATTCTTGGGCCATTTCATCCAGATCGGGCTGCTGTCGAAGCGTTCAGTCGTCAACTGCCAAACCTGACGATTTTACAAAATCTCAGTGCTACGCAAATGGTGGAAGAAGTAAAGGCCTGTCATCTGGCCATTACGGCTTGCAGCACGATTGCTTACGAAGTTTGCGCCATAAATCGCCCCCTCATTACGGTAGTAACTGCCGACAATCAGGCGCGGCTGGCGCAGTTTCTGTCTGACGAAAAGCTGGCCTTGTCCGTCAATTTCCCAACGTTGCTGACCCGCTTAACGCCTGTTCTGGCGTTGGATCAGATGGTAAAGCTGTCTATTCAGGGCGCTCAATTTTCGCCCGAAACAGTAGCGGAGTCGTTAGTGAACCAGCGTCGTTTTTTTGATGGTCGCTCCCCCGAACGATTTCGGACTTTATTTCAACAGGTAGCGCAGGAGTAGTGAGTTGCAACAATTAAATGCGTAATTCGATACGTTAACAGGCTATCGCAACGACCATGCTCACGTACAGAACTGCCCAACCTGCCGACGCTCGGCTTTATTTCGACTGGGCCAACGATCCCGATACCCGGCGGCAGTCGTTTAGCTCGACACCTATTTCGTTAGAGACACACACCGCCTGGTTTACCCGAAAACTGACCGACCCAAATGCGTTGCTGCTTGTGTTTACCAATGAAGCTGGCCACCCTGTTGGGCAAGTGCGCTTTGAACGAACACCCATTGCCGATATGCCCGACGAAATTATTATTGGCGTATCGGTCGATGCGCATTATCGGGGCAAAGGTCTGGCCGCTCAGCTTATTGCTCAGGGCTGTGCCATATGTCGTAAGAACTGGGGTGCCGTAACGATTCATGCCTACATCAAGCCCGAGAATGCGGCCTCCGTACATGCCTTTGACCGGGCTGGTTTCAGATTGTCGGGCGAAAGCGGTAAATTTGGTGTCTCCGGCCAGGATAAGCCGTGTTTGCTTTATACTAAAACCCTATAGGGCTGAGCGTTGCGTTCAAAACCCTACAAGGTTTGACTGATTATGACACAAGATCAACCCATTCAGGTTGCCCATTATACCATTAGTCCGATGCATCGGCCATTTGTTATCGCCGAAATGTCGGGCAACCACAACCAGTCGCTGGAGCGGGCGCTGGAAATTGTCGATGCCGTAGCTGATGCCGGTGCCCATGCACTCAAACTTCAGACCTACACGCCCGACACCATTACGTTCAATGGCGCATCGGAGGAGTTTTACATTCGTGATGCCAAGTCGCTCTGGGCCGACAAAAATCTGTACAAACTATATCAGGACGCCTATACGCCCTGGGAGTGGCACAAACCCATTTTTGAGCATGCCAAAAAGCGCGGCATGATTGCCTTCAGCTCACCATTCGACACAACGGCGGTCGATTTTCTGGAGTCGCTGGAGGTACCGCTCTATAAAATCGCTTCGTTTGAGAATACCGATCATATCCTGCTCAAGAAAGTAGCCCGCACCGGTAAACCGGTCATCATGAGCACGGGTGTAGCTACTGTTGCCGACCTCGACGAATCGGTAAAGGTGCTACGGAAAAACGGGTGCAAAGACCTCATTTTATTGAAGTGTACCAGTACCTACCCCGCCACGCCTGAAACGACAAATCTGCTTACCATTCCGCACATGCGGCAGTTGTTCGATGTGCCCGTTGGCCTGTCTGACCACACAATGGGCATTGGAGCCGCTGTAGCCGCTGTGGCTTTGGGCGCCGTTGTCCTCGAAAAGCACGTTACCCTGCGCCGGGCCGATGGTGGTGTAGACTCTGCGTTTTCGCTGGAGCCGGATGAGTTAAAAAACCTAGTTATCGAAACCGAGCGGGCTCATCTGGCTATGGGGCAGGTGAGTTACACACTTACGCCCAAGGAGGCCAAAAGTCTGCAATTCAAGCGGTCGTTATACATTGTGCGCGACGTAAAAGCGGGCGAATCCTTCACGCCCGAAAACGTCCGCAGCATACGCCCGGCCAACGGTTTGCACACCCGCTACTACGACGACATCCTCGGCAAAACCGCCACCACCGACATTACGGCGGGCACGGCACTGGCGTGGGGTTTAATAAATAGCGAAAGAGTGAACGAGTGAAAGAGCGCAATCTAACGGCTGGCTCTTCACTCTTTCACTCTTTCACTCTTTTACTCTTTCACCACGTGGGTATCATCAAACGGCAAACCATTCAGAATTCACTCTACGCCTATGCGGGTGTGGTTGTTGGTTTTCTGACGCAGGGCATCTGGTTTCCGAATATGTTCAGCACAGCGCAAATTGGTTTGCTAACCTTGCTGATTTCGCTGGCAATGGTTCTGTCGCAAGCCTCAAATCTGGGCATAAACGGCGCAGGTGGGCGTTATTTCCCATACTTCCGCAACGCCGATAAACAGCATAACGGTTATTTACTCATCGCCAGTTTGACCACATTCGTTGGATTCTGCGTTTGTGTACTCGCGTTGTGGCTGGCACGCCCCTGGGTCATTGAGTTTTACCAGAAAGACTCGTCCCTGTTTGTCGAATATTATTATCTCCTCATTCCACTGACTCTTTTTACAGTTTATTTTACTGTTTTCGACAACTATGCCCGGCTGCTCTACGACCCCGTTACGGGAACACTCCTGCAACAGTTTGTTCAACGCATTCTGATTGCCGTAGCGGGTGGCTTATACTGGCTCGGATGGGTTACGTTTCCACAATTTATGGGTGTTTGGCTGATGGCGTTTTTTCTGCCATTAGTGATTATGATTATCAGCGTAGCCCGCGACGAAGCCCTGTTTTTCAGCCGTAGTTTTGTGTGGGTCGACACTACGTTGCGCCGAAACATGATGCGCTACGCCGGACTGACGCTCACCTCAGCCCTTTCAACACAGATTATCTCTACGATTGATAAAGTAATGATCAATAGTTCGGAGGGTTTGGGCGATACCGGTGTTTATGGAACGGCCTCGTATTTTGCCGCTGTTATTGCCATTCCTGCTACGGCCCTGTATAAAGTTTCCGGTACGCTTATTGCCGAATCATGGAAAATAAACGACCTGGAAAACATCGCGAAAATTTACCGCAAAAGCTGTTTAAATCAGTTGATTGCGGGCTGTCTGGTGTTTGTGGGTGTAGCAGCCAATTTATCCAGTGTATTTCGTTTTTTGCCACCAAGCTATGAAGCAGGCTACTACGTAATCTTGTGGCTGGGACTTGGCAAACTCATCGACATGGGCACCGGTGTAAACGGAACGATCCTGAATACATCCCGCTATTACACCTACGACTCCTTGTTTTTTGTCGCGCTTGTTTTCATCACCATTGGGGCCAATTTGTATTTGATACCTCGTTTCGGTATCAACGGCGCGGCTATTGGAGCCGCGCTCGCCACTATGCTGTATAATCTTAGCCGGACGCTGTTTGTGGGCTTTGCGTTTAAAATGCAGCCCTTTACCTGGCGAAACATCGCGGTTATTCTGGTAGCCGCTGGTGTCTGGTGGGTGGCGATTCAACTACCCTACCCCGCCCCAACATCATCCAAATGGCAGGTTATTCTGGACATTGCGTGGCGGTCGGCACTCATTACGGCATTATTTGGTGGGCTGGTCGTAACGCTCAAACTGTCATCCGACATTAACCAGACGGTGGCAGGTGTATGGAAACGTTTTTTCTAATTTCTTTTTTTTGTCATGCTGACGAAGGAAGCATCTTCGGTAGTTAAAATTATGTCTGCTCATCCGAAGATGCTTCCTTCGTCAGCATGACAAAAAATCGACGAATAACGAATGTGGGTTTTTAGATTTTTATTTACCGAAACAGCCCGGCTTTTGCGCTCGGCAGAGGGCCGTCGGCTACTGGGATTAGCTTTGCGCTATGGTAGCAAACCGCGCAATCAGCCAGTTGATGTTTCGTTTGGGAACTACAAATTCCGGGTGCCAGACGCGCTTTCGTTCGTTTGGCAGTTTCGGGAGATTTTCGTGGATGAGTTTTACCGATTTGATACCACGAGTTTAACACCCGTCATTTTCGATTGCGGTACGAACATTGGTACAAGTGTCGTGTATTTCCGACAGACCTACCCCAACGCTCGTATTGTCGCGTTTGAGGCCGACGAGCAGATCAGCGCCATTTTGCAGAATAACTTACAGCAAAACCAGATTACGGGTATTGAGGTCGTTACGAAAGCCGTCTGGACAAATGACGAAGGCATCTTGTTTGGCAGCGATCAGGCCGACTCGGCCTCTATTTTCTCGCAAACCGACCAAAAGCTGGTGCCCTCTGTCCGGCTGCGGGATGTTCTCTTGCGCGAAACCCGCATCGATATGCTCAAAATGGACATCGAAGGGGCCGAAACCGCCGTATTAACCGATTGCCACGATGCACTTGCCCACGTTCAAAATCTGTTCGTCGAATTTCATGCCTACCTCGACCATTCGCAAACGCTGGCCGAGGTGATGAAGGTGCTGGAAGAAAGTGGTTTTCGGTATTACATCAACACCAGCCAGTACCGCCACGCGCCCCTGGTGAACCATCGCTACAAAGGCAACGACAGCATGGATTTACAATTGAATATCTTTGCGTACAGAAACTAGTAAAGAAGTGAAGTTGGTGGAGTAGGTGAAGTAAGTGGAGTGAGTGAAGTAAGTGAAATACGTGAAGTGAATAATTCCATGTGCACTCCACCGACTTCACCAACTCCACCGACTTCACCGACTTCACCAACTCCACCAACTTCACGTACCAACTACGA
The DNA here is from genome assembly GCF_002831565.1 of Spirosoma pollinicola. Classification (NCBI taxonomy): domain Bacteria; kingdom Pseudomonadati; phylum Bacteroidota; class Cytophagia; order Cytophagales; family Cytophagaceae; genus Spirosoma; species Spirosoma pollinicola. The sequence goes on along the minus strand of NZ_CP025096.1, from coordinate 1,318,577 downwards.
ATGATCGACAAAATACTTTCCCGCCCTGAATTCCAGACTGAACCGCCCGTGCTGGTCGACATTGGTGCATCAGGGCAGTTGCATGGTCGCTGGAAGGCCTTTGCCAACTATGCCGTTTGCATTGCGTTCGATGCCGACGACCGTGATTTTGGCTATGTCGAAAGTGAGTCCAGCCATTTTCGGAAGCTGTACACATTCAACAATATCGTTACCGGCCCGGACTCCGCCGAACAGGATACCGAAACGGCAGACTTTTACCTGACCGAATCGCCCCACTGTTCGAGCTTGCTACGCCCTCGCCCCGACCTGATTCAGGAGTACGCCTTTGCACCCAAGTTTGAACCAACCAAAGTCGTTCAACTGAAAACGCGCAGCCTCCGGTCAACGCTCGACAGCCTGAACATAAAGCAGGTAGACTGGTTCAAAACCGATTCGCAGGGCACCGACCTCCGGCTGTTTCGTAACCTCGGTACAGAGCGGGCAAAGCAGGTTATTACCGCTGAGTTTGAACCGGGTATTGCGTCTATTTACGATGGCGAAGATAAGCTACACCAGGTGTTGCAGTTCATGGACGAAACAGGCAGTCACTGGCTCGCCGAGCTTCTGCCCAAAGGCTCTCCCCGCATTACACCCGCCTTGCTGGACAGTTTTACGAATCAGCCATTACTAAAAAAATTCGTCCTGTTTTCGCTGAAGAACAGCGCCGTTTGGGGCGAAATGACTTACCTGAACCGCTTTGCCGACCAAGCCACACTTACACAACGAAACCTGTTGCTGGGTTGGGTTTTTGCCACAACGCTTAAGCAGCATGGTTTTGCCCTGATCTTGACGCAAAAAGGAAAAAGCCTTTTTACAGATGCAATCTTCGCCGAGATGGAAGCCTATTCGCGTCGGCGGATTTGGGGGCGTGTGTTCGGGTTGGGATTTTGGCCCGAGGTTGTCAAAAAGTTCGATAAACTGTTCGGTCGGTGAGAGTTACGCACCTGAGCAACTACCATTTGTTTGGCGGGGCGGCTGTGGCGGCCAACCGGCTCCATCGGGCTTTGCAAAAACAGGTCTGGACAGATCGCAGCGTAGAGAGTACGATGCTCGTTGGCGTACCAAACCGGCTCGAAACGCATAAACCTGAACCGGGGGTACTGTATCTGGCCAATAATTTCCTGGCCGAGCAAACGGCCTTTGGGCGATTTGTAGCCGAGCGATTGTATTTTCTGCCTTACGAGCGCGATTCATCGGTGCGGTTTCAGTTTTCGCCCGCTAAGTTTGGTGCGAACCTCAGCTTTCATCCGGCAATTCAACAGGCCGATCTGTTACACCTGCACTGGATCAACTTTGGTTTTTTATCCCTCAGTGGCCTGCAATCCCTATTCGAGTTGGGCAAGCCTATCGTCTGGACACTACATGACCAGTGGGCCTTTACGGGTGGATGCCACTATTCGCGCGGCTGCGACCATTTTTTAAGCCATTGCCGCAACTGCCCTTACCTGAAAAAACCGGGTGAACACGACCTGTCATACAAAGTTTTTGAGCAGAAGAAGCAGCTCTTCGGTAAGGCCAATGTGCATTTTACGCCACCTAGCCAATGGCTGGCTGATGAAGCCCAACGAAGTGCATTGTTGCGTAAGTTTCCATTCACGGTTATTCCATACGCCATCGACCAGACCGTGTTTCAGCCTGTTACGCGAACGAATGCCGATACACACCTGGATCTGCCCAATACAGGCTCGCCCCGGCTCCTGTTTGGTAGCGCCAACGTGACCGACACGCGCAAAGGATTTGCCTATTTTGCGGAGGCCCTGACGTTACTTCACCGGCAATACCCGGAACTAACTCCCGAAATTTTGATATTTGGCAAAGGCCGCTCTTATCTGTTTAATGAGTTGCCTTACACGGTTCGACACCTTGGCTTGCTCACGTCGGAAGACGATATTGTGGCGGCCTACAACGCAGCCGATGCGATGGTTGTGCCCTCATTGGAAGACAACCTGCCCAACACCGTTATTGAAGCAATGGCCTGCGGCACGCCCGTTGTTGGCTTCCGAACGGGGGGGATTCCCGAAATGATCGACCACGAGCAAAACGGTTATCTGGCCGATGTTGGCTCAGCCCAGCAACTCGCCAACGGACTGGCCTTTATACTAAAGCACCCAAATCCACGCGAATTACGCCAACAAGCCCGCCAATCGGCAGAAACCCGTTTCTCTGAACAAGTCGTAGCCCGGCAGCATATAGAACTGTACAGTCGATTAATGAGTGAAAGAGTGAACGAGTGAAAGAGCGCAATCAAACGGCGGGTTCTTCAATCATTCACTCTTTCGCACTTTCACTCTTTCACCCATGCCAACCATTTCTATCATCACTATTACTTACAATGCCGAGCGGTTTCTGGAGCGTACGATACATAGTATTGTCGCTCAGCAAGCCGCCGACTTCGAGTATATTGTTGTTGATGGGGCTTCTACAGATGGGACGCTGGACATTATTAAACGATTTGAGGCCAACGTTACTACCTGGATATCGGAACCCGATAAAGGACTGTACGATGCCATGAATAAAGGGCTGCACCTCGCCAAAGGTGAGTATGTCTGGTTTATGAATGCGGGCGACGAAATCCATGACCCACAAACGTTGCCAAACCTGCTGGCTCGGATCAAAGCCGAAGCGGTCGATGTTTACTATAGCGACGCCTTATTTGTCCGTGAAGAACAGGGCATAGTCAGGCCAGTCGGTTTGCGGAGTCAGGTAACGCCCCATACGTTGCCGCACAACCTGACCTGGCGCGACATGGCACTCGGCATGAAAGTATGCCATCAGGCTTTTGTTGTGAAACGAGCTGTTGCACCCGATTATCTGACCAATAACCTGAGTGCCGATCTTGACTGGGAAATTCGCTGTTTGAAGGCAGCTACTACCATTGCGTTTCTCCCTTTTGTGTTGTGCAAGTACTTGCTGGGTGGATTATCTGTTCAACAACACCGACGCTCGCTTATAGATCGGTTCAAAGTACTTGTGTCGCATTTCGGTCTACTATCAACGATTATGAATCATGCTCAGATCGTATGGCGGGCAACTCAATTTAAAAGCAATAATTAATTTGTATTTCAACACAAATTAAAAAATAAAATTTGGCAGGTGATGAGCATTGCCTGTTTAATGAAAATTAAATGGTCTTATACCGACTGTTTTGGCCTTTTTGTGAAATTTGTGTGAAAATAATGGGATAATTCCCAGTTGCATGCCTTTAGATTGGTAAATGAGGATAAATTTGCGGGGTTAAAAACGTTACCCTCGTTACCTTTTTGTGAAATTCCCTTAAAAAATTGATTTAACCTATGAAACGAGTAGCTGTTTTTACCTCGGGTGGAGACGCACCGGGTATGAACGCCTGCATCCGGGCTGTTGTTCGGGGGGCGGTCTATCACGGTCTTGAAGTATTCGGTATCCGCCGGGGATACAGCGGAATGATAAATGGCGATATTTTTCAAATGTCTTCGCATTCGGTGAGCAATATCGTTCAACGCGGAGGCACCATCCTGAAATCGGCCCGCAGCAAAGAATTCATGACGCCCGAAGGCCGTGCAAAGGCATACGAACAAATAAAGAAGTTCGACATTGAAGGCCTCATAGCCATCGGCGGCAACGGTACGTTTACGGGCGCTACACTCTTTTTCGATGAATACGGCATTCCAACCGTTGGCGCTCCCGGAACAATCGATAACGACCTTTATGGAACCGACCACACCATCGGTTTCGATACCGCCGTAAATACCGCACTCGAAGCGATTGATAAAATTCGTGACACCGCCGACTCACACGACCGGATCTTCCTGATCGAAGTGATGGGCCGCGACTCTGGCTATATTGCCATTCAGTCGGGTATTGCCGGTGGTGCCGAAATGGTTATGGTGCCCGAAGTACTTACGCCTATTTCGGAGGTTGTCGAAACGCTGAAAGCCGGTTGGAGTCGTCAGAAATCGTCGTCTATCGTTGTCATTGCCGAAGGTGAAGAAGCAGGAAACGCGGCTGAGATCGCCGAAAAAATCCGTCAGCAGGTACAATCTGATATTGACATGCGGGTTACAACACTGGGGCACATCCAGCGGGGCGGTATTCCTACTGCCTACGACCGGATTCTGGCCAGTCGATTGGGGCTTGGCGCTTTGGAAGGCCTCATGAACGGCGAGCAGAATGTAATGGCGGGTATCGTTAATAATGAGCTGGTTTATACGCCCTTCCGCGATACGATTCGCCTGCCCAAACCCATTAGCGAAGACTTACTCAGGATGGTTAAAATTCTGTCCGTATAACCCATTCCGTCAGACCTATAAGGTTTTTCGAAACCTTATAGGTCTACAGATAGCCTGCAACTTTGTAGGTAATATACCCAACCAGTTCGCGAATTAGAAAATAGGATTCGCTGAAGGACTCTTCGCGTGGGAGCAGCCACTCGCCCGGCGAAAACGACCGGCTGGTACTCATAAAACTACTGGGGAAGGGTGTTACCTGAACACCTTCTTTTCGAAAGCAGGCCATTGCCCGGCGCATATGCCAGGCCGACGTTACCAGCACACACCGATTTGTACCGAACTGCTTCCTGAGCATATCAGCAGTAAATAGCGCGTTTTCATGGGTATTACGGGACTTGTTTTCCAGAATTACATCGTTTGGCCGAACACCGGCTACGATCAAAAATTGCGCTGTCATCTGGCCTTCGTCGCTAATTGCTGTGGGCTGAAAAGGTAAGTCGCCCGCACCACCGCTAATCAGAATTTTCTGCACAGCACCGGTTTTATACAGATAGAGTGCCTGTCCGGCCCTGTCGGCTTCATGACCTAATAAAAAACGTTGGGTGCCATATTGCGTAGGCGCCGTTGCGGGAATTTCTTTCTGCCCGTTTATCATGCCACCTGTCAGCACAACCGCCACCCGGTTCGTTGAATCGGTAAAGGCCAGTCGGTTAGGCTGAACGGGATATTCCCACCATAAAGCCAGCTCGTTCATTAGAAAGGAATTACCAAAGAGCCAGAAGACACAAAGCCCAAAACCAATCGATATACGACGGTAATGGGCTTTTTTTACAAAAAATGCGAACAGTAGTGCCGTTATAAGCCAACCTGCCGGGGTGAGCAGGTAGGTAATCGTTTTAGAAAAGAAATAAAACATAGACTATAGGAGACGTGGCAAGCGTTTTGATAGGGAACTAACGTACCAGCAAAATACCGTAAATTTGACCTTATTCTGTTACGAAGATACATACCACCCTGTATGAAAAAACTCCTCTTAGCCGCTGTACTCGGTTTGGCTTTATTACCGCAAGCCTGGGCGCAGTCAACCACCCCAACCGCCAATGATGGCTTCAGAATTACCGGTCGTATTAAAGGACTGAAGGACACCACCTGCGTGCTAGCTCATTATTTCGGGGCTACTCAATACATTACCAAAGACACTGCCCGCGTCGATGGCGTGGGCAACATGGTTTTTGAAGGCAAAAAAACGCTGCCCGAAGGCCTATTTATTGTTGTAACGCCTAAGAATCGATACATCGAATTTTTAATTACCGACGATCAGCAGTTCTCATTCGAGACCGATACGGCAGATGTTATCAAGAATATGAAGGTGTCGGGCTCGAAAGAAAACGAGTTGTTTTACGGCTATCAGCAACAGCTTGGTAAACTTTCAGAAGAAGCTCAGGCATTGAATGTAGAGCGGAAAATGCGCAATGATGCCGTTTCAACCGCTATGGTTAACAAGAAAATGAGCGATTTGCAGAAACAGGCCACCGAATACCGCAGTCAGTTTCTAAAAGAAAATTCAGGTTCGTTTGCCGTAAAGCTTCTCAAAGCCACTGCCGAGCCCGAGGTTCCACCCGCGCCCAAACTCGCCAACGGTCGGCCCGATTCGCTTTGGGTATTTAACTACTTTAAAGGGCATTTCTGGGATGATTTCGACTTCGCCGACGAACGCTTTGTCCGGACGCCCATCCTGCAACGTAAGATTGAGCGCTACATTAAAGAACTGACCGTTCAGGTACCCGATTCGCTCATCAAAGAGGCCGACTTCATGGTGAATAAGGCCCTGGCGGGTAAAAGTAAAGAGGTTAAATACTACACGATCTATTACATCACAAGCCAGTATGAGCAACCCAAAGTAATGGGTACCGATGGCTTGTTTGTACACATGTTCGAGAAGTATTACAAGACCGGTGTCATGACGGTTTCGGATTCATCGACGCTGAAAAGCATTGGCGAACGGGTTGCCACGCTAAAGCCCAATCTGGTAGGTAAAATTCTGGTTGCACCTGTCATCAGCGACACCCTCCGCCGACCTATTGCCTTTCAGAACATCAAAGCCGACTACACGATTGTCTTTTTCTATTCACCCACCTGCGGGCATTGCCGCGATAGTGCGCCTAAGCTCAAGAAGTTTGTAGACGACTACAAAGGCAAAGGCGTTGAAGTTGTGGCCATTGCCATCGACCAAAGCCCGGAAGACTGGAAGAAGTTCATTAAAGAATTTAAACTAGGCAACGCCATCAATGGCTACGACTACACATACCGCACAGACTATCGACATCAATATGACGTCTGGACAACGCCAACGGTATATGTGCTTGATAAGGACAAAAAGATCATTGCCCGCAAACTACCCGCCGAGCAAGTAGAAGATTTTATGCTGTTTCACAAACGGCAGGAAGGCGCCAAAAAGACGGCGGCTACCACGGCTAAAGCAAGTGTGAAGAAGTAACGTGGACCTCTGGTCCGCACAGCCGAAAGCTAAGCTACAGAGACACACTAGCTCCTAAAAGGTTAGCCTTCGGCTGTGCGGACCAGAGGTCCACGTTACCTCATCTTTGTCCGCTTCACCAGATAAGCATTCAAAATCTGGTCGAATCCCTGCGCAATGTCGGCTTCGATGAAGTCGATTTTATACTGACCACAGCGCATCTTCAGTTCCTGGAAATATGTCTTTACGGCTTGCTGGTAGGTTTCGCGCACTTGTCCCGGCTGAAGTTTCACCTTCTCGCCCGTTTCCAGGTCAATAAATTCGTAAGGGCATTCATCAAAATCGAAATCTTCCTCTGTTTTCTTGTCCGTTACGTGAAACAGCAATACTTCGTGCAGATTATGACGCAGGTGTTGCAAAGCCGAAAACAGCGCATCGGCTTTTTCACTATTGTCGAACATATCGCTGAAAATCACCACCAGCGAGCGCTTGTTGATCTTTTCGGCTACCTGGTGAATTACTTCGGCGGCTGAGGTTTTGCGCAGGGGCTTAGGTTGCTGCATCAGCAGGTCTAACTGCGTAAATAACTTATGAACGTGCGAAGGCGTCGATTTGACCTGAGTTTGCAGGTCAATTTGATCGGCAAACGTGGTTAGACTTACGGCATCTTTTTGCCGTTGGAGCATATAAGCCAAACAGGCAGACGCCATTACGCTAAACGTCATTTTCCCATAATTGGCTTCCGGATAATACATTGACGACGACGTGTCGATCAGTAGATGACACCGCAGATTCGTTTCCTCCTCATATCGTTTAACAAACAGTTTTTCTGTTTTGCCAAACACTTTCCAGTCGATGTGCCGTGTTGTTTCGCCGGTATTGTAGAGACGGTGTTCGGCAAACTCGACAGAGAACCCATGAAAGGGTGATTTGTGCAGCCCTGTAATGAATCCTTCGACTAGTTGACGGGCCAAAAACTCGACGTTTCCAAACGAACGCACCTGGCCCAGATTAAGGGGTTGTTTCATGAACTCTAAAGAGCGAAAGAGTGAAAGAGCGAAAGAGTGAAAAATTTTGCGCCAGCTCTTCGCTCTTTCGCTCTTTCATTCTTACGCTTTTTGAATTTAGTGCAAAAAACGAACCGTTCGACATCTCAGGCAGGAATTGCACAGGGAAATATCGAACGGTTCTGATAATGCGGCTAAACCGACTTACATAACTGGCTCCAGCATCGGCTGAAAAGCAATCGGTGTTGTAAAGGCAGACGTCGATAATGCGATAGCATGACCTTTGCCAACAACCCGGAGCGATACATTAGCGATTCCTTTAGAAACCATACCAAGTGCATGCGCTGCTGCAAGGGTGAGATCAATGACACGACCTTTTGCAAAAGGCCCCCGATCATTGATTCGTACAATTACTGAACGTTGGTTGTCAAGGTTAGTGACTTCAACCAACGTGTTTAAGGGGAATTGGCGGTGGGCACCTTCTAGGGATTCGGCGCTAACGCGCTCACCGTAAGCGGTCTTGCGACCATTGAACTTCTTGGAATAAAAAGACGCTTTGCCTTTCTGTATGAGGCTCGGGAGAGCCTCCGCCGGGTTTATGTTGCTAAAAAACAACATAATGGACATGATTAAACTCATACAGCTCTTGGTTACGTGAAAAAAATAGGCGGGAGATATGTCAAATCGCTTTCCACATACCATCCGCCCCCAAAAAGTGCAATTCCTGTAAAGCAAAGATAGTCCAGAGGGGCTTTATAACCAAGCCTTTAGCCAAAAAACTGTAGAACGGCCTCCACAAAGTCACTCGTTTTTGGGGTCAAATAGCCCCAAAATATATTAACAGCATTCTTTTTGTTATAGCCTGATTGCACGTACTTTAGTGGCTATTAACTGACTAAACCTATTTAATTGTGGAAGAGAGAGACCGGGAGAAGATTTACTCGAAACGGGTTAGGGCGGGAAAACGAACGTATTTTTTTGACGTTAAAGCAACCCGCACAAACGACTATTACCTAACCATTACCGAAAGTCGCCGACACCCGCAAGGCGAGGGATTTGTCTATGAAAAGCACAAAATGTTTCTCTACAAAGAAGACTTCGACAAGTTTGTTGAAGCCCTCAAAGAAACGGTCGACCACGTGAAAACAGAGCTTATGCCCGAAGTAGACTTCGCCCAATTCGTTCAGCGTGAACGGGACGAACAGGATGACTTCGCCAGTGAGCTAAAATGGGAGTAGTTAATTCACAATATCCAATCGACATCTCACGCATGATCTAGACTTTACCTGACTCTTACGTAATAAATCAAACGAGTTTCTTCTTCATCACACAGCTAGCCCTCGGCCCATCCTGCCGAAGGCTTTTTTTGCGGTCCGCCGTCGCGGTTGTATTTTTGCACAAAAACTAAAGAGTGAATGAGTAAAAGAGCGGGACAGACAAGTTCACTCTTACGCTCTTTTGTTCTTTTATAATTGAACTATGGGACTTCAATGTGGAATCGTGGGTTTGCCGAATGTAGGTAAATCAACGCTGTTTAACGCAATATCGAGCGGAAAGGCCGAAGCGGCTAATTACCCGTTCTGCACAATAGAACCCAATGTTGGGGTTGTTACCGTGCCCGACGAACGCCTTGACGCGCTCGAAGGGCTGGTAAAACCGCAGCGCGTGGTGCCAACGATTATTGAATTTGTTGACATTGCCGGGTTGGTAAAAGGAGCCAGCCAGGGTGCTGGTCTGGGCAATAAATTTCTGGCTAACATTAAGGAAGTCGATGCCATTGTTCACGTGGTTCGGTGCTTCGACGATGACAACATTGTTCACGTTGAAGGCAAAGTTAACCCTGTGTCGGATAAAGAAATTATCGACATCGAGTTGCAACTGAAAGATTTAGAATCGGTTGACAAGAAAATTCAGCGGATCGACAAAGCCGCCCGTGTTGGTGATGCCAAAGCAAAAGGCGAACTGGAAATCCTGAAACTGTACAAAACGGCGCTCGAAGCCGGTAAAAGCGCGCGCACGGTACAAGTATCACTCGAAGAACGGGAAACCGCCATCGGCGACATTTCGCTGATGACTGTGAAGCCCGTTATCTACGTCGCCAATGTAGATGAAGGATCGCTACCAAACGGAAATGCCTATTCTGACATGCTTCGGGAAGCGGTGAAAGATGAAGGCGCAGAGGTCATTATTATCAGCGCGGGTATCGAATCGCAGATTGCCGAAATGGAAGACCCAGAAGAGCGTGAAATGTTCCTGGGCGAATATGGTTTAACCGAGTCGGGGTTAAGCCAACTTATCAAAGCATCGTATAAATTATTAGGCCTGATCACCTATTTCACCGCAGGTGTGAAGGAAGTTCGTGCCTGGACCATTCACCGGGGCTGGAAAGCACCCCAGGCGGCTGGCGTTATCCACTCCGATTTTGAACGAAAGTTCATTCGGGCGCAGGTCATGAAGATTCCCGATTTTGCACAGTTTAAAACCGAAGCGGGCGTTCGTGAAGCCGGTAAATTAGCCGTAGAAGGAAAAGAATACGTCGTGCAGGATGGCGACATTATGGAATTCCTGCACAGTGCGTAGCCAGTAGGGCGGACATCTTGTCCGCCTTTTTCTGTTACAAAGGCGGACAAGATGTTCGCCCTACGTTTACTTCCGTTTGTTCACCCCTACCCGTTTATAGGCTATCAGTTGGTCGGCGCGGGAGGCTGGCGGGCGGTGGTACACAAAAATTTCGTAGTCATTTTCGGTGGATGAGAAACTTCCTTCAATGAAGTTCTCATCCACTTTTGGTTGTGGCCCGGTTGTGGCCACAATATAGTCGTAGTTGTAAACGCCCTGCTTCAGCATAATGGATGCCCGGTAAGCACCCAATAGCGGATCGTATGTCATACGGTTACGGTCGTTCAACTGCCAGAAATTGAAGGCCCCATTCACATACATGTCGAAACCCGACACTTCGGGTATTTTAAGGGTGAAAATGGTTTCAATGTAATCGGCATTGGTAGCCCCATTGCCCGATTCGCGGTGGTCGATCACAAACTGCCCGTTGAAGTCATCGCTTTGAATATAAACACCCCGATTACGTGGTTGATCGGTCTGCACATACGCGATGTTACGGTCGGCGGGACGGTCGATCCGGTCGATGTAATTGGCGCGGGATATAATCGTGCGCGTATCGAAATACCGAAACTCATTACCACCCGGCATCATGTTGCTTAAATCAACAAGCCGATAATCCAGCACCTGGTCAAATGCCTGCACATTGGTTGGACGCAAATCGCGAATCTCACGGTCGTCACGGTAATTCTGGCGGATAATTACTTTAAAATCATCCTGGGGCGAAATAACCTGATACCCTTTGTAGGACAGCGTCATGTCAATCTGCTGATCCGAGAACTGGCGGGCCGGGTTCGACGAGAAGCGCACATCGGCGGCTACGTTTACCCGATTCTGATAGGTACTGAATCGGCGGGTGAGGATAATATTATTTCGATTCCGTTCGTCATAAACAACCAACAGGTAATTGCCCGGCAGTTTCACTCGTGGCAGGGTGAACCGATAATGATAGTAGGGGATTTTGGTATTTATCGAAATCTGATAGTCGGTAATCGGGTTGTCATTGTATTCGTAGGTGTACTCTATGTCGTTGAGTACAGAGCGTTGCCAATCGGCGTTACAATTCAAAACTTTTGCCCGAAATGAGCGATAATTAGCCGTCAAATCATCGAACTCAAGTTGTAGGGTAACGGCTTCATCGAGCGAAATAATTGGCGGATTGAGCGTTAAGGCGGGGTCGATTTGATTGGTGCTAACTTGCGGAAACAGCAATACCGTTTCAATTTTAGGGTCATAAATGTGGTCAATTGTCTGAAGCTGCTGAGCCAGCAAAGGCGAAGTAATTAACCCAAGGAATACAGCAATAAAAAGCCTGAAAGAAGCAATCATTCAATGTAGTTTTTAATAAGATTGTTTAGAATTTTGCTTTCGAGCGTTTTTTTGTCATCCCGACGCAGGAGGGATCTTCGGGGAAGACAGAGTTTTCCATTTCCCCGAAGATCCCTCCTGCGTCGGGATGACAAAAAAACACCCTAAATTTCACCCAAAGAGAAAGTTTAAACAGCATCAATGTTACAACAGAACGCTGATTGTTATGTTGTGTAGGATTGATGTTTGTAGCTTAAAATCAGTGTTCTATCACAACGTTATCAACATTTATCCAGCTTAGCCGTTGATAACATAAGCAAAATACGGTATGATTACAGTCTACTCAGCTAAGGGCATCTATGGTCAATTATAATCCAAAGGACTGGTTTCGGTTCATCATCACCTTCAACCGAGCCGATACAGTGCGCAAGCTACTTCCTGTTTTGGTAGCGGTAGGCGTTTATTCTGTAATTATTGTTTATGTCATTGAGTTGATGGGATTGAGTGATAATGTTCACCTTAAGAACTTGTCGCTCATGCACACGCTGTTAAGTTTTGTCATTTCGATGTTGTTGGTTTTTCGTACCAACACAGCTTATGATCGCTGGTGGGAAGGGCGAAAATTATGGGGCGCGTTGGTCAATAACAGTCGAAACATGGCCCTCAAAATGGACCAGTTACTCGATACATCAGAAAGCGAAGCCCGCCAGTTTTTTCGGACTATGATCCCCAACTTTGCCTTTTCGTTAAAAAATCACCTGCGTCAGCATGCCATTGAGCCTGAATTTACCGAAAGTTCATTATTTAGCGTTCGTAATCTTCGGCTCAGTGAGCATGTACCTCAACAGATTGCTCTGGCAATTTTTGGTAAACTAAATGACCTGCAACGACAGCATATTTTGTTGCCCGAGCACCTTTTACTACTCAATTCGGAAATTCAATCGCTGATGGATATATGCGGAGCCTGCGAACGAATAAAGAATACGCCCATTCCTTTTTCGTATAGTTCATTCATCAAGAAATTCATTTTTATCTACTGCCTTACCCTACCACTGGGCTACGTATCGAATCTTCATTACCTGGTTATTCCACTGGTCGTATTTGTGTTTTATGTGTTAGCCAGTCTGGAAATCATTGCCGAAGAAATCGAGAACCCATTTGGCACCGATGATAATGACCTTCCCCTCGACACAATCTGCAAAGGAATTCAGAAAACCGTAACGCAGTCATTCGACCATACCGAGATGCTGGCGCAAGCCGACCAGATCAGTGTCACACCAAAGGGCTTCTCGTATGAGAAATAGTCTATCAGTATTGCTTAGTTAAATAAGTCCAATTGCCCGGCAGGTCGGAACAAAGTAGTAGTCAGTTCGACAGGTTTTCGGTTAGCCAGATATTTTTGACAGGCAATGCGGTGTAGTTGGGCAATATGGTTGGCATACGCTCCTTCGCCCGACATACGCGTTTTAAATCGGGAATCAGTCAATTGCCCGCCATGACAGTCGGCAATTTGGTTCAAAATCCGGTCAGCACGGTCTGGGAAGGCTTTCTTGAGCCAATCAGTAAACAGCGGGCCAAGCGCCCCATTCAACCGCACAACGGTATAAGCGGCCCAGCAAGCACCCTGTCCGGCAGCTTGTTCAACCAATTTTGGAATTTCGTGGTCGTTCAGGCTGGGAATGATCGGAGCTGTCATGATACCCACGGGGACACCCGCCTGATGCAAAGCACCCATCGTTTTTAAGCGCTGGGCAGCCGTAACCGTACGGGGTTCCATCAGTAATCGGAGCGATTCGTTCAGCGTCGTGATCGTGATCGCCACATTCACCAGATTGAGTTCGGCCAATGGTTTTAGAATATCCAGATCGCGGAGAATGAGCGCGTTTTTGGTGATAATAGTAACCGGATTCCGATAGCGAAGGCAAAGCGCCAGGATCTGCCGCGTCAGTTGATACGTTCGTTCAGCGGGTTGGTAACAATCGGTGTTGCCGGAAAAGTGGATGGTGACTGGTTTATAGGTCCGCGACTGAAACTGCTTTTCAAGTAAGGCAGGTGCATTTTTCTTCACCATAATCTTACTCTCAAAATCCAGACCGGCCGAAAAACCCCAGTACTCATGTGTGGATCGGGCGTAACAGTAAATGCAGCCGTGTTCACAACCCTGGTAAGGGTTAATAGATGCTTGAAAGCCAATATCAGGGCTGTTTGGCCGACTAATAATCTGCTTGGGAGTTTCTTCAAAAAACTGTGTCTTTACTGTTGGGGCAGGGAAATCATCATCGAACGCATCTCCTAAATTGTCGGGTTCGTACTGATGAGCCAAAAATGAATTGGCCAAATTGAACTGCGCTCCCCGCCCTTTACGATAATCGCTCATATCGTACAAATAAAATATAATATATTTTATTTGTACGATATGAGCGATTAATAATTATAGTATTTAGTGTACGGTATTTATTAGCCAACCGTAACCCACAACCTGAATACTGTAAACCTTACGCCAGCTTCTTCTCCCAAACTTCGGCTTCTGTCATAGCGGTTTCCCACTCATCCTGAAGCTGATTGATCTGGGCCATTACGTGCCGATATTCATCATTCTTGGCCTGCATCAGCTTATCGTCGCCATAAGTTGCGGGATCAGCCAGTTCGGTTTCCAGCTTCTTTTTTCGGCTTTCCAAGTGACTAATTTTCGTTTCGGCTTCTTCGGCCTGGCGGGTCAATACCTTCAGTGTCTTGTGCCACTCTTTCCGTTCATCTTCCGATATCCGACCATTCGTAGACTTCCCGTTCGCAATCTGGCCGCTCGAAACGGGAGCCGGGCTGGTTACGGGTTGTAGTTTCGAATTGTCTACTGGTTGTTTGGACGACGTTATTCCCTGTGCTTTGCGCTCCTCCTGCCACCACTCATACTCGTCGTAGGTGCCCGGATACTCTTTGATCTGCTCGTCTTCGATGTACCAGATTTTATTGGCAATCTGCGACACGAAATACCGGTCGTGGGAAACAACCACATACGTACCTTCATACTGCTGCAGTGCCTGAATCAGGATATTCACCGACTGCATATCCAAGTGGTTGGTCGGTTCGTCGAGCAACAGGAAATTCGCTTGTGAGAGCAGTACTTTGGCCAGGGCTACACGCGATTTCTCTCCCCCCGACAGCACTTTGATTTTCTTGAATACGTCATCACCCGAGAACAGGAAGCAACCTAATACACCCCGCAGTTCACCATCCGATTTCGATGGGTTTGCCTGTTTGAGCTCTTCCAGCATCGAATCCTCCACCCGAAGCGACTCAAGCTGGTGCTGCGCATAGAAGCTAAACGAAACATTATAGCCCAAAACACGCTCACCGTCAACAGGTTCTGATCCGGAAATAATGCGCAGCAACGTCGATTTACCGCGTCCATTGGCACCAATCAATGCCACTTTATCACCCCGTTCGAGCCGGGCCGTCGAGTGGGTCAGAATACGTTTGGGGCCGTAAGCCTTCGATATATCATCCAGGTGCAGAATATGCCGACCGGGTTGCTGAGAGAAGTTGAATTTAAAGTTAACCCGTGCGCTGCTGTCGATCACGTCATCGACAAGCTCCATACGTTCGAGTTGTTTAACCCGGCTTTGCGCCTGTTTCGCCTTTGATGCTTTCGCCTTAAACCGTTCGATAAACCGCTCTGTCTGGCGAATTTTAGCCTGCTGGTTTTCAAATGCGCCCTTCTGAATCTCATTCCGCAGGCTCTTCTCCTCCATATAGTAAGAGTAGTCGCCCGCATAATAATTCAATTTTGCGCCCGACACTTCAACAATGGTATCCACCACATTATCCACGAACTCTCTATCGTGGGAGACCACAATGACAGACCCTTCGTAATTCTGAACGTACTTTTCAACCCACTGAATAGACGGTAAGTCCAGGTGGTTGGTTGGCTCATCGAGCATCAGTAAAGAAGGCTTTTCAAGCAGCAGTTTAGCGAGCATTACGCGCATCCGCCAGCCTCCGGAGAATAGCTTCAAGGGTTTACTCAGTTCTTCGGTTGAGAACCCAAGCCCTTCCAGAATCTCTTCGGCTCTCGACTGGATTGTATAGCCGTCCAGCGCGTCGAACTCTTCCTGCGCCTTTCCTAATTTATCAACCAGATCATCGGTATAGTTTGTCTCCATCTGCTGGAGCAGTTCCTCAATCTTGATTTGCAACTCATTTTGCCGGGCAAATGCCTGCATGGCTACGGCCAGAATTGACTCGTCGGTTTGGTACGACAGCAAATCCTGATTCAGGAAACCGATCGAAACATCGCCCGCTTTGGAAATAATTCCTCCATCGGGTTGATACTCACCATTGATGATACGGAGTAACGTTGACTTGCCGGTACCATTGAGGCCGATTAGGCCGATCTTCTGGTTTGGCTTGATATGTAGCGAGGCATTTTCGTATAAAGCCCGGCTACCGAGATAGTACGATAGGTTCGTAATGGAAATCATGGGTGCAAATTTACCAAAAATAGAACGGATACTTGCGTTCTTAAATTCAACTCTGTTATATTTGCACTCTCAAAAGCAGAAAAAGCCTCCTTAGCTCAGTTGGTAGAGCACTTCATTCGTAATGAAGGGGTCGTAGGTTCAAGTCCTATAGGAGGCTCTTGATAATCAAGCACTTAACAACACTGTTAAGTGCTTTTTTTGTTTCACTGCAACATATTTGGTCATGTTTATTGAGCCTCATCGCGGTCTGTAGAATGTTGTACAATTCATAGGTGTCAACAGGAGCTTTATTTACTTAGGTTACACAGTATATAGATATAGATGGGGAGTGATTAGCCTCGTTCTTATAAACTCTACTGAGCTTTGACTTATAAGCCAAGCCGGATCTACCAAGGATGATTTTGGCTTGACTGTCGAAATGCGAATAGATCTACTCAATAAATAACCTTGCCCAGTGTACGTCGTCAAATGAAAGTAGACATTACTAAGGTTCTTCAGGTGAAACCACTGGGTCGCCAGTGAGAGTATGGAATTGTCTTCTCCCCTTTTCACCTCATTTGTCCACTTTCATTTGACAACGTACAGTATTAGGCAGTAACGTTAATACCACTTATTAGTTATAGCCTGGATTCTGGACAAATTCGGTTTTGTTTTGTAGCACGTCGATTTCAACACGGGGAATTGGGCGCATCAAATGATAGGGCCTTACATTGGCGGCCGCGTCCAGATTATACTTCGTCAGTCGTTCGATTAGTTTCCCGGTTCGTTTCAAATCAAACCAGCGAAGCTGTTCACCAGCAAATTCACGAGCCCGTTCGTCCAGCATGAAATCAAGTGTCATATCAGCAGCTTTCACGGTCATTTCTTCACTTTTTCCGGGTAACGCTGCCCGTTTCCGAACTACGTTGACGTAATCGGCCGCAGCACCCGTATTCCCCAGCTTCATACTAGCTTCTGCCGCAATCATGTACATTTCGGAGAGTCGGAAAACGAATGCATCCCGTTTGCTATTCACTACATCTTTGGCCGAACGGGACGGATCCGCGAATTTCCAAAGTCCGGCGAAACGCCATCGAGGAGTAGTAGGTGTACCGTTGGCCTGATAGATATCGTTGGCATCATAGATGGTATAGGGTTTCGACTTGCGATACGCATCAGACACCGCCCGCTTTGATACCACGGCAATCGTATCGCCCAGTTTCATACCCCCTGTCAGCGTTGTCGCATCGTTTGCCCACCAGACCGTCCGGAACGAACCTGCCCAGCGTGCGTCTTTCGTTTCGTCGTACAGATCTACTAAATATTTAGAAGGCATGTACTGCAACAACGACCGACCTGACTCCAGATCATACTGCCAGCCTTTCAGCCCATTGAAATAAGGAAGAAACATCAAATGCCCATGATGCCCTCCCTCCCAGAGCCAAAAGTAGCCCAGATCATCATATCGGCCGAAGTCATTAAGAGTGTTGTTTTCGGAGTAATTGACAAACCAGATAACTTCCTTGCTGGTACTGCCATTGCTGTTCGCTATATCCCAAAGTGACTTATAGTTCTCTGTCAATTTAAAGTCATAGCTTTTAATAACCCGGTCAGCCATAGCCAGCGCTTCGGTGTTTTTATCGCGGGTCAAGTATAGGCGCGCTAGAAAAGCTGCCACGGCTGGTTCAGTTACGCGCCCGCCCTGCGGACCTACAACCCCTTTTATATTGGTAAGGGCTGTTTCCAGGTCACTAAATATAAGCGTATAAATCTCATCGACTGGTGCTCTAAGGGCTGTTGTTTCGGGGGCCGTCGTCTCCTGTGTACGCAATGGGATCGGGCCGAAAGTTTCCACCAAATGGTAGTAATAAAAAGCTCTCAGAAATCGTACTTCAGCTTCCCGAACAGCTTTCAGGTTAGCAGGTAAAGGCGATTCCTTGATTCGGGCAATAGCCGTATTAGCGGCATTTATGCCCCGGTAAAAGCTTTTCCAGACAAAAATCAACCCGCCTTCTGTTGCCTGAAGGTTGGAATTATAATCAAAATAGGGATACGATCCGTTGGCCGTGTTGCCGAACAGCATTTCGTCGGTACCCGCTTCGGTCAACAGATAGCCAACGGTTTTGCCGTACCAAATACGCGTGGGTGCGTAGCACGAATTAACCAGACTCTCAATGCCTTCTGTGGTTTTATAAAAGGCATCGGCAGTCACTGTATTTTTGTTGTTTTCAGTCAGGAAATCGGAGCAGGCATTCAGGCTCAAAAGCCCGGCACATACCGTGGAAAGAACTAGGTAGCTGAGGATCTTTTTCATGATTATGGAAAGACAGTGTCGCTGATCAACAAGGTCTGTTAAGGCGTTTAGAAACTAACGTTAAGGCCAATGATAAGCTGTTTGGTCAGCGGGAAATCGACGGAGCCACCCCGCTCAGGATCGTAATCTTTCAGCTTGCTGAATGTGAAAAAGTTTTTCGCAGTCGAATAGATCGTTACATTACTCAACGAGCTCTTTTTCAGCAGGTTCTTCGGTAGGTTATAGCTCAGGCGGATGTCCTTGATTTTCCAGAAAGACCCATCGACATAACTGAGCGTTGACAGGTACTGGTCGGTATGACTCAGCCATGGACGGGGGTAGGCATTGGTGGGGTTCTCAGGCGTCCAGTAGTCGGCTACAGCCGTTGTACCACCCGGATAAAAATAGCCGAGATATTGACTGGAAATCGTCTGGCCAACCCGCGCATAAATCAGTACCGAGAGATTGACATTGCCATAGGTAAAGTTGTTGGTTATACCGCCCGACCATTTCGGTGAGGCCTGCCCCAGTACAACCCGATCATTGCTGGCCGTAATCTTCCCATCGTTGTTCTGATCCCGAACCTTGATCTCACCCGGTACTTTGTTGTAAACAGCGGCTGCATCTTTTTCCGCCGTTTGCCAGATGCCCGTTTTTTCGTAGTCGTAAAAAACGCGAAGTGGTTTGCCAACGAACCACGCTTTAGATACGTCGTCGCCCCCTACGCTCAAGGCCACAATTTCTTCTTTATAGGTCGCCAGGTTCAGATCCGTTGACCAGGAGAACGCTGACGATGTGTAATTGCGGGTAGAAATAGTCAGATCGACCCCTCGGGTTTTGGTTTTCCCAACGTTAGAAACGGTAGTACTGTAGCCCGTCAACGAGGGTAATATCCGATCCATCAACAGATCGCTGGTGTTGGTATTGTAGACGTCAACAGTGCCGGTCAGCCGATTTTTGAAGAAACCAAAGTCAAGTCCTACGTTGACCGTTGCGGTTTTCTCCCAGCCTAAATCTTTGTTCGCCAGGAGCTTGGGCCAATAGCCGAAAGCGGGGGTTTCATCGAACGAATAGGCGATTTTGCCAAGTCCACCCTGCGTTTGATAAGCCGCAATGGCACTGTTTCCTGAAATCCCGTAGCTGGCTCTAAGTTTCATTTCAGAAAACAGGTTTCCGGTATTGGTCATGAACGACTCATCCAGCAAACGCCAGGCAACTGCCACCGATGGAAAGTAGGCCCATTTATGCCCCTCTGCCAGCACCGACGCTCCATCGGCACGTAACGAAGCGGTTAACAGATACCGATCTTTGAACTTATAGTTTAACCGACCAAAAACCGATGCGAGCGAACTCTCGATCAGGCTACTGGTTGTGATAATGTCTTTTGTGTTCGTATTTAGATTATAAAAGAGCGAGGACGAAAACGGCTGATCCTTTCCTTCTCCCGAAAAGTTCACCGTTCGGTAGCTGATCATACTGGTTCCGACCATAGCGTTAAGGGAATGATCCTTGATGGTTTTGGTATAGTTCAGAACGTTTTCCCAAGTCCAGTTGCGATTCTTGCCATCAATTAATGCGGCTCGCGAATACCCGCTGTTCACGCCTGCCAGGGTAGTATTCTTTCCTTCAAAAATGCCCTGCTGGCTGTTGGAAATATCGATACCAAAACTGGACCGTAACGAAAGGTTTTTCAGGATCGACCATTCACCAAATCCGAGCATAAAAATCCGGCTGCTGGTGGTCAGGTTGGAATAATTATCCGGACTTTCGTCGAGGAGGGGGTTATAAACCAGAGAACCGGGAAACGGATAGGTTTTTATCGAGCCATCCTCATTGTAGGGAATACCCAGTGAAGAGTTTTTTTGAAGGTTCCAGAAACTCGTGTTCCGGCGTTGTTGAGTTGACGAATTGAAATTCAGAACCATCCCAACTTTCAGGTTATTCAGGATCTGATGGTCGAGGTTAAGGTGCTGAACAAAGCGCCGAAGCTGATCATATTTAAGCAAGCCGCGCTCGTTGAAATATTCCGTCGACAGGCGAAATTTCGTTTTTTCGTTACCCCCCGAAATGGCAATGTGGTTATTCTGAACACTTCCACTACGTAGCATTAAACTAACCCAATCGGTATTAATACCTTTGCGGATATTGTCCATCTGAATATTGAAAATCTTCTCATCATCGGCAGGGCTGCTCCACTGGCCAGCGGCCCGATAGGCCTCCCGCGTCATTGCCACGTATTGATCAGTATTGGTAACGTGCTGATAGGCAACCGGATCGTTGATACCGTAGTAGTTATTAAACTCTACTTTGGTCTTACCGACCTTCCCGCTTTTGGTGGTGATCAAGATTACGCCATTGGCACCTCTCGACCCGTAAATAGCGGTTGAGGACGCATCTTTCAACACGTCAACGGAGGCAATATCGTTGGGGTTGATATCGATATACGAACCATACTGAATCCCGTCGACCAAAATCAGCGGCTGGTTCGAGTCATTGAGCGACCGGTTGCCACGAATGGTAAGATTGAGGGGGGCACCCGTTTCGCCACTGCTCCGGGTCAAGTCCATACCGGCTACTTTTCCCTGTAGGGTTTCCAGTGCATTCACCACCGGGGTCGACGTAATCTGCGCTTCCTTGATTGAGACGACTGATCCGGTCAAATCCCGCTTCTGAACCTGCCCATAGCCAACCACAACTACCTCATTGAGCGAATTCTGGTCGGGCTGCATACTAATAGTCAGCGTCGATTGATTGCCCACGGCGATATCCTGACTTTTGTAGCCAACAAACGAAAGTGTCAGCGTGACTTCACCCGTTGGAACAGTAAGTTTAAATTGACCTTTCGCGTCGCTGGTGGTTCCCCGCGTGGTGCCTTTGATAACGATGCTAACGCCCGGCAGCTTTTCTTCTTTCTCGTCGCTAATTGTTCCGGTAATTACCTGGTCAGCGGCTTCCGGTTCGGGTAAAGCTGCCTCTGCCTTTGATTCAGCATCCTGAACGATACTGTCTAAAACAATATGCCCATTAATAAGCTGATAAGTTAGATTAAGCGGTTTCAGCAGCTGTTCCAGCGCATCGCTCAGCTTCACGTTAGTCAGGTGAATCGTAACGGGCCGGTCGACTCCGATGTTTCTGGAACTGTAGACGAACTTCACTGACGTCTGCTTCTCAATCTGCCCGATTACATACCGAAGCCGCTGGCCTTCAGTATGCAGGGAGATAGACTTATTCAGGAGTTCCTGCGCGTTACCGTCGAAGCCATATGACAGGCCCACAAACGTGACGAAAAAAAAGAGTTGTATAACGGATAGTTTCATAAGCAGCAAAAAAATCGGTATACGCCGGCTGCATGACCAGCTCAATAGAGCCGAATCAAAAATTTTCATACCTTTGAGAGTTTGTTAAGTGGACGATTTGACAAATAAGTCCCTCGTTCATTGGGCAGTGCAATACCGCAATGACTAGCTCACAAGGCTACATGAGGGGAGATTCTGAAGCTGATTATGG